>CAWJZU010000042.1:0-243634 GCA_963847345.1 uncultured Alphaproteobacteria bacterium | reverse complement strand
GCGAAATATTCTCCCTACGCAGTTCAGGCTGCGCTGTTTGTCGGCGCAGGCGTTCTTGACTGCCAGCTGGTCGTTGTCCTTCAAGGCCGACGAAGTCAGCGTGAGCACATCGGCCCGTGCGGCGCCAAACGACAGGGCCAAGACGCCAGCGAACAGCAAATTGCCTAGCGCGTATTTCATGATGTCCTCATCGAGGGATTGATAACCGCGATGCGCCGGATTGGCAGGCGTTTGACGGCGATTTTCTGTCCCATTGAGGCGGGCTGCAACGAAAATCGACTGGCAGCTTACTGGCGTCGCCGACCGCTCTCTACTCAGGAGCCTGTTTCATTAACATAAGTTCCATCTCTCGGATGTACGGCCTCTGCGGCGATCACTCGGGTTGGATATTCCTCAAGAACGACAGACTTGTCCTTAATAAGGGCAAGTAAATTGCGGTACAGCTGCACCCCATCCTGCTCTCGTTGGATTGATTTGGTCAGGATCTCGTCGATTGTGTTGTGCTGCGTGATAGGTAGTGCGGCGATGCCGAGCTTCGGCCTCTTGTGTAGACGCATGATCATCTTCCCCGCCTCCTGAGCATGGGCCAGCGAATCTGTCGCATTGTCGCGCAGCCACGAGGTAATAGGAATTCTCGCGTGACCATAAATCATAAAAGAGTAGTGCGTGTAGTAGATGACGCCCGCAAGCTCCATCTGCAGAATTCGGTCGAGACGCTCTACGACACCATCGACATCAAAGTCGAAAGCCCGTTCCATGTGCATTCTCCCTTGGGTGAATAACGGCGCATTGGAAGACGGCAAATCGTTCCGAGGTGCCGCGATCTGGTGCCAAGACCACAGGACATTCGTCATGGTTCTAGGGTTGATGGAACAGGTTTTCCCCGACGCTATGGATTTATGTAGGCCGGCCGCCGTTCCTATGTGCTATATCGAAAAAATAGAAATAAGAGCAGGATTATCAGCCCGCATTCCTCCGATGAAACCGGGCTTTTCAGCGCATTTGAATCGGTTTCATGATAGAATTCCGTAACTTACCTTGGTTTAACCGGGGCAGCGATGGCGGACCCGACGGGTGAAGCGGATAGAAGCGCTCTGCGGCTCGATTTCGACCGCCGCCTGATTCTCCAGTTTCGCGGTTCTACGATTACCTCCGATGCCGGACTGCTGGCCTACCGTGAACTGGACGACGCACTTCATCTAACCGATACGGCTGCTGACAAGCTGGCCGATGCGCGCACTGGTAAGAACGGTCGGCATCGGTTGGCGGGCCTTCTACGCCAATCGGTGTTTGGGCGGCTGGCCGGGTACGAAGACGTGAACGATGCTGAGCGGCTGTGCTGTGACCCGGCGATGCGCTGGGTGGTTGGCGATCGGGCAATTAGCGGGTCTGCCGCTTCGGCGAGCCACATGGGCCGCTTTGAGACAAAGTGGCTGAGCCGGCCCGAGAACCTTGCCGCTCTCGCCGATCTGCCCGGTCAGTGGATCGACAAAGTGCGCCGGCGGCGAGGGCCGAAGACCGTCATACTCGACATGGATTCGAGCGAAAGCCCCACCTATGGCGAACAGGAAGGCAGTGCGTATAACGGTCATTTCGCTTGTACCTGTTATCATCCGCTGTTCGTGTTCAACCAGTTTGGCGATGTTGAGCGATGTGTGCTGAGGCCGGGCAACGTCCACAGCGCTGACGGCTGGCGCGCGCTGCTGGAGCCGGTGATCGCGCGTTACCGGGGCATCGTGAAGCATCTGTATTTCCGAGGCGACGCCGCTTTCGCCAATCCCGAGGTCTACGAGCTTCTTGAAGCCGAGGGTGCCAGCTACACGATCCGCCTGCCGGCCAATCAAGTCTTGCAGGATAAGATCGGATATCTGCTGAAGCGACCGGTCGGGCGACCGCCGCACGAGGTACGACGCTATTACGCCAGCTTCCGCTATCAGGCGCAGAGCTGGAGCAAGCCGCGCCATGTCGTGGCCAAGGTCGAATGGCATCCGGGCGAGTTGTACCCGCGAGTTGGGTTCATTGTCACCAACTTGGCGCGGTCCGCCGAGGGCATCGTCGCCTTCTATAACCAGCGCGGCACGTGCGAGCAGTACATCAAGGAAGGCAAGAACGCGATCAAGTGGACCCGGCTGTCATGCCGGACCTTCGCCGCCAATGCCGTGCGCCTTCAGCTCCATGCGCTGGCCTACAATATCGGCAATTTCATGCGCACGCTGGCGATGCCGAAGACGGTGGAGACGTGGTCGCTGACCAGCCTGCGCGAAAAGCTGATCAAGATTGGCGCGAAGGTCGTCAGCCATGGCCGCTACGTGACGTTTCCAGATGGCCGAAGTCGCGGTGCCACGACAGATGTTCGCCGACATCCTGTCGCTGATCACCCGGCTACGCGCGCCGCCCGCGCCGGCATGAGGAGCCAGCGGGAGCAGATGCAGCAGAAAATGAGGGTCGAGAGTGTGTCCTGATGCAGGCCAAGCGATGAGCTCCAGCGCTTCGAGGCGGCCAATCCGGCGATTTGGCTGCCGGCACAGTCAGCCAACCCACTGAATTTCCTTGCAGCGCGCCTCAACGGGACGGAAAATTGCCCAAAATGCTCGGCTATCGGACGAATGTCGGCTAAGATGGGCCACCGCGACCACCACATGAAATTCCCCATACCTTTCAGATCACTGCGCGTCATCGTCGGCGGCAGGGAAGGTGCCTATGTGATCGGAGCAATGTTCACGGCCGCATACGCAGAAAGCGGAACGTTTGGCTGCTTCATGCGAAAAATTCGGGCTCCAATATGTAATACATGAAGTTCCTACGGTCCACCGATCAATCAGCAATCGAGGCTGAAGATCTTTCTTATACAAAAGCAAATTTCATTCACCATATGCTCACGGCATACAAAAAACCTGTCCTTTACCTGGATGTCGATGGCGAGTTCGTATCCCGGCCCACCCTCATCGACGACCATATAAAGTCCGGCTGCGATTTCACAATCTTCAACTTATTAGCTGAGGAATACACGGACATGTTTGCTCCCTTTGACGGGAGCCGCCACTCTGCTGAGCAACGACCAATCAGGAATTGCTTTTATATTCGATCGGGCTTCGGGGCGTATTCGAATAGCCAGTTACTATGCTATGGCTTTGTTCAATTCTATCGAATTCTCTAGCGGCGCGAGAACTGCTTTGAGATGGCATAAAACCATAGCGGCGTTCCCCCGCTGCAGCGATGACTCCTGCTTGGATTTTGTTTTCAATAATCTGACGCGACGCTCGTGGCTTTCGTGGCTGCTGAAGGTACGATGGCTTCCTAAGTCTTACGCCCGAGTGCCATGGTGGATATACGCGAAACCTGTCATCAACCACCCTGATCATATCGGGGAGGGGCATGGTTTCCGAGATATTGTGGATCCCCAGGGACGGAGGCGGCTCTACCCGTCCCTAATGGAACGAAGGAATACATACCTTTTCCCCAAAAACTGCATTATCGACGCAGAGCGGCGGATGGTGTGCAAGCTGGTTAACGGAGAGATTGTGCCGGTTGCACCCACGGACCAGAACTTCTGGATCGACCAATAAGTACTATAAAGAGCAGTTGCCACCGCGAAGGCCAAGGATTTTCTCTAGACTGAGTTCATCGCTCGGCCGTCACGCGCTTCTCGTAGCGTTGCGCCAGGGCGATTTCATCGAGCAGCCAGTGAGCGCCGCCCTCGTCGGCCACGTATTTCGCGCCATCCGTAAACAGGATGGTGCGCACAAGCCCGTGCCGATACCTTTCTTAATTCAGCTTTGGAAAGTTTGTTGTCTCCGGTCATGGTCTCCCCCTTTCTTGTTTGGGTTTGGGTTGCATCTGCTGATGCAACCCTTGCCCGTCGGCGAGACCGGGGTAGCAAGCGGAAAGGGACTTCTCGGGAGACCGACAAAAGCAACGCCGTCTCTTCGCGTCCTTCACGCGAAACGGCGTCTGTCTTTTTTCGGCGGAAGTCCCTTGCAGCGCGCGAGGGCGGCGCCCTTAGCCACTCACCGGCGGCAGCGGGGCGTAAAGCTCACCGCCGGCAGGCCGGCATAGGCGCATCAAGGATCGTCGCCGAATGGCCGGGACCTGTCGCTCGCCGACCGGACACAAACTTTCCCGAGCTTCGGCAAAAGGGGCGAGTGACAGGGCCCGGTGCGCCGCCCTTCGGCTGCAAATATAGGCGCCGGCGCATAGAGCCTGGTTCCCGCTCAAAGCGGGGAGACGCCCAAAATAACTGGCCGCACAAAGCACGCATCCGGCCGTTTCGTCGAATGCCGCCTAGCTGTTTAATGATCCGGGATGGCGAGAACAACGCGCGCGGCTCCGGCGATCGTGCCCCCAGGAGTGGTGTAAGAGCGACGGTGATTTCGCGCTCTCCGGCAGGGTTGGCCGGTGTTGTCAGGCTGCCGCTAGGGCAGGCAGCTTGACGAGGGGATCGTCGCTCAACGGTGCGATGGTTTCCAGTGTCATGTAGCGGGCGCGCTGGACCGCCCATTCATCGTTCTGCTCGAGCAGAATGGCGCCGACCAGGCGGGTAATGGCGGCCTCGTTAGGGAAGATGCCGACCACCTCGGTGCGGCGCTTGATCTCGCCGTTGAGCCGTTCCAGCGGATTGGTGCTGTGGATCTTCGGCCTATGGTCTTTGGGAAAGCTCATGAAGGTCAGGACGTCGGTTTCGGCGTCGTCCATCAGGGCGGCGAGCTTGGGCACCTTGGGCCGCAGCTGATCGGCCACCTGGCGCCACTGAGCCCGGGCCGTTTCGGCATCGTCCTGAACAAACGCGGTGCCGATGAAGGCGGCGACGACGCGGCGGCCCTGTTTGCCGGCATAGGCCAGGACATTGCGCATGAAGTGCACCCGGCAGCGCTGCCAAGAGGCATGCAGCACCTTTGAAACCGCCGCCTTCAGCCCCTCATGAGCATCCGAGATCACCAGCTTGACGCCGCGCAGGCCGCGCCGGGCGAGCGAACGCAGAAAGTCGATCCAGAACGTCTCGGCCTCAGAGGCGCCGATCGAGATGCCCAGCACCTCGCGGCGGCCATCGCCGTTGACCGCCACCGCGACGATCACCGCCACCGAGACAATGCGCCCTTGTTCGCGAACCTTCACATAGGTCGCATCGAGCCAGAGATACGGCCAATCGCCTTCGAGCGGCCGACTGAGGAAGGCGGCGACCTTGTCGTCGATCTCGACGCACAAGCGGCTGACCTGGCTTTTGGAGATCCCGGTCATGCCCATGGCCTTGACCAGCTCATCGACCGAGCGGGTCGACACGCCGTGGACGTAGGCTTCCTGGATCACCGCCGCCAGCGCCTTCTCAGCCATCCGCCGCGGTTCGAGGAAAGCCGGAAAGTAGCTGCTGCGGCGCAGCTTGGGGATGCGCAACTCGACCGCGCCGGCGCGC
Source organism: uncultured Alphaproteobacteria bacterium (assembly GCA_963847345.1). Lineage (GTDB taxonomy): Bacteria > Pseudomonadota > Alphaproteobacteria > ATCC43930 > CGMCC-115725 > DATARH01. Next base: position 238,227 of record CAWJZU010000042.1, on the reverse strand, counting down.
GTCTCCCACACCCGGTCGCGATACCCGTTGCGGTGGTTGGTCCGATCGGGGCTGCGCTCGCCGTGCGCCGCGCCGGTCAGGCTCTCGACCTCCAGCTCCATCAAACGCTGCGCGGCAAACCCGACCATCTCGCGCAGCAGCTCAGCATCCGAACTCTTCTCCAGCAGCGTGCGAAGGCTCATCATCTCGTCGGTCATCGTCGGCTCCTCGGTTCGGTTGAATGGCTCCAACCAAACCCTACCGACGACCCGCGATGACCACCGCTGTGGATAAGTAGCCCGCCGCCGCCACACTCTCGGCGGTCGCTGCGGCGGGCTACTTACCCACAGCTCCTACACCACTCGGCGGGGCACGACCGCTCCGGCCGCATCGGCTGCGCCAGCGGGGCGAATGCCCGCCTGGATCGAGCCGCATCTGGCGGCGCTGGTGAAGGCCGCGCCGGAAGGCGACGCCTGGCTGCACGAGATCAAGCTCGACGGCTACCCAGTTCGCGCTGCCAATCCCCAAACTCTCGTCTGGCCGCAGCAAGATGGCCGCCACCCAGTTCGCGCTGCCAATCCCCAAACTCCCGCTTGGCTGCGTCCAGATCCGCGCGCACTTCAAGCTGGTCGGCCTCCAATTTGCCGATTGTGCTATTGATTTCTTGTTGTAAATCGACTTTTTGAAGGTAGCGCAGAATTAGGAATAACTGCCGCATCAAATTACCAAATCCCGCTCTGGGACGCGGAGAAAGAATGTTTTAAGTCACGATAGGCCGATGTTCCTTAACCGACATTCCGCCGGATTCCCCAGCGATTTCGGGGCGAGGGTCGCACTTTCGACCGCGCTGAACAACTGCAAATTCGCCGTCGTCGCGAGCAAAGGGCGATCGAAACCGGCGGTCTTACGGACCCAATGCTGAAACGCGCGGATTTGGTTGCATCAAGGCATACCTCTCCCCTCATTATCGAGCGCGTTTGGCCGAGCGCTCGTCATGCCGGCACGGGCGGTGCCCGCAACCGGGCGATCAGCGACAGGATGTCAGCAAATATCTGTCGCGACACCGCGACCTCAGCCATCTGGAACGTGATGTAGCGGCCATGGCTCGTGACCTTCGCGCCGATCTTGATCAGCTTCTCGCGAAGGCTGGTTAGCGCCCACGGGTCCGCCGTCTTCGGCATCGCCAGCGTCCGCATGAAGGTCCCGAGGTTATAGACCAGCGCATGGAGCTGAAGATGCACGGCATTGGCGGCGAAGGTCCGGCAGGACCCCCGTATGTCGGGCTTTCGCTCGAATCCATGTCGAGCACGATGGTCTTTAACCCTCGCCGCCGGCGCACCTTGTTGATCCACTGGCCGGGCAGATCAGCGAGCGCGGCAAGGTTCTCGGGTCGGCTTAGCCACTTCGTCTCGAAGCGGCCCATCTGGCTGGCCGAGGCGGCAGATCCGCTGATCGCCCGGTCCCCGACCACCCAGCGCATCGCCGGGTCGCGGCACAGCCGCACGGCGTCGTTCACATCCTCATAGCCCGCCCGCCGTCCGAATATCGATTGGCGCAGCAGCCCCGCCAGCCGATGGCGACCATTCTTGCCGGTGCGCGCATCCGCCAACGTATCGGCACCCGTGTCAGTCAGGCCAAACGTGTCTTCCAGTTCGCGGTAAGCCAGCACCCCGCCATCGGAGGTGATCACCGAACCGCGAAACTGGAGCAGCAAACGGGGATCAAAATTGAGCCTCAGCACCTCGCTTTTTGATTCACCCGCCGGGTCCGCCATCGCCACCCCGTCCGTCCACGAATAACGCGCTGAATTTTATATCAAAATCAGAGATCGAGCGCTCAGAATCGCTGTTCAATCCGGGGAATGCGGGCTTAATCCGGCACTTGACGATGTAGACCATCCGTCCACTCGGCCAGACACGGAGCCCGCTGCCCCTAAGTCGTCGTCCTATAAGCTGGCTGCCTTCGACACTGCGGGGGCTTGATCCACTACCCGCTTGGTGAGCTTAGCCATGACCGTCCTCGATCATTAGAGCAAACCTGAGGGGCGCCACAGCTACCACATAGCTACCACTCGCCAGCCGATCAGGTCGAAAGTGAGGATACCCAGACGGCTGGATAATGTTGACCGCACATCCTTTGATTTCCTCGCTACTCGCTTGGCGCGCTCGCGGTTTGCAGCACGGTGAGAACAATATGGGAACTTGGCTGGCGGCTTCCATCGTGGAACTGACGCCACGGTACCGGAGGCGCGATCTGATGGCGACGAGTTCAAAGCGAGTACAGCGACAGCGCCGGCGCCAGCGGTCGTGCGATGCGCGAAGACATTTCGCCCGCTATGCTGTCGATCCGGGACGAGAACCTTTCGCGTACCCTTGCTACCGAAATTGCTACCCAACTCGGTAGCATGAGGCGGGATTAATAAGGACGGAGAACATTTCTGGGCTGCCAAAGCGCAAACCAACTGGGCTTCTGCGGTACGAACAGAGATTGACCGACAGGCACGTCGCCGAATTAGGAAACCGATGCTCTATCCGGCTGAGCTACGGGGACCCAATGACTCGATTGCCCAGCCTCCCCCTAATCTCGCTGTAGGCGCTCGAAGAGATGTTGCTGGCGGGCCCCCGATACCATACCGCGTCGGCCGCGGCTAGATTGCCGTGCTCCCCCGCGAGGCTCTCAGCTGGGGGGACGGGCGCCCTTCACGATGGTGCGACGCCGGCGAGTTGGGCTGCATCGCGAGATTTCGGGGCTAACCACATCGGCGCTAAAATGGTCGCTTTCTGTTTCTGACCGATCATGAAAGACGCCGAAAAATCTGAGAGGGATTGGTCCCGAAAACAGTCCATCAGGCCTAACCCAACTCCATGGGCGTTCTGGAAACAAGCCCGTTCAGCGCCGATTTCGGCCAACATCGTCAAATTGTAGCGGCTTGAGCAATTGGCGTGTTCTTTCCGGACCGTTGGGTACATGAAGTGTTCCGCAGCGTCTGCGTCTGGAACCGCACGCACCGGAAACATCAGCACTCCCCACCCGGGGCATTGCACTGCTCGGCCTCGGGTGGCGCGAAGGCTCGCAGGAAGGCGGAGACGGCGCGTTCCGCCGCAACTTTCAGCACCGCGGGGTCGCCGGAGTCTTCAAGCCGCAATAGGCTGCGCAGGTGGATTTCGCCGCGCGCCAGCGCGATGAACTGTTCGGCGGCGAGGCGCGGGTTGGCGATGGCGAGCGACCCGGCCGCGGCGGCGCGGCGAAGAAACCTTTCGATCTGTACCCTTGTGCGCTCCGGTCCGGCGCTCCAAAACACTTCGCCGAGTGCCGGAAACCGGATCACTTCGGCGATGATGATGCGGTTAAGCGCGATCGCCTCGGGCGACAGCACGAGTTCGAGAAACTGCGTGGCGATCGCCATCAGCGACGCCTCGATCTCGAGTGGATCGAGCGCCTCCACAGAAAATGAATGAAACCGACGCTCGCTGAGGCGGGCGACGACGGCGCCGAACAGAGCCTCCTTGCCGCCGTAATGAGCATAGACAGTCGCCTTCGAGACACCGGCCGCGCGGGCAACGGCATCCATCGTGACCGCGCCGAAGCCGGCGGCGAGAAAGGCGCGTTCGGCGGCGGCGAGGACCGCCTCGGCCTTGCCGCGCGGCTCGTCCCGAGTATCCGCATCGGATGACGCGTTCATGCTGGCTCGCTGTGCGCCGGGCGCATCGAACTTGTTGGCGGCGAAGCGCTGAAATACTAGACTGAACTGAACGGTTCAGTCCAGTCGCGGTCGCCCTCTGTTCCAATGCGAAACGCCGCATTTTTCCTTGTGATCGCGATCCTGGCGGCGATGGGCGGCGGGGCAGGCTGGTATTGGTGGACCGAATGGCGCTTTATCGAGTTCGACTGACGATGCCTACGTGCATGCCGATACCAGCGTCATCAGTCCGAAAATCGACGGCTATATTGAGCAGGTCCGCGTCCGCGACAACCAGTCGGTCGCCGCCGGCGATGTCATGTTCGTCATCGACGAACGCGATTTCGCGGCAAAGGCGGCGCAGGCCGAGGCCGCGGTCGCGACCGCCGAGGCGACTGTCACGACTTATTCCAATCGCCTCGATTTCCAGCGGGCGATGATCGGGCAGGCGGAGGCCGCCGTGACCGCGGCCGAGGTCGATCTCGAGCGCACCCGACTTGATCGGCGCCGGTACGCCGCTCTCGCCTCGAGCGACTTCGCCAGCCGGCAGCGCTTCGAGAGCGCTGATGCGGATTCCCGCAAGGCGGAGGCCGCGCTCGACAAGGCCCGCGCCGCTCTTTCGGCCGAGCGCAATCAGCTCACGGTGCTGCAATCGCAGAAGGGCGAGGAGGAGGGGCGGTTGGCCCAGGCCCGAGCGAGCCTCGTCCTGGCGCGCAACGACCTCGACAACACGGTCATCCGGGCGCCGTTCGCCGGCGTCGTCGGCAACCGCGCCGCGCGGGTCGGGCAATACGTCAAACCGGGGACGCAACTCGCCGCGCTGGTGCCGCTGCCATACGTTTATGTGACCGCGAACTTCAAGGAAACACAGCTGACCCATATGCGGCCGGGACAGCCGGCCGAAATCGCCGTGGACGCGTATCCCGGAGAGCACGTTACCGGCACGATCGAGAGCTTTTCGCCGGCCAGCGGCGCGCAGTTCAGTCTGCTGCCGCCCGACAACGCAACCGGAAACTTCACCAAGATCGTACAACGCGTCCCGGTGCGTATCGCGCTGCCGGCGGACACGCCGCTGATCCAGAGGCTGCGCCCCGGGCTCTCGGTGACCGTGAGCGTCGATACGCGCCGCGAGGCGCACGCCGGCACCACCGCCGCAGCCGCCGCGGCCGAAGCCGGGGAGCGCGGCCGATGAGCTGGAGCGGCAGCCTGACGCTGCGCCGGGTCCGGCCGCCGCAAGGGGCGCTTCCCGCAGCACCCGCCAGCGCCGCGCCACCGCGCCGGGCCGCACCGACCGGGCCGCCCCCCGCCGCACAGCCGGCCGGAGCCGACTACCAGCCGACCTGGCGCGACTGGGCCGGCGTGCTCGCGATGGTCACGGGTCTGTTCCTGGCGATCATGGACGTGCAGATCGTCTCCAGCTCGCTGACGCAGATCCAGGGCGGGCTGTCGGCCAGCTCCGACGAGATCGCCTGGGTGCAGAGCGCCTACTTGATCGCCGCCGTCGTGATGGTCCCGTTTTCCGGGACGCTGTCGCGGCTGCTGTCGACCCGCGTCACGTTCGTCATCGCGGCGCTCGGCTTCACGATCGCCAGCGTGTTGTGCGCCACGGCAACCAACCTCAACCAGATGATCCTCTACCGGGCGATGCAGGGCTTCTCCGCGGGCGCGATCACGCCGTCGGTATTTCCGGTGGTTTACACCCGGTTTCGCGGGGCGAAGCTGCCGACGATGCTGGTGATGATCTCGATCATCCTGAACCTGTCATCGACATTGGGGCCGACGATCGGCGGATTTCTGACCGAGACCTTCTCGTGGCATTGGTTGTTTCTGGTCAACATCGCGCCCGGCCTGCTGGTCGCCGCCGTAGTATGGGCGACGATCGACATCGACAAGCCGGATTATTCTCTGCTGCGCGATTTCGACGTGATCGGGCTCGTGCTGATGGCCGCGTTTCTCGGCTGCCTGCAATACGCGCTCGAAGAGGGCCCGCGCTGGGGCTGGCTCGACGACGGTTCGATCCGCAACGCCGTCCTCATCTCGGCGGTCGCATCGGTGTTCTTCTTCTGGCGGGTCCTGACATACCGCCAGCCGATCGTCGATCTGCGCGCTTTTGCCAATCGCAACTTCGCGCTCGGCTCTTTCTATACGTTCCTGATCGGGATCGGGATGTACGGCACGACCTATCTCGTGCCGCTGTTTCTGGCCCAGGTTCGCGGCTACAGCAGCATGCAGATCGGTCTGACGGTCGTCGTCGCCGGGTTGTTCATGATGATGCTGTCGCCATTCAGCACGCAGATTGCGCGGCGGCTCGATTTGCGCATCATGCTGGGGATCGGGCTGTCGCTGTTCGCGGTGTCTATGTATCTGACCGCGATGGCCCTGACGAACCAGACCGGGTTCTGGGAGCTGTTCGCGCCGCAGGCGCTGCGCGGGATAGCACTGATGTTCTGCTATCTGCCGGCCAACATGATTGCGCTCGGCACGGTGCCGCCCGACAAGCTCAAGAACGCCGCCGGGCTGTATAATCTGACCCGCGAACTTGGCGGCGCGCTCGGTTTGGCAACAATCGGCACGGTCATGAACGACCGGCTGCATTTCCACTGGAACCGGCTGATCGAGGATATCAACCCGGCACGACCGGTCGTGCAGCAATTCCTCGAGACTCAGAGCGGGCGGCTCGAAACGATGCTGTCCGGCGATCCGGCACAGGCCGCGTTGAAGCTCCTTGCCGGCGTGGTGCAGCGCGAGGCGCTGGTTCTGTCTTACAGCGATGCGCTGATGCTGATCGGGATGGTTTTCGTTGTCGGCGTGATGCTGATGCCGTTGGCGCGTCCGCCGCGGACGATGTTCTCGCGCTGACCCGGCATTCTCTACCCGGGCGTCTCCGGCCGGACCGCGAGCCCTCCGGCGGCGCCGCTCCTCTCTCTAGATCACGCGGTTTTCGGCCAGGACGCCAAGCTCGCCGCGGGACAGACCCAGTTCCTCGCAGTAGATCTCGCTGTTGTGTTCGCCGATCAGCGGGGCTCGCCGGGAGATGCGCCAGGGCGAACCGCTGTAGATCGCGGCCTCGCCGGGATAGGTGAATGTGCGCCCAAGTTCCGGGTGCTCGACGGTCTTCCAGAAGCCGCGATCGTGCAGATGCGGGTCGTCGAGCAGCGCCTCGGCCGGGCGAACCGCACCCCAGGTGAAGCCGCGCTGCTGGGCGGCGTGATAGACCTCTTCGGCCGGCAGACTGGCGATAAAGCCGGCGACCAGATCGTCGATGATGTGCGAGCTGTTCGCCGCAATGACCGCCGGGTCCTGATATTTAGGGTCCTTCAGATCACCCGCCATGCCGTAGCTGTCGAGCAGATCGGCCAGTTCGCGAATGTATCTCGGGTTGAGCCGGCCGCCGACCAGCGCGCAGACATAGGCGCCGTCCTTGGCGCGGAACTGGGTGCGCGGGGAGGGACCGGCGGCATGGTGACGGCCGGTATGGCGTTGCAGCACCTCGCCGCGATAGACGTAATTGGCGATTGCCGATTCGGTGGTCAGCGCGCAGGCCTCGTGGATCGACGCGTCGATATATTGGCCGTCGCCGGTGACGGTTCGGTGGACCAGAGCGGCCATCATCGCGATTGCCGCGAAATGGCAGCCCATCGCCCACGCGTTGCCGCCGCCGGGAGCGATCGGTGGGGCGCCGGGCACGTCCGCCTCGTCATAGCCGCTCGATGCCATCTCGCCGCCGGCGGCCATGTGCAGCAGGTCGCTCGACAGATAATCCCGCCATGGGCCGGTCTGGCCGAACGGGGTCAGCGCGCAGTGGATCAGACCGGGGTTGCCATCGCGCAGAGCATCGTAACCGAGCCCAAGAGACGCCAGGAACCCCGGAGGGAAGGTTTCGACGATGACATCCGCTGTCGCCGCGAGGCGCCGGAATAGAGCACGGCCGTCGGCGGTCTGAAGGTTCAGCGTAATGCCGCGCTTCGACGTGTTGTAGTACCAGAACGACAGGCTGCGCTCGGGATGCGGGATGTCGTCGAGAAACGGCCCGATATTGCGGCACGGTTCGCCGCCCGGCGGTTCGACCTTGACGACATCGGTCCCGAGATCCCCGAGCAGCTTGCCGCAGAACTGTCCCGTTTCGTCAGCCAGTTCGAGGACCCGCAGACCCGTGAACGGCCCCGGAAGATGCCCCGGAAGATGATGGCCGTCGCTCACCGCAGCATCTCCTCCATGTACGGAAAGCGTTCCCGCTTGGGCGGCCAGAAAGTGCCGTCGGCGAAGCCGGCGCGCAGCTCGTCACGACCATAGCCGAGCAGGCCCTCGACGATCTCCTTCGTGTGCTGACCGATCAGCGGACTCGGCAGGTGGTTGAACGCCGGAGTTTGCGACAGCTTGAACGGGGCATTCTGCACCTTACGCGCTCCGAGTGCCGGATGCTCCACCGGCAGATACATCTCGCGATACCGCAATTGCGGATCATGTTCGACCCGATCCGCGGCGCTCTGCACCGGCAGCGCCCGCACCCCCGCTTTCTGGCAACGCTCCGTCACTTCGTATTTCCCGAGCGTTTGCGTCCACGCCTCGATCCCGCTGTCAAGTTCCTCCTGGTGCTCCAAACGTCCGGCGACGGTCGCGAATTTCTGTGAGGCCGCCCATGCGGGAGCGCCCATCACATCGACCAGGCGCCGCCATTCGTCGTCGGAGTGACAGACGATCACGCACCAGTCGTTGTAGCCGCCGGGATCGGTGCGATAGGCGTTATGCGGCGCCACGGTCGGGCCGCGGTAGTTGTTCACGACAGGCGTGCCGGGCCAGTGCGCGCGGTTGCCGGGAGGAAAACCCGCCCGCCGCGAGCCGCGTCCGTTGACGGTGAAGTCGAGCAGCGCGGGACCGTTGAGCGGCACGCTTGCAACCATCTGCGACAGGTCGATGTGCTGGCCTTGCCCGGTCACGTTGCGATGGTGAAGACCGCTCAGCGCGCACATCGCGCCGTACAGCCCGCCGGTATCGTCCATATACGACCAGCCCCAGCCGGCCGGCGGCTGGTCCGGCAGCCCTGAGAGGTGTGTCAGCCCCGACACCGCCTGCGCCACCGGGCCGAACGTCGTGTAGTGGTGATGCCGGCCGGTGTGGCCGTAACCCGACATCGACACGTAGACGATGTCCGGTTTGATGCCGCGCAGCACGTCATAGCCGAGGCCCCAATTCCGCAGCACGCGCGAGCTGAAATTCTCGATCACGATGTCGGAGACGGCGATCAGCTTTTTCGCGATCTCCAGCCCTTTCGCGCTGCGCACGTTGAGTGTCAGGCTCTTCTTGTTGACATTGGTATCGTTGAAGTTCCCGGAAGTGTTGAGGTTGACCTCGACATCCTGCGGCGTCGTGGTGCTGGGCAGCCGGCCGCGCTCGTTCTCCGGCCACTCGATCTTGATGATCTCGGCGCCGAACGCGCCGAGCCAGCGCGTCGCCCACGGCCCGGCCCGCACCCAGGTAAAATCGACCACGCGGATGTTCTCGAGCGCCCGCGGTCGATCCATCTCATGCTCCAAACAACCCAGCCCCGAACGGGAGAACAGCGGCGCGGTGGTTCGCGCCGGTCTCTCCCAACCCGGCGAGCATACCTTCGATCAACCTTCGGACAAGCACGTGTATCGAACCGCCGATCCGTATGACGTGCATGCGCGCAGCATCGACGAGATGCAGACCTTTGCCGGTCCGCCGCACGCGAGCGAACGTGTTTTAGCCGACGCTGCCGGCTTTCTTGCTCCGCGGCAGCCCAACGGCTCGCGTTATCGCGCCCTGTCGCGGAACTCGCCGCTAAATTAGCCATATTCGCAATCCATTATGCTCCGGTTTAAAGCACTGCGCGCATAGAGATGGGTCGTCGCTGATTTTGGCTGCAAACGAGCCGGAATGCCGGACCGGTCCTTCCCAATAAAGACCGGCATTTCAGGGGCTTGCAGGAGGTCCTGCAACCGAAGCGCGAGAATTTGCTGCAGATTCCTTGCAGATTCAGCAAACGCCTTCGGCCGCGACAACCGAAGGTTGCACCGCTACAGCGCCGGGGACCGTCAAAGCGGCTGGCCCGGTAACCACATGGTACCGCCGAAGTGCGGTTTGTGGCCGTCCGAAATGCCGGTATCTGTTGGCAGGACTGACGACGATCCCGACCGCATCGTATTATGGAATAAACGGAACGGCCGCTACCTCGCGGCGGACACGTGAACGCGGAAGAACACAGGCAGGGTAATCGTGATCCCGTCCAACGCAGACAACAGAGTGCAGCCGCGGCTGCTGCGCGCCGCAGCCTGTCGCGCCGCGCGCTGCTGACCGGGGCGGCGGCGGCTTTTCTCGCCGGCCGCGCCCGGCCGTTATGGGGACAGCAGCGGCAGGACCCGTTCACGCTCGGCGTGGCGTCGGGCTATCCGACCCCGGACGGAGCGGTGCTATGGACCCGGCTCGCCCCCGAACCGCTGTCACAAGATCCGGAGCGTCCCGGCGGCATGCCGCCCTCCGCCGTGCCGGTCGATTGGGAGGTCGCCACCGATCCGCGGATGCAGCAGGTCGTGCGGCGCGGCACGGAAGACGCCGACCCGCCTTTCGCGCATTCGGTGCATGCGGAATGCCGCGGCCTCGAACCGGGGCGGGAGTACTGGTACAGGTTTATCGTGGGCAGCGTGGCGAGCCCGACCGGCCGCCTGCGTACCGCGCCGGCGCGCGGGGCCGTAGTGGACCGGCTGCGTTTCGGTTTTGCGTCATGCGCGAATTACGAACTCGGGTATTTCTCGGCGTATCGCCATCTCGCGGCCGAGGACCCTGACCTCGTCCTGTTTCTCGGCGATTACATCTACGAGTATGTCGCCGGGCGAGGAAAGGTGCGGGAACACAGCGACGGAGTCGAGGCAACCGACCTGCGCACTTATCGCAACCGGCATGCGCAATACAAGACCGATCCGGGCCTGCGGGCGCTGCATGCCGCCGTCCCGTGTCTCGCAACCTGGGACGACCACGAGGTAAATAACGATTACGCCGACGACCGCTCGCAGAACTTCGACAATCCGGCCGAATTCCTGGCGCGTCGCGCGGCGGCGTATCAGGCGTATTGGGAGCACATGCCGCTGCCGCTGTGGGCGCGGCCGCGCGGGCCGGACATGACGCTGTTCGATCGCGCCGATTTCGGCGACCTCGCGACGTTCCTGGTTCTCGACGGACGGCAGTATCGCTCGCCGCTGGCCTGCGATTTTCCACCGCGCGGCGGCGGCAAGGCGCTGATCGACGCCGCCTGCCCGGAGCGCCTCGATCCGCGCCGCTCCTATCTCGGCAAGGGACAGGAGGCCTGGCTACACCGCGAGTTCCGGCGGGCGCCGGCGCGCTGGAACATCCTCGCGCAGGGGCAGCTGATGGCCGAGTTCAAGGAGCGGCTGCCAAGCGGCGAGGTCTCGCATTGGTCGGAGGACTGGAACGGCTATCCGGCGGCACGACAGCGACTCCTGGGACAGATCGCCGAGACCCGCCTCGCCAACCCGGTCGTCATCGGCGGCGACATCCACTCCTTTTGGGCCAATGACTTGAAGCTGGATTTCGACAATCCGAACGCGCCGGTCGTCGCCTCGGAGTTCGTCGGCACGTCTGTAACCTCGAACGGGCCTCCCTACGAGAAATTCGCCGGATGGCTCGCCGACAACCCGCATGTGCATTTCTTCGACAGCCGCAAGCGTGGCTATGCCATCGCCGAACTGCGGTCCGGTCGGCTGGAAGTCGCGTTCCGCGCCCTCGCCGACGTCCGGGATCCCGAAACCACGGTATCGACGCTGCGCCGCTTCGTCGTTGAGGACGGTCGCCCCGGACCGCAGGCCGCGTGAGCGGCCGGCCGCGATGGGCAGGAGCGGGTGGCTCGCGATTTCAGCCGGTTTTCAGCGTCAAATCCTCGTAGGGCGCCGTATACGGGAACAGCGCAATCCGCCCGAAACCGGACTCACCGACCCGAGGCCCAACTCCGTTCAGAAACGCCAGCTGCCAGATCGGTGCGTAGACCGTGTGTTCGTAAACGAACTGCTGCATCTTGTGCAGGATCGCCTCGCGCTTGCCGCGGTCAAGCTCGCCCGCCTGTTGCTTATACATGTCGTCGATTTCGGGGTAGCTGCCGTAGGAGAACCCGGCGCCGCTGATGACATAGCTCTCGAACCGGGTCGCAGCGTTGCCGAACGGGGCCGGGCCCGCCTGGATCACGTTCGAGAGCTTCTTCTCGCCGAACGCCTTGACGAAGGCGGCGCGCTCGAGCGGCCGCAATTTCATCCGGATGCCGACCGCCAGCAGATTGTCCAGCACCGTCTCGCCGATATTAGCGTAGGACGAATTGCAATTGTAGTCGCCGCCGTCGAAACCGCTCGGAAAGCCCGACTCTTTCAAAAGCGCCTTGGCCTGCGCCGGGTCGTACACCGGCGCCGGCGGCTGCCAGTAGAAATCGAATCCCTCCGGCACCAGCGGATTTCCGGTGATCTTCGCGTAGCCGAGGGTCAGCGCGTCGTTGCTGCCCTTGCGGTCGATCGCGACGCTCGCGGCTTTGCGCACGCGGGCGTCGTGCCATGGCGATTTCGGGTCCCACTGGTCAGGGAAGTAGAGGCAGAACACCCCCTGCACGACCGCCGGCTTCAAGGTCAATCCGGGCGTCTGCCGCAATTCGGCGGCGAGTTCGCCGCGGATCGAATAGGCGATGTCGACCTCGCCGTTCTTCAACGCCGCCAGCCGCGTCGCCTCGTCTGGAATGACCCGCAAAATCAGTCGCTTCACCGAAGGGGTCTTGCGCCAGTACCCGTCAAACGCCTCGAGCACCAGTTCGAGCCCTGGCTTGAACGACACGAATTTGTAGGGACCGGCGCCGACCGGCGCGCTCTTGAAAGCCTCCTCGCCGACCTTTTCGATATGCTTTTTCGGAACGATCCACCCGGCGCCGGTCGATGTCGAATAATAGCTCAGGAAATCGGGCCAAGCCTCCTTGAGCGTGAACCGGACATGACGGGGATCGACGACTTCGACCGCCGCGACCCGGCCCTTGATCAGCTGGTTCGCGGCTCCGCGATAGCGCTCGAAGGTGAACTTCACGTCCTCGGACGTCACCGGATCGCCGTTGTGGAATTTGGCGCCGTCGCGCAGCACAAAATCATAGATCAGACCGTCCTCGCTGACCGACCACGATTCGGCAAGGCTCGGCGCAAGCGTATTGCCCGGCATCGGCTTCACCATGCCGTCGTGCAGCGCGTAGAGCAACATGAACGGCGTGATGACACCGGTCACCTCGGCCGGGTCGAACCAGGTCGGCGCCAACGACACATGCACGCCATAGGTCAACTCGCTCTTCGCCGTCGCTGCCAGCACCGGCACCGGCGCTCCGGCGACAAGACCCAATGCCGACAGCAGCAGTAATTGCCGGCGATCTATGGCGGCGGCACTGTTGTGCCGTCCGGACGCGGTCCAATCGCGAGGGGCGGTCATCAGGTGTTTTCTCCCATTGGCCCCGTCTGCGGCGAGGTCGATGGAAGCAGCGTAGCCGACCCCGCGACCTATGTCTCCGGCGTTCTGATCGCGGCAATTCTGGCGCTGCCGCCGATAGTGCGTCACGATAAGATCGACGCCAGAATGAGACAGCGGGTTCGATGACCCTGCGCACACGCCAATTCACCATCCTGCTGATCGTCGCGTGTGCGTTATTCATGCAGAACCTCGATTCGACGATTATTGCGACCGCGCTGCCGACCATCGCGCACTCGATCGGCGAAACGCCGCTGCGGCTCAATGTGGCGATCACCTGCTATCTGTTAAGCCTCGCCGTCTTTGTCCCGATCAGCGGCTGGACCGCCGACCGCTTCGGCGCCCGCCGCGTGTTCTCGGCGGCGATCGTCGTGTTCACGGCAGGCTCGATTGGCTGCGGTCTCGCCACTTCGCTGTGGATGCTGGTCGCCGCGCGTATCGTGCAGGGTATCGGCGGTGCGATGATGGTGCCGGTCGGCCGGCTGATCCTGTTGAAGAGCTTTCCGAAAACCGAGCTTGTGCGGGCGATGTCGTATGTCAGCGTACCGGCTCTGATCGGCCCGATCATGGGTCCGCCGCTTGGTGGCCTGATCGTCACCTATGCCTCGTGGCGGTGGATCTTCTTTATCAACATTCCGATCGGCGTGCTCGGGGTGGTGCTCGTCAATCTGTTCATCGAGAATTTGCGCGAGACCACGGTGCGGCCGTTCGACCTGTTCGGGTTCGTGCTGACCGGCGTCGGGCTGGCGAGCGCGATGTTCGCCTTCGAGACGCTCGGGCGCGGCGAGTTGCCGATCTTCGTCACAGTGGGACTGCTGGCCCTCGGGGCGTTTTGCCTGACGCTCTATGTCCGGCATGCGCGGCGCGTCGATCATCCGATCATCGATCTCGCGCTGATGCGCATCCCGACCTACGCGATGACGACGATCGGCGGGTTTCTGTTCCGCATGGGCATGGGGGCGCTGCCGTTCCTGATGCCGCTGATGCTGCAGGTCGGGTTCGGGCTCAGCGCGCTCAAGTCGGGGGGGCTGACCTTCGCCAGCGCGGTCGGCGCGATGACGATGAAAATGACCGTAACGCCGATCATCCGCGCCTTCGGATTTCGCCGGGTGTTGATTGCGAACACCGTAATCTGCAGCGCCTTTTTGTTCTCATACTCGTTTTTCGGCCCCGCGACACCGCACATGGCAATCTTCATGGCGCTGTTGGCCGGCGGGTTTTTCCGGTCGCTGCAGATGACGAGCATCAACACGTTGAGCTATGCCGACGTGCCCTCGAACCTGTTGAGCCGCGCCACGAGCCTGACCAGCATGGCGCAGCAGCTGTCACAGAGCATGGGAGTCGCGACAGGCGCGATGTTTCTTTATGTGATGCTCGCGATCCATGGCGAGACGTCGCCGGGACCGATCGACTTCTCGTTGGCCTTCGCGGCGGTGGCGATGCTGTCGGTTCTCGCGGTTCCGTTCTTTCTTCGCATGTCACCAGAAGCCGGCGCCGAAGTCAGCGGCCGCCCGGCGCAGCGGGCGACGCCGAGCAAGGTGGCGGGCGAGTAACACTGGCATCATCCGGCTGCGGTGCACAGCGCGCGCGAATGCGGCTGCCGCGACCTGCTCGCCTTGACGCTATCCTGATCCGGGAGGACACTGATCCGGTGCTTCATCCGAACGTTCCGGTTGATGCGCAGCGGCTGAGAGATCTGATGGTCCCGCGTCATCGCGGCGATAACAGCAGGAGCCTCGACCTATGGCGTATGACATCGAGCAATTGCTGCGAATGACGCAGTCGCAGCTCGACGAACTCTTCACCACCAGCCCCGCGGGGGACATTCCCGACGGCGAGGGCAAGGGTACCGCGATCATCGGCGCCGGATCGAGCCTCACTCCGGAAATTGCAGGTTTCATCAATCACTTCGCTTGGCAAGGCAAGATTTTCGACGCCAAGGCCGGGCTTCTGAAAAACAGGATTCTTCCGTTCGGCGTCGCAGCGATCGTGGCCCGCGTCTACAAGGGCGAAAGCTGGTTCGACCGCAAGGAATGCATCGTGCTCGATTACTCGGAGACCTCTCTGGTGGCCGGCTGGATACGCGACGAGATCCGGATGATCCAACCGGGTCTCTATCTTGGCCAGGTATTTGGGGGCAGAACCCGCCTGTTTCATTTCGCGCTGCAGTTCTAAGTACCGCGCGGACCAAGCCATAGCTCGCCGCGGTTCCCTGGCCGGTCGGTGCGATCCCGATGACCGCCTATCGGCTCCGGCGCACGCTGGTCGGTGTGTTTGCATGGATTGGCTTGGCGTTGCGAACCGGCTGGCGCGTGCGCTGGCGCATTCTCGGCCTCTCCGTCCTGGCGATCGTCGCGGTCGGGGCTTGGCTGTATTACGATTATCATCGCGATATAGCCGAAGAACACTTCGACGATCCGGTCAAGCAGTTCAAATACGGCTCGACCGGCGGCGATCGATCTCGCCGGCATTCCGGCCGGCATCTTCATGGCGCTGCCGCAATTGTGCCGCGAATACCTGCCGGGCGAGGGCTGGCAGTCGCTCGGCTTTGTTTTCGAGCCGGGCATGGACCGGCCGGCCGGCACGTCGAAGCGGCACAGCCTGGGGTTTGACCGCATCGCGCTGAACTGCGCCGCCTGCCATGTCGGGACCTATCGCGAAACCGCGCAAAGCCGGCCGGTCGTCGTCGCCGGCATGCCGGCCAACCGGCTCGATCTCGGGCGCTTCACGCAATTCCTGACCGACTGCGCCCTCGACGAGCGCTTCAACCCGTGGCAGGTCATTGAGGCCGCCGAGCAGGCCGGGGCGCATTATTCGCTGATCGACCGACTGCTGCTGCAATACATTGCGGTGCCGGCGATGCGCGAGGCGCTGCTCCTGGCGCGATATCGCTTTCGCTTTCTGGACCATGAAGTGACGCCGGGACCCGGCCGCTTCGATACGTTCGGGCCGGCAAAGGCTCTGTTGAACTGGCCGATCGAAAAGCTGCCGCCACGCGAAGCGGTCGGCATCGTCGATTTTCCGTCGCTATGGCTGCAGGGTCCGCGCGCGACGGCGGCGATGCGGCTGCATTGGGACGGCAACAACGATAGCGTCGAGGAGCGCAACCGCAGCGCGGCGTTCGGAACCGGCGCGGTGCCGACCCTGATCGACCGCGATTCGTTGCGCTTCATTGCCGACTGGCTTCGCTCTGATAAGAACCTTCCGCCGAAATATCCGTTCCCGATCGATGCCGAACTCGCGGCGCGCGGCAAGGTCCTGTACGCCGAATACTGCGCCGACTGCCACGGGGCCAGCGGACGCGACTTCTCGGGCAGCAGGGTCGGCACGGTCGAGCCGATCACGAAAATCCGCACCGACCCGTGCCGCCTCGACAATTACACGCACGCGCTCGCGGCGGAACAGGGAAACCTGTACGCCGCCTATCCCGAGGAACGCTTTTCGCATTTCCGCAAGACCGACGGCTACGCCAACCTGCCGCTCGACGGGCTTTGGCTGCGTGCGCCCTATCTGCACAACGGCTCGGTTCCGACCTTGCGCGACCTGCTCGAACCGGCCGAAAACCGGCCCAAGGTCTTCTACCGCGGCTATGATGTGGTCGATCAGCGGCGGCTGGGCTTTGTTGCCGATGTCCCCGAGGAACAGGGCCGAAAGTTCTTCCGCTATGAGACGCAATGCATTGGCGGACCGGAGCAATGCGCCGGCGAGCCGAACCCCGAGAACCGCCACGACGAGAATGTCTGCGTGCCGGGCAAATGGGCCGGCAACAGCAATCGCGGGCATGACGGAGCCGCGTACGGCACCGACCTGCCGGCGGCGGACAAGGACGCCATAGTCGAATACCTGAAGACCTTCTGATGACCGACACCGCGACACCCCACCAGCCTGCGCCGCGGCGCCGCCGACGCCTGGCGGTCCTGATAACCGCGTTCGGCCTGATTGCTGTAGTGGCCGCGGCGGTGCTGGGGTTTGTCGTCTGGTGGAAATTCTTCTCCAGCGCGCCGCAGCAATTGGCCGACGCGCGGGCGCGGTTCCAACACGGCTCGCTCGGCGGCGAGCTGGTGGCCGGAATCCCCTACCCGATCTTCATGATCCTGCCGCGGGTTTTTCCCGACCTGGTCGAGCGCTACGCCACCGAAGGGTATGGACCGGCGAAGGCCGGGTATGGCGGCTATGGCGCCTTCGGCCTCGCCTGGGAGGAGGGAGACCGGCTGCCGGCCGGATTGTCGATCAAGCGGCTCGGCTACGATCGCGTCACGATGAATTGCGCGCTGTGCCACACGGCAAGTTATCGGCTCGGCCCGAACGCGGAGCCGCAATTCGCGGCTGGCGGCCCGGCGCATACGCTGAACCTGCAGGGATTGCTGCGCTTTCTGATCGCGGCCTCGCATGATGCGCGTTTCACCCCGGCGCGGCTGCTGCCGGAGATGGCGCTGCATTTCCCGCTCGATTCGCTCGACTAGGTCGACTACTCGTTTGTGCTCATTCCCGGAACTCGCGCCGCGTTGCAGCTCGCCGAGCACGAACTCGGCTGGATGAAGCAGAAGCCCGCCTGGGGGCCGGGACGCGACGACGCGTTCAACCTGCCGAAATTCATCCTGACCCAGACGCCGTGGGACGACACGCGTCGGGAACACCGATTTTCCGGCGCTGTGGCGGCTGCACAACCGCGCGGGCGGGCTTCTGCACTCGGCGGGCGAAGCAAAAAACCTTTACGCGGTCGTCGCGACGTCGGCGATCGGCATCGGCTCGCTTGCCCACCGATGAATTCGAGCCGCGCAACGAATGGCTCGAAGGGTTCATCGCCAAGCTCGAACCGCCGCCGTTTCCGGGAAACATCGACGCCGAACTGGCGCGACGCGGCGAAGTGGTCTTTACCGCGAGCTGCGGCGGCTGTCATTCGGAAGGAGGCGCCCGGACCGGCACCGCGATCCCGCTGCCAGAGATCGGGACCGATCCCGAGCACGTGCTGGCATGGCGGCAGCGCAACGCCGACCGGATGAACAAGGTCGTGCGCCTGCTCGGTGCGAGCAACGCCGACGTACAGGGAGCGCAGGACGGCTATGTCGCCCGCCCGCTGGTCGGGGTCTGGCTGCTCGGGCCGTACCTGCACAACGGGTCGGTGCCGACGGTGTCGGACCTGCTGTCGGCGCCGGAGCAGCGCCCGAGCGTGTTCTATCGCGGCTATGATGTCGTCGATCTGGAGAAGATCGGCTTCGTCTCGACCGGACCTGACGCCGCCGCTCACGGCTTCCGTTTCAACACGACGCAGCGCGGCAACGGCAACGGAGGGCATGTATACGGCGCCGAACTTGACGACGCCGACAAGCGCGCCCTGCTCGAATACCTGAAGACGCTGTAGCGCCATGCTGCCGCAATCGGCCGTACTGGTCATTGCGCCGATCGCCGAAGGGCGCGAGGACGAGCTGGATGCGCTGCTCGGCTCGCTCAATCAGAAGCCGGGCTGGGCCGATCCGAACAACGCGCTGGTCCCGTTCGGGAAACTCGACCGGCTTGCATATGGCGCGGTTTGTCATTCTGCGCGATCCCGGCCCCGACGATATCCGGGTCCACGGTCTCTCGCCGGCGAGCTTGCCGCCGGTTCTGGCGCTGTTCGCCGATTGCGATGGACCGGCCGACGCGTTTCTGGTCGAGCTGGCGCGGAGTTGCGAGCGCGGGTTGCGGCAAATCTTCGGGTGCTGCGAGGGTTTCGACGACCGCGCCGATCTGCTCGGCTGGTTGCGCAACCGGCAGCATCCGCTGGCGGCGAATTACGTCAACTGGGTGGGCCGCACCGTGCGCCAGATCCGCGAGGAGGCGGCGCTGCACGAGGCGCTGTTGGCTTGGCTCGAGGCGAACGCCGCCACGGTGGCCGGCGATCCGCCGCGGGCCGTCCGCCGCCAGCTGATCGAGTTTGTCGCCGAGCAGCGGCGGGCCGGCGCGCTGACCCTGAGCCCGCCGGAGCCGACCCCGCTCGGCTGGCGGCTGCGCAACCTGCTGCACGTAGCAGGCGTGCCGCTGCTGCTGCTCGCCGCCAGCCCTCTGTTGCTTCTGTATCTGCCGCTGTTCTTCTGGTTGCTGCGGCGTCACGAGAGGCGCGATCCCGAAATTTTGCTGCGCCCCGATCCGGAGCGTCGCGCGCACATCGCCGCTCTGGAAGACCACGACGTCACCAACCCGTATATCGTGCTGGGTTATCTCAAACCGGGGCTGTTCCGGCTGTCGACGGTCGTGTTTCTGCTGTGGCTGACCGATTACGGCGCCCGGCACATCTTCAATCGCGGCCACCTGGCGCGGGTACAAACGATCCATTTTGCCCGCTGGGTCTATCTGAACGGCCGCAAGCAGCTGTTCTTCGCGAGCAATTACGACGGTTCGCTCGAAAGTTACATGGACGACTTTATCAACAAGGTCAGCTGGGGGTTGAACCTGCTGTTCAGCAATGGGGTCGGCTACCCGCGCACAAGCTGGCTGATCCGCAACGGCGCGCTGAACGAGCAGAAATTCAAGTATCATATTCATCGCCACCAGCTGCCGGTCGAGGTCTGGTACAAAGCCTATCCCGGGCTGACGGCATTCGACCTGGCGCGCAACAGCCGCATTCGCCAAGGCCTCGAAAGTCACGCCATGTCCGATGACGAGATCCGTGAATGGCTGAACCTGTTCTAGGTCCCGCCGCCGCCGGCCGGCCGGCGCCGAATTCGAAGATATTCAGGCGATCGTGCGCTTCGGCCACGGCCAGCTGCCCGCCGCCGCGTTCTGGCTGTTGCGCATTGCCGATCCCGCGGCGGGGCGCGAATGGCTCGGCGACGCTCCGGTAACCAGCGCGGCCAGCCGGTATCCGCCGCCCGACACGGCGTTGCAGGTAGCCTTCACCGCCGAGGGATTACGGGCGCTGGGGCTGCCCGATACGGTGATGACGGGCTTCTCCGACGAATTTAACGCCGGCATGGCGGCAGACCAAAGCCGCTCGCGCCGGCTCGGGGATGTCGGCGACAACGCCCCCTCGCTATGGCGCTGGGGCGCCTCGGGCAATTTGCCTCATCTGCTGGTGATGCTGTATGGGCGTTCGGGCCGGCTGGGCGACTGGCAGCGCGAGGTTGCGGGGCCGCTCTGGGAACAAGCCTTTGCGCCGGTCGCGCGGCTCGATACGGCCCTGCTGGACCGCTACGAGCCGTTCGGCTTCGCCGACGGACTGAGCCAACCGGCAATCGATTGGGACCGCAGCGTGGCACCCGGCGAACTCGAACTCGAGTACCGCAACGTGGCCGCACCAGGGGAATTCCTGCTTGGCTATCCGAACGAATACAACAGATACACCGATCGCCCGCTGCTCGATCCGGGCCGGGGCGCCGCGACGCTGCTGCCTCGCGCCGAGGACGACCCGGCCAAATGCGACCTCGGCCGCAATGGCACGTATCTTGTGCTGCGGGACCTGCGGCAGGACGTCCGCGGATTCTGGGATTGCCTCGAACAGTGTGCCGCCGCGACCGGCGAGTCGGCGCGGGACCTCGCCGAAAGCATGGTCGGCCGCTCGATGCGCGGCCAGCCGCTGGCGCATTCCAGCGATCGGCCCATCCCCGGCGTCGGCTTCGACGACGCGCTGAACAGCTTTACCTTCGCGGGCGACGCGGAGGGCGCCGTTTGCCCGCTCGGGGCGCATATCCGCCGCGCCAACCCGCGCAACGCCGACATGCCGGGCGGACCGGGCGGGCCGCTATCCCGGCTCGTCCGCATACTCGGCTTTGCGCGGGGCGGTGTGCGCGACGATCTGGTGGCGCCGGCCCGGTTTCATCGCATCATTCGGCGCGGACGCAAATACGGCGGCATCGGCTCGCCCGAGGAGGAGCAGGGTATCCGGTTCGTCTGCCTGAATGGCAATATCGCTCGGCAATTCGAGTTCATTCAGAACGCCTGGTTGATGAGCACCCATTTCGGCGGCCTCGCCGGGGAAAGCGATCCGCTGCTCGGTAATCGGCAGCCTATCCCGGGCTGCCCGGCGACGGGCGCTTTCACCCATCCCCGGCCCGATGGCGTACCCGGGCGGCTCACCGGGTTGCCGCAATTCGTCACCGTGCGGGGCGGCGCGTATTTCTTTCTGCCGGGGCTGCGCGCCCTGCGATATCTCGCCAGTCTGCCGGGGGGATAGGGAATGAACGGTACGTCGTCGGACACCCCACCTCTACGCACCTCCGAGGTGCTGACCGAGGAACTCGAAGCGATCTTCGGCGCTGGCGCCGAGCCGGTCTGTCGGCTAAAGCAGCAGCTGGCGGGGGCCGAAGATGAATCCACGAGGTTGGCGCAGGTCCGGAATGCCGCCCACTGCCTGCAGCCGGCGGCTTTATGCCTGTCGGGTGGCGGCATCCGCAGCGCCGCGTTCGCGCTCGGCATTCTGCAGGCGCTGGCGCGCACCAACCTGCTGACCCGGTTTCATTATCTCTCGACCGTTTCGGGCGGCGGCTATATCGGTTCGTGGCTGTCTGCCTGGATCTACTGGGCCGGCGGCTCGCGTCCGGTCGTGGCTGGATTGCGCGCGGCTCCGGGGCTCGAAAGCGAGCCGCAGCCGATCAACCATATCCGTCGATACAGAAATTATTTGACGCCGCGGGTCGGGGTCCTGTCGAGCGACACCTGGGCGGCCGTTGCGATCTATGGCCGCAACCTGATTCTGAACTGGCTCATTTTGATGCCCGCTCTGTGGCTGCTGGTTCTGGCGCCGAAGGTAATCGCCGCCGGGACCGAGATGGCACGGGCAGGAACGCTGCCGGAAGCAGCCGGGATGATCGCGCTTGCCGCGGCTGCCCTGTGCATGATCGCAGCCTCCTGGTACACGACGCTCGGCCGAGTGTCGGATCGCAGCTTCTGCCTGTTCGGCTGGACCGCGCAAACCAGCTTCCTGGTCGCCGGATTTCTGCCGCTGATCCTGGCCGGCGCGATCGTCACATCTCTAATCAACCAAAAGCTGGACCACATCGGGTGGATCAACGATGGATTGACACCGCTTGCACTCTTCGCCGGCGGCGTGGCGCTGGTTTATCTTCTCGGTTTCCTGCTTGCCATTCCGGGTCAGATACACCGGCCGAACAGCCGCCACGCGGCGGTTCAATGGGGGCGGGACGCCGCGGCCTGGATCGCCTCCGGCCTGACCTGCGGCGCCATTCTCTGGCTTGGGGCGCGCGGCTATATCCGTGCGCCCGACTGCATCCTGGTGGCCGGCCCGGGTCCGGTCCCGCCGGATTGCGCCGGCTCCGGCGGCGCGCCCGATGGATCGATCGTAGCGGACGCCAAGTCGGTGCTCGTCGTCTTCGGCATGCCGTTATTCTTCTTCGCCGTTTTGATCGGCCGGCTAGTGTTCGTGCTGCTTCGCAGCTACAGTCCGCGCGGCGATTCCGAGCGCGAGTGGCTGGGCCGAGCGTCTGGTTGGCTGATCGTGGTTGGCCTGGCCTGGATTATCGGGTCGGTTCTGGTACTGTGCGCGTCGGCGGCGATGAGCGGGGCGCTGCTGATCGGCAAGAGCCTTGAGGGGTGGCTGGTGCCGCTCGGGGGCATTGCCGGCGTCGCCTCGGCGGTGCTTGGCGCGAGTTCGCTGAGCGGAAGGGCCGACGGCGCGCCGGGCTGGAGGTCGCTTGCCGTCAATCTCGGACTGTGGATCGCCGCGGCGATTTTCGGCGCGGCGGTTGTGATGGGATCGTCGATCGCCTTTGACCAGATCATTTTCGGCAAACCCTTGCAGCAATCGCTGCTGTTTACCTATGACGTTGGCCGTCAGGCGCCGGGGAACGACGCAGGCGCCTACCTCGCGCAATGGCGCAACCTGGTCGTGGCGATCGCGGTGCTGGCGGCCGGCTGGCTGGCGGCCGGCTGGTTTGTAAACCCGAACCGCTTCTCGCTGCACGCGCTTTACCGCAACCGCCTGATCCGCGGTTTTCTGGGGGGGCCGCATCTGGCGACCCCGCGACCCCCGCCGGTTACGCCGACCAAACCTGTTCACCGGTTTCGACGCGGCCGACAACCTACGCATGGCGACGCTATGGCCGCAGGCCGAGGCGTCGGATCGGGACTGGCGGCCGTTTCATGTCATCAACATCGCGCTGAACGTGGTCGGCGGGCGCAATCTTGCCTGGCAGCAGCGCAAGGCCGAATCGTTTATCGTGACCCCGCTCGCTAGCGGCAGCGACGGCCCGGGCTATCGGCCGACCAGCGAGTACGGCGACCGCAACAATGGCATTTCGCTTGGCACCGCGATGGCGGTTTCGGGCGCCGCGGCAAGCCCGGCGATGGGTTATCACTCGTCGCCGCTGGTAAGCCTGCTGCTGGCCGTGCTTAATGTCCGCCTGGGTTGGTGGCTCGGCAATCCGGGCGAGGCGGGCGACCGGACCTACCGTCAGGACGGGCCGGCTCCTG
This sequence comes from uncultured Alphaproteobacteria bacterium, assembly GCA_963847345.1. GTDB lineage: Bacteria > Pseudomonadota > Alphaproteobacteria > ATCC43930 > CGMCC-115725 > DATARH01. The sequence goes on along the minus strand of CAWJZU010000042.1, from coordinate 214,652 downwards.
GCGTTCGGTCCGTTCTTCTCGGAACTGTTCGGCTTGACGACGGACGACCGCCCCTACGTGTACCTGTCCGACGGCGGCCATTTCGAGAATCTCGGAATTTATGAAATGGTGCGCCGGCGCTGCGCGCTGATTGTCGTCAGCGACGCCGGCCAGGACGGCCGCTGCGATTTCGCCGATCTCGGCAACGCCGTGCGCAAGGCCAGGATCGATCTCGGGGTCGAGATCGAGTTTACCACCCTCGACCTGTTTCGACCGCCCGAGCCGCCTCGCCCTGACTGGTGCCGACCGCTTTATGCGATTGGCACGGTACGCTATCCCGAGCCGGGCGCGCCCACAGGCAAGATCCTTTATCTGAAGCCCGGGTTGCGCGGTGGGGAGTCCGCCGACATTGTCGCCTATGGACGAAGCTCGCGGGAGTTCCCGCACGAGCCCACCGGCGATCAATGGTTCAACGAATCGCAGTTCGAAGCCTATCGGGCACTCGGCGAGCACGCGATGCAGCTGGTGACCGGAGATCGTGATGCCGATCTACCCTCGCTGATCGCCAGGCTCGAGTGTCTGGATCCAGGATCGATGCGCGAGATCGATCGTTCGCGCCGTGTTGTCGGAATATCCAATGCGGCGACAGATTGACGGCTTTATGTAAAAGCTATCCCGAATGCCTCATCAGACCAGATCACCGGTCTTAAGGGCCCGCAGGAGGGGTGAACAACTTCAATGACCGACATTGCCGATATCCGTGCCCGCGAGATTCTCGACAGTCGCGGCAATCCGACCGTCGAGGTTGAGGTCACATTGGACAGCGGCGCGGTCGGGCGCGCGGCGGTGCCCTCGGGAGCCTCGACCGGGGCGCACGAAGCGGTCGAGAAGCGCGACGGCGACGCGAAGCGCTATGGCGGTCGCGGCGTGCGCGAGGCGGTGGCCAATGTCAACGGCGAGATTTTCGACGCGCTGTCGGGTTTCGACGCGGCCGACCAGCTGCGGATCGACCGCACGCTGATCGAACTCGACGGCACGCCGAACAAGAACCGGCTCGGCGCCAACGCCGTGCTCGGGGTCAGCCTGGCCTGCGCCAAGGCGTCGGCGATCGACCTCGACCAACCGCTCTGGCGCTATGTCGGCGGCGTCTTCGCGCGCACCCTGCCGGTGCCGATGATGAACATCGTCAACGGGGGCGTGCACGCCGACAACCCGATCGACATCCAGGAATTCATGATCATGCCGGTCGGCGCGCCCACCTGCGCCGACGCGATCCGCATAGGGTCCGAAATCTTCCATGCTCTGCGCCGCAAACTGCACGATGCCGGACACAACACGAATGTCGGCGACGAGGGCGGGTTCGCGCCGAACCTCGCCTCGGCCGACGCGGCGCTATCGTTTGTGATGCAGGCGATCGAGGCGGCCGGCTATCAGCCCGGAGACGACGTCGTGCTGGCGCTCGACCCGGCCTCGACCGAGTTCTACCGCGACGGCCTATATCGCCTCGAAGGCGAAGGCAAGGTGCTCAATGCCGCCGGCATGGTCGCCTTTTACAGCGATCTGGTCGCCCGGTACCCGATCGTGTCGATCGAGGACGGCATGGCCGAGGACGATTGGGAGGGCTGGGCGCTATTGACGCGCGAATTGGGCGGTCGCGTACAGCTGGTCGGCGACGACGCGTTCGTGACCAACCCGAAGCGGCTCCGGGACGGCATCCTGCGCGGCGTCGGCAACGCGGTGTTGGTCAAGGTCAACCAGATCGGCACCTTATCCGAGACCCTGGAAACGATCGAGATCGCGACGCGCGCCGGCTACGGCTCGGTGATGTCGCACCGCTCGGGTGAGACTGAGGACACGACGATCGCCGATCTGGCGGTGGCGACCAATTGCGGACAGATCAAAACGGGGTCGCTGTCGCGTTCCGACCGGCTCGCGAAGTACAACCAGTTGATCCGCATCGAGGAACAGCTCGGCGATTCGGCGCTCTATCCGGGTCGCCGCATCCTTCGAGCGCAGTCCTGAAGACTTGCCACTGCCCGACGCAGGCGGGGATGGCGTTCGCTTGTGGCAGTGTTGACGTTGGCCGCAACGCGTGGTCATGATCCGGCATGATCGTAATGCGCGAGATACGCAGGCGCGCGCGGGCGCTGATCGGGCCAATCCTGGCCATCATGGTGACCGGGTATTTCGGGTATCACCTCATCGAGGGCGACCGGGGGCTGCGCGCCTGGGTTCGCCTGTCGCAGGAACTCCGGCAGGCTAACGAGCAGCGCGCGATCGCATCGGCCAAGCGCACCGAGCTGCAGCACCGCGTCGCGCATATGCGCGCCGACCAGGTCGATCCGGATCTGCTCGAGTCACAGATCCGCAAGACGCTCGACGTCCTGCGCCCCGACGAGATCGTGATCCCGGTCCCGACCGACCCGCGCTGACCGCGGGCGTCTAAGGCGGCCCGGCGGCATCGGCCCACTGGCGCCGACCACGTCGCGGCGTTGCCGGTTCCCCTTCGCAGCCTAAGTATTGATCCCCGCCCCGTTGCAAACCACGGGGTTTCGCACCATCCTTCGCACGCAGCCCGGAGGGAGCCCGATGCCCGTCATGCGCAAGGCCAAGGCGGCGAAACAGGCCGAGGTCCATGCCTCGCCCGAGGCGCTGAAGCGCTATTACACCGACATGCTGCTGATCCGTCGCTTCGAGGAGCGCGCCGGGCAGATGTACGGGATGGGTCTGATCGGCGGGTTCTGCCACCTCTATATCGGGCAGGAGGCGGTCGTGGTCGGCGTGCAGGCGGCGCTCAAGGAGGGCGACACGATCATCACCTCCTACCGCGACCACGGCCACATGCTGGCCTGCGGCATGGACGCGAAAGGCGTCATGGCCGAGCTAACCGGACGGCGCGGCGGCTATTCGCGCGGCAAGGGCGGTTCAATGCACATGTTCAGCCGCGAGAAGAATTTCTATGGCGGCCACGGCATTGTCGGGGCACAGGTGCCGATCGGCACCGGTCTCGCCTTCGCCCATCGCTACCGCGAGGACGGACGGATTTCGGTGACCTATCTTGGCGACGGCGCGATCAACCAGGGCCAAGTCTACGAAAGCTTCAACATGGCCGCGCTGTGGAAGCTGCCGGTCGTCTATGTGATCGAAAACAACCGCTACGGCATGGGTACCTCGGTCGCCCGCGCCTCGGCGCGCACCGACCTGTTTCACCGTGGGATGGCCTACGGCATCCCCGGCGAACAGGTCGACGGGATGGATGTCGTCGCGGTTCACGAAGCCGCTCTTCTGGCGGCCGAGCACGCCCGCTCCGGCGAGGGGCCGATCATTGTCGAAATGCTGACCTATCGCTATCGCGGCCATTCGATGTCCGATCCGGCCAAATACCGGACAAAGGAAGAGGTCGATCGGATGCGCACCGAGCACGATCCGATCGCGCATTTGCGCCAGCGCCTCATTGACGAGCACATCGCCGACGAGAACGAGCTGCGGCTAATCGAGCGACGCACCCGCGACATCGTCGCCGAGGCCGTGCAATACGCGCAGGAATGCCCCGAGCCGGACCCGGACGAATTGTGGACCGATGTGCTGGCCGAAGCCTAAACGAAAGGACCTGAACGGGAGGTCGATGGCGGGCGGCGCGATCGCGACCGGCCGGGAGGGATGCCGAGGAGCGGCCGAGGAGCAATGACTAGCGAAGTGCTGATGCCGGCGCTGTCGCCGACTATGACCGAAGGCAAGATCGCGCGCTGGGTCAAGAGCGAGGGCGATACGGTCAGGGCGGGCGACATTCTCGCCGAGATCGAAACCGACAAGGCAACGATGGAGGTCGAGGCTGTCGACGAAGGCGTGCTGGCGAAGATCGTCATTCCCGAAGGCACCGACCACGTCGCGGTCAACACGCCGATCGCGCTGATCGCCGAAAACGGCGAGGATGCCGAAGACGGCGAGGTCGCGCAGCTGCCCATTGCGAGGTCCCCGCCGTGCCAGCGCCTGGGGGCGGAGCCGAGCCGGCCGCCCCCGCCGGACCAGCGCGCTGAAATGACGCCCGCTCCACCCGCTGCGCACGCACCGGCACAGCCGGTTCGCGCCGAGGCGCAGCCCCAAGCCGCGCGCAATCCGGAAGAATATGCGGGGAAGACCGTCACGATGACGGTGCGCGAAGCACTGCGCGACGCCATGGCCGAGGAGATGCGGCGCGACGACAGCGTGCTGCTGCTCGGCGAGGAAGTGGCCGAATACCAGGGCGCGTACAAGGTCAGCCAGGGTCTCCTGCAGGAATTCGGGCCGCGCCGTGTCATCGATACACCGATCACCGAGCACGGTTTCGCCGGGCTCGGGGTTGGAGCCGCCTTTGCCGGCCTCCGGCCGATCGTCGAGTTCATGACGTTCAATTTCGCCATGCAGGCGATGGACCAGATCATCAACTCGGCGGCGAAGACGCGCTATATGTCGGGCGGGCAGATGGCGGCCCCGATCGTGTTTCGCGGCCCGAACGGCATCGCCTCGCGGGTCGCGGCGCAGCATTCGCAATGCTATGCGAGCTGGTATGCGCATGTTCCCGGGCTCAAGGTCGTCGCCCCCTATACCGGGGCCGACCACAAGGGGCTGCTAAAATCGGCGATCCGCGACCCGAACCCGGTCATCTTTCTCGAGCACGAACTGGTTTACGGCGAGAGCTTTCCGGTGCCCGAGGACCCCGAATACCTCGTGCCGATCGGCAAGGCGCGCATCGCGCGGGCCGGTGAGCATGTCACGATCACCGCGTTCTCGCGCATGGTGAAGCTGGCGCTGCAGGCCGCCGAGGAACTGGAGAAAACCGGCATTTCCGCTGAGGTGATCGATCTGCGCTCGCTGCGGCCGTTCGATATCGGGACCATTGTCGAATCAGTCAAAAAAACTAACCGGGTCGTCTCGGTCGAGGAAGGCTGGCCGTTCGCCGGGATCGGGTCCGAGATCGCCGCGATTGTCATGGAAGAATGCTTCGACTGGCTCGATGCGCCGCTGAAGCGGGTGACCGGTAAGGACGTGCCGCTACCCTACGCCGCCAATCTCGAACGGCTCGCCACCCCACAAGTCGAAGACATCGTCGCCGCCGCGCGCGAGGTGACGTACCGCTAACCCCTGCCTCCGTCATTCCCGCGCAAGCGGGAATCCAGAGCGTCCGCCTCGCCGCTTGCCCTGGATGCCCGCGAACGCGGGCATGACGAACCAAAGAGCGATGTAGATGCCCATCGAAATCCGCATGCCGGCGCTGTCGCCGACGATGACCGAAGGCAATCTCGCCCGCTGGCTTAAGAAAGAGGGCGACGAGGTCCATGCCGGCGACGTCATCGCCGAGATCGAGACCGACAAGGCGACGATGGAATACGAGGCGGTCGATGAGGGCCGCATCGGAAGGATCATCGTACCGGAGGGGGCGCAGGGTATAAAGGTCAACGCGCCGATCGCGGTGCTGCTCGAAGAGGGCGAGGACGACGACGCGCTCGCCAAAGTTGAGAGTCCAGCGCCGTCGCAGGCTCCGGCGACCCGGAAAGAGATCGACGCCGAAGCCGGCGAAACCGGCGCGGCGCCGTTGCCATCCGGCCCGAAACCCGCGCCGCCACCAACATCCACCGCCGCCGCGCCTGGCCCGCTCCCTAACCCTCCCCCGCAAGCGGAGGAGGGAAGGGTGGGGGTGCGCGGCAACGGGGAAGGCCGGATATTCGCGAGCCCGCTGGCGCGGCGCATGGCCGTGCATGCCGGGCTCGATCTGGCGCGGCTTCGCGGCTCCGGCCCTCAGGGCCGCATCGTCAAGGCCGACATCGAGCGGGCGCTGGCGCGACCGGGCGCACCGCCTGAAGATGCTGCGATCGCGGTCGGTGTGCGTGCCGAGCCGCCGGCGCTATCAGCCCCGGTATTCGCGAAGGAACAGGTGCTCGCCCTCGCCGGCACCCCGCCCTACACCGAGAAGCCGCATACCGCGATGCGCCGAGTCATCGCGAGGCGGCTTGCCGAGTCGAAGCAGACCGTCCCGCATTTCTATATGTCGGTCGATTGCACGATCGACGAATTGCTGAAGACCCGCGCGGCGCTCAACGCCAAGTCCGACAAGTACCGTATTTCGGTCAACGATTTCGTGGTCCGGGCCGCTGCGCTAGCGCTGCGACAGGTGCCGGCGGCCAATGCCTCATGGAGCGACGATGCGATCCTCCTGTGGGAGCGGGTCGATATCTCGGTCGCGGTGGCGCTCGAAGACGGGCTGATCACGCCGATCGTCAGGGGCGCCGACCAGAAGGGCCTGGCGCAGATCGCCGCCGAGACCAAGGACCTCGCCGAACGTGCCCGTAACGGCAAGCTGAAGCTCGAGGAGTTTCAGGGCGGCACGTTCTCGATCTCGAACCTCGGCATGTACGGCATCCGCGATTTCGCCGCCGTTATCAACCCGCCGCACGGCGGCATCCTGGCGGTCGGCGCCGGCGAGCAGCGCCCGGTCGTGCGCGACGGCGAACTCGCGGTCGCGACGGTGATGACCTGCACCTTGTCGTGCGATCACCGGGTCGTCGACGGCGCGGTCGGCGCGCAATTTCTGGCCGCGTTCAAGCGGCTGATCGAAGACCCGCTGACGATGCTGTTGTAATCGCCATAGCGCTGTTCCGCGCCGCTGCTGCCCACCTGTGACGCCAATTTTGCTGCATCCGGTGGACATGCCCTCCACTGCCCGGTTGTATGCGAAAATTCTGCAAAAACAGCATGATGAGGTCGGCTGTCGGCGGCGTGTAGCGCCGTCGCGCCGCACCTGAAATCAACCGTTGCTTTAGCCGTTTGCTGCGTCTGCAAGGAATCAGCAGCAAAAGCTGCACGCCTCGGTTGAACCGGACCGCGAAAGCCCAGGATTTCCGCCAACAACGCGCAGCCGATGTACCCAACCCTCCCCGATTTTGCAGCAAACATCAGCGACAGCATCAATCCCGACAGGCACCGGCGCCGAATGCGTATCACACAACGCGATGCTTGCACGCAATTGTGTCGTTTTTGCCGCCGATCTGCCTCGGTGCGGGCTTCCATCGTCCGACCGCTCTTGCCCCATACCGGACCTCGCCGGTAACTAACGTGACCGGCCGCATCGGATGGGAATGCAGACATCGCCGTGACGGGGTCTGCATGCGGAACACTACAGATCGGGCTAGACTGATGAAAGTAAAAGAAGGACAATTCCAGAGAATGCTATGTTCCAGACGAGCGAACGAAGCAAGGGAATGCCAAGTGCGTAGAGGGGAAGGTACACCAGCCTGGCTGACAAATAGAGACCAGCTCTCCATTCGCTAAGCGCAGCTTCACGGCCGAGCACATGGACAAGAACCACTGCAGCCACAAACGCGGGGAACGTCTCGATGAAGTTTCGAGTCGCGCATCTTGCCCACTGGCTTGCGTTCCGACGAAGGTCTCTTAAATTAAAACTCGCATGAGAGCGAGGAGGGGTCATGCTTCGAACACATCTCTGCGATACGCTCGGGATCGAGCTTCCGGTCATTTCCGCACCGATGGGTCCTGACCTCAGTTGCACGGAGCTCGCGGCCGCGGTGAGCGGTGCCGGCGGGCTCGGCATGATGCAGGGGCAATTCCATTCGCCGGACCTGCTGCGCGACGCGATTCATCGCGTTCGCTCCTTGACCGACAAGCCGTTCGGTATCGGCTTCCTTCTCGGGTCTTGTCGAGTTGAGTGTCGAGAGGCCGATGTGGGAGAATTCCCTGTGACTCATGGCATTACTCCTTACAAAAACGGTGCATATATCTCTGATGTTAATTTTGCCGTTTCGCTGGTGATACGCTATTGGCGTTCTGGGCAGCCAATAGAGGAGGGCCGATAAGCCGAACTGCATATTTGTCTGCAAGCGCCATTATGTTCAGTTGATCGCCACTTGTAGCAATCAATGGCAAGATCTCCTCAATGCCGCCCGGCGCGAGAGTAATCACCAGCCGCAGCCGAGTATCGGTGGGATTTCCCCACGCGTGCGGGATGCCCCGGGCGAGGCTAACCACCGTTCCGGCCGTGGCGTCGAACGTCTTGTCGCCGTACAAGACCCGCGCCGTTCCCTCCATGACGAGGATATGCTCGTCCTCTTTCTCGTGAAGGTGGACCGGGGTGCTGTCACCAGGACTTGAGAGGATTTCCGTAACGGAGTAACAACCATTTGTTGCCGACGCTGGAATCCGAATTAAGAAGTACTCTCCGGGTCTTGATTGCAACCACTCAGCACTCAGTTCATTGTTGACCGTGCGAGTATCACCGGTGGCACTCATCGTGATTATTCCTTTTCCTGGATTGATGGTCTCTTCAGGTACGCTTGGCAGATCAGCGCGAGGAGCGTCTTGATGCCGCCCCGCTCGCCGCATTTGACCCGGCAAATGACCGCTCGGTTAATCCGGGTTGGTGCGGTGCGGCGAGCCCAGCTCCGCATTGCGCTTTCGCTCCATGCGCGCTACACGAGCCCTTTACTCCGCCGCGGCGAGCGCCTGCGCCGCTTTCTGCAACACGAAGTCGTACTTGATCTCGAAGAACGGGGTAGCGAGTACCTCGCCGGTCGGCGCCTTGCCGGGCGGCCGCTCGACGAAGTCGACGATCAACGGCTCCTTGACGCCGTAGACCACGTCGGTCTCGATGAACTCGTCGCCGTCGCGGAACAGGTGGGTGACGCAGCCGTAATAGCCGGGCGCACTGATGGCGAAATGGATGTGGGCCGGCCGCATGTGGCTGATATTTGTGCGCTCCATCAGCTCGCCGACGGGGCCGTCCATCGGGATGGCGTAGGAGATCGGCACGACGGTGCGGATGACGTAGCTGCCGTCGCCCTGGGTTCGGTAGAGCCCGCGCATCCATGGGCCGCTGACGTCGCGCTGGTCCTCGTAAAACCCCTCGCCGTCGGTTTGCCAGAGATCGAGCACGCCGCCCGCCACTGGCTCGCCGTCGAGCCCCTTGACCGTGCCGGTGATGAAGCAGGGCACCCCCGGCGCGCCTTGCGCCATATCGCCGCCGTTGGCGATCGGCGGTGCGTTGGGCACGTGGAACGGCCCTTCGACCGTGCTCGGGGTGGCTCCGCTCGGGCGGCGATGATTGATCGCGTCGACCAACATGCTCACGCCCAGCACGTCGGAGGCGAGGATGAATTCCTGCCGCTTCTCCGAGCACAGCTTGCCGGTGCGGGTGAGCCAATCGATCGCGGTCGCCCATTCCTCCTGCGTCGGCTCGATATCGCGCACGAAGCCGTGCAGGTGCTTGATCAGCGATTGCATGATCTGACGCAGGCGCGGATCGGGGATGTCCTTCCAGCGCTCCAGCGCCACGTCGGTGAGGTTGTCTTCGGTTACGTAGGCCATGGTCATCTCCTGGAAGCGGTTGATCGCCTCGCCGCTTGCCACGGCGAGATAAGGTATCGATTCTGCCGGTTATTTCGCATCAGCGTTGCCAGTTCCGTACAGATAGGATCGAAACTGCCCGGATTTCATTCGGCGCTCTTGCCAAGTCATTCTGCGTTTTCGCAGTATGTTCCATGATCGATTGGGACGATCTCCGCTTCGTCCTCGCGGTTGCACGCGCAGGCTCAGCGCTTCGGGCTGCGCATGCGCTCGGGGTCAATCAGACCACGGTGATGCGCCGCATCGCCCACGTCGAGGCCTCGGTCGGCGCCGAACTCTTCGACCGCCAACAAAGCGGATATCGTTTGACGCCGCTTGGGCAGCATGTCGCGACAGTGGCGGCCCGGATCGATAGCGAAGTAACGACGCTGGGGAGAGCAATAGAAGCAGAGCAGCGGCTGCTGTCTGGCTCGGTGCGCGTCACCACCAGCGAAATCTTCGCCAACCTCGTGATAGCGCCGCTGCTGAAGGAATTTCACGAGCAGCATCCAGGCATACTGGTCGAGCTGATCGCGGACGATCGTCGTCTCGACGTGGCAAGCGGCGAGGCCGATGTTGCGGTGCGTGCCAGCTCATCGCCGCGAGGAGCCGGTATCGTCGCGCGACGGCTCCCGCACATTGCTTGGAGCGTGTACTGTAACAGAGCCTATGCCGAGGAGCACGGCGTCCCTGCTACGCTCCAAGCGCTCGATGGACGTGCGGTCGTCGGCGTAGAGGGAGCAATGGCCAATCTTCCCGGCCCGCTCTGGTTGGCGCGTGCGGTCCCGAACTCGAAGATCAGTGCCCGCAGCAACAGTCTCACCAACCTCGTCGCCGCGTTGAAAGCTGGGCTCGGCATTGCGACGCTGCCGTGTTTGGTCGGAGATGCCGATCCGGATCTTGTGCGCTGTCTGCCACCGGTCGCGGAGCTCGATGCCGAATTCTGGCTGATCGTTCGCGCGGATGTGAAATCCGTGCCGCACGTGCGCGCCTTCGCTGATTTCTTCTGGGAACACATCCAGCCAATGCGCGCACAATTTGCCGGCGGCTGAGGACGCACGGCGAAGCTGGCGACGCGCCAAAAATCGATGTCGTCGACCTCGTACCTGTGGCGGCTAAACGGCCCCAGAGCGGGGCTAGGCCAAGGGTCCGCTTTCGGCGCGTAGCAACCCTATAGACGGGGCTGGATCCAGGCGGCGGCGGCGAGCATTGCTTCGTCGCGGAAGCGGGGGCCGACTAGCTGGATGCCGAGCGGCAGGCCGTGCGGGCCGGTGGCGGCGGGTAGGGTGACGCAGGGGGTCCAGGCCAGGGTCCAGATCGAATTGAAGCTCGGGTCGCCGGTCGAGCCGAGACCTTCGGGCGCTTCGCCGGCGGCGCTCGGGGTCAGCAGCAGATCGACATCGGAAAAGATGTCGTCGAGGTGGCGGCGGAAGGCTTCGGCGGTCTCGATCGCCTCGACATAGGCGGCGAGCGGCAATTCGCGCCCCGGGGTCAGCACCGTGTCGCGCAGGACCTGGCTGACCTGCTCGTGGTGCTGCTCGTATTCGTAGGCGTAGTTGCGCGCCGCCTCGAAATTGAAGATGCGGCGATGGTGTTCGAGGATGTTCGCGAACTCCGGCGCGAACGTCGATCTCGGAGACTCGCGCGCCGGCCGCCGACAGTTTCGCGGCGGTGCGCTCGATCAGCGCCTGCGTCGCCGCGTCGGCGCGCTCCCAGGCCGGCGTGCGGCACAGGCCGATGCGCGGCGCCGAGACGGCGCGGTCGATGTCGCGGCGGGGTGCGTCGAGGATCGCGGCGCGCAACGGCGGCAGGTCGTCGAGGCTGCGGCAGAGGATGCCGAGCGTGTCGAGGTTGTGGCATTGCAGTTTGATGCCGGCGCGGCTGAACTCGCCGAAGCTCGGCTTGTAGCCGACGACGCCGCAGAACGCCGACGGGCGGATCACCGAGCCGCCGGTCTGTGTGCCGAGCGCGGCGGGTACCTGGAAATCGGCGACCGCCGCCGCCGAGCCGCTCGACGAGCCGCCCGGCGTGTGCGCCGGGTTGTGCGGGTTGACGGTCTCGCCCGGAAAGCGGTTGGCGAACTCGGTCGTGACCGTTTTCCCCATCATCGTGCCGCCGGCCATGCGCAGCAGCGCGACGCACGCCGCGTCGGCGAAGGGACGGTTGCCGCGATAGATCGGCGAGCCGTGCTCGGTCGGCATGTCGGCGGTGTCGATGATGTCCTTGACCCCGATCGGCAATCCGGCGAGCGGGCCGGGACGCCCGGCGCGATCGGCTTCGCGGGCTTGCGCCAACGCCTGCTCCGGGTCGAGCCAAATCCACGCCTTGACCGAGGCGCGCTCGGCGGCGCGGTCGAGACAGGCGCGGGTCAGCGCCTCGGCGGTCAGCGCGCCGGAGCGCGAGTTGCGCGATCGCTTCGGCCGCGGAAAGCCGGTTCGGCCCATGGGCTGCATCTGTCATTACCGTGCTCCCAAGGTGCGCTCGACCCACAACCCGACATCGAGCAGCCTTGCGTCGCCGTGGCGGCGGCCGACCAGCTGGATGCCGACCGGCAGCCCGTCCGGCCCCTCGCCGGAAGGCAATGTCAGGCACGGCATGTAAAGCAATGTCCACAGCGCGTTGAACACCGCCGAGCCGGTCGAGCCGAGCCCCTTCGGCGCCTGACCCGGAGCCGGCAGTGTCAGGATCGCGTCGAACCCGAGGGACCACTCGTTCGCCGCGGCGCGGGCACTGATCGGCGCGGCGCCAGGCGGTGCGGAAATCATCGAGGCTCAGTTCGCGGCCATCGGCGATCTTGCCGTCGATCAGGTCGCCGCTCAGCAACGACTCGTGGCGGCGCAATTCCGGCGCGTGGACGCGCGGCGCCTCGTAGGCGCTGTGCTGCCGCTGGGTCTCGGAAATATCGGCGCATTCGGCCGGCAATTCGCTGTCGATCACTTCCGCCCCGGCGGCGCGTAGCATTGCGGCGGCGTCTTCGAGCACCGCCCGTCCCTCCGGCTCGGCCCGGTCCCAATGCATCGTGCGGCACAGCGCGAGCCGCGGCGGGCGATCCGGCATTCGCGGCGGTTCGTACGGGATCGCCATCAGCGCGGCGCGGAACAGCGCCGTGTCCTCGACCGAGCGCGCCATCGTGCCGACCGTGTCGAGGCTTTCTGTGTTCGGGTGCATGCCGGCCGGCGGATAGAGGCCGAAGCTCGGCTTGAACCCGACGACCCCGCAATAGGCCGCCGGGCGGATCACCGAGCCGCCGGTCTGCGTGCCGATCGCGAGCGGCACCATGAAATCGGCGACCGCCGCCGCCGAGCCGCTCGACGAACCGCCCGGCGTGTGCATCGGGTTCAGCGGGTGCGAAGTCGGGCCGGGGTGGCGATTGGCGAATTCGGTCGTCACGGTCTTGCCGAGCAGGATCGCGCCGGCCGCTTGCGGAAGGGATGCCGCGCTCGCCTGGAAGCTCGGGCGGCATCCGGTGTAGATCGGCGAGCCATAGCCGGTCGGCATGTCGGCCGTATCGAAAATGTCCTTGATACCGAACGGCACGCCCTGCAGCACGCCGCGCCCGCCGCCCTTGTCGCACGCCCGGGCCGCGTCGAGCGCCTGTTCGGGATCGAGCCAAGCCCAGGCGCGCACGACCGGATCGCGGTCGCGGATACGCTCGAGGCAGCTGCGCACGACGGTTTCGGCGGTCAGCTCGCCGGCCTCGATCAGCCGGGCGAGCGCCGCCGCTGAGAGGCGATGCGGTTCGGCTTTGGACATCAGCAGCGCTCCGGTCGCATCCGCGGGTCAGGGGACCGCGATCGCCTATCTACCGCAGCGCGCGCCGCGTTTTGCCAGGAGCTGCGTTCTATCGACCCTGTCGTCAGCTCGCGTCCCCCGGGGCTAAAACGCCAGGTCGCGGAAGCTCGTCGGCGCCGGGCTGATCACCCGCGTCCCGTCCGGCGTCACTTCGAGCACCGCCAGGCCGCGCTGCACCAGCCCCTGCTCGGTGAAGCGGAACAGACCGTCGACGCCGGTAAACCCGCTCGGGTTCAGGATCGCCTGACGCGAGAACGGGTCGCGCGCGCGCTTCGACAGCACCGCGGCGAGCGCGGCGGCATCGAAGGCGAGCGAGGCAAGCCGCGGCGGCGGGCGGCCGTAGGTCGCCTGAAAGCGGCTGTCGAACTCGTGTCGCTGCTCCGGCGGCGCGGCGGCGAACCAGCCACCGTACAACGCCGGCTCGCCGGCGATCGACCGGTCGTCCCACAACCCGCTGCCGAGCAGCTGAACCTTGGCGGCTCCCGCGCCGGCCGCCCTGATCTCGCGCGCTGTCTGTTTCAACTGGTCGCCGCCGAGCGGCAGCAGCAGCGCCTCGAACTCGACCTTCGCATCCGGCGCGCCACCTGGGCCAAGGTTTGGGCCGATTCCTGGGCCGATCAGCCGCTGCACGGCGGCCGCCACATCGGAGCCGTCGGGGTTCAAGTATTCGACTTTTGTTACCGTCCCGCCGGCCGAGGCGGTCGTGTCGCGCAGCACCTCGGTCATCAGCCGGCCGTACGGCGTGCTCGGCGCCAGCGCACCGAACCGGCGCAAGCCGCGCTCGCGGGCAAACGACACCTCGCGCGCCACTTCCTGACGCGGCAGGAACCCCATCAGAAACACATTGCCGCCGGCCACCTGGGTCTGCGTCGCGAAGGCGATGACATTGACCTTGGCCTCGTTCGCGATCGGCCGCACCGCCTCGACCTCGGCGGCGAGCAGCGGCCCGAGAAGCAACTGCGCGCCATCGGCCACCGCCGAGCGTGCCGCCGCGGTGGCGCCGCCCGCACCGGCCGTGTCGCGCGGCACCAGGGTCAGCCGTTCGCCGGCTGTCGCGAACAGCGCAAGCTGGGCCGCCTCGAGCATTGCCTGGCCAAGCTCGGCGTTCGGCCCCGACAGCGGCAGCAGGACGCCGACCTTGATCTGCCCGGCCCCCGGCGGCGGCAGCGGTTCCGGCTGGATCGGCGGCGGCAGCTTCGGAGCGGCAATCGACGGTTGCGGCGGCCCGAGCGGTGCCGGTACCATCCGGCCGCCGCAGGCGGCGAGGGCGAGCAGCAGCGCGAAAGCGATAAAGGTTGAGGCGACACGCAGAAGACGCCCGTGCAGCAAGGATGGCCTCCGCCCGCGATGCGAGTGGCGGCGACCCTAACCATCGTCCTCCGACAAGTAAACCCGCACAGAAGCAATCTGAGCGGCAATCGAGACGTCAGCACGGCGAGCCGCCCGATGCCACGGGCCGTCGCGACCTGGCGGATTGGGTAGCGGATTGGCAGCCGGATTGGCGCCCGGGGCATGCGCTGGCGCCGGGTCTGCATCTCGTCGCGACGCCAATCGGCAATCTCGGCGACATCACGCTGCGCGCGCTCTGGGTCCTGCGCGGCGCCGACCGCATCCTGTGCGAGGATACCAGGGTCACGGCGCGGCTGCTTGGGCATTTTGGGATCGACAAGCCGCTCGACCCTTATCACGACCACAATGCCGATCGGGTTCGCCCCTCCGTACTCGAGGCGCTGCGGCGCGGCGAAACTCTCGCGCTGGTTTCCGACGCCGGTACACCACTGGTATCCGACCCAGGCTTCAAGCTGGTGCGGGCGGCGCTCGCCGAGGGAATTCCGGTGACCGCCGCGCCGGGACCATCGGCGGCGCTGACGGCACTGATCCTGTCCGGCCTCCCGCCCGACAAGTTTTTATTCGCGGGGTTCCTGCCGCCTCGCGCGGCGGCGCGGCGGCGGGCGTTGACGCAATGGGCCGCGCTTGATGCGACGCTGATCTTTTTCGAGGGTCCATCGCGCCTCGCCGCCGCACTCGCCGACATGGTTGAGATCCTCGGCGCGCGGGAAGCAGCCATCGCTCGCGAGCTGACCAAACGTCACGAGGAAACTCGCCGCGCTCCGCTCGACGCGCTGGCCCGGCACTATCGCGAAGCCGGCCCGCCGCGTGGCGAAGCGGTTATCGTCGTAGGCCCACCCGCGGCTGCTCCGGTCGCCGTCGAGGATGACATCGAAGCGCGGCTGAGGGGGCTGCTTGCCGCACACAGCCTGCGCGATGCGGTGGCGCTGCTCGCCGAGGAAACCGGCGTCGCGCGCCGCGCGCTTTACGAACGCGCGCTCGCGTTAACGCACGAAAAGCCGGAACAGGGATGATGAAAACGGCGGCGCGCTCCCGGTTGCGGCGTCAGCGGGCGCGGCGGCGCGGCCAATTGGCGGAGTTCCTCTGCCGCTGCAATCTGCGGCTCCGGTTGTGGCGGATTATCGCCCGCGACTGGCGCTGTCCGGCCGGTGAAATCGACATTATCGCGCGGCGCGGCAACGTGCTCGCGATTATCGAGGTCAAGGCGCGCGGCACCGCCGCCGATGCCGTGTCCGCCGTCGCGCCGCGGCAGCGCCGGCGGATTGCGCGCGCGGCGTCGGCGTTCCTTCTGGCGCGGCCGGAGCTGGCCGGTCTGACGGTGCGGTTCGACGTAATGCTCGTTGCGAAGCTGCGCGCTCCCCGCCATCTGTCAGGCGTTTGGCGTGCGGACGAGTGAAGCCGGCCCGCGGTCCGCCTCGCCAATTTCTTGCCCAGCCGCCGGTGCGCAGCCACGACACTGCCGAGCGATTCGTGTCGATCGCGAGAGGCGGCGCTTCACGGCGGCAGTAACCGGGCGATATTGGCGCGTCCGACAGAAAAATCGCACAATTCGGCAACGGATTTGCTGCTGGGGGGAGCATGGTGCGGGGGAACATGGCCCGAATTACGTCGATCGTCGCATTGGCCGCAGTGCTGGGTGTGCCGCTGGGGCTAGGCGGCTGCGTCGGCGCCGTCGTGGTCGGCGGCCTGGCCGCAGCCGCCGGCGGAGGTTATGTCGCTGGCCAGGAGCGTGGCCCGGAAGGGGTTGCCAGCGATTTCGCGATCACCACGAACATCAGGCAGTCCCTTTCGAAAACCGACCGGAAACTTGACGCTGCCGTCACGGTCACCGTCTACGACGGGCGGGTTCTGTTGACCGGCCAGGTGCCAACGCCGGAAATGAAGGTGACGGCGGCCCAGCTTGCCCGACAACAACCGAACGTGCGCGCGGTCTATGACGAGATCGAGGTGACGCGCAACGACACATTCTTTGACGACGCAAAGGACAGCTGGATCGGCACGCAGGTGCGCTCCGACATTGTGCTCGACCCCGACATTCGGGGCGTCAATTACATGATCGAAACCGAGAACGGCTCGGTATACCTGATCGGGATGGCGCGCACCCCGCAGGAGCTGCAACGGGTTACCGACATCGCGCGCCGCGTGCGCGGGGTGAAGCGCGTCGTTTCCTATGTCGAGATGAGGCCGGGCGCGCCGTCGGTAGCAAGCGTCCCGGTCGCTTCGGGCCCACCGCCGTTGGGGCCTCCGCCCGCTTCTGCCGGCGTCGCCGCGCCGCAGGCTCCCATCGAGGTCGAGAAACTGTAATTCGAGCCTGCTGCGAGATCGAGCGGCCCGAAATCCCGACGATCTCGCTTGGAGGAACGGTCGCGCGCGGTCTCAGGAACCGGGAGGTGCGAGCGTCAGCTCGACCCGGCGGTTCTGCGCTCGGCCCGCGGGCGTGCTGTTCGTCGCAACCGGATCGGCTTCGCCATGGCCCACGGCGATCACGAGATCGGGCTTCACGCCCTGCGAGATCAGGAATTGCATCACGTTGTCGGCACGCTTTTGCGACAGGATCAGGTTCGAGGTGATGCCCTGACGCTGCAGTGCGGGGCCAATCGGGGCATTGTCGGTATAGCCGTTGACGACGAGCTTGCTCTGCTGAGTCGGAGCCAGGCGCGCCGCGAACTTCGCGATGATTTCCTGGCCTTGGCGGCTCATCTCGTAGCCGCCGGACGGAAACAGCAGATCGCTGTTGACCGTGTATTTGATCGCGCCGACCAGCCGAGCGATCTGCGCCTTGTCGGCGTTCACCTGTGCCGAGAGCCTCGATACCTGCTGATCGAGCTGCTGGTTTTGTGCCTGCAGTCTCTCGTAGTCGCTCTTCCAGACGCACCCGGAAACCACTACGGGCGCGACGAGCGCAAGCGGCAAAAGGGCACGTTTCAAATCAAGTTTCATCGCGTTCGTCCTAAAAACGGTGCGGAGGGACGGTCTATTTGCGCGCGGGAACCTACCCGGGACCTTGATCCAAATCAATCCAAATTCGCGGTGTATGGGCCGGGATGGTATCATTGACGGTTGAGACGACGGCGGGACGAGCGACGTTGTGGGGCGCAAGCCTCAACCGCTCGTCAGCGGCGCCGTTTCGAGGTCACAGCTATCAATCGTCACCCGGTTGAATGGGCAGTCTATATACCGGACCAATTTGCGGTAACATCGAGTTGTAATCTTCCGCGGCCGAGATGAGCGAACTGCCCGACACCTTCGATCTTGAGCAATGCGCGCGCTACCTGCGCGACCTTGCATCCGCCAACTCGCCGTTGCTGCCGATCGCCGAGGCGGCGCTGGCGCTGGCCTCGTTCGAGCGCCCGCGCGTTGCTCTCGCGCGGTATCGCCAGCACCTTGATGCGCTGGCCCGCGATGTCGGGCGGCATCTCGATCCCGGCGCCGTCGGCGATCTCACCGCACGAGCGCAAGCGCTTAACGAAATCATTCTGCTGAAGCACGGCTACGGCGGCGACGAGCTGACCTACGACGACGTGCAGAACGCCAATCTGATGCGGGTCGTCGATCGCCGCAAAGGGCTGCCGGTAGCGCTCGGCATCCTTTACCTGCACGCCGCGCGTGCGCAGGGATGGGACAGCATCGGGCTGGCCTTTCCCGGACATTTTCTGATCCGCCTCGCCAACGGCCCCGAGCGGCTGATCCTCGACCCGTTCCATAACGGCCGGATCTGCGACGCCGCAAGTCTGCGCGAGTTGCTGAAGGCGATGGCGGGGCAGGATGTCGAACTGACGCCAACGCATTACGCACCGGTTTCCGACCGCGACGTATTGTTGCGGCTGCAGAACAACATCAAGTCGCGACTGCTGCAGGCGGGCCGCGCCGAACCGGCGCTGCGCATCGTTCAGACTATGCTGCTGCTGGCGCCCGATCTTGCCGGGCTGTGGCACGAGGCGGGGATGCTCAACGCCCGGCTCGGCAACATGCGGGCCGCGACGGAGGCGCTTCAGGAGTTCATCATGCGCGCGCCCGAGGGCAGCGCGCGCCACCAGGCCGCCGCGCTGCTCCAACAGCTCAAATCCAGGCTCAACTGAGCCCCGCGCGTCGGGCCGGGGCGGTGCCAAGCACCGCACATTCCTGTGATGTTCATCGAGATTGCTTCGTCGGCCCGCGGCCTCCGCGGTGACATTTCGGAGCGGAATCAGAATGATCGGCTGTCAGAGCTTCCTGAACACCGTATGGTGCCGGCTGGTCGTGTGCGGCCGGATCTTGGTCGCCCAGTCGCCTCGCGCGCCGGCCTCCTGCCATTCCTTGCTTTCGAGGACCGAAGGCGAGGCGATCTCGTAGATCACCATGTATTTCTGCATCCGGCTGTCGTTCGATTTTTCGAGCCGGTAGCGGGTTCCGCCGCCGCAGCATTCGGACAAGAGCGGCGCATGTTCGGAATCGTAGACGCGGTTGAATTCGGCCTCGTGTTGCGCCGGTATGTCCATCTGCACGACATAGATATAGGGTGCGCCGGCGTCACGGCCCTTGCCGGCCTTCAGCATCTCCCGGAAGAAACTGTGATGACGGCTCGTCGTGTGCGGCCGGATTTTCGTGGCCCAATCGCCCCAGGCGCTCGCTTCCTCCCACGCCTTGCTCTCGACCACATCGGGCGAGTTGATCTCGTAGATCGCGAGGTATTTCTGCATCCGGCTGTCGTTCGACTGCTCGCGGCGATAGCGCGAGACGCGCCGCACCCCCGGCACCTTTGACAGCATCGGGACATGCTCCTGGTCGTAGATACGGTTCAACTCGGCGTCGAGCGCCTCCGGAATGTCCAGCTGCACGAAATAGATATACGACATCGCCAAAACTCCTGATTGGTCCGTGCTGTCAGTCGCGCCGCGCCGCGAGCGGTCGCAACGCCGCGATTGGCGAGACCGGCCGGGGCGGCCCCGCTATAGTCGGCAGGTCACGGTGCTGGCGCAACGGAGGAAAAAATGCGCGGGTTGATGGCGGAACGGCAGCTGCTGATCTCGACGCTGATCCGGCACGCAGCGCGCTATCACGGCGATGTCGAAATCGTCTCGCGCCTCGTCGACCGTTCGCTCCATCGCTACACCTACGCCGAAGCCGAACGCCGCTCGCGGCGGCTCGCGAAGGCGCTATTGCGCCTCGGAATCCGACCCGGAGATCGGGTCGGCACGCTGGCGTGGAACAATTTCCGCCATTTCGAGCTGTATTACGGCGTCTCCGGCATCGGCGCCGTTTGCCACACGATCAACCCGCGCCTGTTCGACGAGCAGATCGTCTATATCGTCAACCACGCGCGCGACCGGCTGCTGTTCGTCGAAACCAGCTTCATCCCGCTCGTCGAGCGGCTGCGCCCGGAGCTTCCCCGCGATCTCCACATCGTGCTGCTCGAACCGGCAGAGACGAGCCTGGAAGTGCTCGCGACCCACGACGAACTGGTCGCGGCCGAGAGCGAGGACGGGTTCGACTGGCCCGAGTTCGACGAATGGACCGCGTCGGCGCTGTGCTACACTTCGGGAACCACTGGCCGGCCGAAAGGCGTCCTCTACACGCACCGCTCGACGCTGCTGCACGCCTATGGCGTGTCGCTGCCGGACGCCATCCCGGCATCGAGCCGCGACACGATCTGCCCGGTCGTCCCGATGTTCCACGCCTGCGGCTGGAGCGTGCCGTATTACGCGCCGATGAACGGCGTGAAGCTCGTGCTGCCCGGCCCTTACCTCGATGGCGCCAGCCTCTATGAGCTGTTCGAGGCCGAGGGCGTGACCTTGAGCCTCGGCGTGCCGACCGTATGGCTCGGCTTCGCGGCGCATCTGGAGGCGACCGGCGCGCGCTGCTCGACGTTCCGCCGCATCCTGTCGGGTGGCGCGGCGGTGCCGCCGTCGATGTTCACCGCGTTCGAGCGGCACGGCATCGAGGTCTGCCAAGGCTGGGGCATGACCGAGATGAGCCCGGTCGGTACGACCGCGGTGTTGAAGGCGAAGCACGCCGCCCTCGACGCGCGGGCGCGGCTCGCGATCCGCGCCAAGCAGGGGCGGCCCTTGTTCGGGGTCGAGATGAAAATCGTCGACGATGTCGGCCGCGAGTTGCCGCATGACGGCAAGTCGGCCGGCGAGTTGCTCGTGCGCGGCCCGTGGATCGTCGGCGCCTACTACGAGGACGCGGACGCGACTGCGGCTTCGGTCGAGAAGGACGGCTGGTTCCATACCGGCGACGTCGCGACGATCGACCCGGACGGGTATCTGCAGCTGACCGACCGCCGGAAGGACATCATCAAATCGGGCGGCGAATGGATCAGCTCGATCGATCTCGAGAACGCCGCCATGGCGCATGAGAGTGTCGGCGAGGCGGCGGCGATCGCGGTGCCGCACCCGAAATGGGGCGAGCGGCCGCTGCTGATCGTCACGCCGCGCGCCGGCCTGCCGGCGGGCCACAAGCCCGAGCGCGACGCGCTGATCGCGTTTCCTGGCGGAAAATTTTCCGCGCTGGATGCTGCCCGATGATGTGCTCGTCGTGACGGAGCTGCCGCACACCGCCACCGGGAAAATCATGAAGACGCGGCTGCGCGAGTTGTATCGGCGTCGGCGCGCCAGGCGGGAGAATAGCGGCCGTTCCGGGCCCGGATGCCGGCTCCGGCACTCCGCTTATGTGCTCTCTCCGAGCAGGGCGACGCCGCAGGCGGTGGCCGCCTGGCGCAATTTGCCGTCCAGCGAGGCGAGCGGCACTCCCAAACGCAGGGCCAGTTCGAGATAGCTCGAATCATAAACGGTGAGGCGGTGGCGTCGGGCCAGCATCAGAACAATCGTCCCGTCGGGATCGCGGTCGAGATTCACCGGCAGGCGGGCGACGCTGCTCAGGAAGAGCGCCGTATCGGCCTCGCTCAGGCGACCGCGCCGCTCATTGACGACGAGCGCATTACGCAGCTCGAACCACCACAGGCTCGGGGCCCAGGCTTCGGATGCGAGCAGCTGCGCCAGGGCCTGCACCGGCAGAGGGTGGGCCTCGTCCTCCAGCGCCCAACCGAGCGCGACCGACGCATCCACGACGAAAGCCATTAGTATTTGTGGCCCTCATGCCGGGCTGACAGCAGCTCCTGCAAGCTTACGCGGCCGGCCAGACGCCGACGCAGCACCTCAAGGTCCTGCACTGCGCGCTCGAAATCGGCGCGGCGGCGATCGGCCTCCGGCACGATGCGGGCGATGGGCCGGCCATGCCGGGTGATGACGATCGTCTCGCCGCGCTCGACCTCATCGAGCAGCCGAGGCAGGTGCGTCTTGGCCTCGGACGCCTGAACCTCGCGCATATCGATCCCATTTCGACCAGTCGGATCGACCAATCCAAACAACTTCGCAACAAAGGTCAAGGGCGAAGTCGCGTAGTTGCCGTTCCGGCGGCCCGCGTCTCGGCATCTGGCGCCCATCGCGTTCCGGCGCTAGGTTTGGCTAACGCCTGACAAGGGGAAAACGCCGATGCTAGTCATGGATGCGATCACCGAGATCCTGAAGCGCGAGGGGATCTCGACGATGTTCTGTTTTCCGACGACGCCGATCATCGAGGCGGCGGTGGCGGGCGGCATGCGGCCGGTGATCTGCCGCCAGGAGCGGGTCGGCGTCCACATGGCCGACGGCTGCTCGCGCGTCACCAACGGCAAGCCGGCCGGCGTCTTCGCGATGCAGTACGGCCCCGGCGCCGAAAACGCCTTCGCCGGCATCGCCTCGGCCTATTCCGATTCGACCCCGATCCTGCTGCTCCCGCTCGGCCATCCGCGCGAGACCGCGACGATGTGGCCGCTGTTCAATTCGACCCGGACGTATGAGAGCGTCACGAAGCACGTCGAGCCGGTGCTACTGCCCGAACACACCGTGCCGGCGATGCGCCGCGCGTTCAACGCGCTGAAGAACGGCCGCCCGGGACCGGTCATGGTCGAGGTGCCGGCCGACGTGATGACATCGGAGTTCGCCGGCAACGATGTCGATTACACATCGATCCGCGCGACCCGCTCGGCCGGCGACGCGCGCGATATCGACGACGCCGCGAAAATGCTGCTCCAGGCGAAAACACCGATCATCATCGCCGGCCAGGGCGTGCTCTATGCCGAGGCGAGCGCCGAACTGGTGGCTCTGGCCGAACTGCTCGATATCCCGGTCATGACAACGACCGACGGCAAGAGCGCCTTCCCCGAGGAGCACGCGCTGGCGCTGGGGTCAGGCGGCGTTGTCTACACTGGGCACGGCCGCCAGTTCCTGTTCGACAGCGATGTGATCTTCGCGATCGGCACGAGCCTGACGCGGCACAACATCTCGACCCCGATCATCCCGCCGGGCAAAAAGATCATCCACGCGACCAACGACGCGCGCGACCTCTACAAGGCGAACGACACCGCGATCCCGATCCTCGGCGACGCCAAGCTCGTTCTCGCGCAGCTCGCGGCAGCCGTACAGGACCGGCTCGGCGGCAAGACGCATTCGACCGGCGCGAGGCCGCGCATCGCCGATCTGAAACAGGCGTGGCTGGCGCGCTGGGAGGCCAAGCTGCGTTCGACGGAAAAGCCGATCTGCCCGTATTTCGTGATGGCCGAATTCATGCGCGTCGTGCCGTCGGAGGACGCGATCGTGACGCACGATTCCGGCAGCCCGCGCGATCAGCTGCTGCCGTTCTACGTCGCGAAGAAGCCGCGCGGCTATCTCGGCTGGGGCAAATCGCACCAGCTCGGCACCGGTCTCGGTCTCGCGATCGGCGCCAAGGTCGGCGCGCCTGACAAGATGTGCGTCAATTTCATGGGCGACGCGGCGTTCGGCATGACCGGGCTCGATTTCGAGACGGCGGCGCGCAGCGGCATTCCGATCACGACGATCGTCCTCAACAACTCGACGATGGCGATCGAGACGCACGCAATGGCGCTGTCGCACGAGCGGCACCGAACGCGCGATCTCGGCGGCAATTACGCGAACTTGGCGCAGGATCTCGGCGG
Source organism: uncultured Alphaproteobacteria bacterium (assembly GCA_963847345.1). Classification (GTDB taxonomy): domain Bacteria; phylum Pseudomonadota; class Alphaproteobacteria; order ATCC43930; family CGMCC-115725; genus DATARH01. The sequence goes on along the minus strand of CAWJZU010000042.1, from coordinate 191,185 downwards.
CTGGGGCGAGCGGGTCACCGACCCCGGCGAGGTCGCCGGTGCGATCCAGCGCGCCCGCAAGGTCAACGACAGCGGCCGCGCCGCGCTGCTGGAATTCATCACCTCAGCCGAAACCGCCTTCTCCCACCGGCGCGGGGCGGCGTAGCCGTGGGGCGCGTTGCTTAGCATCGTTCCAACCTGTAATTCCCGGCCGGCCCGCGCGGCTTGTCCAGCTGAGCTGAGTTGCCTTTGGAGCGCCAGTTGGGCCGGTCTTTGCTGTAGGTGCCTTTAGTCGTCACCGAGAGCGGGAAGCAGTCACGGCGGTTCTGCTGGCATCGCAACACAAGTCTGGGTGTTGCGTTGCATCCCCGAGTTATCGACGGCGACAATCTCAAAGAGCTGGATCTCCTCCGGCACACCGTGCAGCAGATGGATGCCGCGGTCCTGGAAATTCCACCCAGACCCGGTGACCAGATCGCGTACGGTGCGCGAGACTAAAGCGCCGTCGGCAGGGGCCTTCGCCGCGACGCGCGCTGCTATATGGACAGCGATGCCAGTGATATCATAGCGCCGCCGCTCGATCTCGCCGGTATGGAGGCCGCAGCGCACAGAAATGCCAAGCCGCGCGAGCGCCTCGACGATTACGGAGGCACAGCCAACCGCGCGCGCCGGACTGTCGAAAGTGGCGAGAAACCCGTCGCCGAGGTTTTTGATTTCCCGCCCGCGGAAACGCCTGATTTGGTGTCGCAATACGCAGTCATGCCGATCAAGCAGCGCACGCCATTGCCTGTCCCCAAGCTCCGCCGCCCTCCTCGTCGAGTTGACGATGTCGGTGAACAGCACCGTGACGAGTACCCGGTTGGCGTGAACGCCGCGAACCGGGGCTTTCAGCCGGCCGGCCAAACCCCTTTCGAATGCGATCGCGATGTCTACCGGAAACGAGCGGTGACCGGCGACCGTCTGAACCAGCGACCGCATCCTCGCGCGCATCCGTTCGAGCCAGGCCGGGCCATAGCGTCCGGGCGTAATGCAGAGGTATGGCTCCGACCCGGCTCGTTGCACCTGGGCAATGTCGCGGAACCGCCCGGCCTCGGCTTCCGCGATCCAGCGTAGTTGGGTGGCCTCGCGCATTTCAGATCTCCTCAACTCGCGCGGCAAGACGGCCGACCAGGAGATCATCGCAGGCAGCGCCGCCGGAAGCTTGAAGGCGGGGCTAATTTTTCATAAAGATTCTCTTGTCTTCTCCTTACGAAGGCAGGGCGCTCCGAGGAGACGCCGGTGCGGTTTGAATTCACCGATTATTCACTCGATGTCGACTGCCACGAACTGCGGCGGCGGGGGGAACAGATCGCGATCGAACCGCAGGTATTCGATCTGCTGGTCTTTCTGGTGCGCAACCGCGAGCGTGTCCTCAGCCGGGACGATCTGATCGACGGGGTCTGGGGCGGCCGGATCGTTTCCGACTCGGCGGTGACGACGCGCATCAACGCGGTCCGCCGAGCCGTTGGTGACAGCGGCGCAGCGCAGACCGTAATCCGCACCGTGCCGCGCAAGGGCGTCCGCTTTATCGCCGACGTGCGGGAGCAAGGGACACCTCTACCGCTGGCCGTGGGCGCGCCGGCAGCAAGTGCAGAAGCACGGTCGCCCTTCGTCAGGCCGTCAATTGTGGTCCTGCCGTTCCGTAACCTCGGCGGAGATCCCAGCCAGGATTATCTGACCGATGCGGTAACCAGCGATCTCGCTGTAGACTTATCGCGCCTGCGGGACATTGCGGTTATCTCCGCCGCAACCGCCCTCACCTACAACGGAAGCAATCTCGACATACGGCAGATCGGCCGAGAACTCGGGGTCCGCTACCTGGTGGTAGGCAGCATAGGCCGGACCGGTGATCTGGTGCGCACCAATGTCCACCTGGTCGATGCCACCTCGGGTGAACAACTCTGGGGCGATCGCTTCGAGAACCAATTCGTCGATCTCGGCGGCTTGGAAGACACGATCACCGGGAGGATCGCTGCTTCGCTGAATATCCAGCTGGTACGGGCGGAGGGACGTCGTGCCGAACGGGCGCCTCAGCCCGACGCGCTTGACCTCAGGCTGCGTGCAACCAGCCTGTTTTATCGCTCGGTGGCACCGGAAAACACTCTCGCTACGCGCGAGCTGCTGCAACGCTCTGTTGTGTTGGATCCGAGTTCCGCCGAGGCGTGGGCGCGCTTGGGTCACATCATTGCCAACGACCACCTCAACCAATGGAACAATACCGGCAGGGACGAGCTGCGAGCGGCCGAGGAAGCGACCCGCAAAGCGCTGCTGATAGACCCGAATCTTGCCCTTGCTCATCTCGCCGACGGGCTGATCGGGCGAGCGCACGGCGCACATCATGCAGCGCTGGAGGCATTCAATCGCGCAATAGAGTTGGACCGCAACTTTGCAACGGCGTACGCGCAGAAAGGTAATCAGTTCACTCTCGTGGGAAGACCAGCGGAGGCGCATCCGCTCGTCGAGCAGGCACTCAGATTGAGCCCCAACGATCCGGCAATCGGGGTTTTTCAGTGGTTCATCGGACGGGCTAACTTCTTTGCCGAGCGCTATGATCAAGCGATTGACTGGCTCCGCAAGTCAGTCGGAACGAGACCAAACGTTTGGTACAACCGACTCTATCTGGTTAGCGCCTATGCCCGCTCCGACATGCGGCAAGCAGCGACACGTGAATTAATCGAATTCAATCGTCGCTTCCCAATGCCGAACTGCACTCTGGCCGACGTCATAAAACGAGAAAGGACGGAACCGAATGACGACCCTACGGTCGTTGCGGCCCGTAACAGATTCCACGAGGGGCTGCTATGGGCGGGGATGGCGGAACGTTAACGGCCCCTCGACGAAGACATGTGTTCTCCGATCCGCTTCCGAAAACGCTGACCGTGAGTGGTTTGACGGCTTCCTCAGACCACGTGCCAGGCATATCACCCGCGGTACACCGCGACATCGAGGAGGACCGCTGTGATCCTCCTTTCCTGATCAGGTGACGCCGATGCTGTACTGATAATGGCGGCGCCAACGAAACGATCAACCTGGCACTTCGGCAACGGTCGCAAAGCGCCAGCCGAAACAGAAATTGCGTTTGCACGAGCACCGGAATCCGCGTAAAACGCAACAACCAACTTGGGAGGCTTGGCCGATGGCTATCAGTCAGGGGGAATTGTTCAGTGAGGCGCGGCGTCTCTACGATCAGCGCCGCAGTCCACAGACCACGCGAGAAATGCGCCGACTGCTCACCGAATCCACGCATGAGACCTCGTTAATCCATGCCATTACGTTGGTTTGCGATTATCTTAACGACTGGAACGACGCGACGCTGGACCAGGTGGATGAAGCCTGGAATTTGGTGAAGCAGGTATTGAACGCCAACCCCGACTATTTTCTTGCGCATTACGCCAAGGGATTTATAAATCGAGCGAGAAATCAACATAGAGCCGCTTATCGCGCGTTCGACAAGGCGATTGAACTCGCGCCGGAATTCGCCCGAGCCTATGCGCAAAGGGGCGAAGAACGGGTCTATCTCGGACATCCGGCGCAGGGTATCGAGGACGTCGAGAAGGCGCTGGACCTCCGCCCGGAAAGCATTGCCCGCGGTATGTTTTTCTGGATTATCGGACGCGCTCATTTCTTCATGGGAAACGATGCCGAGGCGATAGAGCGGCTGGTCCAATCTGTCGATCTGTGGTCTAGCCTTTGGTACAATCGCTGCTATCTGATTGCCGCCTATGCCCGCTCGGGAGATATGGAGAAGGCGAAAGCTGCCCTGCAGGAGTTCAACAGCATCCCGGACTTTGCCGGATGGACTTTAGCGCAAATCATTGAGTGCGAAACCCACGTACCAGCCAGTAGCCGATACATGCAGCAGGGCCGCGAACGCTTTCACGACGCTCTGCGCCTTGCCGGTATGCCCGCCTGACCCCGATTGCCCACCCCATCTGGCGGTGGCGGCGCGCTCTTAAACCGGCTCTACGCCAAAGCCCTTGGGCTTCCCGTTCGGATTGCTACTGCTGTGTAGAAAAGAAATAAGAAAGGCGGCTTCGGCAGTCTCGGTTTACGATCAGGCGCGGCGCGATAACGGGGCGTATGCCAATGCCGGTCACTACAGTGCTGCACCTGTTCTCACGCCCCGACACACCCGCGCAGGGGATTTTGCAGATCCCCACAAGGAGTTATGGAGCATGGTGAACCAAGAAGGCGCACAGCGCGCCAGCCTACGCGGCAAGGTCGTCATCACCTGCGCGGTGACCGGATCGATCCATACCCCGACGATGAGCCCCTACCTGCCGTTGACCCCGGACGAGATCGCGCGCGATGCGATTGCCGCGGCCGAGGCTGGCGCCGCGATCCTGCACCTGCACGCGCGCGACCCGAAGGACGGACGGCCGACGCCCGACCCCGACGTGTTCATGCAATTCCTGCCGCGCATCAAGCAGGCGACCAACGCGGTCGTCAACATCACCACCGGCGGCGGCCACGGCATGACCTTGGAGGAGCGGCTCGCCGCGCCGCTGCGCGCCAAGCCCGAGATGTGCTCGATGAACATGGGCTCGATGAATTTCGGGCTCTATCCGATGCTCGACCGCTACAAGGAGTGGAAATACGAATGGGAGCCGCGCCAGCTCGAAATGACGCGGGATTTCATCTTCCGCAACACCTTCAAGGATATCGAGCGCATCCTCAAGGATCTGGGCGAGGGCTGCGGCACCCGCTTCGAGTTCGAGTGCTACGATGTCGGGCACCTGTACAATCTGGCGCATTTCGTCGATCGCGGGCTCATAAAGCCGCCGTTCTTCGTGCAGACGATCTTCGGCATTCTCGGCGGGATCGGCGCCGACCCGGAAAATCTCTCCCATATGAAGCGTATAGCCGACAAATTGTTCGGCGACGATTACGCCTGGTCGATCCTGGCCGCCGGCCGCCACCAGATGCCGCTCATCACGATGGGCGCGATCATGGGCGGCAACGTACGAGTCGGGCTCGAAGATTCACTGTGGCTCGGGCGCGGTCAGTTGGCCAAAAGCAACGCCGAGCAGGTCAGCCGCATCCGCGCGATCGTCGAGAATTTGTCGCTCGAAATCGCCACCCCCGACGAGGCGCGCCAATTGCTGGCATTGAAAGGTGGGGACGCCGTCGCGTTCTAGAATCAAGAAATGCCGCCTCGTCGCGCTCAATAAAATGGGAGGAACGTTAGCTATGACCATGTCTCCAGTACCGGAATACCGATTTGCCGGATTTTGGTGGCGCGTGTTGGCAATTTTAATCGATGTCTTAATCTTTTCGATTGTGCAGTTTGGTATTTCCTCTCTTAGCCTCGCGTCTCTTAACCTTGCGTCCTCGGGCGAGAGTGAAATGGGTGTACTGATCGGCTTCTGCATACTCGGTATTCTCATTTCCTGGCTGTATCCCGCGCTGTTTGAAAGCTCCTCCTGGCGGGCGACACCCGGCAAAAGAGTCTGCGGCTTGATCGTCACCGACTTGAATGGACAACGCATATCTTTTGGGCGGGCGACCGGCCGCTACTTCGCAAAAATCCTGTCTGCTTTAATTCTGTATGTCGGATTCATGATGGCCGGGTGGACGAGCCGGAAGCAGGCTTTGCACGACGTGATTTGCAACACGCTGGTGCTGAAGAAGACAGCGCCCTCGTTGCGCATGAGCGTGCCAGAAGCTGCTTGATCTTTACATCTTGGGGTACGGAGTGGCAGGCAGCGACGCGTAGCGAAGCCCCGCCAACCGGGCGGTGGGGATTACGCTCTTGCCGGCTTATCCCGCCGCGTACTCGGTGAGGATCGGGTTGAATTGCTCGGCCGCCTCGAATTGGACCCAGTGCCCGGCGCCGGGGACGATAGCGAAGCGGGCCTGCGGCTGGATACTGCGCAGGATGCGGGCGCGGTCGTCGAGATGCGGGTAGGCGGTCGCGTCGCGCTCGCCCCAAATGCCATCGAGCCGCGCCTTGACCTGTGGCAGAGCCTCGATCAGCGCCCCGGATCGCGAAAACCGGCGGCTGCGCATGCGGGCGCGGGCGTGATTGGTCTTTTGCAGATACAGCGCCAGCTCATCGATCTTGTCGGGGTCGGCGATCATCAGCTGGTTCAGATTGTAGCGGTGCGTCGCGAATTCCTCGGTCTCGTCGGCGTCGGCCGGCACGCGCTTGAGCGGCGTCGGCGAGCGTTCGAGCCCGAGCCCGTTTGAGCCGACGACGGTGAAACCGCGCAGCCGCTCGCCGAGCTGTGCCGCGACATTGCCGCCCATCACGCCGCCGAACGAGAACCCGGCGAGGTGCAATTTATTCTGGTCCGGCGGGTCGATCCGGCGCAGCACGATGTCGAGCCCGGCGACAATAATCGCGGCGAGCCCGCCGGCGGTCCACGGCTCGGGCGGCGTTGCCGAGTCGCCGAGACCGGGCAGATCCGGCGCGATCACCGTGAACTGCCGCGACAGCGGCTTGACGTTGCGTATCCAGTGCATCCACGAGCCGTAACCGCCATGCAGCAGCACCAGCGGCGGTCCGCTGCCCCAGCAGCGCCACGCCATCGTGCCGTCGCCGCACGGCGTGTCGATGCGCTCGGCCTCGGCCGCAATGCCGTTGACGAAATCGATCGTGGCTTGGCTGACTACCGGCACGGTGCGATCGCCTCTCTTTATTGCCGCGTCGCGCGGCGGGGCCGGCCCGCGTCATAGCCGGTTTCGCGACGCGGGCCTATCCCCGATATAGTAACGCGGCGCGAGACAAGGCTGCCGAGGGATCGCGCGGCGGCATTGCTTCGTTCCCGTTACCAGCAACTGGAGGGATCATGCCCGAGCTGAGGATCAGTACCGATAAAGTGTGCGAATTTATCGAGGCTGCGCGCGAGGTCGCCGGGAAAGTGTCGTCAACGGCGGGCGACCGCACGACAACCGGCGACGACAGCGAGCTGGAAACGCTCGTCGACGAACCGGGACAGGATTTTTACGAGGGTGACGACCGAAGGCGCCAGATGGTCGAGTTCATCGCCGGTCTCAATGTCGAGGAGCAGACCGATCTCTTGGCGCTGATCTGGCTCGGACGCGGCGATTACGATATTTCCGAATGGGACGATGCGTTGGAAGAGGCCGAGGCGCGCATCGCGGCGCGCGACCCGGACTACATGATCGGCGACGCGTCGCTGCCGCAATATCTCGGAGACGGGCTCGACGCGTTCGGCCGGACCTGCGATTAGCCCGGCGACAGGCCGGACACGCCGCGATAAACGGCGCCCAGCGCGATATCGAGGCCGATTTCGCGAGTTGCAGACGCGCTTCCGGTCCGGCGATCTCGATCGTCATCAGCCGTCGCCGTCGCGCCGATAGACGGTAGCGGCGACGCGCTCGCTCTCGACATGTAGGATTTCGCGCAGGCTCGGGATCGCCTGGTACTGCGGCAGCTTGACAAAATGATCGTCGCGCTCGGTCGAGGGCGACGGGATCCTGATGCGGGATGGCGGGCGGCGCCATCGCGACGATGACCCCGTCGATCAGCTGCTAATGCCGGTCGTCGTTCGGGCAGGAATCGAGGAATTCCTCGACGGTCAGGAGTTTGTAGGCGAGTCCCATAGTCAAGACGACAGGGTCTCTCCGGTGGCTATTCCATCTCGGAACCGGCCTTCTCGGCCAGAATCTCGGCGAATAGCGCGCGATCGATATTGCCGCCCGACAGCACGATTGCGACCCGCTTGCCGGCCAGCCTGTCGCGCTCCTTGAAGGCCGCGGCGAAGGCGGCGGCGCCGGCTCCTTCGGCGACGTTGTGCGTGTCGGTGAAGATGACGCGCATCGCCGACCGCATTTCGGCCTCCGATACCGTGACGATGCGGGCCGCGCCGTTCCGGATGATCGCGAGTGCCTCGTCGTCGGGGACGCGCACGGCGAGCCCGCCGGCCATCGTGTCGGCGGAATTTGTCGGCACCGCGCGCCCGGCGGCAAAGGACAGCGCATAAGTCGGGGCGTTCTCGGCGACGACGCCGACGATCTCGGCGGTGTGCCCCAGCGCCTCGCGCGCCGCGATCACGCCGCAGATGCCGCTGCCGAGTCCGATCGGCACATAGACCGTGTCGAGCCGCTCCACCGCGCCGAACAGTTCGAGACCGTAGCTCGCGACCCCGCGCACCAGCAGCGGATCGAACGAGCGCAGCATGTGCAGATGGTCGTCGCTGGCTCGCTCCGCCGCGTATTCATAGGCCGCCTGGAAATCGTGCCCATGCTCGACGAGGTTGGCGCCGAAACCCCGCATTGCCCGGTTCTTCTCTGGGCTGTTGCCGTGCGGCACGACAATCGTCGCGGCGAGGCCGAGCCGGGTCGCGGCGTAGGCGATGCTCTGCCCGTGATTGCCGGTCGTGGCGCTGATGACGCCGGCGACGCCGGGTCGCACCCGCCGCAATTCGTTGAGATAGACGAGCCCGCCGCGCAGCTTGAAGGCGCCGACCGGGGTGTGGTTCTCGTGCTTGACCCACAGCTCGGCGCCGATGCGACGCGACAGCAGCGGCCAGCAATATTGCGGGGTCGGCGGCACCACCGAATGCACGAGCGCGGCGGCGGCTTCGAGCTGGTCGAGCGAGGGGAGAGCGACGGGCATCGTCCATTCGCCTTCAGGCGGACGGAGGCGGCTGGCCGGGAAGCGGATGCTGCGGCAGCAAGCGCGTCGTCGATCTCCCTGGCGCGTATCGCCGCCGGCCGGGTCGCGAGCCGCTGCCAGTAGCTTTCGAATGCCGGGCGCTTCTCGATCGTGCCGAACTCCATGCCCCAGCCGATATGCGATCCGACATAGATATCGGCCGCCGTGAAACGCTCGCCGACAATGTAATCGCGGCCCGCAAGGGCGCCTTCAAGCGTGTCGATGACGGCTTTGTAGGTGCCATAGCCGACCATCGGCTCGCGCTCCGGCGGGACGACAACCCCCATCATTTTGTTGGTCGCCGCGGCTTCGATCGGTCCGGCGGCGAAAAACAGCCAGCGATAATAGGGACCTCGCTGCCGGTCGCCGGGCGGCGGCGCCAGACCGGAATCGGGAAACGCATCGGCCAGATAGGCGCAGATTGCGGCGGTCTCGGTGACGATCGCATCGCCGTGACGCAGCGCCGGCACCTTGCCCATCGGATTTATCGCGAGATAGGCGGGCGCCTTCATCGTCGTGCCGTAGTCGAGAATTTCGGTGTGATAGGGCCGGCCGATCTCTTCGAGGACCCAGCGCACGATCCGGCCGCGAGACATCGGATGGGTGTAGAATACGAGTTCATCGGTCATCGGACATTCCTGAACTGATCTCGTCGTCCCCTGGCAGATGGCCGGCAGATGGAGATAGCGCAATGCCGGCGCTACAACGGCTTTGCCGCGCACGTCGCTTGCCGGTGCCGCTCGTCTTGCGGTTCGTTTTGACCCGGAGAGCAGCGCTCGCTAGGCTGGGGCCGATGCGAGCCCAAGGTCCACAACCGGTGCCGCCGCCCGGCACGCCGCCGGTACCGCCGCCCGATCCGTCACAGCCGCCGCCGATCGAGGAACCGCCGCCGCCGATCCCGGTCCCGCGGCCCGACCCTCCGCCGCCCCCGATGCGGAACCGGCCGGTCGAACCGTCGCGGATCTGACTGCCCGAGCGGGGCAACTCCGCTCGACTGCATCAGCCTCGCTCGCGCCAGCCCTTGTTGCCGCGGCCGCCGACAAAACCGGCGCGCACCCGCTGCTTCAAGAGGGGCGGCGGCCGGAAGCGCTCGCCATAGGCTTCGAACAGAATTTCCTGCGTCTGCAGCGCCAGTTTCGAGCCGATCGCGTCCATCAGCTCGAACGGCCCCATCGGGTGTCCGAGACCAAGCCGGCACGCCGTGTCGATATCTTCCGGCGTCGCGACGCCGTCCTCGACGAGACGCACCGCCTCGGCGAGAAAAATCAGGAACATGCGATTGACCGCGAAGCCGGCCACGTCCTTGACCCGGATCGGCGTCTTTCCCGCCTCGCGGCACAGGCGGATCGCCGTCTCGACCACCTCGGGCGCGGTCTCGAAGGCCGGAATGATCTCGACCAGCTTCATGCGCGAGGCCGGCGAGAAATAATGCGTGCCGAAAAAACGCGGCCGGCGCGCCTCGCCGACATAGGAGGCCAAGGTCGAGATCGGGATCGTCGAGGTGTTGCTGGCGAAGATAGCAGCCGGGACCGCACACTCGGTCGAGCGTCGCGGTAGATCTCGGCCTTGACCGCCTCGTCCTCGAACACGGCCTCGGTGACGAAATCGCACTCGGCGAAATCGGCGAGCGCGGTCGTCGTGCAGATCCGGGCGAGCGCCGGCTCCCTGTCCTCTGCCTTGAAGAAGCCGCGCGGGATGCCGCGGTCGAGCGTCGTCGCAAGGCGGTTTTTGGCCGCCGCGAGCTGTTCATCGGTGCGGTCCGAGAGCACGACATCGTGTCCGGCGAGCGCGAACACGAGCGCGATCTCCGCCCCCATCAACCCGGCGCCGACAACGCCGATTTTTTCTGCTGCCATTTCACAACCCTGTTTCGTGTAAGCGAGCACCCGCTCTATCGTCGCAGGGCGGGCCACTTCAGCCGCTCGATCGGTTGGACGATCCCGGCCTCGCCGGGATGACTTTGGCAGGCGGAAGGATCACCGCACCGCGAACTGCGTCTTGCCGAACGTGTTCTCACGCTCGGTATCGTCGATCTTGCGGTCGCGCTGCTGGTCGGACAGCACCGCGAGACCGCGCTGCACCGCCGGGCGCGCGTTGATCTCGTCATACCAGCGCTTGACGGACGGATATTCGGCGAGATCGAGGCTGCCGCGCTCGGCAAACCGCTCGCCGGCCTGAGACGCGGTCCTGATCCACGGAAAGGTGATGATGTCGGCCATGCTGTATTCGTCGCCGGCGAGCCATCGGGCTTCATCGAGACGATGGTTCAGAACCCGGGTCAGCCGCTTGACCTCGTTTGTGTAGCGCTCGATCGCGTAGGGCACCTTTTCCGGGGCGTAGGCGCCGAAATGGTTCCACTGGCCGAACATCGGGCCGATGCCGCCCATCTGGAACATCATCCATTCCAGGCATTTGTAGCGGCCGATCGGGTCTTTCGGGATCAGCCGGCCGCCGGTCTTTTCGGACAGATAGATCAGGATCGCGGCCGATTCGAACAGCGTGAATTTCTCGCCGCCGGGGCCGTCCGGATCGACGATCGCCGGTATCCGGTGATTGCGCGTGATCGCGAGAAATTCCGGCTTGAACTGGTCGCCGGCGCCGATATCGACCGGGATCACCCGGTATTCGAGCCCCAGCTCCTCGAGCGCGATATGCACCTTGTGGCCGTTCGGCGTCGGCCAGCTCCACACTTCCAGCATCGCTCGCCTCCGCGTCGCAGCGATTGTTCCGGCCGGTATTTGTCCGACAAACCGCCGCGATGGCAAGCGCGCCGGACCCGGCAGACGGACCCGCCGGGCGGATACGGTCTACCGCCGGCCGAACAGGCGCTCGATATCGCCGAGCGCCAGTTCGACATAGGTCGGGCGGCCGTGGTTGCACTGGCCGCTGTTCGGCGTCGCCTCCATCTGGCGCAGCAGCGCGTCCATTTCGTTCGGCGTCAGGCGGGTTCCGGCGCGCACGCTGGCATGACACGCCAGCGTACCGCAGACGCTCTCGACGCGCTCCCTGAGCGCCAGCGCGTCGCCCCATTCGGCGAGTTCGTCGGCCAGATCGCGCACCAGCGCGCGCAAATCGAGCCCGGGAATGAGCGCCGGCACCTCGCGTACGATCACCGCGCCGGTGCCGAACGGCTCGAGCACCGAGACCGAATTCGGCCAGCTCTTCGGCCCGCGCCGCGAGACGGTCGGCCAGCGCCGGTTCCAGTTCAACGATCTCGGGCAGCAGCAGCACCTGGCGCGCCACCCCGTGCCGTGCCAGCGCCTCCTTCATGCGCTCGTAGACGAGGCGCTCGTGCGCCGCGTGCTGATCGATCAGCACGATTCCGGTCGCGGTCTCGGCCAGGATATACGTCCCGTGCAATTGCGCCCGCGCGCGGCCGAGCGGCGCGGCGCGACCCGGCTCGGGCTCGTGGTCGGCTTCGGGCGGCTTCTCGCTGCCGGCCGGCGCGGCATCGGCGGACGCTCGATAGGGCATCAGCATCGCCGTCGCCGCCTCGGCGAGACCGCGCGGCGGCGCGCTCGGCGGAAACGAAAACGCGCCGTCCCGCCGGACTGCGGTAAGCGGCGCCGCCGTTCCCGGGCCGGAACGCGGCGAGCGCGGCGGCGCCGACCGTCGTCGAGGTCCGCATCCCGGCCGCTTCCAGCGCATGCCGCAGCGCGCCGACGATCAGGCCGCGCACCAGCCCCGAGTCGCGAAAGCGGATCTCGGTCTTCGCCGGATGCACGTTGACGTCGATCTCAGCTTGCGGCCCATCGACAAACAGCGCGACAACCGGGTGGCGGTCGCGCGCCAACAGATCGTGGTAGGCGCCGCGCACCGCGCCGACCAAGAGCTTGTCGCGCACCGGCCGCCCGTTGACGACGAGATACTGGTCGCGCGGCAATCCGCGATTGAGGGTCGGCAGCCCGATCAGCCCGGACAGCGCGAAGCCGTCGCGCGCCGCCGCCACCGGCACCGAATTCTCGGCGAAATCGCGGCCGAGCAATGCCGCCAGCCGCCCCTCGCGCGACGGCGCCGGCGGCAGCCGCAGCAGCACGCGCTCGTCGTCGCCGATCACCGTGAAGCCGACCGCCGGACAGGCCATCGCCAGCCGCCGCACCGCGTCGAGCGCGTAGTCGCGCTCGCTGCGCGCGGTCTTCAGGAATTTGAGCCGCGCCGGCGTCGCGAAAAACAGGTCGCGCACCTCGACCCGCGTCCCCGCCGGGTGCGCCGCCGGCACCGGCGCCCGCTTCGCGCCAGCCTCGACCGCGATCTCCCACGCGCTGTCGGCCCCTCTGTCGGTCCTTGCCGGGCGCGACACGATGCGCAGCCGGCTGACCGCGCCGATCGACGGCAGCGCCTCGCCGCGAAACCCGAGAAATTTGATGTCGAGGACATCGTCGCCGGAGAGCTTCGAGGTGCAATGGCGCTCGACGGCGAGGTCGAGCTCGGCGTCGGTCATGCCGGCGCCGTCATCGCTGACCGCGATCAGCGCCCTGCCGCCGTCGCGCAGCACGATCTCGATGTTGCGCGCGCCGGCGTCGATGGCGTTTTCGACCAGTTCCTTGACGGCGGCGGCCGGGCGCTCGATGACTTCGCCGGCGGCGATGCGGTTGACCACCACCGGCGGCAGAAGGCGGATTGTCATAGGCTCATCTTACGCGATCGCGACCTGATAAAAACATGACCATCGCCGAGCCCCAGACACAAACCCAGACCGCGCAGACATCGGCGGCGCGGCGCAACCAGATCCCGCGCGGCATAGCGTACATGGTCGCCTCGACGGTGATGTTCGCCGGCGGCAACGCGGTCGTGAAATGGGAGCTCGAAACCTATCCGCTGGGCGAGGTCGCGTTCCTGCGCACGCTGTTCGCGTTTCTCACGGTCGTGGCGATCGTTCTACCCGGCGCCGGGTTGGCGGTGCTGCGCACCCGGCGATACCGCGAGCATCTGCAGCGCGGGTTGTCGCAGTTTGGCTCGATGCTGTGCTGGTTCATCGCGGTCGGGGTGCTGTCGCTCGGCGCGGCGACGGCGATCGGCTTCGCGGCGCCGCTGTTCACGACGCTGCTATCGATCGTGATCCTGAAAGAGAAGGTCGGCGTGCACCGCTGGTCGGCGCTGATCGTCGGCTTTGTCGGGGTCTTGATCATCACCCAGCCAGGCCCCGGCATGCTGACCTACGGCGCGCTGTTCGCGCTCGGCAACGCGATCCTGATCTCGACTGTCGCGATCGCGATCCGCCGCATGAGCCTGTCCGAATTGAGCGAGACGCTCACTCTCTATCAGATGAGCATCATGACGCTGTGCACGGCGTGCTCTGCTGCCGCTCGGATTCCAGATGCCGGCGTGGAGCGACGCAGCCATGCTCGCCTTCGCCGGCATCGGCAACGGGATCGCGCAATTCTGGTGGACGCGCTCCCTGTCGCTGGCGCCGCCCTCGGCGGTCGTGCCGTTCAACTACCTGTCGCTGGTCTGGGCGACGATTCTCGGCTTCGCGATCTGGGGCGACATGCCGACCGCGGAATTGCTGCTCGGCTCGGCGATCGTCGTCGCCTCGGGCCTCTACATCCTGTGGCGCGAGACGATACGTCGCCGCCGCGCGGTGCGCGATCGGCGGCGGTGAAGCCGGGACGCAAGGCCATGCGTCCCGGAGATCCCCGGATCAAATTATATCGGCCCAGACCGCAAAACCGATCGAGCAGCCGCTCGGCCGATGCGCGATTCGACGCGGCTGGACGCAGCAGTGTTCCGGCCTTACGTCCCAGGAACGCGCGGCTACGGAGATGGACAGGGCCTGTGCCTGGGTGCAGGCAAGCTGCATTTGGCCCCAGGCGGAGACGGCTCCGTCGCCGGCGCCGAGCATCTCGCCGCCGATGCGGGTAAGCGGAGCGCGGCCGAGCAGCTGTCCGTCACGGTCGAAATTGGCCAATCGGATTTCCGCGGCCTGTTCGGGGTAGAGCAGGATCCAGGCGAGCAGACTGCCTCGCAACGGCCGCGAGGCAGCGGCGCTGGCGGCGGCCGAGGCAAATCCGGCGAGCATACTGGAGCCGGCCAGCGTGCCGAAGGCGGCGCCCGCCGCCTGCAGCAGAAGCCTGCGGCTGAAGGGTTCGAGCGGCATGACAGCCTCGAACGCTTGCGCCGGGCCTAGCGCGACCGTCCGCCGCCGTTTTGCCCGCCACCGCTCTGCGAGCCGCCGTTTCCGCCCTGATTCGGCATGATGGTCGACTCGCTGCCGCCACGCTGACCGGCATGCTCCTGCCGTTCGTGCTGCAACGGATCCGAGACGTAGCGGAACGCCGGCTCGGAATTCCACGGGCCGCGCAGATCGGCTCCCGGTCCCGAAGACATATTGAAGTAAAGATTGACCGTGTTATCGGGCTGGAGATTGCCGAACAGCGGTTCGGTGAGCTTCCCGATGGAGTTCAGCGCCTCCATGAACATATGCGTGTGCGCGACCTCGCGGGTGGCAAGGAAGTTCAGCGCCTTGCGCGTCCCGTCGTCCTGCGCGATGTCGAGCAGCGCCTCGTAAGTGGCGAGCGCGCCGGCTTCGGCCGCCACGTCGGCCCGCAGGTCGCGCGTGACATGGGCCCCTTCGTTGACATAGCGGGCATCCCAGAACGAGCCCTTCGAATCGACAAGATGCGGTCCATGGCCGCGCACCGCGAACAGTGTGCTCTGATAGGCGTTGTCTTGCGCATCCTGCGAGGCGCGCCGCGTATGTTGCTCGATCAGCATCGCGACCATTTCGAGGTGCGTAAACTCTTCCGTGCCGATGTCCTGAAGCATGTCGCGGATCGCGGCGTCCTCGGTGTGAAACGATTGTGTCCAGTAGGTCAGCGCCGCGGTCAGTTCGCCGGTTGCCCCGCCATACTGCTCCAGGAGCTTTTCGGCGAAAACCGGGTCAGGGTTCCGGACATAGACTTCCTGTTGCATTATCGGCCGGTGAAGAAACATGGGATAAGTCCATCTTATGATGTCACGATACTCTGCCGAACAAAGCCTTGATTTATCGGTTCCTCATTCACGAAAATTTCTGATCTTCCGCTTTGTCGTGTCGTGACGGCGCAAAATCCTCTTTTGGTTTAGGCCGGATAATTGAATAATCCGCCACTAACTCGCGCTGCTGGCGTGTGGACGAAAGCAGCCATGTACATAGCAGCAATCCCCCGAAGCGGCCGAGATTTTTCAGATCGGCGGAGCGGCGCTTGATCCGCATTCGGGTAGATCAGTGTAACGGCATTAGCGCTTTGCGCCGGCGGCATCGGGCACAAAAAACCGCAGAGAAATGCTTCCCGTCGAACCGGCCTGGGCTTGGCAGTGCGGCGAACCTCGTTGGGGTTGTTTGGATCAGATGGTGAATTCTTTAACTATTGATTTCATGCCAGCTCGCGTTTCGGCCGGGTGGGCGAGCCTAGCGGGAACAGTCCAAACACGACGTCCGTTGAAGCCTGCAAGACGGCCAGCGGTGAATGCCATGTCCGTCGCGGGTAGCGTCGGCGCTCGAAAGGTTGGTGCGATTGTTCGACCGCTGAGGCGTGATTTCAATGTTCCTGCAAGCAACTCGGGCTCGGAAGCCGGGTCGATCCGTCGAATTATCAATCCGCTCGCAATACGGTTTCATGAGCCCTCCGCCGATCGAAAGCTCACCCGCATCCCCAAATTATCTTTCTGTCGGATCGCACCATACCGTCAGCCTGCCCGAGGTATTCCGGTCGATCATGGTGCCGGCGGGGGGACGGTTTTGGGCGAAGATGGGGTCGTTCGCCGGCCCCGGCTCCTTGGTGGCGGTGGGATATATCGACCCCGGGAATTGGGCGACCGACATCGCCGGAGGCGCGCGGTATGGCTATGCGCTGCTATCGGTCATCGTGCTCTCAAATGTCCTGGCGATGTTTCTGCAGACGCTTGCGCTGCGTCTGGGGATCGCGACCGGACGTGATCTGGCGCAGCTCTGTCGCGAACGGTTCAGCCGGCCGACCGCGATATTGCTGTGGATTGCCTGCGAACTCGCGATCATGGCGTGCGACTTGGCCGAGATCATCGGTTCGGCGATCGGCCTGAAGCTTCTGTTCGGCCTGCCGCTGATTTTCGGCGTGTGCGCCACCGCCCTAGATGTCGGCGTCGTGCTTTGGCTGCAAAGCCGAGGCTTCCGCTACATAGAAGCGCTCGTGATCGCACTTCTCGTTGTGGTCGGCGCATGCTTCGCGGTTGAGATCGTGATGGCGCAACCCGACCTCAAGGAAATCGCCGGTTCCCTGCTGCCGTCCGGACGGATCGTCAGCGAGCCGGGCATGTTGTACATCGCGATCGGCATCCTCGGCGCGACCGTCATGCCGCATAACCTTTATCTGCATAGCGCGATCACCCAGACCCGCCGGTTCGATCTGGCCGAGCGGGGCCGGCGCGAAGCGATGCGCTTTCTGACATTCGATTGCACAACGGCGCTGCTTGCGGCGCTTTTTGTCAACGCAGCGATCATGATCCTGGCCGCGTCGTTTCATCGTGCCGGGTTCGTCCAGATCGCCGAAATCGAGGACGCCTACCGACTGCTGACGCCGCTGTTCGGGACGGCCGTTGCGAGCCTGCTGTTCGGGGTCGCGCTGCTCGCCGCCGGGCAGGCCTCGGCGGTGACCGGGACGCTGGCCGGCCAAGTCGTCATGGAAGGATTCCTGCGCTGGCGCGTATCTCCTGTGGCGCGCCGGCTGATAACCCGCGCCATGGCGATAACGCCCGCCATCATCGTGACGGCCTTATGCGGCGAAGGCGCGACCGGCCGGCTGCTCGTGCTGAGCCAGGTCATTCTGAGCCTTCAGCTCAGCTTTGCGGTCGTTCCGCTGGTGATGTTTACCAGCGACCGCACCTTGATGGGCCCGTTCGCCAATTCGGGCGGCGCTCGCATCGCGGGCGCTATTGCCGCCGCGACAATCGCGGTGCTGAACTTCTGGCTGGTTTGGCAGGTATTGGCGTAGGCGTAACGGGATCGGGACCGGCGAGCGCATCGCCGCCCCGGCGCCCGTCGCAACGAGCCATTCAGTAGCGGGGCATAGGGATTCGCGCGAAGCGTGCCGGCTCACACATCCGGCGTAGCGATTCCGCTTGTCTCAAGGCGTATTCTCGGAAAGCAGACGCGAACCCGTACCGAAAATCATCCCGATATTCTGGAAGATGGCGTTCAGGCTGCTGATCGAATTGGCGGCCGAGGTGCAGGCGCTGCCGGAGCCGGTATTGGTCGAATAGAATTTTCCTGAATCGGAAGCCATTTGCCGCAGCGTATCGCAGGCTGAGATCGAGGGCGAGTCGGTCGAGCAACTGCTCGAGGCCGAGGTCGACGCACCGTATGCGATCGTCATAACAGTCATACCCGCCGCCTTCGCGGCCTGTGCCGCCGTGATCGCCTGCCGACATTGGTTGTTTTTCTTGGCGCTGGGCATGTTGCTGCTGCTCGCGCCGGCGTCGCCGTCGCCGAGGAAAATGATCCATTTTTCGGCGCCGAAGCGCGCATTTGCAGTAAGGTAATCGCGGGCTGCCGCAACCGCATCGGCATAGAACGTTCCGACACCGCCATAGGCCGTAACCCCGGCGGTGCAGCCGCTAGCGCCCCCACGGGCCGCCTTCACCAGGTTGGAGTTCGTGTTCATCGTGCCGTTTGAATTCTTATAGTCGCTCGACAGCGGCACGATAAGGTAGAGCGGTAATTCGTCGTATGCCGCGGTCGCCGATGAGGTTGGCGTTGAGCTGCTGCAATCATATTCCAGCGCCGCGTTCTGCGCCGCTGTTTTTTGGGAACCACCAGAGCCCGATGCTTTCAAGCCCGGGAAAATCATTACCGCGACATGGTCGAGTAACGGGTCGAACCCGGACAACAAGGTCCGGAAGCCGGTAAAGGCGCAGGTCAGCCGGGTTGACCCGGACTGTGTACAGTTTGGATCGTTGCTGTTCATCGATTGCGTCGTGTCCAACACGATCACAGCATCGATCACCCGCGCCGTGCCGCCGGCACTGCCTGCCGCGGCGCTTGCCGAAATGTGGAAGTTCTGGAACCCGAGCGCCTTGGCAAAAAGCGCTGGCACGGTCGCATTCTGTTTGACGACGACGCCGTTGGCATTGTCTGGCGCGAAACACGGTATTCCGGTACTCGTGAAACAGCGCAGCGCCGGGTAGCCCGATGCCATCGTCGCATTCAGATTGTGGGCCGCATTCAGGTTCCCGGTGGTGGCGCTGTACCGGCGCGCCGTCGAGACTGCGGTGCCCCCCGTGCCCTTGTTTATGTCCTGCGCACCGGCCAAAGCCGCCGCATCGGTCGCGGCCTGCAGCGCGCGTTTTGCATAGACGAGATTGCCCACATCGATGACGATCGCGGTAAAGCCCATGATTGCGACGGCTGTGACCGCCGTCATGATCGTGACGGTGCCGCGCCGATCGGCGCACAACCGGCGGATAGTCTCCATCATAGCTCGGCTCATTCTATGCGTTGCGCTCTTGTCGATGAAAGTCGGCAACCGGGTGCAAAATTGACCCCAAAAATCGTGAGATCGCAGGGATACGAGAGTGTCACGACAGCGGATGTGTTGGCCGCGCCTGTCAGCGCGGTTGCACATGGCAAATCACTGCCGCAAGTCGTCCCGTTGACTGTCATGATTATGGTCAGGCTTTCCGATCTGAGGCCGGCCGCGGCGCGGCGGATCATACTGACCGTGGTGGTGTTGGGAGTAGCGGCGCCGCGGCTTAGCGCAAGCTGGCGCGTTCCGGCACTCGCGGCTTCGGTGAGCATGATATAGTTGTTAAAGACAATCCCGCTCTTTGCAATTCCCATCATCAACAGAAAAAGAATCGGAGCGACGAGCGCGAACTCAACTGCCGCGGTGCCGCTGCGATCGGTTGCGATTCTCCAACGTTCGAGCATCGTGGTTAGACGCGCTGATATCCGCGATGTGAGATTCACGGATGGTTGGTGGTGTATTGGGCGCCGGCCTGAACCGCCTGCCGCACCTGCTGCTGCTTGGCGAAGGCGATGCCGAGATCGGCGACCGGCACGGGGGCACCGAGCAGGATCGGCGCCGCCAGGCCGAATTCGACCGCCGCCACGCCTCGGTCGCACCGGAGAAGGCGACACAAACGATCGGCAACGCCGCTCGTCACCCCCGTTCCGGTACGACTACCGGCACGACGCAAGCACTGATCGACAGGCGGCCCGTCGATGTCGTCGCTCATCACGCACTCCCAAGGCGCCGATTCGGACTCGATCAGAGCGAATCCGCGTCAGATGCGTCTCAGTAGTGCGTATGGCGGTCGGCGTCGAATATTATCGAGTTCGGATTTTTCTATCGTTGTCTGCTTGCTTAGGACTTTGTTAAGGCTTCTTAATCCTTCGCAGTATTCAGTGCGGTCTCAAGATTCCCGGTGGCGCAGCTCGTTGTTGACACGATGATCGCCGGCGAGCCAGCGGGCCAGTTCGCTGTGCGCGTCGGCGCGGCGCAGCGCGTCGATCTCGGCCGCGTCGGGCGGGTCGCAGGTGAATTCGAGGATCATGCCGTCCGGCGTCGCGGTGTAGATCGACTTACAGTAGCCGTGATCGGTCTCGCGGAATTTCTCTCCGGCGTGGTCGAGCCGGCGTTTCAAATCGGCATAGGTCGCCTCCCCGACCTTCAGGGCTATATGATAGTGGCTGCTGATTTTCGGTTTGTCGGCCTGGGTCAGCGCATAGAGTTCCGGGTCGGCGAATTGGAAGAACGCCAGCGCGCCGCCATCGGCCAGCCCGAAAAACGTGTGGCAGTACGCGACCTCGCGGCCAAGTTCGGCGCGCCAGCTCTTTTCGCACCACGTCGCCACCAGCGGAATTCCGAGCACATCCTCGAAAAACCGCCGATTCGCCTCCTGATCCTTCACCACATAGGCGTTATGGTGCAGCCGCTCGGGCAGGGCGGCGAGCAGTTTACCGGTGTGGTCCCGCGGCCGCGCGGTTGGTTGTTGCTCGATGCTGTCCATGCGGTTCCTCCGTCTCTGCGCCGCTCGGTCGCGGCGTTACCGAAATAGTAGCGGCTCGCAGCGCGCCGCGCATAGATCGCGTTTGCGGGCGATTGAGCCATCCCGGATCGGCCGCTATCCTACGAATGGAAGCAGGAGACCCGCCATGGACTTTGCCGACGCCCCGGAAGACGCCGCCTTTCGCCGCGAGTTGCGCGCCTGGCTCGACGCGAACCTGACCGACGATCTCAAGGTCGAGGACGCGCAGGATCAGCGCGTCTCGCCCGATCGCGAGACGCTGGAGCGCCGCCGCGCCTGGCAGAAGAAAATGCACGCCGCCGGTTGGATCGGCATCGCCTGGCCGAAGGAGTATGGCGGGCGCGGCGCCGGCTTCATGCAGCAGGTCATCTTCGACGAGGAGTATTTCCGCGCCCGCGCACCGATCCTGCCCGGCACGGTCGGCATGAGCCTGCTGGGCCCGACGCTGATCCACTGGGGCACCGAGGAACAAAAGAAACGCTACCTGCCGAAAATCCTGTCCTGCGACGAAATCTGGTGCCAGGGCTATTCCGAGCCGGGCGCCGGCTCCGATCTCGCCGGTCTGCGCACCCGCGCCGTGGACCAGGGCGACCATTTCCTGGTCAACGGCCAGAAGGTGTGGACCTCGGGCGCGCATTTCGCCGATTGGTGCTTTCTGCTTGGTGCGCACCGATCCCGACAAGCCCAAGCATCACGGCATCTCGTATCTGCTGGTCGATATGAAGACGCCGGGGATCACGGTGCGCCCGCTCGTGCTGCTCAACGGGCACCGGCATTTCAACGAGGTGTTTTTCGAGGATGTCGTGGTGCCGAAGGAGAACCTCGTAGGGCCGCTCAACGAGGGCTGGAAGGTCACGACGACGACGCTGATGTTCGAGCGCGGCGGGGCCGGCGGGCGCGATCATTCGGCGCAGATCGCGCGCCTCTTGGAACTCGCGAAGCAATTCCCGAACCGGCAGGAGCCAGCCTTCCGCGAAAGCCACATCCGGCAGCAATTGGCGCAGCTGGCAATCGACGCCAAGGCGCTGCAGGTGACCCGGCTGCGCGGCCTCACCCGCCGGCTGCGCGGCGAGCCGCCGGGACCCGAGGGCTCGATCCTGAAACTGTTCGGCTCCGAACTGGCGACCCGCATCGCGGATTTCTCGGGCGCGCTGCTCGGGCCCTACGCGACGCTGGAGACGACGACCGAGCTGGTGCCGGACGCGCCGCGCTGGACGCACCGCGTGCTGGGGGCGCGGCAATACACGATCGCCGGCGGCACCAGCGAGATCCAGCGCAACATCATCGGCGAACGGGTGCTGGGCTTGCCGAAGGGATGACAAAATTCGATTCCAAGAGGACGATTCCGGCTTCGGACGACCGGAAGCCGAAACGGTTTTTATATTCTTGACGTCGATCGGCACACCGGCGTACGCGGCAGGCTCGGATTGAAAAAGGAACGATGATCAGGGCGCGAGCGGGAGGCTTCGCCGATCGGGGCGACGGGTGCGGTCTCGTTGGCAGCGTATCGGTCACGACACGTCGCGTCGGCCGAACGTGCATCGGGACGGATCGCCGATGAGCGCTGTCTGCTTCGCGGCGGTGCTGCTAGTGGCGTGGGGCTACCTGGCCGCGGCCACGCTCGCGGTGCGGCGCTTTTCGCGGCGGCCGTTCAACTTGCCGGGTGGAACGCGCGCCTACCATCCGCCCGTTTCGGTGCTGAAGCCGCTGCATGGCGCCGAGCCCGGCTTGTCCGACAATCTGCGCTCGTTCGCCGACCAGGACTATCCGGCGGTGCAGCTCGTGCTCGGGGTTCGGGATCCGGGCGATAGCGCCCTGGCGGTCGCGCGCGCCCTGATTCGCGACCGGCCCGATCGCGACATCGCGCTGGTTGTCAATTCGCGCGTCAGGGGCAGCAATCTCAAGGTCGCCAACCTGGAAAACATGCTGCCCGCTTCGCGTCACCAATGGATCGTGCTGGCCGACAGCGACATGCGGGTCGATCGCCACTACCTGCCGATCATCACCGAACCGCTCGCCCGCCCCGAGACCGGCCTCGTGACCTGCGTGTACAAGGGAGTCGCGGCCGGGGGGTTGTGGTCGCGCCTGGCGGCGATGCAGATCAACTTCTCCTTTTTGCCTGGGGCAATAGTCGGCGACGCGATTCAGGTCGGCGGCGGCTGCTTCGGCGCGACGATCGCGCTGCGCCGCGACGTGCTGGACCGGATCGGCGGTTTTGCGCGGGTGCGCGACGAGCTGGCCGACGACCACCGGATGGGCACCGCGGTGCGCGAGCTCGGGCTCGAAATCGTTTTGTCGCCTTATGTCGTGGAAAATCGGGTCAGCGAGGCCTCGCTCAGCGGTTTGTGGCGGCATGAGCTGCGCTGGGCGCGCACCACGCGCCTGATGGCTCCGGCCGGGTTTGCCGGTTCGGTGACGACGCACACGGTGGTGCTGACCGCACTCGGCGCCGCCTTATTCGGCTCGGGTATTGTCGCCTGGTGCGCCGTCGTGCTGGCGCTGCTGCTCCGGTGGGCGTCCGCGGCGGCGATGGCACGCTGGCTCGACCTGCCGCGGCGCGGCCTGTGGCTGCTGCCGCTGCGCGATGCTTTGTCGTTTGCCGTGTTTCTGAGTAGCTTCTGCGGCCGCCGGGTTCAGTGGGGCGAACGGCTGCTTCGCATCGAGCCCGATGGGCACATGCGCATCGAAGGGGACAGGGCCGCATGATGAAAACGCTGTTTCTGCACCCGCCGTCGTTCGACGGTTTCGATGGCGGTGCCGGCTCGCGCTATCAGGCGCGGCGGGAGATACGGTCGTTCTGGTACCCGACCTGGCTGGCGCAGCCTGCTGCTCTGGTGCCGGGCAGCCGGCTGATCGATGCCCCGCCGGCGCGGCTGCGGCTCGACGACGTGCTGCCGCTCGCCGGCGACTACGAGCTGGTCGTGATGCATACCTCGACCCCGTCCTTCGCCTCCGATGTGAAGATCGCCGAGGCGCTGAAGGACGCCAACCCACGGCTCAAGATCGGGCTGGTCGGGGCCAAGGTCGCGGTCGAACCGGAAGCGGGCCTCGCCGGGTCGCGCGCGATCGATTTCGTGGCCCGCGAGGAGTTCGATTTCACCTGTCGCGACGTCGCCGAGGGGCGCAAGTTCTCCGAGATCGACGGGCTGAGCTATCGAGACGGCGCCGGCAGCGTTGCGCACAACCGGGCACGCCCGGTGCTCGAGGACATGGACCTTCTGCCATTCGTCACCGAAGTCTACAAGCGCGACCTGCGGGTCGAGGATTACTTCATCGGCTATCTGAAGCACCCGTATCTGTCGCTCTACACCGGACGCGGCTGCCGGTCGAAATGCACGTTCTGCCTATGGCCTCAGACGGTCGGCGGACATCGCTACCGGGTGCGCAGCGTCGCTCACGTGATCGAGGAAATCCGCCTCGCGAAAGCGTATTTTCCGCAGGTGAAGGAGTTCTTTTTCGACGACGACACGTTCACCGACGACCGTCCCCGCGCCGAGGCGATCGCCCGCGAACTCGGCAAGCTCGGGGTCACCTGGTCTTGCAACGCCAAGGCCAACGTGCCGCGCGCGACACTCGAAATCCTGCGCGACAACGGCTTGCGGCTGCTGCTGGTCGGCTACGAAACCGGCAACCAGCAAATCCTCAACAATATAAAAAAGGGTATGCGCATCGACATCGCGCGCCGCTTTACAAAGGACTGCCACGAACTCGGCATCACGATCCACGGCACCTTCATTCTCGGGCTGCCCGGCGAGACGAGGGAGACCATCGAGGAGACGATCCGTTTCGCCGCCGAGATCAATCCGCACACGATCCAGGTGTCGCTCGCCGCCCCCTATCCCGGCACCGAATTGTATCGTCAGGCGGTCGATCAGGGGTGGCTCGACATCGCCAATGCCGAACTGATCGACGATCACGGCGTGCAGATCGCGCCGCTGCACTATCCGCATCTGAGCCACACCGAAATCTTCCAGTCGCTCGAAACCTTTTACCGGCGGTTCTATTTCCGCCGCCAGAAGATCGCTTCGCTGGTGGCCGAGATGGTCAAAAGCCCGCAGATGATGCGCCGCCGGCTGCGCGAGGGGGTCGAGTTCTTCCAGTTCCTGCGCCAGCGCGAAATGGCCGGCTGACCGCGCCATCATCACGAAATGGCGGAGCGGCGGCTGATCGTCTGCGCCGATGATTTCGGCCGCGACACCGCGATCAACGAGGCCGTCGAGACCGCGTGCCGCGACGGCATCCTGACCTGCGCGAGCCTGATGGTCGCCGCGCCGGCCGCGGCCGATGCCGTCGCGCGGGCCCGTCGTCTGCGGCAGCTTCGGGTCGGCCTGCACCTTGTCCTGATCGACGGCGAGCCGGCATTGCCGCCGGCTGAACTCGGCCGGCTGGTGCGGCGCGACGGTCGCTTCGACCCCCACCAGACCCGGGCCGCGCTGCGCTATTTTTTTTCGCCCGGCATTCGGGCCCGGCTCGCCGCGGAAATCCGCGCGCAATTCGAGGCGTTTCGCGCAACCGGGCTCGCGCTCGACCATGTCAACGCGCACAAGCACATGCATCTGCATCCGACGGTCGCGCGTCTGCTCGTCGAAATCGGCCGCGAATACGGCATGCGCGCGGTTCGCCTGCCGGCCGAGCCGGCCGCTTCATTGCGCGCCGCCTTCCCGGACGAGCGCTACCGGACCTCGGCCTATCAGCCGGCTGTCGCGACGCTGCGGCGCCGCCTCCGCCGCGCCGGGCTGGCGATGAACGATCATGTCTTCGGCATCGCCTGGAGCGGCGCGATGGTCGAGCAGCGAATTCTGCGGCTGCTGCCGCACCTGCCGGCGGGGGACAGCGAAATCTATCTCCACCCGGCAAGCCGAACGCCCCCGGCCCTGGCGGCGGCGATGCCGGGTTATCGGCACGAAGACGAGTTGTCCGCCCTGCTCAGCCCAGCGGTGCGGCGGCGTCTCGCCGATCTCGGCATCCGCACTGATCGGCTACAGCGAGCTCGCACGTTCTCGCTGACACGCGGTGGAGCGAGGAACGGCAGGGTTTGACGCGGCATGAACGCTGCGCGTGCGCCTATCGAGCTGAACTGATCGACATCGGCCTATCCGCCGCCGGCCGCAAATGCTTAACTTTTAAAGATCGTTTGGTAAATAAAAACGAAGCATCCACAATGTATGTCCGATCGTCATAATTAAGGTTAATGTAGTCTGGCTTGTCGGAAAAATTGACAGCAAGATTCCTTGCAAAGTCTTATTGAATTGACAGTATTGGTGCGGATTTTTTGCCGTTTTGGCACTTCAGTTTGACCTGCGAGACGTCAGGCTAAGGAAACACGGGTGTCGGAAGTCTTGACACTTTGCGCCTGGTTCTCGTCTCGCGCAAATCGCGATGCCTTCTAAATAACTGAAAAATCGTGGGCCTGTGGTCCTCCCGGACATCTGGCACGTAGAATGCATATTATCGGTTGTCTTATCATCTTAAACTTAGAGGTAAAATAGTAAATGTCACGCAATCAAAGAGGTTTGCCAACCGCCGCCACTCTGGCGGTTGCCGGCGCATTCGCGGCCTCGCTGCTCGGCGGGGCCCCAAGCGCCGACGCCGCGGTGATGACCTGGTCGGCATCAGGGCCAAGTCCCGAAAGTGCCAGCAACCCGGCGGCGGCGTCCGCCACCTTCACGACGAGCGCCGGTCACATTCAGATCGTTCTGTCGAACGACCTGATGACGTCTCAAGTCAAAAGCTCCGGACAGGGTGTCAGCGATCTCATCTTCACGTTGAGCAACGACGCGGGGGTCCTCGGTACCAAAACGGCCGCGGGGCAGAGGGGCAACGTCTCCGGCAACCCCACCCCAGGCGTGGTGACCTATGTGTCCGGCTCGCCGAGTCGTTGGATTGCCGCTGGCCATCTGTCGGTCTCCGGTGACGACGTGACGTTCGAGGTGCTCGGAGACGGAATGCCCAGCCAGCTGATCCTGCCGTTCATCGCGAACGGAGGACGATACACCGCCGCCAATAATGGCGTAAAAAACTTCAACCCCTACGTGATCGGGCCTGCTACGCTCGAGCTGGATCTGGCGGGCGTCACAGCGGCAACGACGATAACAGCCGCGAATTTTTCGTTTGGCACCAACCCGGAACTGCACCCCCTGATCGGCACGTGCACGTCAGGCTGCACAACGGTTCCGGAGCCCGCCAGTCTGGCGTTGCTCGGCACCGCATTGGCCAGCCTCGGGATCATGCGCCGCCGCAGGCAGGTGTGACTGGTTTTCGGCCGTGCCAATCCGCCTGATCCAAGTTGCGGGACGGTCTATCCTAAGATTGGGGCACCTGTCGGGAATTTTGACACCCGACCGGCCGCCCCGATCGCACGCAAACGCTGGCAAGGCGCCGGCTTCGACCGTTCGGTTACGCCAAGTTAAACCTGCGTGCCCCAGGAGTGTCGGTAATATTGACATAGGGCAGTTTTGGCCGGTCTGTCGGAAATCTATAGGTTAACCTCGGGTTTCTGCGGCTCCCCCATCATCCGAGATTTTTCTATACAGCGGCGGAGCGGCTTCAAGAGCGTCGGAATTTCTGACAACTCTTGCGACCTTATCTTGGCTCGCGTTCGGCGTCAATTTTCCTAAACCTTTGATAATTAATCAATTTCCGAAGTACCCGAGCTGCTGGCACGGGATGTGCCTCCTCTGTGACGTAATGCGACGCGTAACAGAGGAAATATGTAAATGACGCGCTACACGAGAAAATCAGGGGCTGTCACCACCCTAGTCATTGCCAGCGCGTTCGCAGCTTCGTTGTTTGGCGCGGTCCCGAGCGCCTATGCCGCAGTGATCACCTATTCGGCAAGCGGGACAAACAGTATGAACGCGGCCGAAGCGCTGTCTGCGACCGCCGATTTTACGACCACCAACGGCCAGATTATCGTTACCCTGACAAATACGCTGGCTCCCGGTGATCTTCGCAGTGCCGGGCAAGCTCTAAGCGACATTACGTTCACATTGAGCAACGACGCAGGCACAGTAGGCAGCTCCAGCGCTTCGGGGCAGCTTGGCGACGTCAACGGTACCACCCCCGGCGTCGTGACCTATATAGCCGGCTCGCCAGACCGCTGGCTCGGCGTGGGCGGCGGCCAGTACACGGTCAGCGGCGGCGATGTCACGCTGGAAGTCATTGGAGGAGGTCAGCCGAGCCAGATGATCTTGCCGTTCGTGGCCGATGGGGGAAGCTA
The DNA here is from genome assembly GCA_963847345.1 of uncultured Alphaproteobacteria bacterium. Lineage (GTDB taxonomy): Bacteria > Pseudomonadota > Alphaproteobacteria > ATCC43930 > CGMCC-115725 > DATARH01. The sequence goes on along the minus strand of CAWJZU010000042.1, from coordinate 163,343 downwards.
CGCCAATTCGAATGCGAGCATCACCAACTTCAATCCCTCGGTCATCGGTCCAGGCACGTTCACCCTGAATTTAGGGGGCATCACGCCGGATACGACGGTAATAGCCGCGACCTTCTCGTTCGGGACCGGTCCCGATACCTTCGTAGAAGGGACGTGCACGTCCGGTTGCACGCCTACTGTGCCGGAGCCAGCCAGCTTGGCGCTCCTCGGTGGTGCGTTGATCGGCTTTGGCCTCCTTCGTCGCCGCAAGCGGTCGTAAGTAGTCCCACGCAGAAGAATCGGCGGCTCTCGGGCCGCCGATTTTCTTTATTGGTCTCATGACCGACCAAGACCCGGACCGGTCATCGTGACAGGCGCTGCCGGCTGACGACATAAAAATTGCCGCAATCGCCTTCTATACTGCGCCCGGTCGATACGGGATGAAGGCACGGCGATGCGTTCGCTGATATTCCCTGCTCCGTTTGCAGGAAATCGCTGTTCGTGTCCGCCGGTTTCCCTGTTCGTAGCACAGGGTAACCGCTCCTAACCCTCTGTCATCACCAGGAAATCTGATAAACTCCGGGGCCGCAGCGAGCAAATTCCCTGCTAGCAGGGAATTCGCCTCCGCCAACCGCCCTCCCCTTCCCGGTCACCAGGCCTCGCGGCCCTGCGCCGGGCGCGCGGTCGCGCTCCCCTCTCGCAGTGCGCGCTGCTCGGCTTCGTGCTTGTCGAACATCGCCTTGGCGGCGGCCTGGCGCTTGGCGCTGAACTCGGCGCGGTTGTCGCCGCACCACTGGAATGAGGCCGCGCGCGGCCGGTTCGCCTGGCTGAAATGCGGCATCACGTAGCGCGCGTAAAGTTCGTAGGAGCGCTTCGTCGCCTCGAAATCGGCCCAGTTGTGCGCTTGCTGCAGAAACACGCCGAACTCGCCCTGCTTGTCCTGCAGCCGCTCGATCAGCGCGATCGCGTCGTCCGGGGTGCCGCACACGCCGTAACGGTTCTCGACGAACCATTCGAGCGGGTCCTCGCCCTTCGGCACGATAAAGCGCGGCTGGTTGTTGTTCAGATACCCGAGATAGCGCTCGAAACCCCAGCGCGCGTTCTCGAACGCCTTCTGGCGCGTTTCGGCGATGTGCATCGGGCCGACAAGGCGCAGCCGGTTCGCGTCCATCGAGCGCCCGTGCTCGGCCGCGACATCGCAGGCGATCTGCCAGTTTGAGGCCAGCGCGTCATAGCCGAACGGGTTGGTCGCGGCGACGCAGATCATGCTGAGATCGTATTTGCCGGCAAGCCTGCCGCCCGACGGCGTGACGGCGCTGACCACCGCGACCTCGGGATGCGGCTTCGTGTACGGCAAGAGGTGTAGCCGCGTCCCTTCCATCGTGTACCAGTCGGTCTTCTCGGTGACGATCTCGCCGCGGAACAGGCGCAGGATCGCGTCGAGCGACTCGGCCATGCGGTCGCGCTGGGTCATCGGGTCGATGCCCATCATGATCGCGTCCGAGGCGAGCAGCCCAGGCCCGGCGCCGAACATGACCCGGCCGCGCGTCATGTGGTCGAGCTGCACGATGCGATCGGCCACCATCATCGGGTGATGATACGGCAGCGAGATGACGCCGGTGCCGAGGCGGATGTGCCGGGTGCGTTCGGCAGCGAAGGCGATGAAGATCTCGGGCGAGCTGATGATCTCGTAGCCGGCCGAATGATGCTCTCCGATCCACGCCTCGTGAAAGCCGAGCTTGTCGAGATGCGCGATCAGATCGAGATCGCGCTCGAGGCAGGCGGTCGGGTTTTCCTCGTTCGGATGAAACGGCGGCAGAAAGATGCCGTGCCGCAGATTGATCTCGCTCATCGCCGGCTCCCCGCAAAGGTCCGGTGCGATCGTAACGGGTTTCGCTGCGGTTCGGAACCTGCCGCGGCGCATTCCCGGCGGGGAGGAGGGCCAATATGATGCCGCATGAGCGAGGATCACGAGCTGGAGGCGCTGCTCAGCCGACGGCTTCGAATTCCGGTTTGCGCGAGGCCGTCGGGTGAAAATCGCAGCTCGACGGGTCGCGGCCACGCGTGCCCGCCCGACCGACGGTCTGCTGCCGTCCAGGTAACCCGCGGAGACACCGGTCTGTCCGTTGGACGTGATTAGCCGAGATTGTGTCGGGTCGCCGGGCGGCCCGGCACGATCTCTGCCGCCTCGCTGCAGCCGCCGCGCGGCCTTGCTCCGCGCTTGCAATAACGGCACCATATCAACGTGGCCGCCCGCGCGACCGAAACCCGCTTCGGAGTTCCCATTATGCCCGTCATCAGAGCCGTCGATCTCGCCTTTGGGCGGCTGCGCTCGCCCGATCTCGACAAGCAGGAGGAATTCCTGACCGCGTTCGGCATGGTGCGCGCCGACCGCACGAAGAACGCGCTCTATATGCGCGGCACCGATCCGGCGCACCACCTGCACGTCACCGAACTCGGCGAGCCCAAATTCGTCGGGATCGCCTTCCATGCCGGCAGCATGGAAGATCTCGAAAAGCTGTCCCGCGTCGAGGGTGCCTCGCCGGTCGAGACCATCGACGAGCCCGGCGGCGGCAACCGCGTGCGCCTGACCGACCCGGACGGCTACCAGATCGAAGTCATCCATGGGATGCAGCAACTGCCGAAAATTTCGCTGGCGCGGCCGCCAGTCAATACCGGCGAGGACAAGACGCAGCGGCGCAACGCGCTCTATTACAAAGGCGTCGAGCGCGGCCCGTCGCACATCAAGCGGTTCGGCCATTTCGTCCTGATGACGACCAATTTCGAGAAGATGCTCGGCTGGTACCGCGAGACGCTCGGCTTCCGCTGCTCGGACGACGTCTATGCCGACAGCAAGGACAACGTCGTCGGCTCGTTCAACCGGCTCGACCGCGGCGACGACTATGTCGATCACCACGCCTTCTTCTGCATCCGCGGCGACAAGTCGGGCCTCAATCACCTGTCCTACGAGGCGGCCGATATCGACGACATCATGATCGGCCACGAGCACATGAAGGTCGAAGGGCTACGAGCATTTTTGGGGCATCGGCCGCCATTCGCTCGGCAGCCAGGTGTTCGATTACTGGGGCGATCCGTGGGGCCGGGTGCACGAGCACTGGGCCGATACCGACGTGCTCAACGCCAGCATCCCGCCCAATCTGGTCGGAAGGCACGAGCTGAACGGCCCCTGGGGCGAGCCGATCCCGGCCAAGTTCATGGGCCACGCGGTGCGCTGACGGGCCTCCAGTGCGATTGGACCGCTGGGGTCTCGCCGGCATGCTGGCCGGCGGACGGCGGTCCTTCGCCGCAAGCACACGACGGATGTCGGCCGCCCACGCCGGCTGGGTGGTCCATGGGGGCGGAGAGGGGAACGGCATGCAAGCAGATTACGTGATCGTCGGCGCCGGCTCGGCCGGGTGTGTCCTGGCCAACCGGCTGACCGAGGACCCGTCGGTGCGGGTCATCCTGATCGAGGCCGGCGGGCGCGACTGGAATCCGCTGATCCACGTCCCGGTCGGCTTTATGAAACTGCTCGACCACCCGACTCTGACCTGGGGGTTCAAGGCCGAGCCCGATCCCGGCACCGCCGGGCGGGCGATCCCGTATCCGCGGGGGCGGGTGCTTGGCGGCTCGTCGTCGATCAACGGGCTGATCTACATCCGCGGCCAGCCCGAGGATTTCGATCACTGGGCGCAGCTCGGCAATCGCGGCTGGGGCTGGGACGACGTCTTGCCCTATTTCAAGCAGGCCGAGCGCTGGCAGGGCGAGCACAGTGAGCACCACGGCAACGCCGGTTTCCTGACGACCTCGCCGATGGGCGAACGCCCGGCCGCCTGTCAGGCAATCATCGAGGCGGCGCAGGAACTCGGTCTCGAATACCGCGAGGACGTCAACCACCTGCCGTCCGGCGCCGGCCCGAGCATCGGCTGGTGCCAGCAGACCCGCGGCGGCCGTCGTCGCGCCAGCGCCGCGCAGACCTATCTGAAACCGGCCGCGAAGCGCGGCAATCTGCAGATCGTCACGAACGCGCTAGTCCACCGGCTGACCTTTGCCGGCAGCCGGGCAACTGGCATCGTGATGTCGCGCGGCGGAAGGGTCGAGATCGTCGATGCGACCCGCGAGGTCATCCTGGCGGCTGGTGCGGTCGGCTCGCCGCACCTGCTGCAATTATCCGGCATCGGCCGACCCGAGGATCTGGCGAAGGCCGGCATCCAGGTGCGCCACGCGCTGCCCGGGGTCGGCCACAATTTCCAGGACCATTACATCGCCCGCATGTCGGCCGAGGTGCGCGGCATCGAGACATTGAACGAGCGCGGTCGCGGTCTGCCGTTCGCCCGCGAGCTGTGGCGCTATGCGCTGCGCGGCGGCGGAATGCTGACCTTCAGCGCCTCGCTGTGCGCCGCCTCGGCGAAGGTGCTGGAGGAATCGGCGACCCCGGATGTGCAGGTCGTGTTCGCCCCGGCGAGCTACAAACCGGGCCTCATTCGCCAGCTCGACGACGTTCCCGGCATCACCGGCGGGCCGTTTCAGATGCGGCCGCTGTCGCGCGGCTATGTACTGGCGCAGAGCCCGGACCCGCACGACCAGCCGGCGATCAATCCACGCTATCTGTCCGAGGAGACCGACCGGCGCGCGATGGTCGGCGGGCTTAAATTCGTGCGCCAGCTGTTCGCCGCGCCGGCCCTGGCGAAGTACGTCGTCCGCGAAAAAATGCCGGGACCGGACGTGCAGAGCGACGACGAACTGCTCGACTACGCCCGCCAGAACGGCGGCACCGTGTACCACGCGAGCTGCAGCTGCATGATGGGCGATCACGCGATGGCGGTGGTCGACAGCGAATTGCGCGTGCACGGGCTCGACGGCCTCAGGGTCATCGACGCCTCGGTGATGCCGGCCATGACCTCGACCAACACCAACGCCCCGACGATCATGATCGCCGAAAAAGGCGCCGCGATGATCCGCGCCGCCGCACGGCAGAAGCTGGCGGCCTGAACCTTTGTGCAATTCTGACGCCGATGGCGATTCCTGATTATCAAACCCTTATGCTGCCGGTGCTGAAAGCCGCGGCAGATGGAAGCGAACATCGCATCCGGGATGTTATCGAAAACTTGGCGGACGAATTTCACCTCACAGAGGATGAGCGCCGCCAACTCCTTCCGAGTGGTCGTCAGGGCACATTCGATAATCGTGTTCACTGGGCGAGAGGCTATCTAGTTCAAGCCAAGTTGTTGGAAGCGACGCAGCGAGGAAGATTCAAGATAACTGACCGTGGCCTAGACGTGTTACGCGCAAAGCCATATCGAATTGACAATCCCTTCCTCCAACAGTACCCGGAATTTGTCGAGTTCCGTCGCCGAACACCAGGAAGCATCGAGACACCGCTCCCCGGTGATATCGAGATTGAATTGAATTCCGCAACGCCAGACGAATTGGCTCCGCTCCACGATGAAGCAGATCGAGGAGACACTCAAGAAGGAATTGCTGGACAGAGTAATAGCATTACCATCTGCGTTTTTCGAAAAACTCATTGTCACGCTGCTGCTCTCGATGGGATACGGCGGATCGCGCGAAGGAGCATGGTCAGGTGTTTATTTCAGCCGCATCGCGGAGACGGCGGTAATTCTTTCGATGTGCTGTTATCGACCAAGACTGACTCCGGGTTGGATCGCCGTCTATATTCAGCGTCGAAGAAATATGCGACGCTGCAAACTGCTGCTTAAGCGAACCGTGAAATTTCGCGCGTTCATGTGGTCACGCCTGGTGCAGCCAAGGCAAACAAAGGCGTATTTGTAACCACGTCCTACTTTACGTCAGCCAGCACAAGCGTTTGCAGAGCGTCCACCCATTGAAGACATCGTATTGATCCGATGGTCAATAACTATCTGGGTTGATGCTTCGACACAACGTCGGCGCCCGTATTGACGAAACATCTATATTCGAGGAAACTCGACGAAGATTTTTTCGCGTCTGGCAACGAGCTGATCGCACGGCACCTTGATGGTGTCTGGAGCCTCCGAGAGAGCATGGCGTCGGCGATCAACTTCCAGCCCTCGCTCATGCGGTTTCGGTATGCATTACGAACGCTATCGCGTTACACAAACCGCGGCACCTGCTCGATGCCGAGCAGGTGTTTGCCGACCGTTTCCATGTGGCTGATGCGGCCTTGGGCGTGCTGCGAGATCGTGTGGGCGTCGCGGAAGCGGCGCTCGAACGGGTTGCCGTCGAAGATCGCGGTCGTGCCGGCCATCTCGTAAAGCTGGTTGACGACCCCGGTCGCGAGCCGCAGCGCATAGGTGCCGGCGGCGCGGATCTTCATCCGCTCGTCCATGGTCGGCCCGTCCTGCCGCCGCAGCGCTTCCGCCTCGACGTCGCGCAGGTTCTGGACGAGATAGACCCGCGCGCTTTCGAGCTTGGTGTCGCATTCGGCCACCGCGACCTGCACGATCATGTTGTCGGCGAGCGGGTTCTTTCCCCAGCGCGGCACCTTGCGCTTCGACAATTCGATAAACCCGTCGAGCATGCCCCTGGCATTGCCGAGCGCGACGCAAGCAAAGCCGGACGCATAGAGGCTGCTGCCGCCGAAGCGGTACGGCACCGGGAGCTTCAGCCGCGGCGCATCGGGCCACCGGAACAGCGACGTGATCGTGTGCTCCTCGGGGATGAAATAGTCTTCGAGGCTATAGAGGTCGCTGCCGGTGCCGCGCAGACCCAGCACCCGCCAGACATCGGCAATCCGCGCCGCCCCTTTCGGGAACAGCATCGTGCGTTCGAGCGGCTCGCCGTCATCGCCGCGGACCGGCGTCCCGTCCGGCTCGACGACGGCGATATGGCCCCCGAGCCAGGTCGCGTGATGACAGCCGCTGCCGAACTCCCACTTCCCGGTGACCCGGTAGCCGCCCGGCGCGCGCACCGCCTTCGCATCCGGTGTCGAACCCCAGGCGAGCGCCGCGCGATTGCCGCCGAACACCTCTCGGGCCGCCTCGCGTTCGAGATAGACCGAGGCGAGCGAGCATACCGTCATCTGCGACAGGCACCAGGCCGTGCTTGCATCGCCCCGCGCGATCGTCTCGATCACCTGCACGAACTCCGACGGGAGCGCCTCGCCGCCGCCGAGCCAGCGCGGCATCATCATGCGGAACAACCCGCCATCGTGCAGCGCCGCGACGACCGCGTCGTCCAGCCTGCGCCCGGCCTCGACATCCGAGGCCGCCTCGGCGATCAGCGGCGCCAGCGTGCGGACGCGGGCGACGTAATCCGTCTCGACGCTCGTCTCGGACGTTCTGAGCAACTCGACTGACATCGCGATCCTTCCATTTTTGTCGGTGCGGCCGCCGCGAACCTAGCCTGTACCCCCTCGGACCGCAAAGGGCAGACAACCCCGATATGCGCCGATCTCCATTGATCTGGGTCAACGAGGCGGCGCCAATTATCGGCTATTATGAAACATGGAGTCCGTCGCGTGAGCGGCACGACAGTCGCTCGCCGACCGAAGCGAAAGGGGCTTCGAGTTGTCCGATACCGCGAGCAGAATGCCCGTCTCCGCGCCGGCCGCGCCGCCGTGCTCGATGCGCGAGGCCTGTGCCCGAGCCTTTCTCGATCGTGGCGGCGAACGCTGTCCTTCCTGTCCCTTGCGCGACTTGTGTCAGAGCGAGTTGCGCTGGTTCGTCAGGATGCCGCCGCTGCACTGAACCGGCGGCAGGCGCGGCCGGCCTGCCTCCATGCCGCCCCTGTCATGTCTCCCTTGGCATGTTGCCTTTGCATGAGAACGCGGCGGCAAAGCCCGTTATAGCTGTCCGGTTGCGGCCACAATTCCGGACGACTGGGATGGAACTCCCCGACACGGTCAAATCGATCGGCGAACAGATCGAAGCGGGCGCCGATATCGCGCCCGAGGACGATTTCTTCGAGGCTTATGACGTGTTCTCGGCCGAAATGGGCCGGATCTTCACGCAGCCATGGCTCGCGGTCGATCATGCCAGCCGGCTCGCCGCGACCGGCGATTACCTGCGAGCCGATATCGGCTCGCGCTCGGTCGTGCTGGTGCGCGAAAACGCCGAGTGCGTGCATGCGATGCGCAACGCCTGCCTGCACGCCGGCTACCGCGTCTGCGAGGAGGAAAGCGGCCGCACCGACCGGCTGTTCTGCCAGTATCACGGCTGGTATTACGCGCTCGACGGCCGGCTGACCGACCCGATGCTGCAGCCGAAGATGACCGACCGCTCGCGCTTCCGGCTGCCGCGCTATGCGATGCGGATCGAGCGCGGGCTGATCCTGGTCGATCCGTCGAAGGTCGCGCCCGAACCGCCGCCGGCCGAACCGGTCGAGCTCGGCGACATCCCCGAGGATCTCGGCGAACGCACGGTCGCGCGCCGCACGCGCCACAAGGCCGCGCACAACTGGAAGCGCGTGCGGCAGGTCCTGTGGTCGTCGCCCGGTTTGGCGTTTGGCGACGGTGTCGATACCGCCGTCGAACTCGGGCCGTTGAGTCTCGTGGCACTGCGCGACGGCGACGCGGCGCTGATCCGGCTCATCCCGAAATTCCCCGGACAGACCGAGATCGAAGTCGTGCGGATGCCGCGCGGCAATGGCGCTTCGGCCGAAGCGGACGGGATCGGCGACGCGCTGCGCGACGGCGACGCGATCGACGCAGCCCCGCTCGACCGCGCCTTCTACGCCTGGTATTGGCCGCTGATGGCCCCGCCTGCGGACGGCTGACGCATCGGCGGTATTCCCTGGCTGCCGGGAATTTTCCCGACTTCGGGGCGCGATGGTTTCGCGGCAGGGTGGCGTGCGTGCGTCGCCCGATGACGCAGCCGTTTCGGTTGCCGGAAGGAGGCATGATCGAGCGCGGGCGGGTGCTCGATTTCCGCTTCGACCGGCGGCGCTATCAGGGGCATTTGGGGGACACGCTGGCGTCGGCGCTGCTGGCGAACGGCGTGCGAGTTGTCGCGCGCAGCTTCAAGTACCACCGGCCGCGCGGCATCATGACCGCCGGGATCGAGGAGCCGTCGGCCCTCGTGCAACTCGAAACCGGCGCCTTCGCCGAACCGAACCGGCGCCCGACCGACATCGTCCTCTATGACGGGCTCCGCGCCGAAAGCCAGCATGCCTGGCCGGGTCTCGCGCTCGATCTGGCCGCGCTGGCCGACCGCTTCGCGCCGCTGCTCCCCGCCGGGTTCTACTACAAGACCTTTATGGCTCCGGCGTGGCTGTGGAGGGCGGTCTGGGAGCCGCTGCTGCGCCACATGGCCGGCCTCGGGCGGGCGCCGGACCAACTCGATCCGGCGCGCTACGACAAGCGGCACGACCATTGCGACGTACTCGTGGTCGGCGGTGGTCCGGCCGGGCTGGCGGCGGCATCTGGCGGCGGGTCGGCGCGGCGCGCGCGTGATCATTGCCGACAGCGACACCGAATTCGGCGGCGGTCTGCTGCGCCGACCGGCGCGGATCGGCGACGCCGACGGCCTGGAATGGATGCGCTGCGCGGTCGCTGAACTCGAAGCGATGCCGGAAGTGCGGCTGCTGCGTGAAACAACCGTGCTCGGCTGTTACGACGACAATTACCTGATCGCCGCCGAAAAGATCGGCGAGCGGCTCGGGCCGGCGGCGCCCCCCGGATTGCCCCGTCAGCGCCTATGGCACATCCGTGCCCGCCGCGTCGTGCTGGCGGCCGGGGCGATCGAGCGGCCGCTCGTGTTTCCCGACAACGACCGTCCCGGCATCATGCTGGCCGGCGCGGTCGAGACCTATCTGCATCGCTATGCGGTGGCGGCGGGCCGCCGCGCGGTGCTGTTCGTCAACAACGACGGCGCGTATCCGCTGGCTCCGGCGCTTGTCCGGGCCGGGATCGCGGTCGCGGCGATCGTCGATCCTCGGCCCGAACCTGGCGATGTCAGCGAGGCAGCTGGCGGACGGAATCCCGCTCTATTCGGGCCATGCCGTTGTCGGAACCGCGGGGCGCACCGCGCTGCGCCGGGTATGGCTGCGGCCCGCCGAGGCATCCGGCCGGCAGCGGGGGAGGGCGGCCGCGCTCGACTGCGACCTGCTGGCGGTCTCAGGCGGCTGGAACCCGAATGTGCAGCTTTACGCGCAGGCGCGCGGCCGGCTGCGGTTGGACCCGGATCTCGCCGCGCTGACTCCGGACGATGCTGATGCGGCCGTCGAATGCGCCGGCGCGGCGAACGGCAATTTTCTCCTCTCCGCGTGCCTCGCCGAGGGGGAAGCGGCGGGGTTGCGGGCTGCCGCGCTTTGCGGCTTCGGGGCTGGTCGCAGCGAAAGGCAGACGGCGGCGGCGCCGGCAGGTCAAACGCAGCCGGCCGCGGCCGCACCGCCGATCCCGCCGGTGCTGTCCGCCGGCAATCGGCGGCGCGCCTTTGTCGATCTGCACAACGACGTGACCGCCGCCGATATCGTACTGGCGGCGCGCGAAGGGTATGCCGTCCCCGAGCACCTGAAGCGCTACACGACCCTCGGAATGGGCACCGACCAGGGCAAGACCGGCAACCTCGCCGGTCTCGCGCTGCTCGCCGCCGCCACCGGGCAGAGCCTCACCGCGACGGCCCCGACGACGTTCCGCCCGCCTTACGCGCCGGTGTCCTACGGCCTGTTGGCCGGGCGCGAGCGCGGAGTTCTCGCCGACCCGGTGCGGGTCACGCCGATGCACGACTGGCACGTCGCAGCAGGCGCGGTGTTCGAGGATGTCGGGCAGTGGAAACGTGCCCGTTATTACCCGCGTCCGGGCGAGGAAATGGCGGCGGCGGTGCGGCGCGAGTGCCTCGCGGCGCGCGACCGGGCGGCATTACTCGACGCCTCGACCTTGGGAAAAATCGAGGTATCCGGGCCGGATGCCGCGCGGTTTCTCGACCGGATCTACATCAACCGCTGGGACAATCTCGCGGTCGGCGCCTGCCGCTACGGCGTGATGTGCCGCGAGGACGGCATGGTGTTCGACGACGGGGTCGGGACCCGCATCGCGCCGGACCGCTTCCTGCTGACGACCACGACCGGCAATGCCGGGCCGGTGCTCGATTGGCTCGAGGAATGGCTGCAGACCGAATGGACCGACCTCGACGTCTTCTGCAATTCGGTGACCGAGGAATGGGCCAATGCAACTCTTGTCGGACCGCGCGCCCGCGACGTGCTGCAGGCGCTGGCGCCTGACCTCGCGCTCGATACCGCCGAGTTTTCGTTCATGCGGATGCGCGACGCCGAAATCGCCGGCATTCCGGCGCGCATCTTCCGCATCAGCTTCTCGGGGGAGCTCAGCTACGAGATCAATGTGCCCTCCGATTTCGGGCCGGCGCAGTGGCAACGGCTGATGGCGGCCGGCGCGCCCTATGGCATCGCGCCCTACGGCACCGAATCGATGCACGTGCTGCGCGCCGAGAAGGGATTTCTCCTCATCGGCCAGGAAACCGATGGGTCGGTCACACCGCTCGATCTTGGCCTGGGCGGCATGATCGCCTGGGACAAAGATTTTTTGGGCCGCCGGTCGCTCAAGCGCGGCGACACGGCGCGAGCGGACCGCAAGCAGCTGGTCGGGCTGTTGCCCGAGGATCCAGCGGCAATCCTGCCGGAAGGCGCGCAGCTCGTCGCCGAGCCCGGCGGCAGCCCGCCGATGCCGATGATCGGCCATGTCACGTCGAGCTATTACGGCGCGCGGATCGGACGCGGCTTCGCGCTGGCGCTGGTCGCGGGCGGACGGGCGCGCCACGGCGAGAAGGTCTGGGCGCCTCTGCCCGATCGCATCGTCGCAGCGCGCATCTGCCCGCCTGTCTTCTACGATCCCGACGGAAGCCGGCGGGATGGCTGACCCGTCCATCGGCCCGGAGCGGGAATCGCCGCTCAATGGCGTCCTGCCCTGGTCACCGCCGGGCGGCGCGGTCCGCTTGTCCGAGCTGCGTTTCGCCGAGCAGATCGGTCTCAGGGTGAAGCCGCCGGTCGCGGCCTGGCTCGCCGGGGTGCCGCTCCCGCTGACGCCGAACCGGGTGGCCGGCATGGGCCGGCTGCGAACCCTATGGCTCGGTCCCGACGAATGGCTCGTCACTTCGCCGCGCGGGTTTGCACCGGACCTGGTCGGCCGCTTGCGCCGGGCGGTCGCGATGCGGCACGCGACGGTCGTGAACTTGTCCGCCAGCCGCGCGATCGTCGAGATTGAAGGCCCGCGAGCACGCACGCTGCTGCAAAAAGGCTGCGGCATCGACCTGCACCCAAGGGAATTCGGCCCCGGCCACTGCGCGCAGACGGTGTTCGCGAAGCTCCCGGTCATCATCGACCAGTTGAGCGCGGCGCCGGTCTACCGGCTGTTCGTGCGCCGCTCGGCAGCGCGCTGGCTGGCCGAATGGCTGATCGACGCGGCCGACGAGTTCCGCTTCGCGTAAGCGCGTCCCCGCAGCCGCTATCGCGCGGCGGGTCACTTGCCCGATAATAAAGGAGCTTCGGCTCCCTTCTGGAGAATCCGCGTCATGTTGCGAGCGTTGTCGCGTAGGGTGGGCGCTCTTCCGGGCCTTTCGCTCGCCGAGGCGCAGCGTCGGGCCGACGGTCTAGAACTCGGCGCGCCGGTGGCGATTCGCGTCAACCCGCGGGCGCGGCGGCTGCTCTTGCGGATGGATGCCTCGACGCGCCGCTTCGACCTGGTTGTGCCGCGGGGGCTTCCGCCGGAAACCGCACTGAAATTTCTCGAGGCGCAGCGCGGCTGGATCGCGGCGCGGCTCGATGCGTTGCCGATTGCCGTGCCGTTCGCCGAGGGTGCGGTCGTGCCGGTGTTCGGCGCACCGCACCGGATCCGCCGCGAGAATGACCCGGGCGCGCCGTCCGTCGCGCCTTTGGTGGCAATCGTCGACGGCGAAATCCGCGTGCGCGGCGGCCCCGAACCTGTCGCGAGCCGCGTCCGCGACCATCTGGCCCGGCTCGCCGGGCAGGAACTGACGCGCCGCGCGCGCCTGCATGCGGCGACAATCGGCAGGAAGGTGACCCGGATCACGGTGCGCGATACGAAAAGCCGGTGGGGAAGCTGCTCCGCCGCCGGGTCGCTGTCGTTCAGCTGGCGGCTGATCATGGCGCCGGAGCCGGTGCTCGATTACGTCGTCGCGCACGAGGTGGCGCACCTGATCGAGATGAACCACTAGCCCGCGGTTCTGGAGGCTGGTGGGCACGATGGTGGCCGATCCCGCCGCGCAGCGCGTCTGGCTCAAGCGGCACCGTGCCGAACTGCTGTCCTATGGTTAATTCTTGAACCGGCTCGGGTCGAGCCGGCGCCGTACCGGCCATCGTCACTGCTGCTGAAATCCCGAAACGTCGGCCACCGGGACGTCGATCGTGCGCGCCTGGCCGTTGCGCAGGATTGTCAGCCGCACCGTGTTGCCGATCCCGACCTGCTGCAGGATCGCGGCCAGCTCCGAGACGTTGTGAACCGGCGTTCCGTTCGCGGCGAGGATCACGTCGGCGACTGCGCCGCCGGTGCTCGCCGCCGACACGAGTTCGGCCTTTGCCGCCGGCGAGTCGGGCAGAACGCGGACGATGATGATGCCGTCCACCCCGAGCTGCGTCGCCGTGCTTTCGTGTGCCGCGACAATGCCGATACCCGGCATCGGGACGTGGCCCTCGCGGATCAGTTCGGCGGCGATCCGGTTCACCGTATCGACCGGGATCGCGAAGCCGATGCCGGCCGAGGCGCCCGAGCCGGAGATGATCGCGCTGTTTACCCCGATCAGCCTTCCGGCGCTGTCGAGCAGCGGCCCGCCCGAGTTGCCGGGGTTGACCGCCGCGTCGGTCTGGATCACCCCGCCGATTTCGTAGGCCGCGGAGGTCGGCAGCCGCCGCCCGACCGCGCTGATGATCCCCGAGGTCAGCGTCTGCTCCAGCCCGTACGGGTTGCCGATCGCGAACGCGGCCTGGCCGACCCGCAGATCGGCGGAACTGCCGATTGCGATCGGGTGCAGCGCGGCGCGCGGGCGGTTGAGCCGGAGCACCGCGATATCGTAGTTCGGCGCGGTCCCGACGATGTCGGCGTCGACGAACTCGCCGTTTGTCAGGCGCACGCGGATGCGCTGGGCGCCGCGGATCACGTGGTAATTCGTGATGACGTGCCCGGCCGCGTCCCAGACGATGCCCGAACCGGACTGCACGGCGACTTCCGCGGGTTCGAGCTGAAAGATGCCGCGCTGCGGCGCCGCCGCGAAGACGTGCACGACCGAGGGCGAGGCCGCCTTGAACAGCTTTATCGTCGCTTCCTCGTACTCGGCGAGGCCGCCGCGCGGTGTCACCGTGCGCGGCTCGGTGGCCGCCGCCCACAGCGACACGGCGTAAGGCTGGAGCACCCAGACCGTCGCCAGAATGAGTGCCCAGAGGACCGCGACGCGCAGCAGGAAATTAGTTCTCACGCGATCCCAATCCGGCTGACGTCTTGACTTACAAGCCAACGTACCGTTGGGATCGGGACCGGACAACCGGAAGCCGGTCGGGACGAAGCGTCGGCCCACTCCAGCCGGGCGCGTAGCGGTGCGCGTGTTACGAGAAGCGGCGAGGTCGGGAACTAGCTGCCGGCCACGCGCACGAGCGCCGCATGCAGGCGGCGATTGTCAGCAGCGCGGCGCCTTGACGCCGCTTCCCGTCACACTTTCCTGACCGGCGCCGGATAGCTGAGCGACGACCGGATCGGCGGTCAACAGCTTCGCCCTTCGCCGCAGCCTCGACCAGACGTGACAAATGTGTCTTGGCTTCGTAGATGTTGACGGTGCGCATGCGGCCTCCCGAGTAAACCAACAAGAGTTAGCCTACTCGGGGCGTTGTTCAATGAAACAGCAGTTTCAGACGGCGAGCCGCCCCTTCAGCACTTCCCCGGCATAATTTCCGGTCGCCTCGCCGTTCTCGAAGGCGAGGGCGCCGTTGACCACCGTCGCGGCGATGCCGTCGGCCTTCTGTACGAGCCTTCGGGCGCCGCCCGGCAGATCCTGCTCGACCTTCGGCAGCAGCGGACGCACCCGCGCCTCGTCGAACACGACGAGGTCGGCGGCGTAGCCGGTGCGGACGAGGCCGCGATCCGGCAGTTCCCAGGCCGAGGCGTTGTCGAAGGTCAGCATCCGCACCGCCTCTTCGAGCGTGAATTGCTGCCGCTTGCGCACCCAGTAGCTCAACAGATGCGTCTGCAGCGACGAGCCCATCTCCTGACAGACATGCGCGCCGGAATCGGAGAACGTCGCCAGCGTGCGCGGATGCTTCAACAGGCCGAGCACGTCGTCCGGCGACTCGTTGACGAGCGGCTGCACAAAGACGCGGTCGTCGTTCTCCAGGCACAGATCGATGATCGTCTCGACCGGGTGCTGGTTGCGGCGGCGGGCCAGCTCGGCGACGCTCGGATCGTCCCAACCCGTGTCGAACATCGGGAACAGATTCGCGTAATCGGGTTTGCGCGGGTCGGTCGTCGCAGCGCCGCCGCCCTGCATTTCCGAGCCTTTCGGCTTCATCCCGGCTTCCGCGGCGACAAGGCGGGCGCGCATGTCCGGATCGCGCAGCCGCGCCTTCTGCTCCTCGATCGGCAGGGCGCGCAGCTCGCGCCACCCTGGCAGGTAGTCGAACGGCAGGTACGATTTCAGCGAGAAGATCGCGTTGATCGAGCGCGTCGTCGCCTGGCCCCAGACGCGCCCGCCTCTGCGCGACGGTCTCGTCGATCCAGCGCAGCTGGTAATCCCACGGGTTCGGCTCGACCCCCTGCTTCGTCGCCAGCGTCCCGAACATAACAGGTCGTCCGCAGTCGAGCGCGACACGGCGCAGCCTTTCGAGAAACGCTCGCTGCGCCTCGCCGCCGGAGATGTCGGGACCGATCTGAAAGATGCCGGAATCGAGTTCGGCCATCGCGGCGACCAGCCGGTCGATCTCGCTCCAATCGGCGATGCGGCTGGCCACGGGGCCGCCGTCGGGACGGATATGCGTCGTCGCGCGCGAGGTCGAAAACCCCAGCGCGCCGGCCCGCAACGCTTGCGTAACCGCGTGCGCCATGACGCGTAGATCGTCCTCGGTTGCTTTCTCGTCGAGGCCGCGCTTGCCCATCGCATACATGCGCAGCGCCGAATGGCCGATATACATCCCGTAATTGAGCGCCTTCGGCAGACGCTCGACGTTGGCGAGATACTCGGGGAACGTTTCCCAATTCCACTCGATGCCGGCCAGCATCGCCTCGGTCGGGATGTCCTCGACCGCTGTCAGGCAGCGCGCGAACCATTCCCGGTCCTCGGGTTTGCACGGCGCCAGCGCGAAGCCGCAATTGCCCATCACCACCGAGGTGACGCCGTGCCAGCACGAGCAGCTGCCAATCGGATCCCACGCGACCTGCGCGTCCATATGCGTATGGCCGTCGATAAATCCGGGCGCGACGATCAGCCCGTCGGCGTCGATCACCCGCTCGGCGGCGGCGCGGATTCGCCCGATCTCGACGATGCGGCCGCCCGCGACACCGACATCGGCGCGGTAGCGCGGCAGGCCCGAGCCGTCCACGACGGTGCCGTTCTTGATCAACAGGTCGAGCGCCATCGCCGCTCCTCCTTTTCCGGAATGAATTTACCCGCAGGTTCGCGGTATTCGCGGTCTTCTGTCAACGCGCCAGCTGGCCGGGAGTCGAAGCTTTTCAGCGACTCACGTCATTCCTGAGCTTGCGCCTTTGCGGGGGTGGAGAGACAGGCAAGTGTAAAGTCTACCATAACGCTGTAAAGCGGAGCGACAGTTTACGACCCTCGCACCGCAAGCAGTCTTGAAGAGTAGCAACAGTTTACGAAATTGGCACGAATGTTGCCCCAAGCGATAAAGACACTCCGTTATAAGCGAAAGGGAGGTCAAATGTCTCTAAATACTAAAATACTCGTCTTGGTTGTGGTGATGTTTGCTGCCGCGAACACATTGCTGTGCGGCGGCCGGCCCGCTGAGGCCGGGCTTCTCGGGAAGACGCTCGACGCGGTGTACTATTACCCCGACCTCGGCACCCCGTATTCACAGGCCAGTTTCACACCGTCGAGCTTTGTCGTCGGCCCCGGGCAGGAGACGGTCGGAGATGTAGAAGGCGTCACGCAGCTTCTGACCGACTTCAGCGATACGATGCTGACGATCACGCTGACGACTACATTGACAACTCCGACATGGAGCGTAGCGCCTTTCAACGGCATCGTCTTCACTTCACCGGGACTGCTCGGCATCATCGGCGCGAGTGTCGATCCGGCCACGACGATGGCGGGTTTTGACGACAGCCGGGTCTCGTTCAACGCCGATCAGATCCTGGTCGACTGGAATGGCCTGTCCTACGTTGACGGCACGGTCGTAAAGATCGACTTCGAGTTCGCGGCGGTGCCGGAGCCGGCCTCCCTGACGTTGCTTGGGGCGGCGCTTACCGGCATGGGCTGGGCGTTTCGCCGACGCAGGGCCGGTGTCCAGCCCGACCGCGCTTAGCCGCTACGCTGAACCCGCCGGCCGGGTAACTGTTACGGGCGGCCGGCGGTAGTTAGAAATCAATACCCCGTCGCCTTGTCGATCTCCTGCAGCAAGCCGCCGCCGGCTTCCACGCTGCTGATATTGGCGGCGATCTCGGCGACGAGCTGGCGCACCGTCGGCCGGCGCGCGACATGCGGCATCACGGTCACCTTCGGGTGCGCCCAAAGCGGGCTGTCGGGCGGCAGCGGCTCGGGGTGCAGCGCATCGAGCGCGGCGTAGGAGAGCTGCCCGGAATCGAGCGCCTCGATCAAATCGGCTGCGACGACGTGCTTGCCGCGCCCGATATTTATGACCATCGCTCCTCGCGGCATCATCGCGAAGGTGCGGGCGCACAATATGCCCTCGGTCTCCCGGGTCAGTGGCAACAGGCACACCGCGATATCGGTCTCGCGCATGAACGGCTCGAACTGCTCCGGGCCGTGAAAGATCGGGATTTCTTCGCCCTCGCGCGGCGAGCGTACCCAGGCCGACACCGGAAAGCCGAGCGATTTCAGCACCAGCGCCGGCGCCTTCGCCATCAGCCCGAGGCCGAGAAACCCGACGCGGCGCTGCTCGGGGCGCACGATCGGCCGGCGCAGCCATTCGCGGTTGGCCTGCGCCTCCTGGTACAGCGGCATCTCGCGATGAAACCGCAGCACGTGCATGACCGTGTACTCGGTCATCATCGGGTCGCCGCCCTCCGGCTCGATCTTGCCGAGCGGCACTTGCGGCAGTTTCGGATGATCGATGAACGCCTCGACCCCGGCCGAGCGGCTGAACATCGCCTTCAAGTTCGGCAGCGCCGGGATCGCGTCGAAATCCGGCCGCATAAAGGCGAGATATTCGATCTCGGCCGCATTCGCCGACCTCGGGAAAGATGCGGAGTTCGCGGCCAGGCAGCAATTCGGCGACCGTATCGCGCCACGCCTGCGCGTTGCCGATTTGCCTGTCGAGCCCATAGATCAGCAGCGCCATCGTCGCATCCCCCAAAGTCGTGCTTGCCGCGGATCAGTAGTAATGCGCGCCGCCGTTGACGTGGATCGTCTGTCCCGTCATGAAACCGCCATCCTCGCTGACCAGGAACAGGCAGGCGGCGGCGATCTCGTCGACCTTGCCCTGGCGGCCCAATGGGATGCCGGCGGCGTTCGGCACATGCCCTCCGGGCGACGTGGTGTACCATTCCGGGTTGTCGCGCCGCGTGTCGATGCTGCCCGGCGAGACGACATTGACGCGGATGTTGTGCGCCGCGAACTCCGAGGCGAGACCGCGCGCCATCCCGATCAGCCCCATTTTCGCCGCCGACAGATGCGCCCTTCCGTGGCCCTGCGCCGAAATCGAGCCGTCGCCGCAGAAGAACAGGATGCGGCCGTATTTGTTCTTGACCATCGACGGGATCAGCGCCCGCGTCAGATAGAAGGCGCCGTCGAGAACGACGTTGCGCACCCGCTCCCAATCCTCGTCGGTGACCTCGGTGAACGGCTTGTGCGGCCGGATCGCGGCGTTGTTGACCAGGATGTCGACCCGGCCGAATTCGGACAGCGCCTTCTCCGCCAGCCCCTCGACCTCCGCCTTGTTGCCGACATCGGCGAGGATCGGCGCCGCCTTGACGCCGAGATCGCGCACCTCGCGCGCCACCGATTCCGCTTCCTGCTGGTTGGCGCGGGCGTTGATGACGACATGCGCCCCCTCGCCGGCGAATTTGAGCGCCGTCGCGCGGCCGATATTGCGCCCCGAACCGGTGATCAGCGCGACCTTGCCATCGAGCTTGCCCATCTTCCCGCCTCCCGCCTTCAATCTCTCCGGACCGAGATTGCTTCGTCGCTGCGCTTCTCGCAATGACAACCTCTCTTCGATTGTCATTGCGAGCGGAGCGAAGCAATCTCGGCGACACGGTTTTGGGAGATGCGACATGCCAGATAAAATCCGGCTCGGTCTGATCGGCGCCAGCGTACGGGGCACGTGGTCGTCGCGCTCGCATCTGCCGGCGCTCCAGGCCAGCCAAGACATCGAACTGACCGCGGTCTGCACGACGCGCGCCGACAGCGCCGAGGCCGCAAGACAGGCCTACGGTGCGCGGCTCGCTTTCAGCGACTGGCGCGAGATGGTTACGTCCCCGGAGATCGACGCGGTCGCGGTCGTCGTGCGCGTGCCGTCGCATTACGCGCCGACCAAGGCGGCGCTCGAAGCGGGCAAGCACGTCTATTGCGAATGGCCGCTCGGGCGCACCACCGACGAGGCCGTCGAGCTGGCGCAGCTCGCCGCATCGCGCGGCCTCAGGACGGCTGTCGGTCTGCAGGCGCGTGTCGATCCGGCGCTGATGTACCTAAAAGAGCTGGTCGCCGAAGGCTATGTCGGCGAAATCCTGGCGATAAAGGTCGGGCTGATGCGCGAGGGAGTCCTGACCCGCCCGTCGCACCGCACCTGGCAGCGCGACGCCGCGCTCGGCGCCAATACGCTGACGATCGCGAACGGCCACACGATCGACGCGATGCGCTTTGTCACCGGCGATTTCCGCTCGCTCTCGGCGGTCGTCGCGAACGCAGGCCAAGCAATGGCTCGACACCGGCACGAACACCTGGCTCGACGTGACCGCGCCCGACAACATCCTGATCGGCGGCTGGCTGCAAAACGGCGCGGTCGTCTCGTCGCACGTCGCCGCGATCCCCTACGCCGGCAGTGGCTACCGTATGGAGATCTACGGCCGCGACGGCACGCTGGTCGCCTCCGGCGAGGATTCGCCGCAATTGAGCAAGGTGTTCCTGCACGGCGCGCAGCGCGGCAACGATCTCGAACCGATGCCGGTGCCGGAGCGGTTCACCATCGCCGCGCCGGGCACCCCCGACGGCGAGCCACTGAACGTCGGCCAGATGTACGCCCTGTTCGCCCGCGCGATACGCGGCGCCGAAGCCCGTCTGCCGGATTTCGCGACGGCCGTGGAGCTGCATCGTCTCATCGACGCGATCAAACACTCCTCCGACACCGGCCGCGCCATAGTATTCGAGTAAGCAGGTAGTGAACCAGTC
Source organism: uncultured Alphaproteobacteria bacterium (assembly GCA_963847345.1). Lineage (GTDB taxonomy): Bacteria > Pseudomonadota > Alphaproteobacteria > ATCC43930 > CGMCC-115725 > DATARH01. Next base: position 142,887 of record CAWJZU010000042.1, on the reverse strand, counting down.
TGAGATCGATCCTCACCCGGTCTACTTGCTGCGTAAAGGGCATATTCGGCGCCACAAGCGAGCTGGAACGGTGCCGCAACGGGGTGTGTTTTGCCTTGCCGCCCGGCTTCGGCTAGGGGAACTACGCCGCGTTCTTGCTGAGCTTCGGCGAGGCGCTACCCGCATTCCGTAGATCAGTTCTGCTGTGCCTCTTGACGCAAACGTTCTAAGATGGCCGGATCAACACCACGAAGATCGTATCTTGTAATTAGTTTGTATAGATTTTTCCATTCCTTGTCATCTTTCGCGGACGATTGTGGCGATTTCAATAATCGCTGGATTTCATCCACGTTTCTGAACTCCGGCCATAACGCGTAGGCGTTCCGATACGCTTTCACAGCTTGATCGAGGTCCCGATCAAGAAGTGCTTTTATGCCTTGCGTTTGCCAGAAATTGATCTTTGAAAGCCGTTGCGTGGACGTGAGAGCGGTAGCCGGTCCTGCCTCGTTCTCAGTAGGCGATGCTGAAGGAGATTCGGCCGATACTGGAGGAGGCTCGGCTGCACGTCCTGGCCGGGGTGGTGCTGGCAGGGGTGGTGCTGGGATAGCCTCGCCGGGACCTGCGCCCGACAAAGCTAGCGGTAAAGACATGGGGCGAAGCAAATCGGTCTGCAGCGCCGGAGGCAATATCTGGCCACCTGTATTGAAGGCCGCTTTCGTTGATGGTGACATCTCGACATCTGCGTAATGATTTATGATTTTTGTGCCCCATTCTCTTAGAGAATCGTCTGTGCCAGGATCTCTCAGAATGGTCAGCGCGATGTTTATGTATTCGCGTCGGGAGGTTGCCTCTAATTCCTGGTGCTTCAGCGACGCGCTATACTGTGAGCCAACGAATGCTACAGCGACTGGAACCAAAATTGCCGCAATCATCCCAGATGACGCTGACAGCTTGTCCCAGAAATCCTTTTGAGCATCCATCGCTGTCTCCCCCCAACAGAAACGCTGCCGATTGAACTCCATGCATCACAACGATACCTGCTCCACTACAGCAGTCCGGCGTCCGGAGGATGGCTTCATGTCCGTTCAGCCCATCCCTCAAAATATATCAGGGCGGCGCCTCGTCCCAGCGCCACTCCAACGCCCGCCCCATCGCCGCGCGGATCGCTTCGTGCGGCTCCGTGAGACCGAGCCGCGCCACCGCTGCGTTCCACTCCGCCGCCGCGTTCTGCAATGGTTCGAGGATCGGCCCGCCGCCCATCCGGTCGAGCCACGACGACAGATCGGGCGCGGCGAACACCGCCAGCAATAGCGTCCCGATCACGGTCATCGCGAGCACCTGACGCGGCGTCCCGCCGGATTGGCGCAGCGACAGCGGGATCGCGTCGCCGCTGCTCGGCGGCCGAGCCGGCGCCGCCTTGGTCCGCGGCCGCTCCTTTGCAAGCACGACCATGTCAAAACCGAAAATAGATGAACGGCGCAACCCCTTCCGGGCCGAGCGCGTTGATCGCAGCGACGACGATCCCGGCCGTCGCGCCGAGACCCCAGACCGGCATCCGGCCGAACGCCTCGGCGGTGCGCTCGAACACAGGTTCCGGCAGAAACTGGCCGACGAGCCCCAGCGCGATCAGCGCCACCATCAGCGGCCCGGCCTGCGTTAAACCGCTGTCCCAGCCGGTGCCGAGCCCGGCGATATAGAGCCAGGCCATCGTGAAATCCTCGGCCCGGAAGAAGATCCAGGCCAGGCACACGAAATTGAACACGACCAGCACCGAGACGAATCGCGCCAGCGGGCTCGCCGGCCGCCCCCCGATCCACGGATCGAGCATCCGCTCGACCGCCAGGCCGCCGCCATGCAGCGCGCCCCACATCACGAATTTCCAGGCCGCGCCGTGCCAGATGCCGCCGAGCAGCATCGTCAGCATCAGGTTGCGGTAGGTTTTCACCTTTCCGTGCCGGTTGCCGCCGAGCGGTATGTAGAGATAGTCGCGCAGCCAGCTGGACAGCGAGATGTTCCAGCGGTGCCAGAATTCGCTCAGACGCTCGGCCCGATAGGGTTGGTTGAAATTGGGCGGGAAGCGGAAGCCGAGCAATGCCGCCAGCCCGATCGCGATGTCGGTATAGCCGCTGAAATCGCAATAAATCTGCACGGCGTAGCCATAGACGCCGAGCAGCAGGTCCGGCCCGCCATAGTCGGACGGCGAAGCGAAGACCGGATCGACCAGCCCGGTCGCCAGATAATTCGCGATGACAACCTTCTTGAACAGGCCGAGCAGGATCAACAGCAGCGCCGGCGCGATCGGGATCGGCTCGGATGACGGACGCGCCAGCTGCGGCAGGAAATAGGCCGCGCGCACGATCGGCCCGGCGACGAGCTGCGGGAAAAACGACATGTACAGCGCCATGTCGAGCGGCTCGCGGCACACCCCGACATCGCCGCGATACACGTCCATGACGTACGAGATGCCGTGGAACGTGAAAAAGCTGATCCCGACCGGCAGCAGGATTTCGAGAAACGGCAGTTCGTGCGTGAAACCGACCGAGCGCGCCAGCTCGTTGGCGCTGAGCACAAAAAAATCGAAATACTTGAAGACGCCGAGCAGCGACAGATGCACCGCCACCGCGACGCCCAAAACGATTCGCCTGAAATGATCCTCACGGGTCCGGTCGATCAACAGCCCGGCGGCGTAGCTGACCGTTGTGCTGAACGCCAGCAGAAAGCAAAATCGCCAGTCCCATTGGGCATAAAAGAAATAGCTGGCGCCGACGAGTACGGCTTTTTTTGCCGTGAACCTTGTGTCGAGCGCCGTCATCGCCGCCGCGACGACGAGGAAAAAGATCAGGAACGCGGAGGTCGGAAACAGCATTGGCGCTCAGCCGCGCGCGCCGCCTCTGGTCTGTCCCGTCGATCGAGCGCCCATCTTCCCCCTCGCGACCCCGCTTCCCCGAAGCCGCTTCTAGCCGTCATCGGCCGCCGCGACAAGCCGTCAAGAGTTGTGCGGCGCCGTCGAAGGCCCGATGGAAGAACCGCGCGCCGGCCTCGCCGAATCGGTTGCAAGTACCGGGACGAAAAGCGAATATCCGATTTACGTTCCGGGGGTGTTGTCGCGGGGGAATGACGCCGTGCATCGGTGGGTTCGGGTTTTTGCCGGCGCATGCGGCACCATGTGCGCCGGGTTGCTTGTCGTCTTCTTCGGAATTTCTTCGCCGCACGCCCAGGCCGAGGCGCAGCCCCAGACCCAGGACGCACCAAATCCGCCGACGATCGTCGTGTTCGGCGATAGCCAGGCGGCCGGCCTCGCCCGCGGTTTGCAGCGCGTGCTGGCCGAGGATCCGCGTTTCCGCGTGCTCAACCGCACCCACGCCGGCGCCTCCCTGGTGCACGAGGAAAACGAGTGGCTGGCGCCGATCGAGACCTTCACCGAGCGCGAGAAGGCCGATATCGCGATCGTGATGTTCGGCGCCAACGACCGCATCGACATGCGCCAGGGCCGCGCGACGCTGCGCTTCCGCGGCGAGCCGTGGCGGGCCGAGTACACCGCGCGAATCGACCGGATCCTCGACCGTCTCGCCAGCGCCGGGCTGCGCGTCCTGTGGCTCGGCAACCCGATCGCGCGCAGCGAGCGGTACACCGAGGACATGAGCTACATCAACGAGCTTTATGCCGACGCGGTCGCCAGACACGGGTTCCAGTTCGTGCCGCTGTGGACCGTCGTCGCCGACGAAGGCGGCAACTACACCGCCTACGGCAAGGACCGCGCCGGCGTCACGCAGCGCCTGCGCGGCGTCGATGGCATTCATTTCACCGCCGCCGGCTACGAACTGATCGCGGAGAAACTCGTCGGCCAGCTGGCGGCCCCGCCCACGAAGGCGGATACTCCGCCCAGCGGCGCGGCGATCGACGCCACGTCCGTGGCGGTGCGGATCGAACGATAGGGGCGGGACATGGCCGAGGCTTGGCCGCGCGCCGGCATGGCGCTGCATTTCGGCATCCGCGTCGTCGTCGCCGACAACGACAAGGTGGTCGGCGAGCTCGACGCCGACCACCGCCACGTCAATGCGGTCGGGATCGTCCATGGCGGCGCCTATATGGCATTCGCCGACGAGCTCGGCGGCCAGGCCGCCGCACTCAACCTGCCGCCCGGCGCAGGCACGACGACGATCGAATTGAAAACCAACTTCTTCCGCGCCTCGCCGCCCGGCCGCCTCCGCGCCGAAGCGGTGCCGTTGCATGTCGGCCGCCGCACGATCGTCGTGCAGACCACGATCTACACCCCCGACGGCAAGCGCGCCGCGCTCGTCACCCAAACCCAGCTCGTCATCCCAAAGGAACGCGAGCCCTCGGCAACCGTGTGACGCTCGACCCCCGCCTCCACGCCTACCGCCCCGACCTCGCCGACGCGCGCCTGCGCGGCCAAATCACGGCGCCCCGCTATGTCGCCGGCAGAGTGGCCCGGGTCGTCGTCGGCCGCGCCCCGCTGCGCCGCGCCCCCTCAACCGACAGCCGACACTCGACACTTTCTGCCACTACGGCGAGCCCCTGCTCGTCTTCGACGAGACGGACGGCTTCCTCTGGTGCCAGTCCCAATTCGACCGATACGTCGGCTATCTCGAAGCCGCCCACGTCTCGACAGCCCCGGCGCCGCCACCGACCCACCATGTCGCGACCCCCGGTTCCTACGCCTACCCGGCCCCGGACCTGCGCTCGCCGCCGCGCGATTTCCTGCCGCGCCACGCCGCCGTCACGGTCGCCGAGAGCGGCCTCGTCACCCGCGGCACCGAATACGCCTGCCTTGATACCGGCCTGTACCTGCCGCTCGCCTGCCTGGCACAAGAGCCGCCGCGCTCGCCGGACATCGCCACCGCCGCCGCGCTGTATCTCGGCTGTCCCTATCTGTGGGGCGGCAGGAGCTTTGTCGGCATCGACTGCTCCGGCCTGGTGCAGAACGCCTTCCGCGACATCGGCGTGACCGTCCTGCGCGACACCGACATGCAGCGCGACACGATCGGCGCCGTGATCCCGGCCGCCGCCGCAACCGACCTCCGCCGCAACGACCTGCTCTACATGCCGGGCCACGTTCTGATCTACGAGGGCGCCGGCTCGGTCATCCACGCCGACGGCGCCAGCATGACCGTGCGCCGCGAACCCCTCGCCGCCTTCATGCGCCCCCGCGGCCTCGCCGTCGCCGGATTTGTCGTCCGCCGCCCGTGACCGCATAATCGCGGCCGGCACCCGCGAGGAGACAGAATTTGTTCCCGACCCTGACCGACGAGCAGCGCCAATTCGTCCAGACCGTCCGCGACCTCGCGCAGACCGAGTTCCGCGAGCGCGCGCCGCGCTGGATGGACGGCACGTTTCCGTGGGACAACATGAAGCAGCTCGCCGAGTTGGGCGTGCTCGGCATGGCGGTGCCGGAGGAATATGGCGGTCTCGGGCTGCCGGTGTTCGACACCGCGCTGGTGCTCGAGGAGATCGCCAAGATCCTGCTACGTGACCGCGATGGCGGTGCTTGGGCGAAGTCGGCGTGCAGACCCGCATCATCTCGCATTACGCGCCCGAGCCGATCAAGCGCCGCATCCTGCCCGCAGGTGTGCAGCGGCGAGGCGATCCTGGCGATCTGCATGACCGAGCCCGACGCCGGCACCGATGTCGCCAACTACAAGACCAACACCGACCGGGTCGGCAACAAGCTCCGCCTCAACGGCGTCAAAACCCTGATCAGCCGCGCCCCCGAGGCGGCGATGTTCGTCGTCTTCACCCGCGTCGACAAAAAACCCGGCCGCGAGGGCATCGGCTGCGTCCTCGTCGAGCGCGGCGCGCCCGGCTTCTCGGTGACCGGCACCTATCACACGATGGGCGGCGAAAACCTGCACGAGATCCGCTTCGAGGATGTCGAACTGCCGCCGGAAAACCTCGTGCTCGAAGACGGCTTCCGCAAACTGCTCAACGCCTTCAACACGCAGCGTTGCCTCAACCCGAGCATCTCGCTGGGTCTCGCCGAGGGCGCCTTCGAGGAAGCGGTCAAATACGCCAGGGAGCGCCAGCGTGTTCGGCCGCGCCGTCGCCGATTTCCAGGGCATGCGCTGGAAGCTGGCGGAGATGTACCGCGACATCGAGGCCAGCCGCTCGATCCTCTACCGCGCCTGCGCCAGCGCCGACCCGTTCCCCGACCCGCTGCTCGCCGCCGCCGCCAAGATCACGGTCAACGAGATGGCGCTGCGCGTCACCTCGGAGGCGATCCAGGTGCATGGCGGCTACGGCTTCACCGAGGAATTCCCGGTCTCCCGCTTCTACCGCGGCGCCCGCTACGGCACCCTCGGCGGCGGCACCACCGAAACCCTGAAAGACCTGATCGGCCGCCGCGTCCTCGCCGGCCTCGACCCGGTGGACGGGATTTTGGGGTTGGGCGCGTTTTAGAGCATCCCTCGGCCGGGCTTGACCCGTGGGCCCTCAGCCCACGGACTTGATCCGTGGGCGTCCACGTCTTCAAGGTGACCGAACACCCTGCCGAGAAGACTGGGTGGCCGAGATCAAGTCCGGCCACGGCGCAATCAGGGTGCACTACATATTAGAGTGGAATCCCCGGATAATGTTGTGCTCATCGTAAGATTGAGAGCCATCATGTCTCGCTTTCATCTCAGCGCTCAGGCCCTCGTTGTGATGGCCGCGACGTGCGGACTGGCAGAGGCGCGCCCGCTGCATGTGCGCAAACTCCTTTCCCGCAGCCGAGGCGATCTTGGATGGCCGTAACGCACAATACATTGTCCGCTTCGATGGCTGGGTCGATCACAGCGCTTCCCAGATGGACGTTACCGAGGATGGAAAAATCGTCGAGGCGCTCGTACCCGTTGGGGAGAGCGAGCCTGATGTTCTCGCTGCCTCAGCGTCGGCCCTGCCGCCGGGCCGATACCAGCTCCATTGGCGCGCGAAATCGGTTCCTGATGGCGATTTCTCGCAGGGGTTCATCTCCTTTACAGTCGCCCGGTAACTACGGTGAGGTTAATTGCAGGAACTGAGTTTAAATTTTTAATATTTATAAAATAAAACTAGTCTAGGCTTTCCATGCGGCATCGCCTGGATCGTCGCGGCGGTTATTGCGTTGCGAGAACGCCGATGACAAAACATGATTCGATCACTCTCGGGATTGCCGCTCTTTGGATCTTGATGAACTTCACCGGCGCGGCTTTTACGATCCGGCGTCTGCGATCTCGCAGATCGAAATTCGGCGCGAAATCCGGCTTCTTCGCACCAAAAGAATACGGAGCGGATTAGTGTTCATTGTTATGTCCCGGTAGGGCGGGTGGAGCGCAGCGCAACCCGCCATTCTCCGATCGTTACCGCGGCGGGTTACGCTTCACTCCACCCGCCCTACGATTTCTGCTCGGCCAGGATGCCGGCGCGCAGCCGTTCCGCCGTCTCGATGTCATACGCCGCCTGGCCCTCGCGGTACACCGCGAGGGCACCCTCCACCGCCGCCACCGCCTCTTTCAGATACGCAACCCGCGCCTCGCCGGCCGCGCGCGTCGCGAGAACCCGCAACACGATCGCCAGATTTTCCCGCGTCTGCGCCCAATCGAACGGCGCGCGCTCGCGCGTCCGCTCCTCCAGCGCCGCGCGATAGGCCGCCACCGCCTCCTCCAGCCGCGCCGTGCCGCTCTCCCGCTCGCCGAGCGCTCCTCAGCGCGTTGCCGAGATTGTTCTGCGTCATCGCCCACTCGAGCGGCACGCGCTCGCGCGTCCATTCCGTCAGCGCCGCGCGATAGGCGGCGACCGCCTCCTCGAGCCGCGCCGTGCCGCTCTCGCGCTCGCCCGAGGCTCCTACAGCGCGTTGCCGAGATTGTTCTGCGTCATCGCCCATTCGAGCGGCACGCGCTCGCGCGTCCGTTCCTCCAGCGCCGCGCGATAGGCGGCGACCGCCTCCTCCAGCCGCGCCGTGCCGCTCTCGCGCTCGCCCGAGCCTCCGCAGCGCGTTGCCGAGATTGTTCTGCGTCGTCGCCCACTCGAGCGGCACGCGCTCGCGCGTCCTCTCCTTCAGCGCCGCGCGATAGGCGGCGACCGCCTCCTCCAGCCGCGCCGTGCCGCTCTCCCGCTCGCCGAGCCTCCAGAGCGCGATGCCGAGATTGTTCTGCGTCATCGCCCATTGGAGCGGCACGCGCTCGCGCGTCCGTCTCCTCCAGCGCCGCGCGATAGGCCGCGACCGCCTCCTCCAGCCGCGCCGTGCCGCTCTCGCGCTCGCCGAGCCTCCACAGCGCGTTGCCGAGATTGTTCTGCGTCGTCGCCCAGTCGAGCGGCACGCGCTCGCGCGTCCGTTCCTTCAGCGCCGCGCGATAGGCCGCCACCGCCTCCTCCAGCCGCGCCGTGCCGCTCTCGCGCTCGCCGAGCCTCGTCAAGCGCGGTGCCGAGATTGTTCTGCGTCGTCGCCCAGTCGAGCGGCACGCGCTCGCGCGTCGTTCCTCCAGCGCCGCGCGATAGGCCGCGACCGCCTCCTCCAGCCGCGCCGTGCCGCTCTCCCGCTCGCCGAGCGTCCAGAGCGCGTTGCCGAGATTGTTCTGCGTCATCGCCCACTGGAGCGGCACGCGCTCGCGCGTCCACTCCTCCAGCGCCGCGCGATAGGCGGCGACCGCCTCCTCCAGCCGCGCCGTGCCGCTCTCGCGCTCGCCGAGCGCTCCACAGCGCGTTGCCGAGATTGTTCTGCGTCGTCGCCCAATCGAGCGGCACGCGCTCGCGCGTCCTCTCCGTCCAGCGCCGCGCGATAGGCCGCGACCGCCTCCTCCAGCCGCGCCGTGCCGCTCTCGCGCTCGCCGAGCCTCAACAGCGCGTTGCCGAGATTGTTCTGCGTCATCGCCCAATCGAGCGGCACGCGCTCGCGCGTCCACTCCGTCAGCGCCGCGCGATAGGCCGCCACCGCCACGAGCAGCGCCGCGTTTTCACCTTTCTGATCGCCCCGCTCATAGAATTCGCCGGCCTTCTCGAACAGAAAGGCGCCGACCGCATCCGCATCGGAAGCCCCCTCGACCTCCGCCATTACCCGCAATTTTTCGGCGGCGGCCTCGCCGTTCAGCGCCAGTTCGTCGAACCGGATCGCTTCCTCCAGCAGCCGCAGCCGACGGCGCGTCCGCTCCTGCTGCCGCTCCTCTTCCTGCCGTTCCTCGCGTTCGAACTCCCCCATCAAGGCCGAAGACGCATCCGCAATCCGGCCTGAGTTGAACAGCCGCGCCGCCTCGCGCCGCGCTCTCTCGAACGCCTCGTCCTCGTTGCTGCCGCGGCGAAGCTCGCGTTGCGCCGCCTCGATCCAGTTGTCCAACCACGGGATCAGGTCGTCCTGCCCGACCCCCTCGCCGCCGAGCCGCTCGACGATCGCCCGCACCGCCGCCTCGGAAATGCCCTGCTCGGCCGCGCGCTGGAATGCGCCACCCGCCTGCGCTATCGCCAGAAGCTCGCGCAATATTACGCCCTGGTCCTGCTGCTCAGCCTCCATGCGCTCGGTGCGCATGTCGATCCGCGCGACGCCGACCGCGATTTCGGGGAGCAGTTCGAGATACCGCGTGATCCCGTCGCGCAGCACCGCGAGCGCATCGAGTTGCGCGATCACCGCGTCGAGCCTGCCGTCCAGACCGCTGCACCGCCTCCAGCGTCGCCTCGGCGAGGTCGCGGGCCAGCTTGTCCATCGCGATATGAAAGGCTGCGCCGGCCTGCGGGTATTTCTTCGGGTCCTTGATAAGCTCGGCGAATTCGGCGAAGACGACATCCCCGAACGGACGCGACGGACCGCCGCCCCGGATCGGCAGCCCGCCCTCGGCAATCTGTCCGAAGATCGTCGGAACCTCCCGCTCGGGCCAACCCGTCACGACGGCCAGCGTTGCGGTGAAGCTGCGCGTCAGCATGCGTTCGTGCTCGCTTGTCCGGCTCGGCGGCGACGAATTCCGGCACGCCTTGCACCACGGCGTGCAAATGGCCGTCGATCGCCGTGTCGCCCGGATGCGCGCCGCGATCGAAGGCGGCGGATCGCACCCCGTGCAATTCCGTCCGCGCCAGCTCCGCGAAACGCGCAACCTCCGGGTCCCGCGCGGCTTGCGGCTGCGCTGCGTCGAGCACATGACAGGCCGCCTCGACCCACGCCAGGCGCAGCGCCCGCACCAGATCGTGATTGACCGACACCGTCTTGAACGGATGCAGATTCATCGAACCGCGCCGCCACGCGCCGCCTGACATGCTCCGGCAGCAACGTTTTCGCCACCGCCGGCAGGCCGCCGAGCGCCGTGTCGAGAATACCGCTCGAGCAGGTCCATGCCGCCTCGTCCCGCCCCCGCGACCACGCTTCAAACCGGGCGCCCGTTCGCCGTGATCTATATTGTCCGATACGGCGGCACCAAAATAGCCGCAATCCCGTGAAACACTGTCCTCGATGAAATAGGCAGCGGCGGCCATGGCCCGGCATTCTCCCGTTTCCGCAGCTGCAAAAGGCCGCTGCTCCGCCTGGGAGAAACCGAGTATTTCCGCGGCTTTCGCTGGCCGTTTGCTGCAGATTCCCTGCAGAAACAGCAAAGCCGCCGGATCGGCCCGCTATGACGCGCCGATTTCAATGGTTTACAGTGGGTTTCGGGTCCGCCGGGAGGGATGGATGAACGTCACCGGAAGCTGCCACTGCGGCAATATCAGCTACGAGGCCGAGATCGATCCGGCGCAGGTGCGGGTCTGCCACTGCACCGACTGCCAGCGCCTATCGGGCAGCGCCTTCCGCGCCAATGTCACGACCCTGCCGGGCAGTTTTGTCCTGAAGAGCGGCGCGCCGAAGACCTACGTCAAGACCGCCGAGAGCGGCAACAGGCGGGCGCAGGCCTTCTGCCCCGATTGCGGCACCCATCTCTGGGCATCGGACGCCACCGGCAACCCGCCAACCGTTGGTCTGCGGGTCGGCACGCTCGATCAACGCGCCGAACTGCGCCCGTCGCGCCAGATCTGGGTGCGCTCGGCCTTGCCCTGGTCGATGAACCTGACCAGCCTGCCCCGCGCCGAACGCCAGCAATAAACCGCCGGCTGCCTCACCAGGCTGGCTTGGCGCCCCAGGCGACAAAGCCGTCATTCTTCAGCCCGGGCTTGCCGTAGCGCAGCCTCTCCCCGTCGAGGCCGAACACATGCCCGCCGGCGGCTTCGAGCACGGCCTGCCCCGCCGCCGTGTCCCACTCCATCGTCGTGCCAAAGCGCGGATAGAAATCGGCCTCGCCGGCTGCCAGCACGCCGAATTTCAGCGCGCTGCCGCACTGCTTGCGCTCGATCACCGGACGGCCCTGGAAATACTCGGCGAGGCGGCGGCTGTTCTCGTGGCTGCGGCTGTGGATCACGACGATCCCCTCGGGCGGCGGCACGCGCGCCCGGATCGGCTCGAACCCCCCGCCATCGCGCCGCCGCAGCGCCGTGCCCGGCCCGTGCGCGACATATGTCACCCCGAGAGCCGGCCCATGCACGACGCCGAGCACCGGAATGCCGTGCTCGATCAAGGCGATCAGCACCGAAAACTCGCCGTTGCGAACGACGAACTCCTTGGTCCCGTCGAGCGGATCGACGCACCAGAACCGCGCCGCCGGCGACGAGAACCCCGCCTCCGGCACGGTCTCCTCGGAAACGATCGGGATGTCCGGATAGGCCTCGCCGAGGATTGCGATGATCACCCGCTCGGAGGCGAGATCGGCCTCGGTGACCGGCGTCCGGTCCTCCTTCTGCGTCACCTCGAACGGGTCGGCATAGACCCGCATGACCTCCTCGCCGCCGGCCAGCGCGGCGCGCATCGCAATCTCAAGCAACGGATCCATGGTTCCCCTCAGGCGGCGGTCGCGGCGGCGGCATCGCGCAACGCGCGCCACAAGCGTTGCGGGGTCAGCGGCATGTCGAGATGGTCGATCCCGAACTCGGCGACGGCGTCGATCACGGCGTTGACCAGCGCCGGCGGTGCGCCGATCGCGCCGGCTTCGCCAGCTCCCTTGACCCCGAGCGGGTTGGTCCGGCACGGCACGATGTTATACGAGAATTCGATCCGCGGCAGCGTGTCGGCATGCGGCACGGCGTAGTCGGTCAGGTTGCCGGTCAGCAGCTGGCCGCTCTCCGGGTCGTACACCGTGCGTTCGAGCATCGCCTGGCCGACCCCCTGCGCGATTCCGCCATGCACCTGCCCCGCCAGCAGCAGCGGGTTGATGACGACCCCGAAATCGTCGACGACCAGATAGCGCACGATCTCGATCAGCCCGGTCTCGGGATCGATCTCGACCTCGCAGACGTGACACCCGTTCGGGAAGGTCGGCGCCGGCGGCGTGAAATGGCCGCTCTCGGCGAAACCGGGCTCGAGACCGGGCGGCAATTGGCCGGGGTTGAACGCGGCGCGCACGACCGCGTCGAGCGCGACGGCGCGATCGGTCCCGGCGATCGCGAACGTGCCGTCGGCGAAGTCGATATCGGCCTCGGCCGTTTCGAGCATATGCGCGGCGATCTTTTTTCCCTTTTCGATCAGCTTGTCGGCGGCATGGAACAGCGCGGCGCCGCCGACCGGGATCGAGCGCGATCCGCCGGTGCCGCGGCCGAACCCGATCGCGTCGGTGTCGCCCTGCAAGACGCGGATTTTTTCGAGCGGCAGGCCGAGTTTTTCGGCGGCGAGCTGGGCATAGGCAGTCTGATGCCCCTGGCCCGAGGATTGCGATCCCATCAGCAGCGTCAGCGTACCGGAGGGGTCGAAGCGCGCCTCGGCGAATTCGTCCGGCGGAAACCCGGACTGCTCGATATAGACCGCGTGTCCAAGGCCGCGAAGCCGGCTGTGGGTACGCGCTTCGGCCCGTCGCGCCGCGAAGCCGGGGGCATCGGCGGCGGCGAGCGCATTATCGAGATTGCGCGCGAAATCGCCGCTGTCATAAGTCAGACCGAGCGGCGTCGTGTGCGGCATTGCGTCGGGCTTGATGAAATTTCGGCGGCGCAGTTCGTCGGCCTCGGTGCCGAGGCGACGTGCGGCGTAATCGATCAGCCGCTCGACGGCGTAGGCCGCCTCGGGCCGGCCGGCGCCGCGGTAGGCATCGACCGGCACCGTGTTCGTGTACACGCCCTTGACCGCGACGTGGATCGCCGGAAACGCATAGACGCCGCTATACATGACCCCGCCCGAGGCGGTCGGGATTTCCGGCGCGAAATTCGACAGATAAGCGCCCATGTTCGCGGTCAGCTCGACCGACAGCGCCAGAAACCGAAACTGATCGTCGAGCGCGAGATCGAGCTTCGTGACATTGTCGCGCCCCTGCGTGTCGGTGACGAAGGCTTCGGAGCGATCGGCGACCCATTTAACCGACCGGCCCAATTTTTTCGCGGCCCACAGCACCAGGACGTGCTCCGGATACAAAAACAGCTTCATCCCGAAACCGCCCCCCACATCGGGTGTGACGACCCGGATGCGGTTTTCCGGAATGTGCAAAACATGCTCGGCGAGCAGGTTGCGCACGAAATGCGAGCCCTGTGTTGAACTCCACAGCGTATAGGAATCCTCGCCCGGATCGTATTCTCCGACAGCGCCGCGTGGCTCCATCGAATTGGCCACGACCCGGTTATTGACCAGGGTCAGCGACACACGATGCCGCGCCGACCCCGCTGCACGCTCGACGGCGGCGCGGTCGCCGATCTCCCAGTCGAAGCAGAGATTGCCCGGGTGCTCGTCCCACACCACGGGCTGGCGGTCATCGGGAGCCGTCTCGGTCTCGACGACGGAGGGCAGCATCTCGTAATCGATTTCGATCAGTTCGGCGGCGTCGCGCGCCTGGGCGAGGGTCTCGGCGACAATGAGCGCGACCGCGTCGCCGACATGCCTGACACGGTCGCGTGCCAGTGCCGGTCGCGGCGGCATCGCCATCTCAGAGCCGTTGCGGTTAGTGACGGGGCTCACGCACGGCACAGTGCCGATGCCGTCGCGCGCCAGATCCTCGCCAGTGAGGACGGCGACGACGCCGGGCGACGACAGCGCGGCGCTCGGGTCGATCGCGCGGATGCGGGCGTGCGCGTGCGGCGAGCGCAGCACAGCCGCATAAGCCTGACGCGGCCGAACGATGTCGTCGAGGTAGCGGCCGGTTCCGGTCAAAAACCGCCTGTCTTCAACGCGCCGGATCGGCTGTCCGATGCCGAATTGCCTCATCGCGGGACCCTTGCGCTCGGATACCGGCTCTACATAGGAAACGACGACGCCGGCGTCCATTCACGGGGACCGGCGAGGGCTCCGTGTCGGCCGATCCTGCCTGCAGAAGGAAAGGGCGAGCTACTTGGTCTCGTTCTTGACCTCGCCCTTCTTGGCTTCAATTGTCTGCTCCGCTTTCGGGTCGACCCACCACGTGTCGAGGCCGATGCCGTATTTCGGCGCGATCTCGGGGCGGCGGAATTTGTCCCAATAGGCGACCCGCGACACGTCGGTGTGGTAGTGCGGGATGACGTAGAATCCCCACTGCAGGGCGCGGTCGAGCGCGCGGGTGCGGACGACGAGAGATTCGCGATCCGGCGCCTTGATGACCTCCTCGACCAGCGCGTCGATGACCGGGTTCTTGATCCCGAGAATGTTGCGGCTGCCTTCTTCGTCGGCGGCCTGCGATCCCCAATAATCGCGCTGCTCGTTCCCGGGCGACAACGACTGACCGAACGACACGACGGCCATATCGTAATCGAACGTGTCCATGCGCTTCTGGTATTGGCTGGCGTCGACCGTGCGCACCCGTGCGGTGATCCCGAGGCGTTCGAGATTGCGTACGAAGGGCAGCACGATGCGTTCGAACTCGGGTTGTACGAGCAGGATCTCGAACTCGAACGGCTGCCCGGTCTTGTCGTTAACCAGCTTGCCGCCCTTGACGCTCCAGCCGGCCTCCTTGAGCAGCTTGAAGGCCTCGCGCAGTCCGTCACGGATATTGCCGGAACCGTCGTATTTCGGCGGATCGTATTCTTTCGTAAACACCTCGTCGGGGATTTTCCCCCGATACGGTTCGAGTATCTTGAGTTCCTCGCCTTGCGGCACCCCCGTCGCGGCCAGCTCCGAATTATCGAAATAGCTGCGGGTCCGCTTGTAGGCGTCGTAGAACAAATTCTTGTTCGACCATTCGAAATCGAACGCGTAGCCGAGCGCCTGCCGAACCTTCGGGTCCTGGAACAGCGGACGCCGCAAATTGTAACCGAAACCCTGCATGCCGCGCGGCAGCTCGTTGGGGATTTCCGCCTTCTTCAACAGACTTTGCCGCAGCGCCGGCCCGTCATACCCGGTCGCCCACGCTTTCGACGAGTTCTCCAGCCGAACGTCATATTGCCCGGCCTTCAGCGCCTCGAGCGCGATGGTCCCGTCGCGGTAATAATCGTAGCGGATTTCGTCGACATTCTCGCGCCCTTTCCTGACCGGCAAATCGGCGGCCCAGTAATCGGGCACGCGTCGATACGTGATCGAGCGCCCGGGATCGACCGACTCGACCTTGTACGGGCCGCTGCCGAGCGGTGCGTCGAGCGTCGTTTTCGTAAAGTCGCGGCCCTCCCAGTATTTCTTCGACAGGATCGGCATCTGGCCGACGATCTGCGGCAGTTCGCGGTTTTCGGCGGATTTGAAATGGAACCGCACACCGTGCTCGCCCTCGCGCTCGACCTTATCGACATCGCCGTAATAGGAGCGGTACATCGGCTGGCCCTTCTCGCGCAGCGTGTCGAAGGTCCAGATCACGTCATCCGGCGTAATCGGCGAACCGTCGTGGAAGCGCGCCTCCTTGCGCAGCGTGTACAGCACCGATTTGCGGTCCAGAGCCAGATCGGCGCTTTCGGCAACGAGGCCGTATTCGCTGCCGGGCTCGTCCTCGGAGGGCAGCATCAGCGTATCGAAGGTCTGGCTCATGCCGGCCGCCGAAACGCCCTTGACGATATAAGGGTTCAGACTGTCGAAAGTGCCGATCGCGGAGAGCCGCATCGTGCCGCCCTTCGGGGCGCTCGGGTTGGCGTATTCGAAATGCTTGAAGTCGGGACCGTATTTGAGATCCCCGAACAACGACAGACCGTGGCTCGGGGCTGCGCTCGCCGTTACCGCCGGGACCGTCGCGCCGCCCGCACCGATAAAAAAGGCCAGCCCGAGAACAAGACCAAACCGCCTGCGCACAACAGCCCCGCGCATCATGCCTCCTGTCCCAAATGCAGCTTTTATGTCGCCAGCGATGCAAGCGCCGCTTCGTGTGTACGCCGGTCTCCGGCAACCACGACGCGACCGTCCGAGGCGACGGTCAGCGTCGCGCCGCGCCAGTCGCTGGCCACCCCGCCGGCGCCCTCGACGACCGGCAGCATGGCACTGAAATCGTAGGGCTTGAGGCTTGATTCAATAACCAGATCGATGAACCCGTGCGCCAAGAGGCCATAGGCATAGCAATCGGCGCCGAACCGGACGAGCTTGGCGGCGGTGGCAACCCGCCCGAACGCGACCTTGTCGGGCCCGATGAACATGTCGGGACTGGTCGCGAACAGCGTCGCCCCGGCGAGCCCGTCACAAGGCCTGCAGCGGATCGGGGCGCCGTTGAACAGCGTTGGCCGGCCGGCGGCGCCGATCCAGCGCTCGCGCGAAATCGGCTGGTCGATAATTCCGATTATCGGGCGCCCGCGTTGAGCCAGCGCGATCAATGTTCCGAACAGCGGCACGCCCGAAATGAAGGATTTTGTGCCATCGATCGGATCGAGGACCCAGACGAACTCGGCATCCTCGCGCTCGCGGCCGAATTCCTCGCCGATAATGCCGTGTTCGGGAAATCGTGCCGCGATCAGCCGCCGCATGGCTATTTCGGCGTCGCGGTCGGCGATGGTGACCGGCGACAGATCGGGCTTTTCATCGATCGCGATAGGCCGCCGGAAATGCGGCCGGATCGCTGCCCCGGCGGCGTCGGCGAGCTCGGTTGCCAGCGCGATGAACGGATCGAGGTCGATCAGTGTCCTCCCCGGCTCGGCGCCGGCCCGACGTCCTCCGCCTATTTCAGCGATTCGAGGTAGGCGATCAGATCGGCGCGGTCTTGCGCCTTCGGGACGCCGGCAAAGCTCATCTTCGTGCCCTTGGCGAATTGCTGCGGACTGTGCAGCCAGACGTTCAGCGCGTCCGGCGTCCACTGCTCGTCCTTCTTGGCCAGAAGCGCCGGCGAGAACTGGTATCCCGGTACGGCTGCAATTTTTTCTTCGGCGACCCCGTACAGGTTGGGGCCGATCTTATTTGCGCCGCCTTTCTCGAAGGTGTGGCATTGCGTACAGACCTTAGACAGCTGCTGGCCGTGCGCGACATCTGCTTTCGCCAGCAGCGGCTCGATCGGTTCGAGCGGTGCCGCGGCCGGCGCGGTTGCGGCGGCGGTCGTTGCTCCGCCTTCGGCGCCGGGCGGCAGATAGACGGCCTCGTGAAGCCGGTGTGGGTGAACGATCTGGCTCGCCAGAACACCGGCCACCATCGCGACGATCATCGCCGTCAGAACCGACGCGATGACCTTGTTCCACTCGAAAGACGACATTGTCCCCGTCTCATATTCTGACGCAGGCCCGGCGCGGCCAAGGGCATCGCCCAGGCCAACCATTTTGCCGCTAGCGGAATTGTTTCCCGCCGTCAGCGGGAAACAATATCGCCCTTCCGGCGGGCAGTCGAACCGGGCATGTTGTCGCGTTGGTGCGCCACAACCCGGCTTTGCTACCGCAGTGACATCACCGGACGCGATCCGCAACCCCATTCTGCTGATCCCGGCGCGGCTCGCCGCGACCAGGCTGCCCGACAAGCCGCTGGCCGAGATTGCCGGGGCGCCGATGATCGTGCATGTCTGGCGTCTGGCGGTCGCCGCCGACTGTGGCCCGGTCGTCGTCGCCAGCGGCGACTACGCGATAGCCGAAGCCGTCGAGCGCGCCGGCGGCAGGGCCGTGATGACCGATCCGGCGCTGCCGACCGGCTCGGACCGCATCCACACCGCGATAACCGCGCTCGATCCGGGGCAGACCCATGACGCCGTCCTCAATATACAGGGCGACATGCCGATGCTGGACCCCAGCGCGATCCGGATCGCGCTGGCGACGCTCGCCGAAACCGACGCCGATATCGCGACGCTAGCGGCCGAGATCACCGATCCAGCTGCCGTCGCCGACACCAGCGTCAACAAGGTCGCCGCCGGGTTCGCCGACCCGACTCGTCCGGCGCGCGCGCTCTATTTCAGCAAGGCGGCGGTGCCGTGGGGCGAGGGGCCGCATTACGAGCATGTCGGGCTCTACGCGTATCGCCGCGCCGCGCTCGACCGCTTCGTGGGGCTGCCGCGCGGCGTCCTCGAACAGCGCGAGCGGCTCGAGCAGCTGCGCGCGCTTGAAGCCGGGATGCGCATTTGGGTCAGCCTGATCGACAAGGCGCAGCTCGGCGTTCAGGTCGATACGCCGGCCGATCTCGCCCGCGCCCGCAAGCTGATGGAACAGATAGGCCAATGAAATCAAGACCGGAGCAGACGATCGCGTTTCAAGGCTCTCCGGGGGCCTATTCCGACCTGGCGTGCAGGCGCGTCTTTCCCGAAATGGCGACCCTGCCCTGCGCCGCGTTCGAGGATGCTTTCGCGGCGGTGCGCGACAGTGCGGCGCGGCTCGCGATGATCCCGATCGAGAACTCGGTCGCCGGGCGGGTCGCCGACATTCATCATTTGATGCCGGATTCGGCCCTCTACATCATCGGCGAGCATTTCGAGCGGGTGAACCACCATCTGCTGGCGCTGCCCGGCGCGCCGCTCGACCGGATTCGCGCGGTACGCAGCCACATCCAGGCGCTGTCGCAATGCCGCGACTTCATCCGCGCCCACGGCCTGCAGCCGGTCGTGCGCGCCGATACCGCCGGCAGCGCCGCCGAAATCAAGGAGCTTGGCGATCCCTCGGTCGCGGCAATCGCCTCCGAGCTGGCCGGCGAAATCTACGGCCTCATGTCGCTGGCGCGGAATATCGAGGATGCCGAGCACAACACGACCCGTTTTGTGATCATGTCGCGCGAGCCGCAACGGCCGCCGCGGGGCGCACCGGCCGTCACGAGTTTCGTGTTCAACGTGCGCAACGTCCCGGCGGCGCTCTACAAGGCCCTGGGCGGGTTCGCGACGAACGGCGTCAATATGACCAAGCTCGAAAGCTACATGGTTGGCGGCCGCTTTTCGGCGACGCAGTTCTATGCCGATGTCGAGGCACACCCCGACGACCGCCCGCTCAAGCTGGCATTGGAGGAGCTCGAATTCTTCTCGACCGAGGTCAAGATCCTCGGCGTCTACCCGGCCCACGAACTACGCATCGCCGCGCGCCGGCAGGAACGTGGAGAGGATTGATACCGACCGTCCAAGCCGACAAACTGACCGGCCCCGCGCACCGCCTGTTCGCCGCCGCCGGCAAGCCCTCAAGACGCACCTCCCGCACCCCTTGCAGCAGCTCCACCCGGCCGATCCCCGACCTCTTTCGAGGCGTTCCAAAGCCGGACAGAACACCCGCTATAAACTCCGTACAGATCACGCGTCAGCTACGCATCCGTATCGGTCCTCGTTGCCGCGGCAGCGCGAGTGCGCCTAATCTTGGCCCGAAGCGCTCAGGCGTCCCGCCAGGCAAAAGGAAGCGGCCGATATCAGTTATGCCGGAGACCGACCGACCGACGACCGACAGGATTGCGCTGATTACCGGAGTCACCGGTCAGGACGGCGCTTATCTTGCTCGGTTTCTGTTGGCTAAGGGGTATATTGTGCACGGCGTCAAGCGCCGTTCCGCATCGTTCAATACGGCACGGATCGATGATCTCTATCAGGATCCCCACGAAGCCGATGTGCGTTTCCATTTGCACTACGGCGACATGACGGACTCGACGAGCCTTATCCGTATCGTGCAGAAGGTGCAACCGCATGAAATCTATAATCTCGCGGCGCAAAGCCATGTCCAAGTGAGTTTCGAAACGCCGGAATATACCGCCGATGCCGACGCACTTGGGACATTGCGGCTACTGGAGGCGATACGAATCCTTGGCGTTGAAAGGTCGACCCGTTTCTACCAAGCGTCGACGTCCGAGCTTTACGGCATGGTCCGGGAGGTCCCGCAAAACGAGCACACCCCATTCTATCCGCGTTCACCCTATGCGGTCGCGAAGCAGTATGGCCACTGGATCGTGGTGAATTACCGAGAAGCCTATGGCCTGCACGCCTCCAACGGCATCCTGTTCAATCATGAGAGTCCGCTGCGCGGAGAAACATTCGTAACGCGCAAGATCACCCGCGCGGTCGCGGCGATCGCACACGGTATGCAGAAACACGTATTCCTGGGCAATCTCGATGCGAAGCGCGATTGGGGGCATGCGCGCGACTTCGTTGAGGGCATGTGGCTTATGCTGCAACAGGACGAACCGGACGATTATGTTCTGGCGACGGGCGAGATGCACGGTGTGCGTGAGGTGGTCGAGCTCGCATTTGCCCGGGTGAACCGGCGGATAGGGTGGCGGGGCGACGGTCTGGAGGAAAAGGGTGTCGATTGCGACAGCGGCGAGGTACTGGTTGCGGTCGATCCGAGATATTACCGTCCAACGGAGGTCGATTGTTTGCTCGGGGATTCGCGCAAGGCGCGTGCGAGGCTGGGCTGGGCGCCACGCACCAGTTTTGCCGAGATGATCGCCGAGATGGTCGATGCCGATCTGGAGCAGATGCCCAAGGAGGCTGGCCACCATGGCTCCTACTGAAGTCCCCTTTCTTTTGAAAGGGCGGCGGGTCTGGGTAGCCGGCCATCGCGGTATGGTCGGCTCGGCGTTGCTTCGCCGGCTTGCCCGAGAAGACTGCGAATTGCTGACGGTCGGGAGCAACCAGCTCGACTTGCGCCGCCAGGCGGAGGTCGAACGTTGGATGCACGCGCAGCGGCCGGACGTCGTATTCATGGCCGCGGCGCGGGTTGGCGGGATCCTCGCCAACAGCCGTCGGCCGGCAGATTTCCTGTATGACAATCTGGCGATCCAGATAAACATCGCCAAGGCTGCCGCCGATATCGAAGTGAAGAAGTTTCTGTTTCTTGGGTCCTCCTGTATCTATCCACGTCTCGCGCCGCAACCGATTCCCGAAGCGGCGCTACTCTCCGGCCCGCTCGAACCAACGAATCAATGGTACGCTATCGCGAAAATTTCCGGTTTGATGCAATGCCAGGCGTATCGAATGCAATATGGGGTGGATTTCATTTCGGCAATGCCGACGAACTTGTACGGCCCAGGGGACAGCTTCAATCCCGAATCGTCGCACGTTCTCCCTGCGCTGCTGTACCGATTTCATTTGGCAAAGTTGAATCGCGAGCCACACGTCACGATCTGGGGGACCGGCACGCCGCGACGTGAATTCCTCCATGTCGACGATTGCGCGGACGCGCTGGTTTTCCTGATGCAGAACTATTCCCAGGCGGAGACCATCAACATCGGCGCGGGCAACGACATTCCGATCGTCGAACTGGCGCGGCTCGTTGCGGAAACGGTCGGCTTCCGTGGAGAGGTACGATTCGATCCCAGTAAGCCCGACGGTACTCCGCGCAAGCTCCTCGACAGCACCCGGCTCTCGGCGCTGGGTTGGCGTGCGCGGATCGGCATAGAGGAGGGTGTGGCAAAAACCTATGCTTGGCTGCTGGGTGAATTGACCGCTGGTCGCCGCCTGCGAGGGCTCGATGTGTGGGACGCTGATCACGCGTGCTGAATTGGTGGACCAGTCTCGGCGACACGCCGTTGAAGCGCGGGCCGCGCTAAGGAAACACTGAAGTAAACGGCGTGTTAGTGGCCGGCCTTGTTTGCGCTTGCCAGCGCTGCACAGGTTCTGAGTCGTCTGTCGCCAGGACCGGTGATTAGTGTGAGCAATCGTCGAACCCGTTCGAAATAAAAATTGTGCTCAAACGAGTGCCACGAACCCGCGGCAACTGCATGGAGTCGCACGAATCGGCGAAACGGGTCGGGTTACGCACGGAGATTGCGTCGCAAGGCGGTTTCTGCCACGTTTTTCGGCACGCGTCGCAATTACTCTACGGGCTGCGGACATTCGCTATCGATTTGTGGCGGGATGCACCGCTCTCTCCCGCCCTGTGAAGCTACGCGAGCTGATGCAATCCAAAAGGGTGTGGCATGCAAGCGGATTACATCATCGTCGGGGCCGGGTCGGCGGGGTGCGTGCTGGCGAACCGGCTGTCGGCCGATCCCACTAAGCGGGTCATCCTGATCGAGGCCGGCGGGCGCGACTGGAATCCGCTCATACACATCCCCGCCGGATACGTGAAGCTGCTCGATCATCCGAAGCTGACCTGGGGCTATACGGCCGAGCCTGATCCCGGCGTCAACAATCGCGCGATCCTCTACCCGCGCGGGCGCGTGCTCGGCGGCTCGTCGTCGATCAACGGTATGATCTATGTCCGCGGGCAACCGGAGGATTTCGACCATTGGGGCCAGCTCGGCAACCGCGGCTGGTCGTGGGACGACGTGCTCCCGTATTTCAAGCGGGCCGAGAGCTGGCAGGAGGGCGCCAACGAGTTCCACGGCAGCGGCGGGCCGCTGCTGACGTCGCACACCTCCGACAAGCCCGCGCTGTGCGAGCGGCTTATCGAGGCCGGCATCGCGACCGGTCTCGAATACCGCGAGGACGTCAACCGCCTGCCACCGGGGTCGCCGGGCGGCATCGGCTGGGTGCAGCAGACGCGGCGCGGCCGGCGCCGGCAGAGCGCGGCGCGCACCTATCTGCGTCCGGCATTGCGGCGGCCCAACCTCCAGGTCGTCACCGACGCGCTGGTGCATCGCGTGCTGCTCGACGGGAAACGCGCGGTCGGGGTCGAATTTTCGCGCGGCGAAAAGGTGGAGCGGGCGGACGCGCTGGCCGAGGTGATCCTGTCCGGCGGCGCGATCGGCTCGCCGCATATCCTGCAACTGTCCGGGGTCGGCGACCCCGATCATCTCGGCCGCATCGGCGCACCAGTCACGCACGCGCTGCCCGGGGTCGGCAAGAATTTGCAGGACCATTTCCTGGCGCGCGTCACGGCCGAGGTTACGGGCATCCCGACCGCCAACGAGAAGTCGCGCGGGCTGCCGTTCGTCGGCGAATTGATGCGCTACGTCTTCGCCGGGTCCGGCCTGTTGACCTACGCCGCCTCGCTGGTCGCCGCCTCGGTCAAGGTGCTGGAGGAATCGGCGACCCCCGACGTGCAGATCCTGTTCGCGAACGCCAGTTTCGCGCCGGGACCGATCCGCCGGCTCGACACGAGACCCGGCATGACCGGCGGAATGTGGCAGATGCGGCCCTTATCGACCGGCTATGTCGAGGCGAAATCGAGCGATCCGCGTCAGGCGCCGGCGATCAACCCGCGCTATCTGTCGCACGAGACCGACCGCCGCGCCGCGGTCGGCGGGCTGCGCGCGGTTCGGCAAATCTTCGCCGCGCCCGCCCTCAAGCCTTATTACGTGGCCGAGATCCTGCCCGGAGCCGACGTGCAAAGCGACGACGAGCTGCTGCACTATCTGCGGCAGACCGGCTCGACCGTGTTCCACGCGACCTGCACCTGCAAGATGGGGCGCGACCCGATGGCCGTCGTCGACGACCAGCTGCGGGTGCACGGCATCGACGGTTTGCGCGTCATCGACGCCTCGGTGATGCCGGCCGTGACCTCGACCAACACGAACGCGCCGACGATCATGATCGCCGAGAAAGGCGCCGCGATGGTCCTGGCATCGGCCCGACAGCGGATGGCGGCGTAGCGCCTTTTCCTTTCCCGCAAGGCGGGAGAGGGGGTGGGTTTAGAATTCGTACTCCTCGACGATCATCGGTTCGTTGCGCGCCGCGGCGGCCCATTCCTGCATTTCCGGCATCCCCATGATGGCGGCGCAATAGAGTTCGGCCTCGCGCTCGAGGTCGATTTTGTAGGTACGGAAGCGGGTCACGACGGGGGCATACATCGCGTCCGCGATCGTGAAATTCCCGAACAGGAAGTCGCCCTTTCCGTCGCCAAAACGGCTGCGGCAATCGCGCCAGATCGTCATGATCCGGTTGATGTCGGCCTGAGCTTCGGACGTCAGCGGGCGGCCCGGGAAGCTCGACCGGATGTTCATCGGCATCTCCCGACGCAGCGCAGCGAACCCGGCATGCATTTCGGCGCAGACCGCCCGCGCCATGGATCGCGCCTCCGGATCACCCGGCCACAGCGCCGCGTCCGGAAATCGTTCGGCGAGATATTCACATATCGCCAGACTGTCCCAAACCGTCAGATCGCCGTGCTTCAGCGCCGGCACCTGCCCCGACGGCGAGTAGTTCAAGACCGTCTGCCGGCTGCCGGGTTGATACAGCGGGATTACGACCTCGTCGAATTCGGCCCCGGTCTGCTTCAGGGCCAACCACGCCCGCAGCGACCACGAGGCGTAGTTCTTGTTCCCGAGATATATCGTCAGATCGCTCATCGCATTTGACCGGATTGTTCGCGCGCCGGCGTGCCCGGTGGCGCGTTGACGACGATACCGCACCTCCACGATCCGGGCTGAACCCCAGACCGGCGGGGGGTGCCAGCGCAGCCTACAACATGCCGAGCGCGGTGCGCGAGGTCGGCGGCGGAAAGGCGCGGTCGAGCGCCGCGAGGTCTTCGTCCGTGAGCCGGAGATCGGCGGCGGCGCGGTTCTCGCGCACATGGTCGAGCTTGGTGGCCTTGGGTATGACGATCATCCCGTCCTGACGCAGCAGCCAGGCGAGCGCGACCTGCGCCGCGGTTGCACCGTGCCGCGCCGCGACCTCCCGCAAGCCCCGATTGTTGAGCATGCGCCCCTGTTCGAGCGGCGAGTACGCCATGATCGCGACGCCGCGCTCGCGACACCACGGGATCAGTTCCCACTCCGGGCCGCGCCGGCTCAGATTATAGAGGATCTGGTTCGCCGCGACCGCTTCGCCGCCGGCCAGCCCGACCCACTCGCGCATGTCCTCGGTGTTGAAATTGCTGACCCCGTGATGGCGGATCTTGCCGTCGCGTTGCAGACGCTCGAACCCGGCCAGCGTGTCGGCGAGCGGCACCGAGCCGCGCCAATGCAACAGATACAGGTCGATCCGGTCGGTCTTGAGCCGCTTCAGGCTGCGCTCGCAGGCTTCCACGACTCCGCGTTGCGAGGCGTTGTACGGCAGCACCTTGCTGACGATGAACAGCCGGTCGCGCACGCCCTTCGAGGCCTCGGCGACGATTTCCTCGGCGGCGCCGTTGCCGTACATCTCGGCTGTGTCGATCAGATTCATACCGAGCTCGATGCCGAGCCGCACCGCGGCGGCCTCGTCGGCGGCGCGCCTGCGGTCCTCGCCCATGTGCCAGGTGCCGAGACCATAGGCCGGCACGGTCTCGCCCCCCGGCAATGTCACAGTGGGCAGAGTCACTGTCGGCATTGTGTCGGTCATCGCCGGTCTCCTCGAAGGCCCTGGTCGTAACGCAGAAAGACGAGCCGGGCCGCACCATAAACACGCTCATCGAGCGGCGTGAACCCGGAAAGCGGCGTCCATTCCTCGGCAACCGCCAGTTCGACAATAGCCAGCGCCTCGGCCGCGAACCATCCGGCCGCCGCCAGCGCCGGCAGCGCCGCGGCCGCGAGACCGCTGCCATAGGGCGGGTCGAGATACGCCACCGCGCAAGCGAACACGGCGCGCGGCGGCCGAGTTGCGTCGCCCGTGACGATATACACCCGGTCCTCCTCCCCGAGCGCTCTGACGTTGCGGCGCAGCGCTGCGAGCGCCTCACGCCCGTTGTCGATAAACGCGGCGGCGCTGGCGCCGCGCGACAGCGCTTCGATGCCGAAAGCGCCGGTGCCGGCAAAGGCGTCGAGCACCGGCCGCTCGGCGAATGGCAGTCCTCCCGCCGCGAAACCACCATGCGACAGGATGTTGAACAACGCCTCGCGGGCGCGATCGCTGGTCGGCCTTACCGCGTCGTTGGGTGGAACTACAAGCCGGCGCCCGCGATGGATACCGCCAACGACGCGCAGGCCGCGCCGCGCCGGATCAGACGAGCGCATCGCTGAATTCGGGAGCGCCGCCGCATCGCGCCGACACCACTCGTGCCGCCCGGATCTTCGAGTGGTCTGCATGGAGGCTTGAATGAGAGTGAGAGGGGTACATCCTCAAGGCTAGTATGATGGGCCAAACAGTTGCAGATATATGAACCACGAATGGCTGATTTCGACTCGCTCGGCTATGCCCGCGTTCTGTGCGCAACCCACTGAAAAACGGCAGAACGCATATTTCAGCAAGAACACAGCAGCGAACGCCCTCATTCGCGAGAACGCAATGATTGACCGTTCAAGCTACTGTTCGGCCGCATCGCCGAAGCCGGGCCGGTCATGAGGCGGCGCCGCGCCGCCGGCCCGTGCTGCGCGCTCCGGGAACGGCGAACGAGGAGCCCAGCTGTTCGCGCAATACCTTGGCCGGCACCTCCTCGATCGCGCCGCGCTCCAGATGGCCGAGCTGAAACGGACCGTAGGCGACCCGGATCAGCCGCGTCACCGAATAGCCAAGGTGTTCGAGAACACGGCGAACCTCGCGGTTCTTGCCTTCCTGCAGCGACAGGGTCAGCCAGGCGTTCGACCCTTGCGTGCGGTCGAGCGCGGCGCGGATCGGGCCGTAGGCGACGCCGTCCATCGCGACGCCGCGGGCCAGCCCCGCGAGCCGGGCCTCATCGACCGCGCCATGCACCCGCACGCGATAGCGCCGCACCCAGCCGGTCGCCGGCAGTTCGAGGCGGCGTGCCAGCGCGCCGTCATTGGTCAGCAGCAGCAGCCCTTCGGAATTCAGGTCGAGCCTTCCGACCGAGATCAGCCGCGGCAGACCCGC
Organism: uncultured Alphaproteobacteria bacterium; assembly: GCA_963847345.1. Classification (GTDB taxonomy): domain Bacteria; phylum Pseudomonadota; class Alphaproteobacteria; order ATCC43930; family CGMCC-115725; genus DATARH01. The sequence goes on along the minus strand of CAWJZU010000042.1, from coordinate 116,074 downwards.
CGGCACGGCGCCGAACACTGTCGGTCGGCCCTTCTCGTCGCGATGGGTTGTGACGAGCCCGACCGATTTGTGATAGCGCCACAGACGAGGCCGCTCCGGTTCCGGCAGCTTTTTGCCGTCCACCCGGATGTCGCTGTCGGCGGTGACGGTAACGGCTGGGCTGGTCAGGATCTCGCCGTCGACGGCGACCCGGCCCTCGGCGATCCATCGTTCGGCATCGCGCCGCGAGCACAGCCCGGCGCGCGCGATCGCCTTGGCGATGCGTTCGGGTTGACCATGTGCAGTCGAGGTGGAAGGCGTTGGTTGGGTATTCGGCATCATCTGAGACAGCGGGCGGGCGCGCTTGCATGCACAATGTGCAGATAGGCCAGACGGGACACGGTGCAATGCCGAGGGCAATGGCCGTGGCTCTCGCCGAGGCCACCGCCGCCGCGGAACAAGGCGAGGTGCCGGTCGGCGCGGTGCTGCTTAATCCGGCCGGCGCCGTTCTCGCCGCATCCGGGAACCGGGTCGAGCGCGACCGCGATCCCCTCGCGCACGCCGAGATGCTGGTGTTGCGCGCCGGCGCCGTCCGGCTCGGAGCCAAGCAGCTGCACGGCTGCGACCTGTACGTGACGCTCGAACCCTGCCCGATGTGCGCCGCAGCGATCGGTCTGTCGCGCATCCGCCGGCTGTATTTCGGGGCCTACGATCCGAAGGGCGGCGGCATCGAGCACGGTCCCCGCATCTTCGACCAGCCAACCTGCCACCACCGGCCCGAGATCTATGGTGGCATCGCCGAGCGCGCCGCCGGCGACCTGCTACGCCGCTTCTTCGCCTCGCGGCGTTGACCTCCGACCTCGATGAAAACCGGGCTATGATTCTTCAGGCGGCAGTTCGAACAGGCGGTGCAGCTTGGCGAAACCGCGCAACTCGTAGTGTCCGATCTCCCACACCGGCCGTCCCAGCTTCTCGGCGAAAGCCTGCGACATGATCAATGCCCGGTCGAGCTGCCGATTGAACTGCTCGATGCGGCTCGTCAGGTTGACATCGGCGCCGATCACCGTGAAATCGAGACGGTCGCCGGCCCCGATATTGCCGTAGGACACCGTGCCGTAATGCAGCGCCAGACCGGCCTGCAGCACCGGCCCGCCGTCCGGCATCCTGCGGTTGCGCTCGGCCAACGCCCGAAGCGCCTGCTGCGCCGCGTTCAGCGCCGCCCGGCATGCCGCCCCGCCGTCCTCGCGTCCTTCGTGCCGGAAGATCGCGAGCACGCCGTCGCCCATGATCTCGAGGACCTCCCCGCCATTGGCGCGGACCGGCTGGAAAACGCAGTCGAAATACTCGTTGAGCAGCCGAACCACGGCGCGTGGCGCGAGAATGTTCGTCAGCATCGTGAAATCGCGCAGATCGATCAGCATGATCGCGGCGGTGATCGTGCGCACGTCGCCGCGGCGGACTTGCCCTTCAAGGATCAGCTGGCTTGGCTCGTGCCCGACATAGGTGCTCAGCAGGTTTTCGACAAACCGCACCAGGGTCTTCGATTCGGTTACTGCGGAGTAGGTCGGCAGCAACGCGTCCATCAGGCCCAGCGCCTCGGGCGGGAAACCACCGGGACGCCTGGTCGCCCAGGAGAGCGCGTTGACCGGCCCCGCCGCGAACGGCACCGGCGCGATCGCGTAATGAGTGTAGCCTTCCTCGCGCAACTCCTCGAGGATCGCGAACGGCAGCATACCATCGCGGTCAAGTCGCCAGTCGAGCCGGCGGTGGCTGCGCGTCACTTCCCGCACCGGGCTTTCGAGATATGTCGCGGTCTTTTCCAGGCCGTGGTCGAGAAACTGCTCCGACAGCTTCTCGCCGGGTTTCCAGATTCGCGACACGCCGCGATACCGCGGGTGCAGTGCACGCGAGTGCAGCGAGGCGCGGTCGAGCGGCATTCCGGCGGAAAGAACACGATCGCTAAACGCGCCGAACAGCTCGCCGTTGTCGGTCAGAAAGCGACCCTCGGTGAGAAGCCAGGCGTTGAGGCGCGGCGCCGCCGCCGTGAGCGCGTCGCCGCCGCTGTGGTTGGCGAGCGGCCCATACGGCATGGCCGCGTCGGGATGCGCAGCGATCACCGAAACGGCGCCGCTTCCGGCGCTGCGGGTGCCGTGGCCGGCAACGCAGGCACCGGAGTCAGCGAGGAGTTCACGGTGTTCAGTTGATGCATCACATCGACCTGTTCGCGGCTCGCTCCCGACGGGTTGCGCACCGCCAGTTCGCGCTGCGTCTGCTGCAAGTCGCTGCGATAGTTGCGCAGGATTTGTTGTTGCAACGGGCTGTCGGTCACCGGCGGATTGATCGCGTAGCCCGGCGGGGCCGGCACCGCGACGGGCTGGGCACGCGCGGCCGCGAGCCCGGCGGCGGCCAGCAGCGCGGCTATACAGAATACAGAACGGCACATTCGCGGGTTCCTCGATGGGGGTGGCCGGCTCCACCCATTGCTCCGAGGCGAGACCGGGGGAGGCTTGGCCGATGATGTCGGGTGGCGCAGCGGGCAGGGCAATAGGGCCTCCTTGTCAGACACCTTGTTTCGGCCGAATCAGCGAATGATCGAGAAGGATTCATTCAAGACGCGGAGCAGATCCCTCTGTTCCCCGCCGCACGGACTGACGATCCGGGCGGATGATCACCTCACCGAAGGGGGACATAAAAGCGAATCGCGAACATACGATCCTGTCCTGATGGGGTGTCTGATATCTTCGACATGCTTCGCAAGCACGCCTTGCGCATTCCGTCCGCGACAAATAAATGATCGCCTCGCAGCGGATTCTCGATATCCGAAAAGGCGTTTGACGTGGGTTTAAGTCGTGTGGAGCCCGGCGGCCTCCGTAAGATCTGTTGCTTGCCAGCCTCAGGATGCAGCAAATCGACGTGGCTGTGGAGCACACGGCGCAGAGCATACCGGAGCAAGTTGGCGCATCGTTCGGCGCATCCGAGCGCATCGTTCTCGCTTGTCAGAAAAATATTCATTTTCTCGAACCTCGAATCGCTGTACAAAGGCGGCAAGAACACTTACATCCATCTCTCGGATGCACACCACGGAGGGAACGAATGTCCGATAATGGCAAAGGCGGGATGGGCGGCGAGCATTTTTCCGATTTCATGACCCGCGAGCGGGACCGGCTCCGCGCCGAGCGCGAGCAGGTGTTTGACCAGCAGCAGGAGCTGCAGCGGAAGCTTGACGAGATCAATCGTGAATTCGCCGCTATCGAAGCCTACGAAGCAGCGAAGACCGGCAAAGCGACACGAGGTGCAGGTGCTTCGGCGGTGCGCCAAACGCGTGTTCGTCGCGGCAGCAGGCGCGAGGAGCTGCTGAACCTGATCCGCGAAGGGAATGGCCTATCTCGAGGCGAAATCCTGGAGCGCATGGGGTTGAAGGGCGATAAGTCCGGTGAGATGTCGGTGTCGAACGCACTTACCGCGCTTACCAAACGAAATCAGGTTCGCCGCGAGGGGGGCAAGTATCTCCCGGCGTCCTGATAGTCTGTAATCCAGTTCCACCGATCGGGATAATCGCGGCGGATGGGCGCGCTGCCGCGACATCATCAATAAACGCCGGCGGACCAGAGCTGTCCCCACGCCAAAAGCAAAAACCTGTCTGGTCCTACACCCCGAACAGGCGGCGTTTCGATATGGTTCGGCGGGCCAGTAGCGAACGACGCGTGTGGTCCAGCAGCACCGCGCCCAGGGTAATCTCGAATTTACCAACCAAAATCGTTTTAGGGAGCAGGGGTCGAATTTGCGCGACGGCCGTAGCACGGCGTCTTACCGTATCAAGGAGCTCGCGAGCGTGAAAAACCGAGATTCATCGCGGCTGGACATACGGATTCTTTTTCTTTCAGCTTATTCCCGAGTGCGAATCGCGGTATGAAATATGCGGCGGTCGCCCGACCATTCCATTTGCCGACGGTTGCGGCTCAGATCGTTGATCACAGGCTGAACGCACCACGCGACGTCCGGTTCACGACGACCGCGCCAAAGCAATCAACCCAAGCGGTATCAGTATAGATGACAGGCGACGCTGTGGCCGCGGGACACGTCCTTGCGCAGCGGCTCATCGACCGAGCAACGCGTCATCGCCTTCGGACAGCGCGTGTGGAAGCGGCACCCGGACGGCGGCGATAAGGCGCTCGGCACTTCGCCCGAGATCGTCAGCCTTTCGTGCTTCTCGTCCGGATGAGCCGGCAGGGCCGCGGTAAAAAGCGCCTGAGTGTAGGGGTGGAGCGGCTCGTGGCACAGCTCCAACGCCTCGGCCAGTTCGACGATCTTGCCGAGATACATGACCGCGATGCGGTGGCTGATATGCGCGACGGTCGCCAGGTCGTGGCCGATGAACAGGTAGGAAACCCCGAGCTGATCCTGCAGCTCTTCCAGCTGGTTCATGATCTGGGCGCGGATCGAGATATCGAGCGCCGAAACCGGCTCGTCGAGCACGATCAGCCGCGTGTTCGTGACGAGCGCGCGGGCGATTGCGACGCGCTGCCGCTGCCCGCCCGAGAATTCGTGCGGAAAGAGCTTCGCCACTTCCGGGCGCAGTCCGACCAGTTCCAGCACCTCGGCGACCCGTTCGCGCTGCTCCTGGCGAGTCATCTCGGTGTGGATCTGCAACGGTTCGGCGATGATTTCGCTGACCCGCATGCGCGGGCTCAGCGAGCTGTAAGGGTCCTGAAATACGACCTGCACTTCGCGGCGGTAGCGCATCAGATCCGACCCGGCAAGCTCGCCGACATTGCGTCCGTCGTAGCGGATTGCGCCGGCGGTCGGCTCTTCCTGCAGCAGGATCAGCTTCGACGTCGTCGTCTTGCCGCAGCCGGATTCGCCGATGACCCCGACCGTCTCGCCAGGCTCGATCGAGAAATCGATGCCGTCGACGGCCTTGACCCAGGCGATCTGCCGCCGCGGAAACAGCGCCGTCGTGACCGGGAAATGCTTTGTCAGGCTCGTCAATTTCCAGCAGCGGCTGCGGCATGGCGGTCCTCCGGGCAGTCACCCGAGAATGGGGTTGCGATGTCCGGCGCGTCGTTTGCGGCCAGCCAGCACCGCGCCGACCACGATTGGGCGATCGGCACCTCGGGCGGCTGTTTCGCCGGCACATTCCGGCAACGCTTCGGGACAGCGCGGATGGAAGGCGCAGCCCGGCGGCAAGGTCGCGAGATCGGGCGGCTGGCCCGGGATCGCGAGCAGCTTCTCCTTGCTGCCGAGCCGCGGCATCGAGCCGAGCAGCGCCTTCGTGTAGGGGTGCCGGCCGCCGTTGAACAGCTGGCGCACGCTGCCGGCCTCGACGATCTTGCCGGCATACATCACCGCGAGCTTGTCGCACATGCGCGCGACGATCCCGAGATTGTGCGTGACGAAGATGATCGCGACCCCGGTCTGCTCCTGCAATTCGCGCAAGAGGTCGAGATATTGCGCCTGGATCGTGACGTCGAGATTGGTCGTCGGCTCGTCGGCGATGATCAGCTTCGGGCCGCCGGCGAGCGCGATCGCGCCGACGATGCGCTGCCGCATGCCGCCCGACATCTGGTGCGGATACTCGCGCATCCGCATCGCCGGCGAGGGGATGCGCACCGCGTTCAACAGCTCGCGCACCCGCTCGCGCAGCGACCCGCCGCGCAGCGCCCGATGGTAATAGGCCGGCTCCATCACCTGACGGTAGATGCTGAACAGCGGGTTCAGCGAAGCCATCGGGTCTTGCAGAATCATCGCGATCTGGGCGCCGCGGATGTGTCGCATCTCGCGCGGCCGCATCGTCGTCAGCTCATCGCCCATGAAGCTGATCGAGCCGCCGACAATGCGCGCCGCGGCCGGCAGCAGATTGACCACCGACTGGCAGGTCGTCGTCTTGCCGCAGCCGGATTCGCCGACCAGCCCAAGCGTTTCGCCCTCGTCCAACGTGAAGCTGACGCCGTCGACCGCCTTGACGACGCGCTCGCCGCCGAACGAGACGTAATGCGTGTGCAGGTCGCTGACCTGAAGCAGCGGCGCCATTCGAGCGCCTCCGCTACAGGTTGCGCAGCTGCGGATCGAGCCGGATGCGCAGCCAGTCGCCCATCAGCTGCGTCGCCAGCACCACCATCATGATGCACAGGCCGGGCAAGACGGTCAGCCACCAGTCGCCGACCATCAGCATCGAGCGGCCGTCGGCCAGCATCGAGCCCCAGGCCGGCTGCGGCGGCGGCACCCCGACGCCGAGGAACGACAGCGAGGCTTCGGCGATGATCACGACGCCGATCGTCAGGCTGGCCAGCACCATCGCCGAATTGAGCACGTTCGGCAGGATGTGGCGCAGGATCACGCGCGCCGACGAGGCGCCGGCGATCTCGGACAGCTTGACGAACTCGCGCTCGCGCAGGCTCAACACCTCGCCGCGGATCACCCGGGCGTAGCGCGTCCAGTACACCGCGCCGAGGATGATCATGATGTTCCACATGCTGGGGCCGACCATCGTCGCGAGAAAGATCGCGAACACCAGCGCCGGCAGCGCCAGCCAGGCGTCGGTCGACCCGCATGATCGCCTGGTCGACCCAGCCGCCGAGATAGCCGGACAGGATGCCCAGCGTCGTCCCGATGCTGCCGGCGACGATGGTTCCGGTCACCCCGACGATCAGCGACACGCTGTGCCCCGTAGATCAGCCGGCTGAGCACGTCGCGGCCCTGAAAGTCGGTGCCGAGCAGCGCCGCGCGGATTGGCGCCCGCGACCCAGAACGGCGGATCGAAGATCCTGGCGCCGGGCATCGGCTCGGTCGGATCGTAGGGGGCGATCGGCCGGCGCGAACGCCGCGATCAGCACGAACGGCACCAGGATCGCCAGCGGCAGGATCGGCAGCTGCGCGGCAAAGCGCAGCCAGTCGCCGCCGCAGCGCCGCGAACCCCGGGGCGCCGGCGGCGAGCAAGCGATCGGGCTCTGTTCGGAAACGAACGCCATGGCGGCACCTATTTGGTCAGGCGGATGCGGGGGTCGATATAGGCGTAGAGGAAGTCGATGATCAGGTTGATCAGCACGATCATGATGCCGGCGAGCATCACGATCCCCTGCACCAGCGGGAAATCGCGCTGGAAGATGCCCTCGTAGAGCAGCCGGCCGATACCGGGCCAGGCGAAGATCACCTCGATGATCACGCCGGCGTTGATCATGACGACGAGATTGACGCCGGCCAACGTCAAGCACCGGGATCAGCGCGTTCTTGAAGGCGTGCATCGCGATGACGACGTAGCCCGGCAGGCCCTTCAGGCGCGCCAGCTTGATGTACTCGCTGCGCATGCACCTCGAGCATGCTGGAGCGCGTCAGGCGCAACAGCGAGGCGGCGAAATACCAGCCGAGCGCCAGCGCCGGCATGATCAGGTGCGCGATGCCGCCCGGTGCCGCTGGTCGGCAGCCAGCGCAGCCACACCGAGAACACCAGGATCAGCACCAGCCCGAGCCAGAAGCCGGGCACCGCAAGGCCGAACAGCGCGACAACCTTGCCGGCATTGTCCCAGGCGGTATTGACCTTGACGGCCGATATGAGCCCCGCCGGGATGCCGATGATGAACGAGATCAGGGTCGCCGCGAACGCCAGCTGCAGCGAATGCGGCAGCCGCTGGAAGTACAGCGTGCTGACCGGCATCTGGTAATTGAACGATTTGCCCAGATTCGCCGGTGAAGATGTTTCTTGACGAACGCTGAGGTATTGCACCGGCCAGCGAGCCGGTCGAGACCCCATTCGGCGCGCATCCGGTCGAGATCCTCGGCGCGCGCGCCCGGCTCGGCGAGCAGCGTCACCGGGTCGCCGGTCAGCCTGCACCACCATGAAGATCGTCAGGCTGAGGATGAACAGCGTGATCAGCGCGTAGGCCGTCCGCCTGAGGATGAACTGGGCCATCGCCGCTCGCTCCGCTCGCTGTCGACCTGACCGCGCCGTCCTGCGCGGCGCGCACGCGGTTCCTTCAGCTTGATCTCCTCCCAGGGATAGGCGTAGCCGGTGGTCATCGTCGGGAACACGTCCTGCCATTTCTTGGCCTTGATCCGCGGTTGCCGATCGCGTTGATGAAGGCGTGGCGGAACACCGGGACGAAATATTAGTTCTCGAGGATCGTCGCGCTGGATTTCCTCCGCCAGCTGCTTGCGCTCCTTGCGATCGTCCGATTTCTGTGTAGCTGTCGAATTTGGCGTCGAGGTCCTTGACGCAGATCATGTCCTGGCCTGGCAGCTGCCGCATTTGAACATGCGCTCGTACCAGTTGGCCCAGCTGCCGCCGATGCGGGTCGCCGGCCAGGATGATGTTGCACTCCGGGCCATTCCTTCAGCCCGGCCTGGCGGCGTCTTCAGTAGACGCCGCGCTCCATCGTCTGCAGCCGGCCGCGGATGCCGATCTCCTGCAGTCTGCGAAATGACGCGCTCGCCGCGCGAGATAATAGGTCGGCGCCGGCGGTCAGCCAATCGTAGGTGAACCCGTTGGGGTGGCCGGCTTCGGCCATCAGCTTCTTGGCCTTGGCGATGTCGTGCGGCCGAATTCCGGCCAGTCGAGCGCAGTACTCGACGTCGTTGTTGATCCAGTTGCCGTCTGACCTTGCCCAGCCCGGCGCTTTCGGCGTCGGTTCATCGCCTTGCGGTCGATCGCGAGGCTGATCGCTTCGCGCACCCGCTTGTCGTGGAACGGGCTCTTCGGATCCTGGAAGCCGGGGAATTCGAGCCACCAATTGACCCGAGACAGCACCGGCGCCAGCATGATCTTCGGGTCCTTCATGACGCGCGGGAGCAGCTCGCCGGGGATGAAGTACATGATGTCGGCTTCGCTCGCGGTCCATCATCGCCACCCGGGTCGCCGGCTCGGGAACGCCGATGATCGTGAAATTCTTGACGTGCACCGGCTGGTAGTAGCCCTCGAATGCCTCGAAATCGAGCCTGGTGCCGGGCTCCTGGTTGACGAGCTTGTAGGGGCCGGCGCCGATCGGCTTTTGCGACGAACCCGTCCTTGCCGACCTTCTGGTAGTACTTGCGCCGGCACGACCCAGCCGGCGCCGCACACGATTCGCTGCTGCCGATCAGGCGCGGGAAATCGAGGAACGGCGTCTTGAAGTCGAAGCGGACGGTGCGCTTGTCGACGATCTTGATCCTTGTCGGTGCGGTCGTGCAGCACCTTGGCCCAGCCGCCGTGATAGTTCTCGTAGCTCCACTTCACGTCGTCCGGCGTGACCGGCGAGCCGTCGTGGAACTGGACGTCCTGCGCGCAGCCGGAAGGTGGCGCTCTTGGCATCCTCGGCAAAGTCGAACTGGTCGGCCAGCGCCAGGTGGTTGTAGAGCTCCTCCTTGTAGTTCTTGATCAGCCCATCGTGCAGCGCGTTGAGGAAATTGTCCGGGGTGGCGCTGCCGTCATGCTGCTGCGGGTCGAGCCAGCGCGCCGCGATGTTGGTGTGCCACGCCAGCGTCATTTTGCCCTGGTACGACCGTTTCGGATCTTGTCCGCTGCTCCAGGCGCATCCAGCGACGGAGCCGACCATCCCGCCTGCCGCAATGCCGCGGAGTCAGTCACACACTCCGCGTCGCGCTCAGCATCGCCATAGCCGTTCCTCCCGTTCACATCAGGCTCTGTTTTCTCCGAGCCTTGATATCTAAGTATACCAGCTAGGCGGAAAAGTCATGCTAGCGATTTGGTGGGGGTCGGCTCACCCGGGCGACGGCGCGTTCGCCGGCCGCGACGGGCGGATCGCGAGACCAAAACCCCGGAATAGTGCCCAGAGGCATTCAGGCGGTGCAGACGCTCCCAAAGCGTCATGACCGCGCGTCATGCCCGGACCTGATCTGGCCTCAAGCCCGGTCATGATCGAGGTTCTGTCCGTGTCGTCAGCGCTAGTTGATCAGCCCATAGAACTTGCCGGCGTTTTCGCAGGTGATCTTGTGCGTTACCTCCGGCGGCAAATGGCCGAACTGCTTCTCGATATACTCCGACGAATCCGGCCAGATCCCGTCCGGGTGCGGGTAGTCGGAGCCCCACATCAGCGTTTCGACGCCCATATCCTCGATCAGCTTGGTGCCGATCCGGTCGAACTGGAACGTCGCGCGACACTGGCGGCGCCAATACTCGCTGGGCAGCAGCTTCAACTTAATGTCGCGGTACTGGTCCTGATACTCGTAGTCCATGCGGTCGAGCACATAAGGGATCCAGCCAATCCCGGATTCGCCGAACACGACACGGAAATTCGGATAGCGCTCGAACACCGCGGCCCCCACCAGCGCGGTCAGGATATTGCCGAGCGTCATCTGGAACAGGCAGATGCTGCTGTAGCGCAACGCCAGCAACGATTTGCCTTTGACCTCCGCCCGAAGCTTCGGGTCGACCGACGGGAAGGTGTGGAAATGCAGCGGCAGCTGCGTTTCGTTGATCGCCTGCCACAGTGGGTTCCAACTCGGATGCCACATCGGCTGCATGTCCCAAGAGCAGGACAGCTCGACCCCCTTCACGCCCATTTTGGCGACGCGGTGCACCTCTTTCGCCGCCGCTTCGACATCGCCGAACGGCAGGCAGGCGAGGCCGATCATGCGATCGGGATAATGCTTGCAGAAGTCGATGATGAAATCGTTGTAAATGCGTAGCATCTCGGCCGACGCTTCGGCGTCGCTGAGCTTCGCCGCGGCGGCGAGCACGCCGTAGATCACTTCGGCATCGACCCCGTCGCGATCGAGTTCCTTGGCGCGCAGATCGGGATCGCCGGGGCGGCGGATGCCCTTCAGCCCGTCTTCGTAGAGGCCGGCCTCGGCCATGCGGTCGGCGCGGTGCTGCTTGCCCGGCTCATAGAGGCGGCCGGCCGAGCCGACGCCGCCGACCAGACCGAACGAGGCGCCGTTATTCGCAACCCATTCCTTCCCGTTCGGCCCTTCGGTGACGAACGGCATGCGTTCCTTCAGATCTCGCGGCGCCTGCGAGGTGAACAGATCGGGCGGCAGCCAGATCATGTCGAGGTGGCAATCGGCCGAAATGCGGCGGTAATGCATGGTGCGTTTCCTTCTCTGGCGGTGTACGCGGGAACTCTAGCACGATCATCGCGCCGGAAATCCTGCTCGACGCGCATGCCTCGGCCGCTCATGATCGCATGAAAATCGGAAAGGCGTTCGCGTCATGCCCGCTTCCCGCACAGCCCGGCTGCAGGAACTTATCCATCGCCGCGACAAGGTGCTGGCTGTCCTGCACCCGCCGAGCGCGGCGCATGCCCGGATCATGGAGAAGGCCGGGTGCGAGGCGCTGTTCGTCGGCACCGGCGGGGTGGTCGGCGCCTATACGGGCCTTGCCGATGTCGGCACCGCGACGATGACCGAATGCGTGACGATCGCCGGCTGGATCGCCGACAGCGTCTCGATTCCGGTGATGATCGATGGCGATACCGGTCACGGCGGGGTCATGGCCGTGCGGCGCCTGATGCGCGAGAGCATCCGCGCCGGGCTGGCCGGCATCCGCATCGACGACCAGCCGATCGAGGGCAAGCGCAAGACGCAGAACGCCGGGATTGATGTCGTGCCGCTCGATCAGGCGATCGCGCGCTACCGCGCCGCGGTCGATATGAAAAACCAGCTAGACCCCGATTTCGTCGTGATGGCGCAATGCTATGCCCGTGACGCCGCTGGCGGCACGCTCGATGACACGATCCGGCGCATGAAGGCCTATCGCGAGGCGGCCGGGGTCGATTGGGTGCAGTTCGAATCGCCGCATTCAGTGGACGAGATCAAGGCGGCGCGCGCCGCGATCGACGGCCCGTTCTCCTTCATGCGCGGCAAGCTCGGCCGCTATCTCGATCTCGACGAGCATCTCGCGCTCGGCGTCAACATCGCGTGGTATCCCGGCTTCAGCCATGCCGTGACCTGGGCCGCGCTGTGGGATTTCATGACCGACTTCCAGGCGCGCGGCACCAAGGCCTGGGACGATTTCGTCGCCAGCCGGCACGATCGCCCCTACCCGACCCCGGAGGTCCCGCCCGACGGCGAGGGCGACGCGAAGCAGCAGGAACTGGAACGGAAGTATTTCGGCGATCGGAGGGAGGCGGATGATGGCGCGCGACGGCTACCGGATTTTCGATTCCGACACGCATGTCGGTCCCGACGCTTCAATCCTCTCGCGCTATCTGAGCGAAGCGGAGAAGGACCGGCTGGCCGGCTGGGCCGAGTACGAGTCGCGCGACCGCTACGGCCACGTGACCTACACGAAAGGCCAGCGCCGCTACCGCCGCCGTCTCGGCGACGCCGAGCCCGATGCTGCGCCGGCCGGCTACATGGCCGGGTTTACCGGCGTCAAGCGCACCCGCGATCCGTCGCCGCTGGTCGATGCCGACCCGGCTGCGCGCATCGCCGACATGGATTTCGAGGGCGTCGACGTGAACCTGACCTTGCCGTCGGGCTGGTTCGGCACCTGGAGCTTCGGCGACGACATCGCGCTCGAAATGGCGATGTACCGCGCCTATCACCGCTGGATGGACGATTATTGCGGCGCCTACCCCGACCGGCTCGGCGGCGTGATCCTGGCCGGCGCGCGCGACATCGAGGGCGGCCTCGCCGAGATCCGGCGCTGGGGCAAGTCGCGCTGGGCCTGGGGGATGATGGTCTATGCGCCGGTCGGGATGCCGCTCGACCACCCGTCGCTGGAGCCGTTCTACGCCGAGGCGGCGTCGCTCGACCTCGCGGTCGTCCTGCACACCTTCACGGTGATGCCGCCTTATGCGCCGGGCGGACAGGACACCTGGGACAATCTGTGGCTGCAGCGCTCGGCGGCGCATCCCTGGTGCGGCATGCGCAACATGGCGTCGCTGATCGGCAGCGGCGTCATGGACCGCTATCCCGATCTGCGGATCGGCACGCTCGAAGCGGGGCATGGCTGGCTGCCGTTCTGGATGGCCCGGCTCGACGAGCATGCCGAGACGATCAAGGCGGCATTGCCCGAACTGAAACACCGCCCCAGCGACTACGTCACGAGCGGCCGCTATTTCCAGAGCATCGAGATCCCGGAGGGCGCGCGTCTGACCAACGCGGTGGCCGATCTGGTCGGCGACGGCGTCCTGATGTACGCCTCCGACTACCCGCACGGCGAAAGCCATTTTCCCGAGTCGGCCGGTCTCGTGACGGCCTGGGACATGCCGGAACAGCGCAAGCGCCAATTGCTGTGGGACAACGCGGTACGGTTTTACGCGCGAGCCCCGGTCGGCTGAGACGACCGAAGCACGCTAGCCTGCCGCCTCGCCTGCCGCAGCAGCGCCGTGCGCGCGCGGTCGACCCCGCCGTCTGCCGTAAGCGCGACGCAGTAGTCCCGTTCGGCCGCTTCGCGCGTGTAGAGCCCGTCGGCGACATCGGCGGCGACCTGCTCGGGGTCGCGCTCGGCCGGGTCGCCGAAACCGCCGCCGCCGGGCAGTTCGAGACGGATGACATCGCCGCCGGCGACGGTTTGCCTTCCCTTGGCGCGGATCGGTTTGCCGGACAGCAGCGCCACCCGGCCCGGCGCCCCGGAGCCGCCGCCATCGCGGCCGCGCGCCGGGTTGGAGATGCGCTCGAAATTGCACAGCATCGCGATCGCCGCGCCGTCGATGCCGCCCAATTCGATCACCTGACCGAGACCCCCGCGATACCGGCCCGCTCCGCCGGAGCCCTCGCGGAATTCGCGGCGGCGGAAGATCACCGGCGCCGTCGATTCGGTCGCCTCGACCGGGATCGTGCGCACCCCCGAGGGGAACGCCGTCACGTCGAGCCCGTCCTTGCCGGGCCGCGCGCCGGCGCCGCCGCAGTGGAAAATGACCGTGCTGAATGGCGGCACATCGCTGTCCGCACCCATTTCGTCCTGCAGATCGGCGCCGCCATAGATCTGCGGGTTCCACAGCGACGAGGCGCCCTCGGCCGGCACGCCGCCCTCCATGACCTGATGCAGGCAGCCGAACACGAGATCGGGCAGCATGTGCCCGACCGTGTGCCTCGCCGCGACCGCGCGCGGGCGCTTGACGTTCAGCACACACCCGTCGGGCGCGCTGGCGGTGATCGGCGCGAGCGAACCGGCGTTATTTGGCACTTCCGGCGCGACCAGGCATTTGACCCCGAACGCCGTGTAGGCCAGCGTGTAGTTCATCACGACATTGATGCCGTAGGCGCTGGCCGGCGACGTGCCGGCATAGTCGAGATGGATGTTGTCGGACGAAATCGTCATCTCAGCGGCGAGGTGCAGCGGCCGGTCATACCCGTCCATATCGACGCTGTAGCGGTACTTCCCGCGGTTCAGCCGGCCGATCGCGTCGATTGTGGCCTGCTTTGAGGTCTCGATGATGTGCTCGCCGAGCCGGTCGAGATTTGCGATGCCGAATTCGTCCATCATCTCGCCGAGCCGCCGGCTGCCCTCGTCGTTGCACGCCGCCAGCGCGTAGATGTCGCCTTCGACCTGCAACGGCTCGCGCACATTGGCACGCACGATGCGCATCAGGTCTTCGTTAAACCGCCCCTCGCGGGCCAGCGGCATCAGCGGGATCGCGAGGCCTTCCTCGTAGACCTGCCGCCCGTCCGGCCCCATCCCAAGGCCGCCGATATCGACGACATGTACGGTGCTGGCGAACAGCCCGACCGGCTCCCCACGTAGGAAAGTCGGGCTGACGACCGTCAAATCGTGCAGATGACCGCAGGTCAGCCACGGATCGTTGGTGATGTAGTGGTCGCCCTCGCGCATCGTGGCGAGCGGGAACGCGTCGAGAAAATGCCTGACGGCGGCGGCCATCGAATTGACGTGGCCCGGCGTGCCGGTCACCGCCTGCGCCAGCATGTTGCCGTCGCGGTCGAACACCCCGGCCGACAGATCGCCGGCCTCGCGCACCGAGGTCGAGAACGCGGTGCGCACCAATGTTTGCGCCTGCTCCTCGACGACCGCGATCAGGCGCGACCACATGATCTGCATATGGATCTGCGACAGCGCTTCATTCGGGCGGGTCGGCATCATTCGGCTCCGGGCTTCACCTGCCATAGTAGGCGGCGACCGCCGCCATCGCAACGAACCGGCCGGGTTGGTTCTGGCTGGGTTGAATGCGGGGCGCGTGCGCCCGCTGCCGATCCGTTGCTTGGGGCGGTTTGCTGCTTTTGCTGTTTCTGCAGGGAATCAGCAGCAAACGCCCGCACGATCCCTTGCTCCGCGCGGCTTTCGCGGCGGCGGAGAGCGGATTCTGCAGCAAAACAACAGCAAACACCCGTCCGCCATCGCTCCGATCCACGGCACGGGCTACTCGATACTCCCGCAATGTGGCGGATTTCGCGTCGTCGCCGGCAGGTGCGAACCGAGGCGGTACCGCCGGGCCTGAGTCCCCTCGGGCCTTTTTCACAAAGCGCCGCAGCGCGATCGTGCTTTACCCATTCCGTGCCGCGCGCCTTAATGGGCCGGCATGGCGCGAGCGCGCCGAATTGCAAGAGGTGAGCAGATGGGACGGCTTTACGCCAACATCCTCGAGACGGTCGGCAACACCCCGGTCGTCAAGATCAACCGGCTCGCGCCTCCCGATGTGAACCTCTACGTCAAGATCGAAGCCTTCAACCCGCTCGGCTCGGTCAAGGACCGGCTGGCGCTCGGCGTCATCGAGGCGGCCGAAAAGAGCGGCGAATTGCGGCCGGGCCAGACCGTGATCGAGGCGACCAGCGGCAACACCGGCATCGGTCTCGCGATGGTGTGCGCGCAGAAGGGCTATCCTCTGGTCGTGACGATGGCCGAACCGTTCAGCGTCGAGCGGCGCCGGCTGATGCGCTTCCTCGGCGCTAAAGTCATTGTAACACCGGCGGCCGAGCGCGGCATGGGCATGGTGCGCAAGGCCGAGGAACTGGCCAAGGCAAATGGCTGGTTCATGACGCGGCAGTTCGAAAACGAGGCCAACCCGGATTTCCACTCGCGCACCACCGCGCGCGAGATCATCGAGGATTTCGCCGGCGAGCGGCTCGACTACTGGGTCACCGGCTTCGGCACCGGCGGCACATTGAAGGGCGTCGCGCGGGTTCTCGCCAAGGAGCGGCCGGATACCAAGATCGTCGTCTGCGAGCCCGAGGACGCGCCGATGCTGACAAGCGGCGCACCGCAACAGCGCAACCCCGACGGAACGCCGGCCGCCGCGCACGCGAATTGGAACCCGCATCCGATGCAGGGCTGGAGCCCCGATTTCATCCCCAAGCTGACCGGCGACGCGGTGGAGATGAATGTGATCCACGAGATCATCCGCATCCCCGGTCCGGATGCGCTGCGCTGCAGTCGCGAGCTGGCGCAAAAGGAAGGGATCTTTGTCGGCATCACCTCCGGCGCGACCTTCGCCGGGGCGCTCGAGGTATGCGCGGCGGCGCCGAAGGGCTCAACCGTTCTGTGCATGCTGCCCGACACCGGCGAGCGCTACCTCAGCACGCCGTTGTTCGCCGACATCCCCGCCGACATGACCGACGAGGAGCTGGCGATCTCGCACTCGACCCCCGGCAGCTGGCTGAAACCGCCGGGCTGAACGGCCGCGGACAGAGATGGGCTTCGCTCAGCCCATCCTACGAAGCTACTAAGCCGCGATCGCAGTCCGGAGCGTACTACTCGTAAACCCGCCGGTACAGGTCGATGATCTCGTCGGCGGTCGGCACGCGGGGGTTGTTGGCGGGCGATCCCGACGCCAGCGCCTGGCTTGCCATGACCGGCAGCAGTTCCTCGTAGCGCGCGCGGTCGATGCCGTAGGCGCGCGGGCTCGGCACCTTCAGGTCGGCGTTGAGGTGGCGCAGCTCGTCGATGAGGCGGGCGACGGCGGCTTGGCTGCCCTCGTTCTCGTCGGCGACGCCCATCGCGCGGGCGCAATCGGCGTAGCGGTCGAGCGCGGCGGGGGCCGAGAATGCGGTGATCTCGGGCAACAGCATCGCGTTCGACAGACCGTGCGGCACATGGAAAAACGCGCCGATCGGACGGCTCATGCCGTGGACCAGCGCGACGCTGGCGTTCGAGAATGCCATCCCGGCATTCGTCGCGCCGAGCATCATCGCCTCGCGCGCAGCGCGGTTGTCCGGCTCGGCGCAGGCGGTGCGGATGTTGCGGGCGATCAGACCCATCGCGCTTTTCGCGAGACCGTCGGCGAACGGGTTGGCGCGGCGGCTGACATAGGCCTCGATCGCGTGCGTCAGGCTGTCGATGCCGGTATCGGCGGTGAGTCTGAGCGGCATCGTCAGGGTCAGCTCGTAATCGACGATCGCCGCCGCCGGACAGCACGCGAGACCGGCGATCAGCATCTTTTCGTCGGTCTCGGTGTCGGTGATGACCGTAAAGCGCGTGACCTCGGAGCCGGTGCCGGCGGTGGTCGGGATCGCGACAACCGGCGGGCCGGCAAGCGGGATCTCGTTCGGCACCTTGTAGTCGCGCATCGTGCCGCCATTGGCATAGAGCACCGACATGCCCTTGGCGGTGTCGATCGAGCTGCCGCCGCCAATCGCGACAAGGCTGTCGTAATCACCCTCGCGCATCCGCGCGACGCCGGCGGCGAGCGCGTCGGTGGTCGGGTCGGGCACCGTGTCCTTGAAGACGGCCCACGGAATGCGCGCGTCATCGAGCAGCGCCGTCGCGCGGTCGAGGATGCCGCACCCGGCGATATAGGGATCGGTGACGATCAGCGGCCGTGCGAGGCCGAGACGGCCCATTAGCGCCGGCAGATCGGCCAAGGCGCCGCCGCCGACCGCCATCAGGCGCGGTGTGGTGATCAGAGCGGCCACTCGCTCCTCCCGTTCAAACCCGGATACATCGGGATAGCGTCTACCCCGTGGGTTAGGACGGGGGCTTCTTCAGCAGAAACCGCAGAACCCCGCCGGGCTGTTCACTGAATTCCACCAGCTCGCAACCAGTCGTCTGACAGAAATGCTCGAAATCTTTTGTCGCGCCGGGATCGGTCGCGAGCACTTCGAGGATGCCGCTGGGCGGCACCGCTTTCAGCGCCCGCCGCGCCTTCAACACCGGCAGCGGACACAACAGGCCCGTCGCGTCGAGCGTGCTGTCGGGCCGGATCGTCGCGTCGCCGTGCGCGTCAGACATGCGCTTGCCTCGGATCGAAAGCGGGTGCGTTCATTTAAACCGCGACCGGCAGCGCTCGCAACCGCGCGGCGTGGCTCAAGCCGCATCATGGAAAATGATGCCGAGGGTAAACCGGCGGCCTCGGCGCACGCGGCTGACGCCGTGGCGCATCGCGACACGGTAGTCGCCGCGTGCGCCGGCCACCGGGCGGAAATTAACGGCGAAGATCACGGCGTCGCCGAGACCGAGCGGCACGATTTCGGCGCGCGACTGCATGCGGGGGCGCTGCTCTACGAGCACAAACTCTCCTCCGGCGAAATCGTCGCCGGGGGAACTAAGCAGGATCGTCGCCTGTACCGGGAAGACGTGTTCGCCATAAAGGTCCTGGTGCAGGCAGTTGTAGTCGCCCGCCTCGTATTTCAGTATCAGCGGCGTCGGGCGCACGCTGCCCGGCCTCGTGACAGCGCGCGAGCCAGGCGTCGAGATCGGCCGGAAAGCGCGGCTCCAGGCGCAGCCGCCGATGCCATTCGTTGGCGAGCGGCGCCAATCGCGGATAGAGCGCCGCGCGCAGCGCCGCGACCGCCGAAGGCAGCGGATAGCGCAGATATTTGTATTCGCCGCGTCCGTAATTGTGCCGCGCCATGACGACCCGTGAGCGGAACGCCGCGTCGTCGTCGTACAGCGCCGCCAATTCGCGGCATTCGGCGGCGTCGAGCAGGCCCGGCAGCACCGCGTATCCGCTCTCGTCGATCGCGGCGAGCGCCGCCTCCCATTCGGGATCGCCGGGCCGCCTCATTCGCCGTCCGCGTTCGCGCTAGCTCGCCGGCTGCGACCGCGTCCCGCTCGCGGTCGAGCAGGGCGCGCTTGCGCTCGACGCCCCAGCGATAGCCGGACAGCGCGCCGTCGCCGCGCACGACGCGGTGGCACGGCACCAGCACGGCGTGGTTGTTGCTGGCGATCGCGCGGGCAACGGCCCGTACTGCCGTCGGGCGACCGAGCGCGGCGGCGATCTCGCCGTAGCTCGTCGTGTGCCCAGGCGGGATCTTTTGCAGCGCGCGCCACACCATCGCCTGGAACGCGGTGCCGCTGATGTCGAGCGGCAGGTCGGGCTGCGCGCCCGGCCGGGTGATGAACCCGACGATCCGCTCCGCCCATTCGGCCAGCACCGCATCCGCCGGGGCGAAGGCCGCCGCCGGAAAGCGCCGGCGCAGCTCGGCCTCGAGCCTTGCCGGATCGTCGCCGAGCGCGGTCATGCAGATGCCGCGCTCGGTGGCGCCGACGATCGCGTACCCGAGCGGGGTCGGCACGATCGTATGGCGGATCGTTTCGCCCTGACCCCCGCGCCGCCGTGTCGCCGGGGTCATGCCGAGCCCGTTCGGCGCCGCCTCATACGCCCGCGAGCTGGCGCCAAAGCCGGCGGCATAGACCGAGCTGGCGACGCTTTCGCCGCCGTCGAGCAGTTCGGCGAAGCGCCGGATCCGGCGCGCCTTGCCCCACTCGCGCGGGGTGGTACCGGTGATCTGTTTAAAAACGCGATGAAAATGAAACCGGCTAATGCCGGCGGCCGCGGCCAGTTCGGTGAGGCTCGGCATCGTGTCGCGCTCGCGGATCAGCGCACAGGCCCGGCCGATTGCCGCGACGTGCCGCTCGGCCACCGAGCTTTCGCTCGGCCGACAGCGCTTGCATGCGCGAAACCCGGCAGCTTCGGCCGCGGCTGTGGTTTCGTAAAATGCGACATTGTTGCGCAGCGGCAGCCGCGATGGACAGGCCGGCCGGCAGTAGACGCCGCTGGTTCGCACGGCGTAGACGAACGCCCCGTCCGCCGCCGCGTCGCGCGCCGTCACGGAAGCCCAGCATTGTTCGGTGTTCAGCATCGCAAGCCCCATACCCTGACATAAATTGCAGTCCTGATGGGGAGCAATCTGGCGTGGCGCGCTCGCAGCCTCTACCCGCCGATTGCTGTTTCATCCCGCTGTGGCTCCTTGGGCGACACCCGTTGCGGCGCAGGCCGCGCGTCCACCGGCGCGGCACTCTCGGCGTCAGGAGAGTTTTCGAGCGCCTCGCGGACCGCGCCGCGCAGCTCGTGGAGACGAAACGGCTTCTTCAACAGCTTCTCTCCGCCGGTGTCCGGCGGCGCGCCACCGGCATCGGCATAGCCTGTCATATAGAGAACCCGCAGTTCCGGCCGGCGGCGGCGCGCCCGGGCGACCGTCTCGACGCCGCTCAAGCCGGGCATCGCGATGTCGATGACCAGCAGGTCGCACACCTCGCCGCGTTCGAGTACGTCGAGAGCCGCCTGTCCGCTCGCGACATCCGCAACCGTGAACCCGCATTGCCGCAGGATCTGCGCCGTGATCTCGCGCACGCCGGGGTTGTCGTCGACGAGCAGAACGCGTCCGCCGGTCGGCTCGGCGGCGATCGGTGCGCGCGCTGGGGGAGGTGCCGCGATGGCCGGCTCGGCGAATGCGCGCGGCAGAAACAAGTGCACCACCGTCCCGGCGCCGATCCGGCTTTCAATCTCCATCGCACCATTCGACTGCCGCACCGTTCCATAGACCTGGCTGAGGCCCAGCCCCGAGCCCTTGCCCGGTTCCTTGGTCGTAAAGAACGGCTCGACCGCCGCACGCAGCACCTCCTCCGACATTCCCGTGCCGGTGTCGCGGACGCTGAGGCCGACGCAGTCCTGGCCGGCAAGCTCCGCCGGAGCGCCCCTTCCGGCGGGCAGGTTGCGCGTCTCGAACGCCAATTCGCCTCCGGACGGCATCGCGTCCCGCGCATTGATCGCCAGATTGAGGATCGCGGTCTCGATCTGTGCCGGGTCGATCAGCGCAAGCCAAAGATCGGGGCTGACATCGAGGCGCACCGTGATCGCCGGACCGATCGTTCGGGCCAGCATCTCGCGCAATTCCGCGACGATCGCGTTCAGATCGACCGGGCGCGGCTGCAGATGCTGGCGTCGCGAAAACGCCAGGAGCTGCTCGGTCAGCCTGGCGCCGTTTTCGGCCGCACGCTGTGCCGCCACGACGCGCCGTTCCGCAGCCGGGTCGCCCGTCGTGAGCGGACCCAGCAGTTCGAGATTGCCGATAATCGCGGTCAGCAGATTGTTGAAATCGTGCGCGACGCCGCCGGTCAGCAGCCCCAGCGCCTCCATCTTCTGGGCCTGCCGGAGCTGCTGTTCGATCGCCTCGCGTTCGGTGATGTCGCGGGCCGTGGCCATGATCAGCCAGTCGCCC
Organism: uncultured Alphaproteobacteria bacterium; assembly: GCA_963847345.1. Classification (GTDB taxonomy): domain Bacteria; phylum Pseudomonadota; class Alphaproteobacteria; order ATCC43930; family CGMCC-115725; genus DATARH01. The sequence continues at coordinate 94,828 of CAWJZU010000042.1, read as the reverse complement.
TCGTGCTTCTCCGGTACGCGCGCAAACATGACATCGATCGTGCGCGTCACGCCGGCCATTGTGCGGCGCGCCGTATAGCGCTGGTTTTTGCCGGTCAGGATGCACGCCCGGAAAAGGCTGATCGGGACCTGCGCCTGCTCGACGCCGAGGATTTCCTCCACCGGGCGGCCGACCACCTGTTCGCGCGACAGTCCGTAGGCGCGCTCAGTCGCGTTGTTGAGATCCTCATAGACGAACCGGCCGTCAGCGGTGGCACGGAACAGGCTCAGCCAATCCGGGGAATTGTCGTAGATCGCCTGGATCTGGGCGCGGCTCGCGTCGAGCTGACGGGTGCGCCGGTTGGCGAGCTGCGCCAAATCCTCGTTCACCTCGCGCAACCGGCGCTCGCGGTCGCGCAGCGCCGCCGCGGCCGCCTCGACGACCTCGCGGCGGCGCGTGCTGTCGATCGAAATCCCGAGCATCGTTTCCGGACGGCCAGTCGCGTCGGCCATCACCTCGCCAAGAAGCACGATCCAGTGGACCGCGCCATCCTGCCGTACGGTCCGGTATTCGATCCGCATCGACCCGGCCCGTCCGGCGTATTCGGCGAGCAGGGCAGCGACCCGCGCGCGGTCGTCGGGATGTGCCACGGCGAGCAGCCGCTCGTCGGAAACCGCGGCGACACCGTCGGTTCCGACTGGCGCACCGGTCGAATCGGGGCACAAACCCAGATTGCGGAACATCTGTGTCGACCACAGCATGCGGCCCGTTCCCAGGCGCCACTCCCAGGTGCCGATTCCGCCCGCTTCCTGCGCCCGCCGAAAATGCTGTTCGGTCGTCCGTATCTCGTCCCGCCTTTCGTCCGGCAACGCCCTCCCCATCGAACGCCGAAAGCCACTCATTGCGCTCTTCATCCTGTCCCGCGCCGGAAAGTTTGGTCCGGCTCCGACACGGAGCAATCACGCGCGAAGCCGCCTGCGCCGCAGCGCTCTCATCCCGAGACTAACGCCGCAACGCATGAACCGGCACGGTATTTCGCAGCGGGTCCCGGCCAACACCACTCGCCCCTTTGGCTGCGGCGGGGATCACCGATTCGCGCGATGCGACAGGCATCTGTCTCATCCGGGTGGATCAATATTGACCAGGGTGGGCGGAGGGAGCAATACCGCGACAACGGAAGCTGGGGCACAGGGATACGTCAAATGACCGATTTCTGCACCAGAATCGCGGCCGCGCTGCCGAACGCCATCGCCCCGGACGGCTCCGAAGTGCGCATCCTCTGCGCCACCGCGCACGGCAGCATGGCCCTGTTCACACTGGCGCCCGGGACGGTCTCGTGGGCGGTGGCCCACCGCTCTGTCGAGGAAATCTGGTACGTCACCCGCGGAAGCGGGCGGATGTGGCGGCGCGATTCGGCGCACGAGGAGATTGTCGACCTCGTTCCCGGTCTGTCGGTCGCGATACCGGCCGGAACGAGTTTTCAGTTCCGTTCCGACGGTGAGGAGGCAATCGAGGCGGTCGGGGTGACGATGCCGCCCTGGCCCGGCATGGACGAAGCGTATGTCGTCGATGGAATCTGGCGGCCGACAGTTTGACTCGGGATGAAGGGTCCGCGCTCGCCCGTTTAGGGTCGTCACCGCGCTGTCACAGCTTTATTATCTTGCAGCAAATCGCATCTATCATCCCACGACAGAATTGGCGATCGCGCCGCGCCGATTATGGCCCGGCGCTTGCAAGTATGTTGATGCCATGCCCAAAGACCTGCCCGATTTCGTGTTGATGTTCGGCAATCCCGGCCGCGGCGACTCGGCCCCGATTCCTGATAACCCGGCGACGGACGCCGATGTGGAGGCGTTCAAGGCAAGCGTGCTCGCCAAGCTGGCGCTCGCGGTCGGCAAGGACGGCGACAGCGCGACCGCTCGCGACTGGTTCGTCGCCACGGCGCTCGCCTTGCGCGATCGGGTCGTCCATCGCTGGCTGGCGGTGAACCGCGCGAGCCGCGCCGGGGGCAAGAAGCACGTCTATTATCTGTCCCTCGAATTCCTGATCGGCCGGCTGTTCGCCGATGTGGTCGAAAATCTGCGCCTGACCGAGACGGTCGGCGCGGCGCTCGGCGATCTCGGCGTCGATCTCGACCGGATGCGCCGAGCCGAGCCCGATGCGGCGCTCGGCAATGGCGGTCTGGGCCGGCTCGCCGCCTGCCTGATGGAAAGCATGGCCAGCCTCGGCATACCGGCCTTCGGCTACGGCATCCGCTACGACCACGGGCTGTTCCACCAGGTGTTTCGCGACGGCTGGCAACAGGAAATTACCGAGGATTGGCTGTCTTTCGGCAATCCTTGGGAGTTCGCGCGGCCGGAGGCCGTCTACGATGTCCAGTTCGGCGGCCGGATCGAAACGAGAGAGGTGGTGCCTGGACGGGTGCGGCCGGTTTGGCGCCCCGACGAGACGATCGAGGCGGTGGCCTACGACACCCCGATCGTTGGCTGGCGCGGCAGGCACGTGAACCCGCTGCGGCTGTGGTCGGCGCGCGCGGTTGATCCGCTGCGTCTCGAACTGTTCAACGAGGGCGATCATGTCGGCGCGCTGTCGGACCAGGCCCGCGCCGCGGCGATCTCGAAAATCCTTTATCCGAGCGACACCTCCGCCTCGGGTCGCGAATTGCGGTTGCGGCAGGAATATTTCTTCGTCTCGGCCTCGCTGCAGGACATCCTGCGCCGCCACCTGCAAACGTACAACGACCTGCCGTCGTTATCCGAACACGCGGCGATTCAGCTGAACGACACGCACCCGAGCATCGCGATCGCCGAAATGATGCGGCTGTTGCTCGATGTTTACGGGTTGCCGTGGGACGCGGCGTGGCTCGCAACCGTCGATACGTTTGGCTACACCAACCACACGCTGTTGCCCGAAGCGCTTGAGCGCTGGCCGGTCGAATTGATCGCGCGCGTGCTGCCGCGCCATCTTGAGATAATCTATCGCATCAATGCGCAGCATCTCGAAGCGGCGCGCCAACGCATATCGGGCCCCGTCGACGAAGCGGCGCTCTCGATCATCGACGAAGCCGACGGCCGCCACGTTCGGATGGGCCATCTCGCGTTTATCGGATCGCATCGCGTCAACGGCGTTTCGGCGTTGCACACCAAACTGTTGCGTGAAACCGTCTTCGCCGATCTGCACCGGCTTTACCCCGAGCGCATCACCAACAAGACCAACGGCATCACCTTTCGGCGCTGGCTGCACCAGGCCAATCCGAGGCTGACCCGGCTGTTGCGCGAAATCTGCGGCGAGGAGGTGCTCGATGATACCACGGCGCTGTCGCTCCTCGCCGAACGGGCCGACGATCCGGCGGTGGTCGAGAAGCTCGCCGCGGTCAAGCGCGCCAACAAGACCGCGCTCAGCCGCTTCGTCCGCGAGCACACCGGGGCACCGCTCGATCCGGACGCGCTGTTCGACGTGCACATCAAGCGCATCCATGAATACAAGCGGCAGCTGCTGAACCTGCTCGACACGGTGGCGCGCTATCACGCGATCCGCGCCGACCCGGACGGGAACTGGACGCCACGGGTAAAAATCTTCGCCGGCAAGGCCGCTCCCGGCTATTTGCAGGCCAAAATGATCATCAAGCTGGCCAACGACATCGCCTCCGTCATCAATAGCGACCCGCTGACCCGCGATCTGCTGCGCCTGGTTTTCCTGCCGAATTACAACGTCAGCCTAGCCGAGGTGATCATTCCGGCAGCCGACCTGTCGGAGCAGATCTCGACCGCGGGCATGGAGGCGTCGGGCACCGGCAACATGAAGCTGGCGCTGAACGGCGCGCTGACGATTGGCACGCTCGACGGCGCCAATGTCGAAATCCGCGAGCATGTCGGCGCGGAAAATATCTTCATCTTCGGGCTGAAGGCCGACGAGGTCGAGGCAAGGGCGCGGTGCGGGCTTGACGCCGGCGACGCGATCGCCGCCGCGCCCGAACTCGCCGCCGCGCTCGAAGCGATCGCGGGCGGCGCGTTCTCGCCGGACGACCCCGGCCGTTTCCGCCACATCGCCGACCGCATCCGCTATATCGATCCGTACATGATCGCGGCGGATTTCGCCTCGTACCGGGTGGCGCAAGAAGAGGTCGAGGCGCTGTGGACGCGCCCTCGCGCGTGGGGGCGGGCCGCCGCGCTCAACATCGCCCGGATCGGCTGGTTCTCCTCCGACCGCACGATCGCCGAATACGCCGCCGACATCTGGAACGTGCCGGTCGCCTATCGCTGAGCCGCGATGACGATCGCAGGGAAACGAAAGCCGTTGCGCCCACGGGCGTAGGGCCTTTTCCATTTGTCGCATAAGCGGGATTACGGAAATTTTGGCCGACTAGTGCGCATAACTTGCCTTTTAGAAAATTGTCGGATAAGCCGTTCTTCTCGAAAAACCGCAGCGCCGGGCGTTTAATCGATGGTAGTGCCTTGCGATGAAACGCTGCCCGCAGGTAGAATATTCTTACGGTGAACACATTTTTGACTGTTATCGATCACCTAGGTTCGGCTGCGAGCATCATATCGTTTCCAGCCGCAATTATCGCCGTCGTCGCTTGGCTCAAAAGCGGAGGTGGAATTGCCCAAAAAACCACGTTCTCAGTTGCACTACTCATTGCTATCGGAGCTTACGGAATTGACATATCAGATCGCTTCGGGTGGGCTAGAATTCTCTCCACGCCCGTTCTCATGCGACGTAATTTCTGGTTGGGGGCGTCACGATAGTGACTTTTGGGTGTCCGTGAATTCAGCCCCATTGCTAGACTACAAAGATCGCTTTAAATTAATGTTAATTTTGGCAATACCATACTCTAATATAGATAAGATGTCGGATACTTCGATTGAGAAAAGCGTAGCGTTTACCATTACTGGTGAGCCGATATTAATCGCCGTTGGCTTGACGGCTACTCCACAACACCTCCGCGTCTCTCGTCCACCAAATACGAAGGCTGGTGATACGTTCACTCGTTTGATAAATTTTACCCTCGTCTTAATCCCGACTACTTTAACACCCGAGCAAATCCGCTCCCTATCCGATGTTGAAACGCTAGGGAAACACCGAACAATGGCGGCGTAGGCGACGGTTTGGGGGCGGCCGCCTAATATGCGACATCGGCGCTGCGAATCGCAGCCTACGTAAGCAAAAAGCCGGTTTGTACTGGGGTTTTTATTGTCGTTTTTGGGAGTAAGACAGAGTCCGGGCGTGATCAGACGTGGCCTTGCGCCAGCAGGGCTTTCTTGACGATCACCAGGTTGGCTAGGGCGAACAGGGTGCGCAGTTGCGCGGTGTTCTTGACCAGACCGCGATAGCGCAGCCTCTTATGCCGGAACAGGTTCTTGACGGTGTGGAACGTGCTCGACCCGGGCCCGCACCTGCGCCACGCCCGCTCGACCGGCTCGGCCCAATCCCGCAGGTTTTGGGCAACGCTTTGATGATGCTGCGCTTGATCGCGATGTTCCAGGAGACATCGGATCCTCAAGTTCTGGCCGTTTGTCCGCTCCGGTGTAGCCGGCATCGGCGAAGACCGCCTCCTCGTGGCCGGCAATAGGGAAGCTGTCTGATTGATGTCGGCTTCGTTGGCAGCGGTACCGACGAGGGTGTGCACCACCCCCGAGGCGACATCCACCCCGATATGCGCCTTCATCCCGAAGTGCCACTGGTTGCCCTTCTTGGTCTGGTGCATCTCCGGATCGCGGGCCTTCTTCTTGTTCTTTGTCGAAGGCGGTGCGGCTATGATTGACGCATCAACGATTGTGCCCTGGCGCATCAACAGACCGCGCTCCTGCAGCATCGCGCCGACTTCGTCGAACAGTGCCCGGGTCAGGTCGTGCTCCTCCAGCCAATGGCGGAAGTTCAGCACCGTCGTCGCGTCCGGAACCGCCGTCACCGCCAGGTCGATCCGGCAAAGCCGCGCAGCGCTTGGCTATCGTAGAGCGCGTCCTCCAAGGCCTCATCGGCCAGCCCGTACCACTGCTGCAAAAAGTACAGCCGCAGCATCCGCTCCAGCCCGATCGGCGGCCGACCGCGTTCGCCCTTCGGGTAGAACGGACGCAGCCGTTCAACCAGCCGCGCCCATGGCCACCACTTGCTCCATCTCGGCCAAAAACTTGTCGCGCCGTGTCTGCTTCTTCTTGCCGGCGTATTCCGCCTGCGAAAAGCTCCCCTGCCGCTGCATCGCGTCCCCCGCTCCTCCGGACCGAACGATCCTATCCGATGCTAGCGCCAGCAGCCGGATTTTTCAGTGTTTCCCTATCGCGGCGCCAGCCCGCGATACTTTTCGATGTTCGTGCCGAGGCCGAGCGAAGTCCCATGTTCCACTTGTGCTCCGCCACAAGATGCCGATTGGCGGCAGCACGGATCGGGCGCCGAATACCGCTTCACCCCGGTCTCGCCTGACCGTCCCCGCATGGCGTGCGTGTCATATAATGCCTGCATATTCAGCAGCATTTGCATATCCACGCCAAACGCCTGCTCGATCCTTAGCGCCATTTCCGGCGACAATGCGGCCTTGCCGTTCAGCAGATCGGAGAGCGTCGCCCGCCGCACGCCCAACACTTCGGCTGCCTTGTTAACCGATAAACCATACTCATTGATAATTTCCTCGCGTATAAACTCACCGGGATGGCTCGGCGTCATTCCGATTTTTACAGGCGCATCGCTCATCAGTGATAATCCTCCAAATCGAGATCACAAATTTCGCCTTGGCGAATTTCAAAAGTCAGACGCCAATTGCCGCTGACGGAAATGCTCCACGTCCCGGCGCGGTCGCCGGTGAGCTGGTGAATGCGCCAACCCGGCGGACCTCGCAGCGAGTTTATTTCCGGCGCGGCAATCAGCGCCGTGAGCACCCGCCGCACGCGCGGCATCAAATCGCCCAGCAGTTCGCGGCCGTCATCGTCTCGAATGAGGCGTAACAGCCCTCGGTGCCGGACACTTCGAATTATCATTCAGCCCTACTGTACGCTATTACCGTACAGTTAGCAAGTTCCTCGTCCCTGTGAGCCGGGGACGGGCCGTGGTCGTTTCCGGGGGGATTCAACGGGGAGCCTCGGCCTTTGCCAAGCGTGTTGTGGCAAACAACATACCGCTTGCGAGGCCGGTTACTTAGTCGTCCGACGACACGGTCGTGCCGCGCGCTCCCCGGTCACGGCTCCGCCATTGACGTGAAAATCGCCGCAATCGTCTGTCATCCTGCACGCAGGGCGTTGGAGAGGCGGCATGACGATCAGCGATCATAATTTCGCGAAACTTCCCTGCAACGTCGGCCGCGTTCCCTGTTCGCTGGTCCTGGCTTCCCTGTTCCGGGTGCAGGGAATTGCCGTGCAACTCCTTGCACTCGAATGCGGCATTCGGGCCGGCCCAGGCCGGATCGGAAAAAATCCCTGCTGGCAGGGAATTTCCGCCGGCCCCGTCCTCACGCCGCCTGCTTGACGAGGCTGCGCAGCACGTATTGCAGGATGCCGCCGTGGCGGAAGTATTCGACCTCGTCGAGCGTGTCGATGCGGCAGATGACCGGCTCCTCGCGCACCGTCGCCGTCGGGGTCGTGGATGCGCATCGTCAGCTCCATGCGCGGGCTGGAGGCCGGCGGCGGCGCCGATGATGTCGATCGTCTCCTCGCCGGTCAGCTCCGAGCGTCTGGCGGCTGACCCCGTCGCGGAACTGCAGCGGCAGGACGCCCATGCCGACGAGGTTCGAGCGGTGGATGCGCTCGAAGCTCTCGACAATCGACCGCCTTGACCCCGAGCAGCAGCGTGCCCTTGGCGGCCCAGTCGCGCGACGACCCGGTGCCGTATTCCTTGCCGCCGAAGATCACCAGCGGCACGCCGCGCTTTTTGTACTCCATCGCCGCGTCGTAGATCGGCATCACCGTGCCGTCCGGCTGGAGCTTGGTCATGCCGCCCTCGACGCCGGGCACCATCTCGTTGCGGATGCGGATATTGGCGAAGGTGCCGCGCATCATCACGTTGTGGTTGCCGCGCCGCGAGCCGTAGGTGTTGAAGTCGACCGGGCGCACCTGATAGCTGATCAGGAATTCGCCGGCCGGGCTCTCGCGGCGGATGCTGCCGGCCGGCGAGATGTGGTCGGTCGTGATGCTGTCGCCGAAGATCGCCAGCTCGCGCGCCCCGAACACGTCCTGTATCGGCGCCGGCTCCTTCGGCATGTTCTCGAAATAGGGCGGCAGCGCGAGATATGTCGAGCTGTCCTCGAACTGGTAGGTCAGCCCGCCGCTGCTCGGCACGGCGCGCCACTCCGGCGGCCCCTCCAAGACGTTGCCGTAACGCCGCGCGAAGGCGTCGCGCTTGACGGAACGCGCGACCGTGTCGCTGACCTCCTGGTTCGTCGGCCAGATGTCGCGCAGATAGACCGGCTTGCCGTCATTGCCCTCGCCGAGCGGCTCGGTCACGAGATCGTGGCGGATCGAGCCGGCCAGCGCGTAGGCGACGACGAGCGGCGGCGACGCCAGATAATTGGCCCGCACCTGAGCGTGGATGCGGCCCTCGAAATTGCGGTTGCCGGACAAGACCGCGCAGACCGCGAGGTCGCCTTCGTCGATCGCCTCGGCGACCGGGTCGGGCAATGGCCCCGAATTCCCGATGCAGGTCGTGCAGCCATAGCCGACCAGGTTGAACCCGACCTGATCGAGGTACTGCTGCAGCCCGGCCGCCTCGTAATAGTCGCTGACCACCTGGCTGCCCGGCGCGAGGCTCGTCTTGACCCACGGCTTGACCTTGAGGCCCTTCTCGACCGCCTTTTTCGCCAGGAGGCCGGCAGCGAGCATGACGCTCGGGTTAGAGGTGTTGGTGCAGCTGGTGATCGCGGCGATCACGACGTCGCCGTCGTGCAATTCGTAGTTCGTGCCCTCGACCCTGACCGCGCGCGGCTTCTCGACCCCGCCGGCGAGACGCGGCAATTCGCCGTCGAACGACGCGGACACACCGGACAGAGCGACGCGGTCCTGCGGCCGGCGCGGCCCGGCCAGCGACGGCTCGACCGTAGAGAGGTCGAGTTCGAGCATGTCGGTAAATTCCGGGTCGGGCGTGTTGGCGTCGCGCCACAGGCCCTGCGCCTTGGCGTAGGCCTCGACCAGCTTGACGCGGGCTGGATCACGCGCGGTTAACGTCAGGTACCGTATCGTCTCGGCATCGATCGGGAAGAAGCCGCAGGTCGCGCCGTATTCGGGGGCCATGTTGCCGATCGTCGCGCGGTCGGCGAGCGCCAGTTCCGCAATACCGGGACCGCAATATTCGACAAAGCGGCCGACGACGCCGCGCCGCCGCAGCATCTGGGTCACCGTTAGCACGAGGTCGGTCGCGGTCGCGCCCTCGCGCAATTTCCCGACGAGGCGAAAGCCGACAACTTCGGGGAGCAACATCGAGATCGGCTGTCCCAGCATCGCCGCCTCGGCCTCGATGCCGCCGACCCCCCAACCGAGCACTGCCAGCCCGTTGACCATCGTCGTGTGGCTGTCGGTACCGACCAGCGTGTCGGGATAGGCGATGGTGCGGCCGTCCTCGTCGGTCGTCCAGACCACCTGCGACAGATATTCAAGATTGACCTGATGGCAGATGCCGGTGCCCGGCGGCACCAGACGGAAGTTCTGGAACGCGTCCTGCCCCCACCGCAGAAAGCGATAGCGCTCGCCGTTGCGCTCGAACTCCTTTTTGACGTTGGCGGCGAAGGCCTGCGGGTTGGCGAACTGATCGATCTGCACCGAATGATCGATGACCAGATCGACCGGCGACAGCGGATTGATCTTGTTCGGGTCTCCGCCGAGATTGACCATCGCCGCCCGCATCGCCGCCAGATCGACCACCGCCGGAACCCCGGTCAAATCCTGCATCAGGACGCGCGCCGGGCGGAACGCGATCTCGCGGTCCGAGCTTTTGTTGGCGAGCCAGGCCCCTACGGCCTTGATGTCGTCCACGGTAACGGTGCGGCCGTTTTCCAGGCGCACCAGATTTTCCAGCAATACCTTCAGCGAGAACGGCAGGCGCGCGATGTCGTCGAGCCCGGCCGCCTGCGCCGCCGCGTCGAGGCTGAAATAATCGTACAGCCTGCCGTCGACATTGAGCGTGCGACGGGTCTTCAGGCTGTCGTGACCGGTGACGCTCACGGGGATTCTCCTCTCGAAGTGCGGGCTTTGGGCCGGCGACGCGGGCGCTACGATACTCCGCCGGACGGGTCAAGCAATAAGGCCAAGCGGGGACACGAATATGCTAGCTAGCGCCCTGCCTCCACCGGCTGTGCCAGCCGCGCGCGCCCTTGCGCAGTCAGCACGACATGCCCGTCCACGGCATGGCGCACGAGGCCATCGGCGACAGCGTCCTCCCACGTGCAATTCAAGGGGCAGGTGCTGCTCCACACCTCGCGGATTTCGGCATAACGGCGCGGCCGCGCCGAGACCCATTCGAGAAACTCCACGATCAGGTATTTCGCTTCGTTGGCCATCGCGATTGCTCCTCGCCGGTGGAGACGCCGGTCGGAACCGATCCTCGGCCTCTCCGTCCGCCGACGCCGTCCCACTCGCTCCGTCCCGGGAGCTCATTCGGTGTCGCTCGATAATGAATATGTTTTTCGCCACCAGTTGTCTAATATATGGCAAACACGATTGTGATATTCCATGCGTATGGAATTACGGCATCTGCGTTACTTCGTGGCGGTGGCCGAGGAGCGCCATATCACCCGCGCCGCCGAACGCCTGGGCATTCAGCAGCCGCCGCTGAGTCAGCAGATACGCGCGCTCGAAGCGGAGCTTGGCACGCAGCTGTTGCGGCGCAACCCGCGCGGCGTCGAGCTGACCCAGGCCGGCGACGCGCTGCTGGCCGAGGCCAGGGCCGTGTTGGAGCAGGTCGAGCGGGCCGTCACGGTGACCAGGCGCGCCGGGCGCGGCGAAGCCGGCCGGATCGGTCTTGGCTTCACCAGTTCGGCCTCGTTTCATCCGCTGGTGCCCGCGACGGTCCGCGCTTACCGCGAGGCCTATCCGCTCGTCGCGCTGAGCTTGGAGGAAAGCGGCACGTCGGAGCTGGTAGAGGCTCTGGTGCAGCAGCGGCTCGATGCCGCCTTCGTGCGTTCGCCGGTCGGAACGGCCGCCGGTATTGCGGTGCATTCGATCCTGGAGGAACCGATGGTCGCCGCGCTTCCCGTCGGGTGTCCGCTGGCCGCCGAGCCAGCCAAGCGCCCGCTGCCGCTTGCGGCGCTGGCGAGCGAGATGTTCATCCTGTACCGCAGGCCGCTCGGGCCCGGTCTTTACGACGCGATCATCGCCGCCTGCCAGCGTGCCGGTTACAGCCCCAATATCGGCCAGGAAGCGCCGCGCATGCTCGCGACGCTCAGCCTTGTGGCGGCCGGGCTCGGGGTGACGCTCGTTCCGGCATCAATGCGCCGGCTGCGCGTGCATGGCGTCGTCTACCGGGGCATCGACGCCGAGGCTGGGCTGGTCGCGCCGCTGAACCTGGCCTATCGCCGCTCCGAGACGTCACCGGCGGCCCGGCGATTCACGGCGCTGGCGCGGACTCGCCTCCAGTAGCCGGACACGGCACGATTTCCGCTGCGGCATCCGCGTTCGCTTGGCGAAGCGGCGCTACTTCAGCGTCTCGATATAGTCGATCAGGTCATTGATCTCCGCGCGTGTCAGGGCGAGGTCCGGCATCGCGCCGTGCGGGTGCGTCAGGAACGCCCGCAGCTGCCCGGTGTCCAGATGACCGGCGATCGTGCGAAACGTCGGCGGGCCCTGCGGTACCGAGGCCGACGGACCGCCGCCGCTGACGACATGGCAGTTGGCGCACCATTGCAGCGCCATCCGCGCCCCCGCGGCAGCGTCGGCGTGAGCCGCCCCGGGGCTGAACCAAACGGGACCGATGCAGACAGCGGCCGACGCGACAGCGACGAGTTTCACGCTCCGCATCACGATTGCACAACCTCCCGAGTCCCCAGTGCGCCCCAACTTCGTCCTCCCGGAGCCGGGCATGGCGGGCCGGGCAAGAACATGCGTCGCGCGCCGTGCTAGACCCCGCTGCCGGCGATTGGCCCGGTCGCACCCCACCTATAGCATGAAGCGGCGAGCGATGCGCGCGGCGTTACGCCGCCCGAACGCATCGCAAAGCTGAAAGCGCCGGGGGGGAGCAAGACGCAAGATGACATACCGCCGGCGCCGGCGACGCCAGCACCGCCGATGAGCACCCACCGCCCTGCCGCGCTGAAGAACCCGGCGACGCTCTATATCGCCGGCCTGTTCAGCATGGGCTACGCCGATTTCTATATTTTCCTGATGCCGCTCTATTGCCTGTCGCTCGGCATGAGCGCCGGCGAGGTCGGCCTGATCGTCGGGGCGCGCTCGGCGCTGGCAGTGTTTCTGTCGATCCATGTCGGCGTCCTGATGGACCGGTTTGGCACGCGCCGGGTCACGCTGTTCTTCGTCTGGATCGGGATCTGCCTCGCGCCGGTATTTCCGCTGGTGCCGTGGTTCTGGCCGCTGTTGCTGCTGCAGATCGTCAATGGCGGGGCGCTGTCCTTCGCGTGGTCCGGGTCGCAGACACTGATCGCGCAGCTCGCCGAGGGGGATGCCGGCTATATCGGCCGCTTCAGCTTTTTCGCGCGCATCGGCACCGCCGCGGCGCCGCTCGTTGCAGGATTGGCGTGGGATTTTGGCGGCGCCTGGACGGCCTACCTGCTGGGCGCTGCCTGGGGCGTCGTGCTGACCCTGGCGCTGCTGCGCGCGCCCGAGGCGCCGATTTCGCCGCGCGACGGGCAGGCGGCGATGCCCCGTTTTCGGCTGCGCGACGCGCTGCCGCGTCTGTCGGATTACGTTGCGTGCTTCGCGCTGATGGCGATCCCGGCGGTCGCCGCGACGATCGCGATCATGCTGCTGCGCAACGCGACCAACAGCGTGCAGTATTCCCTCTATATCATCTATCTCGACCATATCGGACTGACCGGCACCGTGATCGGAGGCCTGTTCGCCGCGATCGAGATCGCGAGTGGCTTCGGTTCGCTCGTTGCGGGCCGCGCGATGCGCTGGGGCGACCCCCAAAAGACGATGCTGAGCGGCACCGTGGCCTCGATCCTGTTCATCTGCGCGACGCCATTCCTCGGCGGCATCTTCCTCCTCCTGCTGCTGGCCCAGACCGGGCGCGGCTGGCTGCAGGGGCTGGTCCAGCCGATGATGTTCTCGGTGCAGGCGAAGGCGGTCGGCCCATTCCGTCAGGGCTCGGTGGTCGGGCTGCGTCAGACCGCGAACCGCCTGTCGTCGATCATCATTCCGCCGATCATGGGCGCCATCGCCGATTTATGGGGCATGACCGAGAGCTTTCTCGTGCTCGGTGTCGCGCTATTGTTGATTTGCGTGCCGATCGCACGGATCACGCGCCGCGCCGCGCAGACCCCTGCGGCTCGAGAGGCGCCCGAGCCGGGGTGACATCGGCGCAGCGGAAAGGATTGGGGCAGATGCCGGACGGATCGAGGAGCAACGGACCCGGTTACGACGAGGATTTCTACGCCTGGACGCAGTACCAGGCCGAGGTGCTGCGCACGATGCCGTGCGACGACAACCGCTTCGACCGCGAAAACGTGGCGGAGGAGATCGAGGATTTGGGTAAGGCCGAACGTAACGCCGTGCGCAGCGAGGTGCGTCGCATCCTCGTGCATTTCCTGAAGCTGGCTCATTCGCCGGGGCAAGATCCGAGATCCGATTGGCGGGAATCGATCGCCATTGCGCGCGCGGAAATGGAGGATCGGCTGACAGCGACGCTGCGCCGGGATGTCGAAGCAGCGCTGCCGCGGCTTTACTCCCATGCCACGTCGATCGCTGCCAAGGGATTGATGAAATTCGGTGAAGCTGACGCCACAGCCAAATTTCCGGCCGATTGTCCCTACACAATCGACCAGATACTTGCGGATGACTGGTATCCCGAACCGCCGGCCAAGGAGGCAAAATGACCCGCGATTTCGTCGGCTACGGCGCCGACCCGCCGCAGGCGCGCTGGCCCGGAGAGGCGCGCGTCGCGGTCAATTTCGTCATCAATTTCGAGGAAGGCTCGGAGCTGTCCTACCCCGCGGGCGACGGCGTGTCGGAAACCGGCCTGATCGAAACCGCCAGCACCGACGCCAGCAATCGCCGTGACCTCGCGGCCGAGAGCATGTTCGAATACGGATCGCGCGTCGGCTGGTGGCGGCTCTATCGCATCTTCACGCGCTACAAGCTGCCGGTGACGCTGTTCGCCTGCGCCCGGGCGCTGGAGGCCAATCCGCCGGCCGCCGCCGCGATCGCCGCGACCGACTGGGACATCTGCGGCCATGGCTATCGCTGGATCAAGCATTACGAACTCGACGAGGCCACCGAGCGCGACCAGATCGCGCGCGCCGTCAAGTCGATCGGCGAGACCACCGGCAAGCCGACCGAGGGCTGGTACTGCCGCTACGCGCCGTCCGAGAACACGCGCCGTCTGGTCGCCGAGCACGGTGGGTTTCTCTACGACAGCGACGCCTACAACGACGAGCTGCCATACTGGGTACGGGTCGCGGACAAGCCGCACCTCGTGATCCCGTACTCGCTGACCACCAACGACGTGAAGTTCGGCCGCGGCATGTTCGGACCGGGCGAGGATTTCTTCGCCTATCTGCGCGACAGCTTCGATCTGTTGTACGAGGAGGGCGCCGACCGGCCGCGCATGATGTCAGTGGGGCTGCACATGCGCCTGACCGGGCATCCGGGCCGCGCATCGGCGCTGATCCGCTTTATCGAGCACATCCTGCGCCGCGACCGGGTCTGGATCTGCCGCCGCGCCGATATCGCCCGCCATTGGACCGCAACCCGCCCGCCGGACCGCCCAGCCGGACGCTGAGCGGTGCGGAGGCGTCGGTTCACATCACCGGCGGCACGAACGGGTCATGCGAGAGCGCGACGTAGACGCCGCTGGAACCGAACCCGACGGCATCGGCCTTGTGGTCGCCGGTTACGTCCGCCACGAGCCGCGGATAGGTGTCGTCACTCGTCCACCCGCCCGCGAGGGCGGAGGCTCCGAAATTCTCGAAACTGAAGCTGGCGGGATCGAAGGTCCCGCCGCCGGTGCCGTGCGCGACCCATGTTCCGAGTGCGCCGAACCCGACAATGTCGGCCCTTCCGTCACCGTTTACATCGGCCAGTTCGCGCGGATACTGGTCCTGGTTGACCCAGCCGCCGCCGGCAGGGTCGGCGCCGAAAACCGGCAGCACCAGCGTCGGCGCGGCAAAATGGCCGCCGCCGGTGGCTAGTGCGACATAGGCGCCGCCGGCGCCAAACCCGACAATGTCGGCCAGACCGTCGCCGTTCACGTCCGCCAGCGCGCGTGGATACTGGTCCTGGCCTGTCCAGCCGCCGCCGACCGGGGCGGCGCCGAAAATCGGCAACGCGAGGAACGGCGCGGCGAAATGGCCGCCGCCGGTGGCCAGCGCGACATAGGCCCCGTCGGAGCCGAACCCGACAATGTCGGCCAGACCGTCGCCGTTCACGTCCGCCAGCGCGCGCGGATACTGGTCCTGGCCTGTCCAGCCGCCGGCCGGGGCGCCGCCGAAAATCGGCAACGCGAGCAACGGCGCAGCGAAATGGCCGCCGCCGGTGGCCAACGCGACATAGGCCCCGTCGGAGCCGAACCCGACAATGTCGGCCTGACTGTCGCCGTTCACGTCGGCCAGCGCCCGCGGATACTGGTTCTGGCTGAACCAGCCGCCGCCGGCAGGGGCGGCACCGAAGATTGGCACAGCAAGGAACGGCGAGGCGAAGTGGCCGCCGCCACCGGCGAGCGCGACATAGGCACCGTCGGAGGCGAACCCGACAATATCGGCTTGGCCGTCGCCGTTCACGTCGGCCAAGGCGCGTGGGTACTGGTTCTGGCTGAACCAACCTCCGGCGCCATACGAAAACGCTGAGAGCCCCAGCACGGCAGGCTCGAACACGGGGTGGTCATCATTGAAGATCGTGCCAACACCCTGAGCATCGCCGATGGTGGCGCCGTTCGTCGCATCCGAAAGATTGACGAAGAAGGTCTCGTTCGGCTCGGCCGTGGTGTCACCGTTAATCGTAATCGAGATCGCCTTTGTCGTTTCACCCGCGGCGAACTGCAAGGCGCCGGATGACGCGATGTAATCGTCGCCGGCCGTCGCGGTTCCATTCGCGGTCTGGTAGTCGATCGAGAACGCCGCCGTTCCGCTCGTCCGCGTCACCGTAAGCGTCAGCAGCTTCGTGCCGACATCGCCCTCGGCAATAGAAACATCGCTGATCGAGACCGATCCGGTAGGAACGGGAGGAGGTACATAGAACGGCGTGAATGTCCCGGAAGCAATGTCATAGGCTCCATCCGCGAATACGAGGTCGTTCGCATTCGGGATTGAGAACGAGGGATCTCCGGCCCCCCGATATCCTGCACAGTGATCGAACCCGAAGCGATCGTTATCGCGTATTGGGAATAGTTTCCGTTCAGATAGACATTGGGGCTGCCGGCCGGGTCGATTTCGTGGCCGAACCAAACCGAGGCCACACCGTCAAGCATCCCAACCCCGATCGCATTCCAGGTCAGATCCGGTCTGTTCCAGGGGTTCAGATTAAGGATTACCGCATTGTGCGGGGCGCTGGATTGCCAACCCGCCAACGCAGTCTGCGGCGTCATCGTCGTCGAAGCGGTGTATGGCGCGAGATAGCCGATTAATATTTCATAACCATACCCGGGATAACTTGTCCCGAGCCGCTGTGGGGCCTGCCATATCGCAGTATAGGTCGAAGCATCGAGAGCGTTGTACGGCGCATCGGACCAGGAATGGGCACTATTCGTGCCAGGTGCACCCGCCTGGTACCCATCGAAGTTGTATAGAATGTCTTCCGCATGTCGCGCCGCGACTAGAGAAAGGCTGTAGGAGAGCGGGACAACTGGCAGTCCGTTCGCAACGCGATAATCTTCGATCAGCTGAATGAGTTGAGCTTCGGTCGCGGTAAGCCCATCTTCGGGGTCGGATGTGTGATAGATATCGTAAGACATGCTTGGGCATATCCTCCCGCTGCTCTAATTTAAATGAAACCGTGATAAAATATAGGGTTGATTTCTTCCCTGTAGTTGGCGCGAACGACTGCCACCCGGCGGCGGCCGGCAGCCGCTTCAAGCTGATCCAACGGCGACGGGCTCGCCGATGTCGACCGGAGAACGCCGGTTTGCAATCCGCTCGGTTCAGCCGCCCTTGGCGCGCGCCGCCCGGATCGTCTCCCACACCCGGTCCGGCGTTGTCGGCATCTCGATGAGCTTAACCCCGAGCGGTCCCAGCGCGTCGAGCACGGCGTTGACGACCGCCGGCAACGCGCCGACCGTGCCGGCTTCGCCCGCTCCCTTCGCCCCCAGCGGGTTGAGCGCGGTCGGGCATGGGTTGCTCTCGACCTTTATCAACGGCATGTCGGCGGCCCGCGGCATCGCGTAATCCATAAACGAGCCGCTCAGCATCTGGCCCAACTCGCGGTCGTAGACGACACGCTCCATCATCGCCTGTCCCAGCCCCTGCGCGACGCCGCCGTGGATCTGGCCCTTCAGCCCGATCGGGTTGACAACCGTGCCCACGTCATCGACCACGACATAGCCGACCACCTCGACCTCGCCGGTCTCGGGATCGACCTCGACCTCGCACACATGGCAGCCGTTCGGATAGGTCGTATCGGACGGCGCAAAAGTGCCGGTCTCGTACAAGCCACCCTCGAAACCCGGTGGAAGTTTTCCGACCTGAAACGTCGCCTTCGCGACATCGGTGATCGAAATCCGCCGGTCGGTCCCCGCCACGACAAACCCGCCCCCCTCCTCGCCGACCGCGAATTCGATGTCGGCCTCGGCCGCTTCGAGCAGATGCGCGGCCAGCTTCCTTCCTTTCTCGATGATCTTGTCAGCCGCGATCCACAGCGCCGACCCGCCGATCACCGTCGAGCGCGACCCGTTCGTGCCGATGCCGAACGCAACCCGGTCGGTGTCGCCGTCGATGTATTGTACGTCGTTCGGATCGATGCCGAGCCGTTCGTTGAGCACTTGCTTGAACACGGTCTCGTGGCCCTGGCCCTGGTTCTTGCTGCCCATCAGCAACATCACGTTGCCGCTCGGGTGAAAGCGGATTTCGGCGAATTCCTGGCCCGGTGACGCTGCCTTCTCGATCGGGTTCGCGATCCCGATGCCGCGCAGCTTGCCGCGCCGCCTGGCCGCGTCGCGCCGGGCCGCAAACCCGTCCCAATCGGCCAGCGCCAGCGCCTTTTTCTGGTTCGCCGGGAAATCGCCGCTGTCATAATTGAGCGCCAGCGCCGTCCGATACGGGATTTTCTCCCGCGAGATCAGGTTCTTCCCCCGCAACTCGACCCGGTCAATGCCGAGTTCGCGCGCCGCATCGTCGATCAGCCGCTCGATGACATAGGTCGCCTCGGGCCGCCCGGCGCCGCGATAGGGCGCCGTGCCGTTGGTGTTCGCCATCACCGCCAGGACCGAGATATGCGCCGCCGGGATGTCGTAGACGCCGGTCAGGGTGCCGACATTGCTGAACGTCGCGAGCAGGTTGCGCTCGGACGAAATATACGCCCCGACATTGGCCAGCGTCCGCACCCGAAGCGCAAGAAACCGACCATCGCGATCCAACGCCAGCTCGGCGTCGCTGACATTGTCGCGCGCGTGCTCGTCGGCGAGCACCGCCTCGCTCCTGTCGCACACCCAGCGCACCGGCCGGCGCAGGTTTTTCGCCGCGAACAGCACGAGCCGGTGCTCCGGATACTGCCAGCCCTTTGTCCCGAACCCGCCGCCGACATCGCCGGCGATGACCCGGATCCGGCTCTCCGGCACCTTGAAGATGCGCGTCGCGAGCGCCTGCCGCACGCGGTGCGGATACTGCACGTCGGCGTAGAGCGTGTAGCGCTCCTCGCCGGGGTCCCACACGCCCAAAGCGCCGCGCGGCTCCATGAAATGCGCGTAGACCCGGCTGATGACATAGCGGCGCCTGACGACATACGCGGCGCGCGCGAAAGCGGCCTCGGTCGCCGCCTTGTCGCCGGTCTCGAACAGGTTCGAGATGTTGTCCGGGCATTCGTCCCATACCGGGATTTTCCCTTCGGCCGCCTCGGCGGTGTCGGTTACCGACGGCAGGATCTCGTAATCGACGTCGATCAGCTCGGCGGCGTCGCGCGCCTCGGCCGCCGTCTCGGCGACGACGAAGGCGACCGGCTCGCCGACATAGCGCACACGCCCCTCGGCCAGGCCACGATGCGCCCGCCAGAACATTGGCGAACCGTCCGGCCGCTTCCGCTGAAACGGCACGCCCATCGTGCCGAGCCCGCCCGCCGCCAGGTCGTCGCCGGTAAAGATCGCGAGCACCCCTTGTGCCGCGCGCGCCGCCGCGAGACCGACCGCTCGGATGCGGGCATGCGCATGCGGCGAGCGCAGCACAAACCCGTGCGCCTGACCGGGCAGCGTCAAATCGTGCTGAAACCGCCCGAACCCGGTCAAGAGGCGCCTGTCCTCGAAGCGCCGCACCGGCTGCCCGATCCCGAACTGGCCCATGATTCACCCCGAATGTCATTGCGAGGAGCGCGGCGACGACGCAATCTCGACGGGTCAGCGCACCGACGGCACGAGATTGCGTCGCTGCGCTCGCAATGACAAGGCAGGCGGGAATGGAACGCATCGACATCGCCGGGATTTCGCTCGACACCGAGATCGCCGGCAGCGGTCCGCCGCTGCTGTTCCTGCACGGCGGCGACTACGTCGCGCAGAACCGGCCCTTTCTCGATCGCCTGGCAGCGCGGTTCCGGGTCGTCGCGCCGCGCCATCCCGGGTTCGGCCACACGCCGCGACCCGCCTGGTTCCGCAGCGTGCACGATATCGCCTATCTCTATCTCGACCTGCTCGACCGGCTCGACTTAAGCGACACAATGCTGGTCGGGTCGTCGCTGGGCGGTTGGATCGCGCTTGAAATGGCGGTGCGGTCCGAAGCGAGGCTCGGCCGGCTGGCGTTGATCGACTCGCTCGGGCTCAAGTTTGGCGCCCGCGAGGAGCGCGAAATCGCCGACATCTACGCTCTACCGGCCGACGAGGTGCTGCGCCGCACATTCATCGACCCGGCGCGGGCGGTGCCGGATTACGCGATGCTCGACGACCGCGAGGCGCTGGCGATCGCGCGCGACCGCGAGGCGACCTCGCTCTATGGCTGGAAGCCGTATATGCACGACCCGGCCCTGGTGCATTGGCTGCACCGGATCGCATGCCCGGCGCTGGTGCTGTGGGGCGAAAAGGACGGCATCGTCGCGCCCGCCTACGGCGAGCGTCTCGCGGCCGCATTGCCGAACGCCCGCTTCGAACAAATCGCCGGTGCCGCGCACTACCCGCAGATCGAGCAGCCCACCGCGGTCGCCGCTACAATCGAACGCTTCGCCGAGGAGAGCCGGGCGTAGGACGGATGATGCGTATGGCGGGTGAAGCGCAGCGCAACCCGCCTTCTCGGCCTCGGCATGGCGGGTTCCGCTGCGCTCCACCCGCCCTACAAGAGCTTACGTGAACCGCGCGCCAGCGAGAGGACAAGAGATGATGCAAGTCTGGCATTTCAGCGAGATGGCCTACCACCCGGCCTGGCCGCAGCTCAACGACACCTACCGCGTGACGATCCCGTCGCGGCTATTCGACCCGAAAATCGGCGCCGACCTCTACCACCGCTATCTCGACGAGTGGGCGCTGTGCGACGAGCTTGGCATCAACATCATGACCAACGAACACCACGCGACCGCGACCTGCGCCGACTCGGTGTGCACGATCCCGATGGCGATCCTGGCGCGCGAGACGAAAAAGGTGCGCCTCTTGGCGCTCGGCATGCCGATCGGCAACCGCAACGACCCGATCCGCGTCGCCGAGGAATATTCGATCATCGACGTGATCTCGCGCGGCCGGCTCGACATGGGCTTCGTCAAGGGCGTGCCGTTCGAGATTTCGCCGGCCAACACAAACCCGGCCGATCTGGTCGAGCGCTTCTGGGAGGCGCACGACCTGATCCTGAAGGCGATGACCTCGCATGACGGCCCGTTCAACTGGGAGGGCACGCATTTCCAATACCGCTCGGTCAATGTCTGGCCGCGCCCGTACCAGCAGCCGCACCCGCCGGTATGGACCCCGGTCGGCAGCGAGGGCAGCGCCCGCGAGGCCGCCGCGCGCGGCATCACGATCGGGGTGCTCAATACCGGCTGGGTGCGCACCCCCGGCATCTTCCGCGCCTATCGCGACAGCGCCGCGCGAGGCCGGCCGCGAGATGTCGCCCGACAAGCTCGCCTATATGGCGCTGATCGGGGTCGGCGACACGCGCGAGGAAGGCTACCAGCCGCGCCGACCAGATCCTCGGCTACAGCCGCACCTCGGGCATCGTCGCGCCGCAATTCATGAACCCGGCCGGCTATGTCTCGGCCGCAGATCAGCGCGCAGATGCTGAAAGCCGGCGGCGCCGCCGGCGCCCGCGCCACCCGCGTCCAGACCAAGGACGGCCGCCCGCTGAACCCGCGCACGATGACTGTCGAAGACGCGATTGACGCCGGCCTGGTCTTCGCCGGCACGCCCGACGACGTATTCGACCAGATCCGCGCCTTCCACGCCCATGTCGGCGGCTTCGGCCACCTGTTGATGATGGGCCAGGGCGGCACGATCAGCCACGAAGACACCGTCGCCAACCTGACGATGTTCAGCCGGGAGGTACTGCCGAGGCTGGGGGAGTTGGGGTAGGTCTTCCATGGGATGATCGAGCTTCTCAGTCTAATTCTGCTCGTCCTGTTCCTCGCTCTAGTCGCGGCTGCAGTACGAAATAAGCAGAAGCCTCCCGAAGGCATCTCCACTAACCCTCCGCCCGCGGTAGCTGCGCCGGCGAGCCCACCTCCCGTGCCGGTGCTGCATTATGTGGCGGCGGTTGATGTCGAAACGACCGGACTTGAAGTACACGACAGCGTCGTTAGCCTTGGAATTATCCTAATCGACATGGATGCGCTGTTGTGCACTCGTCGCTTCGAGCTGAAGCTCAATCACCTAATCTTCGATCCCGGCCGGCCGAGCCATCCGGAAGCACGGCGGGTGCACGGCTATTCGGATGCGTTTCTTCGCAGCCAGGAAAAATTCGCCGACAGCCTTGATTCTATTTGTGAGCTTATTGACGCCGCCGAACTCATCGTTGCCCACAACGCCGAATTTGACGTCGGATTCATCAATCGTGAACTTGCCGCCTGCAACCGGCCGCGAATAGCCGCACCGAGCTTCTGCACAATGATGGCTTGGCGCGAGCGTTTTTCAGGATCGGCGAGCCTCACAAGCGTCGCCGCAATATTGGGCTGCCGCGTACTTCACGCCAACACAACGCGATTGAGGATGCATGGCTGGCATTGATGACCTTTCTATTCTTGCACGACCGCGGGCCGATCTTACCCTTTGCGGGAACTCGGGATCGATGCAGCGCCGCGCAACCTGCGCCCAGTCGAGCCGGATATCTCCATCCCAGAGCTGCACGAAGCCATAGTTGCGGCGAAACAGGAAGGCCGCTACGCCGATGCGGAGGGACTGCTATTGCAGGCTGTCGAGGAATGCGAGCGGCAAGCGGACTGGTTTGGGATCTCGAGCTGGCCCTATGAGTTTCTCGCGATCGAATATCGACGCTAAAGACGCCCGTCGGATGAAATTGCGATACTTCAACGATATCTTGCCCGCCAAGACACTCGTGCACGCGACGCGATACGCGTTAAAGGACGTCTTGCCAAGGCCGAAGCGCTCGCTAGCAAAGCAAAAGCTTGGGTACTGAACGGTGACTCCAGCAAGCGTAGGGCGGGTGGAGCGTAGCGGAACCCGCCACATCCCCCAACCACGCCGCGGCGGGTTACGCTCTGCTCACCCGCCCAACAAGTTTTCGGCTACCGCGAGATCGGTCTCGATATACGCGCCCAACGGCGCGATCGCCGCATGGCCCCTCGGCTGCATAACCGACCTCACCTACGTCGATCTGCTCCAGCGGCACGATCCCAAACGAAACTCGGCCAGAATATGCGGCTCGGCTCTGGCGGCGCGGCCGTCTTCGGTGTGCGCGATGATTCCGGCCTGGAGGAGGGCCGACACATCGCCGTGGACGGATTTCACGTTGCGTCCGACGCGCTGCGCGAGTTCGCGAATTGCCCGTGTGATCGACGCACCCTGTTCGTGATCCGAAGGCTCGCAACATTCGCGATTTCGTGTCGTCCAAATCGGCGATGCCGATCGTTACAGCCGCCACCGCGCCACCTCATCACGCTTCCGCCACGGCGGAGACCGAACAGAGCCAGAGTTGAGGCCGCAAGGAGCGTTCAGCTTGGCGGTTCGGATATGACTTGCAGCGCTCGTGGCTCGCGGGGGAAGTGGACCACCAAAATCGTCGCTGCAGGCAACGACAACTAAGCCGCGCGCCCCGCGGCGGCCTCGCGCAGGCTGCGCGCGCGCTCCCACTCGAGCATATAGTCGCGGGTCAGCGGCACCGTCTCGACATCCTTCGCAAGCTGCATCTGGAATACGAGATGGCCGCCGCGGCGGAACGCCAGCTCTGAGCCCACCAAATACATCTCCCACATCCGGCAGAAGCGCTCGTCGTAAAGCGCGCCGATGCGGTCGCGATGGTGCTCGAATTGGCCGCGCCACGCGCGCAGCGTCTCGGCGTAGTGCAGCCGCAGGATCTCGATGTCGGTGATCCACAACCGCACCCGCTCGGCATGCGGCACGACCTCGGAGAGGGCCGGCGAGTACCCGCCCGGAAAAATGTACTTGCGTATCCAGGGATTGGTCGACCCGGGGCCGTCCATGCGGCCGATCGAGTGCAACAGCGCCACGCCATCCGGCGTCAACAGCTCGCGCAGCTTATGGAAAAACGCCGGGTACTGATTGACGCCGACATGCTCGAACATGCCGACCGAGACGATGCGGTCGTAGCGCCCATCCTCCTCCCGGTAGTCGCGCAGGTGGAACCGGACGCGGTCGGCCAACCCCGCCAACGCGGCGCGCCGGTTCGCGACCTTGAGCTGCTCCTCGGACAGGGTCAGCCCAGTGACATCGGCGCCGCACTCGCCTGCGAGGTAAAGCGCCAGCCCGCCCCATCCCGAACCGATATCGAGCACCCGCGTCCCCGGCCGGAGCAGCAGCTTTGCCGCGATGTGGCGCTTCTTGTTCTGCTGCGCGGTGTCGATGTCATCATTCGGCGAACGGAAATAGGCGCAGGAATATTGCCGGTCGCGGTCGAGAAACAACTCGTAGAGCTGGTCCGACAGGTCATAGTGATGCGCGACGTTGCGCCGCGCTCGCGGGACCGGGTTGTATTGGTGCGCGCGGCGTATCGCACGTTTGCCCGCCGCCGCGAGCCGCATCGGCAGGCTTTCGTGGAGCTCGGCGTCGTTCGCGGTGAGCACGTCGACGAAATCGTAGAGACTGCCGTCCTCGATCGTCAGTGTCCCGTCCATATAGGCCTCGGGAACCCAGAGGCGCGGGTTCGCCAAAAGTTTCCAGTGGAGGGCCGGGTTGTGCAGGCGGATCGACACCGCAGGGCCGGGGCGGCCCTCAAATACGTGCCGCCGGCCGGCGGCGTCGATCAGCGTGAGGCAGCCGACGTGGATTATCCGGGAGAGCATGGACGCGAGCAGCATAGCGGCTCAATATTCAACCGATTGGTTCAAGCAGACAAGCCCCCGACGGGTCCTGATCCTCCCGTTCGGGCGCGGCACACCGCCACGACGACGATGGCGTCCAGGTCCTAAGGTACGGCTGCGGAGAATGTCGAGCGGTTCTTCACCAGAACGCTCCGACCCGGGGGTCTTGTTTGCACGAGCGCCGCAAATGCAGACATAGCCGAAAAGATTATCGCTCCGTTTTTCCGAATCTTGCCTCAGGTTTATCTCCAGCGCGCGCGGCGACCCGCGTGAACAGCAACGGCGCCTTCGGCGGCACGATAATGCTGCCGCAAATTTGCAGATTTTCCTGAGTACGGTGGCGGCCCTTGACGAGGGGTGAGTGAGCGCTTACTTGCGCGCCGTGGCAATCATTCGATTAGATAGCGACGAGCGCCGCAAGGCGATCGTCAGGGCGGCGGTGCCGATTTTCGCGCGCAAGGGCTTCGCGGGCACGACGACGCGCGAACTCGCCGAGACCGCCGGCATATCCGAGGCGCTGCTCTTCAAGCACTTCCCGAGCAAGCAGTCGCTCTATCGCGAGATCCGTCAGCTCGGCTGCGAGGGCGATCCGGCGCTCGAGACCCTCGCGACATTACCGCCGTCGACCGCAACGCTCGTCTGGATGCTCCGCTTTATGGTGCGCCATTTCCTGGGCGTGGCGGAAAGCGAGCGCGGCGAGCTCGATTCGCGGTTGCGGCTCGTCGCGCACAGCTTTCTCGAAGACGGCGAATACGCGCGCGAACTGTTCGAGGCGGTCTCCGCTCGCGTCCTGCCGTTGTTCGAGGCGTCCTACGAAGCGGCGGTCGCGGCCGGCGACATCGCGGCCCGGTCCGGCAACCCGTGCAACCTGTTCTGGTTTGCTCAGCACGTGCCCGCGATGCTGGCGTTGGCCGGTCTGCCCGGGCGCAATTGCGTCCCTTGCGAAGGCACACTCGACGAACTGGTCGACGACGCGACCGCCTTCATCCTGCGCGGGATCGGGATGCGCGACGACGCGTTCGCGGCGGATGGCGGAGACGGCCGCGACGCCGCGGCCGATTAACCGCGGATTAAACCCCTGGGGTAAGTCAGTCATGGATGGCGACGTCAAGACATTCGTGAGGGTGGACGAGGACCGCGGCGACGCGGTCGCGCGCGCGCCGGCCGAGGCTCCGCCGCGACAGAAGCCGAAGCTGGTGCGATGGTTCGTGATCGTCGGGCTGCTGCTCGCGCTGGTGCTAGGCGGGCTGTACGGTTTCAACCGGTTTCGCGACCAGGCGATCAAAAATTTCTTCGCCAATAACAAGCCGCCGCCGGCACAGGTCGCAGCCGTCCAGGCGACCACCGCGACGGTGCCGCGCTCGGCGACCGGCATCGGCTCGCTCGAAGCGGTGCAGGAGGTGACCGTAACCCCCGAAGCTCGGCGGGCGCATCACCGACATTATGTTTAAGCCGGGCGAAACCGTCAAAGCCGGCGCCCCGCTGGTGCAGCTCAACGACGCGCCGGACCGTGCCGACTTGGCTAATTACGAAGCGCAGGCGCGCTGGGCCGCGGCTTCTCTCGAACGAGCGAAGGTTTTGGCGCAGCGCCAGGTTGGGCCGCAGCAGAACGTCGACGAGTGGCAGTCGAAGCTTGACCAGGCGCGCGCGATGATTCTGAAGACGCAGGCCATCATCGACGAGAAAAAGGTTCAAGGCGCCGTTCGCCGGAAGGCTCGGCATGCGTCAGGTAAATCTCGGCGAGATCGTCACGACGAGCACCAAAGTGGTTACGCTGACCGATTTGCACCAGCTCTACGCCAATTTCACGCTGCCCTCGACGATGCGCGACAAGATCAAGCTGGGACAGGACGTCGAGATCACGGTCGACGCGTTTCCCGGCCGCACCTTCAAGGCCAAGATCACGACAATCGAACCGCAGGTCCGCACGGACACGCGTATGATGACGGTCCAGGCGACCCTGCCGAACCCGGACGAGGCGCTGCTTCCCGGTATGTTCGTCAACGCCGCCGTCATTCTGCCGCCGGAGCCGTCCCAGGTCGTGCTGCCCGAGACCGCGGTCGATTACACGCTCTACGGCGACAGCGTCTATCTGGTGCGCGAGGACGGGACCGACGCCAACGGCAAGCCGGTTCTGAAGGCCGTTCGCACCCCGGTCACGACCGGCAAGCGCTGGGAGGGCAAGGTCGCGGTGCTGTCGGGAGTTAAGCCGGGCGACACGGTCGTCGCGGCCGGACAGGTGAAGGTGCAGGACGGCGCGCCCGTGGTCGTCACCGGCGAGCCGCCGCCCCCGCCGGCCAAGCCGACACTGCAATAGGTTCAGGCTTCACCACGAAGACACGAAGGCACAAGAACTTCGTTTCGGCGGAAGCCGGGAGCCACGGAGCCGCCTTCAAGGCGGTTTGAGAGGTGGATCCCGGCACCGCATCGCCGTACAGGCATTGACCGATGAAATTCACCGATATCTTCGTTCGCCGACCGGTTTTGTCTCTCGTTGTCAGCCTGCTGATCCTGCTGATCGGCGGCATGAGCATGCTGGCGCTGCCGATCCGGCAGTATCCGCGACTCTACAACACGACAATTACAGTCACGACGTCGTATCCCGGCGCATCGCCCGATCTGATCCAGGGCTTTATCACGACGCCGATCGAGCAGGCCGTGTCGACCGCGGAGGGGATCGACTATCTGACTTCCAGCTCGACGCAGAACACCAGTACCGTCACCGCCTACATCAAGCTCAACTACGACCCGAACCAGGCGCTGACCGACGTCATGGCCAAGGTGCAGCAGGTCAAATACCTGATGCCCCAACAGGCATTCGACCCGGTCATCCTCAAATCGACCGGGCAGACGACGGCGGTCATGTATATCGGCTTCGCCAGCGACGAATTGTCGAGCGCGGCGATTTCCGACTACCTGACCCGGGTCGTGCAGCCGCTGCTGGCGACCGTCGAGGGAGTCGCCTCGGCCGACATACTCGGTGGCCAGACGTTCGCGATGCGGCTGTGGCTCGACCCGGTGCGCATGGCGGCGCACAACGTCTCGGCCAACGACGTGAACCTCGCGATCCGCGCCAACAACTTTCAGTCCGCGGCGGGTCAGACGAAGGGGTTCTACACCGTCACCAATATTTCGGCCGATACCGGGCTGACCGACATCAACCAGTTCAAACGTATGGTCGTCAAGGTCGCGAACGGCGCCGTGGTGCGGCTCGAAGACATTGCGACCGTCGATCTCGGCGCGCAGAACTGGAACTCGAGCGTCATGATGAACGGCCAGCAGGCGGTCTTTATCGGGGTGCAGTCGACGCCGACCGGCAACCCGCTCACGATCGTCAAGGGCGTGCGGGCGCTCATGCCCGAGCTCCAGCGCAACCTGCCGCCGTCGATGAAGATGCAGATCGCCTACGATTTCGACCCGGTTCATCCAGGCGTCGATCGACGAGGTGCAAACGACGCTGGCCGAAGCGGTCGGCATCGTCGTCATCGTGATCTTTCTGTTCCTCGGCAGCTTCCGCTCGGTGCTGATCCCGGTCGTGACGATCCCGCTGTCACTGATCGGCGCCGGGATCATCATGGCCGCGTTCGGTTTTAGCCTGAATCTCCTGACGCTGTTGGCGATGGTGCTGGCGATCGGGCTGGTTGTCGACGACGCAATCGTCGTGCTGGAAAACGTCTACCGGCACCTCGAGGAGGGGAAGACCGCACCTCAGGCTGCGTTGATCGGCGCGCGCGAGATCGCCGGGCCGGTCATCGCGATGACCCTGACCCTTGCCGCGGTCTATGCCCCGATCGGCTTTCTCGGCGGCGTCACCGGCACGCTGTTTCGCGAGTTCGCGTTCACGCTGGCCGGCGCCGTCATCATCTCCGGCGTCGTCGCGGTGACCTTGTCGCCGATGATGTGCTCCTTGCTGTTGCGCCGCGAGATGACGCAGGGCCGCTTTGCGCGCCTGATCGATCGGATGTTTTCGCGCCTGGCGGAGGCCTATGGCAGGCGGCTCGACCGCTCGCTGGACTATCGGCCGGTCACCGCGCTGTTCGTCGCGGCGATTTTTGTCGCGCTCGGCTTCATGTACCTGCATACGAGCAAGGAACTGGCTCCCGAGGAGGACCAGGGGGTTCTGTTCGCGGTCACCAAGGCGCCGCAATACGCCAATCTCGACTATATGCAGGTCTACGGCACCGCGCTCGACAAGGCGCTCGCCTCGATCCCGGAGGCCGATCTGCGTTTCGTGATCAACGGGCGCGGCGGGCCGAATCAGGGGTTCGCCGGCACGATCCTGAAGCCGTGGGACGAACGCAGCGCAGCGCCGCTCAGATCAAGCCGGAATTGCAGAACAAGGTCGGCGCGGTCGAGGGCATGCAGGCCTTTGTCTTCTCGCTGCCGCCATTGCCGGGTTCCATAGGCGGATTACCCGTCCAAATGGTCCTGACCTCGACCGGCGGCGATTTCGCGCCGCTCTACGAACAGATGGAGAAGCTGAAGGCGGCGGCGCGGAAGAGCGGGTTGTTCATGGTCGTCGATAGCGACCTGGCGTTCAACCAGCCGACGATCCGCATCGACATCGACCGCAGCAAGGCGAACGAACTCGGCGTCACGATGCAGTCGATCGGCGACACGCTGGCGCTGCTGCTTGGCGAGAACTACATCAACCGCTTCAACCTGGAGGGTCGTTCGTATCAGGTGATCCCGCAGGTGGCGCGAATGGACCGCCTCAGCCCGCAGGCGCTGACGCAATATTTCGTCACCTCGGCATCGGGACAGCAGGTGCCGCTCGCCAACCTGGTGAAGGTCAGGACGACGACGGCGCCGAACGCGCTGACCCGCTACAACCAGCTCAACTCGGCGACGTTCCAGGCCGTGCCGATGCCGGGAGTGACGATAGGGCAGGCGGTCGATTTCCTAGAAAGCCAGACGGCCGGGGTGCCGGCCGGTTTCAGCCACGCCTACCTGTCGGACTCGCGCCAATACGTGACCGAGGGCAACAAGCTGGTCGTCACCTTCTTCTTCGCGCTGATCATGATCTTCCTGGTGCTCGCGGCGCAGTTCGAGAGCCTGCGCGACCCGCTGGTGATCCTGGTCAGCGTGCCGCTGTCGATCTGCGGCGCGCTGCTGCCGCTGTTCCTGGGCGTCGCGACGATCAACATCTACACGCAGGTCGGGCTGGTGACGCTGATCGGGCTGATCAGCAAGCACGGCATCCTGATGGTCGAGTTCGCGAACCAGCTGCAGCTGTCGGAGGGACTGGACCGCCGCCGGGCAATCCAGCGCGCCGCCCGCGTGCGGTTGCGGCCGATCCTGATGACGACGGCGGCGATGGTGGTCGGCCTCATCCCACTGGTCACGGCCAAGGGGGCGGGGGCGGCGAGCCGGTTCTCGATCGGTCTCGTTGTTGTCGCCGGCATGACAATCGGCACGCTGTTCACGCTGTTTGTACTGCCGGCGGTCTACACGGTCTTAGCCAAAAACCACGCCGCAGCGGCCCGCTCGACACGGGCCCGCGAACTGGCGCAGGTCTCCTGAGCGCGCTATCGGCCGCACGCCGCCGCATCCCAGTCCAGGGGCCGCCTCGCGCCATACTCTCGGAAGCACGGGCGACGCTGGCGCTGGCAGCGCCGCTGGCAGCCGCCAACGTGGCACAGATGGCGATGGGGCTCACCGACACGATCATGGTCGGCGCACTCGGGGCGGTGCCGCTGGCCGCCGTCGGGCTCGGCTCCGGTCTTTATTTCACCGCCGTCGTGGTCTGTGCCGGCGTGCTGAGCGCGGTAGCGCCGTTGGCGGCGTTCGCGCTCGGCGCCGGGAACCGGGCCGCCGTCGGACGCGTGACCGCATCAGGCCTGATCCTCGCCGCCGTGCTGGTCGTGCCGGTCGTCGGAGCGATGCTGCTCGCTGGACGGCTGCTCGATCTGCTCGGCTACGATCCCGGGCTAACGCAGGAGATCGGCCGCTTTCTGGGCGCGGTCGTCTGGGGCGCGCCGGGATTTCTCGGTTTTGCGGTATTGCGTTGCCTGTTCGCGACGCTGTCGCGCGCCAGGGTCGTTATGACCGTGCTGTTGCTGTGTGTGCCGGTCAACGTGGTGCTCAACTGGGTCCTGATTTCTGGGCACCTCGGAGCGCCGGCGCTCGGCGTGGCCGGCTCCGGGTGCGCCTCGGCGATCGTCAATTGGCTGATGCTGCTGGGCCTTGCGGCGGCCGTGGTGGTCCTGCCGCCCGGCGACGCGGCGCACCGGCTGCGCTTGCGGTTCGCCGGATCGCTGGCCGACATACGCCACATCCTAAGGCTCGGCCTGCCGATCGGCGGATTGCAGGCGCTCGAAATCGGCGTGTTCGTCGCCTCGGCGGCTTTGATGGGGCTGTTCGGAGCCGACGCGCTGGCGGCGCACCAGATCGCGATCATGTGCGCCAGTCTCACCTTCATGGTGCCGATGGGGATCGGGCAGGCGGCGACGGTGCGGGTCGCGACCGAGCGCGGCGCCGCCGACTGGCAGGCCGCGCGACGCGCCGGGTTTGTCGCGCTGGCGCTCGGGGCCGCGTTCATGGCGGCGGCGGCGATCGTGCTGTGGACAATGCCGGCCCCGATCGTCGGCGCGTTTGTCGAGACCGGCGATCCCGGCGAATAAGGCGGTCGTGGCGCTGGCGCTGCAATTTCTCGCAATCGCCGCCTTGTTCCAGGTCGTCGACGGGGTGCAATCGGTGGCGTGCGGTGCGCTGCGCGGCTATCACGACACGCGGGTGCCGATGCTGATCGCCGCGTTGGGCTATTGGGGGATCGGCTTTATCGGCGGCTGGACCCTGGCGTTTCCACTTGGGCTAGGCCCGGCCGGGCTGTGGTGGGGATTTGTGATCGGGCTGGCGGCCGTGGCGATGTTGTTGCTGCTCCGGCTGATCCAGCGGGGCCGCGGCTGGCGCGAGTTCGGGCGATGTTTCGGACCATCGCAATTGCTTGCAATTTGGCCGCGGGGAACGCTCGATTTGAAGCCGTTCGTACAGTCGCTTGACGAGACCCTTCTAGCCGTCAACCCGCTTTTGCGGCTGCAACGCGAAAATCGCCGCAATCCTGTGAGACACTTCCCTTTGTGAAAGACGGACCGTTTGTCATGGCTCTGCATCTTGCTGTTCCCCGCTGATCCAACCCGCTGTTCCAGCCGGAGAAGATTGAGCCTTTTCAAGGGGTTGTCCGGCCGTTTGCTGCAGATTCCCTGCATTATCAGCAAAACCGCCGGATCAGGAGCAGATTTTCGGCGAGATTACGTCGCGCCGTTCATCCCCGAGCGGCGCAGAGCGCCGACCCGGGGCTGCTCACAACGGCGATATCAGCTGTCATTGCGACCCGCGGGCGCGACCCGCGCGGGCGCGCGCCGGGGCCGGTCGCGTGCGAGCAGCTACTCTGCCGGGTTGCGACGCGGATCAGGGGACCTATATCTCGCGCGGTCCCGCCCATTTTTTACCCAGCAGAAAATGACCGTAGACACCGCTCCCGAAACCCGAACCTTTCAGGCGGAAGTCAGCCGCCTGCTCGACATCGTCGCGCATTCGCTCTACAGCGAGAAGGAAATCTTTCTGCGCGAACTGATCTCGAACGCGTCGGACGCCTGTGATCGGCTGCGCTACGCCGCGCTGACCGAGCCCAACCTCGCCGAGGGCGATGCGAATTACCGGGTCGTGCTGACCCCGGTCAAATCCTCGCGCACGCTGACGATCGCCGATAACGGCATCGGCATGAACCGCGACGAGCTGATCGAAAATCTCGGCACGATCGCGCGCTCGGGCACGGCGGCGTTCATGGGGCAGCTGACCGGCGATGCGAAGAAGGACATGAGCCTGATCGGCCAGTTCGGCGTCGGCTTCTATTCGTCCTTCATGGTCGCCGACAAGGTCGAGGTCTTGAGCCGCAAGGCCGGCGACAGCGAGGGCTGGCGCTGGACATCGGACGGGCAGGGCAGCTTCACGGTCGAGCCGGCTGCCAACGTGCCGCGCGGCGCGCGCATCACGCTGCATATGCGCGAGGGCGACGACGAATATCTCGACCCGTTCCGTATCCGGCAGATCGTGACGCGCTATTCCGACCATATCGCGCTGCCGATCGTGCTC
This sequence comes from uncultured Alphaproteobacteria bacterium, assembly GCA_963847345.1. GTDB lineage: Bacteria > Pseudomonadota > Alphaproteobacteria > ATCC43930 > CGMCC-115725 > DATARH01. The sequence continues at coordinate 62,072 of CAWJZU010000042.1, read as the reverse complement.
GCCGACGGCAACAAGGAAGAGACGATCAACAAGGCATCGGCGCTGTGGACCCGGCCGCGCTCCGAGATCACCGAGGACCAGTACAAGGAATTCTATCATCATGTCGGACACGGTTTCGACGATCCCTGGCTGACGATCCATGCCCGCGCCGAGGGCGTGCTCGAATACACGCTGCTCTTGTTCGTGCCGTCGCAGAAGCCGTTCGACCTGTTCGATCCGGAACGCAAATCACGGCTCAAGCTTTATGTCCGCCGCGTGTTTATCACCGACGAGGGCACCGAGTTGCTGCCGGCTTATCTCAGGTTCGTCCGCGGCATTGTCGACAGCGAGGATCTGCCGCTCAACATCAGCCGCGAGATGCTGCAATCGAATCCGACCGTCGCGCGCATCCGCCAGCAGCTGACCCGCCGCGTGTTGACCGAACTCGGCAAGAAGGCAACCGAGGCGCCGGACGAATACGCGAAGTTCTGGGACAATTTCGGCGCTGTATTGAAGGAGGGTTTGTATGAGGACCGCGACCAGCGCGACACGCTGCTGCCGCTGACGCGGTTCCATTCGACCACGCGCGACGGTCTCGTTTCGCTCGACCAGTATATCGAGGCGATGCCTTCCGGGCAGGAGGCGATCTATACGATCACCGGCGACAATCTCGACCTGTTAAAGAAGAGCCCGCAGCTCGAAGGCTTCCGAGCGCGGGGTGTCGAAGTATTGTTGCTGACCGACCCGATCGATGAGTTCTGGGTCTCCTCGATCGGCACGTATAAGGAAAAACCGTTTAAGTCCGCGACGAGAGGCGGGGTCGATCTCGACAAGATCGCGGCGCCCGAGGACAAGAAGGACGATGAGGCCAAGCCGGAGCCGCCGGCCAAGCTCGCCAGCCTGATCGCGATCTTCAAGCTGGCGCTCGGCGACGCGGTCAAGGACGTGCGCGGTTCCGACCGGCTGACCGACAGCGCGGTGTGTCTCGTCGCCGACGAGGGCGATATGGACATGCACCTCGAACGGCTGCTGAAGCAGCATCGCCAGCTCGACACGGCCGCGAAGCGCATTCTCGAACTGAACCCGCGGCATCGGCTCATCGAACGCCTGGCCGCCTCGGTCGGCGAGACCGGCGCATCGGATCAGCTATCGGAGTTCGCGTGGCTGCTGCTCGACCAGGCGCGCATTGTCGAGGGCGAGCAGCTGCCCGACCCCTCGGCATTCGCCCGGCGCCTCGCGAGCCTGCTCGAACGCGGCCTGCCGGCGGCGGCGTAACGTAAGCTACCTATGAGTTCCGCCGGTTCGTCGGGCGGGTTCAATCGGATTGCGGCATCATCAGACGAGGCCAGCGCCGCGCGCTTTCGCGGCCCGACAAAGGCCGTAATGACGCCGTGCAATGTCCGCAATTCCTGTTCGGTGCATTCGGCGCGCTGAAACAGGTTGCGCAGATTGCGGGTCATGCTCGGGCGCTTGTCGGGGTGGCGCAGAAAGCCGCTGTCGACCAGCGCCTCCTCGAAATGATCAAAAAACCGCAGCAGCTCGGCTTTCGTCGCCGGGCGGCTGTGGCCGCGATGCATCGTCTCCGGCGGCGGCTCGGTTTGCGCCGTGAACCATTCGTAGCCGACGATCAGCACCGCCTGCGCCAGGTTCAGCGACGCGAAGGCCGGGTTGAGCGGAACGGTCACGACCGTGTCGGCGAGCGCGACATCATCGTTGACGAGACCGGTGCGCTCCGGGCCGAACAGCACGCCGCAAGCCTCGCCGGAAGCCAGAAAGCCGCGCATCTCGGCGGCGGCTCTGCGCGGGGTCAGTTCGCGCTTGACCATGTAGCGGTCGCGCGCGGTCGCAGCGTAGACATGCACAAGATCGCCGATCGCCGCCGCAACGTTTGGGTAAAGCCGGGCCTTGTCGAGCACCACATCGGCGCCTGAGGCCGCCGCGACCGCCTTGTCGTTGGGCCAGCCGTCGCGCGGGCGCACGAGACGCAGATCGTCGAGCCCGCAATTCATCATCGCCCGCGCCGCGGTGCCGATATTTTCTCCGAGCTGCGGCTCGACGAGGATGATCGCGGGCCGCCGGTGACGGCCTTACGGCTATGGTTGGTGCCGGCCATCTCTAGCTTGTTGTCAGGCGCGGCGCCACTCGGTCGTGCCGTCGGGGCGGTCTTCGAGGACGATGCCCTTCGCGGCCAGTTCGGCGCGGATGCGGTCGGCGTCGGCGAAACGGCGCTCCTTCCGGGCAACGGCACGGCTCTGGATAAGTTCTTCGACACTACCGTTGAGATTGTCTTTAACTTGGCCTACCCCAGCCACCACTGATGCACTGGCTTGCAAGTCACCCGAGCCCGAGATTGGCGGAGGACGTTGAAGCCATTCCCTTGGAGCTTGTTGGAGTAAACCCAGGAGACCCCCGCCTGCCGCAAGTTCAGCTTGCCAGCGGGCCCTATCACTCGGGCTGCTCGCACGGTTGATAACACCTGCGATCTCGTGCAATTGAGTAATCGCAAGCGGTGTATTAAGGTCTTCTTCCAGCGCATCGAGCAACACGGCCGGTGCAGTATTCGAAGCCGGTCCGCGGAACCCGCTCAGCGCTCGGTACCAGCGGTCGAGCGTCGCCTTCGCCTGCTCCAGCTTGTCGTCGGTCCAGTCGAGCGGGTCGCGGTAATGCGTCGATAAGAGCGCCAGGCGGATCGCCTCGCCGGGGACACCCTGTTCCAGCAACTCGTGGACGGTCACGAAATTGCCGAGCGATTTCGACATCTTCGTGCTCTCGACGCTGAGGAAGCCGTTGTGCACCCAGAAGCGCACAAACGGCTTGCCGCCGTGCGCGGCTTCGCTCTGCGCCAGCTCGTTCTCGTGGTGCGGGAAGATCAGGTCGAGACCGCCGCCGTGGATGTCGAAGCGTTTCGCCGAGATGCGCTTCGGCCATCGCCGAGCATTCGATGTGCCAGCCAGGGCGGCCGCGCCCCCAGGGGCTGTCCCAGCCCGGCTGCTCGGGCGCAGAGGGCTTCCACAGCACGAAATCGCCGGGGTCGTTCTTGTATGGCGCGACCTCGACGCGGGCGCCGGCGACCATCTCCTGCCGGCTGCGGCGCGACAGCCTGCCGTAGCCGGGCCACGAGCCGACCGCGAACAGCACATGCCCCTCGGCCGCGTAGGCGTGACCCTTGGCGATCAGGCGCTCGATCATCGCGATCATCTGCGGCACATGCGCGGTGCAGCGCGGCTCGACATCGGGCGGCAGCGTGCCGAGCGCGGCCATGTCCTCGTGGTATTGCGCGGTCGTGCGACGGGTCAGCTCCTCGATCGGCTTGCCATTGTCGCGGGCGGCATTGATGATCTTGTCGTCGATATCGGTGATGTTGCGCACATAACGCACATGTTCCGCGCCGTAGGTGTGGCGCAGCAGCCGGTAAAGCTGGTCGAACACGACCGCGGCGCGACCGTTGCCGATATGGGCGAGATCGTAGACGGTCGGGCCGCAGACATACATCCGCACGCGCTCGGGATCGAGCGGCTCGAAGGGCTCCTTGCGGCGGGTCAGCGAGTTGTAGAGGACGAGCGGCATCGCGCGATGTTCGACCGTTCAACGTGAGCCATTACTAGATCGCCCGGCAGGGGCCTCTGGCAAGGGCCTGCGCGCCACCTGATCGGGTTTGCCGGCGATCGGCCGCTCAGGTCGCGCTCGGCGTCGGGGTTTCCTCCTGCTCGTCGCCGCGCGCCGACAGGAAGGCGCCGACGCCCTCAAGCGAGGGAATGTATTCGCAGAAGGTGCGCATCCCGACGAGCAGCGGCGTGGCGACGATCATCCCAACAATCGACCACAGCCAAGCCCAGAGCGCGATCGATAGAAACACAACCACCGTGTTGAGGCGTAGACGCCGGCCGACGAAATAAGGCGTTATCAAATGGCCTTCGAATGTCGCGATCAGAACGTACGAGCCGCCGGCCAGTGCGCCCAACCACAGGCCGTCGCCGCTGATCAGACCAACCACGGTCGCGAGCACGACCCCGGTGGCCGGTCCGGCATAGGGGATATAGTTGAGCGCGAAGGCCGCTACCCCGAACAGCAGTGGGTTCGGCATGCCGATCGCCCACATCATAGCGCCGATCACGATGCCCAACCCGACATTGATGGCCGTGATCGTGAACAGATAACTCGAGAGCTTCTGCTCGATGTCGCGTGCGATGCGGACCGCCCGCTTCTTGTCGCTCAACGTCGGCAGAACATGAACGATCTTCTCGTAAACCATGTCTCCCGACGACAGCAGGAAGAATACAAGGACAAGCACGAACACCAGCTGTGCCAGAAAGAGCGGCGCGATCCAGGCGAGCGAGGCGGCGAGGCCCGGCTGCTTGACGATGACTTGCGGCGCTTGCGGCGCGGTGGCCGCCATTGGTGATTTTCTCGACCTGATCGCTGACCTTCGCGACCGTTTCGGTGACGCCGTGCAGGGCGCGCATCTTGGCCTGCAAATCGCTGAAGATGCTCGGCGCGCGGCTGATCCAATCCGACACCGGCCCCGAGAGCAGAACGATACCCCCGACGATAACGGCGAGCAGCGTTCCGACTATCAAAATGGCCGAAAGCCAGGACGGCACGCGATGACGGTTAAGAAACCGCCGCACCGGGCTGAACACAAGCGCCAGCAGGAAAGCCAGCACGACGGGCATCAGAAACTCCCGCGCATAGGCTAGGCCGGCGAGCAGCAGCAACAAGAAAATCCCAGTCGCGGCCCAACTCGGCGCCGAATCCGCGCGGGCCGTTTCGACGGCCGCACCCGGTTCTTGCAGCGGCGGCGAAGCAGCGCCCGGTCTTTCCAAGACGATCTCGTTCACGCCAATAACTCCGCAGCCGCGATCGGCAAACGTGGCGGTTCAATCGGGAGTTCCGGGAGCGGACGCGCGGTGAGCAGCGCTGTATCGGGCAGATCACTCGAGTGAGACAATGGCGGCTTTCGGAGATACCCCGAAGACTGCCTGCTAAAGAGTCGCGGAGCTCTTACGAACTCCGCCACCCTCTAGGACGGCCTCGCGTCCGCTGACGGACGGCCCGACGTTAGCGGCTAGGGCTAGCGGCTCGTGCTCCGATCCGTGCCGCCGCTGGTGCTGCCGGTGCTATTGGTCCCGGTGCTGCTGCCGCTGCTACTCGTTCCACCGGTGCCGCCGCTGCTCGTGCCGCCAGTATTGCTTGCAGTACCGGTGCTGCTTGTACCGCCAGTGTTGCTTGCGGTACCGGTGGTGCTGCTCGTGTTACCGGTGCTGGAGCTGCTGGCGCTTCCGCTGGAGCCTCCCTGATCAGGGTTCACGACGATGCCAGTAAGACTATCGGAGCTGACCTGCATCAGGACCCGCGACCCGTCCGGCGCCGTCGCCCGAATCAAGAATGACTCCGGCAAAACTGTAACGTTCTTGAAGCCGCTCGATTCGAGCGAGTTCTTGATCTGCCCCTGTGTGGCAAACGATACAGGACCGGACGTGGATTGACCCCTTTGCCCCATCTGCCCCATTTGCGAGGGGCCCGTTTGGGGATACCCGCCATACGGCCCCTGCTGCATCGGGTTCGACTGCTGCCATTGCGAGCCCGACTGCTGCGGATAATTCTGCCATTGCCCAGATTGTCCATAATGCATCGGACCCTGCCACGTTTGAGCCTGCGGCTGGGGATAATTGTTATACCGGCCAAACCGGTCCTGGTTATACGGGCTGCCGGAATCGTAGTAGCCACCGCCCTGAGCGAGAGCGGGGGCAGCAACCAACAAGGCCGACAAGGTCAGCAACGGGCCTGCAACGCGCATAACGGACTCCTTTCCGTAATTGGGCGCTCGACGTGAGCGACACGACCCGCCAACGACGGAATGCCCGCATGATCCCCGAAAAAACCGACGCGCGAACAGGTTTGACCGTTTTGCATAAGCGAGGGGATGCCCCGCAACACCGGTCAACCCGGCTGCTTTCATTGCGGTTTTGGAGCCGCTTAGCGACCCTTCGTGTCCACCCAAAAAAAGATCGGCTTTTTGGGTTGGGGTACGCCTGTCACCAGCCGCTTCCCGGGAGGAAGACGAAGGGGTAATCGCCACTATCGCGCGCCCCTCGCCGTCCGCCCGGAACGGCCGCGATGCTAGCGGAGCGGCGAGAACGACGCCGGGACCACCAGCATGTTTTCCTGTTTGATCATTCGCCCGGGAGTGCCGCCCCGCGGCGGCCAGATGCCCTCACGCCGCGCCTTCTCGCGCACCGCGAAGCGCTCGGCAGCGTCCTTGTAGGCCCAGATGTGGCACCACAGGTTCAATTCGCCGAGTTCGGAGTGCCCGGCGAAGGCGAGCGGCGACAGCTTGGTGCGCTCGCCGATCTGAGCGGACCAACGCTCGATCTGCTCCGGTATCGCGCCGGGCCGCATCGTGTAGACGCGGATCTCGTAAAGGCCGCCGAGTTGACGCGGTTCGAGCTTCGGCGAGAACGGCGCCGGGATATAAATCTGGCTCTTCTGCTCGACGACGAATTCGCGCGTGTTTGGCGGCCAGCCCTCGAGCTTCAATGCCTCGGCGCGCTTCTGCGTGCGTTCCTCGAGATCCTCGTAGGGCCAGACATGGATCACCTGGTTCAGCGGCCCGACCTCACTGTGCCAGAACGCGGCGAGCGGGGATACCTTGGCGCGGGCCGGCAGCGCCTGCGCGAAACGATCCTCGAATTGCGGTGTCGTGCCGGGCTGCAGCGTGTAGGTGCGGATTTCGACGATCATCGGGGGTTCTCCCTGCGCTATGCGACGATGTGCTGTGCGACGGGGAGACGCTAGACCCGCCGGCGGGCCGCGACAAGAGAGGCGCTCTTCGGGCCCAAATAGAGATGGCCGGGGCAAGCCCGGCCATAACTGCAATGAAGGTGGTAGATCCGGCTTTGGCTCCGGCTAGTGCCAGAACAGCAGGATAAGGATAATGATCGGAATCGGAATCCCGAGCAGCCAAAGAAGAATCCCTCGGCCCATATCAGTTTCTCCTATGTTGTGAGATGAGCCGTTATTTCTTGCCGACGACTTCGCGAGCCGCGTCCTTGGCGTGACCGACCGCACTGCGTACCCGACCTTCGGCCTTATCGGCCTTGCCTTCGGCTTCCATGTCACGGTCGCCAGTCATCTGGCCGACCTTGTCCTTTATGGCGCCGGTTGCCTTCTTGACGCCGCCTTTGATGCGTTCGCTGTCCACAGGGACACCCCTATCATTGGTTTAGCCTGAGCTAACAACAGGACGGCCATACGGCAGGTTCCGGCGATTCCGGGCCGGGCGTCGGGATTTAACGGATCTCGACCAGTTCGATGGTTTCGCGGCTCGGGCCTTCGATCATGACGGCGCGCGTCTCGCCGAGCCGGTACGGGCCGTCGAGGAACGTGATCCTCTCCCCTTTCAGCTTGTCGATCCATGCGTCGAGATCGGCGACCGACAGACCGATATGGTCCTGCATCTGGCCGCGGCTCGAGACGAGAGGCTCGCTGCCCTGGTTGGCATACCAGGTCAGCACGACATCGCCGAATTCGACGCCGGCGCGCGGCGTGCGGAACATGCCTTCGCGGTTGAGCGCCGGCCAGGTGCGGTCCTCGCCGCGCGGCACAACGCAATTCGCCTCGGTCAGGTCGGTGTCGGGGAAGCCGGCGCGCACCGGCGCGTTGAGGTGTGTCTTGTACCAGAGAAGCGCGCAAAACGGGTGCTCGTGCCACATATGCACGTGGTTGAAGCGCTCGGACGGGTAGTCGCCGGCGATCTCGAACAGCGCGTCCTCGGGGCCGCCCGACATATAGGCAAAACCGCCCTTGCGGGTCGGCTGGATGTCGCGGGCGCGCGCCTCGGCGATCTCGGCCCTGGTGCGGCCGAGCGCGCCGGCTTCGCCCGGCCAGGTGTCGCTGCTGATCAGCACACTCTCGCCCTCGTCACTTGTGTAGAGCGGCCGCATCACGACATCGGGTCGCCGGCGGAAATCGCGGACGGTCTGCTGCGCATCGGTGACATGCCAGCCGAAATGCCAGATCGCGCTCTGCGGCAGGATTGGCGGCGGCGCATCGACCTTGTCGAACAGGATCATCACGTCATTCGGCGAGAACAGTGCCTTATGGCCGCCCCAGCTGCCTTTTTTTGTGCTCGAAAACTGGCGGACGTAAAAATCGAGCGCGGCGTCGGGATCAACCGAATTCAGATGCAGATGGTGGAAGCCGGGGGTGGGCAGCATTTGGGTCTCCTCGAGTTTCGCGCATTATGCCCGAGCGCGGCGCGATGGAAAACATCGGCCCAGCCGCCAGCGTCACGACAAGCGCACGCGCCGGCCGACGCTTCGCGGCATCCGGTGCTGTCACGTCACGCCGGGCATGCTAACCTCGCCGATGCCGCTCATCGGCAAAGGAGGATCGGATGAAGGTCAGGATCGAGTGGTGCAAGCCTTGAAACTATGAACCGCGCGCCCTCCGTGCGAGGGCAATACTGGAGCGTTATGGGGCCGAGGTCGAGTTGGTGCCCGGGGTGGCCGGTGTCTTCGACATAACCGTCGATGGGCGGCTCGCCTATTCGAAGAAGCAGACCGGGACATTCCCGACCGACGAGGAAGTCGAGGCGATCGGAGCAGGCGGTTAGGGCCGGCGGTTTGTGATTACCAGTAAAAGAATGCCCGGCCTTTGTGCCGGGCATTCCTGCCGTTCTAAAATGTTGCAACAGGACGACGTTCCACAAACCTACCATCGAGCGCGATAGACGCAGAGCAGCGCATCGAGCGGCCTCCGGGCGAAATCTATCGCCGCAGCGCGACAGAATGTAGGATATGCCCAACTGAGGAGTGCGCCAGAACATGGGCGTGGAGCGGGTCGAGCGCCGTCTCGCGGCGATCGTTGCCGTCGATGTCGCGGGCTACTCGCGTCTGATGGGCCGGGACGAGGAAGGCACGCTCGCGGCGCTGCGCGCGATCCGGCATGACCTGAGCGATCCGAAGATCAAGGAGCACCTGGGCCGCATCGTCAAGACGCTGGGCGACGGGCTGCTGATCGAATTCGCCAGCGTCGTCGGCGCGGTGCGCTGTTCGGTCGAGGTGCAGCGCGCAATGGCGGAGCGCAACGCCGACGTCCCCGCCGACAAACGCATCGAATTCCGCGTCGGCATCCACCAGGGCGACATCATCGTCGAGGACGGCGACATTTTCGGCGACGGGGTCAATCTCGCCGCCCGTCTCGAAGGTCTCGCCGAACCTGGCGGCATCTGCGTCAGCCGAGTCGTATACGACGAGGTCCGCGACAAGCTCGATTTTGCCTTCGATGATCTGGGCGAGCAGCAAGTCAAGAACATCGCGCGGCCGGTGCGCGTCTTCGCCGTTCGTCTCGACGCCACCGCGCCGGCAAGACCGATCGAAAAGCCGTCCTTGCCGCTGCCCGAAAAGCCCTCGCTCGTGGTACTGCCGTTCCAGAACATGAGCGGCGACCCGGAGCAGGAATATTTCGCCGACGGGATGGTCGAGGAGATCACGACAGCAATCGCCCGGCTACCGTGGCTGTTCGTGATCGCGCGCAATTCCGCCTTCACCTACAAAGGCAAGGCGGTCGATGTGAAGCAGATGGCACAGGAATTGGGCGTGCGTTACGTGCTAGAGGGCAGCGTGCGGTAAGGCCGGCAACCGGGTACGCATCACCGGCCAGCTGATCGACACCGCAACCAGCGCCCATATCTGGGCCGACCGCTTCGGCGGCTCCCTCGACGACATCTTCGACCTGCAGGATCAAGTGGCTTCGAGTGTTGCGGCCGCGATCGAACCGAAGCTGCGCCAGTCAGAGATCGATCGCGCCGAGCGCAAACCGACAGGGAGCCTTAACGCCTACGACCTCTATTTGCGCGCGCTCGCACAGTTCAACCGTTGGTCGGAAGAGGGATTTGCCGAGGCTGTTGCACTTGCCCGGCAGGCATTGGCAAGTGACCCTATCTATGCGCTGGCAGCGGCAATGATCGGCTGGTGTCGTTCGGCCCAGCGGTTCCAAGGCTGGGGCGCGCTGTCGGAGGCCGATATGGCCGAGGCCATTCGTCTGGCGCGGCAGGCACTGGAAATGGCGCGCGACGACACCGAGACGTTGTGGCGAGCGGGGTACACGCTGTTTCTGCTCGCAGGCGAGGTGCCAGTGGCCGAGGCGATGCTCGATCGCGCGGTGACCCTCAATCCCAACGCCGCGATGGCTTGGGTGGTGAAAGGGAACCTGCTTACGCTGCGCAATCGGCCCGACGCGGCAATCGAAGCCCTTGATCGCGCCCGGCGGCTGAATCCGTTCGACCCGATCGACTATCTCAGCACCATCAGCATCGCGCTTACGCATATCGCCGCAAAGCGCTTCGAAGAGGCAATCGAATGGGCCGACCGCGCTTTGCACGACCAACCGCGCCTCATCACGGCGATGCGCGTCAAGACGGCCGCCTATGCCCATCTCGGCCGGCTCGGCGAGGCGCGCGCGGAACTGAAACGGGTTCTGGCGATTGACCCCCGGCTGACGATCGCCCGCTATCGCGCAGCGCTTGCCCCTGCGCTGGCTCCCGAAGTGTTCGAACTCTTTGCGGTGGGCCTGCGCCGCGCTGGTCTGCCGGAGAACTAATCCGCTCGTTCCGTCAGGGCGCCGAGTTCGGCGAAGACAACGTGGTGAATCCGCCTGTCAGAACACAAGCGTGACTGGCGTTACGTGTTCATCGCGTCGAAGAACTCGGAATTGTTCTTCGATTCCTTCAGCTTGTTGATCAGGAATTCGAGGCCGTCACTGGTGCCCATCGGCATCAGCACGCGGCGCAGAACCCACATTTTCGACAGGACCCCGCGATCGACCAGCAGCTCCTCCTTGCGGGTGCCGGACTTTGTGATGTCGAGCGCCGGGAAGGTGCGCTTGTCGGCGACCTTGCGGTCGAGCACGATTTCCGAATTACCGGTGCCCTTGAATTCCTCGAAGATCACCTCGTCCATGCGCGACCCGGTATCGATCAGCGCGGTGGCGATGATCGTCAAGGAGCCGCCTTCCTCGATGTTGCGCGCCGCGCCGAAAAACCGCTTCGGCCGCTGCAAGGCGTTGGCGTCGACGCCGCCGGTCAGCACCTTGCCCGAGGACGGAACGACCGTGTTGTAGGCGCGCGCCAGGCGGGTGATCGAGTTCGAGCAGGATCACGACGTCGCGCTTGTGCTCGACGAGGCGCTTGGCCTTCTCGATGACCATCTCGGCGACCGATACGTGCCGCGTTGCCGGTTCGTCGAAGGTTGAGCTGACGACCTCGCCCTTGACCGAGCGGGCCATGTCGGTGACTTCCTCGGGCCGCTCGTCGATCAGCAGCACGATCAGATAGACTTCGGGGTGGTTGCGCGCCAGCGCATGCGCGATGTTCTGCAGCATCACGGTCTTCCCGGTCCGCGGCGGCGACACGATCAGCGCCCGCTGCCCCTTGCCGAGCGGCGTGATCAGGTCGAGCACCCGGGTCGTCAGGTCGCGCCGGCTCGGATCGTCCAGTTCGAGCTGGATCTTCTCCTCGGGATAGAGCGGCGTCAGGTTGTCGAAATTGATCCGATGGCGAAGCCGGTCGGGTTCCTCGAAATTGATTCGGTTGATCTTGAGCAGCGCGAAATAGCGCTCGCCATCGCGCGGCGAGCGGATCTGGCCCTCGACCGTATCGCCGGTCCGCAGACCGAAGCGCCGCACCTGGTTCGGGCTGACATAAATATCGTCGGGGCCAGGCAAATAGTTCGCCTCCGGCGAGCGTAGAAAGCCGAACCCGTCCGACAAGACTTCGAGAACGCCATCGCCGGTAATCGGCACGTCATTTTCGGCGAGCTGCTTCAGGACCGTGAACATCATGTCCTGCTTGCGCAGCGAGGAGGCGTTCTCGATCTGCAGCTCTTCGGCAAAAGCCAACAGCTCTGCCGGAGACTTCCGCTTCAGTTCCTGGAGATTCATCGTGTATCGCGTTTCGAGAGGGAAGACGGAGAGGGAAGGAGCCCGGCTCGGAGGCCTGTGCCGCCGACACCCGCCAAAAGCGGGTGATTTTCGGGTCTTTTTGAGGTGAAAGAAGACCGATCTGCGGTGTCGGTCCTTTACTCGACCAAGGTATGCAAGTCAAACAAGATTGCAAGGGGCTGAGTTCACGCCCGGCGCGGGAATCAAAACGGCTTCAGAACGACCAGCAGCACGATCGCGATCATGATGACGGTCGGGATCTCGTTGACCATCCGATAAAATCGTGACGTCTTCGTGAATCTTCCAGCGACAAAGTCACGCCGCCAGCGCGCTAGTTTCACGTGAAACACCGTCAACAGCAACACCAGCGCGAGCTTCGTCCAGATCCAGCCCTGACGCCAGTCGACCGCACCTGGCACCGACAGCAGCAGGCCGCCAAACGTATAGGTCATTACCAGGGACGGCAGCATAATGCCCTGCAACAGGCGCCGCTCCATGATTTCAAGCATCGCGGCACGGCGGGAGCCGGGTGGGACGTCCGCGTGATACACATAGAGCCGAGGCAGATACAGCAGCCCGGCCATCCAGGCGATGATCGCGATAATATGCAGCGCCTTCAGCCAGGGATAGGCGGCGACAAGAAAGCCGCTCACGCCGGAATCGCTCGCGCCGCCCTCGGCTGCGCGGCGGCCCCGCGAACCAGATCGGCAAGCGCGGCGACGAACCGGGGGTCGGCACCGACGGTCGGTACGCGGCGATAGGACGGAACGCCGATCCGTTCCGCGACCTGACGATACTCGCGATCGAGCTCGACCAAGGTTTCCGAGTGCTCCGAGACGAACGAGATCGGCACGACGATAACGCCGACGTTATCGCGACCGGCTCGCTGCAATTCCTCTTCAGCCGACGGTCCGATCCAGGCCAGCGGGCCGACCCGGCTCTGATAGCACACGACCGAATCGATACCCGGCCGGTCAAGCGCCCGCGACAATGCGGCGGCCGTTAACGCAACCTCCCGCGGATAGGGATCGCCGGATTTGACAATCTTCTCCGGCAGCCCATGTGCGCTGAGCAGCAGCCGGACCGGATACGGGTCGGCGCGGGCCGCATCGAGAGCATCGCGGGTCGAGGCCGAGAGCGCCGCGATGAAACCGAATGCTTCGGGATAGGACCGGACGCTCCGGGTCGGCACGTCGAGGCGTTGCCGCCTTGCCTCGCGCGCCCAGGCGGTCAGGGAGGATTGCGTCGTGGTGGTCGAGAACTGCGGGTAGAGCGGCAGCAGCACGATCTCGTCCGGCGACCACTCCTTGACGTCGGACACCACCGCCGCTGTCAGCGGGCGCCAATAGCGCATTGCAACAAAGCAGCGATTGACGACACCGGGTTCCTGCCTGCCCAGTTCGCCTTCCAGCACGCGCGCCTGCGTCTGCGTGTTGGCGAGAAGCGGCGAGGCGCCGCCGAGTTGCGCATAAATCTCTCGCGCTGTAGGCGCCCGGCGAGACGCGATCAGCGCAGCGAGCGGCAGCCGCAGCGGCGCGGGCAGGCGGATGATCGCCTTATCGCTGAACAGATTGAAGAGAAACGGGCGCACCGCCTCGAGCGAATCGGGCCCGCCCAAATTCATCAGCACGACAGCGCGGCGCGTCACCTCAGCCCGTGCCCTCCCGGTTCACGACAACCGGCTCGGTGAGAAGCTTGGCAAGAGCAGCGACGTGCTCCGGCGGCGTCTGGGGCAGGATGCCGTGACCGAGATTGAACACGAACGGTCCATCCCCGAGCGCGCTGCGGATATCCGCCACGGCGCTCTCCATCGCCGCGCCGCCAACCAGCAGCGCGATCGGGTCAAGATTGCCCTGTACGGGGAGGCACGGCTGCAGTCTGTCGCGCGCAAACCTTGCCGGCACGGTCGTGTCGAGGGCGACAGCGTCAACGCCGCTTTCCGCCGCGTAGCGCTCGGCGAGCAGCCCGGCGCAGCGCGGAAACCCGATCACCGGCACTGACGAAAACCGTTCCTTGAGCGCGGCGGCAATCCGCCGGGTCGGCGCGATGACCCAGTTCTCGAATTCGCGTTCCGGCAACACCCCGGCCCAGCTGTCGAACAGCTGCACCGCCTCGGCGCCCGCTTCAATCTGATGCGACAAATAGGCGATGCTGGCCTCAGAGATCAGCGCGCTCAACGCGGCGAAGCCGCTCGGGTCGCGATACGCCCAGCTTCGCGTCAGTCGGAAGTCCCGGCTCGCACCACCCTCCACCATGTAGGTGGCGACGGTCCACGGCGCTCCGGCAAACCCGATCAGCGCGGCCCCGTCCGGCAGACCGTGACGCACCAGGCGCACGGTCTCGTAAACCGGGTCGAGCAACGCCATTCCAGCGAGGCTGAGCCGCCCGATGCCGCCGCTCTCGTCAAGCCGGTCGAGGACCGGGCCATCGTCCCCGAATTCGAGACGCTGCCCAAGCGCCTGTGCGATCAGCAGGATATCGGCGAACAGGATCGCAGCATCCATGCCGAAGCGGCACACCGGCTGCAGGGTTGCCTCTGCCGCGAGATCGGGGGTCAGACAGAATTCGACGAAACCGCCGGCGCGCGCTCGCAAGGCTCGGTATTCCGGAAGGTATCGGCCGGCCTGCCGCATCAGCCACCAGGGCGGGGTTTCGAACCTTTCTCCGGCAAGCGCGCGAAGCAACTTCTTGGTCTGTCCGCCGAGCATCCGGTGCGCTCTGCCTACCTCTATTCTTAAGAAACCTTAGATGATGTAGTGGCAGATGGGGCTGCGGAAAGTGGGGAAAAAATCTTATCAGATGCTTTATGCACCGGCGGAGCGGTTTACAGTCGATTCGTTCCCGATTGTGTATAAGGCGGAAATCAACGGCAGATTCGGGTCTGTTGAACCAGGATTTATCGGGTATAAAGACCGGCAATGGGGCGCGTCGCGAGAATTGTTCCCAAAGTCGTCCGGGGTTGGCACAGGGTGCGTTGCGCCGCCGCCAACCGGCCGCTTTGCCAGAGCAGACTGGGAATCGAATCGCGATTGAGCGGCGTGGCGCCCGTTTCTCCCCGCTGCGGCCAAATCGACCCACAGCGTCCAGCGGCCTTTCCGCGGGTATTCGCCCAGACGATCCCAATGCCCCCGGCAACCACGACGAGCAGGGGCGTTGGGCATGACAATCTTGTGCGGCTCCGAGGTCTCGCATGCGAGAGAGCGGAATGGCGCTGACCCGGTTTCATCTGCATCTCGTTTCCGATTCGACCGGGGACACCGTGCATTCGGTGGCGCGCGCCTGCCTCGTGCAGTTCGACGAAACACAGGCGATCGAGCACGTCTGGAGCATGGTGCGCACCCGGGCCCAGATCGAACGCGTCGTCGCCGGCATCGAGGCGAACCCCGGCGTCGTCCTGTTCACGATGGTGAACGAGGCGCTGCGGCAGATCTTGCAGGAGGGTTGCCGGCGACTGCAGGTGCCGGCGATTCCGGTGCTCGATCCGGTAATCGGCGCGCTCGGCTCCTATCTCGGACGCGAGAGCCGCGGGCTGCCAGGCAAGCAGCATCTTCTCGACAGCGAGTACTTCGCGCGGATCGACGCGATGACGTTCGCGATCACACACGATGACGGCCAGTCGCCTTGGGGCATCAACGATTCCGATGTCTGCCTCGTCGGCGTATCGCGGAGTTCGAAGACGCCGACCTGCCTGTATCTTGCCAATCGCGGGATCAAAGTCGCGAACGTGCCGTTCGTGCCGGGAATACCGCTGCCGCCGGAGTTGTTGACGGCCGACAAGCCGTTGATCGTCGGGCTGACGAACGATCCGGAACGGCTGATCCACTTGCGCCGCAACCGGCTGAGCCTGCTCGACCAGCACCAGGCCACCGATTACACCGACATCGAGGCGGTGCGGACAGAGGTCCGCGAGGCACGGCGCGTGTTTGCGCAACATCATTGGCCGGTCATCGACGTGACGCGTCGGTCGATCGAGGAGACGGCATCCTCGATTTACAGGCTGCTGATGCGCCGGCATGGCGCCGCCGCCTGAAGTCATGGCGCCTGAAAGGATCGTGCTCGCTTCCGCGAGTGCGGCGCGGGCGGCGCTGCTGCGGGCCGCAGGGATCGAGTTTGCGATCGAGCCCGCTGCGATCGATGAGGTTGCGATCAAGCAGGAGGCGCGGGGGCGCGGCGAATCGGCGGTCGGCTGCGCTGTCATTCTGGCTACCGAGAAGGCTTGCGCCGTGTCGCAGTGCGACCCCGATTCGCTGGTCATCGGGGGCGATCAGGTGCTCGCGTGCGGCGCGGAATGGTTTGACAAGCCGCGTAACCTCGCCGAGGCACGGCGGCAGCTTCTTGCGTTGCGCGGGCGCACGCATATCTTGGCAACCGCGGTATGCACTGCTCGGGCCGGGGTGGCGCTATGGCGGGCGACGAGCGTCCCGGAACTTACGATGCGGTATTTCAGCGAGGAATTCCTCGACGCGTATCTGGCCGCGGAAGGCGACGCGGTGCTCGCATCGGTCGGGGCCTATCGCCTCGAAGGTCGTGGGGCGCAACTGTTTTCAACGATCAGCGGCGACTATTTCGCGATACTGGGCTTGCCGCTCATCGAGCTTCTTGGTTCTCTGCGCGAACGCGGATTGCTTTCGGTCTGAAGGATGTGGTTACGAGGAGGCCCCGGGCACGCTCGATTGACGCGCCGGAGAGCCTGAAAAGGAGGTCAATGAGGATCACCGGGCGTACGCGGCTCGCCGGGATCATGGGCTGGCCGGTGTCGCATTCGCGCTCGCCGGCGCTGCATAATTTCTGGCTCGACGAGCACGGCATCGATGGCGCGTACGTGCCGCTGGCGGTGCAGCCCGATCAGCTGGAGCGGGCCCTGCGCGCGCTGCCTGCGCTCGGCTTTCGCGGCTGCAACATCACGCTGCCGCACAAGGAGGCGGCTCTGTCGATCGTCGATAAAGTCGACCCGCTGGCAAACCGCATCGGCGCGGTCAACACGGTCATCGTGATGCCGGACGGGTCTCTTGAAGCGGGCAACACCGACGCATTTGGGTTCCGCGAGAACCTGCGCGAATCAACGCCGGACTGGTACCCGGTGCACAGGGCGGCGGTCGTGCTGGGGGCAGGTGGCTCGGCCCGCGCGGTAACGGCGGCGCTGACCGAGTTGCGGGTTCCCGAGATCCGCCTCGTCAACCGGACCATTGAACGTGCCGAGGCGCTGGCGCGTGGCCTGGGCGGTCCCGGGACGCGCATCTCGGTGCACAAATGGGAAACGCGCGGCGAGGTTCTTGACGGCGCGGGTCTACTTGTCAACACGACGAGCCTCGGCATGACCGGTGCGCCGGAGCTGGAACTCGATCTGTCGCGGCTTCCGCTCGACGCCGTTGTCGTCGATATCGTGTATGTTCCGCTCGACACCCCGCTGTTGGTCGAGGCGCGGAGCCGGGGCAATCGCACCGTCGATGGGCTTGGCATGCTGCTGCACCAGGGCCGCCCGGGTTTCCAGGCATGGTTCGGAACGCCGGTGCGGGTGACGCGCGAATTGCGGGCGGCTGTGCTGACGACGCTCGCAGGCCCCCGGCAGGTCTGATGTGATCGTTCTGGGCCTGACCGGCTCGATCGGCATGGGTAAGAGCACGGCGGCCGGCATGCTGCGGCGGTTGGGCGTGAGGCTGTTTGACGCCGATGCTGTCGTTCACCGCCTGCTCGCATCGGGTGGTAACGCGGTGGCGGCCGTTGACCGGGCGTTTCCCGGTGTATGCGATGACACCGGCGCGGTCGATCGGCGCCGGCTTGGGCAGCGCGTTTTTGGCGATCCAGCGGCGCTGCGGCGTCTCGAAGCAATCCTGCATCCGATGGTCCGCCACGCCGAGAGTCGTTTCGTCGCGCAGGCGCGGGGCCGCCGGGATCGGCTGGTCGTGCTCGACATCCCGCTCCTGTACGAGACCGGCGCGCCCGAGCGCTGTGACTATGTCCTTGTCGTGTCGGCGCCAGCCCGCGTGCAGCGTGAGCGGGTAATGCGCCGTCCAGGCATGACCGACAGCCGCTTGGCGAACATCTTGCGGGCGCAGATGCCAGATCGCGAAAAGCGACGGCGTGCCGATTTCGTGGTGCCGACCGGGCTCGGGCGCGGCGTGACGTTTCGCCGGTTGCGTCGGGTCGTCGCCGAGTTGCGGCATCGGCAGGCCGCCTGTCGGGTAGGGGGTGTTTGCCGGCGGGCTGTTAGCTAGGGGGCGGCGATGCGGGAAATCGTGATCGACACAGAGACAACCGGCCTCGATCCTTCAGACGGACACCGGATTGTCGAAATCGCCTGCATCGAGTTGCTGCATTACCTCCCGAGCGGGCGGAAATTTCACCGCTACGTCAATCCCGAGCGCGACATGCCCGCGGATGCCTTTGCCGTGCATGGCCTTACCGCCGAATTCCTGGCGGAACATAAGCGGTTTGCCGAGATTGCCGACGAGTTGCTAGCCTTTATTGGCGATTCGCCGGTGGTCATCCACAACGCCGAGTTCGACCTTGCTTTTCTTAATGCCGAGCTGGCGCGGCTCGACCGGCCGCCGCTCGACTGCCGGTTTGTCGATACTCTGGCGGTAGCGCGACAGCGCTTTCCGGGCGCGCCGGCCAGCCTCGACGCGCTGTGCCGACGCTTCGCGGTCGATCTCAGCGTGCGCGAAAAGCACGGCGCCGATATCGATTGTGGGCTGTTAGCTGCGGTTTATCTCGAGTTGCTCGGCGGGCGTCAGCCGGCGCTCGATCTTGCGGCGGGCGCCGACTTCGCAGGATGGGAACAGGCAGGCGCGGCGCTGCGTCAGCCGCGCCCGCCACGCCCTCATCAGCCGACTGAAGAGGAATTGGCGGCGCACCAGGCGATGTTGGCGGCAATTAAAGCGCCGGTGTGGCTTGCGGCTGTCTCCGGCTGAAGGCTGCCTGGTCACGCCATAGCGGTCCCGCCGGTTTGCGGATCGGCTTGCGCGGCCGCGTTTCGTCGTAGCAGCTCGGCGAAATCGATCGGGTTGATCATCAGCGGCGGGAAGCCCCCGTCGCGCGTGGTGTCTGCGATAATGTTGCGGGCGAAGGGGAAAAGCAGCCGTGGGCCCTCGACCAGCACGGCCGCGCTCAGCAACTCCTGCGGAACGTTGCGCACGGTGATGACGCCGGCATAGGCCAATTCGACGAGGAAAAGCGCCTCGTCCTGAATCTTGGCGCTCGACTTTATTGTCAACACGACCTCGAACGTGTCGGGTGCGAGATTCTGCGCCCGGACATCGACATTGATCTCGACCTGCGGCTGTGTCGTCTGCGGTCGCAAGCTGTTCGGTGCGCGCGGGTTCTCGAACGAGAGGTCCTTGATGTATTGGGCATTGACAATCAGCTGCTGTCCTTGAGCCTGCTGCGCGTCTTCGGCTCCGCTCGGGAGGGGGCCGTTGCCCGTCGCGTCTGATGCCATGTTTTCTCCTCCCGGGGTGGTTGGGGGTGATCGCGCGGAAGCGCGCGGTCTCTCATGCTCCGCTGTGACGAGGATGGGGACCGCCAGTCGCAATCCCGCTAGCATGGATTGACGCAAGCGGGCAATCTCGCAGTCCGCCATAACGGCGAACCGCGTATTTGCCTTGGGTTGTGCCGCGACGGCGGGCCGACTATCTACCAAAAGACGCCGGTACGCGTAATCTCCGGCTAATCCGTAGCGAGCAGGATTCCCGATTTCAATGGGTGATTTCCCGCACTATTTCGACATAATTTTGTTCGCGATGGTCGCGGCGTTTCTGATCCTGCGGCTACGCAGCGTTTTGGGACGACGCACGGGTCACGAGCGACGGCCGGAATCGTTTACCCGTCCGGCTCAGCGCGCGGGTGAAGAGATCGGCGGCAATGTGGTTCCGCTGGGCGCGCCTAGCGCCGAGGTGCGGCCGCCGTTACCCACCACGAAGCCGCCCGATGCGGTGGCGGCGGGGCTCGAGCGAATCCGCTCCATTGATGCCAGCTTCGATCCGACCGGGTTTCTGGAGGGCGCGCGGATGGCGTTCGAGATGATCGTCGCCGCCTTTGCCGCCGGCGACAAAGCGCAGCTGCGTCCGCTGCTCAGCGATGAGGTCTATAAGCCCTTCAGCACGGCCATCGACGAACGCGAAGCCGCCGGCGAAACGCTCGAAACCCGCATTCTGCAGCTTAAGTCGATCGACATCGTCGAAGCCGGTCTCGCCGGTCGCACAGCACGGGTCACGGTCAAGTTCGTCACGAATCAGGTCAACGTCCTGCGTGCCCATGACGGCAGCGTGGTTGATGGGCACCCCGAAGAGCCGGCGGAGAAGACCGATTTCTGGACGTTTGCCCGCGACACCCGCTCCGGCGATCCGAACTGGGTACTGGTGACCACAGCCAGTGGTTAAGGCGAGACGCCGGATTTTGCCTCGTTGTCGGTAAATCCCTCGCGCGGTGAACGCGTTCACCCGGTGGGCGCCCTGGATCGGATTGGCGCTCGCAGCGCTGCTCGTCGTGGTGGCCGCGGGATACCGGCTGCTGGTTCGCTCGCCGCCGGAGTCGCGTCTGACGCTTGCGCCGGCGCGGTTCGACGCATTGACCGGATGGCGCGACGATCGCGTTGCGGTGGCGCTGCCGGCCCTGCTGCGGTCCTGCAAGAAGCTGCTGGCAAAAGCCGAAGACGCTCCGGTTACGGTGAAGGCGAAGACCCCGGATTTCGGCATCGTCGGGGATTGGCGTCCGGCCTGCATTGCAGCGGCGGCCGTCCCGAACGGAGAAGAGAAGGCGGCGCGGCAGTTTTTTGAAGCCAATTTCGTGCCGTTTCTCGCCGGCAATAATGGCGAGTCGGGCGGTCTGTTTACCGGCTATTTCGAGATTGCGCTGAACGGGTCGCGCAAGCGCGGCGGACCGTACCAGACCCCGCTATACCGCAGACCGCCGGAGCCGGATTTTCATACGCGGGCCGAGATCGAGGACGGTGCCCTGGCTGGTAAAGGGCTTGAACTGCTTTGGGTCGACGATCCGGTGGACGCGTTTTTTCTCGAAATTCAGGGCTCGGGGCGGGTGAAGCTGCCGGACGGCAGCGTCGTGCGGGTCGGTTATGACGGGAAGAACGGCAAGCCATACGTTGCCGTTGGGCGGCTGCTGATCGAGCGCGGCGAGCTTCCGCGCGACAAGGTGACGATGGACGCAATTCGCCGCTGGATGACGGACAATCCAAAAAAAGCCGCGGCGCTGCGGCGGGAAAATCCGTCCTTTGTGTTCTTCCGGGAAATATCGGGCGAAGGGCCGCTCGGTGCGCAGCTTGTGCCTCTTACCGCCGGACGCAGTCTCGCGGTCGATCGCGACTTTTATTCCGTTGGGCACACCGATCTGGATTGATGTGCGGCAGCGTTTCGCGCCATATGATACCATCCGGCGGCTTGTCATAGCGCAGGACACCGGCGGCGCGATCAAGGGGCCGGTGCGCGGCGATCTGTTCTGGGGCCACGGCAAGGATGCTGCGGACGGCGCCGGCGCGATGAACGCGCGCGGCCGATACTATCTGCTGCTGCCGAAGAGCGTGGCGGCCAGGCTTGGCGCGATTTCCTGAATGGCGCCCGAATGGCGCATTGATAAAGCCGGCCTGAACTCCCTATCTTAGCCGATCCGCTGACGAGGTGCTTTGAAATGCCCGCTACGGCGCGCGTCGCGCTGCTGGTGACGTGTTTGGTCGATCTGTTTCGGCCGAGCGTCGGCTTCGCGGCGGTGAAACTGCTGGAGGAAGCCGGCTGCGCTGTCGAGGTGCCGCGAGCGCAGACCTGCTGCGGTCAGCCGGCCTATAATTCGGGCGACAGCGGCGACGCGAAAGCGATCGCGCGCCGGGTGATCGATGTGTTCGCCGGGTACGATTATGTTGTCGCGCCGTCGGGCTCCTGCGCCGGCATGCTGAAGGTGCATTACCCTGAGATGTTTGCCGATGAACCGGAGATGCGGGCGCGCGCCGAGGAACTCGCCGCCCGCACCCATGAGCTGATCTCGTTCCTGGTCGATGTGCGCGGCATGGACGCGGTGAAGGCGCGCTGGCACGGGACCGCGACCTATCACGATGCGTGCTCCGGGCTGCGCGAACTCGGGGTCAAGGCGCAACCGCGACGGCTGCTCTCGACTGTGGAGGGATTGCGGCTGCGCGAATTGCCGGGGGCGGAGGTGTGCTGTGGCTTCGGCGGCACGTTCTGCGTCAAATACCCGGATATCTCCGACAAGATGGTCGGCGACAAGGCCGCCGACATCGCCGCGACCGGCGCCGATGCGGTGCTGGCCGGCGATCTCGGGTGTCTGTTGAACATCGCCGGCAAGCTGACCCGGCTCGGCCTGGCCGTCGAGACGCGGCATGTCGCCGAGGTGCTGGCCGGGATGGCCGACGAAGTCGCCGCCGATCGGCACGACGAAGGCGAAGATAGTGCACCCGACCAGCCACGCCTTTCCGGCCAATGCGCGCGCCGAGTTGGGGAACGCCAGCTTGCAGCGGGCGCTCGGGATGGCGCGCACCGGGTTTCCGGCGCGCCGGGCGCAGGCGGTCGCGCGCCTGCCGGAATTCGAGGCGCTGCGCGAGGAAGGCCGCGCGATCAAGGACCACACGCTGGCCCATCTCGATTTCTACCTCGAACTCTACGAGCGCAACGTCGAGAAGGCAGGCGGGCAGGTGCATTGGGCGCGCAACGCCGATGAGGCGCGCGGCACGGTGCTCGACATCTGCCGCTCGGTCGGCGCGAAAATCGTCACCAAGGGAAAATCGATGGTCGCCGAGGAGATCGCGCTCAACGATCACCTCGAAACGAACGGCATTACCCCGGTCGAGACCGATCTCGGCGAATACATCATCCAGCTCCGCCACGAGCCGCCGAGCCACATCATCGCGCCGGCCATCCACCTGATGAAGGAGCAGGTCGCCGAGACATTCCGCGCGGCGCATCGCGACCTTGACCCGGCGCGGCCGCTCGACGACGCCGCGGGAATTGTGCGACGAGGCGCGCACCGTGCTGCGCCCGGAATTCCTCGCCGCCGATGTCGGGATCACCGGCGCGAATTTCCTGATCGCCGAGACCGGCTCCAGCATCATCGTCACCAACGAGGGCAACGGCGATCTGACGCAGACCCTGCCGCGCGTCCATATCGTCGTGACCAGCATCGAAAAAATCGTGCCGACGCTGGAGGACGCGGCGACGCTGCTGCGCCTCTTGGCGCGCTCGGCGACGGGGCAGGAATTTTCCTCCTACACGACGATCTCGACCGGGCCGCGCCGCCCCGGCGATCTCGACGGGCCGGACCAGTACCACGTCGTGCTGCTCGACAACGGCCGCACCGATCTGATCGGCGGCGAGTTTCACGACATGCTGCGCTGCCTGCGCTGCTCGGCCTGCCTCAACCATTGCCCGGTCTATGCCGCGGTCGGCGGGCACGCCTATGGCTGGGTCTATCCCGGGCCGATGGGGGCGGTGCTGACCCCGGCACTGGTCGGGTTGCACGAGGCCGGACACCTGCCGAACGCCTCGACGTTCTGCGGGAGATGCGAGAGCGTCTGCCCGGTCAAGATCCCGCTGCCGAAGATGATGCGGCACTGGCGCGAGCGCGAGTTTGCCCGCCGGCTGAACCCGCCGGCCTACCGCTCGGGGCTGCGCGCTGTGGGCATGGCTGGCGGCGCGGCCGGCGCTGTACCATGCCTTCGCCAATGTCGCGAGCCGTGTGCTCGGCCTGGCCGGCAACGGGCGCGGACGCTTCCGCCACCTGCCGCTCGCCAAGGGCTGGACTTCGGTGCGCGACATGCCGGCGCCGGAAGGCCGCAGCTTCCACAGCCTGTGGGCCGAGCGGCAGCGTGCCAGCGGCGCCGGGCGGGACGGCGATGAGGCGGCAGTGGTGACCGCGCGCGACGACATACTCGGCGGCATCCGCCGGGGGCTGCGGCGCGGACCGTTGCCGGCCGAGACATGCGCGGCGCTGGAGCGGCGTATCGCCGCGCATCGCCGCAATCTCGTGCCGGCGCGGGCCGCCGCGCTGGACGATGCCGCGCGGATCGACCTGTTCGTCGCGATGGCCGAGGAAGTGCAGACTACGGTCGCGCGCGTCGCCTCGGAGACGGAGATCCCGGCCGAGGTGGCGCGCTATCTGGCGGCCGAGAACCTGCCCGCCGAGCTGGTCATGGCGCCCGACCCGGCGCTCGACGCGATCCCGTGGCACGAACGCCCGCTGCTGCGGATCCGGCGCGGCCGGGCCGAGCCGGGCGACGCGGTGTCGCTGACGCCGTGCCTCGCGGCGATCGCCGAGACCGGCACGCTGATGCTGGTGTCGGGAGAGGGAACGCCGACGACGCTCAATTTCCTGCCCGATACCCATATCGTCGTCGTGCGCGCCGGCCAGGTCGTGGCCGGCTACGAGGACGCGCTGGGACCTGGTGCGCGCCAGGGCTGGAGATAGTGCCGGAGGTGATGCGGCTGCCTGGCCGCGCACGGTGAACCTGATAACCGGTCCGTCGCGGACCGGCGATATCGAGCAACGCATCCAGCTCGGCGCACACGGTCCGCGCCGGCTGCACGTTGTGCTCGTCGATGGCGCGGAGGCGCCCGCGGGCAATGCGGCTGTCGGCTGACGATATCGGCCTGTGGCGGCGGGCGATGCGGGACGTGGTCCCGCTGCGCGAACGCACGGCCCCGCCCGACGCGAAGGATGAGCGGCCGTTTCCGGAACGCGGGCATCCTGCCCGCCCCGCGGTCGATGCGAGCGGAACGCCCGCGGTCCGAACGAGGCCGCTGCCGTCGCCACCATTGCCGCCGCTCGACGCCTTTGCCGGGTTGGACCGCCGCAGCGCCGAGCGGCTTAGGCGCGGGCGCTATGCGATCGAGGCCCGGCTCGACCTGCACGGGATGACGCAGGCCGACGCGCATCGCGCGCTGGCCGGATTTGTCGCGGGTTCCCGCGCGATCGGACGGCGTTGCGTGCTGGTCATCACCGGGCATGGCCGGATCAGCGGCGGTGTTCTGAAGACCGCTGTGCCGCGCTGGCTCGACGAGCCCGAACTGCGGCGGCATGTTCTTGCGATCACCCCGGCACAGCAGCGCGACGGCGGCGCTGGCGCGCTCTACGTGCTGCTGCGCAAGATGTCGTAGCCGGCAGGCGGAGCCAGTCCCGCCGGTTCAGGCCGGCGCGAAGAGGCGTTCCTGCGCCGGGCGGGCCTGCGCCGGCGCGGCTTGCGGCAAGCCGGTGCCGGCGAAGGCCGGGTCGCGCTGCAGGATCGGCAGCACCTTGTCGGCGAACAGGCGCATGTTGAGTTCGGCCTCCTCGTGCGGCATCGCGCCGAACGAATACTCGGTCACGAGATGGTCGAGCCCGGTCAGGCGCTGCAATTCGGCGATCTTTTCGAGGCAGTCGCGCGGCGTGCCGACGATCTGGATGCTGACATAGAAATCGGTGGCCTTCTTCCGGCTCTCGGCGCTTTCGCCGATCTTGGCGTAGGTGCGCGCCATCTTGCCGTAGCTCTCGTAGCCTTTGACGGTCGCGAGATGGCCGTCCGAGAAATGGTAGTGGTCGTCGATCGACTGCCATTTCTGGCCGAGATACTTGAACGCGCGCTCGTGCGCCTCGTCGCGGCTTTCGGCGCAACAGACATTGGTCAGGATGATCGGCGGGCGCGGCGCGTGCCCGGCTTCGGTCGCGATCTCGCGATAGCGCAAGATGTCCTCCGACGCCTTGGCCCATTCGTTCTGCATCACCATCAGACAGGCCGAAACCGAGCTTCGCCATGATCTCGGCCGAGTCCGGGCTGACCGCCGAGGCGTAGAAGCGCCGCTCCGGGTGCGAGATCGGCCGCGGGCGGATCGCGGTGAGCGGGATTTTGAAGAATTCGCCGTCATAGGAGAAGGTTTCGCCGCTCAGCGCCGCGACGACGATCTTGGCCGCCTCGACAAAGCGCGGCCGCGCCTCTTCCATGGGCACGCGGAAGCCTTCGTATTCGACGCTGGCCGCGCCCCGCCCGAACCCGAACAGACAGCGCCCGCCGCATAGGATGTCCAGTAGCGCGATCTGCTCAGCGACGCGCACCGGGTCATGCCACGGCAGCACGATGACCGCCGTGCCGAGCTGGATTCGCCTCGTGCGGCCGGCATAGTAGGCGAGAAGCTGCGGCGGCGCCGGCGACATTGCGTAGCCGGTGAAATGGTGTTCGAGCGCGAAGAGCGAGTCGAAGCCGAGCGGCTCGGCGAGGTCGCCGAGCGCCAGATGCTCGCTGACGACCGACGCGTCGGACCGGCCGGCCTGACACAGCATGTTAAGCGCGATCCCTACTTTCATCGCCTTCCTCCCGATCGGACCTGTCCGCCACGCCATTACCAGCGAAACCTGAGCAACGATCTGCCGGCGGTACCGTGGCGTCAACCCGATGACGCCGGCAATTGACGCGGTCACTCCTTAAAGCGATTTACCGCCAGCCTTGCAGCGGCGAGGTCTTCGAGGGCGGTGCCGACCGATTTGAACAGCGTGATCTCGTCGGCCGCGCGCCGTCCGTTACAGCTGCCGCGAACCAGGCCGGACAGGTCGCCGGCGATGGCGTCGCGTGCAAGGACTCCGGATTGCAGCGGCTGGGCGATGTCGCCGGCCTCGCTCAAGGCCGCGTCGGTATCGACAAAGATTCGGGCGCGGCGGATCGCGTCGTCATCGGCCTCGCGCATGTCCGGGCGGTAGGAGCCGACCAGGTCGAGATGCGCGCCGGGTTTGAGCCAGGCGCCGCGCACCAGCGGCTCTTGCGATAGCGTCGCGCAGGTGACGATGTCGGAAGAGGCCGCCGCCTCGGCGAGGTCGGGCACTGCAATTGCAGCGGTGCCGGAGCCGAGGCTCGCCGCCAGGGCGGCGGCCTTGGCCGGATCGCGGCCCCAGATGCGGGTCTCGTGGATCGGCCGCATCGCTCGATGCGCTGCGATCAGATGGGGCGCGAGGGCGCCGGTGCCGACCATCAGATGCACGGCGCTGTCGGGGCGCGCGAGATAGACGGCGGCGAGCGCCGAGGCGGCGGCGGTGCGGCGCAATGTCAGCGCCGTGCCGTCGAGGACGGCTCGGGGCACGCCGGTCGCGGCGTCGAGCAGCAGATAAGTCCCGTACACCGACGGAAGCGAGCGTCGCCCATTGTCGGGAAACACGGTAACAATCTTTACGCCGAGCGCCTCGCCGGGCCGCCACGCCGGCATCAGCAACAGTGTGCCGGGGCTGCCTTCCGGACCGGCTGCCGCAATTGTATGATGATGGCGCGGTGGTGCCACGACGCCGTCGCGAAACATTGCGCGCAGGGCGGCGATCAGGCTCGGGAAATCGAGCAAGTCATGGATGGCGTCGGAGTCGACGACAAGCACCGGGCGTGGTCCTCAACCGCGCGCCGAAACCGAAGCCGACCGAGTGGTCCGGGTGTGCGCTTGGATAAGCTCGGGGCCGGAAGACGGCGCGGTCACGGCCGGCGACGTCGATTCGGCGAGCCGCGCCTGCGTCGCCTCCAGCTCGTGTTCCAGTGCGGTCATTCGGCGTCGCCGCTGGCGCGCCTCGCGTCGCCAGTGACGGCCGCCGACCCACGCCGCCAGCGCGCCGCATAAGGCCCCGACGAAAAAGGTCAGCAGGATCGCCAGATAGAGGGGCAGTTCGAGCGCCAGCCCTAACGGCCAGAAACCAAGCGCGACCGGCGTGCGATTTGACGCGGCGAACAGCGCAAGTGCGAGCGCAACGACTGCGAGAACGATCCAATACAATACCCTCACAACCGCCCGACTCTCCCTCAACGCGTCCTACCTCGGACAGCAGGCAGTCTATATCAGCCAGCGAATATTTCCGACTTGAAGCGACAGGCTGGGCCCGATCCGCGCTGATGGCCGCCCCTCCGGGAGGGCTGGCGAGCCTATCCCCAGCGCGGCTGCTCGCCGAGATCGATGCCGAGCGCCGTCTTCCCGACAATCTCGTGAACGAGGGCGCTGTTCGCTGGGTGAAAGCGGCCGCAGCGCGCATCGCGGAACAGGCGCTCCAGTTCGTTGCCGCGGAACATGCCGGCGCCGCCCGAAACCTCCATCGCCTTATCGACAATCCGCCAGCACGCCTCGACCGCGTGGTATTTCGCCGAGATGATCTTCGACGGCCAGGCGGCGCCGTGATCGACCCCTGCGGACCAATCGGCCGCCACGCTGTCGAGATGCGGTCCGATCGGATCTAAATCCAGCATCATCTCGGCCATGATGTGCTGTATCTCCGGGTGGTAGGCCATAGACCGGCTGACTGCGATCGAGGTCTTGTTCTTGACAGCCGGCACGGCGAGGTCGATCGCGCGTTGCGCGATGCCGCAGTAAATATTTCCGAACCCGATATCGGCCCAGGCAAACAGGCCGAGGACGAATGGATCGGCGCCGCCGGCCGGCACAATCCGCGCGATATATCTGTCTGGAACGAAGGCGCCTTCGAGCACGACATCGTCGCTGCGCGTCGCGCGCATACCCATCGTGTCCCAGGTCTCGACGATGCGGTATCCGTCCTGATCTCGCGGCAGGAAGGCGTGCACAATTTTCGGGCCGCCCTCGGCGTCCCAGGTCGCTCCGAGGCCATATCGCGTCCATACCGGAGCCATGCTGGCGAACATCTTGTGGCCGGTGATGCGGAAACCGCCCTCCGCTCGCTCGGCCGTACAGGTCGAGAATAAAACCGACAGGTCATTGCCGCGCTCGGAGTGGCCCGAGGCGAAGACCTCGCCCGCCATCGCCTCCCTGAGGAGCCATTCGAGCGAATGGTCGCCCTGCCGCCAGAGATCGGCGACGAGCCCGACCCAAAAGAGGTGCATATTGACACCGAGCGCCGTTGCCGGGGCGTAATAGGCGAGGCGCCGCTGCTCGCGTGCCATTTCGAACAGGGTCAAGCCGGCGCCGCCGAGTTCCTTCGGCACCGGCGCCGTCAGGTATCCGGCCCGCCGCAAATCCTCGAAATCCTCGTAAAAGAAACGGTTTTCCCGGTCGTAGCCGGCGCACCGCCCGGCAAAATTGCGCAGCATGTCTTCGGTCAGCATGTAGTCATGGCTCGTCATTTGGGTGCCTCCCTGTGGCGTTTGGTGTGGCCGGGTCTGTGGTACAAGGTGCTTTCCGGAATGCCGAGACGGCCGATCGCATCGGCAGATATCGTCAGGTGTACTCGCCGATTTTTACCGGCGAGCGGCTGATGATTGCCTGCAAGTCGAGCGGTTCCGGCGGGCTCGGCACCTGCCCGAAATGGCTGCGCGGCATCCAGCGCTCGAAGGCTTCGACCAGCGGCTTTGGACCGATCACCTCGATCGCGCCGGCGCGGGCCGCGTCTCGAAAGGCGATATCGCCCATGTAATAGCGCGTCAGCGTCCGCAGATCGGTCGTAACGAAGACATCGACCTCGTAACCGGGGTCGTTGAGGCAGAGTTCGGCATCGCTTTCACTGACAATCAGCCACCATTGATCGACGCGCCAAGCCTCTTTTCGCAGCGGCGGATCGTCGGTGAACAGGATTGCCACGACGGTTCGGCCGGCCGGAAACCGGCTCGCGTCGATCAGATTGCGGATCATGGACATCAGCAGGCTGGCGTCGAGCTCGTCCTCCTTGAGCCGGTTGCGAACCCAGCGCTGTCCCCAGGCGCCGAGCAGCTCAATCACCGGCGCCAGCTCCGCCGCCGCCAGGGTCGGGTGGTATTCGATCACGCCGGTCATTTTGTTCTTGGCGCGATTAATCAGCCCGGTCGCCTCCAGCTCGCGCAACCGCCGCGACAGCAGCGTCGGCGACATGAGCGGCACGAATTTCCGGATCTCGTTGAACCGCCGGGCGCCGTACAACACATCGCGCAGGATCAGCAGCGTCCATCGCTGGCTGAGGATTTCGGCCGCCTGCGCGATTGGGCAGTATTGTCCGTAGGTCTTCATCGGTGTCGCCTGCGAATGGCTAATTGCCGCAGTTTAAGACCCGGAGTGCGCCGATCTAGTCCAACATCTGTACCGGGGATGATGGGGAGCCGCGTGGAAGCAACCAGCGCTTGTGCGCCGGGAGGCAATACCGCTACGATTGCGACGCAAGAACCAAAACTCGTGAGGGGATATGCCTTTAAGTCGTTTATCGACCGCCCGTTCGTCCCGATGGGGAGTTCTATGCGCTGGCCGCGCTGTGTCTCGGATGGGTCGCGGCGACGCCGGCGCTAGCGCAGAAATCAGGTGGCACGCTGCGCTTTTTTCACCGTGACAGCCCGGCCAGCGGTTCGATCCACGAGGAGGCGACGATTTCGGCCGTCGCGCCGTTCTCGGCGGTGTTCAACAATCTGATCCGCTTCGACCAGCACGAAAAGCAGAACCGGCCCGAATTCATCGAGCCGGAATTGGCCGAGAGCTGGAAGTGGAACGACGATTACACGCGGCTGACCTTCAAGCTGCGCGACGGCGTCAAGTGGCATGACGGCAAGCCCTTCAGCGCCGCCGACGTTAAATGCACCTGGGATTTGCTGCTCGGCAAATCGCAGGACAAGTTGCGGCTCAACCCCCGCAAGGCATGGTACCGCAACCTCGACGAGGTCGTGACCGAGGGCAAGGACACGGTCACGTTCGTGCTGAAGCGGCCGCAACCGGCATTCACAATGCTTCTCGCCTCGGCTTACGGCCCGGTCTATCCCTGCCATGTGCCGGCGGCCGAGATGCGCCTCAAGCCGATCGGCACCGGTCCGTTCAAGTTCGTCGAATACAAGCGCAACGAGCATATCAAGTTCGCCAAGAACGAGGATTACTGGAAAAAGGGTTTGCCCTATCTCGATGCGATCGAATGGACGATCATTCCGAACCGCTCGACGCAGACGCTCGCGTTCATCGCCGGCCAGTTCGACATGACCTTTCCGTTCGAACAGACCGTGCAAACGATGAAAGATGTGCAGAGCCAGGCGCCGACCGCGATCTGCGAACTTGATCCGACGATGGTTGCGTTCAATTTCCTGGTAAACCGCGACGATCCGCCGTTCAACAATCCGGATATCCGCAAGGCGATGATGCTGACGATCGATCGCAAGGCGTTCATCGACATCATTTCGGAAGGACAGGGACAGATCGGCGGCGCGATGCAGTCACCGCCGCCGGGGTTGTGGGGCCTGCCGCCGGAAATCCTTCAGACGCTGCCCGGATACGGCCCGGACGTCGAGAAGAGCCGGGCCGAGGCGCGCAAGCTGATGGAAAAACACGGCTACGGACCGAATAACCGGCTGAACATCAAGGTCGCGACCCGCAACATCGCGCAGTACCGCGACCCGGCTGTCGTGCTGATTGACCAGCTCAAAAACATTTATATCGATGGCGAGCTGGAAGTCGTCGAAACCGCGAACTGGTTTCCGAAGATCGCGCGCAAGGACTTCGTTATGGCCGCCAACCTGACCGGCAGCGGCGTCGACGATCCGGATGCCTATTTCTACGAGCATTACGCCTGCGGCTCGGAACGCAATTACACGAACTATTGCAATCCCGAGCTCGAAAAACTATACGACAAGCAATCGATGGAGCCGGATCAGGAGAAGCGCAAGAAGATCGTCTGGCAGATCGACCAGGTGCTGACCGAGGACGCGGCGCGGCCGATCGTGTTCCGCTACAACCTCGGCACCTGTCGCTATCCCTACGTCAAGAACATCACGACCAACGTCAACAGCATCTTCAACAGCTGGCGGCTGGAGGATGCGTGGCTGGACAAGTAGCTACGGCTAGAGCAAAGAAAGGGCGCTGTCGCTGGTCTGGGTCAGCTGATCGAAGGTGCATTGCCGCGGCGTCTTGTCAGGACGCCAGCGCAGCAATGTCGTACCGTGGCGGAAACGGCTATCAGTGACGTGGTCGTAGCGCACCTCGACGACCAGCTCGGGGCGCAGCGGATGCCAATCGCCGGTGCGCTCGGTTGACCAGCGGCTCGGGCCGCCTGGGGCACGGCCGGTGAACCCCGGCCGCCCGACCAGCTGTTCGAGGCGCGCGGTCAGCGCCGGCTTGTCGCGCGCGGGCACTGTCGCGGTGAACCCGACATGGTGCAACAGCCCGTCCTCGCCGTACAACCCGAGCAGTAGCGAGCCGACGAGGCTGGTGGTCCGGCCGTAGCGGAACCCGCCGACGACACAGTCGGCGGTGTGCCTTGGCTTGTATTTCAGCATGCCGTCCCGCGTTCCGCTCATGTAAGGCAGGTCGACGCGCTTGGCGATGATCCCGTCGATGTCGGCGCCGATCCGGCGAAGCCAGCCGAGCGCCGCGTCGCGGTCCACGATGCTCGGCGATAGACGTAGCCCGGCGCTGTCGCCCTGCGCGGCGACGAATTTTTCCAGCGCGCGCCGCCGCTCGGCGAACGGGTGTTCCAGAAGCACGGAGCCGTCGGCCGCGGCGAGCAGATCGAAGACGACGAACACCGCCGGGTTCTCGGCAGCGAGTTTGAGCACGCGGCTCTCGGCCGGATGCAGGCGCAGCTGCAACGCCTCGAATGACAGCCGGCGCTCGACCGGGATCACGATCTCGCCGTCGATCGCGAAACGGCGCGCTGGGAGCGCCGCGAA
This sequence comes from uncultured Alphaproteobacteria bacterium, assembly GCA_963847345.1. Lineage (GTDB taxonomy): Bacteria > Pseudomonadota > Alphaproteobacteria > ATCC43930 > CGMCC-115725 > DATARH01. Next base: position 29,623 of record CAWJZU010000042.1, on the reverse strand, counting down.
CGCCGCTGTCACGTCCGGGAAATAGCGCCCGAGCATCTGTCCCGATTTCGAGCGTAACTCGATATCGTCGCCGTCGCGGAACGAGAGACAGCGAAACCCGTCCCATTTTGGCTCGTAGTGCCATTGCGCGCCGCTCGGCAGCTCGGCCACCGGGCGGGCCTCCATCGGCGGGATTGTCGGATCGATCGGCAGCGCCATTTGGTAATCAACGCGAATCGCGGTCCGCGTGCTCCGGGATGGCGGAACAGCACCGCAGCCGCTATCGTTGGGCTAAGGCAAAACTGGAGCAATAGCGATGCCCGCTCCCGCGCGTCCGTACTGGACCGGTTTTCTCAAGCTGTCCCTGGTGACGATCGGGGTGCGCCTGTACACGGCGACGACCGAACGCGACAAGGTGCGGTTCCACATGATCCACGAGCCCTCGGGCGAGCGGGTGCGCCAGCAGCTCGTCGTGCCCGGAATTGGCCCGGTCGAGCGCGAGGACATCGTCAAGGGGTACGAGTACGAAAAAGGCCGCTATATCAATGTCGATCCCGACGATATCAAGCGGCTGCGGCTCGAGACGACCGATACGATCGATATCACCGAATTCGTCGACGACATCGATCCGATCTATTTCGATACGCCGTACTACCTCGTGCCGGACGGCAGCGTCGCCGAGGAGGGCTATCGCGTCATCCGCGAGGCGCTGCGCGAGAGCGGCAAGGTCGCGGTCGGCCGAGTCGTGATCAACGGCCAGGAGCGCATCATTTCGCTGCGACCGCTCGGCACCGGGCTGCTCGGGAATTCGGTGCGGTATCCCGATGAAATCCGCAGGCCGGAGGACTATTTCGGGTCGATCGCGGCCGATGCGGTCGATGAGGACCAGCTCGCGATCATGCAGCAGATCATTTCCCGCCGCAGCCGCGACTTTGACCCGAGCCAGTTCGTCGATCGCTATCAGGCGGCGCTGCGCGAGCTGATCGACGAGAAGCTCGAGGGTCGGGTGCCGGCAAAGGAGCCGGAGCGGCGGCCGGCTCAGGTCATCAATCTGATGGACGCGCTGAAACGCAGCCTCGCCGCGGAAGAGGGCAACAAAGAGGGCAAGAAAGCGGAGGCGCCGCGCCGCGCCGCATCGCGCCGGGCCACGTCCGACGAGGCGGCGGAGGAAGCGGCGGAGGTTGCGGCTCCCGCCCGAGCAAAGACCGCTTCACGCGGAGGACGCAAGGCGGCGGCTCCGCCGGCGAACCAGCGCAACCTGCTGCTTCCGGTGTCGGGCGGACGCGGTTCGGGACGCGGCAAGGCCGCCGAAACGCCAACGCCCGAACCCGCGGAGACACCGCCCGCGCGGCGCCGCAAACGCGCCTGAACGACCACAGATCAGCTGCGGGCGCTATTATTCGTCCTCGGCGTCGAAAGCGCTTTCGTGCCAGCGGCGCAGAAGCCGCCGCGACACGAAGTCGAGTAGCGCGTAAATGACGATGCCGGTCAGTGACAGCAGCAACAGCGCGGCGAACATGCGCGGGATCGCGAGACGGTAGCCGGATTCGAGAATGCGGAAAGCGAGCCCGGTCTCGGCCCCGCCGGTGCCAGCGACAAACTCGGCGACGACCGCGCCGATCAGCGCCAGCCCGCCGCTGATCCGCAGCCCCGCGAGGAAATAGGGCAGCGCGGTCGGGATACGGAGATAGCGCAGTGTCTGCCCCGGCGAGGCGCCGTACAGGCGGAATAGCGCCAACAGGTTGCGGTCGGCGCTGTTGAGGCCGACTGTTGTGTTCGAGACGATCGGAAAGAACGCAACGATCCAGGCGCAAACCAGCAAGGCGAGAAACGGCGTTTTGACCCAGATGATGATCAACGGCGCGATCGCGACGATCGGGGTCACCTGCAGGACGACCGCGTAGGGAAACAGGCTGATCTCCAGCAGCCGCGAGCGCGAGAACAACAGCGCGATCGCCCCGCCGAACAACGCCGCCGCGGCGAGCGCCGCCAAGGTGATGCGCAACGTTACGAGCAGGGACGAGAAAAGGCTCGGCCCGTCGGTCCACAGGCTCGCGGCAATCGCGCTCGGGGCCGGCAGGACATATGGCGGGATCTGGTCGATCCGCACGACGGCTTCCCACAGCGCGAGTGCAATGAGGCCGATTGCGATCGGCGCCGTGACGCGCGCCAGGCGCGCGGCGAGGGCGCGGGTGGTTGGCATGCGCGCGGGTTGAGGCGGTGCTGGCATTGCCCCCACCTTAACTCTCCCCCGTTTGCGGGGGAGGGGATGACTGCATCGCGCTGGCGAGGGCGGCCGACACGGTGTCGCACATGCCGGCGTATTCCGGGCTGGTGCGGACCGCTTGCCGCCGCGGCGCGGGGAGAGCGACCGGCAGGTCGGCGACGATGCGACCGGGCCGCGTGCGCATCACGGCGATACGGGTGGACAGATAAACCAACTCGAAGACGCTGTGCGTGACGAACAGGATGGTCGGTCGGTGCGTATCCCAAAGCTGCAGCAGGTCGTCGTTAAGCGCGTGCCGGGTGATCTCGTCGAGTGCGGCGAAGGGCTCGTCGAGCAACAGCAGATCGGGTTCGGTGACGAGGGCTCGCGCGATCGAGACGCGCATCCGCATACCGCCCGAGAGTTGGCGCGGATAGGATTTCTCGAACCCGGCGAGGCCGACCGCGCGCAGCGCTTCGACAACCCGGTCGCGTTCGGCGGCGCCGACCCGGCCAGCAATGCGGAACGGCAATTCGACATTGCGCGCGACCGTGCTCCACGGCATCAGCGTCGGATCCTGAAAAACAAAGCCGATGCGCCCGGTCGGGATCGAGACTCCCGGCGCATGCCCCCTGAGGTGCAGCGTGCAGCTTCCCGCCGAAGGCTCGCTGAGCCCGGCGACGATGCGCAGCAGCGTGCTCTTGCCGCAGCCGGACGGACCCAGCAGGCTCAGGAACTCCCCGCGGGACACCGAGAGGTCGACCCCGTCCAGCGCTTGCAATCCGGACGCGAAGCGCTTCCCCACGCGCTGCACGACCACGATCGGTACGCTCGCCGGGTTTTGATCCGGCCTCAAGCACGGCGATCGCTTTCGGGCCTCGGCGTCCTCCGGCAAGACAAAACGCTAGTTTTGGAACGGGATGGTTCGGCCGGGTTGGCGCGCCTGATCTCTCGTGTAGGAGACGCCGTGCACCTTGACGCCATTCGCGTTCAGCAAGGTGATGATGCCGCCCCGGTTTGACAGTGCCACCGGGGCCTGCATCGGGACGCGCATGGTTTCACCGGCGGCGATGTCGCCGTTCAGCGTCATCGCTCTTTTTCCTTGTCCTTGATTTGCCACCCGGACAAGTCGACGGCCCGATCGGACGTATTCAGGAGCGTTACCGTTTCGCGTTCGGGGGTCCGAACGTCGTTGACATAAGCCGCGATAATGCGAACGAGGCCGTCGGGTACATCGACGGGCGGGATATTATCACGGTCGGGCGGGGTATGCGGCTGATCCGGATGGTCGGGATCGGGCGGCAGGATCACCCCTCCATCGCCGTCGTCCGAATGCCATGCCTGCGATTGGAATTTAAGAAAACTCCCACCCATTGATTCTGCCGGGGGAATTGGAAGATCAAGCCGCCGTCCTGCCACGGACCATTGTCGGCGGCGTATTTGCCGGGCGGATTTCCCTGGTTGAAATGAATATCGTGAATACCGCTGCCGGGCTTGAAACCGAAATACCGGTCCGCCTGCGGCTCCGGCCCCCAGGCCGCGCCGAAGGCGTAGATCATCGCGTCTTCATCGGACATCGCCCGCTGCACGTAGGCGTCGATCTTTTCGTTCAAATCATTGTCCGGACCCGCTGCGGACAGCGGCAGCGGCTGCAACTCCCAGGGTTGCATCAGGTTGCTGCGGATAAAATCCAGCGCCACGCCGCCCGGCTCGCTGGGGACCCTCCGGACTTCCTCGGGGAGGTCGGCGAGCAGGTCGGTAATCGGGTGCTCGAACCGCGAGCGGACGAGAAATTGCACCTCGCTGCCGTCCTGCGATCGGACATTGATCGCGATCCGGTGCAGTGTGCCATCCGCAGAGACAAGCACCTGATAATGCGGACTGCTGCCCGTCGCGAGACGGTTGTTTATCGGTCGGCCCTTCAGTACGGAATAGTTTTTCAGCGGCATCGCGAGCTCCCACTGATCGGTCGGGCGATTATGCTCGAAGCCGATTGCATTGGAGCAGAGGGCTCCCGAGGCCGCAAGCGGATCATGTATCAGAACTGCCCGACGATCCCGACAAGGCCCAGAGCCAGCAGCACGAAACCGAGCAGCTCTGCGGTTGTCAGGCGTTCGCGAAAGAACCGCCGCGACACGAGATAGCTGAAAAACAGCTCGATCAGGCCGAGCGTGCGCACGTTCGCAACCGGCTCCAGCGCCATCGCGGTGAACCAGCAGGCCGAGCCGATCGCCCCCATCGCCCCGGCCAGCATCGACACGCGCCACGCCAGCAGCACCGCGACAACGACGCGGCGCTGGCGCCAGAATAGATAGCCGCCGAGCAGGATCGTCTGCCAGGCCTGCGCCCAGACCAGCGAGTAGGCCGCCGCCATCACGATCGACGGCGTGTCGAGCGCGAGGGCCGCGCCGCGATATCCGACCGCCGCCAGCCCGAACGCCGTTCCCGAGCCGACCCCGAGCAGCGCCGCGCGCGAGGTCCAGCCCCCGGCAATCGCGCGCAGCGAGCGGTCGTCTTTCGGCAGCGAGACGAGAATCACGCCGGCGGTGGCGATCAGGATCGCCGCCACCGAAAAGATCGTAATCCGATCACCGAGCAACACGAGGCCGAGTATCGCGATCTGCAGCAGCTCGGTCTTGGCGTAGGCGACGCCGAGCGCGAAATTGCGCTCCTCCATGCAGCGCAACAAGAGCGCGGTGGCGGCGATCTGGCTCAGCGAGGCGACCAGAATCCACCACAGAAACGGCAGTGTCACCGGCGGCAGCGGTCGCGAGTTTGCGATAACGAGCCAGACGACCGCCAGCCACAGTGCCGCGAACGGCAGACCGTATAGAAACCGCACCAGCGTCGCGCCGAGCGCCCCGAGATCGCCGGTCAGGTGCCGCTGCGCGGCATTGCGCAGCGTCTGCGCCAATGCCGCGCCGATCGTGATCGGTATCCAGGCCCAGGAATACAGCAGGGTCTACCTTGCAGCCGGCGCCAGCGGATCGTAGGAGCCGGCGTCCGGCTGCAATTCCGCTTCGGTAAACCCCATCGCGGCGAGAAACGCGTCGCGCACGTCGGTCGGCTGTCCGGTCTGGAAGATGTAGCCCCGCAGGTTGCGGCGGCTGAGCGGGTCGCGCAGGAACTGCTCGCGCGGGAAGCCCGCGATAAAGTTCTTGCGCTCGGCGACCGGCAACGGGATCGCGCGGTTGATTCCGGGGTCGCGGACAATGGCCTTGGGCTCCCGGCCTTGCCTCACCGCCTCGATGTCGTCCAAAAAGCGGCGGCGCAGCATGACGATGCCGCGGTCGGAGGGAGCGAGATACTCCTTCGAGCGGTCGGCAACGCGGCCCTGCCCGACCCAGGTAACGAAATCCTGGTTCATCACATGGCTGGTGATCCAGCGGCCGGTCGCGGGGTCGGCGATCGGTCCCTGCCAGGTTGGGATTTGGTTCTGGACGTAGGGCTCCCGCTCGTGCGGCACCCGGCTGAAGTGCCACATCACCGATAGCGTGTTCTCGTCGTCTACCGGCACGCGGAATTCGACATGGTTGCCGGTGAATAGGCCGCAGGGCCACAGGCAGACGCGGCCGACCTGCCAGAGGCGGTCGTTCTCGTCGGTGTCCTCGCGGATGCGCTTGTATTGGAAGCCGTACTCGAACTCGCTGAAATCGACCCGGAGGTGGCGCGGGGCGTAGGGGCCGGTCTTGCCGTCGAGCCGGACCGACCAGTTCGAATGGGTCCATTCGAAATGCACCGGGTCGATCGAATTCTCCTGGCATTGGAACCAGTTACACGGGATCTCGGCGAGCACGATCTGGCGGAAGCCGTTGGGCCAGGAGAAAAATTCCCAATCCGGCACGAGCGGGCGCGGCTCGGGGCCGAGATAGGCCCAGACGAGGCCGCCCAGTTCCTCGACCGGGTACGATTTGATGCGGATCTCGTCGCGCAGCCGCCGCTCCGGGTGCGCCATGTCCTCGTAGGGTTGGGTGAGGCAGGCGCCGTCGGCGTCGTAGAGCCAGCCGTGGTAATTGCAGCGCAGGCCACATTCTTCGACATAACCGTAGCTGAGATCGGCGCGGCGGTGCCGGCAGTGGCGGTCGAGCAGACCGAATTTTCCACCGAGATCCTTGTAGAGGACCAGGTCCTCGCCAAGCAGGCGAACCGGCTTGGCGCCGGGCTCGGCAAACTGGCTGGCGCCGGCAACGGGCCACCAATAGCGGCGCAGCAGCTCGCCCATCGGCGTGCCGGCGCCGGTCTGCGCCAGCACCTCCCAGCGGTCTCCCGGTTGGGGCTTATCCGTCGCCATGGATTGGGTCCCTTATGCAGAACGCGCGTCTTCGGTTGCGCGTTCGGTCAATCTGCAGGCGTGCCGACCCGCTCGGCGATGCGCACGACGAGAGCCAGGAGCCGGGTCATACGCTCCTCTTGCACAGCAAAATGCGCCTCCAGGCTGGAAAACCGTGCCTCAATGGCGCCGAGGCGCGTCTCCATCCCGGCAAAGCGTAGTTGCAGATCACGCAAATCCGCTGTCAGCGCCAGCAATCGAGCGCCGAGGAGTTCAAGCGTAATGGTATCATCGCTCGCCATCAGGACCTCTGATCGACAGCATTGGTCATTCGCTCAGATCGGTCTCCGACCCAACGGTACTACGGCCGTTTCGGGCGGGCGCCGGCGAAGCGGTCGAGCAGGCGATCGGCTACGCGAGGGCTGACGAAGTGCCTGACATCTCCGCCGAGTGCGCCGATTTCCTTGACGAAACGCGACGAGATGAACTGGTAACGGTCCGAGGCCATCAGAAAGACGGTCTCGATATTCGGGTTCAGGCGCGCGTTCATGCCCGCCATCTGGAATTCGTATTCGAAATCGGACACGGCGCGCAGACCGCGGATGATGACGCCGGCCCCGACCGACTCGGCGAAATGCATCAACAGCGTGTCGAAAGCGCGCACCTCGATCCGCTCGGCGCCGCCGTTTTCCAAATGCTGCATCTCGTCGCGCACGATCTCGACCCGCTCGTCGGTCGAGAACAGCGGCCCCTTTGCGTCGTTGCGGGCGACGCCAAGCACGAGATGGTCAACGACATGCAGCGCGCGCCGGATGATGTCGTTGTGGCCGTTGGTGATCGGGTCGAACGTGCCGGGATAGACCCCGATGCGCCGCGTCATCTCATGTCCTCTCAAGTTTCGTCCGTATCCGGCTCGTCGGCGGCAGGCTCATCCGAATCGCCGTTGCCGTTACCATTCCCGTTCTCGTCTGCCACCTCGGGCAGCCGCGCGACCGAGACGACCCGTTCGCCGTCGCCGACCTTGAACACGACCACGCCGGCGCTGCCGCGCCGTGCGATGCGGATGTCGTGTACCGGCACGCGGATCACCATCCCGGTATCGGTCACCAGCATCAGTTGGTCGTTGTGTCCGATCGGGAATACCGCGACAATCGCGTCCTTGCGGCGGCTCAGATCCATGTTGTTGAGCCCCTGGCCGCCGCGTCCGGTGATGCGGTAGTCGTAGGCCGAGCTGCGCACGCCGAAGCCTTTCTCGGTGAGGCCCAGCACGAACTGCTCGCGCCCGGCAAGATCGGCGAAGGTTTCCTCGGAGATCGCCGCTTCGCCGCCGTTTTCTCCGTCCTCTGGCTCGGGCGGCGGCTGATCGCCGTTCTGCATCGCTGCCGCCTCGCTCTCCTCGCCCATCGCGCGGCGCCGGTCGCGCGCCATGCTCAGATACGCGTTGCGCATGTCCGGCGCGACCTCCTCGTGCCGCAGGATCGACATCGAAATGACCCGATCCTCGCCGCCCTCTGAAGAACGAAGGAGCCGGATGCCGCGCACCCCGACCGACGAGCGGCCGGCGAAGATCCGGACATCGGCGACCGGGAAGCGGATCGCCTTGCCGTTGCGGGTTGCCAGCAGCACGTCGTCGGCGTCGGTGCAGGTCGCGACAGCGATCAGCCGGTCGTCGGCATCCTCGCCCTCGAACTTCATCGCGATCTTGCCGTTGGCCCTGATATCGGCGAAATCGCTGAGCGCGTTGCGCCGCACGCTGCCTTTCGCGGTGGCGAACATTACGGTCAGATCGGCCCAGCTCGCCTCGTCTTCGGGCAGCGGCATGACGGTCGAGATCGTCTCGCCCTCGCCGAGCGGCAGCAGATTGACCATCGGGCGGCCGCGCGCCTGCGGCGTGCCGAGCGGCAGGCGATAGACCTTGAGCTTGTAGACACGCCCCGCCGACGTAAAAAACAGCATCGGCGCCAGCGTCGAGGCGACGAACACCTCGGAGAGGAAATCCTCGTCGCGGATCGCCATGCCGGCGCGGCCGCGGCCGCCGCGGCGCTGCGCGCGATAGGTCGACAGCGGCACTCGCTTGATATAGCCGGCGTGGCTGACCGTGACGACCATATCCTCGCGCTGGATCAGCGCCTCGATATCGGCCTCGAACTCGACATCCTCGATCGTCGTGCGGCGCGGGTTGGCGAACTGGGTCTTGATCGCCAGCAGCTCGCCGCGCAGTACCTCGATCAGCCTTGCACGCGAGCGCAGGATTTCCAGGTAGCCGGCAATTTCGCTAACGAGTTCTTTGAGTTCGTCGGAGATCTTTTCGCGTTCGAGTCCGGTCAGGCGCTGCAGCCGCAGATCGAGGATCGCGCGGGCCTGGTCGTCGGACAGCTGGTACGTGCCGTCGGCGGCGAGCGCGCCGCCGCTCTCGCCGACCAGCTCGACCAGCGGTCCGATATCGCCGGCCGGCCAGCGCTGCCCGACAAGTCCGGCGCGGGCATGCGCCGGATCGGGCGCGGCGCGGATCAGCGCTATGATCTCGTCGATATTGGCGACCGCGACGAGCAACCCGACCAGAATATGCGCCCGCTCGCGCGCCTTGTTCAGCAGGTAGGTCGATCGCCTTGTGATGACCTCCTCGCGAAACGCGATAAAGGCGGCGACGACCTCGCGCAAATTCATCAGCTCGGGACGCCCGCCGTTCAGCGCGAGCATGTTGACCCCGAAGCTGGTCTGCAGCGCTGTGTGGCGATAGAGCTGGTTCAGCACGATGTCGGCGTCGGCGTCGCGCTTCAGCTCGATGACGAGCCGCACGCCGTCGCGGTCGCTCTCGTCGCGCATGTCGGCGATGCCCTCGACGAGCTTTTCGCGCACGCACTCGGCGATGCGCTCCTGCAGCTTCGCCTTGTTCACCTGGTACGGCATCTCGGTGAACACGATCGCGTCGCGCTCCTTGCGGACCTCCTCGATGTGGTGCCGGGCGCGCAGCACGATCGCGCCGCGTCCGGTCTGGTATGCCGCAGCCGAGCCGGCGCGGCCGATGATGATGCCGCCGGTCGGGAAGTCCGGCGCCGGCACGAGCTCCATCAGCTCGGCGACGGCGATCGCCGGGTTGTCGAGATAGGCACAGCAGGCGTCGATGACCTCGCCGAGATTGTGCGGCGGGATGTTGGTCGCCATGCCGACCGCGATGCCCTGCGCGCCGTTGACGAGCAGGTTCGGAAAACCGGCCGGCAGGACCTTCGGCTCGCGCTCGGTCTCGTCGTAGTTCGGCTGGAAGTCGACCGTATCCTTGTCGAGATCGGCGAGCAGCGCCTCGGCGACCCGCGCGAGACGCGCCTCGGTGTACCGGTAGGCCGCCGCCGCGTCGCCGTCCATCGAGCCGAAATTGCCCTGGCCGTCGATCAGCGGCAGGCGCATCGAGAAATCCTGCGCCATCCGCACCATCGCGTCGTAGATCGCGCTCTCGCCGTGCGGATGGTATTTGCCGATCACGTCGCCGACGATGCGCGCCGATTTGCGATAGCCGCGGTTCCAGACATTGCCGTTCGTCTGCATCGAATAGAGGATGCGGCGATGCACCGGCTTCAGCCCGTCGCGCACGTCGGGCAGGGCGCGCGAGACGATCACGCTCATCGCGTAATCGAGATACGAGCGCCGCATCTCCTCTTCGATCGTGATCGTCGAGATGTCGGGAGCGGAAGGCGGCGGGGCGGGAGGCGACGAGGTGACGGCCAATTCTGTGCGTCTGGTTGCTGTTGTGATGCGAAATCGCGGTTGAGCCTGGCCGGAAATCCGGAAGCTGCCGCGATCTTTAGATGGTTACGGTCTCATGAAATTACCGCATCTCGCAGCTGCGAACAAATGCTTCCCAGCCTTCTTCTCCGTCGCTTCTCAGCCCGTAACGGCGCGTTGGGCCTCGGTATCGCGACTGCTGCGATCCGCCGCTGACGCGAGCCGCGTTACCGCCGGGTAATTCGTTTTCCCCGAGCCGAGCAGCGGCAGCGCGACCCCGGCGACGATGTCGCGCGGGATCGCAAGTTCGGGCAGGCGCTCGCGCTGCGCCGCCTCGATCAGCGCGTCGCGACGAATCGCCGGCGCCTCGCTGACCAGCACCAGCCGCTCGCCGCGGCGCGCATCGGGAAGCGCGACAACGGCGTGGCGCCACTCCGGGTAAGCCGTGCTCGCGATCTGCTCGGCGGTGGCGAGCGAGACCATCTCGCCGGCGATTTTCGCGAACCGCTTGGCGCGCCCGGCGATCGTCACAAAGCCTTCCTCGTCGATGCGCACGATGTCGCCGGTATCGTGCCAGCCCTGCTCCGGCGGCTGCACGATCCCGGGCTGGTCGGCCCGCAGATAGCCCGACATCACATTCGGACCGGACAGCAGCAATAAGCCGCTCTCCGCGACACCGCCGTCATGGCCACGGCCGGCTCCGGGCGAGGCCGGCTCGGGCGTCGGAAACGGTTCCAGCCGGTGCTCCATCAGCGGCAGCAGGCGGCCGACCGTGCCGGCCTTGAAATGCATCGGCGTGTTGATGGCGATGACCGGCGAGCACTCGGTAACGCCGTAGCCTTCGAGAATGCGTTTGCCGAATCGCTCGGCCCAGATCCGCCGCGTCTCGTCGCGCACCGGCTCGGCGCCGGCGAAAACATAGCGCAGCGCATAGAAATCATAGGGATTGGCGGCCCGCGCATAGCCGGCGAGAAAGGTGTCGGTGCCGAATATCACGGTGGCGCCGATGTCGTAGGCCAGCTCGGGAATGATTCGGTAATGCAGCGGCGACGGATACAGGAACACCCGCACCCCGGATAAGATCGGCAGCACGAACCCGCCGGTCAAACCAAAGCTGTGGAACATCGGCAGCGGATTGAGCAGATGGTCGGCCGGGCTGTAATCGACGCGCGCCGCGAGCTGCCGCCGGTTGCTGAGCAGATTGGCGTGGCTCAGCACGACGCCTTTCGGGCGCTCCCTCCGATCCCGAGGTGAACAGGATCGCGGCCGGGTCGGCAGGCGGCGATACCGAGGCGGCGATGCCGCGCGGCGGCGATGCGCGGCGCGGCGAGGCCGTACAGCTTGTCATGCAAGCCGAGCGTTGCGCGCAGATCCTCGAGCCAGACGATCTCGACCGCATCGGCCAGCGCCGCCGCCAGCGGGTCGAGCTTTGCCACCTCGATAAAACGGCGCGAGGTGATGACGATGCGCAGCTCGGCCGTGCGGCACGCCGACAGCACGTTATCGATTCCGGCCGTATGGTTCAGCATTGCCGGGACGCGGCCGGTCGCCTGCAATGCGAGAAACGTGACGCCGGCAGCAATCGAATTCGGCACCATCACTCCGACGGCCTCGCCGCGAGCCGTGCGGCCGGCGAGCCGGCGACCGAGCACAAGGCTCGTCGCGATCACCCGGTTGTAGCTGAGCGGTCCGCCGGTCGGGTCGGCCATGATCGGATGGCTGCCGCCATGGGCAGCGCGGGCGGCGAGCAGCGCGCCGAACAAGCTCGGCGGATCGGGGCGGCGCGCCATCATGTCCGACATCGCGTCATAGAGCATGAGACCGGCGCGATGCCGGCGCGCCCGGCCGCGCAGCTCGGCGGGGATCGTCAGGCGCCGCGGCTCGTACAGCGTGACCGTCACCTTCGGGAACCAGCGCCGGCGCCGCCTTCCGACACGCGAGAGCCGCGAGAACGGCGTGAACTCGACCCCGTCGATCCGCACCGGCAGCACCGGCGCGTCGCCCTTGTCGGCGATCAGCGCCGGCCCGTCATAGATCTTCATCAGCGCGCCGCCGGTGACGTTGAGCCGTCCCTCCGGGAAGATCACGCATTGCCGACCCTCCCGCAGTGCGCGGATCAGCGATTTCGTCCCCATCGGCCGGGCCGGGTCCATCGGAAAGACGTCGGCGCCGGCGAGCAGCGGGCGTACCCACCACTTCGCCGCTTGCCCCGTGTCGATCGCGAACATCGGATAGCCCGGCAGAAATGCGGCGATCAGCGGCCCGTCAAGATACGAAACGTGATTGGGCACGATGACGACCCGCTCGCTGGCCGCGGCGAGATACTCCGCGCCGCGCAACTCGACCCGATAGGCCAGCCGTAAAACGATGCGCGCCAATAGCCGCAGCGTGTCCTGCGGCAAGAGCCGGCAGATCCACAGCGCCGCCGCGGCATTGAGGATTCCGAGAATCAGCCACAGATGGGGCGTGCCGAGGCCTACCGACAGCAGCAGCGCCGTCACCGCCGCGGCGGCGGTCATGAACAGCGCGTTCATGATGTTCAAGGCCGCGATCGTGCGCGCCCGCGCCGCCTCGTCGCTGCGGTGCTGGATGATCGCGTAGAGCGGCACAATAAACAGCCCGCCGCAGATCGCGATCAGGGTCAGGTCGACAAAGATGCGCAGCCCGGTAAAGCGCGACAGGAAGGCAAGGACGCCGAGCAATTCGCCGCCGGTCGGCGGCACCGCTTCCAGGCTGGCGAATGCGAGGTCGAGCGAAAAGGCGGCCATGCCCAACGCCGCCAGCGGCACGTAGCGCGCGCTGATCTCGCCCTGCATCAGCCGTCCGCACAGCACAGAGCCGACCCCGATCCCGATCGAGAACGCGGCGAGAAACAATGTCACGACACCGGTGCCGGCGCCCAGCGTCCCCTTTGCGAAAGCCGGGATCTGCGACAGGAATACCGCGCCGACCAACCAGAACCACGAGGCGCCGAGGATCGACAATTTGACAGGGCGCTGTTCCCAGGCGTGGCGCAGGATCGCGGCGGTTGCGGCGACCGGATTGCGGCTCAGCCGCAATGAAGGCGACGGGGCCGGGGCGCGCGGCACCGCGAGGCTCGCGGCGAAGCCGGCTGCCGCGCACAGGACCAGCAAGAGGCAGGCCGCCTCGGTGCCGCGGTCGAGCGCGACCGAGATGCCGCCGGCGATCGTCCCGACCAGGATGGCCAAAAACGTGCCGCCTTCGAGCAGCGCGTTGCCGTCGACCAGCTCGTCGGCTTTGAGATGCTGCGGCAGCAGCGCGTAGCGCACCGGGCTCGAAAACGTTACCTGGACGCCCAGCGCGAATAGCGCGGCGAACGACAGCACCAGGCTGCCGGCGAGCAGCGCCAGGGCGGCGACGAGCACGGTCGCCAGCTCGGCGGCTTTCAGGATCCGCAGCAGGCGTGAGCGCTCGTAGCGGTCGGCCAGCTCGCCGGCCAGCGCCGAGAACAGAAAATAGGGCGCGATCAGCATCCCGCCGGCGAGCGCCGACAGCGCGCCGGGGTCGAGCGCGGTCGGCATCGTCGCGCCGAACGTGACCAGCATGACAAAGGCGCTCTTGAACAGATTGTCGCCGATCGCGCTGGTCGTCTGCACCGCGAACAGCGGCATGAAGCGGCGCGCGCGCAACAACTCGGTCTGCGTGCTCACGTGAACTCCCCAGCGAAAAAGCGCGCGCGATTATAGCCGATCACGGCTTTGTAGGATGGGCTGAGCGACAGCGAACCCCATGCTGAAGTGGTCCGGCCCATCCGCATGGAGCTCCGCGCTGCTCAGCCATCCAACGGGACTTTTACCGATACCGCCGCGGAACGGCGCCATGGCCTCAGGATCGCCGCTCCCGTAAACTTGAAACTTGGCCGGCGTCCAGGAAGGGTGTCCATGCGTCACGGCTTGGCTGGTATCGATCATGTCATTGTCGCGGTGCGCGATCTCGAATGCGCGCGCGCGGGCTGGGCACGACTCGGCTTCATTCCGACCCCGCGCGGCCGCCACGTCGGGCAGGGCACAGCGAATTACTGCGTCATGTTTGGCCGCGACTATCTCGAACTGCTCGGCTTCGCTGAACCCGACGAACACAGCGTGCGCCTGCAAGAGTTTCTCGAACGGCGCGAGGGGCCGATGCGCGTCGCGTTCGCGCCGGAAGGTTCGGTCGAGGAGGCCGCCGGCGCAATGGCGGCATTGGGCCTGCATCCGGGCGAGCCGCGCGCCCTCGGCCGCCAGCTCGAACTGCCGGAGGGCGCCGTGATGCCGCGCTTCTCGTTATTGAGCCTGCCGGCGGACGAGACCCCGGGGCTCGACTGTTTCGTGTGCGGCCACCTGACCCCGGAATTCGTCCGCCGGCCGGACTGGCTCGCGCACCCGAACGGCGTGCTCGGCATACACAGCCTGTACCTGGTCGTCGACGAGACGGCGGCGCTGCTGCCGGCCTACGACCGGCTGTTCGGGCTGCACGAGGTCACGACAACGGACGCCGTCGCCTGCGTCCGGGTCGGGTCGCACCGGATCCTGTTCTCGACCCCCGACGATTTCGAGACGATGCACCCAAGCGCCGAACTGGACTCCGACTTTAGAACGCCGGGCATTGCCGCGATCGAACTTGCAACGGCGGATATCGCCCGGACTGCCGATTACCTGCGTCGGCAGCAAGTCGGTTTGGTCACCCTGCCGGACGGCCGCCTCGCGGTGCCGGCCCGCGAGGCAAACGGCACAATGCTGTTTTTCGTCGAAGGCAAAGGCTAAACCGCACGCTCCGGTCCCGCTCAGTGAGCGAGCAGCACCGGGAGCGGCGCTGCTTCCAGCACGCGCTGCGTGAAGCCGCCAAACACCCATTCCCGCAACCGGCTGTGACCGTAGCCGCCCATCACGAGCAGACTGGCATTGCTCGGCACCGCAGTAAGCAGCGTCTCCACCGGGTCACGGCTCGAGCTGAGAAGAACGTGCCTCGCCTGCAATCCGTGCCAGGCGAGATTGCGAATCAGGCAGTCGGAACCGTTGTCGCGATCGCCCTCATCGACGGTCATGACGATAATCTCGCTCGCCCGCTTCAGAAACGGTATCGCCGCCGCGACGGCATGGACGGCTTGCGGCGTCGCTTTCCAGGCGATCGCGACGGTGCCGCCGATCAGCGGCCGTGATGCCTTTCCGGCCGGGATCAGCAGCGGACGTCCGGTCTCGAGCAAAGCGGCTTCGAGCACCATACGGTGGGTGACATCGTTCTCCTCGGCGCGCGCTGCTACGATCAAGTCGGCAAACATCCCGAGCGCCGCGACCGAGCGGGCATCGTCGCCGGTTTCGACATGCCATTGCACCGATAGTGAGGCCATTTGGTCGGGCGCCGGCGCGTCGAGAACCGGCACGTTCTCGCGGGCAGAGAAATCGTCGAACCATCGTTTGACGGTGGCTTCACGTTCCGCCGCATCGCGCGCGATCTGATCGATGAGGTTTGTCATCACCGCGTCCCCCACGATCGCGGCATCGATCGGATCGACCCGGACATGCAGCACGTCGATATGCGCCGAGAACGAACGCGCAATCGTCAACGCCGTCTCAAGCATTACCGGGTCGCTACGATCACCGGAAGCCGGGGCGAGAATTGCCTTTATCGTGTCAGCCATTATCGGCCCCTTTGTTTCGCCGGCCCTGCCGTTCCGGGCTGGAGGAGTTCGTCGCGGCCGACATATTCGGCGACGCGCGCCAGCGCGCCTTGACCTCGATCAACCCGGCCTCGACCGCGCTCGGCCGATCTCTTGGCAGCGGATGAACGGCGCACACGCGGCAGAGCTGCGCCGCGTTCCCGATCGGCCCTGGCCGCGCCCCCGTGTGCTGGTTGGCGAAAGCGGAGGCACCGATATAACGCGTGACGTTACGTCCCTTGACAACTTATCGCCCACTCCGGGAGCGCCATCATGCGCGACCCGGGCATGCGCGACCTGGGGGCGTGCGGCCCGGTGAAGGTCTACTCACTGAACCGACTGCAGTCGTGAAGCCATGGCTGTGGGCAGGCTCTGCGTGTCCCAAGCCGCACCGTTGAGCCGCATCGCTGCGGCGGCCGAGCCAACAGGAAGCTGTCGCCTAGACTAGGTCTGCGGCTCCAGGTCGATCGAGTACAATTTCTTACCCTCGAGGTCGTGCAGCGACACGGACATGACCTCAGTATCTCCGTCGATCCTGCCAATGCCATAGAACTGCAAGCCGTCGAACGGCGAGCGATTTTGCTTCATGCCCTGCGGCACGCCGACGAACTTGACCTCGGGGCCGAACGTCGCGTCCATTTCGCCGGGTCCGAACGTGCCGGCGTTGATCGGCCCGGCGACGAATTCCCAGAACGGATCGAAATCGGTAAAGGCCGCCTTGTCGGGGGTGTAGCGGAATGCCGCCGCGTAATGCACGTCGGCGGTGACCCAGACGACGTTGCGGATCGTGTTGTTCTTGATGAACGACAGCAGATTGGCGATTTCCAGTTCGCGTCCGGAGGGCGGGCCGCCATCGGCGTTCGCCCAGGCTTCGAAATTGCCTTTCGGCACGTCCGGGTTGAGGTCGGGGACGACGATGCTCAGCGGCATGTCGCTGGCGATCAGCTTCCAGGTCGCCTGCGAGTTCGAGCAGCGAGCGTTTCAGCCAGGCAAGCTGCCGCGGCCCCAGGAACTCAGAGGAGGCGTTGAGCGCCGGCTGCTTGTTCGGCGAATTGTCGCCGCGATAACTGCGCTCGTCGAGCATGAACACGTCGAGCAGCGGACCGTAGGCGATCTTGCGGTAGACCCGCTCAAGATCATCGGGCAGGCGCATCGGATTGTACTCGAACATCGCCTGTCGCGCGAATGCCGCCAGCAGCGAGGCGCTTTTTACTTTGTAAGCCTCGATGCCGATCGTCTGACCCGGATACCAGTTATTGCGCGTCTCGTGATCGTCCCACTGCACAAGAAACGGCACCTCGGCGGCGAAGCGGCGCTTGTTCTCGTCGAGCAGATTGTAGGCGAAATTGGCGCGGAACTCTTCGAGCGTCTCGGCCACTTTCGACTTGCCCTCCGTCAGGACATTGCGCCAGATCCTGCCGTCGTCAGTCTTGACCTCCTCCTTGATGGGGCCGTCGGCATAAACCTGATCGCCGGAATGGATGAAGAAATCGGGATTGTGGCCACGCATCTTCTCGTACAGGCGATAGCCGCCCCATTCCGGGTTGATGCCCCAGCCCTGGCCCGCCTCATCGCCCGAGAAGGCGAAGGTGATGTCGCGCTTCGCTCCGCCCGCCGCTCGGACGCGTCCGCTGGCCGGCGCGCTGAGCGTCTTCAGATCGGCAAGATCCTGAAAGGTGACCCGGTAGAAGATTTCGGCTCCGGGGGGCAGCCGGCCGAGATCGATCCGCGCCGTATAATCCGAGGGCGCCAAAGCCGCCAGTCCGGCGATTTTGCGCGCATCGGAGAAATTCTCGCGTGTCGCAATCTCGACGAGCATGCGCGCCGGCCGGTCGGTTTTGCTCCAGATGATCGCGCGCTCGCCGGAGGGATCGCCGCTCATCACGCCGAACGGGATTTTCGGCCGCTCGCCGTCGGCCGTCACAATCGGCGGCGCTTGCGCCAGTGCCGCCCGGAACGGCAGAACCCCGAGGCAGTTAATGGCTAGGACGCCGCCGCCGAGCGACCCGGCGCTGCGCAGCAGCGCGCGGCGAGTCACGCGAAATCTCGGGCCTGACCTACCGGGCATCGGCTCCCCCATCGGATACGGGCTGGGTTGCGGGCTCTGCTTAGCGGCACGGCATGAAAGCCCGTTGACAGTTCGGTGACGGCTTGCGTCATCAAACCGTCAGAAACAGCGTGCTAACGGACACCGCGATGCGTCCGACCCAGTCGTCATTGCATGTACGCCGGGCGGCGCGATATGGGGGAATCGATGAAATCGATCATGCTTGCCGCCGCGCTGGCGGTCGCCACTGCCGCGCTGTGCCGGGGCGCCGCCGGCGATCCGGTCGAGCTGCAATGGTGGCACGCAATGACCGCCGTCAACAACGAACGGGTCAACAAGATCGCGACCGATTTCAACGCATCGCAGACCGATTACAAGGTCGTGCCGGTGTTCAAGGGGTCCTACGCCGAGACGATGACGGCGGCGGTCGCGGCGTTTCGCGCCGGTCACGCCCCCGACATCGTGCAAGTGTTCGAGGTCGGCACCGCGACGATGATGGCCGCGAAAGGGGCGATCAAGCCGGTATTTGAGCTGATGAAGGATGCCGGCGCCGCGTTCGACCCGGCCTCCTACCTGCCGGCGGTCGCTTCCTACTACAGCACCGCGGACGGCAGGATGCTGTCCTTCCCGTTCAACAGCTCGACCCCGGTTGTTTACTGGAACAAGGAGCTGTTCGCGAAGGCCGGACTCGACCCGAACAAACCGCCGCAGACCTGGCCCGAGACGTTCGAGGCGGCGAAGAAATTGCGCGTCGGCGGCGCGGCGTGCGGCTTGACGGCGTCATGGATAAGCTGGACCCAGATCGAGAATTTCAGCGCGTGGCACAACCGGCCGATCGCCTCGGAGGCGAACGGGCTCGGCGGTCCGGGGGCGCAGCTCGAATTCAACAACGACCTGATGGCGCGCCATGTCGCCAATCTGGCCGAGGCGCAAAAGGACAACAGCTTTTCCTATGCCGGGCGCGAGGACCAGCCGACCGCGAAATTCATCGCCGGCGAGTGCGGCATGATCCAGGCCTCCTCGGCCAGCTACGGCGCGATCAAACGCGGCGCGAAGTTCGAATTCGGCGTGACCCAGCTGCCTTATTATCCCGATGTCGCGGGCGCGCCGCAGAACACGATCATCGGCGGCGCCAGCCTGTGGATCATGGCGGGCAAGAAGCCAAAAGAATATGAGGGCGTCGCGAAATTCCTGACCTATCTCTCGAGCAATCAGGTGCAGGTCGCGTGGCACCAGGAGACCGGCTATCTGCCGATTACGAAGGCAGCCTATAAAACGGCGAAGGCATCCGGGTTTTACGAAAAGAACCCCGGCACCGAGGTGGCGATTCTCGAATTGACGAACAAGCCGCCGACCGAGAACTCGCGCGGGCTGCGGCTCGGCAATATGGTGCAGATCCGCGACGTGATCGCCGAGGAACTCGAAGCCGCGTTCGCCGGCAAGAAAAACGCGAAAGCGGCGCTCGACGACGCGGTCGCGCGCGGCAACGCACTGTTGCGTCAGTTCGAGAAGACGGTGCAGTAGGCGGATTCCGCTTAGGTCGGTTCGATTCTAAAATTGTCATCCGCGGCTTGGACCCGCGGATCAGAAACATAGCCGGGTCACGCCCGACCATGACGTGGGGGACACAAAAAACATTTGGAACGGCGCGTCATCTTCCCCGGCTGGGCGTGTCCGGCGCTGCTGCTGGCGCCGCAGCTGGCGGTCACGCTGGTTTTCTTCTTCTGGCCGGCCGGTCAGGCGGTCGTGCAGTCGGTTCTGCGCCAGGATGCGTTCGGGCTGACGACGCGGTTTGCCGGGCTGGAGAATTTTTTCGCCCTGTTCGCCGATCCGGCCTACCTCGCCGCGTTCGGCAGGACCGTGCTGTTCAGCGCCGCAGTCGCGGTGCTGGGGCTGGGCTCGGGGCTGCTGTTCGCGGTGATGGCGGACCAGGTCGTGCGCGGCGGACCGGCCTATAAAACGGTTTTGCTGATCCCCTACGCGATCGCGCCGGCCATCGCCGGCGTGCTGTGGATGTTTCTGTTTAACCCGAGCATCGGCGTGCTGGCCTTCGCGCTGGGCCGAATGGGCATCGACTGGAATTATCTGCTCAACGGCAACCAGGCGATGCTGCTTGTCATCATTGCCGCGGCATGGAAGCAAATCAGCTACAATTTCCTGTTCTTTCTGGCCGGGCTGCAGGCGATTCCGCCCTCGCTGGTCGAGGCGGCGGCGATCGACGGGGCCGGCCCGCTGCGCCGATTTCGGACGATCGTCTTTCCGCTCCTGGCGCCGGTCAGCTTCTTTCTGCTTGTCGTCAATATCGTCTATGCGTTTTTCGATACATTCGGCGTCATCCACAACACGACCCAGGGCGGTCCGGCCAAGGCGACCGAAATCCTTGTCTACAAGGTCTGGTATGACGGCGTCGTCGGCCTCGATCTCGGCGGCTCGGCGGCGCAATCGGTGATCCTGATGGCGATCGTTATTGCGCTGACCGCAATCCAGTTCCGCTTTATCGAGCGGCGTGTGCATTACGCATGACGGCAGCGCTTTCATGGTGAGTTCGCGCAGGAGCGCCTGGGTCCCGCATGCGGTCATACTGCTGGGGCTGGGCATTGTGCTGTTTCCGGTCTATGTCGCGTTGGTCGCGGCAAGCCATGCGCTGCCCGACATACTCGCAGCGCCGATGAGCTTGGCGCCGGGCACCGAGTTCTTCGCCAATGTCGCGGCCGCGCTGGCCCTCGGCACCGCCAGGACCAGCGGCGAGCCGGTCGCGGCGATGCTGCTGAACAGCCTGGTGATGGCGCTCGTCATCGCAGCGGGAAAGATCGCGATCTCGCTGCCCTCTGCCTTCGCGGTGGCCTTTTTCCGCTTTCCCCTGCGGAAACTCTGCTTCTGGGCGATCTTCGTGACGCTAATGCTGCCGGTCGAGGTGCGCATCATCCCGACCTACAAGATCGCCGCCGACTTGTCGCTGATCGACACCTATGCCGGGTTGACCCTGCCACTGATAGCGTCGGCGACCGCGACGCTGCTGTTCCGGCAATTCTTCCTCACGATCCCCGACGAACTGGTCGAGGCGGCGAAGATCGATGGCGCCGGGCCGATCCGGTTCCTGATCAAGATCCTGATCCCGCTGTCGCGCACCAACATTGCGGCACTGTTCGTAATCCTGTTCATCTATGGCTGGAACCAATATTTGTGGCCGCTGCTTGCGACCAGCACGCCAGGCATGACAACGATCGTGATCGGCATCCGCCAGATGATTGGCGGCGGCGACACGCTGACCGAATGGCACCTCGTCATGGCGACGGCGCTGCTCGCGATCCTGCCGCCGGTTGCGGTGGTGGTGCTGGCGCAGCGCTGGTTCGTTCGCGGCCTGATCGAGCCGGAGAAATAGGCGCGCGGCGACGCGTCAGGATTCTGACGAGGTGTGACGCGGGCCGATGATCGCGAAGCGCAGCTTGCCGGAAAACCAGTCGATCACCGCTACCGCGACCAGGATCAGCAGCGCGATGAAGGCGACCTGGTCGAATTCGTAAGTGCGGATCGCTTCGGAGAGCTGCAATCCGATCCCGCCAGCCCCGACGATCCCGATAATCGTTGCCGAGCGCGTGTTCGATTCGAAATAGTACAGAACCTGGCTGGCAATAACCGGCAGCACCTGCGGCAACAGACCGAAGCGGATGCCCATCCACGGCGTACCGCCGCAGGCGACGACACTTTCGCGGGCGCGCTGCCCGGTTGCTTCAATCGCTTCCGAAAACAGTTTCCCGCACGAGCCGGTGTCTGAAACCGCGATCGCCAAAATGCCGGCGAACGGCCCAAGCCCGACCGCACCGACGAAAACGAGCGCCCAGATCAGTGTGTCGATACCGCGCAGCGTGTCGAGCACCCGGCGTATCAGAAAGCGCAGCACCCGGCTCGGCGCGGTGTTCGTCGCCGCGAGAAGCGCCAGCGGCACCGCCGCTATCGCGGCAGCCAGCGTGCCGAGAAAGGCGATTGCCAGGGTTTCGGCCATGCCGCGCAGGAACAGGTGCAGGTGACCGCCGGTTGCCGGCGGGATCATCATTGCGATGAACTTCGCCAGCGTCGCGAGTTCATCGCCGAACTGGCCGACCGAGATGCCGAGCCACCAGACGGCGAACACCATTGCCAGCAGCATTGCCACCGGAGCGATCGCGAGCGTTGGCCGCCGCGGGGCCACCGTAAGACCGTCGCGATGGCGGGCGAGGATGGCGCCGGCCTCGGCGGCAAAGATCGGCGGGCGGCTCACGGCGCGACCTCCGCCGGGTTCAGGCGGCGGCGGATGCACTCGGTTGCCACATCGATCAGGGCGACCGTCACAATGATCAGCAACAGGATCGCGCTGACATCGGTGTAGTAAAATTTGCGGATCGCGACGAACAGCTCCTGGCCGATCCCGCCGGCCCCGACAAACCCGACGATCGAGCTTGCCCGCACGTTGATCTCGAAGCGCAGCAGCGCATAGCTGGCGAGGTCCGGCAGCACCTGCGGCAGCGCCGCGAAACGCACGACCGCCGGAAACGCGCCGCCAGCGCTGCGCACGCCATCGACCGGGTCCAGGTCGATATTCTCGATGACCTCCGTGAATAATTTGCCGAGCGCGCCAAAACTGTGGATGCCGATCGCCAGCACCCCGGCCAGCGGCCCAAGCCCGAACGCGGCGACGAACATCAGCGCGAAAACGAGATCGGGCACTGTACGGCAGAACTCGAACAGGCGCTTCAGGCACCAGCGCAACGCCCCATTGGGGGTCAAATTGGCGGCGGCGGCGAAGGCCAGCAGCCCGGCCGCGACCGTCGCGACTGATGTCGCCAAATAGGCGATCAGGACGGTATCGAACAGCAGCTTGAGCCAGCCGAAGAGGTTCCAGTACCACTCGGCGACATCGCCGACGAAATTGGCAAGGCTCAGCGACGGCAGAATGCGCGAGAAATAACTCGTCAGCGCGGAGAGGTGATTAGCCAGCGTGGCCGGCTCGACCTCGCCGAACCAGCCGGCCACGCACACGAGCACGGCGACGAGCGCGAGCACCGCCAGCGACCGCCGCCGCCGCCGGGCGACTTCCCCGCCATAGGCGGCGAGCAGCTGATCGAGGCGCCGCCGCGGAATGGTCAGCGTTGGGCCATGCATCTGGAATTCCATCCAGCGTGGCCGCGCGGGTGCCCGGATTTAGCGCGGATCGGCGGCGCCCACTCGAGCGTTTGCTGTTGCCGCAAACCGCTCAAGTGAGGCTTCACCCCGATCAGGCGCGTGCGCCCATCGGACGGCGGCGCCGCCACAGCCCGAGCCCGAAGAGCGAGCCGGCGAGCAGCACCAGCGATGACGGCTCGGGCACAGCCAGCTGCTGCTGTACGAACCCAGGCAGGTCGTCATCGGTAAATCCGAACACGAAGAACTGGTTCGTTCCGGCGTCCGCCGGAACGAAGTCATTGTCGTTGGCGACAAACAGCGTGTGCGTCGGTACGCCCTGCTGCAGCACGTCTTGGCCGAAGGCAAGACCCTCGATCTTGGAGGGGATCTGGGTCGCATCAAGGCCGAGTTCGGTCTCCAGCGCGGTTACCAGATCGAGAAACTGCGTTTTGCCGACCGCTGCCTTGACCGCATCTGCGCCGGTGAGGTTAGTGATGTCGGTCGCGCCTGTCAGGTTGATCTTGTACAGCTTTTTAAACGTGGCGGCAGACCCGTCTCCGAGACCCTTGCCGTCGCGCTCGTCAACCAGAAATTCGTGGTCATTAATTGCAACGATATCGCTGGCCCCGGAGCCGACGGTCAGCAGATAGCCGTATTCATGCGTCGCTCCGGTCGCGATGTCGATCGTGACAATACGCAGCAATTTCGCCGTCGCCGGATCGGCGGCGTCCTGAATCGTTGCTGCCTGCATGATGCCGACCAGGGTCTTGCCGTCGGGCGTGATGGCGAGGCCTTCCATGCCCTTGTTCGCGGTTCGGCCGGAGGCATTGCCGTCGATCTCGTCCTGGCCAACCGGCGACAGTTTGCTGACATAAAGATTGTCCGGAAGCTGGAAACTCTTGATCCGCGCGCCGGTCGCGCGGTCGAATTGATAGACATACGGCCCGTATTCGTCCGACATGAACACGCTCTTGCCATCGTTCGAAACGCGGATCGACTCCGGATCGAGGCGCGCGTTGTTCGGATTGCCCGAGTTCTTAGTGGCGTCGAAATTGTCCGAGCGGCCCGTAAAATAGAAGGTGTTGGCGGGATTCTGTGACGGCGCCCCCGAGCCGATCGGGGTGACGCCGTCGATTTTGTTGCCGAGCCCCGAGCCGGTTCCGTAGACCAGAGGGGTCGGGCTGTACAGCAGCGTCGTCTTGGCCAGGGTCGGGGTCAGGTGAACGGTAGTCCTGGCCCGACGCTTGGTGCCAGCGCAAGGTTCACGGTCTGAAAGCGGCTGATGTAGGAGACGGTATTGTCGACATTGGAGTTGTACGCCGTTGCGTTCGGGCCACGGTCCGGCAGCGCGAAAAACGTGTTGCCGCCGGCATAGGCCAGACCCGAGCCGATCCCGCCCAATATGTCGCCGGGCAGCCCGTTCTCGAGCGGCGCGCTCAGCCCGGACAGATCGCTGGTGGCGTTCAGGCTGCCCGCGGCTATCAACAGAGGCGTAGCGTTGGCCGCCGGTACCGCCATGAGCGCAGTCATGACAAAGACCAGAGATTTAACTCCTCGCATTATCTAACCCCATGATTTTGATGTTTTCAACAGGTCCCGAAAGTGCATGTTGTTTCAACTTCTCTTCTTCCGCATCTCGTCCACGTATTGGATCATCTGGACCGTATCCACATAATCCTTGTGCGCGACCGGCACAAATTCCTTGTCCTTGCCGTCGGACAGACGCTCGAAGGCAGCTTTGTCTTTTTGCGGCGCCTCGGCGAAGGCTTTCTGGATGGCTTTTTTCAGGTCGTCAGGCAATGTCGAAAGATATGCGTAGGGCGAACCCGGCAGCATGTCGGATTTGAAGACAATGCGGAAATCTTCTTTCTTCACCATCCCCTTCTTGTCCATCCGGGTCAGGTTCGAGTCGTTATCTGCGTTCCACCAGTTCGCCGCGGCATCCACGGTGCCCTTGTCGAGCGCGATGACGGCGTTCTCGTGGCTCCCGGTAACAATCGACTTGCCGAAAAAGCTGTCCACGTCGATGCCAGCCTTGTTCAGAAAATAGCGCGGCGCGTTGTAGCCGGATGTCGAGTTCGGATCGACAAAGCCGATCGTCTTGCCCTTCAAATCCTTGATGTCCTTGTAGGGGCTGTCGGCCTTGACGTAGATCACCGAGAAATAGCCGACCGCGCCGTCATTGTTGCGTGTCGTCGCGAACGGTTCGGTTTTGACTCCGGTCAGGTACGCCTTCGAGTAGGAGGCGGGCCCGTAATAGGCGATCTGGATGTTGCCGGCGCGCTGGCCTTCGATCACCGCGGCATAATCGTTGGCGACGCGCAATTTGACGGGAACACCGAGCTGTTTCGACAGGTATTCGACAAACGGCTGGTAGCGGTCGGCGACCCCGGAGGCGTTCTCGGCCGGCACGACCGCGAAGGTCAGTTCCGGATACTGCTTCTTCCAGTCATCCGCCGCGTGCGCGATGCCGCAGAAACTCGCGAAGGCGACAGCTGAAAGCAACAAATGACGACGATCGAGCATCTTTTACTCCTATTCAAAAATGCCGGAGCCACGCGGCGGTCGCCCTCTGGCTATGCGGTGGCGTGGCCATAAATTTTTGTCGGAACGCCCGACCCCTTCGCCGCGGCCGGCGCAGCGGCGGCCGGCTGCTCGCCGTCGGACAGGCCATACAGCGCATGCGCCACATCGTCGGTCAGCGCCGCCGGCGCGCCGTCGAAGACGAACTGACCGGCCGCCATGCCGATCAGCCGATCGCAATAGTCGCGTGCGACATCGAGAGCGTGCAGGTTGCACATCACAGTGATCCCGAACTCACGATTGAGCCGGCGCAGCGCGTCCATCACCAGTCGCGTGTTGTGCGGGTCGAGCGAGGCAATCGGTTCGTCGGCGAGCAACAGTTCAGGCTCCTGCACGAGCGCGCGGACGATCGCGACGCGCTGCTGCTGGCCGCCGGACAGTTGTGCGGCCCGCTGTGCCGCAAGCGCCGCGATGCCGAACTGTTCGAGCGCGGCCAGTGCGACCGCCTTGTCCCGCTCCGGCCAAAGAGCGAGCAGCGCGCGCCATTGCGGCACTGTCGAGATGCGGCCGATCATGACATTGGTCAGCACGTCGAGCCGACCGATCAGGTTGAACTGCTGGGAGATCATCGCCGCTCGCGCCCGCCATTGTCGCAGCTCGCGGCCGCGCAGCGCAGTAACCTCAACGCCATCATAGACGATGCGCCCGCTGCTCGGCTCGATCAGCCGATTGAGCAGCCGCAGCAAGGTCGATTTCCCGGCGCCGGAGCGGCCGATTACGCCGACAAAGCTGCCCTGCCCGATTTGCAGCGACACGTCATAGACCGCGAGCTTCGTTGCGAAACGCCGTGTGAGACCGTCAATTTCGAGCATCCGGCGACCATACGTCCGTCAAACCACGGGACCTCCGCCGTGATGAACGCAAGGCAGAAGGCTGACCGACCCTATCCTGGCTTCGGTGATACCGCTGTGACAGCCTAATGACGGTTGCGTGACGTCAGCGCAGGCTGACCGCCA
The DNA here is from genome assembly GCA_963847345.1 of uncultured Alphaproteobacteria bacterium. Taxonomy (GTDB): domain Bacteria; phylum Pseudomonadota; class Alphaproteobacteria; order ATCC43930; family CGMCC-115725; genus DATARH01. The sequence goes on along the minus strand of CAWJZU010000042.1, from coordinate 3,067 downwards.
AGCCGAGATACTGACGGAAATGATCCAGCGACGGGGTCGGCGCGCCCTGTACCTTGGCGGCTTCGTCCCAGCGCCGCAGGCTTATCGCCGCCTTTGCGCCGGGCTGGGCGGCGAAGCGCTGCGCCATCTCGGCCGAGAACGGACCGCCTTGCAAACTGAGGCTGAGCATCGAAGCCGGCGACAGGATCGCCGCATAGGTCGGATCGGTGGCGGTCAGGTAGCGCTTGGCGGCAACGTGCAGATAGACAGGCCGCGTGACCTCTTCGCCGAACCAACGGGCGAGATACTCGGCCCCGGTATGTTCGTGCTCGCCGTCCTCGCCGCGTGCGGTCGCCGTTCGGTCGTCCGGATTGACCAGATGGCCGATATCGTGCAGCAGCGCGGCCGCGATCAGCGCCGGCGTTGCGCCATCACGCTCGGCGAGCATCGCGCATTGCAGCGCGTGTTCGAGCTGCGTCACCGCGCTTTCGCCGTAATGCCCCTGCCCGGCATCGCGCAGGACCGCAAGAACCTCATCGATCGGATCCACTTGGTTCCTCCCTTATCAGACGATGCGGCTGCCGGCCGGGCTGCTGGACCTGCCGCACGGGCGTGCCCGCCTCCATATAGGCAACCCGGGCGAGATCGGCGCGCCTGCCGGGCGCGATCGCGTCTCGATCGCGATCGCGGCATCGAAGACGCCGCCGGTTGCCAGTGACAACACCGCGCTCCCGGCAAGCAGCGCGACAGGCAGATTGGCGAACTGCGCCGCGAAGGTTGCGAGGCCGCTGCGCGGCGGCACGCGAATGGCCCAGTCCTCGCCCGCCGCCGTCTTGGCGGGCGCGCCCAGGTCCTTCGGTCTAAAGTGCACGCCGCCGCGCAGATCGACCGTGTCGGCGCTCAGACGGCGGATTGCCGTGTCCGAGCCGGCCACCGCTCACGACGTCTGCCCCCAGAGGCCCGGCAGGGCAACCACCGCTCCGAGTTCCTGCTCAACCTAAATTTCGTCGAGGTCCACCGAGAAAAAATCGTTCTTCAGCACATTCGAACGCCAACAGCGCTTGGAAAAGGCGCTGGCCGGCACCCTGGCCGAGATGTACGTAGAGGGCGTTTCGGCGCGCAAGGTCAAGGTGGTGACCGAGGCGTTGTGCGGCCACAGCTTCTCGGCCTCATCGATCAGCGCGATCAACAAATCGCTCGACGAGAGCCTGTAAGCCCTTGCCGATCGGCTGCAAGGGAGCCGTTTTTCAGCTTTGTTCCGTTTCGGCACACAGCCGCCCACCTTTGATTCGACAACAAAAAAGCCGGAGAGGGTGGAGTTCTCCGGCTTTTAGACGTGAGTGCTCGAGATGCGGCTATTGCCGCTCCAGTGCGAAAATCTCATCTTTGATGCGCAGTTTCTGGCGCTTCAGATCGTGCACCGTGTCCTGATTGGGAAGCGGACGATGGATCTCCTCATCGATGGCGCGTTCAAGCGACGCGTGTTTCTCGCGGAGCGCCTCGATGCGATCTTGCACCGACATTGCTGGTTCCCTCCTGATAGGCGTCGTAGCGGCCGATGGTACCGCCGGAGCGGTCCGCCGGCCAGGGCGTGAAACCCTTTCATCAAGGTGGTCACCATTATGTCAAATTACAGAGGTCGGGCCGCCGCCATGCTCCTCCCGCAGGAACGAGCCTAGATGCCGGACGATACGGCAAGGCCGCGCCTGGTGGTCGGCATCAGCGGTGCGTCCGGCGCCATCTACGGCGCACGCCTGTTGGACCTGTTGCGCCCGTTGCCGGTAGACACCCATCTCGTGATGACGCGCTCGGCCGAACTGACGCTGGCGCTTGAAACCGACCTGAAAGCGGCCGAATTGCGGTCCCGCGCCGATGCCGTGCACGCGATCGGCGATCTCGCCGCGCCGATCTCGTCGGGTTCGTTTCCCACGATCGGGATGATTGTCGCCCCTTGCTCGATCCGCAGCATGGCCGAAATCGCAACCGGCGCGACGACGACGCTGCTGACGCGCGCGGCCGACGTCACGCTCAAGGAGCGCCGCCGCCTCGTGCTGATGGTGCGGGAAACGCCGCTCCATATCGGGCACCTGCGAACGATGGCAGCACTGTCGGAGATGGGCGCGGTCGTCGCACCGCCGGTACCCGCCTTCTATGCAAAGCCACGGAGCATTACCGAAATGATCGATCACACCCTCGGGCGCATGCTCGATCTGTTCGGGCTCGACGCCGGCACTGTCCGCCGCTGGGGCGAGGCGTCCGAGGATTAGGCACGCCGCGTCAGCGCCGCGAACTCGCGGCGCAAGATCGCGGCCTCCGCCGACTCGCTCTCGTCGCCGAGACAGCAGGCGAGATTGGCTAGCGCCGCGGACCACCGGTCGCCGGGCGCGTGCGCCACGCCGGCGCAGGCGGCCAGACGCCGTTGAACCTGCCGCTCGGCGGCAAGTTCCAATCGCAGCACCGCGCCGCGCAGCGAACGGACATCGTCGTCGGTGCCGCCGACAAGCTGCCGACGTAGCATGCGGATGCTGCGGACGACGTTGTTCGGCTCGGCGGCAGCCTCGGCTGCCGCAGCGAACCGATCCCGCCCGAGTTCCTGTCCATGCCGCATCCCGAACCAGAGACCGAACAGGATCAGATTGACGTCAAGCCCGGCGCGGTCCTGCAGCGCGATCAGCGCATCGGCAATCCCGGACCGCGCGTACAGCGCCAGCGAAAACCGCCAAAATACGTCGGCGGCGTGGTTGCCCGTATCGTCCGCGTGATCGGGGTGTCGAATTGTGGTGGCGTGCGAGAGATCGCGTTTGATGGTCTTGCGCTCCATGACAACGGCTCATTTCGTGCTATACCGAACGCGACGGCAACAGTACCACTTGATGCGCCAATGGCGCCAGCACGATGGATCTTGACGTCGAAGCCCTCAAAACCAAGCTCGCAGCGCTCAAAACCGAGCACCGCGACCTCGATGATGTGATTGCGCGGATCGTCGAACGCGGTCCTTTCGATCAGCTGCAAATGCAGCGCCTGAAGAAACGCAAGTTGCTGCTGAAGGATCAGATCTCGAAGATCGAAAGCGAGTTGCTTCCCGACA
>CAWJZU010000041.1:0-44037 GCA_963847345.1 uncultured Alphaproteobacteria bacterium | reverse complement strand
CCCGCCGTTTTTAGGAAACGGGTTTATGGTTCATTGCAGATACACCTTGATCATCCGCTCTTAGGCGCGCCGCCGATCACCGCGAGCAGCGCGGCGCCGTAGCGCTCCAGTTTGCTGCGGCCGATCCCGGGGATGTCGGAGCGCGGCGAGCGCCGTCGGGCGGCGGCGGGCCACCTCGATCAATGTCGCGTCGTGGAAGATCACGTAAGGCGGCAACTCCTGGCGGCGGGCTTCGTCCAGCCGCCAGGCGCGCAGCGCCGTCCATAGCTCCTCGCCCGGCCGGATCGAGGGTCGCGGAGGGTCTCTCTCGGCCGGTGCGTCCTTGCGGCGCGGCGCACGCTTCGGTTCGGTGCGGAAACGCATCGGGGTCTCGCCGCGCAAGATCGGGCGCGCGCTCGGCGCCAAGCATCAGCCCGCCATGGCCTTCCGGGTCGGGCAGCAGGTGGCCTTGCGCGACAAGCTGGCGGATCACCGACAGCCAGCCGCGCCCGTCGAGCTCGGTGCCGACGCCGAACGTCTTGATGCGGTCGTGGCCGAGGCGGGTCACGCGCTCGGTCTTGTTGCCGACCAGGACGTCGGCGAGATGGTGCGCGCCGAAACGCTCGCCGGTGCGGTAGGCGGCCGACAATGCCTTCTGCGCGGCCACCGTGCCGTCCCAGCTCGCGGGCGGGTCGCGGCAGTTGTCGCAATTGCCGCAGGGCGGTTGGTCGCGCTCGCCGAAATAGCCGAGCAAAACCTGACGGCGGCAGCCGACCGTCTCGCAAAAGCCGATCAGCGCCTCGGTCTTCTGGCGCTCGATGCGGCGCTGGCGCTCGTCGATGTCGCTGGCCTCGACGAGCCGGCGCAAATTCATCACGTCGGCAATGCCGTAGGCCATCCAGGCATCGGCCGGCAGCCCGTCGCGGCCGGCCCGCCCGGTCTCCTGGTAATAGGCTTCGAGGTTTTTCGGCGCGTCGAGATGCGCGACAAAGCGGACATTCGGCTTGTCGATGCCCATGCCGAACGCGACGGTCGCGACGACGGTGATCCCTTCCTCGCGCAGAAAGCGCTCCTGATTGCGGGCGCGGATCTCGGGCGGAAGGCCGGCGTGGTACGGAAGCGCCTCGCGGCCGTGCCGTGTCAGGAATTGCGCGGTTTCCTCGACCGCCCGGCGGGTCATGCAATAGACGATGCCGGCATCGCCGGGATGCTCGTCCTCGATAAAGCGCAGAGGTCGTCGCGCGGGCTGCGCTTCGGCACGACGCGGTAGAACAGGTTCGGGCGATCATAGCCGGCGGCGAACAGCGGCGCCGCTTCGAGATGCAGCCGCTCGGCGATGTCGCGGCGGGTCGGCTCGTCCGCGGTCGCGGTCAGCGCGATCAGCGGTGTATGCGGAAACCGGTCTTTCAGAATGCCGAGCGACTGGTAGTCGCGGCGGAAATCATGGCCCCATTGCGAGATGCAATGCGCCTCGTCGATCGCGAACAGCGCGATCGCGCAGCGCCCCAGCATTTCGAGACAATGCGGCAGCGCGAGCCGCTCGGGCGCGACATACAGCAGGTCGAGCGCGTTGTCGCGGAGCGCCCGCTCGATCGCGGCGGCCTCGCCGGGCGGCAGCGCCGAGTTGAGCGCGGCGGCGCGCACGCCGGCCTGGCGCAGCGCGTCGACCTGATCCTTCATCAGCGCGATCAGCGGCGAGACGACGACGCCGACCCCGGGACGCAGCAAGGACGGCAGCTGATAGCACAGCGATTTGCCGCCGCCCGTCGGCATCAGCACGATCGCGTCGCCGCCGGATGCGACATGTTCGATGATCTGCTGCTGCTGGCCGCGAAAGCTCGGATAGCCGAAGACGCGGCGCAACAGGCCGAGCGGGGTTGGCGGTTCCGGGTCGCTCACCAGGCGGATCGTCGATTTCTGCTCCAAGCCGGCGCTTGGTTATATGCTGCCGCCGACGCCGGCAAGCCGGCACTGCGCAGCGGAGCCCGAATGGACGAGGTCGCCCAGGCATTTCTGCTCGTTTATGCCGGGCTGTTCCCGATCGTGAACCCGGTCGGCAACGCCCCGATCTTCCTCGCCCTGACCGCGAACCACACCGAACCGGCCCGCCATGCGCTGGCCTATCGCGTCGCGGTCAACGGGTTCGTGCTGCTGCTCGTTTCGCTGTTTGTCGGCTCGCACCTGCTGCAGTTCTTCGGGGTTACGATTCCGGTGCTGCGGGTGGCCGGCGGGCTGGTGGTGGCCTCGTTCGGCTGGCGGATGCTGCGCGACGGCGTCGAGCCGACCGAAGCAGCCGCCAACGTCGCGCAGCGCGGGCCGGACGATGCGTTTTATCCGCTGACGATGCCGCTGACCGTTGGACCCGGATCGATCGCGGTTGCGATCGCGCTGGGGGCGCAACGCCCACGGGGCATCGACAGTTTCGGTGCGATGGCGCTGTTGATCGCTGGAGCCGTTGTCGGCCTCGCGGCCATCGCGGCGACCATCTTCTTCTGCTACCGTTTCGCCGACCGCATGGTCAGAATGCTCGGGGAGAGCGGGATTAACGTGCTGATACGCCTGTCGGCCTTTATCCTGCTCTGTATCGGTGTTCAGATCGTCTGGAGCGGCTACAGCGCGCTGACCGGTCCCCCGCCGATCTGACAGCGGATCGCCGGTCTCGCCCGCCGGGGTCAGGTGATCTCGCTCGCGGCGATCGTGTAGGCGAAATGCGCAGGATCGAGCGAATCGACGCTTCCGTCCGGGGTTTCGGCGTAGGGATACATCAGAAAGCCGATCGGTCCCTCCTTCTGCCCGGGCAGAACGAAATCCCGCGCATAATTGAAGCCGACCCAGTTCATCTCCCAATTGCCGAACAGCCGCTCCCGCAGCGCCTTGACCTTGTCGCTGTCGAGCGGGACCTGCTCTTCGAGAACCACCTTGCGCACGTCGGCCGGATCGACCGGCAGCCACCCCTTGCCATCGATGAAGACCTCGGCGCGGCAATGCTGGGCCTTGGTGATGTCGCCCGATTTCCCGAGCGACTTCGAGACGCCGGAATCGGCGGCCCGGATGCCGAAAAAATCGCGCGCCGGCAGTCCCGCGGCCCGCGCCAGCCCGACGAACAGCGAGTTGATGTCGGCGCATTTGCCGCCCATGTCGCCGGTTTTCAGCATGAACTCGATGTTGCCGAGGCCGCACCCGCGGGTCTCGGCGCGGCGGAACGTGTTGTCGACAATCCAGTCGTAAATCGCTCGTGCCTTATCGAGCGGCTGGGTGCGACCGCCGACGATCTCGCGCGCCTTTGCCAGCACGATGCCGTCTGTCGGCGAACTCGCGGTGCCACGCAGATATTCGGCAAGTTCTTCGCGCGAGCCGTCCGGCGAGAAACCGCTGCGGTTTCGCGTCGCGACCCGCGCGGTGACCTCGATCTTTCGTGGCGGCGTCGGTTCGCTCCATGCTGCCGCAACCATTGGCGCGCGCGTCGCCTCCTCCCAGAGGACGGACGCGGCGACCGGCGAACGCCACGTGAGGTCGATGACCCGCTGATAGTCTAGCGCATCCTGCGGCACCGGCACCCACAGATGAGCCGGCTGCTGTTCGGTTGCCAAGTCGATCCGGTAGGTGATCTCGAATCGCCGCCATCCGGCCGGAGCGGCTCGTAAACCGCGTCCGAAGGCGGCCATGGCGCCGGCCGCGGCAAATCCCTTGAGCAAATCACGTCGGTGCATGAAGGACTCCTGCGTTCCGGCGACAGCGCACGACCGGCCGGTATTTTCCCTGGCCTCGTGTCCGATTTCGCCGGGACGACGCGCTCACGGCGCTCGCGATTGCAACTCGGGGACGATAGCGGGAGGCCGTTCGTCTGTCACGGCCGCCGACCGGCTGAGGGCCAGCCTGCCGATTTCAGTCCTTCCATACCCTGGGATGCCTATATGCTCGCGCCATGTTCGACGCCGAGGCCCGCGCCGCCGAACCGACGCGGGCCGCCCGACAAATGGACGACTAATACGAGGGACCGCATGAACGATTATATCGATGCCGTTGAGCTTGGGGTCGACGACCGGTTCGCGATCGGTCAGCCGGTGCCGCGCGCCGAGGACCCGGTGCTGCTGCGCGGCGAGGGGATTTATTCCGACGACTGGAACCTGGCGGGTCAGGTCTATTGCTGGATCGTGCGCAGCCCTTATGCGCACGGCATCATCCGCGGGATCGATACCGAGGCGGCGCGCACGGTGCCGGGCGTGCTGGCGGTCTATACGGCGGCCGATCTGGAGGCGGGCGGCATCGGGCCGTTGCCGGCGCGGCAGGTCATGAACAATCGCGACGGCACGCCGATGCTGCAGCCGGTGCGGCATGCGCTGGCGACCGACAAGGTGCGGCATGTCGGGGAGGCGGTCGCGGCAGTGATCGGCGACAGCTTCGCTGCGGCGAAGGACGGGGCCGAGGCGGTCGAACTCGACATCGAGCCGCTGCCCGCCGTCACCGAGCCGTCCGAGGCCGACGCGCCCGGTGCGCCGCAACTCTATGACAACGTGCCGAACAATGTCGGTCTTGATTTCCACTTCGGCGACACCGAAGCCGTTGCCGCCGCCTTCGCGCACGCCGCTCACATCACCAAAATCGAGCTGCGCAACAACCGCATCGTCGTCAACCCGATCGAGCCGCGCGCCGCGCTGGTCGAATACGACCCCGCCACGGAGCATTTCACGGTTCATGTCGGCAATCAGGGCGTGTTCGGGTTCCGCAACTACATCGCCGGCGTGCTCGGGGTCGGGCGCGACAAGGTGCGGGTCATTACCGACCGGGTCGGTGGCTCGTTTGGCATGAAGCAGCCGAACATGTCGGAATATTACTGCATGCTGCACGCCGCGCGCGAACTCGGGCGTCCGGTCAAATGGACGGACGACCGCTCCGGCAGTTTTGTCTCCGATACTCACGGCCGCGACCACGACATGACCGCCGAGCTGGCGCTCGACGCCGAGGGCAATTTTCTTGCCGTGCGATTGACCGGCTACGGCAATCTCGGGGCAACCTATGGCGCGCCCGGACCCTCGACGCGCAACGCGCAGCGCAACACGCTGGGCGTCTACCGGACGCCGCTGATCGAGGTGAACACGAAATGCGTGTTCACGAACACGACGCCGGTCGGGGCCTATCGCGGCGCCGGGCGGCCGGAGGCGAATTACTACATGGAGCGGTTGGTCGATACCGCGGCGCGCGAGATGGGTATCGACCCGGTCGAACTGCGCCGCCGCAATCATATCCGCCCCGAGGACATGCCGTACAAATCACCGAACGGCACAACCTACGACAGCGGCGATTTTACCAACCTGCTGAACAAGGCGCTGGCATTGGCCGATTGGGACGGGTTTCCGGCACGGCAGGCGGAGAGCCGGGCGTGCGGAAAATTGCGCGGACGTGGCATCAGCGATTATCTCGAACTGACAGGGCCGCCGGGCCGCGAGATGGGCGGCATCCGCTTCGAGCCGAACGGCGATGTCACGATCGTTACCGGCACCCTGGATTACGGTCAGGGGCACTGGTCGCCGTTTGCGCAGGTCCTGGCGACACGGCTCGGCATCCCGTTCCGGCGCATCAAGTTGGTGCAGGGCGACAGCGACCAGCTGATCGCCGGCGGCGGCACAGGCGGGTCGAAATCGATGATCGTCAGCGGCAACGCGATCGTCCGGGCCGGCGAGAAGGTCGTCGAGAACGGCAAGCAGATCGCGGCGCATGTGCTCGAAGCCGCTGCGGCCGACATCGAATTCCGCGCCGGACGCTTCGTCATCGCGGGCACCGACCGTGCCATCGGTATTATGGAGCTGGCCGCGAGGATCCGCGAGGGGCTGGAACTGCCGGCCGACCTGCCGCAATCGCTCGATGTCGCGGAAATCTATGACGGGCCGCCGTCGGCCTTCCCGAACGGCTGCCATATCGCCGAAATCGAGGTCGATCCCGAGACCGGCGTCGCCGAGGTGGCGAAATATACGTTCGTCAACGATTTCGGGGTCGTCATCAATCCGCTGCTGGTCGACGGGCAGGCGCATGGCGGGATCGTGCAGGGCATCGGCCAGGCGCTGCGCGAGCACACGGTTTACGACGAAGACGGGCAGCTCTTGACCGGGTCCTATATGGACTACGCGATGCCGCGCGCCGACGACGCGCCGCTGTTCCGCCACGCGAGCCATCCGGTGCCGGCCACGACCAACCCGCTCGGGGCCAAGGGTTGCGGCGAGGCCGGCTGCGCCGGCGCGCTGCCATCGGTGATGAACGCGCTGGTCGACGCGCTGTCGGAATACGGCATCCACAACATCGACATGCCGGCGACGCCCGAGCGCGTCTGGCAGGCGATCCAGGAGGCGCGCGGCGCTTGACGCTTCCGTCGCCGCCGCTGCTCGTCATCTCCGACCGCAGCCAGGCGAGGCGGCCGCTGGTCGAGATCGCCGAGGCGGCGTTCCGTGCCGGGTGCCGCTGGTTCAGTCTGCGCGAGAAGGACCTCCCCGCCGGCGAGCGGCGTGATTTGCTGCTGCAGCTGGTTGCTCTCGGTCGCCGCTATGGCGCGACGGTGACGGTGCACGACGATATCGACGCGGCCGTCGCGACCGCGGCGGACGGGGTGCATCTGCCCGGCGGCGGCGATCCGGCGGCGGCACGGCGTCTGCTCCCGTCCGGCCTGATCGGCGTGTCGGCGCACTCGCCGCGGGAAGCCGCCGAGCAGCTCGCGGCCGGCGCTGATTACGCGACGCTGAGCCCGATTTTTCTGACGCAAAGCAAACCCGGTTATGGGCCCGCGGTCGGGCTCAACGCGCTCGCCGAGGCCGCGCTTCTCGCCCCCGGCCCGGTGGTCGCGCTCGGCGGCATCGACGAGAGCAACATCGCCGCCTGCCTCGCGGCGGGGGCGGGCGGGATCGCGGTGATGGGCGAGATCATGCGCGCCGCCGACCCCGAAGAAGCGACACGCCGCCTGCTCGCCGCATTCGGGCCGCGCTGACGCGGGTATCGACCCGAACAAGCGTGCGCTGTCGGTTCCGAAGCCGTGCCGGCCTCGCGCCGATCGCCATCACGGCTGGAATGCGCAATCGACCTAGCCTATTCGCCTGCTTGGCGTGGCACTCCGAAGACCGAGGAATGTGCAGCGCCCGGATGCAAGACACAGAGGACGGACATGCCTGCGAGCAAATACGTGAGCAAATACGTCAATCGCGCAGTGATTGTCGCGATATTTGTGATCGTGTCGGCCCCGGCCAACGCTCAAATTCAATGGCCGCCTTACGAATACGCGCCGCAGCCTACTGTTTCCGGTCAATGGCCGTCGTATCAAACCCCGCCCTATCCTTCCAGTTATGGTTATCCGTTCGTGCGGCCGGTCCCCGTCAATCCCTACGTCCCGACGACGCCGCCTGCGTGGAGCTACGATCCCTACACGAGCGGCCAGAGCCCCTGTCCGCAGCGGCATCCGGGCGATCCGCCCTGCAGCGAGACGATGGATCCGAGTTACGGTCAGCCGAGCTACTGGCCCCGATAGCTCTCGGCACGCGTTCGCCCCCGCCGCGCCAATCGGCGTCCCGTTCCGCTGCCAGCACAACAGCAAATTTGGAGTGGAGCGTACTGAAGCCATGCTCTGGACGCAGCACAACGACGCGGTAGTGCATATTGTCGCACCCTGAGGGGGAGGCCTAACGTGAGTTCGTGCGAACAGGTTGTGACCCACGACAGGGGCGAAAGGGAGGAAAGCGATGACCTACGATCTTCTGATCAGGAACGGACGCGTCGTTGACGGCTCCGGCGAGCCGGCATTTCAGGCCGATGTGGCCGTGCACCAGGGGAGGATCGTCGGGGTCGGCAAGTCGCTCGGAGCCGCGACGCGGACGATCGACGCCGAGGGCCGCGTCGTCGCGCCGGGTTTTATCGACCATCACACCCACTTCGATCCGCAGGCCGTCTGGGACCCGTATTGCGGTTCCTGGGTGCATAACGGCCACACCACGGTCGTCGTCGGCCAATGCGGCCAGGTCATCGCGCCGGTGCGGCCCGGCGACAGCGAGTGGTATCTCGAATTCTTCTCCGACGCCGAGCAGATCCCGCTGCCGGTGCTGAAGGCCGGTGTCGACGTGAGCTGGGAATCGGTCGGCGATTACCTGAACGCGCTCGGCAAGCGTCGCGGCATCAATGTCGGCACGTTGATCGGCCATTCCGGCATCCGCCGCTACGTGATGGGCGAGGCCTCCGACCAACGCGTCAAGGCCACCGCGGAAGAACTGGCGGCGATGCAGCGGCTGGTTCGCGAGGCGATGTATGACGGCGCGCTCGGCTTCAGCACCGCGCCGAAGGATCGCGGCGACCCCGCCGGCCACTGTGATGACGACGAGCGCTGGGCGCTTGCCTCCGTCCTCGGCGAGCTCGGCACCGGCGTCTTCCAGGTTGCCGGTGGCGCGCCGGGCGGCACCAAGCAGACCCGCGCGGTCGCCCGCGAGCTGGCGGCGCGAACCGGCCGGCCGTCGATCTACAATCTGATGTCGGACCCGATCGGCAACCCCGAGGAGTGGCAGGAGCACCTGCGCTGGCTCGAGGACGGGTTCAAGAGCGGCGCGCGCTGCTACGGCTCGGCCCTGTCGACTGTCGCCGGCGCGATCTTCAACCTGGAGCGCGGCCTCAACGTCCCGCAGGACGAGGACATCACCGACCCGCAGGGCTTCTTCCGCGGCATGCCGACCTGGGACCGGGTCATGGCGCTGCCCTATCAGGACCGGATGCGCGCCTTCCGCGACCCGGAGATCCGCAAGGCGCTGTCGGCCGAGGCGGTCGAGGGCACCGTCGCAACGCAGGGCAGCGTGACCGACCGGCGCGGCCGCGCTCGCGGCAGCTTCAACCGCCGCTGGGACCTGGTCGAGGTGTTCATGACGACAAAGGGTCAGAACCGTCACCTCGAGGGCAAGAGCGTCGAGCAGATCGCGCAAGAACAGAACAAGAGCATCATGGATGCCTTCCTCGACCTGTCGCTCGACGAAGATCTGCAAACCTGTTTCCAGGCGATCGACCGCAACAAGGACCCGGCGGCGCAAAAGGCGATCCTCGGCTCGCAATACACGGTGATCGGCACCAGCGACGGCGGTGGCCGGCCGCACACCGCCGACCGGCACGAGACCAGCACCAACCTGCTCGGTCACTGGGTGCGCGAGCAACAAGTGATGACCCTCGAAGAGGCGGTCTATCGTCTGACCGGCAAGACGGCGCTGATGCACGACATCACCGACCGCGGGTTTATCGCAGCCGGCAAGATCGCCGACATCACGATCTTCGATCCCGACACGATCGCCTCGAAGCCGCGCGAGCCGACGGCGACCTTGCCGGCGGGCGGGATCGAGGTGAAGCGCGAGGCGGTCGGGATCGATTATGTGGTGGTTAACGGCACGGTGCTGCTCGACAAGGGCGAACTGACCGACGCGCTCCCCGGCCAGATCGTCCGCGGCCCATTGTACGAGGCCGCGCGGGCCTAACGTTTCGACTGTTGATGCCCATGGACTTGATCCGTGGGCATCACGAGCGGCACAATCGAGCGGCTTCTCGCGGATGCCCGGCCCAGGGCCGGGCATGCACGATCGCGAGCGCGGCAAAGCAATCTTTGCGGCCGATACATGCCACGTCCGGGAATGCGCGATGCCGACCACCGTCATCAGGAATGCCGCCTGGGTCGTCGGCTGGGACACGACGCGGGGGCGGCATGTGTATCGCCGGAATGTCGATCTGGCCTTTACCGGTGACCGTATCGTCCATATCGGACCCGATTACGCCGGCAGGGCGGACCACGTACTCGACGGCGCCAGCCGGGCGGTGATCCCCGGCCTCGTCAACATCCATTCGCACCCCGAGCACGAGCCGCTCTATCGCGGCATCCGCGAGGAGCACGGGCTGCCGAGCATGCACATGACCGGGCTCTACGAGCGCTCGCAGGCGCTGTCGGCCCCCGACGACGAGGCGCGCGCCGCCAGCGCCGAGGCCGCCTATTGCGAGCTGCTGCGCTCCGGGGTCACGACCCTCGTCGATGTGTCGCCGCCGTGGAACGGCTGGGTCGAGCTGTTCGCGAAAAGCGGGCTGCGCGGCTTTCTCGCGCCCGGATACGCCTCGGCCCGCTGGTACATGGAAAACGACCGCGAGCTGCTCTACGCCTGGGACGAGGCGCGCGGACGGGACGGTTTCGCCGCCGCGCTCACCGTCATCGACGCGGCGCTGGCACATTCCTGCGGCCGGCTCTCCGGGGTCGTTTCGCCGATGCAGATCGATACCTGCACTCCCGAGTTATTGCGCGACAGCCGCGCCGCGGCGCGCGAACGCGGGCTGCCGTTCACGGTGCACGCCGCGCAGAGCGTCATCGAGGTGCACGAGATGATCCGCCGCCACGGCCAGACGCCGATCCAGTGGGCGGATTCGCTCGGGCTGCTCGGCCCCGGCACGATCCTTGCGCACGCGCTTTATCTCGACACGCATTCCTGGGTCCGCTGGCATACCAAAGACCGACCTACGAATTCTCGGCGGCAGCGGCACGGCCGTGGCGCACTGCCCGACGCCGTTCGCGCGGTACGGACATGTCATGGAGGATTTCGGTGCGTATCTGCGCGCCGGGGTCGTGATGGGGCTCGGCACCGACTGCGCGCCGCACAATCTCGCCGAGGAGATGCGCAAGGCGGCGGTGCTGGCCCGCATCGCGGCCCGCGACATCACCGCCGTAACGACCGCCGACCTGTTCTACGCCGCGACAATCGGCGGCGCGACGGCGCTGATGCGCGACGATATCGGCCGCCTGGCGCCCGGCATGAAGGCCGATCTCGTGCTGCTCGATCTCGATCATCCGCAGATGCGGCCGGCGCGCGACCCGCTGCGCTCGTTCGTCTATCACGCGGCCGACCGCGCCGTGCGCGACGTCTTCGTCGACGGACAGCAGGTCATCGCCGACCGGCGCGTCGCTGACCCTCGACGAGGCCGGCGCGACCGCCCGGCTGCGCGGCGCTCAAGAACGGATGGAAGCGCTGGCGCCGTCGCGCGACTACCGCGGCCGCGACGCCAACGAAATCACCCCGCTAAGCCTGCCGGTTCTCGACTAGAGCCCGATCGGCTGATCGCCGGCGGGCACCCATCGCGCTGCGGCTTGATGCGCGCTCTGAAGGCCTCAGCGGTCGATGCCGCCGAGGCAGAGGTATTTGATTTCGAGGAACTCCTCGATGCCGTATTTGGACCCCTCGCGGCCGATGCCGCTTTCCTTCATGCCGCCGAACGGCGCGATCTCGGTCGAGATGATGCCTTCGTTGATGCCGACGATGCCGTATTCCAACGCCTCGGCGACGCGGAAGATGCGGCCGATGTCGCGGCTGTAGAAATACGCGGCGAGGCCGAATTCGGTGTCGTTCGCCATCTTGATCGCCTCTTCCTCGGTCTTGAAGCGGTAGAGCGGCGCCACCGGCCCGAACGTCTCCTCTTTCGTGATCACCATGTCGGTCGTGACGCCGGTCAGCACGGTCGGCTCGAAAAAGCTGCCGCCGAGCGCGTGCCGATGGCCGCCGATCACCACCTTGGCCCCCTTCTGCACGGCGTCGGCGATATGGTGCTCGACCTTCTCGACCGCCTTCATGTCGATCAGTGGACCGATCACGGCGCCCGGCTCGAAGCCGCCCGCGACCTTCATCGCGCCGGCGGTCTCGGCGAGGCGCTTGGCAAAGGCATCATAGACGCCGTCCTGCACCAGGATGCGGTTGGCGCAGACGCAGGTCTGGCCGGCATTGCGGTATTTCGAGGCGATCGCGCCCTTGACCGCCATCTCGATGTCGGCGTCGTCGAACACGATAAACGGCGCGTTGCCGCCGAGTTCGAGCGACACCTTCTTCACCGTCCCGGCGCATTGCTCCATCAACAATTTGCCGATCTCGGTCGAGCCGGTGAAGGTCAGCTTGCGCACGGTCGGGTTCGAGGTCAGCTCGCCGCCGACCTCCTTGGCCCCGCCGGTGACACACGAGAAGACGCCCTTCGGCACGCCGGCGCGCTCGGCCAATTCGCACAGCGCCAGCGCCGAGAACGGCGTCGCGGTCGCCGGCTTCAGGACCATCGTGCAGCCCGCCGCCAACGCCGGCCCGGCCTTGCGCGTAATCATCGCGGCCGGGAAGTTCCACGGCGTGATCGCGGCGCAGACCCCGATCGGCTCCTTCAAGACGACGATGCGCTTGTCGGTGCCGTGCGCCGGGATCGTGTCGCCATAGACCCGTTTCCCCTCCTCGCCGAACCATTCGATGAACGAGGCGGCATAGGCGATCTCGCCCTTCGCCTCGGCCAGCGGCTTGCCCTGCTCGGCGGTCATCAGCGTTCCGAGATCGTCCTGGTTCGCCATCATCAAATCGAACCAGCGGCGCAGGATCTGCGCCCGTTCCTTCGCGGTCTTGGCGCGCCACGCCGGTAACGCCCGGTCGGCCGCCTCGATCGCGCGTCGCGTTTCCTCGGCGCCCATTTTCGGCACCGTGCCGAGCGTCTCGCCGGTCGCCGGGTTGTGGACCGGGATGGTCCCTCGGCCGATCGCATCGACCCATTCGCCGTCGATATAGCAATGCTGGCGGAACAGTTTTTCGTCCTGGAGCTTCATCGCCATCGCGCACCTCGCTCGCTCGCATCCCGCTCGGGATGGGATAAAAGGATACGTACGGAGGGCGCTGGAGATTGGCAAGGAGCGCCGGGCCGGCATTCCGTTGCGACGATTGTAATGCCGATACCGCGACGGCATGATCGCCGCGCCCGCAGGAGGACCCGTATATGAAATTCGGCATATTTTACGAGCTGCAATTGCCGCGCCCATGGCAAGCGGGCGGCGAGCACCGTCTCTATCAGAACGCGCTCGACCAGGTCGAATTGGCCGACCGGCTCGGCTACGATTACGCCTGGGAGGTCGAGCACCATTTCCTCGAGGAATACTCGCACTCGCCGGCCCCGGAGGTGTTTCTCGGCGCGGCCAGCCAGCGGACAAAGAACATCCGCCTATGCCACGGCATCATGCAGTTGACGACGACCCACCCGGCCCGCTGCGCGGAACGCATCGCCGCGCTCGATCTCGTGTCGAACGGGCGCGTCGAGTTCGGCACCGGCGAAAGCGCCAGCATCACCGAACTGGAGCCGTTCGGTGTCGATTACGACGACAAGCGGGCGATCTGGGAGGAGGCGATCCAGGCCATCATCCCGATGTTCACAAAAGACGCCGTCGAACATCACGGCAAATACTTCCAGATGCCATTGCGCAACGTCGTGCCGAAGCCGATCCAGAAGCCGCACCCGCCTTTGTGGGTCGCCTGCTCGGCGCTGGAGACGATCGAGATGGCCGGGCGCCGCGGCATGGGGGCGCTCGCGTTCCAGTTCCTGTCGGCCGACGCGGCGCACGCGTGGGTGCACGCCTATTACAACGCCTTCACCAAGCGCCAGCAGAAGCTCGCCGATTACGTGACCAACCCGAACCTCGCGATCACCAGCTATTTCATGTGCGCCGAGACCGACGAGGAAGCGCGCCGCCGCGCCGACGGCATCCCGTTCTTCCAATTCGCCTTACGCTTCTACGGCCAGCAAGCGAACCGGCGCCGCCCCGACCCCGGCACGGTCAATCTGTGGGACGAATACGAGAAATGGAAGCGCGCCAACCCCGAGAACCATGCGCGCGCGCTGCGCGGCGGGTTGATCGGCTCGCCCGAAACCTTGCGCGAGAAACTGCGCAAGTTCGAGACCTCGCATATCGACTCGGTGATCCTCTTAAACCAGGCCGGCAAGAACACGCACGAGCACATCTGCGAAAGCCTCGATTTGTTCGCGCGCGAAGTCATGCCCGAGTTTCACGCCCGCATCCCCGAACAGGCGGAATGGAAGTCAAAGGTGCTGGCGCGCGAAATCGAATTGGAGGAAATCGACACGCAGCCCTTCCGCGACCGCTACGGCCCGAACTCGGTACAGCTACGCCAGGTGATCGGCCCGCAGGCGGCGGAGTAGGAAACTGGATTTAATCAGCTAACGCAAAGGGCGCAAAGGATACGCAAAGGGCACGAAGTTTTTTTCGAGCGCGCAGCGCGGCCAACTATAATTCTGATGATCGTGGTGAGACGGCGAGAGTATGCAGACGAAACCATTGTCGGGTCGCTTGCCGACGGGTATTGATGGCGCTTCGCGCTAAGGGATCCATCGCGGCCTTTGCGTATCCTTTGCGTCTTTTGCGGTAAATTCTCTTTTATCCCGAAGGCGAACGCAAATGACCAACACCCTTCCCGCCCTCTCCCTTGTCGCCGTGCCCGGACGGCGGCACACCACCCTCGATGTCGCGAAGGAGGCCGAGCGGCGCGGCTTCTCGGGCATCTATGTCCCGAGCATCTTCGGCAACATGGCGCAGTGCACGGCGCTGGCGCTCGCCACCGAGCGCATCCCGTTTGCAACCGCGATCGCGCCGATCTACGCCCGCACGGTCGAGGATTTTGCCCATAGCGCCGCGTATATCCACGAGGTCTCGGGCGGCAGGTTCCGCTTCGGGATCGGCGTCGCGCACGCACCGAGCCATATCCGCATGGGCGTGACGCCCGGCAAACCGCTCGGCGACATCCGGGCCTTTGTCGAGAAATTCCGCTCCTATGACGGGCATCGGCGCATCTGCCGCCGATCGTGCTCGCGGCATTGCGCAAACGCATGGTCGCGCTGTCGGCCGAGATCGCCGAGGGCGTCATTTTTGCCAACGCCAGCCGCTCGCATATGGGCGAGTCACTGTCGGTGATCCCGGAGGCAAAACGCTCCGACCGGGACTTCCTCGTCGCCAACATGATCCCGACCTGCATCTCGGACGACATCGAGGCGGCGAAATCGGTCAACCGCCGCACGCTGACCCGCTACACGATGCTGCCGAACTACCGCAACTACTGGAAGGAAGCCGGCTACGTCGAGGAAATGACCGCGATCGAGACTGCGGTCGCCGAGGGCCGCCAGAACGATATTCCGTCATTGATGAGCGACCGCTGGCTCGCCGATGCGACGCTGTTCGGCCCGGCGTCAGCGGTGCGCGACGGGATCGCCGCATGGCGCGAAGCCGGCGTCTCGACCCCGATCCTGGTGCCGTCCTCGGCCACCGGCAACCAGCTCAAGGCCGTCGAGGAAATCTTTTCCGCGTTCGCGTGAGCCGGAATGGGCCAAGCGCATTTCGCTGCGCACGCCAAATCCGTAGGATGGGCGGATCCCGGCGAAAGCCGGGGAAGCCCATCGCCTGATCCCTGATCGGCGGGCTTCGCGCTGCCCAGCCCACCCCACCCCTACAAGGATGGAGCGGCCCTTGCCGGACGGACCGAGCCTCAATGGGCCTAAGCCCAATGGACCGAAATACGACGATGATTTCTACGCCTGGACTCAGTACCAGGCGGAGGTGTTGCGCACCCTGCCCACCGCCGACAACCGATTTGACCGCGACAACGTAGTCGAGGAGATCGAAAGTTTGGGCAGAAGCGAGCGCGATGCCGTGCGCAGCCAAGTCAGGCGCGTTCTCGTGTTTTTTCTGAAGCTGGCCCATTCCCCGGCGCGCGATCCCCGCCTGGACTGGATGGATTCGATTGCCGACGCGCGGGCCGAGCTTGCAGACAAACTCTCGCCGTCATTGCTGCGTGATATCGAGGAGAGGTTGGCGCGTCTCTATGCCGAGGCGCGAAAGCGAGCTGAATTGCAAATGCACCGCTACGGCGAGCGCGATGCCGCCCGGGCATTGCCCGCCGAATGCCCCTATACGGTCGACCAGATTTTCGCCGAGGACTGGTATCCTGAACCGGTCGATTGCGCGAATGGAGAAAGCGCATGACCCAGGACGTTCCGACATCCGTTTCATAAGACACACGACATGTTCGATGCATTGCTGCGGATCCTGACCGGGTCCGACGACGCGCACTCCGCCGAACGCCCCGTTGAACACGACGAGCCGGCCTTGGCGCTCGCCGTGCTGCTGCTCGAAACGGCGCGCAGCGACGATAGCGTCGCCGACAGCGAGCGGCGCATCATCGAGCGGGCATTGGCGCGGCGCTTCGGTTTGCGGCCGTTCGAGACCGCGCGCCTCGTCGACGCGGCGCGGCAGGGCGCGATGCGCGCCACCGACCTGTACAATTCGACACGCATCGTCGTGCAGAATTTCTCGGAAGAGGAACGGGTCGGCGTGATCGAGATGCTGTGGGACGTCGCCTATTCCGACGGCGAACTGACCGGCGACGAGGATGCCTTGATCCGCCGCGTGGCGGGCTTGCTCTACGTGTCCGACCGCGACCGCGGCGAAGCCAAGCGCCGGGCCCGCGAGCGCACGCAGGGCGGCTGAGCGGCGGCGCGAGGCAGCCGCCGGGCGGCAACTCGAAATTCGCCACATTGCCGGAGTATCAAATAATCGGGCGCGATGGATCGGAGCGGCGGGCGAGGGAAGTTTTTGCTGTTCTTTTGCTGCAGAATCCACCCGCCGCCGCCGCGAAACCCGCGCGGCGCAAGGGGCTCGTGCCGGCGCTTGCTGCAGATTCCCTGCAGAATCAGCAAATCGTCCCCGGAACAGGGAAAAAGCGGACGATCGTGCCCCGCAATTCGAACCGATGCAGCAGCCGGAAAGGTGTTACGCGGCGACAGCAGCCGGATGGTGATATTATAAAAAGGGCTCCGGGTGGATTTGCCCGTTTTGCCACAAGGAGAAGCGCTATGGATGGCGATCTCGCGAGCCGCACGCAGAGCATCGGTTTGACGCGCGATCTGGCTACCCGGGCGAGCGCGGTCGCGTACGACGCGCTTCCCGAGGACGTGCGCGAATTGGCGCGGCAATGCGTGCTCGACTATTACGGCGTCGCGCTGGCCGGCGCCGACGATCCGCTTGTCGGGATATTGCTCGACGAGCTTGACGAAGCCGGCGGAACCGCGCAGGCGAGCCTGATCGGGCATTCGGCGCGGCTGCCGGCTCTATCCGCCGCGCTGGTCAACGGCGCCGCCGGCCACGCGCTCGATTACGACGACGTCAACCTCGCGATGCCGGGCCATCCCTCGGTTGCGATCCTGCCGGGCCTGATGGCTTTCGCCGAACAGCGCAAAAGCAGCGGGCGCGACGTGATCGCGGCGTTTGTCGCCGGCTACGAGACCGCCTGCCGGATCGGCTCGGCGCTACGCCCCGGTCACTATAATCTCGGCTTTCACGCAACCGGCACGGTCGGCTGTTTCGCCGCTGCCGCCGCCTGCGCCCGTCTCATGGGCCTCGACACCCAGGCCACCGCGCGCGCGCTCGGCATCGCCGGCACGCAGGCCGCCGGGCTCAAATCGCAATTCGGCACGATGTGCAAGCCGTTCCATGCGGGCAAGGCGTCGCAAAATGGCCTCCTGGCGGCGCGGCTGGCGGCTCGCGGCTTTTCGAGCCGGCCGGATCTCGTCGAATGCGAGCAGGGTTTTGCCCTGACGCACGGCCCGGATTTCCACCCCGACGCGGCGCTCGCCGATCCGCCGGGCGGTTTTCACATCCTGGCGAATCTGTTCAAGTACCACGCCGCCTGCTACCTGACGCACGGCCCGATCGAAACGGCACGCGGGGTTCGCGACCGGCACGGCATCGCGCCGGAGCAGATCGCCCGGATCACACTGAAGCTCGACCGCAGCTGCGACCGGGTCTGCAACATCCCGGCCCCGACCGACGGTCTCGAATCCAAATTCAGCCTGCGCCAGACGGTTGCGATGGCGCTGGCCGGAATCGATACCGCGAGCCTCGCCGCCTACAGCCCCGCCACGGCCAACGACCCTGATCTCGTCGCCCTGCGCGAAATGATCACGCTCGATTTCCAGGACAACTGGCCGCACGCCGCCGCCGAGATCGAAGTCGCGCTGACCGACGGCAGCGTATTACGGGCGAGCCACGACGCCGGCATCCCGAGCGCCGACATCGCCGCCCAAGGCGAACGCCTCGCCGCCAAATTTGATGCCTTGACCGAGCCGGTCCTCGGCGCCGCCCGCACCCGTGAGCTGCGTCGCGCGATCGAGGGTCTCGACACGCTCGGCGACGCCGGCGAAATCGCCCGGCTCGCTGCGAAATGACGCGCCGCTGAGGAAAAAAAATGGAACTCGGGTTGCGCGGGAAAAAGGCGCTGGTCACCGGCGCGTCGAAAGGGATCGGTCGGGCCTGCGCCGAGGCGCTCGCGGAGGAAGGCTGTGATGTCGTGCTGGTGGCGCGCACCGAAGCCGATCTCGAAGCGGCGCGGGCCAAGATCGCCGGCGAGCACAATGTTGCCGTGCGTTATTATGCGTTCGACCTCGGCGACAGCCGCAACATCGACCGCCTCGCGGCCGAGTGCGCCGACACCGAGATCCTGGTCAACAACGCCGGCGCGATCCCCGGCGGCAACATCGCGCAGATCGACGAGGCGCGCTGGCGCGAGGCCTGGGACCTCAAGGTGTTCGGCTACATCAACATGACGCGGCGCTTCTACGCGCTGATGGCCGGGCGCAAGGCGGGCGTCATCGTCAATATCCTCGGCGCGGCCGGCGAAAACCCGGATTTCGATTACGTCGCCGGGTCGTCGGGCAACGCCTCCTTGATGGCGTTCACCCGCGCGATCGGCGGCACCGCGCCGCGCGACGGCATCCGCGTGATCGGCGTCAACCCCGGTCCGGTCATGACCGAGCGGCTGATCACTCTGAACCGGCACCGCGCCGAGCAGCGCCTCGGCGATCCCGAACGGTGGCAGGAGCTGCTGCAGGGCTACGCCTTCGGCCGCGCCGCCCACCCCCGCGAGATCGCCGACATGGTGGCCTTTCTCGCCTCCGACCGCTCGGGCTACACGACCGGGTCGATCATCACGATCGACGGCGGCGGCAGCAGCCGGCGCAGCGCTCTCTAAGGCAAGCCGACGGCAGCAACCATTAACTCAGACCCGCCTTCAACGCCGCGGCGCAGTCGGCCACCGCGCGGCGTGCCGTGCCGATCAGCCTTCCGTAGCGGACAAACCCGTGATTTATCCCGTCGTATACCGTCAGCGTGCACGGCACTCCGGCTTTCTTGAGCGCGGCGGCGAGATTGTGGCTGTCGTCGAGCAGCGGGTCGAGGCTGCCGACGATCAGATGCGCCGGCGCGACGCCTTTCAGATCGGCGAGGATCGGCGCGGCCCGCCAATCCTTCTGCTGCTCCGGGTTTTCCAGATAGGTCTGCCAGATCCAGCGCATCTGGGTCTGCGACAGCCCGGCGCCTTGGCCGAAGCGCTGCCAGGACGGGCTGTCGCTGTCGGTCGAATAGACGCCGTAGATCAGCAGCTGGAACTTGAGCGCTTTCTCTCCGGCATCGCGCATCGCCAGCGCCGCCGCGAGCGCCAGGTTTCCGCCGGCCGAGTCGCCGCCGACCGCGAGCCGCGTCGGGTCGATTCCGAACCCGGCGCCCTCGCGCGCCGCCAGCCGCGTCATCGCGACCATTTCCTCGTAGGCCACCGGGAATTTCGCTTCCGGCGACAGCTGGTAATCGACCGACAGCGCGGCGACGCCGCTCTGCCGCACCAGTTCGCGCAGCGCATGGTCCCAGCTCGGCAGGCTGCCCTGCATGAAGCCGCCGCCATGCGCATAGACCAGCAGCGGCGGATTCTTCACGCCGTCGGGCATGTAGAGCCGGCACGGCACCTGGCCATGCGGCCCCGGCAATGACAGGTCGCGCTCGTCGTTCAGCGGCACCGACCCCTCGCCGAGAAACGCACCGATTCGGTCCGTCGCCGCGCGCACTTCGGCAAGCGAGGCAACGGTGCGGTCGGGCGCGACGAGGCCCTTCTCCTGCAGCAATTTGCCGGCCGCTATCAGCTCCGGATCGACCCAAGGCGCGGCGGTGTCGTTCATCGTGATCCTCCCGTCATCAAGTCGCCCAATCTTCGGCCAAGACCAGGCGCTTCGCAACCGGCCGGCTTGTCGGCCGTTTCTGGCCGCGTCGGCTCGGTCGTGCTAGACAGGACCGGTGCAAACCTGTCCCAATCGGCACACGGCATGGATTTCTCAGGCGCCACGATCCTGTGTCTCGGCGATGTGATGCTCGACCGCTTCGCGTATTGCGATACCGAGCGCATCTCGCCCGAGGCGCCGGTACCGGTGCTGCTCCTGCGACAAACGCAGAGCATGCTCGGCGGCGCCGGCAACGTCGCCCGCAACATCGCCGCGCTAGGCGGGACGGCGCTGCTGATCGGACTGGTGGGAGAGGACGCGGCCGGCGCCGAGACCCGGGCGCTGCTCGCCGCAACGCCGGGCATCCTCGACCGCAACGTCGCGGGGGGCCACCGCCCGACGACCTGCAAGACCCGGTATCTCGCCGGGAACCAGCAGCTGATGCGGGTCGATGAGGAACACACGCACGCTCTCACCCCGGACGAAGAGGCGACGCTGATCGAAGCGGCGGACGAGGCAATCGGGCACGCCGACGCGCTGATCCTGTCGGATTACGGCAAGGGGGTGCTCTCGACAGGTGTGCTGGACGCGGCGATTGCCGGCGCCCGCCGCCGCGGCGTCCCGGTCTATGTCGATCCGAAGGGGGACAATTTCGCCCGCTATCGCGGTGCCGCCTGCATCACGCCGAACCAGCGCGAGCTGGCCCTGGCGGCGCGTCTGCCGACCTCGAGCGACGCCGAGATCGTCGCCGCCGCGACCCGCGTGCTGCGCGACAGCGGCATCGACGCCGTGCTCGCGACCCGGTCCGACAAGGGCATGGCGCTGATCGAGGCGTCGGGCGCGGTGCATTTCGAGGCGGCGCGCGCCCGCGAGGTGTTCGACGTGTCCGGGGCCGGCGATACGGTCGTCGCCGTGCTGGCGCTGGCCGCCGCCGCCGGGTATCCGCTGGCGCAGGCGATGCACCTCGCCAACACCGCTGCCGGGATCGTCGTCAGCAAGCTCGGCACCGCGACCGTTGAACTCGACGAGCTGATGCTCGAGCTGTCGCGCGACGTGCGCGACAAGGAATGGCACCGGGGAAAGCACTACAGCCTTGCCGAGACCGAGGCGCTGGTGCGGCGCTGGAAAAGTCGCGGCCTGCGGGTCGGCTTCACCAACGGCGTTTTCGATATCGTGCACGCCGGGCATGTCGCGTTGCTCGCAGCGGCGCGGGCGCAATGCGACCGGCTGGTCGTCGCGCTCAATACGGATCGCGGCGTGCGGCTGCTGAAGGGGCCGAAGCGGCCGGTCAACAACCTTGTCGATCGCGCCGCCGTGATCGCCGCCGTCGAAGCCGTCGATGCCGTTCTCAGCTTCGACGAGGAGACGCCGATCGAACTGATCCGGCGCCTCAAGCCCGATATCCTCGTCAAGGGCGGCGATTACACTATCGATACCGTCGTCGGCGCCGAGGACGTGCAGGCATCGGGCGGCCGGGTCGTGCTGGTCGATCTCGTCGAGGGGCGTTCGACAACCCGCCTGATCCACGCAATCCAGGGCGGTTCTGCTGGCGCCCGCGAGGACGCAGCTTGATGCCGGTACCGCTATGTCCGGTGATGCGATGCTGGTGATTACCGGCGGCGGCGGGTTCATCGGCTCGGTGCTCGCGGCTCAACTGAACGAGGCGGGCCGGTCCGATCTCGTCATCGTCGATCGCTTTGGCAGCGGCGATAAATGGCGCAACATCGCCAAGCGCGATTTTTACGAGATCGTGGCGCCGGATGCGCTGTTCGACTGGCTGGAACGGTTCGGCGACGCGGTCGAGACCGTCTTTCACCTCGGCGCAATCTCGGAGACGACCTTCGCCGACGCCGACGAGATGATCCGCAGCAATCTTAACTACTCGGTCGCGCTGTGGCGCTGGTGCGCGGCGCAGCGAAAAAAGCTGATCTACGCGTCGACGGCCGCGACCTACGGCGACGGCTCGGCCGGGTTCGACGATAGCGGTGGCATTGCCGGGTTGAAACGGCTGCGGCCGCTCAACCTTTACGGCTGGTCGAAACACGCCTTCGACCTCTGGGCGACGCGGCAGGTCGAATCCGGCAACGCGCCGCCACTGTGGGCCGGGCTTAAATTCTTCAACGTTTTCGGTCCGAACGAGCACCACAAGGGCGACATGACGAGCCTCGTGGTGAAGAACTTTCCGCGCGTCATGGCCGGCGAGACGATCCCGCTGTTCAAGTCCTACCGCCCGGACTTTGCCGATGGCGAGCAGTTGCGCGATTTCGTCTATGTCAAGGATTGCGTCACCGCGATGCTGTGGCTGTGGCGGCACGAACCGAGCGAGGAACAGGGCACGCCAATCAGCGGCATCTACAATCTCGGCACAGGCGAGGCGCGCAGTTTTCTCGATCTGATGCACGCCCTCGGCGGCGCCTGTGGCGTCGCGCCGAGGATCGAATTCGTCGACATGCCGGAAGCGATCCGCCCGAATTACCAGTACTTCACGCAGGCCAAGATGACCCGGCTGCGCCGCGCCGGCTACAACGCTCCGTTCACGCCGCTCGAAGACGCGGTGCGCGATTGCGTCACGCGATATCTCGCAAAACCCGACCCGTATTTGTAGACGGCTTTGCCGCAACAAGCTCCCCTCCCCGCGAGCGGGGAGGGGCCGGGGCGAGAAGCAAACCCTCGATCAAAACCGTTGCGGCCGGGCCGCACCCGGCGGCACGATATCCGTACCAAGCGGGAGGACGCAGCGATGCAAAACGAAAAGTGGGTCGGAACGTGGGCGGCGGCGCCGGCGCCAGCCGAGGGCGTGGCCGGGTTCAGCGATGTGACGATGCGCATGAACCCGCGCATCAGCCTCGGCGGCGACCGCCTTAGGGTGCGCATCTCGAACGCCTACGGCAATCGGCCGCTCACCATCGGCGCCGCCCATATCGGATTGCGCGACAAGGGACCGGCGGTCGTCGCCGGCTCAAACCGCAAGCTAACCTTCGGCGGCGAGGACGGCGCGGTGATCGCCGCCGGCGCCGTGCTGTTCAGCGACCCCGTCGCGCTGAACGCCCCGGCGCTCGCCGATCTCGCGGTCAGCTTCCATCTGCCGGGCGAGGTGCTGGCGAATTTCGCGATCACCGGCCGCTACGCGCGGCAGACCAACTACATCTCGCCGCGCGGCAACTTCGCCGCCGAGACCGTGATGCCGGTCGGTAACCTGACCGACCAGTGGTTTTTCCTGTGCGGCGTCGATGTGCTGTCCGCTCCGGAGGCGCGTGGCGTCGTTGCGCTCGGCGACTCGCTGACCGACGGCAACATCTCGACGATCGACGCGTTCTGCCGCTGGCCGGACCAGCTGGCCCGCCGCCTCGCGGCCAATGGGGGCCGCCCGATGGGCGTCATGAATAACGGGCTCGGCGGCAACCGCATCCTGCACGACATCCGCGGCGACAGCGGTGTCCGCCGGTTCGACCGCGACGTGTTGGCGCAGCCCGGGGTCACGCATGTCATCGTCATGCTCGGCACCAACGATCTGCGCAACCGCTGGGCCAAACCCGAGGAAGAGGTCACGGGGGAGCAGATGATCGCCGGCCTGCAGCAGATGGCGGTGCGCGCCCACTCGGCCGGGGTCAAGATCATCGGCGCGACCCTGACCCCGTTCGGCAACGAGACCTTCATGCTCAACGCCTGGAACCCGACCCGCGAAAGGCATCGGGTCGCGGTCAACGAGTGGATCCGCAAAAGCGGCGCGTTCGACGCCGTCGCCGATTTCGACGCCGCCCTGCGCGATCCCGAAATCCCGACGCAGATGCGCGCCGCCGACGATTGCGGCGACGGGTTGCACCCCAGCGACAGCGGTTATTGCAAAATGGGCGATGTGATCGATCTGGCGTGGTTCGAGTAGCCTGTGCTGAAGGCGGTGTTCGAGTTGCTTCATTGCAAAAACAGCTTCAATAACACCGCCAGCACGCCGGCAAATGTCGCCGCTTGCGACCATTTCAGGACGCGCAGATCGGACTTGATGTCAGCGAATTCACGCTCGTAATTGGCCACTCCCGGCACCTAGCCAGCCTTACGCTCCTGCCGGCGAACCAGCAGCAGCAGCGCCATTGAGGCGATCACCAGCGCCATCATCAATGCGAAGTCGTTGATGTAGGCGATCATCTCCGCTTGCCGCGACACCTCGGCGTTGAGCGCGACAAGCCCTTTGGGATCGGTCAGGCTGAACGGGGACGGCAGCAGCGACGGGTGCGCCAGCGGGTTGTCCGGGCGAAGGTGCTCGACCAGCCGCGAATGGATCGCCTGTTTGTCGTCGGTCAGCTGCCCGACCAGGATCGAGATCCCGACGCTGCCGCCGACATTGCGCATCACGGCGCGCAACGCGGTGCCCTGCGTCAAGAGATGCCGCGGCAGCGTTGACAGCGCCAGCGTGTTGAGCGGCACGAACGTGCATCCCAGTCCAAAGCCTTGCAGCAACCCTGAGATCAGCACCGGGGTCGTGTCCATCTGCAGCGAAAACCCGGTCATCTGCCATAGCGACAGCGCGGTCAGCGCCAGCCCGACCAGGATCAGCAATCGCGCATCGACCTTGCCGATCAGCCGCCCGACGACAAACATCGCTGCCATCGTGCCGAACCCGCGCGGCGACGTGACAAAACCGGTCAGCATGACCGGCATGTTCAGCAGATGCTGCAGCATCGACGGGATCAGCGCGAGCGTACCGCTCAAAATCCCGCCGACCAGGAACATCAGGATGGTTCCGGTGATGAAATTCGGGCTTTTTAAAAGCTCGCGATTGAGGAATGACCGATCGGTCGCGGTCGCCGTATGCACGACGAACAGATATAACGCCAGCACGGCAACCGCCGCCTCGACGCAAATCTCGGTCGAATTGAACCAGTCAA
This sequence comes from uncultured Alphaproteobacteria bacterium, assembly GCA_963847345.1. Lineage (GTDB taxonomy): Bacteria > Pseudomonadota > Alphaproteobacteria > ATCC43930 > CGMCC-115725 > DATARH01. The sequence goes on along the minus strand of CAWJZU010000041.1, from coordinate 19,297 downwards.
GGCGGCGCCCGCGGTCGAGCATCATCTGCACCCCGCCGATTGCGAGGCTCAGCGTCACGAACCCGAAGAAATCGAACGGCTCGCGGCGGTTCGGCCGATTATATGGGATGAACAGCAGAATCCCTGTCGCGGCGATCAGGCCGACCGGCAGGTTGATGTAAAATACCCATCGCCAGCTGTAATATTCGGTCAGCCAACCACCGACCGCGGGGCCCATGATCGGGCCAAGCATGACCCCCATGCCCCACATCGCCATCGCCGGCCCGTGCCGCTCCGGCGGATTGATCGACAGCAGCACCGACTGCGACAATGGAACCAGCGCAGCACCGCAAATTCCTTGCCCGATCCGGTAAATAACCAGCTGCGAAAGGCTGGTCGAGCTGCCGGCCAGCGCGGAAAACACCGTGAAGCCGAGTACCGAGACGAGAAAAATGTACTTGATGCCGAACTGCCCGGCGAGCCACCCGGTCAGCGGCATCATGATCGCCGCTGCCACCATGTAGGAGGTCAGCATCCAGGCGATCTGGTCCTGCGTCGCCGACAGGCTGCCCTGCATGTGCGGCAGCGCGACATTGGCGATCGTGTTGTCGACGCCCTGCATGATCGTCGCCAGCATGATCGAGGCGGTGATCAGGGCGCGACTGGCGCCGGCGCTTCGCTCCCCGCCTCTCACCGGCGCGATCCCGACCCCGGCTACTCGGCCGGCAACGCCGCCGGCCGCGTGTCCCGGCGGAGCTGTCCGGCGCCCCCCATGCCGATGAACAGTACCATCAGCGCCGCCCCTATGCACATCAGCCCGGAGATCACAAAGGCTTCGAGATAGGTGCCGAACCCGATCCGCAGCACGCCGCCAAGATAGGCCGCCGCGGCGCCGCCGACCTGGTGGATGACGGTGATCCAGGCGACCATGATGCCGATCCGCTCGGCGCCCATCGCGCGGTTCAACAGGCGCACGGTCGGCGGCACGCCGGCGATCCAGTCGAGCCCGTAAAACACCGCGAACAGAGACAGACCGTAAAACGACGTGTCGAGCGCGAACGGCAGGTACATCAGCGACAGGCCGCGCAGCCCGTAATACCAGAACAGCAGAAACCGCGGATCAAAGCGGTCGCTGAGCCAGCCCGACGCGGTCCCGCCGATGAACGCGAACACGCCGGTCGCGGCCAAGAGCCCGGCGCCGACCACCTCGGTCAGCCCGTGATCGACACAGGCCGGGATCAGATGTGTCCCAATCAGCCCATTGGTCGAGGCGCCGCAGACGAAATAGCTGCCCGCGATCAGCCAGAAATCGCGCGAGCGCGACGCGTCGGACAGCGCGCGGAAGCTGACCGCGACCGGATTGCCGGGGGCACGGACCGCTGGCGCGGGACCCGCCCCGGTGTCGCCGTAGGCTCGCAGCGCGACCGTATCCGGCCGGTCGCGCATCAGCCAGGCGATGAGCGGCACGAAAACCAGGACACAAACGGCGAGGGTCAGCGACATAACACGCCAACCGGCCGAGGTGACGAGCGCGGCCATTGTCGGGAGGAAGACGAGCTGACCGGCGGCGTTGCCGGCGGTCAATACGCCGATCACCAATCCCTGCCGCGCCTTGAACCAGCGCGCCGCGATCAGCGGCCCGAGATAGGCGCCGGTGAAGCCGCAGCCGATGCCGACGACGACGCCCCACAGCAGCACCAGTTGCCACGGCTCCGACATCATCGGCGTAAGCGCCACGCCCGTTGCGGTCGCGGCAAGTGACAGCGTAATCGTGCGCCGAACCCCGAACCGGTCGATCAGCGCCGCGGCGAACGGGCCGATCGCGCCGTACAGCAGCACGTTGACCCCGACCGCGAACGAGATCGTCGCCCGCGACCACTGGAACTCGTGCTCGAGCGGCACGATCAGCACGCCCGGCGCGGCGCGCACCCCGGCCGTCAGCACCACGATGACGAAGGTGATCGCGGCGACGATCCAGGCGTAATGCAGCCGCCGAGCATCGGCCTCCGTGCCGGTGCCCGCCCGCAGCGACAAATCAGGATTCATTTCTTTTCTTTATCTCGAGCCGGCGCCGCGGGCGAGCTCGGCATGAACCGCCGCGACATCCATCGCCGCTATCTCCGACAGGCGCGCCGGATCAGTATCGAAGCCGCTCACCGCGAATGGAACCGCGATCAGGTTGCGCGCGATCGCCGACCCCATGATGCCGACCCCGATCACGGCGACGACGTTGTTCAGAGCCCGCATGTCTTTCCTATTTCGCGCCGTCGCCCCTCACCCCGGCCCTCTCCCCGTTTGCGGGGAGAGGGCCGGGGTGAGGGGCAGCGGCGGTCACGTCTGCATGATCGGCTCGCCGCGGATGTATTTGCCGCGGCAGAACATCAGCGTCGGCTTGTCGGTGTAGGCGAAGCGCTCGACATGGCCGATGAAGATGATGTGGTCGCCGCCGTAATGGCGAAACTCGTTGCGGCATTCGAAATGCGCCGCCGAGCCGATCAGGACCGGGGCGCCCGATTCCGGAACGATGTGATCGACATCGGCGAACTTGTCCTCGATCGACTTCGCGAAGCGGTTCGACAGCTCGATCTGGTCATAGGCCAGGATGTTGACGCAGAAATGCGAGCTTTCCTGAAACGCCGGCAGGCTGTTCGCGTACAACGAACTCGACCACAGCACCAGCGGCGGGTCGAGCGACACCGAGGTGAACGAATTCGCGGTCATGCCGGTAATGACGCCGCTGCGGCTCCGCGTCGTGATGATCGTCACCCCGGTTGCGAAGGAGCCGAGCGCATTGCGCAGCTCGCGCGAATTGAACCCCTCGGCCGAGGTGCTGTGAACTTGGGCTTGATGGCTGCCCGGTATATCTATTGACACGGTTCGTCCTCGAATTCGTCTACAGCATCGCGTCCGGGGACAGGCCCAGCAGCACCCGCCCGAACATCGCGCCGTTGATATCCCAGTTCAGCACGTAATGCGCGTTGGCGGCGTGGATGTCGCGGAACATGCGCTGCAATGGATTGCGTGCATAAATCGCGCCGCCGCCGGTCGCCCGGAACAGCGCATCGACGGCGCGGGTGCACAGCGTCGCCGCGTAGGCGCCGTCGCGGCGATAGCGGGCGCGCTGTTCGAGGCTCGGAACGTTGCCCTCGGAGACGATGCGGGTCGCCTCGTCGCAATCGATCAGGATCGCCGCGCGCGACATATCGACCATCGCGCTCGCCTCGGCGAGATGGATTTGCAGCGTCACGAAATCGGCGAGATTGCGGCCGGTGTAATAGCTGGTGCGGGTGCGCGTCGTTTCGGCGAAGTAATCGATCGCGCCCTGCGCGATGCCGAGCGAGACGGCGGCGATGCAGAACGCGAACAGGCTGACCGCCGGCAACCGGTACAGCACCGCCGGATTGACCGCGGCGCCCGGGTTGCGGCCGCCGGTGATCTGGTCCATCGCCAGGCTGCGATATTCGGGCACGAACACGTCGTCGACCGCGACATCCTTGCTGCCGGTCCCGGCGAGGCCGATCACGTGCCAGGTGTCGATGATCGTGTAGTCGCTCGCCGGCAACAGGAAGATGCGCGGCATCGCGGTGCCGGCCTCCTCGTCCTGCGCGATCGCGCCGATCAGGTTCCATGACGACGGATCGACGCCGCTGGAAAACGGCCAGCGGCCGGTGACCCGGTAGCCGCCTTCGACCCGGCGGGCGCGGCCGCGCGGAAACACCAGCGCCGAGCCGATCAGATCGTCCGGCGACTGGCCCCACACCTCGTCCTGCGCCTGTTTCGGAAACATCGCGAGCATCCAGTGATGCGCCGCCAGATTGGCCAGCACCCAGGCGGTGGAGCCGTCTCCCTTGCCGATGATCGAGACCAGCTCGACGATCGAGCGGAACGGCAATTCGCTGCCGCCGACCCGCTTCGGCTGCAGAATGCGGAACAGCCCGGTGCGGTGCAGATCGTCGATCGTCTCGTCGGGCAGCTGGCGCAGCTCCTCGGTGCGGCCGGCGCGCTCTCGCAGCACTGGCACGAGCGCCTCGGCAAGCGCCAGCAGCTCGGGAAGATCGGGCGGCCCGCCCGGATTTTTCGATTTCGCGTCGGCCATCGCAGCACCTCTTGACACGCCGGCGGCGCCGGTACATCGCAACGACGCCTAACTTTACGCGCTAATGTATGCAAGCTGGGCCGATTTGTCTGCGCCGCGCCGCTCATCGTAGAGTTGCGCCGATGATCTGCATCGGGAGCCCCCAGGATCCCCTCCCCCGCTGGCGGGGGAGGGTCAGGGTGGGGGTAAGGTCGCCCGGGTGTGTCAGCTCCTCGCTGGTTGCCACCTTTTCGCCTTAGGTCCTGGAGCGAGCGGAGAACGCAATGATTTACATGGTGGAGATGGATTTCCCGCATCCCGAGCGCCTGCCGGAATGGCATGCCTGGTATCTCGCGCATATCAGGGTGTTGCAGACTGTGCCGGGGTTCCGCGCATCGCAGCGCTTCGAGGCGCTCACGCCGACGCCATCGCCATACCTGGCATTGCACGAGGTCGCCTCGCCGGCACTCTTTGACAGCCCCGAGTATCGCGCCCGCGGCGGCCCGGCCTCGACCGGCGAATGGCGCCGGTTGCAGACCAACTGGCACCGCAACCTGCTCGACGGGCTCGACGAGACGCCGGATGTGCCGAGCGACAAGTTTCTGGTCGTGCTGCACAACGCTCGCGACGGCGGTCTCCCGGTGGACGGTCCGATTTCGTGGCTGCGAGGGGTCGGGCTCGATGGCACGGCGGACGAATGCGGGATCGCCATCGTCGCTGACCCCGCGCCGCTTGTCGCGATCGCGGACCGCGACGAACGGGTGCGCGTGTACCGGCCGATCAGCGAAAAGATTCGCGCCGCCCCGTCTTGACGTCGGTCAATGCAAATTCACGCGCGTCGATGACAACTCGCGGCGGCTGGCACGCGTTCGACCGGACAGGACAAAGGAGCCGCAAATGGAACCGTCGCTGCACATCGTCTGCCCCCATTGCGATACGATCAACCGAGTGCCGCGCGTCAAGCTCGACAACCCCGGGAGTGGCGGCGGCCGCTGCGGCCAATGCCACGAGGCGTTGTTCGACCGGCGCCCGGTCGCGCTCGACACGGCGCGCTTCGAGCGCCATCTGGAAAAAAGCGGCATCCCGCTGCTGGTCGATTTCTGGGCGCCGTGGTGCGGGCCGTGCCGAATGATGGCGCCCGAGTTCGAGCGCGCCGCGGCGCTGCTTGAGCCCGCCGTGCGGCTGGTCAAGGTCAATGTCGACGAGGAGCCGGCGCTTGGCGGCGCGGTTTCGGGTCCAGAGCATCCCGACGCTCCTGCTCGCATTCCGGGGACGCGAGCTGGCCCGTGCCGCCGGCGCGCGCACGACTCCACAGCTCGTCGAGTGGACGCGCGCGGCACTGGCCGGGGCCAGTGCGTAACAGCGGATTGGCGTTGCCAAGCCTTCAGCTTCGTATTTTCGTAGGATGGGTTAAGCGACGCGAAACCCATGCTGTCATGCAGCGGCGAGATGATGGGATTCCTCCGGGCTTCGCCGGGATCACCCCGTCCTACAGCCCAATCTCGGCTTCGTCGGGGACGCGGGACGGCTATGTCACCGGCTTCGTCGCTCGGCCTCAGATGCGGCCGTGGCAGTGCTTGTACTTGCGGCCCGAGCCGCATGGGCAGGGTGCGTTGCGGCCCGTTCCGGCCCAGGGGGGCCGCACCGCCGCATCGTGCTCGCCCAGATCCGACCCGGCGGCAGCGCCGGCCGCAACCCGGCCGCTCTCCCGACGGCGCGCGCCACCGCCACCATTCAGCACCGGGGCGGGTCGCCTCAGCGGCGGCGCGGCCTCGGCCATTACCGCCTCCGGTTCGAGCGGAAACTCCTCGGAATAGGACAATTCGCCGAACGGACCGGCTCGGGTTCGGGCGGCGCGTCCATGCGCATTTCGAGATGGGTCAGCGCGCCCGTCACCTGCTCGCGCAGAGTCGCCAGCATCCCCTCGAACAGCTCGAACGCCTCGCGCTTGTATTCGTTGAGCGGATCGCGCTGCGCATAGGCGCGCAGGTTGATGCCCTGCCGCAGGTGGTCGAGCTGCAGCAGGTGCTCCTTCCAGATATGGTCGAGGAACTGCAGCAGCAGGCTCTTCTCGGCCATGCGCATCAATTCCTCGCCGAAATTGGCCTCCTTCCCCTTCATGAGCCCGTCGGCCGCCTCGACCAGGCGTTCCTCGACGGTCCGCCGGTCGATGCCCTCCTCCTTGACCCAATCGGCGAGCGGTACATCGAGCGCCAGCAGACGCAGGCATTCGGCATGCAGCCCGGTGATGTCCCATTGCTCGGGGAGCGCGTTCTCGGGAATCGCGCGCGCGACGATTTCCGCGATCGTCTCGTTGCGCATGTCGACGATCGTCGCCGCGACCTCGTCGGCGTTCATGATCTCGCGGCGCTGTTCGTAAACGACCTTGCGCTGGTCGTTCATCACGTCGTCGTATTTCAACAGCTGCTTGCGGATGTCGTAGTTGCGCGCCTCGACCTTCTGCTGCGCCTTGGCCAGCGCCTTGTTGACCCAGGGATGGATGATCGCCTCGCCCTCCTTGAGGCCGAGGCGCGCCAGCATCGACTTCCATCCGCTCGGAGCCGAAGATCCGCATCAGATCGTCTTCGAGCGAGACAAAGAATTTCGACGCGCCGGGATCGCCCTGCCGTCCGGAACGGCCGCGCAGCTGGTTGTCGATGCGGCGGCTCTCATGCCGCTCGCTGCCGATCACGAACAGTCCGCCAGCCTCGCGCACGACTTCGCGCGCCGCCTCGATCTCGGCGCGGATCTCGGCGGCGCGGCGCTCGCGCTCGGCCTCGTCCGCAACCAACGCAAGATCGGCCTTCAAGCGCATGTCGAGATTGCCGCCGAGCTGGATGTCGGTGCCGCGCCCGGCCATGTTGGTGGCGATCGTCACGGCGCCCGGACGGCCCGCCTGCGCGATGATATACGCCTCCTGCTCGTGATACCGCGCGTTCAGCACGTTGTGCGGAACCTTGTTCTTCTTGAGCAGCGCCGACAGCGCCTCGGATTTCTCGATGCTGACCGTGCCGCACAAAACCGGCTGCTGCCGCTCGCGGCACTCGATAACCTGCTGGACCACCGCGTCGAATTTCTCGCGGGTCGAGCGATAGACCTCGTCGTCGTTGTCCTCGCGGCACACCGGCAGATTGGTCGGCACCTCGATGACTTCGAGCTTGTAGATATCGCCGAATTCCTCCGCCTCTGTCATCGCCGTGCCGGTCATCCCGGCGAGCTTCGGATACATCCGGAAGATAATTCTGGAATGTGATCGAGGCGAGCGTCTGGTTCTCGTTCTGGACCGTGACGCCTTCCTTCGCTTCGAGCGCCTGGTGCAGTCCTTCCGAATACCGACGCCCTTCCATCATGCGGCCGGTGAATTCGTCGATGATGATGATCTTGTCGTCCTTGACGATGTACTCGGTGTCGCGCGCGAACAACTTATGCGCCCGCAGCGCCTGGTTCACGTGATGGACCAGCGACACGTTATGAATGTCGTACAACCCGCCGACATGCAGCAGTCCGTGCTCGCGCAGCAGCTCCTCCATCTTCTCCTGGCCGGTCTCGGTCAGGGTCGACGGTCTTCTGCTTTTCGTCCTTCTCGTAATCGTCGGGTTCGAGCGCCGGGATCACCTTGTCGACCTGGATATAAAGCTCGGAATTGTCCTCGGTCGGGCCGGAGATGATCAGCGGCGTGCGCGCCTCGTCGATCAGGATCGAATTCGACCTCGTCGACGATCGCGTATTGGAACGGCCGGTGGCACATATCCTCCAGCCGGAATTTCATGTTGTCGCGCAAGTAGTCGAAACCGAGTTCGTTATTGGTGCCGTAGGTGACGTCGCAAAGATAGGCTTCCTGCCGCTGATAATCGTCCAGCTCGTGAACGATGACGCCGACGCTCATGCCGAGAAAGCGGTAGATCTGCCCCATCCACTCGGCGTCGCGCTTCGCCAGGTAATCGTTGACCGTGACGACATGCACGCCGTTGCCGGCGAGCGCGTTAAGATAGACAGGCAATGTCGCGACCAGCGTCTTGCCCTCGCCGGTCTTCATCTCGGCGATCATGCCGCGATGCAGCACGATCCCGCCCATCAGCTGCACGTCAAAATGGCGCTGGCCGAGCGTGCGTTTGGCGGCCTCGCGCACCGTCGCGAACGCCTCGACGAGCAAATCGTCGAGTTCGGCCCCGTCGGCAACCCGCCGCTTGAATTCGGCTGTGGCGGCCCGCAACTCCTCATCCGAAAGTTTCTCAAGCTCCGGCTCGAGTTCGTTGATCTGATCGACCAGCGGCTGGAGGCTCTTGATGTAGCGATCGTTGGCGGAGCCGAACAGCCGCCGGGCTAAGGCGCCGAACATGAAAACCTCGAATAAAGCAACAAGGAAAAGCAGATGCGGAGCGCACGGCGACAATCGACAGATAGGCCGCGACCGCCGGAGTGTCAATTCGCCGGGCAAAAGCGGTCAAGGTCAGGACTTTGCCGATTAACGTCTCGGGCGTAATTGTCATCCCGCGAAGGCTCCGTGGGATGTGCAGAGCGACGCGAAACCCATCGTCCCGCCGCCGCACGCTTCGGGCTTTCGCCGGCTTCTGCTCACCCTGTGCCATCGGCGTTCTCTCTTTCCCCCACGGGGAGAGGGCCGGGGTGAGGGGATTCCCCCGCGCCACCGGCTTCAGCGAGAATCACACCGCCGGACGGCTGCGAACGGCGTCGGGGATCTTGCGCGGCAGGAACTGCCCGTCGCGCAGATCGCCCGAGAAACTGCCGTCCTCGACGACGATTTTCCCCCGCAGGATCGTCATCGACGGCCAGACCGCGACCTCGTGCCCTTCCCACGGCGTGTAATCGGTCTCGTGCAGTTCCTCCTTGCGCAGCACCCGCGCCTTCCCGGGATCGAGCAGCACGATATCGGCGTCCGACCCCACCGCCAGCGCCCCCTTACGCGGGTACAGCCCCATGATCTTCGCCGCGTTCGACGACACGAGACCGACAAAATCCGCCAGCGAGTAGCCGCGTTTTGTCACGAGGTGCGTGTACATCAATGAAAGGCGCGGCTCGACACCGGAATTGCCGCCGGTCGTGTCGTCGATCCGCCGCCCCTGCAATTTCACCTTTATAGCGGACAGCACACCTCGTCGGTCGCGACCGTCTGGATCGCGCCGTGATCGGTGCCTTCCCACAGCGCCTTCTGGTCCTCGGCGTATTTGAGGCTCGGATAGGTGTGGTACATCTGCCCGCCGGGCCGCTTGTAGTCCTCGGCCGTGTACAACAAATACTGGTGCAACGTCTCGCCATAGATCGGGAAGCCGCGGGCGCGCGAATTGGCGATCGCCGCGACCCCGGTCGCGGCCGACACATGCACCATGTACAACGCCGCGCCCTCGACATTCTCGGCGAGCCGGATCACCCGGTTGAACGACAGATCCTCGCTCAATGTATTATGCACTTCGGCCATGTTCTCGAAGCCGGTCCGCTCCTCGCGGATCAGCTTTTCGTACATGTGCATGACGATGTCGTTGTCCTCGGCGTGGATCGTCGTCAGGCCGCCCTCGCGCGCCATGATCTTCAAGACTTCCCAGATATCGCCGAACTTGACCATGCGGCCCTGGTTGAGCGGCCTGATATCGGTCGTGAAGATTTTCGCCGTCGCGTGCCCCGCCTGCACCGCCTCGGGCAGCGCGCCGAGCAGTTCCGGCGTCTGCGTCCCGCGCAGCATCAGGTGAAACCCGTAATCGGTATAGCAGGCGCCCGCCCATTCGCGTTGCCGCGCCTCGATCGATTGCCGCAGCGGCACATCCGGCGGGCACAGCGCGAAATCGAGCATTGTCGTCGTCCCGCCATAAAGCGCCGCCTTGCTGACCTGCGACGGCGGCGCCGCAAAAATCGGCTCGTTCTACGGCCCGCCGACGATCGGCATCCCGCAATGGATATGCGGATCGACCCCGCCCGGAATAACAATCTGCCCCGCCGCATCCACCATCCGCCCGGCCCCGACCGAAGCCAGACTCGCCGGGGGCGCCGATCGCGACGATCTTCCCGCCCGAAACCCCGATATCCGCCGCCTCGGTCGAACCCGGCATGACCGCGGTGCCGCCGGTGATGATCAGATCGAACATGATTGTCCCCCTTTGTAGGATGGGCTTCGCTGCGCTCAGTCCATCCTACGCTTGCTTACATGATGGATAAGTCTGAATATCCGCATTGGCGATCAACGCTCGACAGCTTTCTCAAAAAAAGTGCATGCGCGAGCAGATTACCGCCGCATCAGGCTGGAATTGGTTTGATCCTTCCGTCGAGACCGACAGGATATGAGGCGGTTGCGGGTCCTGTGGCGCAATCCCGGGAACCCGCCGGACGCGGTTGCTCGCGCGCTCGGCCTGTCGCCGCGCCGTTTTGGCCGCGCGTTGCACAAGATCAAGGCCGCGAGCGACCTTTCCGGCGCCGACCGCGTCATCATATACAGCGACGGAACCGTCACCGATGAACACGGCGACCCGATTGGCAACCTATTCGACGAAGACTGAATCGCAAACCGACCGCAAGGCGTTCGTGACGTTGCGCTTCGCCGGCGACGATCTCGACCCCGCGGAAATTTCGGCGATCCTGCCGATCGCCCCGACGCGCGCCCACCGCAAAGGCGAAGAATTCTTCGGCGGACCGCACGCCGGTTCTCTTCGCGGACGCACCGGTATCTGGTTTCTCTCGACCGACACGCACGTCCCGAGCGACGATCTCGGCGACCACCTCGATTTCATCCATAGGCTTCTTGTCCCGACAGTGGCGGACACAGGCCGCATCGCCTCACTCCGCGCGGTCCTGGACCGCAACCATTCCCGAGCGCACGTCACCTGCTTTTGGCGGGGCGAACGCCGCGAGCCTCTTCCGAAGGTTTCTTCAGACTTCAAAGTAGTCGTAGAGTCACTGAAGGCCGACATCGAGCCCGATTTCCCCGTTTTAACGGACCAAATAAAGCCGACCACTTTACCTTCAACGATTGAAAAAAATCATAGGTTTGAGATTGGCCGTGCTCGCCCAGGTGGCGTCTATTGTCCACCGCTCAATCTCAACTTTCCTGTTCTATACCGGGCTGTCCAGAATATATCTCGAGAGGAGCTTGACGAGCTCGGGCTCACTGACGAGGAACCTGTCGAATCGTTCGTGCATTATACGATAGCCGAAAATCACCGCTTCTTGGGTTCAATTGAACGTACGGTGGCCCGAGGAGTCATTGATGCTGAGGCGCCATCCATTATTATACGTTGGCATCCCAATGAGGAGCTAGCGCGCAGCTATCTGGACGCGCTAATGGACGTCAGTGATCCGGAGGATTCGAATGGGGAACTATGTCGCACCGAAGACGGTGTATTCACGCTTGCGCAACGACCAACTTACCGGGAATGGCCCGGTCCACTGGTGATTTACCTTGCAGAAGTCCCTGCTGGACGCCCTTATCCGTTCGATACTGAAATCTGGTACATAGCGTTCCGGCCGGATGGTTCTCTCCAGCGGCTTCCTGATTACGAAGTACCGGACTCAGCAAACGATTCTGAGCTAAGTCAAGGCTCTCAGGCGAACGAGATCACCTCAACTCCCCCAGCCTCGGCAACACCTCGCGGCTGAACTGGGTCAGGTTGGCGACGGTCTTTTCATGGCTGATCGTGCCGTCCTGGCCCATCATCAATAGTAACGTACGATGGGCTTCGCATTCGCTCTGCCGCAGCATCGGCGCGCGTTGGCTTAACCGGGCTGGCCTTCGAAGACCTCGTCGCCTTCCGGAAGCGTCATCCAGGCTTGTTTTCGGCGCGTCCATATATGCCGGCTTGGCCGCAGCCATGATGTGTCGTCGAGCGTTCCACCACGGACCCGGAGTACGTCATGCCAAGCTGACGAGTGCCTATGAGTGAAAGTCTCATCCGGGCCAAAGCCGTAGCGGGCAGGCCGGGACCAAGTTTTGCGGGCGTCGTGGTAACGCGGGGTCCGAAGTGTAGACAGGGGCCATGCGGGGTGCGGGATTGAGCCTCGAAAGGTGGAAGATCGCGGAGGCCGAGTGGGTTCCCGTTCACGAAGGCAGCACGTGCGCCGTCGCTACGCGAGATGGCGTCGCTTCGCCGGGGTCGAAGGCCGGATCACGCATGGAAAGCATTCGTCGGAACATGAGAGGCCCGACCGGGTCCGCCGGAATGGTCGCCGGCGGGGGAGGGCGGCGAGGCGCTGCCGGAGCCGCCATCCGAGCTGAGGTCGGGAGTCGGACTGGTTCATAGTACTGATGACGCCGTCGAAGGACACGAGACGCGCCGAGGGAAGGGGCCAGCCCGGAAGGAACCCAGGCGAGGGGAACAGGGTCCGGACACAGAGCCGGGTCGTCCTGCCGGCCAATCTCGCACGGGTGAACGCGGCGGCCCGAGCGGCCGTCCAGACCCGCTTCACCGCCCTGCTGCATCATATCGACATCGCGGCGCTCGAACGAGCGTTTCGGCGCCAGCGGCGGCAGGCAAGCGCGGGAATCGATGGGATGACGGTGGCGGTATACGCGCAAGACTTGGAGCGCAATCTCCGTGATCTGTGCGCGCGCATCCACACCGGGCGCTACCGGCCGCAGCCGGTGCGACGCGTCTACATCCCCAAAGCCGATGGCGGACAGCGCCCGCTCGGCGTGCCGACGCTGGAGGACAAGATCGTCCAAGGCGCGGTCGCCGAGGTACTGAGCGCCATCTATGAAGTCGATTTCCTCGGGTTCAGCTACGGCTTCCGGCCGGGACGGAACCCGCACCAGGCTCTAGCAGCGGTCCACACCGCGATCATGAGCCAGCGCGTGAACTGGGTGCTCGATGCCGACATCCGCAGCTTCTTTGACTTGGTTGACCACGAGTGGCTGCTGCGGATGGTGGCGCACAGGATCGCCGACCCTCGAATCCTGCGGCTTATCCGCCAATGGCTCGAAGCCGGCATTCTGGAGAGCGATGAGTGGTACGAGACCGACAAGGGAACGCCGCAAGGGGCGGGCATCAGCCCGCTCCTGGCCAACATCTTCCTGCATTACGTGCTCGACCTCTGGGTCCATCAATGGCGCCGCCGATATGCTCGCGGTCGGGTCTCGATCGTGCGCTATGCCGACGACTTCGTGATGGGCTTCGAGAGCGCGGTTGATGCGCGGCGGATGATGGTCGATCTCAAGCAGCGGCTGGCCAAGTTCGGCCTGTCGTTGCATGAGGACAAGACACGGCTGATCGCGTTCGGCCGGCTTCCGGCCCTGGCGCGACAGCAGCGTGGCGAGCGACGTCCGGAAACCTTCGCCTTTCTCGGCTTCACCCATTATTGCGGGTGGACCAGGGACGGCCGGTTCATCGTCAAGCACAAGACGCAGAGCCAGCGCCTGACGCGCAAGCTGACGGCACTGCGCCGGGAGGCGCGGCGGTTGATGCATGCCCCGCTGGCCGAGCAGCACCGCTGGTATTCCAGCATCCTGCGCGGCCATTACGGCTACTTCGGCATGCCGCACAACTGGCGCGCCCTCAACGGGTTCCGGCAGGAAGTTCGGCGCATCTGGTTCAACTGCCTCCGGCGGCGAAGCCAGAAGACCCGACGCATGGGCTGGGACTGGTTCGAGGCTGTGACCGCGTGCTTGCCCTTGCCTCAAGCTCGGATCACCCATCCCTGGACACCGAGCGCGGCGCGATGCGGGTGACTTCCGGGAAGAGCCGGGTGCGGGAAAGCCGCCTGCCCGGATCTGCGAGGGCGAAGCTGTATCGCTTAGCTACTCGACCTTCGCCGCCCCTCGGCGTCCCGCAAACCCACGATCCGCATTCCGGGCAGACCAGCCGGACCGACACGCGCCCGCTATCGGCGGTGCGGGATAGAGGCCGCGGCTCGATGCCGGTGAGGCGGAACCCGGTCTCGGGCACGACGACGCCCAACGAGAACGCGCTGCTGGTCAGACGCTGGCAGTCGAGACAGTGGCACGTGTACACCGAGCGCGGTTCCTCGGTGATCTCGTAGCGGATTTTTCCGCACTGGCACCCGCCGGTCTGCGGCAGCTTCATGTCGCCCCGTCCTCTTCTGCTTAATGCCACTCGGCGAGTTCGACGGTGACGCCCTCCGGGCCGTCGATGAAGACGAGCTTCCGCGAATGGAAGTCCATGATCTCGTTGCGGGTTTTGAAACCGTGCGCCTTCAGCTTTGCGACCTCCTCCGCGACGTCGTCGACCGCGAAGCAGATGTGGTTCATGCCGATCTTGTACAGGTCGCGGATATGCGCGTCCGGCAACGGGTCGGGATGCCGGTATCGCAGGAGCTGGATCTCGGTGCGCGGCGATACATTCTCCAGGACGAGCGTCACGTGATCCGCCTCGATGCCGGGCACGCCCATGTAGCTCGCGAACTTCTCTCCGGCGATCACCACCGACATCGCCTCCTTGAAACCGAGAACGGCGAAAAATTCCTTCGCCCGCGGCAAGTCCCGCACCACGATCGTCAGATGGTCAAAGTGCCTCAGCATGGTTTCGACCTCCTCATCGCTCACGCCTTCAGCAGCGCAGCCATGACCCGCTCGCGGGTCATCGGCAGGTCGCGGAGGCGGGTGCCGAGGGCCTGCGCGACGGCGTTGCCGATTGCCGCGACGGTCGGGCCGCCGGTCGCCTCGCCGATGCCGAGCGGTGGATTATCCGATAGCGGATCGACCAGTTCGCAAAAGATTTCCGGCACCTCGCTGAACTTAATCACCGGGTAGCGCTCCCAATCGAGCGAGCTGACGCCGTCCGCATCGAGCCGTACGCCTTCCTTCAAGGCCCAGCTGATCCCCTGGATGATGCCGCCTTCGAGCTGGTTGATCGCGCCGTCCGGGTTGATCACCAGCCCGCCGTCGCAGGCGCACCACACCCGCGTCACCCGGATCGTCTCCTCGACCTCGACCTCAGCCACTACAGCGGCATAGGCGGCGAGGTTCTTGTATTGCGCGAAGCCGATGCCGCGTCCCTGCCCGCTGGCGCCGGCGGCTCCTGCCTGCCATCCGCTCATCTGCGCCACCCGTTCGACAACCGCGCGGGCGCGCGGGTCGGCGAGGATCGACAGCCGGTAGGCGACCGGGTCCTCCCCCGCCTCGGCGGCCAGCTCGTCGATGAACGATTCGATCGCGAAGACATTGAGCGTCGCGCCGAGACCGCGGAGGGACGACGTCCGCACCGGCGTCTCCGGGATCAGGTGATGGCTGATCCGTTTCGCGGCGAAGTCATAGAGCGGCATGCCGTTGCGCGTGCCGGCTCCGGGTTGCTCCGACGATTCGGTCACCGGCGGCGGTCCCGGCGGGTCGGGCAGCGCCTCGGCCGCCAGCAGATTGCCGCCGCTGCCGGGCCGGTTCGAGTGCCGGCCGCTCCAGATCTCGGTCGTCCAGTCGGACGGGCGCCCGTCATCGCCGAGCACGGCGCGCACACTCGTCACCATCGCGGTGCTGACCGGCTCGAACCCGAACTCCTCCTCCCGTCGCCAGCGCACCCGCACCGGCACCCCGGGCCGCTGCATCGCGATCACCGCCGCGTCGGCCGCCGCGTCGTCGGCGCCGTTGTGCCCGTAGCAGCCCGGACCCTGCGCGTGATGCACGACAATCGCCGCCGGATCGAGCTTCAAGGTTCGCGCCAGCGCCGCCCGCAGCGGATACACGCCCTGCGAATGCGTCCATACGTCGAGCCGGCCCTCCCGATATACGGCCACCCCGCAGGATGGCGCGATCGAGGCGTGCGACAGGTTCATGCGGGTAAAGCTCGCCTCGCGCCTTGTCGCGCCGGGAGCCGGATCGCCAGGCGGCGCGCCGACCTCGCGATCCAGAGACGGTTGCTGCAACAGCCAGCGCGCCTCTTCCTGAAACGGGCTGAGCGGATCGACCCCGTCCCACTGCACATGCGCCGACGCGACCGCGGCCACGGACTCAACAACCGTCTCGTTGCTGCCGGAAATCGCCAGGAAATTGCCGTCGCGGACGATCTCGATCGCTTGGCCTTTCGCCGCGCGGCGGATCGCGTTCTCGTCGATCGCGGCGATCGTCGCGCCGGGACGCGGCTGGCGCACCACGCGGGCGTGCGCCATGCCGTCGAGCTTCATGTCATGGACGAACGCCGCCTCGCCGAACACCTTGGCCGCCAGATCGACGCGCGCCGCGCTGCGGCCCACCACCGCATATTCCTCGGCCTTTTTGATGCGCGCGCGGCCGGTCGCGTTGCGGCTCAGATCGACCGCGTCGGCCAGCGACCAGTAATCCTGCCCGGTCGGGGCGCCGTGATCGAGCATCGCGCCGTCGCGCACCGCGAGGCCCGACCGCCCGTACCCGAACGCCGCCGCGGCATGGTCGAGAAACAATTCCCGCACCTCGGCGCAGACGAGCCGCAGCGCGACGCCGCCGAACTGGATCGATTGGCTGCCGGCCGTGTAGCCCTCGTTCGGGGTCAGCGCCGTGTCGCCGGTCTGCAACACGATCCGCGCCGGATCGACGCCGAGTTCCTCGGCCGCGATCTGCCGCATCGCGGTCAGAACGCCCTGGCCGATCTCGACCCGTCCGGTCGATATCAGCGCTTTCCCCGGCTCCGGAAACCCGACCCACTGATCGAGGCGCGGGTTCTGCTGCAGAAGCGCCGGCAGCGCGCGCGGTGCATCGCTCATTGTCTCCCCTCCCCCCTGATACGAGCCGCGGCCAGTTCGACGGCGCGCAATATCCGCGCGTGGCTGCCGCAGCGGCAGATATTGTCGTCGAGCGCCCGCGCGATCTCGGCCCGGCTCGGCGCCGGGTTCGCATCGAGCAGCGCCTTCGCGGTGACAATAATTCCGGGCAGGCAATAGCCGCACTGCCCGGCCTGCTCGTCGAGAAACGCCTGTTGCAGCGGGTGCGGCTTGGCGCGCGTGCCGAGCCCCTCGATCGTGACGATCTGTTTTCCGGCCACGGTGGACACCGCCTTGCCGCAGGATTTTTCGGGCCGGCCGTCAACCAGGACCATGCAGCAGCCGCATTGTTCGAGGCCGCAGCCGAATTTGGCGCCGACCAGCCCTAAATGATTGCGCAGCACATCGAGCAGCGGCGTGTCCGGATCGGCGGCGATCTGGACCTCGCCTCCGTTTACGGTCAGGGAAATAGGCATCGGCGCTCCCGGCGTTGGATGCGCAAGGCTATATCAGAGGCCGGCGGTTGCGGAATGGCGCAATGCGGCGATGCGGGTATTACCGCTGCTGCCGCGAGCTGAGCGAAGGACATGGGATGGATCATCCGCTGGGGAAGCACTGAAAAAACCGCCGTTTGGGGCCGCTACGATCGATTAGAATCCCCCAGTTCGGGTAGCCCCCCAGGGGGGCCGATGCAGCGGCAGCGGAGTTTCGCCGAGGCGGACGAACCCTCCGGGGCGGTTAAATTCTCCTGCCACCTTCGACTTGCAACCGGCTCGTTCCTCCGTTCGCGGCGACACGAAAAATCTGGAGGGGGCTTGCCGGTCCTCGGCAATGGCAACGCCTGTAGCGCGACAATCCGGATGAGAAGGCGGCAACTCAGGATGGGAACCCGGCGTTGCGGCATCTGGATGATTGTAGCTGGAGCAGCGGCACCACCTCGCTGTCCCAAACCGCGGCCAGTGGATCGCGTCGCCGGCGCGGCGCCTTTTTCTGTGACGGCAGCCGCGGGTCCGGCTCGATGCGATAGGCGGTGGTGGCGCTGAACCCGGCCTTGGCCGCGGCAATGACCGGCGGCTCGGTATGGCGGACACTCATGTACAGCCTCATCTGGCAATCGGTGATGTGGCGGCCGGGCAAGGGGCGATTCCTTCGCACGCAGCAGCGTGAAGAACCGCTTCCTATCCGACCGGCCGCGATCGCCGGCCAACGCGCCCCATCCCGGGGCACGCCGAGCGGCTGGTCCGCATCGTCAGTCGGGCTACGCCCACCCGCCGTCACAAAGCCAGCGGCGCTTTCTCATCCTGATTGGTCGCGGTTCTCACCCTGTTTGCCGCACGGCACGCTCTGCACGCGGTCATGTTTTCCTATGCCGAGACGTAGCGCGCGGTTTGAGTGCGGCGGTCGACGCCGATTGTGGTTTGCGTAGCACCGCCAGCGGTGAGCTGCATTGACGCCCGTGACAGCCGCCGGGCGGATATTGCTCGATGTGGGCGCGGCGGTCTCCTCGGCGATGCTGTCGTTCAACTTGACGACGAGTCGAGCTCCGGCTCCACAGCCTGCTTCTTGGAACGCGGGTCGGACCAGCCCTGTTTGTATTGCGTTATGTTCAAGAAACGACCAGCCATTTTCGACCGCTTTGCCCGATGGGTTGAGCGTCAGGCGGGATCGCCGACAACCTTCCTGATGGCGATCAGTCTTGTCGTACTATGGGCAGTCACCGGCCCGATCTTCGGCTGGTCCGAGACCTGGCAGCTTGTGATCAATACCGGAACAACGATCATCACCTTCCTGATGGTGTTCTTGATCCAGAGCACTCAGAGTTGCGATACTCAGGCGATTCATCTGAAGCTGGATGAACTCATCAGAGTAAACAAGCAGGCTCGGAACTCGCTACTCAATTTGGAGGATTTGTCGGAAGCCGAGATCGAAACAGTCAAGAAAACGTTTGAGCACCTACCTGAAGGTCGCAACGCGGCGTGATTTCGGGCATTTTGACCTGTTCGTTTCGCGTCATCTTTTCGCAAAATTCAGCGATCGCAGCCGTTCATCCAATTTTATCCCGTCGCAAAGCGGTATTCGTAGCCGAGTGCCGTACGTCGGCTTTCATCTTACCACTCAGCCGGCGAACGCCGGTTTCCGGTGCGGGTTCGCATCGCCGTCCCAGCCGCCGGGTTCGGCCAGCGCCTCGACGCCATGCACGCCTGGTCGAACCAGAGCTGCGGTGCTGACGGCTGAATGATCACCCCGGCCGGCCTTACTGCGGTCGTCAACGACGCCGTCGCGATTTACGTCCGGGATGCCGCGTTGGCGGCGGCGTTTGTTGCCCGCTGGTGTCGCCAGCGCCTGCCAAGGTCGCCGAGGGGCGCGTTCGTGATGCGCGACGATGATCCCACGGTGACACACCGGGCGTCGCTGCATAGGACGCCGTAGACGGGACGACCCGCTCGACAAACAATCTGCAAACGCGCGTGCGAACGACGTGCAATCGCGCCGCATGTTGTTGCGTCGTTCTGCTCTTCCCGCGCTTCGGGCGATGGCGAGAAATAGAAAAGCCATCTTTTATCATTCGGATAGGTGGCGGACCCGAAAGGATTCGAACCTTCGACCTCTGCCTTCGGA
>CAWJZU010000040.1:0-7699 GCA_963847345.1 uncultured Alphaproteobacteria bacterium | reverse complement strand
GCGAATTAAGCGCGTCATATGCGCATCGAAATCCCGCCCCGAATCAAGCGGCAGTGCATTCCGGTAGGCGAAATCCTGAAGACTTGGAGGCAATTGGTCGGGGCGAGGCATCTTGCCCCGCATCACGAGGAGCGGGATCAAAGGAACTTTCCTGCCCAGTGCCCCTTCCATTTCGACGCGCACCGGATCGGCTGCATTGGCAAGCCGGCTCAGCCCTACCCGCGGCCCAACCCATTTCGGACCCACAACCGCGAGCACAATGTCGCTCGTGTTCAGAATCGTATTGATATGCTCTCGGAAATCGACGCCCAGCGGAACACTATCGATATCCTGAAATACCGCGTCTTTGCCGTAATGCACGACCAATCGATCGAAAATCCTTCCGGTGATGACCTCCGAGTCGTCACGGCGATATGAGATCATAA
Organism: uncultured Alphaproteobacteria bacterium; assembly: GCA_963847345.1. Taxonomy (GTDB): domain Bacteria; phylum Pseudomonadota; class Alphaproteobacteria; order ATCC43930; family CGMCC-115725; genus DATARH01. The sequence continues at coordinate 7,274 of CAWJZU010000040.1, read as the reverse complement.
TCTTCGGCATTTGGCGATCCTTCTTCGCCCTCGCTTCGTCCTTTGAGCGGCCGGCAATTAGGGGCAGAAACGGAGCCAATTCCGCCGCTCGTTAGACGGGCCAGCACGTTGCTTGTGGATTGCAGACCGTAAGCTGGCTGGGCTGCGCTTGTGGATTGCAGACCGTAAGCTGGCTGGGCTGCCGGCACCCTCCCCGAATAGACACGCGGCATTTTAATGTAAATATAACACGTATTCGGAGGCCAAGCCATGACTAAAGGGCTGACCATCGCGGTCGAAAACGATGTCTATGCCGGTCTGTACAGCGTCATCGGGCGGTGGCGGATCAGCCGGTTTCTGAACGATCTCGCGCGCCCGCACATTACCGGCCGCGACTTGGCGGAAGGCTACCGCGCGATGGCGGTCGGGTGGGTCGAAAATCTCGCGGGCGACGTGGCTAACGACGCCGGGCGAATGAACCCGGATAGAACGCCGCCTCGTGGCGAGGTGTGGTGGGTCGCGTTCGATCCGCCGATCGCCGGGGAAATCCGCAAAAGAGGCCCGCCGTTATCGTTAGTAACGACATTGCGAACCGCGAGCTGAACCGCGTGCAGGTCGTGCCGCTCACCAGCAATGTCGGCCGCCTGTACCCGTCGGAAGCCTCTGTCACACTGAACGACGAGCAGCGCAATGCCATGGCCGACCAGGTCGCCACGATCAGCAAACTCCGTCTGCGCGACAGGTTCGGACGCCTCGACCGCGAGGACATGGAAGCCGTCGCGCGCGCCATCCGCATCCAGCTCGCAATCTGATCCCATCCGTTCGGCGAAGGGCCGTTGCGAGGCGCAGCGGATAGCGGCGGCAATTTCGCGGCGCTGATCCAGCCGAATTAGGACAGCGCCGCCGCCCCGAACGACGACACGAAATCCGCCACATTGCTGGAGTATCAATGATCGGCGCCGCGGGTCGGAGCGATAGCGGGCGGTTGTTTGCTGTTCTTTTGCTGCAGAATTCACCCTCCGCCGCCGCGAAACCCGCGCAAAGCAAAGGGTTGTGTCACCGTTTGCTGTTCTTTTCCTGCAGAAACAGCAAACCGTGCCCGGAACAGGGAAAAAGCGGCCACTCGCACCCGGATATCAATCGAAGCGCCGGCTCATCTTGCTGCTAGGACTACAAGAAGCGCGACCAGGATGGCGACGGCATCTTCGATCAACGCCGCCGGCATGTCCTTGCGGAAGGTGTCGGCCAGTTTCGTGCGTATCGCGAGCCCGCCGAAGGTGCCGATGACCGCGCCGGCAATTCCGGCCACGCCACCTGCCAGCGGCAGCCCGAATGCGACGCCGAGCGCGGCGCCGGAGGCTGCCCCGGTGACGATGCGTGCGCCAAACTGCATCGGCACCGTCCGGCTTGGGGTCGAGGGCAGCTGGTCGGCGACGAATTCGACGAGGGCGAGACCGGTCAGGATCCACGGCGTCCAGCGATACCCGAGAAACGCAAGCATGCTGTCGTCGAGTTTCAACCAGCCGAGATGCGCCGCCCAACTCACCGCCGTCGGTGCCGTAAAGGTCCGTAAACCGGCGACGATGCCGATAACGAGCGCGAGCAGCACAATCATCTCCGCATTCCGCCCGCTGCCCGCGCCCGCCGACCTCAGCGCACTCGCACGAATTTGTCGACGCTGCGGTTCTGCGTCAGGCCGGCGTAGATGTCGCCGCGCGAGTTGACGCCGACGCCGTGCACGTGGCGGCTCGCCATCTTCGCCAGCACCTTGCCCTGCCCGTCGCGTACCGTGACATAGGCCGGGTTGCCGGAATCCTCCTGCTCGGCGATGTAGAAATTGCCGTCCTTGCCGCGGCTGATGTCGTTCGGACCACCCATCCCGGTCCACTCGCCGAGATACTCGCCGTCCGGCGTAAAGCGCTGGATGCGCTTGTTGGCGCGGTCGGCGACGTACAGCGTGCCGCTGTCGTCGTAGGCGATGCTGTGCGGCAGGTGGAACTGGCCCGGCCCGCTGCCCGGTGCGCCCCACGACTTGACGAGCCTGCCGTCTGAAGTGAACCGATGGACGCGGGCATTGCGGTAGCCGTCGGTCACGTAGATGTCGCCGTTGGGGTGCTTGATCATCTCTGTCGGATGATTGAACGGCCCGGCGGCGCGCTCGACGAGCCAGTTCTTGACCTCGCCGGTGTCGGAATAAGCGCCGCGCTCGCCCAACTCCATCAACGGCTTGCCGTCTAAGGTGAACGACTTCGCGACCGAGTTGGTGCGGTCGGTTGTATAGGCGACATCGCCAATGATCTTCAGCCCGTGCGGGTCGGTCACCTCGCCGCTGCCCCAGGCGCCGAGATACTTGCCGTCGCGGTCGAACACGACGATTGGCGGGTCCTTGCGCTGAAACACATAGACCCGGTCCTGCGCGTCGGTCGCGACGCGACTCACCAAGCCGAACGTTTCGCCCGGCGGCGGCTTCAGAAAATCCTGGATCAGCTCGTACCGGTAATCTCCGGCGCCAACTTGCGTCATGGCGTGTCTCCTCCTCGCGGATCGCGCTTACGGGTGTCCGCCGGACGACATTATCGCGGGTCGCGGTGCGGCGGCGCGCGGAAAAATAGCATGGCGGAACTCTCGCGGCCCGGAACGACGCCGGGGCTTGACGCGTGACTGCGAGAACTTAAATCGGCGATCGGCCTCAGCCCATTGTCGGGATTGGGCCATGATAAATTTCGGACAGGAGATCAGATCATGCCGATGCTGTTCGATCCGTTCGAACAACTGAGAGAATTCCAGCGCGCGCTCGACAGCTTCCGGTCGAGCGGCTGGCTCGGGGCGGGGCTGAGCGCCGGCGGCGCGTATCCGCCGATCAACATCTTTCGCAAGGGCGACGACATTGTGGCGATCGTCGAGGTGCCGGGTGTGCGCAAATCGGACCTCGATATCCGGGTCGAGCGCAACACGCTGCGCATCTCCGGCAGCAAAAGCGTCGAATACGGCGACAAGCCCGCGATGCACCGCCGCGAACGCGCTGCCGGGCGCTTCGACCGCGCCGTGACGCTGCCGATCGACATTGACGCGGACAAGATCAGGGCCGAATGCCGCGACGGCATTCTGGCGCTCTATCTGCCGCGCGCCGAACGCGACAAGCCGCGTTCGATCGCCGTGTCCTGACCGCGAATTCCGCTCCAGAGAACCAACCGACGGAGGGAAAGATGGCTCAATCGCAAGCCTTGCAGCCGCAAGAAAAGCAGGAAGTGGTTTCGCGGGACGAAAAAACGGTGCCGGTGCGGTATTTCGTGCCGACCACCGACATTTTCGAGACCGAGGACGCACTGACCGTGGTGATGGAAGTGCCGGGCGTCGATCGGGAGGCGATCGACATTGGCGTCGAAAACGATGTGCTGAAGGTCGAGGCGAAGATCGATCCCGCGAAATACGAAGGCATGGAGCCGCTCTATACCGAATACAATGTCGGGCATTTCGCCCGCTCGTTCGCCCTCTCGAACAAAATCGACCAGCAGCAGATCAGCGCCAAGCTGGAAGACGGCGTTCTGACGCTGACGCTCAAAAAGGCGAAAGAGGCGGTGCCGCGCAAGATTTCGATCGGGTAAGGCAGACTCCGAAGGAGACAATCCCCGCGGGATTGCTTCGTCGCCGACGCTCCTCGCAATGACGACCTCTTGCCGTTATTGCGAGGGAACGCGGCGATCTCGTGCATTTGTCAGGCGGCCCGGTTTGAAGCGAGCAGCACTCGTGCGACGGGCCGGGATCATCTGAAGTCCGGCTGCAAGACGAGTATAAGGAACAAAAAGAGACAGTAAATAATCCCCGGCGCTGCGAGAATGGCCAGGAGCAGATTTGCAAGGACGCGCTGGCCGTAGGCGCGCAGCGCTATGCCGCCACCCAGCATCCCGGCGACAGCGCCGAGCACCCCCAACCAGAGACCGATGTTGAACGCAGAGACAGTGCCGTCGGCAAGTCCCCAGAAGAAAAAAACCAGGACCGCGACGGCGATCAACGCGTCGATGCCGCAGAGAATACCGAACAGGATCATACGATCCTGCCCAGCCCCCAACACTCCGGAGCGCAGCCCTTCACAGAACGGCCTCGGCGATGACCCGCATCGCCGCGGCATCGGCCCCAGTCAACACAAGCGAGCCGACCCAATTCCTCGCGGCGATGTCGCGCCACGCCTGCAGCCGGTCACGGATGCGCTCGGGCGGCCCGACCAGCGAGGTCTCTTCGATCAGCGCGTCCGGGACGGCGGCGGCGGCCTGCTGGCGCTTGCCGGCAAGGAACAGGTCCTGGATCGCCGCCGCTTCGGCCTCGTAGCCCATGCGCCGCGCCAGGTCGTTGTAGAAGTTCGCCGTGCGCGCTCCCATCCCGCCGATGTAGAGCGCGAGGCCGGGGCGCAGCGCGTCGCGGCATTTCGCGACGTCCTCGCCCATGCTGACCCGGACATAAGGGGCGTTGTCGAAATCCCCGAGATCGCTCGGCTTGCCGACGCGCACCCTTCCCTCGACGATCGGATCGACGATCGCCGCCGCCTTCTCCGGCGACATGAAGAACGGCAACACGCCGTCCGCGACCTCGCCGGCGGTGCGCAGACCGCGAGGCGACACCGAGGCCGTGTAGATCTTCAAGCTGGGGTCGCCATGAATGATGCTGCGCAGCGGCTTCGCGAGACCGGTAGAACCCGCCCCGGTATAGGGGATGTCGTAATGTTCGCCGGCGTGTTCGAGCGGTCCATTGCGTTCCAGCGCCCGTCGAATGATCGTGACGTATTCGCGAGTGCGGGCGAGCGGCTTGCCGAACGGCACCCCGTGCCAGCCCTCGACGACCTGTGGCCCGGACGGTCCGATGCCGCACAGAAACCGGTTGCCGGACAGGGCCTGCAATGTCATCGCGGTCATCGCGGCGCAAGCCGGGGTGCGCGCCGGCATCTGCATGATGCTGGTGCCAGCCTTGATGCGGCTGGTGCGCGCCAGCACCCAGGCGACCGGGCTGACCGCATCGGTGCCGTAAGCCTCGCCGGCCCACACCGAGTCAAAGCCGAGCCGCTCCGCTTCCAGCACCAGGTCCATGTCGATACCGGCATGGGACGGCAGGAATTTGATGATCGTCGCGAGCTTCACGACAGCATCCCCTCGGTCGCGCGCGCCGCGCGTTCGACCGTGGCGAGCCAGTCGGCGATCTCGCGGTCGAACGGCTCGATCAAGACGTGACCGACCCCGGCCGCTTCATATGCTTCGATCCGCGCCCGCAACGCACCCGAGTTGCGGCCATCCCAGCCATAGCGCAGAGAGATCGCGAAATCCGGATCGGGCCGCTCGCCACGCAGCCGCGCGACCAATGGAGCGGCCTGCTCGGGCGAACAGCGCGAGCCGTGCCAGCCGTCGAGCCGCAACGCGCGCTTCAGCGCCGGATCCGAGGTGCCGCCGATCCAGATCGGAATCGGCTTTTCCGGTTTCGGCAGCATGCGCATGTCGTCGATGACGGCCGGGATCGTCTTCGCCGGGAACGACACGGGATCGTCGTCCCACACCGCACGCATCATCGCGATGCCTTCGTCCATGCGCCGGCCGCGGTCGCGAAACGGCGCACCGAGCGCCTCGAATTCGGCTTCGAGCCAGCCGACGCCGGCGCCAAGAATCAGCCGCCCGCCTGAAAGATTTTGTAATGTCGCGAGTTCTTTCGCGAGCGGCAGCGGGTGCCGCATCGGCAATACAAGAACGCTGGTGCCGAGCCCGACCCTGTCGGTGCAGGCGGCGGCCCAGGTCAGCGTCAGAACCGGATCCCAGAAGATCGCCGAGGGCGGGTAGGCCGCATCCTTCGGCACGATGATATGTTCGCTGACCCAGACATCGGCGAAGCCGAGCTGCTCGGCCTGGATCGCGGCGCGGCGGATCGAGCCCGGTCCCGCCTTGCGTCCGATATGGGGCAGATGAATGCCGAGCCGCATGATCCGGTCTCCGATGCTGTGCCGGATCGCAGCGTGAAGCCGCGCGCCGCCGCGCGCAAGGGCGGCGGTCGCACGATCAATAACGAATTAGATACGACGCAACCAATTCTGCGCGGACGACAAACCGGCATCGATCCGCCGAGCCAGCGGCCGGACGGAAGAAGGCGCCGCATCGAGTTCGATGCTCTCAAACAATCTTTCGATGGTTCCGTCGAGCTGCGAGCGGTGCAGACCGATATCGGCCAGCGAGTGATCGTCGAGCGCGGCCAATTCCTCATAGGCCCGGCGGCGGTCGCGCCGATCGACCAGCGCGGTTCGCGCCGCGACAAACATATTGACAATCGACATCTTAGTACTCCCAGCACCAATATGATGCACTGCACAACGTAAGCCCCTGCCGCATACAACCAGTCGGAAGATCGGAATCCTGGCATGCACTCGTCCCGCGAATGGGAGCAATGCTATTGCAGCGCAGCAAACCCATCGACACGCCGGAACAGTCTGCCAGCCGGTTGGGAAGTTTTGTCCGATGGCCTAGATAGTCCTTGCGGCCGAGGCCGGGACCAATGTCCCAGCTTCCGTGTGGGGAGAAGCTATGAACTCGGCTTACCCGGGATGACGAGCGGGTCGCCGGCGGCAAATTGAAGAGGCACGGAATGCGCGTCACGGCCACGGCGCCCGATCGCAATCGTTTGGCGGAATTGTTGCGTGATGCGGGTTCGCCGCTCGATCCCGACCGCGTCGCCGAGCTGATCGCCGGGGTGCTCGCCGCCCCGCCGGAACTCGGCACATCATGGCACGTGCTGGTGGCCGACCCGACCCCGCCGGCGCTTGCCGAAGCGCTGGAACAATATCGCGCCTGGCTTGCCGAAGACTGGCGCGACGGTCTCGCTCCGGAGGATTTCGCCCGTTTGCCGCGTCCCGCCCGCTTGGCGATGCTGCGCGAGGAGTTGGCGTCCCGCGGTCTCGACGGGTTCATCGTGCCGCGGTCAGACGAACATCATGGCGAGTACGTGCCGGCCTGCGCCCAGCGGCTGGCCTGGCTGACCGGGTTTACGGATCGGCAGGATGCGCGATCGTTTTGCGGGATCGCGCGGCGCTGTTCGTCGATGGGCGCTAGATGTTGCAAGCCTCTGCGTAGATCGATACCGCGCTGTTCGAGATCCGGCATGTGATTGAGGACCCGCCGGCGCAGTGGCTCGGCTCGACTCTCGGCAACGGAACCGTTGTCGGCGACCAACCCCCTGCTGCACACGCCGCATGAGGTCGAGCGGCTGCGGGCCGGCGCCGAGCGCGCCGGAGCGGTCCTGCGGGTGGTAGACGTCAACCCGGTGGACCG
>CAWJZU010000039.1:0-223644 GCA_963847345.1 uncultured Alphaproteobacteria bacterium | reverse complement strand
GAAGCGGCTCTACCACGGCCCGTTCTATGGCCACCCGGACCGTCCGGCGGTGCCGTGGACGGGGCATAGATCGGCCGAGGTGCCGGAGGGCCACTACACCGTGCCGCTCGGCCGGCCCCGCTAGAGCGCGCCGGAGGGCGGTCACCGTACTGGTGTACGGCACCATGGTGCATGTGGCGCAGGCCGCCGCCGCGGAAGGCGGCATCGACGCCGAGATCATCGATTTGCGCACGCTATTGCCGCTCGACATCGACACGATCGTCGACTCGGTCAAGAAGACCGGCCGCTGCGTCATCGCACACGAAGCGACCCGCACCTGCGGCTTCTGCGCCGATCGCCGCCCTGGTGCAGGAGCATTGCTTCTATTACCTGGAAGCGCCGATTGTGCGCGTCACCGGCTGGGACACGCCCTACCCGCATGCCCTGGAATGGGAATACTTCCCCGGCCCGAAGCGGGTCGCCGACGGCCTGCGCCGCGCCCTGGAGGGGTGAGCCGGCGCGCGATGGGCCGCTACGTAATCAAGGTTCCCGATATCGGCGAGGGCATGACCGAGGCCGAGATCGTCGCTTGGCACGTCGCGCCAGGTCAGGTCATCCGCGAGGAGGACCCGCTCGTCGATGTGATGACCGACAAGGCGACCGTCGAACTCCCGGCCCCGGTCGCCGGCACGGTCGTCGCGATCCACGGCCAGCCCGGCGAGCGGCGCCCGGTCGGCTCGGAACTCGTCGAGCTCGATGTCCTTGGCGAGGGCAATGCGGCGGAGGCAGTTGCCGCCAAACCGGCCTCCATTAGGGGAGGGATCGGCCCGGCCCAGCCCCTCACCCCAACCCTCTCCCCGCAAGAGGGGAGAGGGTACGAGCCGGAACGATGGCAAACTGCCCCTCTCCCGGCAGACGGGGAGAGGGAGGGGCCCGCGGCGCAGGCGCGGGAGGGTGAGGAGCAACTGTCCTCGGTGCCTGCCGCTCCGATCCCAACGACGCGCCGTCTCGGGACAAAGCCGCTCGCTTCGCCGGCGGTGCGGCGGCGGGCCTGGGATTTGGGATCGCGTTGCAATTCGTGCCGGGCACGGGTCCGGGCGGCCGGGTCACTCGCGACCTCGACGCCTATATCGCCTCCGCTCCCCCGCCGCCACCCCGCCGCCGCCGGCGCCCCCCTCCCCGCCGCGACGGTGTGGAAGAAGTGCCGATTATCGGGCTGCGCCGGATGATCGCCGAGCACCTGGAGCAATCGAAACGGCGCATCCCGCATTTCTCCTATGTCGAGGAGGTCGACGTCACCGCCCTCGAGGAATTGCGCGGGGCAGCTCAACGCGGCCTACCCGACCGCGAGCACCTGACCCTGCTGCCGTTCCTGTTGCGCGCGATCGTCGGCGCCGTCGGCGCACCCCGAGGTCAACGCCCGCTATGACGACGAGGCCGGCGTGCTGCACCGCCATTCCGGCGTGCAATTTGGCGTCGCGACGCAGACCGAGGGCGGGCTCATGGTCCCGGTGGTGCGCCATGCCGAGGCGCTCGACCTGTCGCCGAGCGCGGCCGAGTTGCGTCGGCTCGCCGAGGCGGCGCGCGGCGGCAAGGCGGCGCGCGACGAGCTGACCGGCTCGACGATCACCGTCACCGGCCTCGGGGCGCTCGGCGGCATCGCCGCGACGCCCGTCATCAACTATCCCGAGGTCGCGATCATCGGCGTCAACCGCGTCGTCGAGCGGCCGGTGGTGCGGGAGGGGGAGATAGCGGTCCGCCAGATGATGAACCTGTCCTCCTCGTTCGATCACCGCATTGTCGACCGGTAGATGGCGGCCTCCTTCATCCAGCGCATCAAGGTGCTCGAACAGCCGGCGATCATGTTCCTCGGCTGACCGTTTTTTCGCCTCCAAGAGCCCCATGGCCGGGCTTGACCCGCGGACCTTCAGCCCACGGACTTGATCCGTGGGCATCCACGTCTTGTTCCCAAATCCTAGCCCGCATTTCTGAGAGCCTGGCGGTTTGCCGGGCGTGAGTAGGGTGGCGCAGGGCCGAGGAGTGTGTGATGCACGGCGACACGGCAGATGGGTCGCGGCGGGCGGATTTCGCCTGGGGGGCTCGGCATCCGAGCTGATCTTGCCGCCATCAAAAGCGGCCACCACCGCGCGCCATCGACCGGTGCACGGTGCCGAGCTCGCAATGCCGGGTCCATCTGCGCCGCGGCGGCGTCGAAATCGACCTCCCTGCCCGTTATAGCCGACGCCATCCGCCTGCATAGCGGCCGCCGCGATCGCAACGTAAGCCTCAACCCAATGTCGTGCGACCTCACGCCCGGTCACGTCTGTTCCGCGCCGGCGCGGCGGACCAGTTCGTAGAGCGCGACCGCCGCGGCGTTCGAGACGTTGAGGCTCGGCATTTCCGGCCGGGTCGGCAGGCGCGCGAGGTAGTCGCAGCGCTCGCGCACCAGCCGGCGCAGCCCGCCGCCCTCGGAGCCGAGCACCAGCGCCGCGCGCGGGCCGAGATCGAGCGCCGGCAACGGCGCCGGCGCGTTCTCGTCGAGCCCGCAGCACCAGTACCCGGCCTCCTTCAGCCGGTCGAGCGCCCGCGCCAGATTGACGACGCGGACCAGCGGCACGAGGTCGAGCGCGCCCGAGGCGGCCTTGGCCAGCGCCGCGCCCGCGGGCGGCGCGCCGTGCTCGGCAACGATCACCGCGGCGGCGCCGAACGCGGCGGCCGAGCGCAGCACCGCGCCGACATTGTGCGGATCGCTGACCTGGTCGAGCACCACGATCAGGGCGCGGCGCTCGGTTCACCGGGCCGGTCACCGGCGGCGCGCAGCACGTCGTCGAGATCGGCCGGGTCGAGCGGCTCGACCTGCAGCGCCCAGCCCTGGTGCACCGCCCCCTCGGGCAACAGCGCTTCGAGGGCGGCGCGGTCGAGCACCTCGATCGGTCGGCCGTCCCGCGCCGCTCGGCGCGCGCCGCGGCGACCAGCGCGGCGGCCTCCTCCTCCTGTCCCGACAGAACCGCCAGCCGGCGCCAGCGCCGCTGCGGATTGGCGAGCGCCGCGGCCACCGCGTGGCGGCCGTAGAGCCAGTCCTCGCCGCGCTCGCGGCGGCCGGGCCGGGCGGGGCGGCGGGCTCCGGACGCGGCGGCGTCCGAAAGCGCGGCCGCCGCGCGGCGGCGGCGTGTTTCTTGCCCGGCCATGTCCCGGCTCCTATATTGCTTGTTGCAGGACAGCGAGCAGGTGGTCCGCCTTCCGCGGCGCGCTGGTCCTCTAGATCCGGATCTTCATGAAGATCTTGATCCGGAACATCCGGAGACGGATTTTCATCCTTTCGCTCCTCCCGGTCGCGGGGGCCAATTCCCCCGCGACACCAGGTAATCCGAAGCGGGCGTATCGAAACAGGAGCGGGCCAGCCGTCAGGCCTCAACGACTGTCTGCCGCGCCCGTTGTTGACAAAACAGGGGCAAGCTCTTATGACGCGCGGTCCGCGGCCGTGGCGCGAAACCGGCGGCGCGCGGCTTCTCGCGACGCGGAGGGGTGGCCGAGTGGTTAAAGGCAGCAGACTGTAAATCTGCCGGCGGATGCCTACGTAGGTTCGAATCCTACCCCCTCCACCATCGCCGCTGCGATTTCGGTTGCGCGGCAGGGAATGAAGGGCGGTCGGCGGAGCGGCAGAGCGACCGCGGGTGTAGCTCAATGGTAGAGCTCCAGCCTTCCAAGCTGGCTATGTGGGTTCGATTCCCATCACCCGCTCCAGCGCTCGGCCCGCTCGGACCCGTGTTGATATGATTGTGTTTTTCTCTTGCCGATAGGATGCCGCAGCGATGGGTAAGGCGAGGTTTAGTCGGACGAAGCCGCATTGCAATGTCGGGACGATCGGGCATGTCGATCACGGCAAGACGACGCTGACGGCGGCGATCACCAAGGTTTTGGCGGAGACCGGCGGGGCGACGTTCACCGCCTATGACCAGATCGACAAGGCGCCGGAGGAGAAGGCGCGCGGCATCACGATCGCGACGGCGCATGTCGAGTACGAGACCGCGAACCGGCACTACGCGCATGTCGATTGCCCGGGCCACGCCGACTACGTCAAGAACATGATCACCGGCGCGGCGCAGATGGACGGCGCCATCCTGGTGGTCTCGGCGGCCGACGGGCCGATGCCGCAGACCCGCGAGCACATCCTGCTGGCGCGCCAGGTCGGGGTGCCCTCGCTGGTCGTCTACATGAACAAGGTCGACATGGTCGACGACCCGGAGCTGTTGGAGCTGGTCGAACTGGAGGTGCGCGAGCTGTTGTCGTCCTACGATTTCCCGGGCGACGACATCCCGGTGATCAAGGGCTCGGCGTTGGCGGCGCTGGAGGGCAAGGACCCCGAGGTCGGGCACGACTCGATCATGGAACTGATGCAGGCGGTCGACGACTACATCCCGCAGCCGGAGCGCCCGAAGGACCGGCCGTTCCTGATGCCGATCGAGGACGTGTTCACGATCTCGGGGCGCGGCACGGTGGTGACCGGGCGGGTCGAGCGCGGCATCGTCAAGGTCGGCGACGAAGTCGAGATCGTCGGTCTGCGGCCGACCGCGAAGACGGTGGCGACCGGGGTCGAGATGTTCCGCAAGCTGTTGGACCAGGGCGAGGCGGGCGACAATATCGGCGTCCTGCTGCGCGGCACCAAGCGCGAGGAAGTCGAGCGCGGCCAGGTCCTGGCGAAGCCCGGGTCGATCACGCCGCACACCGTCTTCATCGCCGAGGCCTATGTCCTGACCAAGGAGGAAGGCGGCCGGCACACGCCGTTTTTCGACAATTACCGGCCGCAATTCTATTTCCGCACGACCGATGTGACCGGATCGGTGAAATTGCCCGAGGGCACCGAGATGGTGATGCCGGGCGACAACGTGTCGATGGAGGTGGAATTGCTGGTGCCGATCGCGATGGATGAGGGCCTGCGCTTCGCGATCCGCGAAGGCGGCCGCACCGTCGGCGCCGGCGTCGTCGCTAAAATATTGAAATAGAACGAGGATCTGTCATTGCGGGCGAGCGGGCTCCCTGGCGTCGGGACATTGCGTTGTCACGCTAACACCCCTCGCAATGACGTTCGAGGAGCATAGGAGTGTAGCTCAACTGGTAGAGCACCGGTCTCCAAAACCGGGGGTTGGGGGTTCGAGCCCCTCCACTCCTGCCATCCCGGCGGCGCCGACCTATATTCCGTGTGCTTGTTTTCCGTGCGCGGCTCGGCGAGCGCGCCGAAAGGATTGAACCGATTCGATATGGCCAGGACCTCACCAACCGAGTTCATTCACCAGGTACGCCAGGAACTGGGCCGGGTCACTTGGCCGACGCGCAAGGAAACGCTGGTCACGACCGGGATGGTGTTTCTGATGGTGTTCATCGCCGCGGCGTTCTTCTTCGCGGTCGATCAGGTTCTGTCCTTTGGCGTGCGGCTGATTTACGGGCTCGGGCAGTAGGTTCGGGAGCATCGAGCATGGCCAGCCGCTGGTATGTCATTCACGTCTATTCCGGTTTCGAGAAGAAGGTCGCAGCCGCGATCCGCGAGCAGGCCGAACAGAAGGGCGTGGCGGAACGTTTCGAGGAGATCCTGGTGCCGACCGAGGAGGTCGTCGAGGTCAAGCGCGGCGCCAAGGTCAGCTCGGAGCGCAAATTCTTTCCCGGCTATGTGCTGATCAAGATGGATCTCGACGACGAGACCTGGCATCTCGTCAAGAATACCGCGAAGGTGACCGGGTTTCTCGGCGGCCGCGGCAAGCCGTTGCCGATCAGCGACGCCGAGGCGGCCCGCATCATCCATCAGATGCAGGAAGGGATCGAACGGCCGAAACCGTCGATCACGTTCGAGATCGGCGAGCAGGTGCGGGTCTCGGACGGGCCGTTCACCTCGTTCAACGGCGTTGTCGAGGAGGTCGACGAGGAGAAGTCGCGGGTCAAGGTCGCGGTCTCGATCTTTGGCCGGGCGACCCCGGTCGAGCTCGAATACTCGCAGGTCGAGAAGGTGTGAGCACGGCGGAGCCGTGAGAGCATCCCGGCGGGAGCCGGGATCCTGGGTCAGCGGGCGAAGCGGCGGCGGGATGGGCCCCGGCCTTCCCCGGGGTGGGTGAGGAATAGAGCATGGCGAAAAAAATCGTCGGGTTGATCAAGCTGCAGGTGCCGGCCGGCAAGGCGAACCCGTCGCCGCCGATCGGCCCGGCGCTGGGCCAGCGCGGCCTCAACATCATGGAGTTCTGCAAGGCGTTCAACGCGCAGACGCAGAACCTCGAAGTCGGCATGCCGATCCCGGTCGTGATCACGGCCTATGGCGACCGCAGCTTTACCTTCGTGACCAAGACGCCGCCGGCCAGCTATTTCCTGAAGAAGGCGGCGGGGGTCGAGAAGGGCTCGCAGACCACCGGCAAGGGCGCCACGGTCGGCCGGGTCACGATGGAGCAGATCCGCGAGATCGCCGAGCAGAAGATGGAGGATCTCAACGCCAACGATCTCGACGCGGCGTGCCGGATGGTGATCGGCTCGGCCCGCTCGATGGGGCTGGAAGTCGTCGAATAATATTCATCGTGACGGCCGTCTGGATCCCCCGGTCAAGCCCGGCGATGACGGCAAGCGGGAGAGCGGGAGCACAGGCATGGCAAAACCGGCAAGCGGCTGAAAAAGGCTTACGAGGGGATCGACCCGAACGCGACGCTGCGCATCGACGAGGCGGTCAAGCAGATCAAGTCGCGCGCCTCGGCGAAGTTCGACGAGACGGTCGAAATCTCGATGAACCTCAACGTCGACCCGCGCAAGCCCGACCAGAATCTGCGCGGCACGGTGATGCTGCCGCACGGCACCGGCAAGCCGGTGCGGGTCGCGGTTTTCGCCCGCGGCGACAAGGCGCGCGAAGCCGAGGCGGCCGGCGCCGACATCGTCGGAGCCGAGGACCTCGTCGAGCAGGTGCAGGCCGGCAACATCAATTTCGACCGGGCCGTCGCGACGCCCGACATGATGGCGCTGGTCGGCCGGCTCGGTAAGATCCTGGGGCCGCGCGGGCTGATGCCGAACCCGCGGCTCGGCACGGTGACGCAGAACGTCACCGAGGCGGTGCAGGCGGTGAAAGGCGGCCAGGTCGAGTTCCGCGCCGAGAAGGCCGGCATCGTCCATGCCGGGGTCGGCAAAGCGAGCTTTACTGACGACGCGCTGGTCGATAATGTGCGCGCCTTTGTCGGCGCGATCACGCGGGGCAAGCCGAGCGGCGTCAAGGGCACCTACATCAAGCGGGTTCATCTGAGCTCGACGATGGGGCCGGCCGTCGATGTCGATCTCGCCGGGCTCGGCGAGGAGACGAGAGCCTGAGCCGCGAGATTCGACCCTTGCGGTGCGGTGCTGCGACGCGAGTTATGGTGCCGTGAACGAGTGGAGATGATCGGTGGATCGAGCGCAGAAGCAGCTTTTGACCGCGAATCTGCGTCAGGATCTGGCCGAGACGGTCTGCGTCGTGGTGACGCATCAGAGCGGGCTGACCGTTGCCGAGGTGACCCAGCTGCGCCGCCAGATGCGCGGCGCTGGGGCGCGCTATCGCGTCACCAAGAACCGGCTGGTGAAGCGCGCGCTCGAAGGGACGCGGTTCGAGGGTCTGACGCCGCTCTTTACCGGGCCGACCGCGATCGCGTTCTCCGAGCGATCCGGTGGCGGCGGCCAAGGCCGCGGTCGAGTACGCCAACCGCAACAACAAGCTGACGATCGTCGGCGGCGGCCTCTCAGGGCAGGTGCTCGACGAGGCCGGGGTCAAGGCGCTGGCGACGCTGCCCTCGCTCGACGAGCTGCGCGGCAGGATCATCGGCCTGATCAACGCGCCGGCGACCAAGCTCGCGGTGCTGCTGCAGACCCCGGCCGGACAGTTGGCGCGCGTTGTCGCCGCCTATTCCGAGAAGAGCGGCGAATCCGGCGGCGAGGAGGCCGCTGGGGGCGAGGCGGCGTAACGCCGGCTAAGCGCGGCGCGAGCCGCGATTGGTGCGAGCACAGTCATTTGTCAGGCGCAATCGGGAGTGGGATGATGGCTGATCTGGGTAGGCTCGTCGATGATCTTTCGTCGCTGACCGTCATCGAGGCGGCGGAGCTGGCGAAGATGCTCGAGGAGAAATGGGGCGTCTCGGCGGCGGCCCCGGTTGCGGTGGCCGCGGCGGGCGGCGGCGCGGCGGCGGCCGCGAGGCGCCGGCCGAGAAGACCGAGTTCGACGTGATCCTGGCCGCGATCGGCGAAAAGAAGGTCAACGTGATCAAGGAAGTCCGCGCGATCACCTCGCTCGGCCTTAAGGAAGCGAAAGACCTCGTCGAGGCGGCGCCGAAGCCGGTAAAGGAAGGCGTCAACAAGGACGAAGCCGCCAAAATCAAGAAGCAGCTTGAAGATGCGGGCGCGACTGTCGAAATAAGGTAGGTCCGTCACGACCTTCTTGAAGCGCGCAGCGGCGGCCGCCCGGATCTCGTTCCGCGGCGGTGCGCCGATATCGGGATCCGCTGAGCCGGGGTGCGAGGTATGCTCGCACGCCCGGCGTTGGCGTCTGCGCCGTGGAATTGCGGACAGCCCGCAATTGGCGGGAAGCGGTCCGCCCTCATGTGAGCTTGCGAGGGCCGGGTGCGGACAGTGACAGGAATTCCGGGCCGCCGACTTTAAGCAAAGCCGGGAGCGGCCCACAGCGAGGGTCATAAATGGCGATATCCTTCAACGGCCAGAAGCGGATCCGCAAAAGCTTCGGGCGCATCCCCGAAGTCGCTCCAATGCCGAACCTGATCGAGGTGCAGCGGAGTTCTTACGACCACTTCTTGCAGATGGGGGTTGCACCGGAAGAGCGCGGCAGTGTCGGGTTGCAGGAAGTCTTCCGATCGGTCTTTCCGATCCGCGATTTTTCGGAGCGCGCGCAGCTCGAGTTCGTTCGCTACGAGCTCGAGACCCCGAAATACGACGTCGACGAATGCCAGCAGCGCGGCATCAACTACGCCGCGCCGCTCAAAGTGACGCTGCGCCTCGTCGTGTGGGACATCGATGAGGACACCGGCTCGCGCTCGATCCACGACATCAAGGAGCAGGACGTCTATATGGGCGACATGCCGCTGATGACGCGCAACGGCACGTTCATCATCAACGGCACCGAGCGGGTCATCGTCTCGCAGATGCACCGCAGCCCCGGCGTCTTCTTCGATCACGACAAAGGCAAGACCCACTCGTCGGGCAAATACCTGTTCGCGGCGCGGGTCATTCCGTATCGCGGGTCCTGGCTCGATTTCGAGTTCGACGCCAAGGACCACGTCTATGTCCGCATCGACCGGCGGCGCAAACTGCCGGCGACGACGCTGCTGCTGGCGCTCGACGACGACGCCACCGAGCAGAAGCGCGCTCAGGCCAAGGCCGAGGGCAAGAATCTGCAGCCCGGCGAGGCAGTCGGGATGTCGAAGGAGGAGATCCTCTCGGCATTCTACGGAACGGTCGTTTACCAGCGTGGCGCGAGCGGCTGGATGACGCCGTTCCGGGAGGAGCAGTTCCGCGGCAAGCTGACTGCCGACCTGATCGACGCCGACACCGGCGAGGTTCGGGCGCAGGTCGGCGAGCGCATGACGCCGCGCCTCGGGCGTCGCTTGCGCGAGGCAGGTCTCGCCAACGTGCTGGCGCCGCATGAGGAGCTGATCGGCCGCTATTTCGCGCAAGACCTGATCAACGAGGAGACGGGCGAGGTCTATTTCGAGGCCGGCGACGAGATCACCGAGGCGGCCTTGCAGCTGCTCGAGGAGACCGGGCTTACCGAACTGCCGGTGCTCGACATCGACCTGATCAGCCGCGGCGCCGACAGCAAGGGACCCTATATCCGCAACACCCTGGCGATCGACAAGAACGCGACCCGCGAGGACGCGCTGATCGACATCTACCGCGTCATGCGGCCCGGCGAGCCGCCGACGCTGGAGACCGCGGAGACGCTGTTCAACAGCCTGTTCTTCGACTCGGAGCGCTACGATTTGTCGGCGG
Organism: uncultured Alphaproteobacteria bacterium; assembly: GCA_963847345.1. Classification (GTDB taxonomy): domain Bacteria; phylum Pseudomonadota; class Alphaproteobacteria; order ATCC43930; family CGMCC-115725; genus DATARH01. The sequence continues at coordinate 213,675 of CAWJZU010000039.1, read as the reverse complement.
TCGGCCGGGTCAAGATGAACTCGCGGCTCGGCGTCGACGCCGAGGATACCGTGCGGGTGCTGCGCAAGCAGGACATTCTGGCGATCCTCAACGTGCTGGTCGATCTGAAGGACGGGCGCGGCGAGATCGACGATATCGACCATCTCGGCAATCGGCGCGTGCGCTCGGTCGGCGAATTGATGGAAAACCAGTACCGGGTCGGCCTGCTGCGCATGGAGCGGGCGATCCGCGAGCGCATGTCGTCGGTCGAGATCGACACGGTGATGCCGCACGATCTGATCAATGCCAAGCCGGCGGCGGCGGCGGTGCGCGAGTTTTTCGGTTCGTCGCAGCTGTCGCAGTTCATGGATCAGACCAATCCGCTGTCCGAGATCACGCACAAGCGGCGCCTATCGGCGCTCGGTCCCGGCGGTCTGACGCGCGAACGCGCCGGGTTCGAGGTGCGTGACGTGCACCCGACGCATTATGGCCGGATCTGCCCGATCGAGACCCCGGAAGGGCCGAATATCGGCTTGATCAACTCGCTCGCGACCTATGCCCGCGTCAACCAGTACGGGTTTATCGAAACGCCGTACCGCAAGGTCGACAACGGCAAAGTCACCGACGAGGTGATTTACATCTCGGCGATGAACGAGGGCAAATACGCGATTGCCCAGGCCAACGTGCCGATCGACGCCGAGGGCCGCATCGCCGAGGAGCTGACCAACTGCCGCAAAAGCAGCGATTTCGTGCTGTGCCGGCCCGAGGACGTCGATCTGATCGACGTGTCACCGAAGCAGCTCGTGTCGGTCGCAGCGGCGTTGATCCCGTTCCTCGAAAACGACGACGCGAACCGCGCACTGATGGGTTCTAACATGCAGCGCCAGGCGGTGCCGCTGATCCGCGCCGAGGCGCCGCTCGTCGGGACCGGCATGGAGGAGACCGTCGCGCGCGACTCCGGGGTCACGATCATCGCCCGGCGCGGCGGGGTCGTGGACCAGGTCGACGCGACCCGCATCGTCGTGCGGGCGCAGGAAAGTTCGGCGGCCGCGTCGGGGGTCGACATCTACAATCTGCTGAAGTTCCAGCGCTCGAACCAGAACACCTGCATCAACCAGCGGCCGCTGGTGAAGGTCGGGCAGCAGGTGCGCGCCGGCGACATCCTGGCCGACGGTCCCTCAACCGAGCTCGGCGAGCTGGCGCTGGGCCGCAACGTCTTGTGCGCGTTCATGCCGTGGAACGGCTACAATTTCGAGGATTCGATCCTGATCTCGGAGCGCATCGTCTCCGACGACGTGTTCACCTCGATCCACATCGAGGAGTTCGAGGCGAGCGCGCGCGACACCAAGCTGGGGCAAGAGGAGATCACCCGCGACATCCCGAATGTCGGCGAGGAGGCGCTGAAGAACCTCGACGAGGCCGGCATCGTCTATATCGGCGCCGAGGTCAAGCCGGGCGACATCCTGGTCGGCAAGGTGACGCCGAAGGGCGAGTCGCCGATGACCCCGGAAGAAAAGCTGTTGCGCGCGATTTTCGGCGAGAAGGCGTCCGACGTGCGCGACACCTCGCTGCGGCTGCCGCCGGGCGTGTCCGGCACGATCGTCGAGGTACGGGTCTTCTCGCGCCGCGGCGTCGACAAGGACGAGCGCGCGCTGGCGATCGAACGGGCCGAAATCGAGCGGCTCGCGAAGGACCGTGACGACGAGCGCAAGATCCTCGAACGCAGCTTCGCGGCGCGGCTCAAGGAACTGCTGCTCGGGCAGACCAGTGTCGCCGGGCCGAGGGGCATGGCGTCGGGCAGCGAGATCACCGACCAGCTGCTGGCCGAGTTCACGCCGGGCCTGTGGCGGCAGATCACGGTGCGCGACGACGCCAGGATGGCCGATATCGAGGCGCTGAAAAAGCAGATGGACGACGCCGTCCGCGAGCTTGAATCGCGCTTCGAGAACAAGGTCGAGAAATTGCAGCGCGGCGACGAGCTGCCGCCCGGCGTCATGAAGATGGTCAAGGTCTTCGTCGCCGTGAAACGCAAATTGCAGCCGGGCGACAAGATGGCCGGACGGCACGGCAACAAGGGCGTCATCTCGCGCATCATGCCGATCGAGGACATGCCGTATCTGGAGGACGGCACACCCGTTGACATCGTGCTGAACCCACTGGGCGTGCCGAGCCGGATGAATGTCGGCCAGATCCTCGAAACCCATCTCGGCTGGGCCGCCGCCGGTCTCGGCCGCCGCATCGGCGATGTGCTGGACAGCGTCCGACATAATGGCGGGCTCGCCAAGGCCGCACCCGATCTGCGCAAGATGCTCGGCGAGATTTACGACGGGCAAGGCGCGATGATCGAGGCATTGCCCGACGATCAGGTGATCGAGATGGCCGGCGCGCTGACCCGCGGCGTGCCGATGGCGAGCCCAGTCTTCGACGGCGCCCGCGAGGACGACATCGTCGGCATGCTGAGCAAGGCGGGGCTGGCCTCGTCGGGTCAGGTCACGCTGGTCGACGGCCGCACCGGCGAGGCGTTCGACCGCAAGGTGACGGTCGGCTACATTTATATGCTGAAGCTGCACCACCTGGTGGACGACAAGATCCACGCCCGCTCGATCGGACCGTACAGCCTCGTCACGCAGCAGCCGTTGGGCGGCAAGGCGCAGTTCGGCGGCCAGCGTTTCGGCGAGATGGAGGTGTGGGCGCTCGAAGCCTACGGCGCGGCATACACCTTGCAGGAGATGCTGACGGTGAAATCAGACGACGTCTCCGGCCGCACCAAGGTCTATGAGGCGATCGTCCGGGGCGACGACAATTTCGAGGCGGGCATCCCCGAATCGTTCAACGTGCTGGTCAAGGAGCTGCGCTCGCTGGGGCTCAATGTCGAACTGGAGCAGCGCAGCTATTGAGCAGGCCGGAGCCGGTTCTGCGCCGCTTTTCAGCCTCTACCGTCCTGGCCGGGCTTGACCCGGCCACCTCGCGGTCTCGAAAGATTCTCGGGTCGAGCCCGGGGATGACGAGGCGAGGAGGTAACGGTTTTGTATCTGTCACCCGCTCGCGCGGGTATGACGACCCACAGGAGAGGGGTCCTCGATGAATGAGTTGATGAACATCTTCGGACAGGTTTCGGGGCCGCAGAGCTTCGACCAGATCCGCATCTCAATCGCCAGTCCGGAGCGCATTCGCTCCTGGTCCTACGGCGAGATCAAGAAGCCTGAGACGATCAACTACCGCACCTTCAAGCCGGAGCGGGACGGGTTGTTCTGCGCCCGCATCTTCGGCCCGATCAAGGATTACGAGTGCTTGTGCGGCAAGTACAAGCGGATGAAATATCGCGGCATCATCTGCGAGAAATGCGGTGTCGAGGTCACGCTGTCAAAGGTGCGACGCGACCGCATGGGTCATATCGAACTGGCCTCGCCCGTTGCGCATATCTGGTTCCTGAAGTCGCTGCCGAGCCGCATCGGCCTCTTGCTCGACATGACGCTGAAAGACCTCGAGCGGATCCTGTACTTCGAGAACTACGTCGTCATCGAGCCCGGCTTGACCCCGCTGAAGCTGCGCCAGCTGCTCGGCGAAGAAGAGCTGATGAAGGCGCAGGACGAATACGGCGACGACCAGTTCACCGCCTCGATCGGCGCCGAGGCGCTGCGCACGATGCTGTCGGCGATCGACCTCGTCGAGGAGAAACAGCGGCTGCGAGACGAGCTGCGCGACACTGGCTCCGAAGCGCGCCGCAAGAAGCTCGTCAAGCGGCTGAAGCTGATCGAAGCGTTCATCGAATCGAACAGCCGGCCGGAATGGATGATTCTCGAAGTCGTGCCGGTCATCCCGCCCGAATTGCGCCCGCTGGTCCCGTTGGACGGCGGCCGCTTTGCGACTTCGGACCTCAACGACCTCTACCGCCGCGTCATTAACCGCAACAACCGGCTGAAACGCCTCATTGAGCTGCGCGCGCCCGACATCATCGTGCGCAACGAAAAACGCATGCTGCAGGAGGCGGTGGACGCGCTGTTCGACAACGGCAGGCGCGGCCGCATCATCACCGGCGCCAACAAGCGGCCATTGAAATCGCTGTCCGACATGTTGAAGGGCAAGCAGGGCCGCTTCCGCCAGAACCTGTTGGGCAAGCGCGTCGATTATTCCGGGCGTTCGGTGATCGTCGTCGGCCCCGAGCTGAAGCTGCACCAGTGCGGGCTGCCGAAGAAGATGGCGCTCGAGCTGTTCAAGCCGTTCATCTACTCGAAGCTGGAACTCTACGGTCTCGCGAGCACAATCAAGGCCGCCAAGCGCATGGTTGAGAAGGAACGGCCGGAGGTGTGGGACATCCTCGAAGAGGTGATCCGCGAGCACCCGGTCTTGTTGAACCGCGCGCCGACCCTGCACCGCCTCGGGATCCAGGCATTCGAGCCGGTGCTGATCGAGGGCAAGGCGATCCAGCTGCACCCGCTGGTCTGCACCGCGTTCAACGCCGATTTCGACGGCGACCAGATGGCGGTGCACGTGCCGCTGTCATTGGAGGCGCAGCTCGAGGCGCGCGTCCTGATGATGTCGACCAACAACATCCTGTCGCCGGCCAATGGCAAGCCGATTATCGTGCCGTCGCAGGACATCGTGCTCGGTCTCTATCACATCACGATGCAGCGCGACGGCGAGCCCGGCGAGGGCATGGCGTTCACCAATGTCGGCGAGATCGAGCAGGCGCTCGCCTCAAAAGCGGTGACTCTGCACAGCAGGATCAAGGCGCGTTTCGGAACGGTCGACGAACACGGGCAGCCGATCGTCCGGCGCGTCGAGACGACGCCGGGCCGCATGCTGCTGTCGGAAATTCTGCCGCGCCATCCGGCTGTCGACTTCGAGATGATCAACCAGGTGCTCGGCAAAAAGCAGATCAGTGACCTGATCGACCATGTCTACCGCTTCTGCGGCCAGAAGGAGACCGTGATCTTCTGCGACCGGCTGATGAGCCTCGGCTTCCAGCAGGCGTGCAAGGCCGGCATCTCGTTCGGCAAGGACGATTTGATCATCCCTGAGGCCAAGCACCGCCTCGTCGCCGAGGTGCAGGAGAAGGTCAAGGAATACGAGCAGCAGTACCAGGACGGGCTGATCACTCAGCGCGAGAAGTACAATAAGGAAGTCGATGCCTGGACCGCGTGCTCGGACAAGGTCGCAGAGGAGATGATGAAGGTCATCCGCCAGGTCAAACCCGGCGAGCCGATCAACTCGGTTTGGATGATGTCGGACTCCGGCGCGCGCGGTTCGGCGGCGCAGATCAAGCAATTGGCCGGGATGCGCGGGCTGATGACCAAGCCGTCGGGCGAGATCATCGCGACGCCGATCATCTCGAACTTCAAGGAGGGTCTGACCGTCCTCGAATACTTCAACTCGACGCACGGTGCTCGAAAAGGTCTTGCCGACACGGCGCTGAAGACCGCGAATTCCGGATACCTGACGCGCCGCCTCGTCGATGTCGCGCAGGACGCGATCATCACCGAGGAGGATTGCGGCACGACGCGCGGCCTCTTGACCCGCGCGGTCGTCGAGGGCGGCAATGTCATCGCGCCGCTGTCCGACCGCATCCTCGGACGCTGCGCCGCGGTCGATGTGCTCGACCCGCTCTCGGGCGAGGTGGTGCTCGGCGCCGGCGAGCTGATCGACGAGGACGCGGTCGACACGATCGAGCGGGCCGGCATCGACGCGGTGTCGATCCGCTCGGTACTGACCTGCGAGTCGCAGGTCGGGGTGTGCGGCAAGTGCTACGGGCGCGACCTGGCGCGCGGCACCGTCGTCAATATGGGCGAGGCGGTCGGCGTCATTGCGGCGCAATCGATCGGCGAGCCCGGCACGCAGCTGACGATGCGCACGTTCCATATCGGCGGCGCGGCGCAGCGCGGCGCCGAGCAATCCTCGATCGAGGCAGCGTTCGACGGCAGGGTCGAGATCAAGAACCGGGTCGTCGTTATCAACTCGGCCGGCCGTCCCGTCGTGATGGGCCGCACCTGCGAGATGCTGCTGCTCGACGAGGCTGGCCGCGAGAAGGCGCGGCACCGCGTTCCCTACGGCGCACGGCTGTTGACCGATGACGGCGCGCAGGTGGCGCGCGGCGACCGTCTGGCGGAATGGGACCCGTACACGATCCCGATCATCACCGAGGTGGACGGCATCGCGCACTATGTCGATCTGCAGGAGGGCACCTCGATGCGCGAGGTGCTCGACGAGGCGACCGGCATCTCGTCCAAGGTCGTCGTCGATTGGAAACAGCAGACGCGCGGCGGCGATCTGCGGCCACGAGTTACGCTGCGCGACCCGGGTGGCGAGGTGCTGACGCTGTCGAACGGGCTCGAGGCGCGCTACTTCCTGCCGGTCGACGCGATCCTCTCGGTCGAGAACGGGGCGCAGGTCAAGGCCGGCGACGTCCTGGCGCGCATGCCGCGCGAATCGTCGAAGACGCGCGACATCACCGGCGGTCTGCCGCGGGTGGCCGAGCTGTTCGAGGCGCGCAAGCCGAAGGATTTCGCGATCATCAGCGAGAGCGAGGGCCGCGTCGAATTCGGCAAGGACTACAAGTCGAAGCGGCGCATCGTCGTCGTTCCGACCGAGGCCGAGGGCGCCGAGCAGGTCGAGTACCTGATCCCGAAAGGCAAGCACATCAGCGTGCAGGAGGGCGACTACGTCCTCAAGGGCGATTTGATGATGGACGGCAACCGCGTGCCGCACGACATCCTGCGCATTCTCGGGGTCGAGGAGCTGGCCAGCTATCTGATCAACGAGATCCAGGAGGTCTACAGGCTGCAGGGCGTGCGCATCAACGACAAGCACATCGAGGTGATCGTCCGCCAGATGCTGCAGAAGGTCGAAATCGACGATCCCGGCGATACGACGTTCCTCGCCGGCGAGCAGAGCGACCGCTTCGAGTTTGAGCGCGAGAACGCGAAGGTCGAGGCGGAGGGGCTGCGTCCGGCGACGGCGCGGCCGGTGCTGCAGGGCATTACCAAGGCAAGCCTGCAGACCAACTCGTTCATCTCGGCGGCATCGTTCCAGGAGACGACCCGCGTCCTGACCGAGGCTGCGGTCTCCGGCCGCATCGACCAGCTGCAGGGGTTGAAGGAGAACGTGATCGTCGGCCGACTGATCCCGGCCGGGACCGGCAGCGTCATCGCGCGCCTTAAGGAAGTCGCCGCCGAGCGCGATCGCGAACTCGCCGCGCTCGACGCCGAGCGGGAAGAAGCCGCGACGCCGCGGCTGGAGGAGCAGCGCACCTTGGGCGCCGCCGAGTAAGCGTGTGTTCCTCTCCCGCAGCGCGGGAGAGGCAACCCGGACTCGCTCTGGGACTGTGCGAGGGGTTAAGCCCTTGTCCTGCCGGCTTGGGCCGCTCGGAAGCGGGCACGGGGTGTGTTGGCGCGAACGCCCCGCCCGCTAACCGCGATCGCGCGATCATCGGAACAAATGCGCGCGGGTGACGATGTTCCAGGCCGCTGTGGGGGAGCAGTAGCGAGCGAGCAACTCAAGCCGCGGATAGGCCGAGCTTAATTACCGCCTTTCAAGCCGCGACGTCCGCAAGAGAATTGACATGGATTTCGATCTCACCGACGAACAGCGGCTGTTGCGCGACAGCGTCGATCGGCTGCTGGCGGACAATTATACCTTCGAGAAGCGCCGGGGATACCTGGCCGAAGTTGACGGCTGGAGCCGCGCGCTGTGGTCGCGCTACGCCGAGCAGGGGCTCCTCGGGTTGCCGTTTCCCGAAAGCCACGGCGGATTCGGCGGCGGCGGGGTCGAGATCATGCTGGTCATGGAGGCGTTCGGCCGTACCCTGGCGCTGGAGCCGTATCTGGCGACAATCGTGCTGGGCGGAACCGCATTGCGGCTCGCCGGCAGCGACGCGCAGCAGGCCGCGCTTCTGCCTCAAATCGCCGAAGGCAACCGGCTGCTTGCCCTCGCGCATGGCGAGCGTCAGGCGCGCTACGACCTCCCCGACGTGCTGACCAGCGCGACCCGGAGAGGCGATGGCTGGACGCTCGACGGGGCGAAGAGCGTCGTCCTGCACGGCGACAGCGCCGACACGCTGATCGTCAGCGCCCGCACCTCAGGCGACCGCGACGACACCACCGGCATCACGCTGTTTCTCGTCGACGGCGGCGCCAATGGCGTCGCCCGTCGCGGCTACGCGCTGCGCGACGGCACGCGAGCGGCCGAAGTCACGCTGAGCGGGGTCGAGGTCGCTTCGGATGCCGTGCTCGGCGAGGTCGACAGCGCCTTTCCGATCATCGAGCGCGTCGTCGAGGCCGGTATCGCCGCGATGGCCGCAGAGGCGGTCGGCGCGATGGAAACGATGCAGGCGATGACCCTGGAATACCTGAAGACCCGCCAGCAATTCGGCCAGCCGATCGGCCGCAACCAGGCTCTGCAGCACCGCGCGACCGAAATGTTCGTCGCGCTCGAACAGGGGCGCAGCATGGCGATGCTGGCGGCGATGACCGTCGACCACCCAGACGCCGCCGAGCGCGCCCGCAACATTTCGATGGTAAAGGCCGGGATCGGCCAGGCGGCACGCTTTGTGTCGCAAAACGCCGTGCAATTGCACGGCGGCATCGGCATGACCGAGGAATACGCGGTCGGCCACTATTTCCGTCGCGTCATGGTGATCGAGCACACCTTCGGCGACACGGCGCACCATCTGTCACGCCTCGCGCAAACCGCGGCATAAGCCGCCCCACCCCGCAACCAGGGTCCGGCACGGCCGAGCCGCAATAGAGCGCGGACCGCGCAGTCGGTAACGACAGCATCAGGTCGAGCGTTCGCGAGGTATGCCGGACGCCCATGACCGCCTGACCGTGCCGATGGAAACCCAGCCGTCGCGGTCCACGATCGTAATTCTGAAGCTGATCGCCGCTGCCGGCCTGGTTCTGCTGGTCTGGCTGCTCTCAAGCGTTCTCTTGATGGTGTTCGCCGCGATTCTGGTGGCAATTGCCTATCGCGCCACGGCCGAGTGGATCGCCCGCCACACCGGTATTCCGATCGGATGGTCGCTGGCTCTCGTCGCGATCCTGTTCGTCGCGTTCGTCGCCGGCACGGCATGGTGGACCGGCGGAACGCTGCTCGACCAGCTGAACCAGCTCGTGGCGCTACTTGTGGATCGGCTCACCTACGTCAACCGTAGCTTGCAAGGAACCGAGTGGGGCGACAGGCTCGCCAACTACCTGGATTCCCAGCGGCTCTTCAGCGAGGCCCAGGCGCTTGCGCAGCAATTCGCCGGCGCCGCGCTGACCATGCTCGGCGCGGTTGGAGCGGTCGTCATCATCGTGTTCACCGCGGTTTACCTCGCGATCAACCCCACGCTGTACTTCCGGGGATCGATCCGGCTTCTCGCCCCCGATTACCGCGACCGCGGCTCGGAGGTGCTGTCCGAAATTGGCGTCGCGCTGCGCCGTTGGCTGATCGGCCGGGCGATCGACATGGTCGTTGTCGTAATTCTGACCTTTGCCGGGCTGATGCTGCTGGACGTGCCGCTGGCGTTTCTGTTGGCGCTGATTGCAGGTCTGCTCAACTTCATCCCTTATATCGGCGCGGTGCTGGGGGCCGTGCCGGCCATCATCGTCGCGTTCGGCCAGGGGCCGATGCAGGCGCTGTGGGTCGCGCTGCTGTTTCTCGCGATACAGACTGTCGAAGGCTATCTGATCGTGCCATTCATTCAGCAGCGCACGGTTCAGCTGCCGCCGGCGCTGTTGATCTTCTCGCAGACCGTTTTCGGCGCACTGTTCGGTATCCTCGGCCTGCTGCTGGCGCCGGCGCTGATGGTCGTGATCCTGATCCTGGTCCAGGCCGTTTATCTTCACGACCTGCTCGGCGACCCCGACCAAGCGCAGCGCTTCAATTCACGGCGCTGACCGCTTGCACCGGCCGGCTCGGACCCGACACTCGCAGCGAGCAGCGGCGAATTGGCATGGACACTTTCGCGATATTCCCACATCTGCAGGCGCTCTCGGTGGCCTATGTGTTGGCTTTTCCGATTGCCTGGGACCGCGAAAAAGGATCGCGCAGCGCCGGCCTGCGCACGTTTCCGCTGGTCGCGCTCGCCGCTTGCGGCTTTGTTCAGGTGACAGAGAGCTTTGCCGCGTCCAGTCCCGAAGCGATGGCGCGGATCGTCGCGGGACTTATCACCGGGGTCGGGTTTATCGGCGGCGGCGCGATCATCAGGCATGGCAACTCGGTTCGCGGCACCGCGACGGCGGCGAGCCTGTGGGCGACCGGAGCGATGGGCGGCGCTGTCGGGCTCGGTGAGTATGACGTGGCCGTGATCGTTACAATGTTCACGTTTCTGACGCTCCGTCTGATGCGCTTCTTCAAGAAAGAAGGGCAGGACGAGCCGGAGCACCGGGACGCTTTGTTGAGAACATTTTTGCCCGCGGCACGTTGAGAGCAAGGCTAAGTTCAACCGAGCGGCAAGGGGAATATGCAAGGCGAGACGCCGGATTCGGCAAATGACGTGGGCGGGAGCATCGCTCTGGCCTGGAACAAGGTCGATGCGTGGATCGACGGCTTTTATTCGATATTGCCCAATCTGGTCCTCGGGCTGGTGTTCCTTATCCTGGCTGCGATCGCTGCGAGAATAGTCAAGGCCGCGATCTGGCGCTTCGGCATCCGGCGGCACCGTCCGGACCTCGGCAATGTGCTCGGCGCACTACTGCAATGGACGATCGGGATCGTCGGCACCCTGATCGCGATCACGATCATCTTCCCGGGCGTCGGCGTCGCCGATCTGCTCGGCACGCTCGGCATCGGCTCGATCGCGATCGGCTTCGCGTTCAAGGACATCCTGCAGAACCTGCTGGCCGGCATCCTGATCCTGCTGCGCCAGCCGTTCCGGCGCGGCGATCAGATCATCTCCGGCCAGTATGAGGGCACCGTCGAGTCGATCGAGACGCGCGCCACGATCATCCGCACCTATGACGGGCGCCAGGTGCTGATCCCGAACAGCGAGATCTATACCGGCAGCGTTGTTATCAACACGGCGTTCGACAATCGCCGTAGCGAATACGATGTCGGGATCGGGTACGGCGACGATCTCGGCCATGCCGCCCGTATCGCCGTGGAGGCGATCAAGGACGCAGATGGCGTCCTGCCGGAGCCGCCCCCCGAGGCGTTTCCGGTCGGCTTCGACGATTCGGCCGTCAAAATGCGGGTGTGGTGGTGGACGGCGCCGGACCGCGCCACGGTGCTGCGCACGCAAGGCCACGTGCTCGAGGCAATCAAGGCGGCGTTCCAGCGCGAGGGCATCGACCTGCCGTTCCCGGTCACCACCCTGCTGTTCCATGACCAGACCGAGGACACCGACGGCGACCGGCGCCGCCAGCGCGAGGGATGGCCCGCCGGCGCCGACCCGCCGCAACCGAAAAACCTGCCGCGCGCCCTCGAACGTGCCCGGCTGCGCCGCCTCACGGGGCAGCAGCAGCACGCTGGCGCCGAAACGGAGATGGAAATGGCCAAGCGTGAAATGGGCAATCGGCCGGACGGCGCCCCACGAGAACGGGCGCACGGTGATGATCGACCGACGCACGCCCTATGACCGCTGCTCCACCCTGTCGAGCGCGCCGGCGCCCTCTTCCGTCAATTCGTCCAGCACGGTGATCGTCCCGTCGGTTTCGAGAACAACGGCACCGACCCGGTCGAGACTGGCAGTCCCGCTGGCCCGGATCGCGGCCAATACCTCCTCGCGGGTCAATCGCTCGCGGCGCATCGCGGCTTCGAGAAAGCATCCCCGGCGATAAACCAGGGTCGGCTCGGCCTTGATCAGAGCCTGAAACCCCTCCGAGCGCACCGAGAGCCAAGCGATCGCATATTGCAGCAGTACCAGCAGCGCCAGCGCCAGCACGCCTTCGGCCAGCGCGACCGATTTGCTCAGCAGAATTGTGGCTAGCGTCGAACCCAGCGCCACCGTCACGACAAAATCGAACGCGTTCAGCTTCGACAGCGTGCGCTTGCCGGAGATCCGCAGCACCAGAATCAGTGCGAAATAAGCGAGCGGCGCGATCACCGCGACCCGCAGCAACCCCGTCCAGCCATCAAAAAACATCTTTTCTTCCACCGCGCGGCAGCCGATCGATTGCCGCATTAACGGTATGCCAGGCCCAGGGTCCCCGACGCGCCGCTCGGCAGGGCGGTCAAACGGTCAATAGACCGCGCCGCGCGCCGTGATCGGCCAGACGCTTTCGACCCGGTCGCCGCGGATCCCGACATACCAGTCGTACAGGTTGACCGTCGGGTCGCAGTGGCCCGGCACGAGGCGCACTTTGTCGCCGAGCTTCAAGCGGTTCGTCGCGCCGCCGATCGCGAGCCTGCCGTGTTCGTCCGACGCGCGCTCGTAGGTCGCGGCCGGCTCGTCCCACACGGTCGGCGGCCCGGAATCGAAGGCCAGCGCCTTAAGGCCGGCATCGACGATCGCGCGCTCGTCATTCGGCCGGCTCATCACAGTCGCCCAGACGAACAGCGAATGCTCAAATGCCTCGGTCTGCCGGCCGTCGCGGCCGAGATTGCGGCCGTAATCGGCGTCCATGAAGACATAGGAGCCGCATTGCAGCTCGGTATAGACGCCGCTGCCGGCCTCGAACTCGAACGTGCCGGTGCCGGCGCCGGTGATGTTGTCGCAGGCGATGCCGTTGGCGCTCAGCAGGTCGCGCGTCGTCGCCGCCTTCTCGACCGCGCCGCCGATCGCCTTTTGCCGCTCGTCCCAGCCGCGCAGGTGTTGCGCCGAGCCGTGATAGGCCTGCAACCCGGCGAACCGCAGATGCCGCGAGTCGCCGATCCGCCGCGCCAGATCGAGCGCCGGCTCGCCCGGTTCGACGCCGCAGCGGTTGCCGCCCATGTTGATCTCGACATGCACCTTCAGGCCCGCGACCCCGGCCTCGGCCGCCGCCGCGTCGAGATCGGCGATCTGCGCCGGATCATCGACGCACACCCCGACATGCGCGGTATGCGCCAGCCCCATCAGCCGGCGCAGTTTCTGGCGGCCGACGATTTCGTTGGTGACGAGCACGTCGCGCACGCCGCCATAGACCATCGCCTCGGCCTCGCTGACCTTCTGCACGCAGACGCCGACCGCGCCAAGTTCGACCTGTTTCAGCGCGATCACCGGGCATTTGTGCGTCTTCGCATGCGGCCGCAGCCGCACCCCTTGTCCGGCGACCCGGTCGGCGAGGCGCTTCAGATTGCGCTCGAACGCGTCGAGATCGACGAGCAGCGCCGGCGTATCGACCTCGTCGAGCGACATGCCGATCTCGGCGGGCGGACGGGTTGTCATGTCAGGCTCCGGGCTCGGGAATGACGACACGCCAAAATGTCATTGCGAGCGCGGCGAAGCAATCTCGCGGCAGGGAGTCCTTCTTTAATCGAGATTGCTTCGTCGGCCTCCGGCCCCCTCGCAATGACGCGCGCTATGGGCTACCGCCCCTTCGGTGGCGGCAGCTCGAGGCGGATGTGCAGCTCCTTCAGCCGCTCGGGCGGCACCGGGGCGGGGGCCTGCATCAACAGATCCTCGGCCTGCTGGGTCATCGGGAAGGCGATGATCTCGCGGATGTTCGGCGTGTCGGCGAGCAGCATCACGATGCGGTCGATGCCCGGCGCCGAGCCGCCATGCGGCGGCGCGCCGTAGCGGAACGCCTTCAGCATGCCGCCGAACCGCTCCTCGACCTCGGCCGCCGAATAGCCGGCGATCGCGAAGGCCTTGTACATGATGTCGGGCCGGTGGTTGCGGATCGCGCCCGACGACAATTCGATGCCGTTGCAGACGATGTCGTACTGATAGGCGAGGATCGACAGCGGGTCCTGCGTCTCCAATGCCTCGAGCCCGCCCTGCGGCATCGAGAACGGGTTGTGGCTGAATTCGATCTGCCCGGTTTCCTCGTTGCGCTCGTACATCGGGAAATCGACGATCCAGCAGAAGCGGAACGCGCCCTCCTCGACGAGGCCCAGTTCGCGGCCGATCCGCATCCGCGCCGCGCCGGCCAGCCGCTCGGCGTCCGGCTTTGACCCGGCCGCGAAAAACACGACATCGCCGGCCCCGACCCCACTCAATTCGGCAATCTTCGCGACTTCGTCGGGCGAAAGATTGTTCGCGATCGGCCCGCGCCCGGCCGGTTTTCCGACCGTCTCGCCCGGCTCCAGGATGATATAGCCGAGGCCCGGCGCGCCCATTTCGGATTTCGCCCAGGCATCCATCCGGTCCTGGAACGACGAGCGCGGCCGTGACGCCGATCCCGGCGCCGGGATCGCCCGAACGACCCCGCCATTCTCGACGACGCGGCGGAAGGCGCGGAAATTCGACCCGGCGAACACCTCGGAGACATCGGCGATGATCAGCGGGTTGCGCAGATCGGGCTTGTCGGTGCCGTATTTGAGCGCCGCGTCGGCGAAGGTGATGCGCGGAAACGGCGGCGGCGTTACCGCCCGGTCCTCCCCGAATTCCTCGAACACGCCGTAAAGCACCGGCTCGATCGCCGCGAACACGTCCTCCTGCGTCACGAACGACATCTCGAAATCGAGCTGGTAGAACTCGCCCGGCGAACGGTCGGCGCGGCTCGCCTCGTCGCGAAAGCACGGCGCGATCTGGAAATAGCGGTCGAACCCGGCGACCATCAGCAATTGCTTGAATTGCTGCGGCGCCTGCGGCAGCGCGTAGAACGTCCCCGGATGCAGCCGGCTCGGCACCAGATAGTCGCGCGCGCCCTCCGGCGAGCTGGCGGTCAGAATCAGGCGTCTGGAACTCGGCGAAACCCTGCTCGATCATGCGGCGGCGGATCGACGCGATGACATGCGAGCGCAGCATGATGTTGGCGTGCACCTGCTCGCGCCGCAGGTCGAGAAAGCGGTAGGCGAGACGCATCTCCTCCGGGTACTCGGCGTCGCTGTTGACCGGGAACGGCAGCGGCTCGGCGGCCGACAGCAATTCGTACGCGTCGATGACCAGCTCGATCTCGCCGGTCGCGAGATTCGGGTTGACCGTTTCCGGCGACCGCTTGACGACCCTGCCGGTGAACGACACGACGCTTTCGAGGCGCAGCCCGTCGACTTCCGCGAACAGCGGCGACGATATGTCGATCACGCATTGCGTGATGCCGTAATGGTCGCGCAGATCGACAAACAGCAGCTGGCCGTGATCGCGCTTGCGATGCACCCAGCCGGCGAGCCGGGCCGTCACCCCCGCGTCGTCGAGGCGGAGGGCGCCGCAGGTGTGGGTGCGATAGGCGTGCATCGACAGGGTCCGGCGCATTCCCAGGAAAGCGCGGAACACGGCACGGATCACCCGCTCTTGTCAAGAAACCCGGCCGGGCGAAGCGGCGCGACGTCACACCCGGCCCTCATCGGCTAAAGCTAGCCGTTGACCGCCACCGCACAAAAAGGATCGCACAACCCCGGAAATTCCGGCAGTTCCCTGAATTCGAGTTACACGACCTCCAGCGCCCGCGACAGATCGGCCAGCTAGATCGCTTCGGCTTCGAGACCGGCGGACAGGCGCACGAGGCCGTCGCCGATGCCGAGCGCGGCGCGCTCCTCGGGCTTGAGACGCGAATGCGTCGTCGTCGCCGGATGCGTGACAAGGCTCTTCGAGTCGCCGAGATTGTTCGAGATATCGACCAAAACCAGCGCGTCGAGAAAGCGAAAGCAGCTTTCCTTGTCGCCGGCGATGTCGAACGCGACCACCGTGCCGCCCTCCTTCATTTGGCGGCGGGCCAATTCGTATTGCGGATGGCTCGGCAGGCCGGGATAGATGACGCGCTCGATCTTCGGATGGCCTTCCAGAAAGCGCGCGATCGCCAGTGCCGTGCGGCATTGCCGCTCGACGCGCAATTCCAGCGTCTCCAACCCCTTCAGCAGCAGCCAGGCGTTGAACGGGCTCAGCGACGGTCCGGTGTGGCGGTAGAACAGCCCGAGATCGTCCTTGACGTATTTCTCGCTGGCGAGGATTGCGCCGCCGAGCGCGCGGCCCTGCCCGTCGATGTGCTTGGTCGCCGAATAGACGACGACATCGGCGCCGAGCGTCAGCGGCTTCTGCAACAGCGGCGTCGCGAACACATTGTCCACGACCAGGATGCCGCCGGCGCGATGCGTCAGCCGCGCAACTTCGGCGAGGTCAATGATCTCCATCGCTGGGTTTGATGGACTTTCGCAGAACGACACCGCCGCGCCGGGCGCAAGCGCCTCTTCCCACGCGCCGAGGTCGCGCCCGTCAACGATAACTGTCTCGACCCCGTAGCGCGGCAATAGCTCGGCGACGATGTAGTAGCACGAACCAAAAAGCGCACGGCTGGCGACGACCCGCTGACCGGCGCGCAGCTTGCACAGCAAGGCCGCGAATACCGCCGCCATGCCGCTCGCCGTCGCACGGCAGGCCTCCGCCCCTTCGATCAGCCGGAGGCGCTCCTCGAACATCGTCACGGTCGGGTTGCGATAGCGCGAATAGACGTAACGCGAGCCGTCCTGCTTGAACGCGGCCTCGGCCTCGGCGGCGGTGCCGTAAACAAAGCCCGAGGTCATGAACAGTGCCTCGGAGGTTTCCTCATAGGCGCTGCGCTCGCTGCCGCCGCGCACCAGCAGCGTCGCGGGGGCAAGCTCGGCGGCCAGTTCGGGCGGCAGGATCGGCTTCGGCATCGCGGGACCTCCTCGGGTCAGACGGCCCGCGACGGCCGGGGCGGCGCGCAACGCAAAAAGCCCCGGCGCGACGGGCCAGGGCTTCATACGTGTCCCCGACCTTTTAGCGCTTTATTTAACGTGGCGCGCAAGCCGGTCGGCTCAAATCACCACGAACGGACTGTTGGTAGCCGTCCGGCGATGCTCTGTCAAGAGCGCCGAAATCGCCCGGCTTTATGTGACCGGCACGACGCAGCGGGCGATTTTGAACGCGATCGGTAACACATAGCCGTTGCCGGTCTTATACGCGGCTGCCCCTTTCTCCAGCGCCGTTCGGATCGCGTCCTGTGTGGGCTGATCCTGATGCGCGATCGCCGACGCGGTAACGGCGAAACTGCCGAGCCCGCCGCGCCATAGCGTATCGATATCTGGGACGACGTGAGTCGTGCGACGCTCGTCGATACGCACCTCGGCAGCCCCGGCCCCTCTAAGCAGCTCCGCAAATGCGTCGGTGTCGGAGAAACGCAGGATGGAGTAGCCCGTCGGCACGTCGGGCGGCGGCCTGGCGCCAATCTCCGCGATAGCCTCTCGGAACAGACCCTGGATGCGCTGCCGGCTCGGGTCGTCCCACCAGGAGAGCGCAATGCGCCCTCCCGGCTTGATGACTCGCACACATTCGGAAACGGCGGCTTCCGGATAAGGGAAGTGCCCTATCGCGAAATTACACACGAGTGCGTCGAACGTCGCGTCCGCGAATGGCAGGTTCTCGACATCGCCGACCCGGAAGTCGAGCTGTGGGTGAAGACGGCTCGCCAGCGCGATCATGCCCGGTGAAAGATCCACACCAACAGGGTGCGCGCCGCGTCTTGCCGCCTCGGCGACCAAGGCACCGGTCCGGTCGCGACATCCAGCAGTTTCATTCCCGCTCGAAGACACACGGCCTCGCACATCTCGGAGAGATGCCAGTTCGTTCTTATTCCCGTTGCGTAAAAAAGGATATGTAGCTAACAGTTCAATTATCATGGTGGGGCCGGACTTCGATTGGTGGAGGGAGGCTCCGACCATCCGTCCGATCCGATCCAAGCCCTATCGCCGGCGGACTGCTGAACGCTTCCGTTCCTACGAGCGCCAGCGCCATAACACTTTGGCGGAACAGCTACAACGATTTCTTTACTGACCATGGTATACGCGCGACTGGCGTTCTTTGTGTATCCGATTGTATTCGCGGTACCAAAGACGCAAAAGGATGTGGTCGAAGCGGCGCTCGCATAGCCTCTGGGCTTACCGGCTCGGGGCCTGCTCCGTGGCAGCTCGGTGGTGCGCCGGACGCGGGTTGGTCGCATGCTCGGGATGGTTCGTGTTCTCGGGAGGCACTTCGTAGGTTCCAAAACACGCGTCGAGATCGGCAACCGCCTTTTTCGCCGCGGCTTCGGTCTTTCCGGCCGATATATATTGCTGGACAATAGCGGTCTCGGCGGCGGCGTATTCGGAATTCGTGTGTATGTCGACCCCGAAGAACAGATGAAGCGCGACCAACGCCGCCATCGGCGACGGCGGTATCCACACGCAGTGGCCGAAAATCATCGCAAAGCTGTTCATTGGCTTTACCTCTGTTTCATCACGCGCCAGCTAACCCGATCTATGCAGGACAAAAATACGGGTCCATTGCGTAGATCATAGCGCTCCCGTTTTGGTTGCCGAGGCATGCACGTCGATCCTGCGGCGGCAGTTTTTTGAGGCGGGATCAGCTAGGTGTTGGCGGTTGCGGGGAGCGGACGGGGCACATGCCCCGGTTTTCAGGTGATCAGGCGCGGCAGGCGGTCGAGCAGCATGGCAAAGATCGCCTGATCGGGGGAACTCGACGGCAGGTAAATCTTGACCTGCTTTTTCAGTTCGACAACGCGGGCGGCGAGTTTCAACAGGCGCAGCCGCAAGGTGTCGAACTGCATGACACGCCAAGCGGAGCGCGGCGGCATCAGGCGTCGCATCGACCACAACAGCCAGTAGGCGCCGGCGTGCAGGAACAGGCGGAACTGGTTGGCCTCGGCCGCGTGGCAGGAGGTTCGGTCGGCAGCGAGGTGGTTTTTCCACGCCTTGATGTGGTTCTCCGCCCGGCCGCGCGCGCAGTAGAGCCCCTTGTAGAGATGCTTGGCGCGGCCCCCTTCGAGATTGGTCACGATAAAGCGGGTGTCGGTGCCCTCGGGTCCTGCCTCGACCCGGGCGATGATGCGCTCGACCCGGCTCCAGCTGTGGGCGGCATCGTAGAATTGCGCGAAGCGCCGTAACTTGCCGCGCTTGGGCGCCGCCCGGAAGCGCTCGGCGGTGGTTTTCTCCAGCGCAGCGACATGACGGCGCAATGCCGGATTGGAGGCGAGGCCGAGCACCCAATCGACGCGGTTGACGCGGCACCAATCGAAGACTGCGGGGGCGGCATAATGGCTGTCGGCGCGCAGCAGGATCTCGACCCTGGGCCACTGGGCGCGGATAGCGCCCACCAGGCGGCGCACGAAGGCGGCGATCTCGCGCCCGCCCGGCCGCTTGCCGGGCCGCAGCAGCGCGGTCACGAACCGTCCCTCGCCGTCGAAGACGACAATCGGTTGGAAGCCGTAATCATCATGATAGGCGTTGAACAGGCGCAACTGCTGCTCGCCATGCACGCGGTCAAAGGTATCGTCGATATCGAGGACGATTCGCTTCGGCACCTGCCGAAACGAGCCGCAATACTGCTCGATCAGCGCCCGCCCGAGGCGCAACAGGGCCCGAATGTCGGGCAGGTTTTCCAGCCGCGAGATCGTCGATTGCGAGCACAGTTCTTCATCCGACGGCAAGCGGTCGAGCGCTAGCTTGAACATCGGGTCGCCGCGCAGCGCGTCGGCGTCGTTGCCGTCCTCATAACCGGCGGCGATCATCAGCATCCGAAAGCGGATGATCTCGGCCAAGCGATGCACAACCTTCTCCGGCGCCCGCGGGTCCTTGAGGCAGGCCGCCAGCCGATCGGCCAAGCCCAGCCGGCGCTCGATCTCGCGCAGCGCCAACAGCCCGCCCTCCGAGGACAGTCGCCCGCCGTCAAAACGCGCGATGACGGCCTTGCCCTGAACCGCTGACAGACCGGGCAGAAGCGGCGTAGCATCAACCATGGCGGGTGTCGCCTCCGACGATCGAAGGATTCAGCGTCAGCAACCAAATCCTACGCACGATCAAGCGCTTGCGCTACACCCGCCAACCCTCACGCATAATCCGGGCTAATTCGCCGTCTCGCCGTGCTGGTGTGAGCGCCGGCACCTGGGCCGGAGCTACCGCATACCGCAAACCGGCTCCCCGGGCTTTACGGCCATCTTTTTTCTTCGTTACGGAAGCCTTATGATTCCGCCGGGAGTCCGGACGGGAAAGGTCTCGCCGGGAGGCCGGGAATGGTGCTGGCGTTCGACGGTTTTCGGCTCGACATCGAGCGCCGCGAACTGCGCCGCGGCGACGAGATAGTCAATCTCGAACCCAAGGCGTTTGACTTGCTGGCCTTTCTAGTGCGGCATCGCGACCGCGTGGTCAGCAAGGACGATCTGCTACGAGAGGTATGGGGCGGTCGCATTGTCTCGGAATCGGCGCTGACGACCCGCATCAACGCGGTGCGCCGGGCGCTCGGCGATAATGGTGCGGCGCAGCTTCTGGTGCGCACCTTCACCCGCAAAGGCATCCGCTTCATCGGCGAGGTCACGGAACTGCCGGACCCGGTGGCGCCGACGGCTATTCGCATGACCGACTTGGTGCCGCCATCGGACAAACCCTCGATCGCGGTACTGCCGTTCGCCAATCTGAGCGGCGACCCCGAACAGGAATATTTCGCCGACGGCATGGTCGAGGAGATCACCACCGCCATCGCGCGCTGCCCGTGGCTGTTCGTGATCGCGCGCAATTCGGCCTTCACCTACAAGGGCAAGGCGGTCGATGTGCGGCAGGTGGCGCTCGAATTGGGTGTGCGCTACGTGCTCGACGGCTCGGTCCGGAAATCTGGCGACCAGGTGCGCATTGCCGGCCAGCTGATCGATGCCGACGACCGGGGCCCATATCTGGGCCGAACGCTTCGATGGCACACTCGACGACGTGTTCGACTTGCAGGACCGCGTGGCGAGCGGCGTCGCCGGTGCCATCGAGCCTCGGCTCCACCTCGCGGAAATCGAGCGTGCCCGCCGAAAGCCGACCAATAATCTCGATGCTTACGATCTCTTCCTGCGCGCACAGGCGCTGGTTTTTGCAAACAGAACCAAGGAGAGCCTGGAGGAGTCGATCCGTCTGTCGCGGCAGGCGCTCGCTCTCGATCCGGACTACGCCATGGCCATGGCGAGAATTGCGCTGAGCCGTGGCATGCAGCTGCTGCGGGACTGGATTGCGGCGGAAGGTCCGGAGGCCGAGGAGGGCATCCGCTTGGCGCGGCGCGCGATCGCCGCCAGTGGCGACGATCCCTGGGTACTCAACCTTGCCGGGCTGGCGTTGTCGCTGCTGACCGGCGACAATCACGCCGCACTCAACGCCATCGACCACGCGATCCGCGTCAACCCGAATTTCGGGGTCGCTTTCGGCAGTCGCGCGCTGGTTTTGGCCTGGCTCAATCGACCCGACGAGGCGATCCAGTCGGCACACCAGGCAATCCGGCTGAGCCCGCTCGACCCTGGCATATGGTCCTTCTACTCGGCACTGGTTCTGGCCCACCTGGCCGCGGGGCGATACGAGGAAGGACTGTACTGGGCCGGGGAAAGGCTACGCGAAAACGGCGACCTGTGGGCGCTGCGCTTCAAGCTGTGTCTGTGCGGCCATTTGGGCCGGCTCGAAGGAGCCGGCGAGTGTCTGCGGCGGATCAGGGAAACCATGCCTGAGCCGACCGTCGCTTCCATGATGCAAGGCGTCAGCAAGGGGATGGCTCCCGAGGTGTTCGCCCGCTTCGCCGAAGGGCTGCGCAAGGCCGGCTTGCCGGAGGTCTAAGGACCGCGGCGTCGCGCCGCCGATTTGCCAGTTCGACATACGACCGAGCACCGTGCCGCTGGTCGCGCCGGTAGCGCGGCCGCTTGGCTAGGCGATCTGGCCGTTGACGATCGTGTATTCGACGCCGCGCGACGGCATGACCATGCGCTTGGCACCGCCCGGCAGATCGAAGCGGCGCTCGCCACGGCTAGCCGAGCCGATCGTGTCGGGGTCGAAGATCGCGATGTCGGCGGCCTGCCCGACCGCCAGCCTGCCGCGCCCCTTGATGCCGAACAGATCGGCCGGCTGCGCGATCAGTCGCCGGACCGCCTGCTCCAAGGTCATGATCTGGCGCTCGCGCACCCAGGTGCCGAGCAGATAGGTCGGATAGCCGGCGTCGCACAGCATATCGACATGCGCGCCGCCATCGCCGAGCGCGATCAGCACCGAAGGGTGGGTCAGATCGTCGGCGACCAGCTTCTCGTTGACGTTGAACTGCGCCAGCACGTAACCGATGTCGAGCCCGTCCTTCAATGCCAGATCGAGGAACGTTTCGAGCGGGTCCTTGTCGCGCGCCTTAGCGACTTCGGCGAT
Organism: uncultured Alphaproteobacteria bacterium; assembly: GCA_963847345.1. Taxonomy (GTDB): domain Bacteria; phylum Pseudomonadota; class Alphaproteobacteria; order ATCC43930; family CGMCC-115725; genus DATARH01. Next base: position 191,538 of record CAWJZU010000039.1, on the reverse strand, counting down.
CGTCCGGCCCTCGTACTGCGGCGATTGGCGCCGCGTTACCGTCCACGAGGCGCAGAAGCCCGAACTGAAGCCCGGCGGTCCTGGCCTACAATGCTTCAGAGCACGATTTGCCGGCCGGCGGCGGCTCGGGCTAGTCCGGCAGCGACAGGCTGAGATCGACAACGAAGCTGATTGCCGCGAACAGTGCGAACAGGATCGCGATCACCATGGCCCCGGCCGTGCCGTCATCGTCATGCGGACGAGCGGGCCGCGGGTGGTGAAAGTATGCGGTGGGATTCATCCCAACCTCCTCGCCAAACCCCTTTGGCGTTACCGGTACTGTTGGCAAACTCTACGCTCGGAACGCCGCGGGCATCCCGTATGCCTGCCGTATGTCAGACATTCATTGCGCGAATACCTCCTGCCGCCCGTCGCCCGGAACGACGATGCGCGTCGCGGCTCTTTCTCCGGGCGGCGCGGACGCTTAAAATCGCGCGGTTTCCTGCAAGCCGCCCAGCGCGGAGGACCGGCAAGTGACGATCCGCACTCCCTACCTGCTGTTTATCGGCGACGCTCCCGACCAGCTCGCGGCCAAGACAGCCGACGGGATCGCGTACTGGCGCCCGGAAATCTGTCGCGGTCAGCTGCGCCTGCCGGGCTGCAAGGCCGACCTGCGGCTCCCCGACATGACCGTCGACGAGGCCGCCGCCGCCGGGGTCAAGACGATGATCGTCGGCACGACAAACCGCGGCGGTGTGCTCGGAGAGGGCTGGGAAGACCTGCTGCTGCGCGCAATGGAACTCGGCATGGATCTGGCCAGCGGACTGCATCATCGTCTGACCGACATACCAGCATTGCGCGAGACGGCGGCGGGGCTCGGACGCCAAATCCACGACGTGCGCCATCCGACCCGCGAGTTCGCGGTCGGCAACGGCGTCAAGCGACCCGGCAAGCGCCTCTTAACGGTCGGCACCGACTGCTCGATCGGCAAGATGTTCACCGCGCTGGCGCTCGAAAAGGAGATGCGGGCGCGCGGTATCAAGGCCGATTTCCGCGCCACCGGTCAGACCGGCATCTTCATCGCCGGCGACGGCGTCTCGATCGACGCGGTCGTCTCTGATTTCGTCTCGGGCGCGGTCGAATGGCTCTGTCCGGCGAACGACCCCGACCACTGGGACCTGATCGAAGGCCAGGGTTCGCTGTTTCACGCCTCCTATGCCGGGGTCACGTTGAGCCTGATCCACGGCGCCCAGCCCGACGCGCTGGTGATGTGCCACGAGCCGACCCGTCCGCACATGCGCGGCCTGCCAAATTACCAGTTGCCCGACCTTGAAGCTGTGCATCGAGCGCAATGTCGAGGCGGCGCAGCTGACCAACCCGGCGGTCCGCTGTATCGGGATCAGCGTCAATACCGCGGGGCTCGACCCGGCGGCGGCGCGCGACTACCTGCGCCGTACCGAGGACGAGCTGGGCCTGCCCTGCGTCGATCCGATGCGCACCGGGGTCGGCCCGATTGTCGATCGGCTGGGCGTCGGTCGATTGGCCGGCTGAGCCGGCATGGCGCCGCACCCGCAGCGTCTTTCCGTCACGCGCCGGGCATGGCCGCTGGCGGCGCCGTTCGCGATCTCGCGCGGCAGCAAGACCAGCGCCGAGGTAGTGGTCGCCGAGATCTTCGACGGCGAGTTTCGCGGCCGCGGCGAATGCGTGCCGTATCCGCGCTATGGCGAGAGCATCGACAGCGTCGTCGCCGCGCTCGAAGCGATGAAAGGCGCCGGTGTTTTCCGGGCTCGACCGGCGCGAATTGCAGCGCGCGATGCCGCCCGGGGCGGCGCGCAACGCGCTCGATTGCGCGTTCTGGGATCTCGACGCCAAGCGCGACAATTGCCGCGCCGCAGACCTCGCCGGCATTCGCCGCAATGCACCCGGTTGTCACCGCCTACACGCTGAGCCTCGACACGCCGGAGCGGATGGGTGTGGCCGCCGCTGTGCAGCGCCACCGGCCGCTGTTGAAACTGAAATTGAGCGGCGACGGCGACATCGAGCGGGTGCGCGCGGTGCGCGAGGCGGCTCCGGCGGCGCGGCTGATCGTCGACCCGAACGAAGGCTGGCGCGAGCGTCACCTGTCGGAGGTCATGCCGGCGCTGGCTGGGCTCGGAGTGGCGCTGATCGAACAGCCGCTGCCGGCCGACGACGACGCGGCGCTGGCATCGGTGCCGCACCCGATCCCGGTCTGCGCCGACGAATCCTGTCACACGGCCGCAGACCTCGACCGCCTCGCCGGCAAGTACGACTGCGTCAACATCAAGCTCGACAAGACCGGCGGTCTGACCGAGGCGCTGGCGCTCGCCGCCGCCGCGCGGGAACGCCGGCTTCACGATCATGGTCGGCTGCATGATCGGCACGTCGCTGGCGATGGCGCCGGCGCTGCTGGTCGCGCAGCAGGCCGCGATCGTCGATCTCGACGCGCCGCTGCTGCTCGCCGCCGACCGCGTGCCGGGGCTGCGCTACGACGGCAGCACCGTCTATCCGCCCGAACCGGTTCTGTGGGGTTGAAGCGATGACCGGCACACCCGGCAAGCGCCCCGGCGAAACCGGTGTGCTGATCGTGACCGACCCGCAGTGCGATTTCTGCCCCGGCGGCGCTCTTGCCGTGCCGCACGGCGACGAGATCATGCCGCTCGTGAACCGGCTGGCGCGGCGCTTCGCGCATGTCGTTATCACCCAGGACTGGCACCCGGCCGGGCACACCTCGTTCGCGAGCGCCCATGTGGACCGCGCACCGTTCGATACGGTCGAACTCGACTACGGTCAGCAAACGTTGTGGCCGGACCATTGCGTGCAGGGGACTCCGGGGGCGGCGTTCCACCCTGGTCTTGACGTTCCGCATGCCGAGCTGGTCATCCGCAAGGGCTTCCATCGCACGATCGACTCGTATTCGGCGTTTCGCGAAAACGACCGCAAAACGCCGACCGGTCTCGCCGGCTACCTGCGCGAGCGCGGCTTCGAGCGGGTGACGCTGTGCGGTCTGGCAACCGATTTCTGCGTGTTCTACTCGGCGATCGACGCGCGCGCAGCGGGGTTCGCGGTGGTGGTCGATCTCGCGGCGTCGCGCGCCATCAACCTCGACGGCTCGCTTCTGCGGGCGCTTGCGGCGATGCGCGAGGCCGGTGTCGCGCTGCGCTGATCGGAACAAGCGCACCTTTTGGGGGCACGATCAAACCCGCACGAGTCCTTCGAAATAATCGTCGATCGCGCGCACCAGAGCCTGAGCGAGCCGGCGCTGATGGGAACGGGTTGGCAGCAGCTTTTCCTCATCCGGGTTCGACAGACAGCCGATCTCGACCAGGGCCGAAGGTATATCGGGCGCGCTCAGCACGGCAAAATCCGCCGAGCGATGCGGCTTGGGGAGCAGCCGGACGTCACGGCCGGCCTGGGCGACAAGTGCGCGCGCCAGCGCAAGCGAGCGTTTGTCCGTCTCCCGCCGCGCGAGGTCGAGCAGGATCGCGCCGATGACCGGCGGCTGCCTCGAAATCCTGATCCCCGGGACGAAATCGTCCCGGTTTTCGCGCGAGGCCAGGAGCGCCGTCTCGCGGTCGGAAGCCTCGGTCGACAGCGTATAAACCGACAGACCGCCGATTGCCGCTTCGGGCAGTGCGTCGGCATGGATCGACAACAGCAGCTCGGCCCGGTGGCGGCGCGCCCGCGCGACGCGCTCGCGCAGCTTAACGAAGACATCCCGCCGCCGGGTTAGCACCACCCGGTACCGGCCCGACGCCTTCAGCTGACGCTCAAGCTCGCGGGCCATCGCCAGCGTCACGGTTTTTTCCTTGATGCCGTGCGGACTGATCGCGCCGGGATCAACGCCGCCGTGTCCGGGATCGAGCGCTATCGTGCGCGGCTTGCGTTTGGGCTTGGGGACGTCGCCAATCGGCCGCTTGCGCGCCGCTCGCACGCCCGACTCCGCCGCATCGGCCGCCCACCCGCGGACCGCAATGCGCGCCGACGAGCGCCAGCAGCGCCCGCCGGGCGATCGTCGTGTCCCGCATTTCCCCATCCCCCCGCAGCGCCCTCTCCGGGACCGGAGGACCGCCGATCGCCCGGTATTATCCCAACTCCGGGCCGCTAGTTCCAGCGCCCGCGCCGGGCCGGCTCGTCGGGCGTGGAGCTGCCGCGCTGCGCAACGAGCTGGGTGGCCGTGCCGCCGCCGCGCCGCCAAGCTCCGATCCACCCCAGACAAAATTCAATCCAGCTCGGCCACAAGCCCTCGAATGCGGCCTCGTTGTGCAGCACCGTCATCCCGTGCCGCTGATAGGCGGCAATCAGGCTCGCCACATGCCGCTCGTCCATGCCGAACGGCGCACCCGCCTCGGCCAAAGTCCAGCGATCGACCAGCACCCGTTGCACGATCAGCCCTCGCTGTGCTGCCGCGAGGTCGCGCTTTCGCATCGATTTTTTATGCATCTCTCTTACCCACGCCGGTTTTCTTGCGAAACGACGGGCGGGTCGGAGTCATCCCGATACTTGCCTTCGATCAATCACCCTGATCGGAGGCCGAATCGCCGACCGCGATCGACGATGCGGCCGCGCACCGCGCCGTTCAGGATGCGCGGCGCGAGGCTCGGCACGTCGGCGAGCGGCACGATTTCGGTCATGCGGTCGAGGCGGTCGAGCGGCAGGTCGCGCGCGAGTCGGTCCCATGCGGCGATGCGCTCGTCCCTGGGGCACATGACCGAATCGATGCCGAGCAGGCTGACGCCGCGCAGCAGGAACGGGATGACGCTCGCCGGCAGATCGCTGCCGCCGGCCAGCCCGCAGGCGGCGACGGCAGCGCGGTATTTGAGCTGGGTCAGGATCGTGGCCAGCGTGTTGCCGCCGACCGTGTCAATTGCCCCTGCCCAGCGCTCGCGGTCGAGCGGCCGGGTCGGCTTCGCCGCCAGCGCGGCGCGGTCGAGCAATTCGGCGGCGCCGAGGCTTTCGAGATAATCGCGCAATTCCGGCCGGCCGGTTGAGGCGACGACCCGGCAACCGAGCGCCGCCAGCAGCGAGATCGCGACACCGCCGACCCCGCCGGAAGCGCCGGTGACCAGCACATCGCCTTGGTCCGGCGCGAGGCCGTGGCGTTCGAGCGCGATCACCGCAAGCATCGCGGTGAACCCGGCGGTGCCGATTGCCATCGCCTGCTTTGCCGATAGCCCCGCGGGCCGGTGCACCAGCCACTCGGCCTTGACCCGCGCCCGCTCGGCATAGCCGCCCCAGTGCACTTCGCCAACCCGCCAGCCGGTCAGGATCACCGGATCGCCCGGTTTGAACTCGGGCGAAGAAGATTCCTCGACGGTGCCGGCGAAATCGATGCCGGGGACATGCGGATACTGCCGGACGAGACGGCCCTGCCCTTGCAGGATCATGCCGTCCTTGTAGTTCAGCGTCGAATATTCGACCCGCACCGTCACGTCGCCCGGCGGCAGGCGGAACTCGTCGATGCTTTCGAGGCGCGGCACGATCTTGCCGGCCTCTTCGTGCAGTACCAGGGCGCGGAATGTGTTCATGGCTGCGAACCCCTCACCTCCCACGCTTCGGGCGGGCCCCTCTCTCTCCCCGCAACCCGGGCGAGGATACTTGACGCTTCACACTCCCTCTCCCCGCGAGCGGGGAGAGGGTCGGGGTGAGGGGCATCGGCTCAGCTCCGCAGCGGTTCGAGGATGCTGACAAAATTGGCGACGGCGGCGCCGCCCATGTTCATCACGCCGGCGAGCCTGGCGTTCGGGATCTGCATGTCGCCGGCCTGGCCCGTCACCTGCATCGACGCCAGTACGTGCATCGACACGCCGGTGGCGCCGACCGGGTGGCCCTTGGATTTGAGACCGCCCGACGGGTTGACCGGGAGCTTGCCGTTCTTCTCGGTCCAGCCTTCGAGGATCGCGCGCGCGCCCTCGCCTTTAGGCGCGAGGCCCATCGCCTCGTATTCGATCAGCTCGGCGATCGTGAAGCAGTCATGCGTCTCGACCAGATCGAGATCGTCGAGACCGAGCCGCGACGCCGCCAGCGCCCGTTTCCACGCCAGTTCCGGCCCCTCGAACGCGACTATGTCGCGCCGACTCATCGGCAGGAAATCGTTGACCTGTGCGGCAGCACGGAACGCTACGGCCTTGTTCAGCGCCAGCGCGGTCTGCAAATCGGCGAGCACAACCGCCGCGGCGCCGTCCGACACCAGCGAGCAGTCGGTGCGCTTCAACGGGCCGGCGACGATCGGGTTTTTCTCCGACAGGGTGCGACAGAATTCGTAGCCGAGATCGCGCTGCATCTGCGCCATCGGGTTCGAGACGCCGTTTTTGTGATTTTTCGCGGCAATCCGCGCCAGCGCGTCCGACTGGTCGCCGTAGCGCTGGAAATATTTCTGCGCGATCTGGCCGAAGATGCCGGCGAAACCGCCCTCGATGTTGTCCTCCTCCTTGCGGTAGGAGGCGCGCAACAGGAGGTCGTTGACCTCGGCGCCGGATACCTCGGTCATCTTCTCGACGCCGACAACGAGGACGAGCCGCGCCCGGCCGGCATCGATCGTGTTGAGCCCCATATGGATCGCCGCCGAGCCGGTGGCGCAGGCGTTCTCGACCCGGGTCGCCGGCTTGAAGCGAAACGCCGGGTCGGCCTGGAACACCAGCGAGGCCGGAAACTCCTGCTTGACGAAGCCGCCGTTCATCGTGCCGAGAAACACCTGGTCGATATCGGCCGCCGCGACCCCGGCATCGGCGAGCGCGCCCTGCGCGACCTCGACGATCAGCGACTCGATGTCGCGCCCCTCGTGCTTGCCGAATTTGGTGTGCGCCCACCCGACGATGCACCCGGTCATGACGTTTCTCCTTCCGGCCTGTGCAAGCGCCAACCGGCGCCCGCGCTCTGTCGGATGATATAGGGTGCCGCTCCGACCGAATCCGCATCGAGCGTGGATACGCTGATTGCGTTGGCTCGGCTCGGCTTAGAAAAACCACAGATTGCGTTCCCACAACGGCACAATCGCCGATGTCCGCGGGCTGCGTTGGGCCATGCGTGAGACGCTGTCGCTGCTGCGCATCAACCGCTCAGACTGAAGCGGATCGGGACGGACACGGCGATCTCGGACTGGGTCATGCTTGCGGGGAAAGGCGGCAGTGTTGCGCTCCGCATCATCTCGTCGACGGCCGCATCGAGCGCCGCGTGACCCGTGCTCTGCACCAGATGATACGCTAAAACGCGGCCGTCGCGGCCGACCCGGAACCGCAGGATCGCGCTGCCCTGTTCGCCACGCTGGCGCGCCGCCTCAGGATAGATCTTGTGGCGTTCCAACCAGCTGCTGAGTGCGATGCGGTAATCCGCGCTGATCGCCGTTGACGGACTTCGCGGCGGGGCGACGCCCGCGGAGGGCGGAACGGCGGCGAGCTGCGTGTTCGGAGCGCCGGGCGGCAACGCGGTCGGGAGCGCCGCGTCCTGCCGCGTCATTGTCGGGCCCGCGAAGGATTGTGCCGGCGGCTTGCGGTCCATTCTGGCCGACGGCGCCGAAACGGAGGCCCTTGCCGGGTTGTACGGTTTCGGGGGCTTGATTTGCGGGGGTGCAGGTGCAGCTCTCGCGTTGTCCGGCATGCGGGACGGTTGTTCCGGAGCGGTCTCGGGCATTTCCGGCTTTTGCGATTGCGCGACCGGTTTCGGCGCAGCTGAGGGCGGCGGTTTCTCCTGCGGTATCGGAACCGGCTCCTCCGCGTGAGGTTCCGGTGCCGAGGCCGGTGCGATCGGCATTGAGGAATGCGGCGGCACGGCGGGCTCGGAAGCCGCCGCGACCGGCGGTACCGGTCTTGCCGGGTCCAGTGATGGATTTTTCTCGGCTGCCAGCGAGGATGACGGGCTTTGTTCCGTTGCCTCCGAAGGCTTGGTGGCGATGGTGCCGGGCATTGCCGGTGTTGGCCGGTCGAATGACGGGAGTTGCTCGGCCGCTGCCGCCGGGGATAACGGGTTTTGCTCGACCGCCTCCGAAGGCTCGGTGGCGATGGTGCCGGGCATTGCCGGTGTCGTCTGGTCCGATTGCGGGGTCTGGTCCGATGAGGGGCTTTGTTCGATAAAGATCAACGGGATTGTCTGCGGCGCGGATTGGTCGGGGAGCGACGGTGGCCTGCTTCCGAGCCATGCGAGCAACGCGAGCGCCGCCGAATGGGCAAGAAATGACAGTGCAAATGGCAGGCGGGATATCGTCACGTCGCCGATCCAGGCGCTTGCGATGCGGCGTCCCGTTGCATTTCGATCCCTTGCGCCGATCATACGGGCTCGCGCCGGGGAAGCGGCGCAAGCATCAATCTACATTGCATCCAGATATCGGTCCGGGCCGCAAGAGGTGTCGCGCCGTGAGACATCGGATATGAAGCGCGGCCTCGGCATCTCCTTGTGTTCACGAGTCATGTGCTTGCGTGTCGGGGCGATGCTCCGAACGGGCGCCATCGTACTCGTCCTTTTAACAGACGCGGTTTTTACGCGCGGCCGGCCTGTCGCGGCGGAAGAAGCGGTGCGCGACTTCATGATCCAGAACGTCTGTGTCGACGAAGCCGGAGCGGTGCAGAGCGGCCGCAATCCGCTGGACGGCCAGGCGACGTGCCCGCGCCAGCGCGATCTGCGACCCGGAGAACGGCTGCCGTACCACAAGCACGATCACCCCTCTCCAGAGCACCGCGCCGCTGAGCCGTTCGGTTACCAGCGGCACGATTCATACCCGGTCGAGACGGAAGGGCTCGGGATCGTCGTCGAGCACTCGTTCGATTTCGGCACCGGCGGTCGCCGCTTCGGTACCTTCGATCGTGGCAGCGACGGCGGCGATGTCGCCATTATCTCCTCCGGCGCAGTCTCGTTCGGCGCGACCGAGGACGGCGGCGGCTTTGCCCTGTGGGTCGGCGAATGTCGGGGCGAAGTCGGGCCGGAGGCGCTGCGGCGATCGTGGCTGATCCTCGAATTCGATCCGAGCCGCCCGGAGGAGCTGCGCGGGCAGACCACCGCCCGGCTCAATGCCGCCCGGCTCGATGCAGGCGGGGGCCACGGCGTGGCGTGCCCGACGCGGCTTAGCTCCGCGCTGACGATTTGGCGGGTCGCGCCGTTCGCGTATCGCGCCGGCCCGGGTCAGGGCTCGCCGGTGACGCTGACCTCTTTGATTTCGGACCATTACGGCGGTGCCGACCGCGACACGGCCGATCATGTCGAGCGGTTTTACTTCACGCGCGAACTCGGCGGCACGCGGTGGGAACGGTGGCAGAACGCGCGCGGCAACAAGCAGTTCAGCGCCGCCTTGATCGCGCAGCGGGCGGCATCGTTCGCGGCGACCGGGCGCTGCGGCCCGGCCGAGCCGCCCGCCGGCGACGCGCCGATGGTGCTGATCGACTGCCGCGAATGGACCCGGATCGTTCCGCCCGACGGCCCCGCCGGCGACCCTCCCGGGTTCTGGATCGAGGCGATCCGGGCGCGTCCCGGGGCGCCGGAGTTTTTTCTTAAATCAAACCTGGAGAAAAAGTAGCTGTCGACACTGTTTGCCGTTGATAACGGTACAGCCCCAGACACCGACTGCCGAACCCCCGGTGATGCAAGTCATCAGTTCGATTTTTTACCTGCGTCGGCGAAACCAGAGCAGGTGTTCTTGGGGTATCTCCGGATGAAATCTTGAGGAATTGGGCGCGGCTATTGATCACGGCGGAAGCAGCCGCCTGGTTTCTTCTGCGGCTGCAATCGCGCGGGCCATCCTGCTGCGACAGCGGGACTCAATGAGATAAATCGCGACTGGTGTATCGGGATTAACCGGCGTTGACATTTGGCATCCGCGTAGGCCACGGTAGGCCTGCCGAGTTTCCGCAACGATGTGGGGGAAAATCTGTCAGTCGAGAAAGCATTGGTGACCAGAGGCGCCCTCGTATCAAACGAATTGAAGGCGTTGCGGTAGACTATTCTGCTTGTCTGAACTTCCACTCTAAAGGGGGACTCTTGATGTCGGATGCCAGCGCGTACGAGCAGTACATGCTTGAGCTTATCAACGCAGAGCGGGCAAAAGTCGGCGCCCAACCGCTCGCCTTCAATACCTACCTCAACGACTCCTCCGAAGATCACAGCGCCTGGATGCTGGCAACGGACACCTTCAGTCACACGGGCATCAACGGCACGAGCGCCTGGGGGCGGATGCAGGCGGCCGGCTATCAGTTCACCGGCTCCTGGGGTGCGGGCGAGAATATCGGCTACACGAGCACCGGGAATCCGGCGGGCTATGTGGATGAGCTCGACAGCCTGCACGCCGCCTTCATGAACAGCAGCGGCCACCGGGCCAACATTCTCAGATCGAGCTTCAAGGAGGTCGGGATCGGCTTCGAAGTCGGCGCGTTTGGAGCATACAACGTCGCAATGGTAACGGTGGACTTCGCCTATTCCGGCACCGGTTCGTTCATCACAGGCGTGGCCTTCGACGACAAGGATGGCGATCACTTTTACGATGTCGGCGAAGCGCTTTCCGGTCTCTCGGTCACGGCGGTAAGCTCCACCGGGGTCCACTACACAACGACCACCGCCCCGGCCGGAGGCTATCAGCTTTTGGTGCCTGCCGGTTCCTACACGGTGACGTTCTCCGGAAGCGGCGTCGGCCCGAAAACGTTTCAAACGTCCGTCGGCAATACGAATGTGAAGCTCGACCTGATCGGCTCCGCTCCGGCATCCTTGCCGATCGACGGCGATTCGCTGAGCAATACACTTATCGGAACCGCAAACGCCGACACGATCCGGGGCTTCGGTGGCAACGATAGCCTCTTTGGGCTTGGCGGCGATGATATTCTCGAAGGTGGGGATGGCAACGATACCCTGGACGGCGGTACCGGCGGCGATACGCTGCTAGGCGGCTCCGGCAACGACACCTATGTCGTCGATAGCGCGCTTGACGCAGTCTGGGAGACGACCGTTGTGGGCGGCGCGACTGACGCCGGCGGGATCGACACTGTCCAGAGTACGGTCAGCTACACCCTTCCCAGCTTTGTCGAGAACCTCACGCTTACGGGGACTGCTGCCATCAACGGCACCGGTAACAGCCTGAACAATGTTCTTATCGGCAATAGCGCCGCAAATAAGCTGTCCGGTGGGTCAGGCAATGACACTCTCAGCGGAGGAGCCGGTGACGACTTCCTGGACGGCGGCGCGGGCCTGGACGCCCTCATCGGGGGTCCTGGGCGAGACATCTTCTTCTTCGCCAGCACGGCGCAGGCAGGTGACACGATCAGCGATTTCAGTCCGGTGGACGACATCTTCTACTTCGAGAACAGCGGTTTCGGAGCAGGAGTCGGAACCGGCACTTTGGCCCAGGCTGGCGTAGATTTTGTACTCGGGTCGACTGCGACGAGAGCAAATGAGACGCTTATCTACCAACAGGCGACAGGCCAACTCTTCTGGGACGCGAATGGCACGCGTTCGGGAGGATCGACACTGATTGCGACCCTGACCAATAAACCGGTACTCACCGGAGCTGATTTCCAATTCGTCTAAAGCGAAGCTCGCGCTCTGGACTGGCGCGGCCTTGGCTTTAGTGCCCTGCGATGATGAGAGCCGTGATGGATACCCATGCTCCCCCGCGAGAGAGCATGGGTACGGCGCCGGAGCGAAATCGACAGTTCGACACGTTTCCCTGTTCGACCGTGCCGCTTCCCCTGTTCGGTGTCTCGAATTCGCTGTTCCAGCTTCCGGGGCCACCGCGCAAATCGGATCGGCGGGGTGCCCGCAGTGAAAACGCCATCAGCGACCGAATGACCGGACGCGGCACTCGCGGGCGCCTTCGGGGGCGTCGCCGCGAGCAAACACGATAAGCGAAAAATAAACGCGTTCGGCTAAACTGCCCTCGGTTCGACAGCTTTTGCGACACAATTTAGATGAGGCTCCGATGTCGTTGCCGACGGAAATCGATCACGGTCCCGGCTGCTTGTGCGCGGCGCGGGTCGCGCCCGCTCTCGACCGGCGCTGGCTGCTGCGGTCGGCCGGGGCCGGGTTGCTGCTCGCCGCGGCGTCGCCGCTGGCGCGGGCGGCAAGCGGCAAATACGACGCGATGATCCTCGCCTGCATCGATCCGCGCACCCAGGAGCCGGTGTGCGCCTATGCAGCGAAACACGGCTTGTCCGGAAAATTCAGCCAGTTCGTCTTCGCCGGCGCCGCGATCGGCGCCGTCGCGCCGAAATTCGCCGACTGGCACAAGACGTTCTGGGACAATCTCGCCGTGTCGATCGAGCTGCACCAGATCGACAAGGTCATCGCGATCGATCATCGCGACTGCGGCGCCGCGAAAATCGCGTACGGCGAGGAAGCGGTTTCCGACCCGGCGCGCGAGACCGAGACGCACCGAAAGGCGCTCGCGCAATTCCGTCAGGAGGTCGGCGCCCGCCACAAGACGCTGGAGGTCGAGACCGGGTTGATGGCGCTCGACGGCTCGATCGAATGGTTTCGCTGAAAGCCGGCGCGGCCGACGTTGAACGCGCCCTGCGTTCCATGCGAAAACCGGGCGGGCAGGCGCTTTTGCGCTTGCGGTAGAGCAAGGGGAGCAATGCCATGCCGTTTTACCAAAAGGGCGACGTGCGCATCCGTTACGAGGAGGTCGGGTCCGGCTTTCCGCTGCTGGTCACCCCGGGCGGCGGCCTGAATTCGCGTGTCGCGATGTGGCCGACTGCCGCGATCAACGCGATGGAGGAATTCAAGAACGATTTCCGTTGCATCACGATGGACCAGCGCAACGCCAATGGCGGCGAATTCGAGCGGCCCGGTGCCGACCGAAAAGGCCTGGGACGCCTTCGCCGACGACCAGCTCGGGCTGATGGACCATCTCGGCATTCGCGAATTTTTCTATATGGGGTACTGCATCGGCGGCTGCTTCGCCGGCAAGCTGCTGCAGCGGGCGCCCGACCGGGTCGTCGCCGCGGTCTTCCATCAGACGGTCGGATACCGGCCGGAAGACCCGGATGTCATGTACCGGCACAGCACTGACAACTGGCTCCCCGACTTCAAGAAGCGCCGGCCTGAGGTCAGCGACGCGACGATCGAGAAATATTTCCACAGCCTGTGGAAGGAAAATCCGGACTTCCTGTACAGCGTGTCGCGCGATTTCATCAAGAACTGCCACACGCCGATCCTGGTCCTGCCGGACGACACGCCGTCGCATCCGCTGCAGACCTCGATCGACGTCGCCTCGCTGGCGCCGAACGCCGAGATCACGGTCTTCCCGTGGCGCGAGCCTGAGGAGCTGCGGCAGCGCATGATCAACAAGGTTCGCAATTTCCTGAAATCGCACGTCCCGATGCGCGCCGCGGCGCAGTAGAGGCCGCCCCGCTCGGCATCAATCCTGGAGAGGGGCGTGGCGGTCCTCTCCAGGATTGTGTCCGACCGACGATCCGTTCCGCTCTATCCCGGGGCGACTATCGCCGGATGTCGCGGCGACGCCGAAGCCATTCGTCGGCGACGTGGCCCATGGTCTTTTGCCGTCCCGTTTTGATCCATTGTGTGAAGGGCCGGTCGAACTTGAAATCGGCCCCGCACTCGGCCCGCAGGAAGCGGCGAACGTTCTGCGTACTGCGATATGTCCCGGTGACCGGCGTTTCGCGGGTGATTACACTGCTGTGCCAATCGAACGCACCCGTCACGTCGTCCGGCCTTGGCGCCATCCCGCCCCCGTGTTTCCATTCTCGATTATACTGGGGCGCGTATACTGGGGCGCGCCGGCCCCACTTCCTACGCCGCCGCGGCCGTCTCCGGCTGACGTCTGCCGATTGTTTCCGCCGACTCCGGCTCCGGCATAACCAAAGCGGTATCGTAATACGGCATCGGGTCGCGCTCGACCTTTTTGCGCAGCCGATGCAGGAACCAGTAATAGGCGATCAGCTTGCCGTGCGTTTCGGCGACCTCCCAGACCCGCCGCGGGTAGAAAAAGAGCGGGTTTTCGCGCGGCAGGCCGGAGCGGCGTTGGGTGCGGATCTTGCGCCGGAAAAAGCCGCCTTGCAGCGGGTGTACCTTCTCCTGCTTGAAGATGAAATAGAATTGCAGGACGTGGTTCAACAACCGGATCGGCTTCATGCCCGATGCCTTGGCGCGGCGGAACATGCGCTCGATATGCTCGGGCGAATAATAGACGTCGAACGCCTTGCGATAGAGCTCCTGCCACTCCGCGTCGCTCATCGTCGGGTGGTGCGCGGTGACGTGCTCCAGATCGTATTTGTTCATGTCCGGGTCCATCCACACCCCGGCCTTATAGTTCTTCTGGTGATCCTCGGACCCCGGCAATGGCGTCAGGATGAAGAATTCGAGCACGTCGACCGGCAATTCGTCTTGCACGGTCTTGATGTCGCGGAAAATCCGTTCCGGCGTGTCGTTCGGAAAACCGAGGATATACCCCGCATACGTAATGACCTTATGCTTGCGAAATTCGAGGAACAGCTGGCGGTATTCGTGCACCCGGTTCTGTTTCTTTTTGACCGCCAGCAGATTGTCGGGGTTGATGTTTTCCAACCCGATATAGGCCCGGCTGCACCCGGCGCGCGCCGCCTTCTCGATGAAGTTCGGGATGCGGTGGCAAAGCGTATCGACCTGGATCAGGAAATGCAGCTTCAGCCCTTCCTTCTCGCGCATCTCAATGAGGCGGTCGAAAATCGGTTCCCAGTTGCGGTTGCGCGCGAAATTGTCGTCGGTGATAAAGAACCTATAGACCCCCTGCGCGATATTGGCGCGCACCAATCGCTCGACATCGTCGGCGTCGCGCCAGCGCGACTTTCTCCCTTGTACGTTGATGATCGTGCAGAAACTGCACTGGAACGGGCATCCACGCCCGGCGTCGAAAGCACCCAGCGTTTCATTATAGCGGCGGACGATCTCAATCGGCAGAAACGGAGTGACCTGCTCCTGCAACCCGGGCAGGTCGTTCATGAAATTGTAGGTCGGCTTAAGTTCGCCCGCGAGCGCGTCGGCGAACACCCGGTCGAGCCGTCCCTCGGCCTCGCCGGCGAATAGCGCGATCCCCATATCGCGCGCGGCCGCGATGTCGGGAGGCAGCTCCGGCAGCATCGAAAGACAGCCCGAGACGTGAAATCCGCCGATCGCGACCTGAACGCCGGCGTCGCGGAACTGCCGCGCCATATCGACCGCCCGCGGAAACTGGTTCGACTGCACGCCGACCAGGCACACGAGACCGCCGTCAGCGGCCTTGACGCGCCGGATGATCCGCCGGATCGGGATCACCGTATGGCATTCGTCGTAGGCGTTGATCTCGATCGCGATATCGGGACCCAGCGCCCGCCGCGCCGCCGCGTCCTGCGCGATCGCATAGAGGCAGGCCAGCGAGTTCGACGGAATCCACGACCGCACCCACTGGATCACGTAGCCGTCGTCGTCGTAATGCGACGGCTTGATCAGTTCGACGACAAAGCGCCGCTCCCCCATGGCAGGCCCCCACCCATAATTAAAGAAGTCTAGCGGTAGAAGCGCCGCACAGAAAGGCTTTCCTCCGGCACCGCTCCGGCCCCATTTTTATTCCGGCAACAACCGACCGGAGCACGGCATGGACGGCGATCATATCGGACGCTCGCTGCGCCGTCTTGAGGACGAGAGATTCCTGACCGGCACGGGGCGCTATGTCGAGGATTTTTCCTCGCCAGGCGAGCTGCACGCGGTCGTCGTGCGTTCGCCGCACGCGCACGCCGTGATCGGCGGGATCGACACGGCGGCCGCACGCGCAATGCCCGGCGTGCGCGGCGTCTTCACCGCCGCCGATCTCGATGCGGACGGGATCGGCGAGTTGCCCTGCATCGCGCAGGTCGCGACCGTCGCACCGATCATCGTGCCGCCGCGCCCCGCGCTGGCGCGCGACCGCGTCAGGCATGTCGGCGACCCCGTAGCGTTCGTTGTTGCCGACACGCGCGAACAAGCTCGCGACGCCGCCGAGCGAGTCGCGGTCGCGTATCGGCCGCTGCCTTCCGTCGTCGATGCAGTGGCGGCGCTCGCCTCCGGCGCGCCATTGCTATGGGACGAGGCGCCCGGCAATCTCTCCTATCGCTTCGAGCGCGGCGACAAGGCGGCGGTCGAGGCGGCGTTTGCCGCGGCGGCGCATACCGTCGAGATCGCGGTCGTCAACAACCGTCTCGTCGTCGTGCCCATAGAGCCGCGCGCCGCGATCGGCAGCTACGACGCCGCCTCGGACGCGTTGGACCTGCTGCTGACCGGGCAGGGCGTCCACTCGATCCGCAATCAGCTCGCGAATACCGTCTTTCACGTCCCGCCCGAGCGAATCAGGGTGCATGCGCCCGATGTCGGCGGCGGGTTCGGGACCAAGAATTTTCTCTACCCCGAATGGGTGCTCGTGCTGTGGGCGGCGCGTCGTCTCGGGCGGCCGGTCCGCTGGGTCGCCGAGCGCAGCGAGGATTTTCTTACCTCCGCGCAGGGCCGCGATAATGTTACCCGCGCCCGCCTCGCGCTCGGGCCGGATGGAAGGTTTCTCGCGCTCGACGTCGATACGGTCGCCAATCTCGGCGCCTATCTTTCGACCAACGGACCCGGCAGCTCAACGAACTCGCCGGCCACCGCGATGGGCGGGGTCTACGACATCCCCGCTGTGTTCATGGCGGTATCGGGTGCCTTTACAAACACCGTGCCGATCGACGCCTATCGCGGCGCCGGCAAACCCGAGGCCAATTACCTGACCGAGCGCCTCGTCGATCGCGCCGCGCGGCAACTCGGCATCGACCCGATCGACCTGCGCGGGCGCAACGTGATCCGCCGCTTTCCGTACCACAGCGGTCTCGGCATCGAGATCGATTGCGGCCGATTTGCCGCCAATCTCGACGACATAACCGCGCGGATCGCCGCCGGCGGCTTTGCCGAGCGGCGGCGGGAGGCGGCGGCGCGCGGCACGCTGCGCGGGCTTGGGGTGGCGTGTTTTCTCGAAACCTCGCGCGGCACCCCGGGCGAGCGCGCGGAAATCCGGTTCGAAAAGGACGGGCTTGTGGCACTGGTGCTCGGTACGCAATCGAACGGACAGGGCCACGAGACGAGCTTCCCGCAAATTGCCGCCGACCTGCTCGGCCTGCCGATCGCGGCTTTCCGGTTTGTTCAGGCTGATACGCAGGAGGTGAAAACCGGCAATGGCCACGGCGGCGCCCGCTCGATGCATATGGGCGGCGCGGCGCTCCATCAGGCGGCGCAGATGGTAATCGCCAAGGGGAAGGCCCTGGCCGCGCACCTGCTGCAGGCCGATCCGGACGTGGTGACATTCGCGAACGGCCGGTTCACGGTCGGCGCCACGGGTAGAGATGGGGCGCGCGGCATCGATCTGCTCGACCTCACCGCGGCATCGCGCGACCCGGCCAATCTACCGGACGGCATGTCGCCCGGGCTCGACGCCGACGCTTATAACGACTCGGACCTGTTCACTTTCCCGAACGGCTGCCACGCAGCCGAGGTCGAGATCGATCCCGAAACCGGCGCCATGACGCTCGAACGGTATATTGCGATCGACGATTACGGACGCCTGATCAACCCAATGCTGACAGCGGGACAGGTCCAGGGCGGGCTGGCGCAGGGAATCGGGCAGGCGATGCTCGAACGCACGGTGTACGATAACGAATCCGGGCAGCTCCTGAGCGGCTCGCTGATGGACTATGCGCTGCCGCGCGCCGGCGATCTGCCGCCGCTCGAGGTCACGCTCGCCGCAGTGCCGACCGAACGCAACCCGCTCGGCGTCAAGGGCGCGGGACAGGCTGGATGCATCGGTGCGCCGCAGACGGTCGTGCATGCGATCCTCGACGCGCTCGCCCCGCTCGGCATCGAGCATATCGACATGCCGGCCACCCCCGAACGCATCTGGCGTGCGATCCGCGACAGCCGGAAAGCATAGGAGCGTTCAGCCGCCCTTCGCGCCGAATTCGGCCAACAACGCGTCCCGCACCGTGTCGAGATCGAGCCGGTGCGCCTCGATCTGCGGCGCCGTCTCGACGATAATCCGGTCGATGTCGCCGATCAGCTTGAGGCGCTTGTAAAGGTCCTCACTGTCGAGACCGAGCCCCTCGCCGAGCAGCTCCATGAAGTTGACGATCTCGAAGCTGCGCCCCTCGCCGGCGTCGCAGATCTCGCGGTGACAGGCGTGGTAGATCGTCGCCAGCGTCGTCACCCCGGCATCGGCGACGGCGGCCAACTCGCGTTGCACCAGACCCCGCTTATATTTCGGCAATTGCGCGAGGCTGTTGGCCTGGGTTCCGACCCTCGGAACATCGATCTCGACCAGCTCGGCGCCGGGGATGATCGAGATCAGCTTCTTGACCGCGGCGATGACCTCGGGAAACACCGGCCGCTCGTGCAGCGCAATCCGCTTCTCGACTCGACGCTGCATCAGCGCCGCGAGGCGGTCGGCGTGGGCGGCGAGAAACGTCAGGAACGGGTTGAGGTCGAACGGCTTGCTGCCGAACTGCATCTCATAATTCGGCAACGACACCTCGCCGATCGAAATCTGGCACGACGGACACCAGGACAGCACGGTCGAGGCTCCGACTGACGCCAGCCCGTCGATCGTCGCGTAGGCGACCTTGTTATTCGCGACAAAATCGCCGCCGCGATATTGATACACGCCGCAACATTGGCCGACCCCGCCCATGACCTCGTAATCGACCCCGATCAGGTCGAGAATGTCGAGGCAGAGCAAGGCTATGTGCGGCGTCTTCAGAACATTGCAGCCGGTGTAAAAGACCACATCGGGCGGGCCCGTGCGTGGCTCACGCGACGGCGCGAAGCGCGCCAGCGTCTCGGGCGGGATCTGCAGCCGAGACAGCACCCGCACGCCGCGGCTCATCGTCCGAAATGGGCCGCCCCACCGTCCGGCCAGCGGCCCGCTGCCGGCGTTGAGGCGGGCATAACCGCGCGCCAGCTGCACCATGAAGCGCGGGTTGATGCCGTGCTTGCAGGCCGGAATGCAGTAGCCGCTGCCGCTGCACGCCTCGCCCCAGCGTATCGCCGCCTCGTCGCCGTCACCGCCGGTGATCAGGTCGACAATGGCGCCGGCGGTACCCGAAGGATCGGCGTCGCCGATCCCGGCCGGCTCCGTCATCGGACAGGCGCGAAAGCAGTCGCCGCAGCGCGTGCAGGCGTCGGCGATCGCGGCGGCGCGCACCCGGAACGTGTCGGCCAGATCGGCGGTGGCGGAACGGTCCATCCAGTATCCTTCCCGGCGGCTGCCCCGCGAAGGGAAATTTCTCGGGCCAGCGACAGCACCCGCCCCGCACACCGCCACGCTACTACTAGGCCAATATTACCACAGCAGCAGCGCTGCGCCATCCGAAAGCCGTTTTGTTCCCGATTCGCCCCGCACTCGGGTTAGTAGCACCTCGATCCATGCACCGCAGCATGTCAGAGCTGCATTTTGGCATGGGATGCTGGCGTGTTACACACTGTTAGCGTTTCGACACTAGTGAGACATCGGGCGCGACCCGGACGGAGTTTTTTGCGTCGAATGTGTCGGAGAAAGTCCCAAGCTAATAGGAGCGTTAAAGAAATGTATCTCGCCGCCCAACGCCGCCGCCCGGTCGAACGCCACCTCGTCCGGTGCTCCACCGGGCGCGAAATCCGCGATTTTCTCAACGGAAAGACCGATGGCGAAGACCTGCTGCATGCGCTCTACGACCACGTCCTCGATGAGCCGGTGCCGGAACGGTTGACCGCCATAGCTGAGGCGCTGATTCCGGGTAGCGCGCTTATTACTCGATGACGGAGCTTGCGGGCATGGGCCGACCGCGGCATTGGTTGGAATGTCTTTGCCCGGAGTGTCTTCGTTGCCCGCTCTCGCCAGAAGGCAAAGTTTTTTTCTTTTCACGTTTGCGATAGTTTCCCTCCAGTAAGCAATGAGTCGCCCGGGGCGGCTCTTTCGGGGGGATCGACAGAAGATGACTACCGCCTACGCTGCGGCTGACGCAAGCCGCGAACGTCCCAATTTGCCGTTCATCATCGGCGCATCCTCGGTCGGCACGCTGATCGAGTGGTACGATTTTTACCTTTACGGCGTCCTCGCCGTGTTTTTCAGCAAGCACTTCTTCTCGCCGGCGCTCGATCCGGGGCTGGCACTCATCCTGAGCCTGCTCGTGTTCTGGACCGGGTTTCTGGTCCGGCCATTCGGCGCGATCGTGTTCGGGTATCTCGGCGATCTGATCGGCCGCAAGTTCACCTTCATGCTGACGCTGCTGCTGATGGGCGCCTCGACCTTTGTCGTCGGGCTGTTGCCCGGATACGAGACGATCGGCGTTTTGGCCCCGATCCTGCTCGTCGCGATGCGCGTGCTGCAGGGTCTGGCGCTCGGCGGCGAATACGGCGGCGCGGCGACCTACATCGCCGAGCACGCGCCCGACGGCAGCCGCGGGTTTTAGACCTCCTGGATCCAGACCACGGCGACGATGGGCATCGTTTTCGCCCTGCTCGTGATCCTCTTGTGCCGCCTCGGCTTCGGCGAGGAGACGTTCGGCGATTGGGGCTGGCGGGTGCCGTTCCTGATCTCCGCGGTTCTTGTCGTCCTGTCGATCTATATCCGGCTGAAGCTCGAAGAATTGCCGCTCTACGCCAGGCTCAAGATGCAGGGCAAGGCGTCGTCCAACCCGGCGCTCGAAAGCTTCGGCAGCGGCAAGAACTGGGGCCTGATCCTGATCGCGCTGTTCGGCGCCACGGCGCCCGAGGGCGTGGTCTGGTACACCGCCCAGTTCTACGCGCTGTTTTACATGACGACCGTGCTGAAGGTCGATTACGTCACGGTCTACATCATCATGATGATCGCGCTGACCGCGGCCGCGCCGTTCTTCATCGTCTTCGGCGCGCTGTCGGACCGCATCGGCCGGCGCAACATCATGACGCTGGGCTTTGCGCTGGCGGTCGTGACCTTCTGGCCGGTGTTCACCTGGATGGGGGCCGTCAAGGACAGCCCGGTCATGCTCGGCATCCTGGTGTTCTATCTCGTGATCCTGGTGACGATGGTATACGGCCCGATCGCCGCGTTCCTCGTCGAGCTGTTCCCGGCCCGCATCCGCTACACGTCGATGTCGCTGCCCTACCATGTCGGCAACGGCGTGTTCGGCGGTCTGGTGCCGGCCGCCGGCGCCTCGATCGCGGCGATCACCGGCGTCGCACTGAGCGGCCTCTTATATCCGATGGCGATCGCCGCGCTCGGCGTCGTCGTCAGTCTCGCGTTCATCCGCGAGCCGACGCACCGGGTCAGGATCTGGGACGAGGTCGGCGGCGCTCCCCCGCTGGTGCCCGACCAGCCCTAAACCGGGCATCTTGGGGCGACGGGCCGGGCAAAAGTCCGGCCCGTCGCTTTTTGGGGGCGATAGTGAGCGCGCCCGGCACTACGCCACGGGCCGGAGCATCCCCACTTGATTCTTATCCACATGATCCACAGCCCCCACCGCCGCAGCGCGATGGCCCGCGCCGGCCGACCGCGCTAAAGTCCGTCCATGCAGCAGATCCGCATCCGCGGCGCGCGGGAGCACAATCTCAAGAACATCGACGTCGATTTGCCGCGCGATAGCTTGGTGGTGATCACCGGTCTGTCGGGGTCGGGGAAATCGTCGCTCGCCTTCGATACGGTTTATGCCGAGGGGCAGCGGCGCTATGTCGAGAGCCTCAGCGCCTATGCCCGGCAGTTCCTCGAACTGATGCAGAAGCCCGACGTCGATTTGATCGAGGGCCTGTCGCCGGCGATCTCGATCGAGCAGAAGACGACATCGCGCAACCCGCGCTCGACGGTCGGCACGGTGACCGAGATCTACGACTACATGCGGCTGCTCTGGGCGCGGGTCGGGGTGCCGTATTCGCCGGCGACGGGGCTGCCGATCGTCAGCCAGACCGTGTCGCAGATGGTCGATCGCGTCATGGCGATGCCGGAGGGCACGCGGCTCTATCTGCTGGCGCCGATCGCGCGCCGCCGCAAGGGCGAATACCGCAAGGAATTTCTCGACTTTCAGAAGCGCGGTTTTCAGCGCGTCAAGGTCGACGGCAAGATGTACGAACGTGGAAGAAGTCCCGCGCGCTGAAGAAGAACATCGCGCACGACATCTCGGTCGTCGTGGACCGTCTCGTCGTCGGGCCCGATCTCGGCAACCGTCTGGCCGATTCATTCGAGACCGCGCTCGGCCTCGCCGACGGCATCGCAATCACCGAAAACGCCGACATCGATAGCGGCGAGGAGACGATTTTTTCCGCCAAGTTCGCCTGTCCGGTGTCGGGCTTCACGATCCCAGAGATCGAGCCGCGGCTGTTTTCGTTCAACAACCCGTTCGGCGCCTGTCCGGCGTGCGACGGGCTCGGCACGAAGCTGTATTTCGACCCCGATCTCGTCGTGCACGACCACGGCCGCACGCTGTCGGAAGGCGCGGTCAGCCCGTGGTCGCATTCGTCGTCGCCGTATTACATGCAGACGCTCGAAAGCCTGGCCCGGTGTTTCCGGCAGAGCATGCACACGCCGTGGCGCGACCTGCCGGCGAAAATGCGCCAGACGATCCTTTACGGCTCGGCCGGCGAGCCGATCCGCATGACCTATGACGACGGCCTCAAACAATATTCGACCGAGCGGCCGTTCGAAGGTGTCCTGCCGAACATGGAGCGGCGGTACCGGGAGACCGACAGCGCCTGGGTGCGCGAGGAGCTGGGCCGCTACCAGAACGCGCGAACCTGCGAGGTCTGTGGCGGCGCGCGCCTCAAGCCCGAGGCGCTCGCGGTCAAGGTCGCGGGGCGCAGCATCAGCGAGGCGGCGGCGCTGTCGATCGCGGCGGCGTGCGACTGGTTCGCCGGGGTTTCCGAAACGCTGACCCCGGCAAGCCAAGAGATCGCCGCGCGCATCCTGAAGGAGATCAACGAGCGGCTTGGATTTTTGAGGAATGTCGGGCTCGAGTACCTGACCCTGGCGCGCGCCTCGGGCACGCTGTCCGGCGGCGAGAGCCAGCGCATCCGGCTGGCGTCGCAGATCGGCTCCGGGCTGACCGGCGTGCTCTATGTGCTCGACGAGCCGTCGATCGGCTTGCACCAGCGCGACAACGCGCGGCTGCTGGAGACGCTGAAGCGGCTGCGCGACCTCGGCAACACGGTGATCGTCGTCGAGCATGACGAGGAAGCGATCCGCACCGCCGACTGGCTGGTCGATATGGGGCCGGGCGCCGGGGTGCATGGCGGCCACCTCGTCGCCGAGGGCACCCCCGACGCGGTGATGCGGCACCCCGACAGCATCACCGGGCAATACCTGACCGGTGTTCGACAGATCGCGGTGCCGCAGACGCGGCGGCGCGGGCACGAGGGGCAGATCCTGCGGCTGATCGGGGCCCGCGGCAACAATCTGAAGGATGTGACGGCCGAAATCCCGCTCGGCAGCTTGTGTGTCGTGACCGGGGTGTCGGGCGGGGGGAAATCGACGCTGATCGTCGAGACCCTCTACAAGGCACTCGCGAAACGCCTCAACAATGCGCGCGCAGCGCCGGCGCCGTTTACCGCGCTCGAAGGCGTCGAATTCCTCGACAAGATCGTCGATATAGACCAGTCGCCGATCGGCCGCACGCCGCGCTCAAACCCGGCCACCTATACCGGGTGTTTCACGCCGATCCGCGACTGGTTCGCCGGCTTGCCCGAGGCCAAGGCGCGCGGCTATCTGCCGGGGCGGTTCTCGTTCAATGTCAAGGGCGGACGCTGCGAAGCCTGCCAGGGCGACGGCGTCATCAAGATCGAAATGCACTTTTTGCCCGACGTCTATGTGCAATGCGACGTCTGCAAGGGGCGGCGCTACAACCGCGAAACGCTGGAGGTGCTGTTCCGCGGCAAGTCGATCGCCGATGTGCTCGATATGACCGTCGATGAAGGCGCCGACTTCTTCCGCGCGGTGCCGGCGATCCGCGACAAGCTCGTGACGTTGCAGCGGGTCGGGCTCGGCTACATCAAGATCGGCCAGCCGGCGACGACGCTGTCGGGCGGCGAGGCGCAGCGCGTCAAGCTGGCCAAGGAACTGTCGCGCCGCGCGACCGGGCGGACTCTGTACATCCTCGACGAGCCGACCACCGGGCTGCATTTCGCGGATGTGGAAAAATTGTTGGAAGTGCTGCATACGCTGGTCGATACCGGCAACTCGGTGCTGGTCATCGAGCACAATCTCGAAGTCATCAAGACCGCCGACTGGATCATCGATCTGGGGCCGGAGGGCGGCGACGGCGGCGGCGATATCGTCGCCACCGGCACCCCGGAGGAGGTCGCGTCGGTCGAGGCGAGCCATACCGGACAATACCTGCGGCCATATTTGGCGCGGCCCGCAACCGTACCGGAGCGCCCACGCCGGCGGGCGGGGTAAGGCCACCGAACCTTCCGCCGCGAGTGCGGGGAAAGAGCAACGAGGCTGCACCTGCGGAATAGCGGTGTCGCGCCGGTCAGCTCACCGCAGCAAACAGGCGAAAGGCGGAATGCTTCGCTTTTCGGCCTCGCGCTTGCTAGGCTCAGCGGAACCGCGATAAGGAACACGGCGGCGATGGACCGGGAACAGGCGGAGATACGCGAGCGGCTGTGGAATGATTCCGTCGGCCCGGCCAGCTATGAGAACGCCGCCGAGAAGTACCAGGCCGCGATTCTCGAACAATACAAGATCTATGTTGAAATGGCCGATCGCGTCAGCCAGCGGCGCGGGCTGACCAACACATTCTTTCTGACGCTCAACACCGCGATTTTCACAATCATCGGGGTTTTCTGGACAAAGCCGCCGAGCGGAGCGGCATTGCTTTTGGTTTTCCCGCTGGTCATCGCCCTCGGTCAGTGCACCGCTTGGTGGTGGCTGGTCCGCTCGTACCGTTTGCTCAACGGCGCCAAATTCAGAGTGATCGGCGTATTGGAGGAGCGGCTGCCCGCCACCCCGTACTTGCGGGCGGAATGGATGGCGCTCGGCGAAGGGAAGGATTGGCGAAAGTACCTGCCGCTGAGCCACCTCGAACAATGGGTGCCGATTCTATTCGGCCTCGTTTATCTCGCCGGGTTCATCTGCGCCGTCGCCTAGCCGCGCGGCGGATTGGCGACGCCGACGTAATCATAAGTCGTTTTCTCCCTGATCTCCGGCTTTTCGTTTTCATTTTTTATCATCAGCCAGTCGAGCGCCTTGCGAAAATTGGTTATCTCTTGCCGCCCCATTTGTTCTTCCATGTTGGCGAGCCGTTCGGAGCGGCCCATTCTCCGTGATGAATCCTGCAAACAAAGATTTACGATTTCGGCCGATGATCGCAGGGTGGTGGGGTAGTCGACAAATCGGACAAAGCCGTCCGCTTGCGGCGGATAGACGAACAATCCGTATTCTCGGTTGCTCTCGACGAAGGTGTATTGCTTTAGCTGCTTGGTTCTGACATATCGGTTTCGTTGTGCGATGCTCGCCTGGGTCAACGAGGAGGGCAGCACTATGACCAATTCGTAATCGCCATTTTCAATCTGGTGACTGTTGCCGTCGATGACCACCTGCTCCTGCGCCAATAGATGAGCGTGAGCAGGCACAAGGAAGTTGTGGTAGTAGCCGTTTGCGAGCGCGGCGGAGGGCAACAATGACAGAGCAGCCGATTTTGCCTCGCTCCTGATACTGGACCGAAGGTGTTCGATCTCCCGTTGCAGATATACATTGTCGTCAAGTTTCTCGGGGTGCAAGAGCAGCATTGTGTTTCCGTCCAGATCCGATGGAATTTTCAGGGCGTCTTTATTCTCCGCCACGACGACGACATAGGCGCGCTCACGTCCGCGAACACCCATGAATAATCCGAGCTCGAAAATGACGTTATCGCGCGGCGACGGCTTTCCTTCTTGCGCCATGCCGCCCGACGTAAAATCGTCAGCGGTAAGCACGAGCACGGCGAAGTCGAATAGGCTTACATAACGAAGCAAATCATCCAGAACGTTGCTGCCGAGGTCGAACAAATTTTCGTTCCAAAGCCTAGCCTCGATTTCGCCGCCGGCCCCGACTGTTTCCTTGATTTTTTCGGCATGCTTCAAGGCAGCCGACGAGCATCCGATAAATACGGTGGGGGCAAGCTGGTTATCGTGCTGTTGGCTCGTCTCGACAGGCACGGCGATCCTCCCATGAAACACGGCTTTACGAAGCAGGTGGTCTCTACGCGAGCGTCGGCCGCGTGCTGTTCGCGAAATCGAAACATATCAAATAGCCGCTGACCTGTGAATACCGGATACAGGTTCGCAAGTGGCCGCGGCGCGATTGTCGAGCAGGTATGTGAGCCTCGCTAGCCCGCACCACAGACCGGCATTCCAAGCGGTCCGGCGGGCCGGGTGACCGCGCCGGCCTTGGTAGTGGTATCGGGGGGGCATGGCCCGGAGACGGGCGGTACCCGGCGCTGATCCCAAGCGGATCATCTTGCAGCCTCTCCGCCCAGCGCGCCCGGAACGCGCGCGCCTCGCGCAGGATCGCGGCGTTTTCCGGATGCGCCGCCTGCAGCCTCTCGAAGGCGCGTGCCGCCATAGCGTAAATCCGGTACGCCTCGACGGTCTGCAGGAACGAGGTCAATCCGGTGCGGCTGCCCGGCGATGCGGTATCGACAAATTGCCGGTACGACGCCGCAAGCATGTCCCAGAACGGCAGGAAGGTGGCGCGGATCGGCAGCGGGGCGCCGGCCTGGCCGGTCCGGTCGTGCAGATTGTAAAGCACGTTGACAATGCCGCGCTGGCCGGGATCGTCCTCGGCGTAGACGACGCCGCGAAGATTCGCGAGATCCATGATGCCGGAGCATTGCGCGCAGGGTTCGAGCGTCCCGTAAAGGTAATCCCCCTGGAGCAGCGATCCGAAGCTCCATGCCGGCGTCGCCGTTTTCGGGCGATCGCCATTTGCGAAACTGATCGCCGCGCCAACGGCGCGCGCCTCGGCATGCGCCAACGTGCTATTGAGCACGACGCTCCGGTTCAGCGCGAAACAGATGATGCCGCCGTTCCGGTCCACCAGCAGCGCCCCGATATTATGCCCGAAATAATCGGCAAATCGCCGCCCCGGCGCGATGTTGGCGTAGGCGGCGAGTTGTGTCGGCGAGCTGCGGTCGACACCCCAGGCGTCAAACAGCAGCGCCATCGCCAACAGTAGCAAAATGCCGTGCCGTTCCTCCTCGGCGGGGGTCAGCATGAGTGCCGGTGCCGCGCTCAGATCGGCGCGGTCAGAGGCAGCCTGCGCGCGCAGTGCGCCGGCGCAGCCGCAAGCGGAGAGCGCCGCAAGCAGGGCGGCGCGTCGTGACGGATGTGGGCCGCTCATGGTTGTTTCCGGCCTCCGATGCGAGCGGCCAAGCGTCAGCTGCGCCTTCGAGGCCACGCGGCTCGGACGCAGTCAATCACCGGCGCACCGGCCGGAGCCGCTTGCAGGTCCGGTTGGAAATGCGTTGCCAAAAATATATCTCTGAGCGGCAAAAAATCATCCGTCGCGGAACACCGGCTTACGCTTTTCGATAAACGCGGTCATGCCCTCGACGGCGTCCTGCGTCTGAAAGGCCAGGGTCGACAGGTCGGCTTCGATCTGCAGTCCCTCGTGCAACGGCAGATCGTGGGCGCGGCGGATCGCGTCGCGCGCGAGGCCGATCACCGGCAGGCTGTAACCCGTCATCTCGCGCGCGAAATCCATGCCGGCCTCGATCAGGTCGCCCTCGACCATCCGGTTGATCAGCCCGATGCGGCAGGCCTCGTCGCAATCGACCGTGCGCCCGGTCAGGATCAGTTCGGTGGCGCGCGCCTCGCCGACAAGCCGCGGCAGGCGCTGCGTGCCGCCGTAGCCGGGGATCAAACCGAGCTTGATCTCGGGAAACCCGAGCTTGGCAGACGGCACCGCGAGGCGGAACGTGCAGGCGAGCGCCAGTTCGAGCCCGCCGCCGAACGCATAGCCGTTGATCAGCGCAATCGACGGCATCCGCAGATGGTCGAGCTTGGCCAGCACGGTCTGGCCGAGGATCGCGCCGGCGCGGACATCGACCAGCGTGCGTCCCATCAATTCCTTGATGTCAGCCCCGGCGGAAAAGGCGCGGTCGCCGGCGCCGGTGACAAGCAACGCGCGCGCGTCGCTGCTGGCGATCGAATCCAGCATGCGGTTGAGATCGTCGATCTGGGCGAAGCTCAGCGCGTTCAGCGCCTCGGGCCGGTCGAGCGTGACCAGCGCCACCTCGTCGATGCGACTCATGTGGATGGCCATCGGCTCAGTCCCCCTCCCGCGATGCCCCCTGGGGCGGTGTTTCGCTCCAGCGCACCGGCACCGGGCGGATTTTCCCCGAGCGCGCCCACTCGGCAAGCTCCCGCTTTAGGATCTTGCCGCTCGCGGTCAGCGGATATGCGTCCATCGCGATAAAGTATTCTGGCATGTCGTAGCGTGACAACCCAGCGTTGTGCAAATGCAGCAGAAGCTCGTCCGGCTCGACACCGGCGCCGTCCTGAAAGATCACGGACAGGCAGACCTTTTCGCCGAGCCGCTCGTCGGGCACTGAAAACGCGGCAACGCGCGCGACGGCGTGGTGGCGCATCGCAAGGTCCTCGATCCGCGCCGGGTGAATGTTGTGGCCGCCGCGGATGATCAAATCCTTTTTGCGCCCGACGATTTCGAGGCAGCCCTTGGCGTCGAAGCGGCCGAGATCGCCGCTCATGAACCAGCCCTGGCGGTTGAACGACTCCTCGGTCGCCTGCTGGTTGTCGAAATAGCCAAGCATTAGACAGGCGCCGCGTCCGCCGATTTCGCCGATTTCGCCCGGGGGCACCTCGCAGTCTGGGTTTTCCTGGTCCCACAGCCTGATTTCATAGGCGCGGCAGGCCCGCCCGCAGGTAGCAACGATCGTTTCCCGGTCGTCGGTCGGCAAGGTGTACTGGTGCGAGCTGTTCTCGCTCATCCCGTAGACGTTCTGCGGGATGACACCGCGGTCGAGGAACGCTTGCGCGACCTCGCGCGGGATCGGCGAACCGGCCATGTAGAACGTTTTGACGGCGCCGAGATGATCGAGCCGCCGCCGGCGCAGTTCGCCGAGGATGTCGATCGCGTGCGTCGGCACGCCCATTACATAGCTCGCGCCGGTCTCAATGATCCAGTCGAGCGGCGTTTTTCCGGTGGGCGGAGCGTTGACCACAAGCTCCATGCCGGCGGCAAGGGCCTGGGCCAGCGCCACCGTCGCGATGTGGTGACTGAGCGGGCTGAGGCTGAGCAGGATCGTGCTGTGATCGTGGTGCCAGTCCTCGACCATCGCGTGGGCGTTGGCGAACAGCGTGTTCGACGAATGCATCACCCCTTTCGGGGTTCCGGTCGTGCCGGAGGTGAAGGCCAGGTAGACGACCGAGTCCGGGTTCGTCGCGGGCGGCGGGAGGTCGGTAAAATCGGCCGCAGCGGGAAAGGGAGCGACGTCCTCGGGGTGCTTCTCTCCGAGCGAATAGACCCGGCGCAGGCTCGGCAGCTCGGCCGACGCGGCGAAGATGTCCGCGGTGCGCGCGTCGGCGCCGTAGCCGGGCATTGCGAACAGCGCCGCGGCTCGCGTGCGGCCGAGCAGCGCTACGATCTCGGCGACCGTATAATTCTGATGAAGCGACGGATTGCAAACATACCCCTGGCGCGAGCAGGCCAGGAACACCGCGACCGCCTCGATCCGGTTCGGCAACCACACCGCAACCCGCTCGCCTCGCTTCAGCCCGGCTGCGTTGAGGTCCGCGGCGATCGCGTCGACCAGCCGCCGCAGCGCGCTCCAGGTGAGACGCTGCGCCCCATCGCG
Organism: uncultured Alphaproteobacteria bacterium; assembly: GCA_963847345.1. Classification (GTDB taxonomy): domain Bacteria; phylum Pseudomonadota; class Alphaproteobacteria; order ATCC43930; family CGMCC-115725; genus DATARH01. The sequence continues at coordinate 161,806 of CAWJZU010000039.1, read as the reverse complement.
CAGGCCAAAATCGTCGGGCCGCTCGGTGGCGTGCCGTTGCAAGAGCGCGTAAAGCGTGTCGTCCCGCCACAACCCGGCCTCATAATAACGGCGCGCGGCCGCCGGGTCGTGCAACGTCAGCAACGGAGATTGCATCGCGGGCTCGCCAAGGTGAACTCACCGCACGTTACTGGCGAGCCGTTTCGCTGTCACGGCGTCTCGCGGCAACAGGGTCCTGACCTGAGCCGGCCAGGACCCTCGCTAACTTTCTGCCGCTGGTCCCGCAGGAATCTCCGTGATCGGAGGTCGATGCGACCGCCCAGACCCCGCTTTCGACAAGTTACCTTTCGGTTCCGCCCGGAGTTCGCGGCTTTGTATCGGCGGGGCGGTCCGCTACGCTCGGCGACCGCGTTGCCCGCTCGGCTGCACCGGCCGGCTCCTTCTCGACCTCGACCTTGGTCTCGCGCACCGTGCCGCGGACGGTCTCCGGCCGTTCGACGACCTCCTTGCGGACGACGATTTCCTCAGTGCCTGTCACGCGTTTCTCGGCGACCGGTTCCTCGTGGCGCTCGACCACTTCAATCTCGCGCTCCTGCGGCATGCCGAGATCACCGGTCCGCGAAATCGGGCGACGCTCGATCTCGACCCGCTCGTCGCGCACGGTGGCCGTCTTCTCGACGGGGTGCTCGATGACATAGCTTTTCACCCGGTAGCGCCGCTCGGTGGCGCGCTTGCCGACGGCCAGCTCCTCCTTGACGACCGGGATCACCTCCTCGCGCTCGCGCCCCTTATCGGTCCGAGCGTGGGTGTGCGTATCGGTGCTGGCGGTGGTGTGAAGATCGGCGTTGGTCGCCATGCCGCCGGTAGCCATTCCGGTCGACGGGACCGATGTAGCGCCGAACGCGGAGGCGCCGGCCGCGTGGCGCTCGTGGGTGATCGCCCGCCCATCTTCCTCGATGTCGATCGGGCCGAATTCCTCCATAATATCAATGACCCGGTCATGCCAGTGCTGGTCGGCCGCACGCACCGACACCGCGGCGCGTCTTTCGTTCAGATGCGCGCTGTAGCGGTCGCGATCGTATTCCGGCACGTCGCTGGCGAAGAGCCAGTCGAAGAAACCGCGCTCTTGGTGCGGCTCACGAGGCACATCGCTGGTCATGCGCTCCCCCGAGGCGTCGGTCAATCGAACATCGCCCGGGCTGAGGCCCTCGGCGAGCAGACGGTCGCTGACGCGCCGCGCCTCTTCCAGTGTCGGATAAATCGCAACGAGATTATAACCGTGCATAGGCCACCTCTATTTAGCGTGGATAAACTTCACCTATGCCAACAGTTCAGGATGGCAAAACATCCGATCTAAACGGAAAAGTAAATTCGGCGATCGGCACGTTCTACCAATACTCACAATGCGATTTTCTTGGAGCTTGAAGTTCCGTCTCTGGCCGTTGTCTCGGCGGCGCGGACGAATCAGTGCCCGAATTTCTCCGGATCAGGCTTTCTCTTCTGTGCAAAGGCGTCTCCCAGTTCGTGCGATTCGTCGCTGTCGAGATAGGAGCGCAGCAAGAGATCGTGCGCGAGACGGGCCAGGCCGCCGACGCCGCCGTGCCGGGCGCTGAACGCGGTCTTGATCGAGGCCAGCGCGAAGGCGCCGCGCTCGGCGATTTCGAGCGCCATCTCGCGTGTCGCGGCGGCGAGCCGGTCGTCGGGCACCACCTGATTGATCATGCCGATTTCCAGGGCCTCGCGCGCCGTCATTCGCGGATTGCGGAACCAGATTTCCTTGGCCTTTTTCTTGCCGACCAGGTCTTCGAGATACCAGGTGCCGAAGCCGGCATCGAAACTGCCCATCATCGGGCCGACCTGGCGGAAGATCGCGCTTTCCTTGGCGATCGTGATGTCGCACATGACCTGCAGCACATTGCCGCCGCCGACCGCGTAGCCGTTGACCGAGGCAATGACCGGCTTCTGCAACCGCTCGATGCTTTCGTACATGTCGAGCGTCGGCAGCACGCCGGCATAAAGCGTTGTCTCGGGCATGCCCGCCTTCCGCCCGCCGATGCAGAAGAAGCGATCGCCCGAACCGGTGATGACCAGCACGCGGGTGCGGGTCTCGCGCCGGATCGCGTTGATGCAGTCGCGCACCTCGTGACACATCGTCTCGGTAAACATGTTGCCGTCTTCGGGGCGGTTCAGCGTCAGGGTCCCGACCGGTCCGTCCTCGCTGTACAGGATCGTCTCGTAACCCATCGCTGATGCTCCTTCACGCCGAAATTGGCCGCTTCTCGGCCTCATACACGGATGAGATCATACAGGACCTGTCGCCCTGGCTAAAACGAGGACGGTGGCTCGCTGGCGATTGTGCGTCGCACAGTTTGAGGGCAGCGCGCTCAACGAACGGTCAGGGGATCGGCGCGCGTTGCGGTAACCTCAGGCCGTAACGCCGCCAAAACCTCTGGCACGGGATTTGCTGCTTTTTCGCGTCGACACTCCCGGTCCGACACCGGCCGCCGGGACAGGTCCTACCCGCGAAACAGGACATCTCCATGCCCGAACGGAACACGAGCTGGATTTCGGATTGGCGGCCCGAGGACGCGGCGTTCTGGGAGACGCGCGGCAAACGGATCGCGCGCCGCAACCTGATCTGGTCGATCGTCGCCGAACATCTCGGATTTTCGATCTGGCTGGTTTGGAGCATCGTCGCGACCAAGCTGCCGCAAGCCGGCTTTCCCTACACGACCGACCAGCTTTTCCAATTGGTCGCGCTGCCGGGGCTGATCGGCTCGCTGATGCGGTTTCCCTACACGTTCGCGGTGCCGCGGTTCGGCGGGCGCAACTGGACGGTCGTCAGCGCGATGCTGCTGTTCATCCCGACGATCGCGCTGGCCTATTTCGTCAGCCAGGCCGGACACGCCGTTCTGGCTGATGCTGCTGGCCGCCGCGACGGCCGGGCTGGGCGGCGGCAATTTCGCGTCGAGCATGGCCAATATCTCGTTCTTCTACCCCGACCGGATGAAGGGCTGGGCGCTCGGATTGAACGCGGCCGGCGGCAATATCGGCGTCAGCAGCGTTCAGTTGCTGACCCCGATCCTGATGGGCACCGGCATCTTCACGCTCTACCTGGCCGAGCCGGGGCCGGGCGGCCTCTATCTGCAGAATGCCGGGCTGATGTGGCTGCCGCTGATCGCGATCGCGGTGGTCGGCGCGTTCTGCTTCATGAACAACCTGACCGCGGCGCGTTCGACGTTTCGCGATCAGCTGGTCATCACCAGACGCAAGCACACCTGGATCATGTCCTGGCTGTATATCGGGACATTCGGGTCATTCATCGGCTATTCGGCGGCGTTTCCGCTGCTGATCAAGACGCAGTTTCCGGAGATCACGGTCGCCGTCGCGTTTCTCGGGCCGCTGGTCGGTTCGGTCGCGCGCCCGCTCGGCGGATTGCTGGCAGACAAGCTCGGCGGCGCCCGCGTCACATTCTGGAACTTCGTTGCAATGGGAGCCGCGACGATCGGCGTCATCTACGCCGTCCAGACGAAAGATTTCGCCGCATTCCTGACGATGTTCCTGATCCTGTTCATCACGACCGGGGTCGGCAACGGTTCGACGTTCCGGATGATCCCGTCGATCTTCCGCGAAGCAAAGCTGCGCGGGGCACAGGGTGCGGGAGAAGATGGGCGCGCCGCGGCGCTCAAGGCGGCCGGCATCGAAAGCGCCGCCGTGCTCGGGTTTACCTCAGCGATTGGCGCTTGCGGCGGCTATCTGATCCCGCGCGGCTTCGGCGCCTCGATCGCCAGCACCGGCGGCCCGCATCTCGCGCTGATGGTGTTTCTCGCGTTCTACGTCAGCTGCATCGCGCTGACCTGGTGGTACTACATGCGCAAGAGCTTCCTGGCGGGGCGGGCGCCAAGCCTTGCGACGGCCCGGGTCTGACGGGCGTGACCAGCGTGGCGCGGCGCGACAGCCCCAATAGCGAACGACCCGTTCGCGAACGGCTTGTCGTTGTCGGCAACGGCATGGCCGGAATGCGGACGGTCGAGGAGCTGCTGGCTCGCGCGCCCGATCGCTACGACATCACCGTGATCGGCGCCGAGCCGCATCCGAACTACAACCGCATCCTGTTGTCTTCGGTGCTGGCCGGCGACAAAAACATCGCCGACATCGTCATCAACCCGCTCGATTGGTACGACGAGCGCAGCGTTCGCCTGATCGCGGGCGATGCAGCAACCGCGATCGACCCCACTGCGAAAACGGTAGCGCTCGCGAGCGGCGTAGCGCTGGAATACGACAAGCTGCTGCTAGCCACGGGATCAAAGCCGCTGGCGCCGCCGATCCCAGGCCTCGGCCTCCCCGGGGTCCACGCTTTTCGCGACATCGCGGATGTCGAGGCGATGATTGCGGCCTCCGAGCACCACCGCCGCGCGGTCGTGATCGGCGGTGGACTGTTGGGGCTCGAAGCGGCCTGGGGGTTGAAACGGCGCGGTATGGCGGTCGCGGTGGTCCACCTGATGCCGACATTGATGGAACGGCAGCTCGACACGGCGGCCGGCGAGCTGCTGCGCCGCGACCTCGACGCGCGCGGCATCGCGTTTTTCACAAATGGCCAGACCGAGGAAATCCTCGGCGTCGACAAGGCAGAGGGCGTGATCCTGGCGGACGGGCGCGAGATCCCGGCCGATCTCGTCGTGCTGGCGATCGGCATCCGGCCCAGTATCGACCTGGCGCGCGCCGCCGGTCTTAACGTCAACCGCGGCATTCTGGTCGGCGACGACATGCGGACCAGCGCCCCCGACATCTATGCCGTCGGCGAGTGCATCGAGCATAACGGTCAGGTGTTTGGCCTCGTCGCGCCGATCTGGGAGCAGGCCAAGGTGTGCGGCGCGCGTCTCGCCGGCGATGACGCGGCGGTCTACGTCCCGCCGCCGGTGTTTACGAACCTCAAGATCACCGGCATCGACGTGTTCTCGGCCGGGGCGCTCGCCGCCGCCGACGAGCATGACGACGAGATCACGCTGCACGACGCCAAGCGCGGCGTCTACAAGAAGGTCGTGTTGCGCGACGACCGGATCGTCGGATGCGTGCTGTACGGCAGCGTCGGCGACGGTCCCTGGTACGTGCAGCTGATGCGCGACAAGGCCGATGTGTCGGCGTTCCGCGACCAGCTGGCCTTCGGGCGCGCCTTCGCCGAGGCAGCCGGCGCCCCGGCTGCCGGAGTCGATGTCGCGGCGATGGCCGAGAGCGAACAGGTATGCGGCTGCAACGGCGTCACCAAGGGCACGATCTGCCGCGCGATCCGCGACAAGGGACTGGCGACGCTCGACGCCGTGCGGGCGCACACCAAGGCTTCGTCGTCGTGCGGGTCGTGTACCGCGACGGTCGAGGCAATCCTGGCGCATGTCACCGGCAGCGTAGTCGTCCACTCGGACGACCCGCCGCTGTGTAAGTGCACCGGGCACGGGCACGACGCGGTGCGTCGCGCGATCGTCGAACGCGAGCTGACCACGATCGCCGAAGCCCGCGAGGCGCTCGGCTGGAAGACCGAAGACGGCTGCCAGAAGTGCCGTCCGGCGCTGAACTATTTCCTGCTGTGCGCGTGGCCCGACCGCTACCGCGACGACCCGCAATCGCGCTTTGTCAACGAGCGGGTGCACGCGAACATCCAGAAGGACGGGACCTATTCGGTCGTTCCCAGGATGTGGGGCGGGCTGACCAACCCGCGCGAATTGCGCGCCATTGCCGACGCCGCCGAGAAATACGGCGTGCCGACCGTCAAGGTCACCGGCGGTCAGCGCATCGATCTGCTCGGCGTCAAAAAGGAGCAGCTGCCGGCGATCTGGGCCGACCTGAACGCTGCCGGCCTCGTCTCCGGTCATGCCTACGGCAAGGCGCTGCGCACCGTGAAAACCTGCGTCGGCAGCGAATGGTGCCGCTTCGGCACGCAGGATTCGACCGGGCTCGGTGTCAAGCTCGAACAGATGTGCTGGGGATCGTGGACGCCGCACAAAGTCAAGCTGGCGGTCTCGGGCTGTCCGCGCAACTGCGCCGAGGCGACGATCAAGGATGTCGGCGTGGTCTGCGTCGATGCCGGTTACGACATCGTCGTCGGCGGCAATGGCGGGGTCGAGGTCCGCGTCACCGACCCTCTGACGCGCGTCGCCAGCGAAGCCGAAGTGCTCGAACATGTCGGCGCGTTCCTGCAGCTCTACCGCGAGGAAGCGCGCTATCTCGAACGCACCGCCCCCTGGGTCGCCCGGGTCGGCATCGAGTATGTCCGCCGCCGGATCGTCGAGGACGCGAACGCGCGGCGCGCACTGCACCGGCGGTTCCTGTTCGCGCAGAGCTTTGTACAAAAGGACCCCTGGGCCGAGCGCGCGGCCGGCGTCGCGGCGCATGAATACCGCGCGCTCGCCGAGGTGGGATGAGACGATGCAAGCGGCAGGCTGGATCGATATCGGCCGCCTCGACGACATTCCCCGCCGCGGGGCCCGGCGTGTTATCAGGCCGGACGGATCGCCGCCCGTCGCGGTATTCCGCACCGGAGAAGACGAAATCTTCGCGCTGATCGACCGCTGCCCGCATCGTGGCGGCCCATTGTCGGAGGGTATCGTGCAAGGCCGCGCCGTCGCCTGTCCGCTGCATGGCTGGGTCATCGAACTGGCGACGGGGAACGCCGAAGCCCCCGATGAAGGCTGTGCACCGCGCGGTGTTACGGTGCGGCTCGACGGCGACCGTATCCTGCTGCTGCTTCCATCCACCAGGGCAGCCGACGCACCGTGCTGGGAGGCGGCGTGAGCGAGGCGGGCCCCGTGCCGATCACCGTGCGCACGGCCTGCCCGTATTGCGGCGTCGGCTGCGGGCTGACCGTCGCGCCGGACGGCACGATCGCCGGCGACAAGGAGCACCCCGCCAATCGCGGGAGGCTGTGCTCGAAAGGCGCGGCGCTCGCCGAGACGCTCGACGACACCGGCCGCCTCTTGTACCCGGAGATCGGCGGCGTCAGAGCCGACTGGGACGAGGCGGTCGATCTGGTCGCCGGGGTGTTTTCCCGCACGATCGACGAGCACGGGCCGGACGCGGTCGCGCTCTACGTCTCCGGCCAGTTCCTGACTGAGGATTATTACGTCGCCAACAAGCTGATGAAGGGCTTTATCGGCGCCGCCAATATCGACACCAATTCGCGGCTGTGCATGGCGTCGTCGGTCGCGGGGCATGTCCGCGCCTTTGGCGAGGATGTCGTCCCCGGCGTTTACGAGGACATCGAGGAAGCCGATCTGGTCGTGCTGGTCGGCAGCAACGCCGCGTGGTGCCACCCGGTGCTGTACCAGCGCCTCGCCGCCGCGAAAGAGACGCGCAAGACCAGGGTTGTCGTGATCGACCCGCGCCGCACCGCGACCTGCGACATCGCCGATCTGCATCTCGCGATCCGCCCCGGTTCCGATGTCGCGGTGTTCGCGGCGCTGCTGCTGCATCTGGTCGAGAACGGCGCCTGCGATCGCGACTGGATCGGGGCGCACACGGCGGGTCTCGTGGCTGCTGTCGAGGCGGCGCGCGCTTCCGTATCCTCGCTCGTCGAGGCGGCCCGGATCGCCGACGTGCCGGCCCGCGACCTGGCGACATTTTTCGACTGGTTTACCCGCACCGAGCGCAGCGTCACGCTCTATTCGCAGGGCGTGAACCAGTCCTCCGCCGGCACCGACAAGGTCAACGCGATCATCAACTGCCATCTCGCGACCGGCCGGATCGGACACCCCGGCATGGGGCCGTTTTCGCTGACCGGGCAGCCGAACGCGATGGGCGGGCGCGAGGTCGGCGGTCTCGCGAACCAGCTCGCCGCGCATATGGGTTTCGCTAACCCGGCCGACGTCGACCGTGTCAGCCGCTTCTGGGATGCGCCGCGATATCGCGAGCCGCCCCGGTCTCAAGGCCGTCGAACTGTTCGATGCGATGCTCGATGGCAGGGTCAAGGCGCTGTGGGTGCTTGGCACGAACCCGGCCGCCAGCATGCCGCGCGCCGCACGCGTTCGAGAGGCGCTCGCGGCGTGCCCGTTCGTCGTTGTCAGCGATTGCTGGCCGACCGACACGACGCGCTTCGCCGATGTCGTGTTGCCGGCGGCCGGCTGGAGCGAAAAGGACGGTACGGTCACCAATTCCGAGCGCCTGATATCGCGCCAGCGCGCCTTCCGCGCGCCGCCGGGAGAGGCGCGGCCGGATTGGTGGATGCTGACCGAATTCGCGCGACGGATGGGCTGGGAAGGCGCCTTCCCTTATCGCGGCCCCGCCGACATCTTCCGCGAGCACGCCGCCCTGTCGGGGTTCGAGAACAGCGGCAACGCTCGGCGGGTCTTCGATATCGGCGCGCTCGCGGACATGACCGACGAGGAATACGACGCCCTCTCGCCGGTTCAATGGCCGTTGCCCCGGATAAGCCCCTCCCCGCCCTTTAGGGGGGAGAGGGAGGGGCCCATCGCATCGCGACGGGAGGGTGAGGTGAGTAGCGGTGGGTGTCGTGACGTTAACCCCCTTACCCCGACCCTCTCCCCCGGTGGGGGAGAGGGAGCAAGGCAACGTGGCCTCTCCGTCGCCAAGCGCCTCTTCGGCTGCGGCGAACCGTTTCCGACCGAAGACGGCCGCGCCCGCTTCGTGCCGACCCCATACCGCCCGCCCGCTTCCATCGCCGACAGGCATCTGCCGCTGCTGCTGAATACCGGCCGCATTCGCGATCAGTGGCACACGATGACACGAACCGGCCGCCTCGCCCGCCTAATGGCGCATCAGCGCGAGCCGCTGCTCGACGTGCATCCGGACGACGCGGCGGGTCTGGATCTGGTCGAGGGCGGTCTCGCCCGCGTTGAGAGCGCGCATGGCGAAACGGTGCTGCCGGTGCGGCTCACCGCGGCGCAGCGCCGGGGCGAAGTTTTCGCGGCGATGCACTGGACCGATGCGTTCTCGTCCACCGGGCCGATTAACCGGCTGGTCCAGGCGTCGACCGATCCGATATCCGGTCAGCCCGAACTGAAGCTCACCGCGGTGCGGGTGAAGCCGATCGCGCCACTGTGGCGCGGTTTGGCGCTGCGGCGCGGCAACAATCTCCCGAGCGGCGAATACTATTGGGCGCGCGTGCCATCGCCGCTGGGCCATGTGTTCGACCTGGCCGGCTGGGCGCCGCTGCCGAGCGGACGGGCCACCGAAAGCTGGGTGCTCGACCTGCTCGATGCGGCGTCGTCGGCGCCCGAGCTGGTGATCTACGCCGACCCGGCGCGCGGTGCGTTCCGTTACGCGAGTTTTGTCGGGGGGCGTCTGGATGCCTGCCTGTTCCTGTCGCGCAGCACGGCCGGGCTTCCCTCGCGCGACGCGGTGGCGACCCTGCTTGGCAGCGAGATCGACCCGGATGCGCGGACGAAAATCCTGGCCGGAACGCTCCCGGGCGCGGCTCCGGCCGAAACCGGCCCGACGATCTGCGCGTGTTTCGGCGTCGGGCTGCGTACTCTGCACGATACGATTGGACGGCGGAAACTGACCAGCGTCGCCGAGATCGGCGTCGCGCTGCGAGCCGGGACGAATTGCGGCTCGTGCCTGCCGGAACTGCACGCGATCTTGCATCGGGCCTCGCCAGGCGCAACCCTGTCGGTATGACCCGGCAGCATGCCCCGGAGGCCATTGCGATGAACGACCGGATCGAGGCGGGCCCGCTTTCCGGCCGCATGATTGCATTGTTGGAGACGCGCGAAGCCGAGCGCCTCGCGCAGATGCTGCGTGAGCAGGGCGCTGATATCGTGAGCTGCCCGGCGGTGGCGATCGTCGATGTGGCGGACCCCGCCCCGGTCGTCGCCTGGCTCGGGCGGTTTATCGCCATGCCTGCCGATTATCTGGTGCTGCTGACCGGCGAGGGGCTGAGCCGCCTGCACGAGCTGGCGCAACGCACCGGCATCGGCGCGGATTTCGTCGCTGCGCTGGGCAGCACGACGACAATCATCCGCGGCCCGAAGCCGGCACGGGCGTTGCGCGCGCTCGGATTGACGCCGCAGCTCCGGGCCGAGGAAGCCACAACAGACGGCCTGATCGCCGTGCTGTCCGATCTCGAATTGCGCGGCCGGCGCGTCGGCGTGCAGCTTTATCCTGACGCGCCGAGCCGCCTCGCCGATTTCCTCGAAGCCGCCGGGGCCTTGCCCGATCCGGTCACCCCGTACGCCTACGCCGCCGCCGCATCCGACGACGCCCTCGCCAGGCTGATCGAGGAGGTCGTGGCCGGCGGGATCGACGCGGTCGCGTTTACCAGCGCCTCGCAGGCCCGGCGCCTGTTCGACCTCGCCCGGGAACGCGGCGTAACGGATCGACTGACAACCGCGCTGCGGCGAACCGCGACAGCCGCGGTCGGCCCGGTCGTGGCCTCGGAGCTCGAACGCCACGGCGTCAGCCCGACAATCGTGCCGGCGGGTCAGTATTTTATGAAGCCGCTGGTCACCGCGATAACGACGGCGCTGGCGCGATAGCGAGCGACCGCTCGTCGATCCCCGCTTCCGTCGCGATCGGAGAGCGTTCCGGTACGGCGACACACGCCGCCATCCTGCCCGGCCCCGGAAAGCGCGGCGCCGGCACCCGTTCGCGGCATTCCGGCATCCGCCTGGCGCAGCGCGGCGCGAAGGAGCAGCCCGGCGGCAGACGCCGCATGTCGGGTGGGCTGCCCGGAATGGCGTCGATATCGCGGTCGCGCGCTTGGCCGTGCACGGTCGAAGCAAGCAGCCCGGCCGTATACGGGTGCGCCGGCGCGCCGAGCACGTCCGCCACCGGGCCGCTCTCGACGATGCGGCCGGCATACATGACCGCGATGCGGTCGGCGATTTCGGCCGCGACGCCGAGATCGTGCGTCACGAAGATCATGCCCATGCCCAACTCGCGCTGCAGCCGCCGCAGCAGGATCAGCACCTGGACCTGCACGGTCGCGTCGAGCGCGGTTGTCGGCTCGTCGGCGAGCAAGCAGGCGCGGCTTGCACGACAGCGCCATCGCGATCATCGCGCGCTGGCGCAAGCCGCCGGACAGTTCGTGCGGGTAGGCGTCGAGCCGGCGCTCCGCGGACGGGATGCGCACCAGGTCGAGCAGCTCCAGCGCCCGCGCTCGCGCCGCCATCCGGCTGACCCCGGTGTGACGGCGCACGATCTCGCCGATCTGCTGTCCGATCGTGTAGACCGGGTCGAGCGCGGTCATCGGCTCCTGGAAGATCATCGAGACAAGGCCGCCGCGAAAGTCGCGCAACTGCCACCGGGGCATCGCCAGCACGTCCTCGCCGCAGACCCGTACGCCGCCCTCGATCCGCGTCCGGCGGGGCGGCAGCAACCGCAGCAGCGCCCGCAACGTCACACTTTTCCCGGACCCGGACTCGCCTAGGATGCACAGCACCTCGCCGGGGTGGACCGTGAAGCTGACGCCGTTGACCGCGTGCACGGTCGCCTCGCGGCTGACGAAGCGCACGCTCAGATCGCGGATCTCGGCAAGCGGTTCGACGCCGCTGACACTCGTACTCATTCCATCCATGAATTCAGCTCCGTCCGCGTCCGAGGCTGCCGTGCCCCGAATGCGGGTTCGAGCATGTGGCAGGCGGCAATTGCGTGCTCGGCCCGATCGGGCGCACCATCAAGCGCCGGCTCGGCCTCTTGGCATACCTGCTCGGCAAACGGGCAGCGCGTGTGAAAACGGCAGCCCGAGGGCGGGTCGATCGGGTTCGGCGGGTCGCCGCTGATCGGCGGCTCGTCGATCCGCCGGCTCGGGTCCATACTCGGCCGCGAGGCGAGCAGCGCCTGCGTGTACGGGTGGCGCGGCGCTTCGAACACCGCATCGACCGGGCCGAGTTCGACGACCCGTCCGAGATACATGACCAGGACCCGGTCGCTGATATAGCGGACGACGCCGAGATCATGGCTGATGAAGACATAGGTCAGGTTGAACTGCCGCTTCAGCGCGCGCAGCAGATTGAGGACCTGCGCCTCGACCGATTTGTCGAGCGCCGATACCGGCTCGTCGAGGATCACCATGCGCGGCCCGGTCGCCAGCGCGCGCGCGATGTTGACGCGCTGCTTTTGCCCGCCGGAGAGCTCGTGCGGATAGCGCGGCCCGAACAGTTCCGGGTCCATGCCGACCTTGCGCAAGGTGTCGCGGGCGATGTCGCGTGCCGCCGCTTTCGCCGTGCCCTGGACGAACGGGCCGAACGCGACCGAGTCGCGGATCGGCATGCGCGGGTTGAGCGAGGCATACGAATCCTGAAACACCATCTGCACCTGGCGGCGCAGTGCGTCGACCGGGATGCCGTCCGCCTTGCCGACCGCCTCGCCGTCGAACACCAGCTCGCCGCTATCCGGCGCGAGCAGATGCAGCAGCAGCCGCGCCAGAGTCGACTTGCCGCAGCCTAACTCGCCGACGACGCCCAGCGTCTCGCCCTTCTTCACGTCAAACGAGACGCCGTCCACCGCCTTGACCGCCTTGCCGCGGGCGCCCTTGACCGGGAAATGTTTTTTCAGATCGCGCACGATCAGCATCGGCTGAAGCGGGCCGCCGCGGTCGCGCGGGTCCAGCAAGCCGTCCAGCAAACCGTCAGGCATCGGAAACTCCTCTGCGCTCCATTAGGCGCGCTCGATCCGCCTGATCACATCCGCGCCGGCTACATCCGGACGTCCATCGCCGCGCGCAACCCGTCGCTGACCAGGTTGAAGCACACCGATGTGATGAAAATCGCCAGCCCGGGCAACGCGCAGACAACCGGCACGACATAGATCGACTGGCGCAATGTGCTCAGCATCAGGCCCCAATCCGGCGTCGGCGGCCGCACGCCGAGGCCGAGAAACGACAGACCCGAGGCCAAGAGGATGCTGACGCTGACCAATGACGAGGCATAGATAAAAACCGGGCCGAGCACGTTGCCGAGCACGTGATGGCGGATGATCGTCAGGCTCCCCGCGCCGCTGGCGCGCGCGGCCTCGATAAAGTCGAGCGCCCGGACCTGCGTCGTCGCGGTCTCGGCGACGCGGCAGACCGGCGGGATGAACACCAGCGTCAGCGCCAGCATGCCATTGACAATGCCGCCGCCCATCGCGCCGGCGATCGCGACCGCCAGCAGCACCGACGGGAACGCGTAAAACACGTCCATCGTGCGCATGATGACGGTGTTGACCCGCCCGCCGCCAAAACCGGCGATGATCCCGAGGCTGCCCCCGATCGCCGACGCGATCGCGACCGGCACGACGCCCATCAGCAGCGACATGCGGCCGCCATAAATCAGCCGGCTCAGCATGTCGCGGCCGAGTTCGTCGGTGCCGAGCAGGTGGCCGCGCCAGCCGAGCGGCTTCAGCCGGCCGACGATGCTTTCCTTGTACGGATCGAACGGGGCGATCAGCGGCGCGAAGATCGCCGCCAGCACGATCAGCAGAACGACCGCGGCAAAAGCCAGTGTCACCGGGTCGTGACGCAGCCGGTACAACACCGACTGCCAGTAGCCCCGCACGCGCGTTGCCGGCGCTGCCTGTTCGTCGAAAACGTCGAGCGCGTTGTTCGTTACCGCGGTGTCGGACAATGCGAGCTCTCCGAGGTTCAGGAGCGGCGGATGCGCGGGTCGATCAGCGATTGCAGCAGATCGACGATCAGGTTGGTCGCGACGAAGACCAGCGACAGAACCAGGATCGTGCCCTGCAGCACCGGCACGTCGCGATTGATGATTGCCTTGCTCAGCAGAAAGCCGCTGCCGGGCCAGGTGAACACGGTCTCGACCAGGATCGACCCGCCGAGCAGATAGCCGAATTGCAGTCCCATGACCGCCAGCACCTGCGGCAGCGCGTTTTTTACGACATGCCTTGTGACGGTCCATTCCGACAGACCATTGGCGCGCAATGTCTGAACGAACTCCTGATTGTGCAGCTCGGCGACGGCGGCGCGCGTGGTGCGCGACAGGATGCCGATCGGAACCATCGACAACGTCACCACCGGCAATATCAAAAACCGGGCATCGCTCGGGTTGAACGGATTGAATCGCTCGATCCTTGTAATCCCATGCCGGTAGCCGGCAATACCGAGAGTTCGACCGCGAACACGATGACCAGCACGATACCGAGCCAGTAATTCGGCAGACTCACCCCGAACACCGCGCCGCCGGTCACGACCCGGTCGATCCAGGTTCCCGGAAAGGAACCGGCCAGCGTGCCCATCGCAAAGCCGAGCGAGAACGCCAGCGGCACCGCGAATGCCGCCAGCATCGCCGTGTTCGACAGCGCCAGCACGATCTCGTCGAGAACCGGCAGCTTGGTGGCGATCGACATGCCGAAATCACCGGTCAGCGCCCGCCCGAGCCAGATCAGGAACTGCAACGGCAGCGGCTTGTCGAAACCGTAGGCGCGCTTGATGATCTCGATCGTTTCGGCAGTGGCGTCCGGCGGCACGACGGTTTGCAGCGGGTCGCCCGGCGCCAGGTAGACCAGCGAAAAGCACACGACGCTGACGCCGAACGCAATCGGGATCGCGTACAGGATGCGCCGAAGGATGTATTTGCCCACGAACGGAACCTTTCGTCGGACTGTCGTCGTCAGTGAGACGGGGCGTGTGGTGACGCCCCTCCCGCGTCATCCCGGCGAAGGCCGGGATCCATTTCTCATCCGCTCGTGCGGCTGCCGGGTGGATACCGGCTTGCGCCGGTATGACGCGACGGGTTGCTGACGCCTACGGCGCGACCGTCACCGGCGTCAAATCCTGGAACCAGCTCTGCGCCTGCTCGAACCCTTTAACCTTAGGCGACAGGGCGCGCGGATTGAGATCGTGCGCGACAAAGATCAGCGATGCGTCCTCGTTCATCATCTCGTTGAGTTGCTTGAGCAGCGCCAACCGCTTTGCGTCGTCGAACTCAGCGAAAATCGCGGTGATCAGCTTGTCCATTTCGGGATTGCCGGCGTGTCCCCAATTGGCGCCCTTCGGCGAATTCTGCGCGCTCCAGACATGTCGTATCAGCGCGTTGTATGGGTCCTGCGTCTGGCGGCTGATGTTGATCGCGTTGATCTCCGGATTTTTTTCCGCGCCGGCGCGGCCGACCTGCAACAGCGCGTTCCAATCCATCGATTGCAGCTTCACATCGAACCCGGCCTCGTCCATCTGCGACTTGACCAGTTCGTTCATCGGCAGTGGCTGCATCTGCCCCGACCCCGACGTCGAGATCGCCAAACGTCACCTTGCACGGCAGGCACCCGGCTTCCTTGAGCAGCGCTTGCGCCTTTTTCGGATCGTATTCGTAGCGCTTCGGATTGCCGTAATATGGTGTTGATGGCGGCACCGTCGCATACTCTTCGAGCATCAGCCCGTTCAGCATCTCCTTCATGTCGGATCGGTTCAGCGCGTAATTCGCCGCCTGGCGGATGCGCTTGTCCTTGAACGGCCCGTTGATATGATTGAGCTGGTAGCTCCAGTTGTGCGGATAGATCTTGGTGACGATCTGCATTCCGGCCGATTTCAGCCGGTCGATCAAGTCGGGCGACGGCGCCTCGACCCAGTTCACCTGTCCCGACAGCAAGGCCGCGGTTCGGGTCGAGGCTTCCGGCATCGGCACCAGCACGAGACGGTCCTGTTTCGGCACCCGGTCCTTGTCCCAGTACGCCGTATTCGGCACCAGTTCCATCCGCTGGTGCGGCACCGCCTTGTCGAACTTGTACGGTCCCGTGCCCGACGGTTTTTCGGCGTAGGCCTGCCAGTCGTTGTTCACTTCCTTGGCGCGGCACGGGCTGACCAACAGCACATAGCTGATCTCGTACGGGAACAGCGCATCCGGAACCTTGGTCTCGTAGGCCACCGTATAATCGTCGATCTTCGTGACGCCGGCGGTGTTGACCAGATAGGGCCGGGTCTGGGCGAACTGCGCCGGGTTGAACTGCGGCGCCTTCTCGTCGGCCGAATAGCCCCAGTTCCAGATCACGTCATCGGCCGTGAACTCGCAGCCGTCGTGCCATTTGACGCCCTTGCGCAGCTTGAAGATCCAGCGCTTCGGGTTGGCCTCATCGACCTGCCATTCGGTCGCGAGTCCCGGCTTGATGTCGGCCGCCTTGTCGGCGTGCTTGCCCGACAGGTCCCACAGCACCAGCGAATCGTATAAATTATACCCGACGAACCGGTAGCCCTCGAAGCCCTGATCCGGGTTGCCGGTGGTGGCCGGCAGATCGCCTGCGGTCATCGCGACCGTCAAAGTGCCCGCTGCTTGTGCATCCGCCGCACCGAAGGCCAGTGCCGTGCCGAACAGCAGCGCAACGCACCGCCCCCGATTGTCTGTGTTGATTGGGTTCATCGTCGCTTTCAACATCAGCTCCCTGCCGCTCCGGTCCGTCGATTGGCGTCCGGACCCTCGTCTTTTTCACATGCAAGCGACATGCCAGCTACCCGAGCGACGGCGCGGGCATCACGGGAGCCAATGGAGGATGCCGCGGCGCGGCAGGGTCGTTGCAGCCGTCAGGCGACGCGATCGCCTTGCCTGATCTCGACGGTGCGGTTGTCGACCGCGGGGAGCATCTGGGCCGGGTCGCGGGTCACGACGACATCGATCACGGTCGGGCGGTCGCGTTCTTCCATCCCGTGCCGCAGCGCGGGCGCCAGCGCCTCGGGGTCCTCGACGCGGATGCCGCCGCAGCCCATCGCGCGGGCGATCGCCGCGTAATCCATCTCGACAAGGTCGGCGGACTGGTAGCGCCCGCCCATCATGACGTGCTGCAACGCCTTGACGTAACCCGAGGCGGCGTTGTTGACGACGATCACGGTCAGGCCGCAACCGATGCGGCGCGCGGTCTCCAATTCGCCCAGCATCATGTTGAAACCGCCATCGCCGCTGATCGCGACAACCGGACGGTCGGGCGCCGCGAGCCACGCCCCCATGCCGCCCGGCAGCCCGTAGCCGATCGAGGCAAAGCCGCGATCCGGGATGAAATGCCGCCCCGCTTTCTTCGTGTCGTAAAGCAGCCCGGTCCAGTGCCCGGCGAAGCCGCCATCCGCGACCAGGATCGCATCGGCCGGCAGCGTCTTGTTCAGCTCGCGGCAGAGCCGCGCCATGTGCACGGGGCGGTCGCGCGAATTGAGCCGTGGCGCGGCATCCTCTTCCCATTTCCGCATGCGCGGCGCGATCTCAGCGACATGATCGGCGCGCGCCGAGCGGGCCGCGGCGGCGCTGTCGGACAGCGCCTCGCCGAGATCGTCGAGCCCGGCGCGCGCGTCGCCCCACAGCGCGATTTCGGCCGGGATGCAGCGGCCGATCTCCTCGGCGACGATGTCGAGATGAATGACCGGGATGTGCCGCGGCGGCAGCGCGAACCGCTTGGTCGCGATCTCGCCGAGCTTGCAGCCGATGACGATCAGGCAGTCCGACGCCTCGATCAGATCGTTGGCGATGCGCGAATAGCGTCCGAACAGGCCGAGATTGAGCGGACTGGCGCAGGCGATGCCGCCCTTGCCGCTCATCGTATGTGCGACCGGGATCGATTGCGCCTCGGCGAAGGCGGTCAGCGCGCTCCAGGCTTCCGACAGGTGGACGCCGCCGCCGGTCAGCAATACCGGCCGCTTGGCCTTCGCGATCAGTCGCGCGGCGCGCTCGATATCGGCGCGATCCGGGCGGATGCGGCGGGCCGGCGCCTTCAAGGTACTCTCATCGATCACGAAGTCCTCGGGCGCGAAATCGTGCATGCCGTGCGCCACATCCTCCGGCACGTCGAGCAGCACCGGACCGGGGCGTCCCGAGGTCGCCACCGCGAAGGCGCGCCGCACCAGCTCGGGCACGCGGCCGGTCGTCTCGACCCGGATCAGCTCCTTGACCGCAGGCTTGAGGATTTCGGCCTGGCGGCATTCCTGCGTCATGTTCTTCCAGGAATGCGTGCGGTTGGTGTTGCCGGCGATCGCGACGATCGGGATGCCGCCGTTCAGCGACTCGATCAGCCCGGTGACAAGATTGGTCGCGCCGGGGCCGAGTGTGCCGTCGCAAATACCGGGCCGATTCGTGACGCGCGCATAGGCGTCGGCGGCGAAGGCGCCACAACGCTCGTCGTTGATCAGATGATGGTTGAGGCCGACGATGCCGACCGCGTCATAGAACGGCAGCAGCTGAAACCCGCCCATGCCGAACATCGGCCCGGCGCCCGCGAGGCGCAGCATCTCGGCAAGCGCCCGTCCGCCGGTCATCGTTCCCGACGGGCGGTTCTGCAGCGTCGTGTTCATCTCATCTCCTTTCGGGTGAGGCTTGCCCCCACCCCGGCCCTCCCCCGCAAGCGGAAGAGGGAGTCAATCGAGCCGACGCCCCATTCTAATCCCCTCCCCCGCTTGCGCGGGAGGATCAGGGAGGGGGTAATCGGCGGCTCAGCCTATGGCTTTGCAATGATCGCGGCGCAGCCCGGAAACAAAATCGCGCGCGCTGATGCCCTCGCGCAGGCCGAGCGCGGCGGCGGTGGCGTTGACCCGGCTGATAATGCCGTCCTCGTAGGTCGAGCGCGCGTCGCCGATGCGGGCGCTCGCCGCCGACACCGTCGCGGCCGGGATGCCGCGCCCATCGAGCGCCGGCAGGCGTGAGATGCCGGCGTCGTCCTTGCCGATCCCGGCGTCGTTGTAGAGCGCGCCACGCACGTCGTATTTGAGCGCGGTCTCGGGTCTGCCGCCGAGCAGCCCGCCATGCGAGCCGGTAACGACGATTCCCTCCTTGTGTTCCGGCACGACGAGCGACGCCGAGTTCGAGCGCCCAGACCGGCGGCGCGTCCGGGATCAGCAGGAATGCCCCCTCGATCGCCTCGGGCGGCGCACGGTCGGCGGGCTGCGCCTTTTGCAGCAGGGCGGCGGCATCCCGGCAGGGCTGGCCGGGAGCGACCCCGAGCGAGGCGGCGAGCGCGTTCGCATAAGTGATGACGCCGCTTGCCATCATGTCGGCGCCGTCACCGATCCGCGCGGTCTCGTGGCCGACCGTCGCGGCCGGCATACCGAATTCCTGAAGGTAGTCGAGGCCGCCGATCCCGGCGCGGTCGCAGCCGATCCCGGCGTCGTTGAAGATTGCCGCGACGGCGCCGAGCTTGGCCGCGAGATAGGCGGCATAGACCCCGCCATGCGAGGCGTTGACGACAACCGCGCCGCGGGCCTCGGGTCCGATCCGGGTAATGCTGTCGGCAACGACAATCGGAGCGGGCATGGCCGGCGTCCGCCTTATGCCGCCGCTTCCGGGCGGCGCGCTTCGAGCACCTCGCGGATGCCGGCGATGATGCGGTTGCGGTTCGGGAAGACGTGGTCTTCGAGGACAGGGCTGTACGGGATCGGCACCTGCAAGGCGCAGACCCGCTTCACCGGCCCCTTGAGCCGGGCAAACGTCAGCGGCGTCCTCGGTCGCGAGCGCGGCGATCTCGGCCGAGAAGCCGGCGGTCGGCCCGGCCTCATCGGCGATCACGAGCCGACCGGTCTTGCGCACCGAGTTGCGGATCGTTTCGGCGTCCAATGGCACGAGGCTGCGCGGATCGACGATCTCGACCGAAATCCCCTCTTTCGCGAGTTCCTCGGCCGCGGCGAGCGCCTCGTGCACCAGCCAGGCGAGCGCGACGACGGTCACGTCGCTGCCCTCGCGCTTCACGTCGGCAACCCCGAGCGGGATCGTGTACTCCTCGTCCGGCACCGGCCCCTTGGTCGCCATCAGCCGGCTCGATTCGAACGAGATCACCGGGTTGTTGTCGCGGATCGCGGTTTTCAGCAATCCCTTCATGTCATAGGGGGTCGATGGCAGAAACATCTTCAGCCCGGCGACATTCATGAACATCGAATAGGGCGATTGCGAATGCTGCGCCGCGACCTTTCCGCCGCCGCCGACCGAGGCGCGAAACAGCATCGGAAACGCCACCTGACCGCCGAACATGTAATGGATTTTCGCCGCCTGATTGACGATCTGGTCCATCGCGACAAAGCAGAACGTGACCTGCCGCCAATCGACGATCGGGCGGAAACCGCAGCCGGCCGCGCCGATGCCGATGCCGGTAAAGGCGGCCTCGGTGATCGGCGTCGTCCTGATCCGCTGTTTCGCCGAATTCCTTCAACAGCGGCCCGATCGCGTCGGTCGACATGTAAAAGATCTTCGGATCGCGCCGCATCTCCTCGGCGATCGCTTCGAGGGCGGCCTCGCCGTATGTCAATTCGCGCATCGTCGGCTCCTCGCCTCAAGAGAACGCTTTACCGCAAAGGCCGCGCGAAGGTCGCGCGCGCAGCGCGCAATAATAATGCACCACAGAGACACAGAGGACACCGACTCGCATAACCTCCGTGCTCTCTGTGTCTGTGGTTTACTGGCGCTTCGCGCCAACAATAGCCATCGCGTCCTTCGCGGTAAAAACTTACCTGTCAGGCCGCGAACACGTCGTCGGTCGCGTGCTCGGGCAGCGGGAACGGACTGGCTTCGGCGAAGGCCACCGCCGCTTCCAGCGCGGCCGTGATATCGCTTTCGATCGCGCGCAGCCCGGCATCGTCGAGTTCGCCCTGTTCCCGCAGCGAGCCGACCAGCAGCGCGATCGGGTCCTTCCGTTTCCAGGCTTTCGACTTCGGCCGGGTCGCGCGAATCGGGCTGTCCCCGGCGCTCGGTGTGGGCGCGCCAGCGATATGTCTTGCACTCGATCAGGCTCGGCCCGGCGCCCGAGCGCGCCCGATCCGCCGCGGCGCTCGCCGCCCGATGCACCGCGAAGACATCGTTGCCGTCGACCACGACACCCGGAATGCCGTAGCCGGCGGCGCGCGCCGCGACATCGCTCAAGGCGTGCGTCGCGGCAGCCGCGGTCTGCGCCGCGTACATGTTGTTTTCGCAGACATAGATCATCGGCAGTTTCCACGTCGCCGCGATGTTGAGGCACTCGTGGAACGGCCCCGCGTTCGATGCGCCATCACCGAAGAACGAGACCGCGACGCCACCCTTTCCCTCCATCTGCGCCGCAAGGCCCGCGCCGGTTATGATCGAGATGCCGCCCGCGACGATGCCGTTCGCCCCGAGCATGCCGATGCCGAAATCGGCGATGTGCATCGAGCCGCCCTTGCCCTTGCAGTAGCCGGTCTGGCGGCCGTACAGCTCGGCCATCATCCGGTTGAGGTCGGCCCCCTTGGCGATGCAATGGCCGTGGCCACGATGCGTCGAGATGATCCGGTCCCGCTCGTCGAGCGCGTCGCAGACCCCGACCGCGACCGCCTCCTCGCCGATATAGCAATGCACGACGCCGTAGATTTTGCCCGCGGTGTAGTCGTCCGAGGCGCGTTCCTCGAACCGGCGGATCGTCAGCATCCGGCGCAGGATTTCACGCTGCCGCTCGGGCGGCAGGTTGGTCGGCGACAGGCTCGTCATCGGCGGCATCCCTAGTGGCGTGCTTTGCGGGGCCTTGTTATGGCCGCATGATGGGCGAGGCCGCGACGGCTGGCAACCCGAACCCGGCCCGACCCAACCCGAACGACGCCCGCCGCGGCCTCAGCTCTGGATCAAAATGTTGCCGCCGGTGCCGCCGTCCAGAATATCAAGACCGGGGCCGCCGATCAGCACGTCGTCGCCGTCGCCGCCATCCGCCGTGAACGGGATGCCCGCTCCGAGCCCGGAGCCTTGGATAACATCATCGCCGGCCAGGCCGTTGATTATGAGGTAGATTTGAATCAGGCTCATATTGGCGACCGTGACGGAGCCGCCGGTTATGCTGATCGGCGGACGAACCGGATCCCGCAGGGTGCTGGCGAACCGCTAAAAATCGGCCAGTCGATCGGAGATCGTCGCGTCACCGGCCGCTTGCGGCACATGTTGCGCTTGAAGCGCGGTTCGGGATAACGGCCGTGCGCCGGAGAGCCGTTTCAGATCTTGATTTAACCGGCCGATGCAGCATCACGCTGACCGCAAGTACTTGTTGAACCAGTCGAGCGTGTGCTGCCAGGCCTCCTTCGCGGCGGCTTCGTCGTAGCGCGGGGTCGTATCGTTGTGGAAACCGTGATTGGCGCCTTTGTAGATATGGCCCTCGTGCGGCACGCCGGCTTCGGTCAGCGCGGCGTCGAATGCCGGCCATCCGTCGGTGATCCGCTTGTCGAGTTCGCCGTATTGCGCATTGATCGGCGTCTTGATCTTCACGGCGTCGGCGGGACTGGGCTGGGCTCCGTAGTACGGCACGCCGGCTGCCAGATCGGGGCCCATCCGGACCGCCAATTGATTGACGACGCCGCCGCCAAAGCAAAAACCGACGGCGCCGAGCCTGCCGGTACTGTCCGGGCTGGCCTTCAGCCAATTTGCCGCGGCGAAGAAGTCTTCGGCCATCTTGGCGCGATCGAGCTTGCCGAACATTTCTAGCCCCTTCTCGTCATCGCCGGGATACCCGCCGAGCGAGGTCAAGGCGTCGGGCGCGAAGGCGATGAAATCGGCGACGGCCAGCCGCCTCGCGACGTCCTCGATGTATGGGTTGAGGCCACGATTCTCGTGGATGACGAGGACCACGGGGAGCTTGGCGTCGTTCGCCGGCCGGACCAGGTAGCCCTTGATGCTGCCGTTCCCCTGCGGTGACGGCACGGTCGCCGAGGTGGCTTTGATCCGCTTGTCGTCCGGCTGGACTTGGATCGCCCATGCATAGTTCGGCTTGAGCATCCCGAACAGCGCCGTGGCGGTGATCCCGCCGACCGCGAACTTCTTTGCCCGGTCGAGAAAGCCGCGGCGGCTGATCCCGCCATGCACATACGAGTCGAACAGATCCAGCAGTTCCTGCGGGAAATCCGATGCCTTCTTCCGCTCCATGATCCTACTCCCCGCTGACGCTAGCGTTGTGCAACTGAAACGTTGACGGCGCGCTTTCGAGATGGCGATGGCCGCGGCTGGAATGCCGTTAGCCGCGACATGCGTTCAGGCCCGAGACCCGTTCAAAATCGTCCGCGCCGTTTCCTGGCCGCTGGCCAACGCCGCCTCGACGGTGCCCATGTCCGGACCGGCATAGAGCGCCTCGCCGGAAAAGAAGATCCCGTCGCGATCGCGGCCGGCTCAATATCGACAGCGCGGCGCGGGTTCTCGGCGTGGCGTAGGAGTAGGCGCCGCGCGCGAACGGGTCGTTGCCCCAGTTGATCGCCCGTGCGGCGACCAGCGCGGCCCGGAGTCGGTCCGCCGGCAATTCGAAAATCTCGGCGAGCGAGGCGAGCCCCATCTCCACGAGTTCGCTCGCGCCGAGTGCCGACACCGTGTCGGCCTTCGGTCCCGCGAACCATCCCGTCAGCACCGGGTGCGGGTCGGGATATTGCGTCCACCAGGTCGGGACCGTTGCGTTCGACAGCAGGAACGACAGGTCTACAAAGTTCCTCCCGCCGCAATCGACCCACCACGGCGTCGCGAAGCGTAGCAGGATTTTCACCACGTTGCCGAACCCGATGTCGGCGGCGGCCCCGATACGCTCGCGCGCCGTTGGCGGAAGCGCGATTTCCGACAGCAGCGGCAGCGGCACGGCAACGAGCGCGGCATCGGCCGCGACGCTGATGCCTTCGGCGCAACGCGCGGCGATCCCGCCTCCGGCCTGTTCGATCGCGGCAACGACGGCGCCGAGACGGATCGCGGCGCCGTGCCGGCGACATTCCGCGGCGAGATGCGCGATCAGCGCGCCGTAGCCTTCGCGGATGCGGCCGTGCTCGCCGTCGTCGCGCGCCAGCCATTCCTCACGCAGCGCCAGGGTGCTGAACCGGCCCGGATCGGCGGCATCGTAGCCCTCGACGGTCCGGGTGACCCAGCGCCGCAACTCGTCGTATTCCCGCGCCGCGAAATGCGTCTCGAGAAATTCGGCGACCGGCAGGTCTTCGGCCACATCGAGCAGGGCCTGATAGAACCGGTCGGCATGCGGCATCACCGGGTCGGCGGGAGCCAGCGCACCGGTGCGGCTGCTCCATCGCGTGCCGTGACGCGGCGCCAGCGACAATCCGGCCTCGCGCATCAGGGCGCGCGTCACCGCGGCCGCGCCGTGGACGAATTCGGCGCCGCCCTCCGCCTTGTACCCGAACTCCGCCTCCGGCAGCGGAAAGATGCGGCCGCCAAGTCGCTGCCGCGCTTCGAGGATCGTCACGAGATGGCCGGCGCGCGCCAGCTCGCGCGCCGCCATCAGCCCGGCGGCGCCGGCGCCAACCACCACGAAATGGGTCGGATCCTTGCGGGGCATCGACGCCGACACCCGCGTCAGCCGATCTGCGTGCCTTCGGCGGCAACGGCCTTTTGCACGGCGGGGCGCGCGAGCATGCGTCTCCTATGCTCCATCGTGCGCGGCAGTCTCGCGGGATCTACTCCGTCGCCTTCGAGCCAGGAAGCGATCGTGAAGAGGTACGGATCGCAGATCGTATAGCGGTCGCCGATGACCCACGGCCCCTTCAGGTACTTGTTCTCGATCAGCTCGAAGCACTCGGTCATGTTGGCCGTTACCTTGCGCTGCATCGCCGCGATCGCCGCCGCGTCGTCCGCCCAGCGGGCGCCACGCCGGCCGTGCGCGTGCGCGACATGCACGGTTGCGCAGAGATAACTGTTGAACTCCTGCATCTGCGCCAGGGTAAACGGGTCCGCGAGCGGCGCCAGCTCAGCGCCCGGGAAACGCTGCGCCACATAGAGCAAAAGCGCGGGCGTCTCGGTCAGCGTGCCGCTTTCGGTGACCAGCGCGGGCACCCGGCCCTTCGGGTTGACCGCGAGGTATTCCGGGCTTCTCTGGGCCTGCGACGCGAAATCGACCGCCACCGCCTCGTAAGGCGCGCCGGCCTCCTCGAGCGCGATATGCGTCGCGAGCGCACAGGTGCCGGTCGCATAATAAAGCCTGAACATTGCCTTTGCCCTTTCGATCGACGCCGAACCCGCCTCGGGCGATGCCGAGGAGCGGCGCCTGGCTGGCGCCGGATAACTCCGCGTCCATCGGCTCGTATCCCGGCCGGGCAATATTGCAGCATTAAAGCGACGAGAGAAGACGATGACCAGCGATGCTCGGCAACGACGCGAAATCCGCCACATTGCGGGCGTATCAAGTGGCTGGGTGCGGTGGGTCGGAGTAATGGCGGGCAGGGCGTCTGCTGTTCTTTTGCAGCAGAATTTGCGTTCCGTCGCCGCGAAACCCGCGCGGAACAAGGACTTTTGCGCGCGTTTGCTGCTGATTCGCTGCAGAAACAGCAAATTGCCGTTGGAACAGGGAAAAAGTTGCCAGTCGCTCCCGGGAATGCAAACCGAAGCAGCACCGGCGGCGCGCGTTTGCAGTGCCTTCCGCGCCAACCCGATGGTGCGCCCGGTCGAGGGTTCGGTGCGATTGACAGCATCGCCACCGGAGTTCACGGTCACTGCCACCGCATAGCAGCAAGGAACCGGGCAAATGCAGTCGTCACCCGAGCATAACGTGGGCGCCGCGACAAACGGTTCGATCGAAATCGTGCCGCTGACGCTTCATATTGGCGCGGAAATCCGCGGTGTCGATTTTAAGAGGCCGTTGCCGCCCGAGCAGCTGCAAGAGGTTCGCACGGCTTTCCTGAAATGGAAGGTTGTCTTCTTCCGCGGCCAGCATCTCGATCACGCCCAGCATGTCGCGCTGGCGCGCCAGTTCGGCGAGCCGACGATCGGGCACGCGGTGTTCGGCCATGTCGAAGGCCATCCCGAAATCTACTCGGTCGCCAAGAACCGCACCGCGAACGAAAATCGTGAAGCGATGATGGTGACGCCGTGGTCGGGCTGGCACGCCGACATCACGGCGGCGGTGAACCCGCCGATGGCGTCCATCCTGCGCGGCGTGACGATACCGCCCTATGGCGGCGACACGTTCTGGACCAACCTTGCCGCCGCTTATACCGGGCTGTCGCCGACCATGCGGGGATTTGTCGATACGCTGCGCGGTATTCACAAATTCGTGCCACGCGAAACAACCAAACCGGGCAGCGTGTACAACGAGCAGGTCAAGCGCCGCGTGCTGGAAAGCGAACACCCGCTCGTCACCGTGCATGCCGAAACCGGGGAACGCGTGCTGTTTGTCAGCCCGTCGTTCCTGAAATCGATCGTTGGCCTCACGCCGCGCGAGAGCCAAAAGATTCTCGAAATCCTTTGGGAACACGTCACCCGCCCGGAATATACGGTCCGCTTCAAGTGGAACGAAGGCGACATCGCGTTCTGGGACAACCGCTCAACCGTGCATCTGGCGCCGCGGGACATCTTCGAGTCCGATTTCGACCGTCAGCTCTATCGCATCACCCTCGTGGGTCAGCCGCTTGTCGGTGTCGACGGCAAACCGTCCCGGTCAATCGAGGGATTCCCGATCCTATCCGCTGCCGAGGAGCTGCGGACCATGGCGGCGGAATAGCGAAGAAGGAAGGCGCGCTTGCGGGGTGGGCGGCGGGCGCTCAGGGCACCAGCCGCACCGCTGCTCTGGCGCTGCGGCCGGCGCCGTCGATGACCGTCAGGCGGATAAACCCCAAACCGCCGGGGCGCCAATAGAGGGTGCGGCGCGGCTTGGCGGTCGGGAGCGGTCGGCCGTCCACCAGCCAGCGCAACTGTCCGCTGCCGCCGGTGGCTTCGAGCGGCAGGTCTTGCCCGGCCCAGGCAACGACCGACCCGTCCGGCGGATAGAGAATTCGTGGCCCTCCCTCATCGCCCTTGCGGCCACCGTAGCGCGGTTCGGCGGCGAGACGCTGCAAGCCGGTTGGCAGATCGCGCCGGGTGGCGATCAGCGCGTCTTCGGGCGGCGGCGCCGGGATTTTCGACAATGCCGTCGCCGGCAGCAGATCCGCTATCTTGAACATGACCGGCGCGGCGGCGAGCCGGCCGCTGCGGCCCGGAAGCGGTGTGCCGTCGGGGCGCCCGACCCATACCGCGATCGTCACGTCGCGGTCGTAGCCCACCGCCCAGGCGTCGCGGTAGCCGTAGGACGTCCCGGTTTTGAACGACAGGGGGTGTCCGCGCCGCGCCTCGGCCGGAGCCATGCCGGGCGGCGGCGGCGCGCCGGCCAGGATATCGGTGACATACCAGGCCGCCACCGCGCCAAACAGTTCGACCCCGGCGGCCGGCGGATCGGTTTCGAGATACCGCAGCGGCACGACCCGGCCGTTATTGGCCAGCGAGACATAGAGCGTTGCCAGATCGGTCAGTGTGATCCCGGCGCCGCCCAGCGCCAACGCCAGCCCCGGTTCCTCGGCGCGCGGCGGCAGCTTCAACCGGACGCCGGCGGCGGCGAGGCCGGCGATGAACCGTGCCGCGCCGAGACGCTCGAGCACGGCGACGGCCGGGACGTTCAGCGAATACCGCAGCGCCTCGCGGGCGCTGACCTCGCCGTGGAAATTTCCGTCGAAATCGCTCGGTGCATAGTCGCCGAAATAGCGCCGGCGATCCTCGATCATCGTCTCGGGATGCAGGATCAGCCGGTCGAACGCCATGCCGTAGATGAACGGCTTCAGCGCCGAGCCGGGCGAGCGCACGGCGCGTGTCATGTCGAGCGTACCGCGGCGCGCCGCCGAGCCGAACACGGCGTTGCCGACATGCGCGACGACGCGGCGCTCGCGATTATCGACAACGATTGCAGCGAGTGTCGCACTGCCGTCGAGCGCCAGAGCCTCGCGGCGCAGCAGGGCTTCGAGCCGGCGCTGCAGCAGCGGATCGATCGTCGTGCGCTGCTGCGCTATCCCCGGCGCGGCGTCGCGCAACGCGCGCGCCAGATGCGGCGCATGAAACGGCAGAGCCAGCCGGCGCGTCGGGACCGGCTCGCTTTGTGCCTCGGCAAATCTATCCGGGGAAATGATGCCCTTCTCGGCCATTCGGACGAGGACGCGGTCGCGGGCCGCTAGCGCGGCGTCGGGATGACGGTCCGGACGCAGCCGCTCCGGCGAGCGCGGCAGGGCGACAAGAAGTGCCGCCTCGGCCGCCGACAGACGCGTCGGCTCCTTGCCAAAATACGCCAGGCTGGCGGCGCGCACGCCTTCGAGATTGCCGCCGAACGGAGCCAGCGACATGTAGATCGCGAGGACATCGTCCTTGCCCAGGCGGCGCTCCAGGCCAAGCGCCTCGGCAATCTCGACGAGTTTTGCCGACAGCGTTCGCGGCCGCCGTTCGAGCAGCCGCACCGTCTGCATCGTCAAGGTCGAGGCGCCGGAAACGACGCGGCCGTGTGCCACCAACTGCCCGATGGCGCGCAGTATCGCCGCCGGATCGACGCCGGGATGGGTATCGAACCGGCTATCCTCGGCCGCGACCAGCATCCGCCGGTAAAGCGGATCGACGCGATCGACGGCGACCGGCAGGCGCCATTTGTCATCCCTGCTCAGGAACCCCCGCAGGATCGAGCCGTCGCGCGCCAGGACCAGCGCCGTCAGGTCGCGGCTGCGGTCGAGCGCCGGCAGCGGCAGCATAAAGACGCCACGCCCAGAGTCGCCGCCGCCGCGATCGCCACGGCAACGCCGGTCAAGAGATTGCGGCGCGAAGCTCACTTCGGCGAGACCGCGAGCCTGCCGATCGCAGTGCGCCCAGTCGTCTCCGGATCATACATGTCCTCGACCACAAGCGCCGGATAGGTAAATTCGCCCGGAGTGACGGCGCGCACCACATAGGCGAGCGTGAATTCCGTTTGACGCCCGCGCGCAGGTCGAGCGCGCTGACGAAGCGGTCGTCGCGCGCCTCGGTATAGGCCGGCTCGGTCGTACTTTTGAGCCACTCGTAACCCGGCTGCGACCTGACGCCCGCCGGGATCGCGCTCTCGATCTCGAACCCGGCCGGCAGCAGATCGACTACCAGCGTGCGCGCGGCCCGCGACGGGTCGGCGCGGCTGCCGCTTGATCACCACGACGAACCTCTCGCTTTGCCGCACCTTCGACAGATCGGCCGGCGTGCCGTCGCGGCGAGTAGATCGCCGCGGAACACGGTGTAGCCACTGCTCTCCTCCGGCAGATCGGCCTTCGGCACGCCGCTGATCGATACGGTCCGCCATGCCGGATGTGTCCCGCGATTGGTGATCGTGACCGGCGCGCGCGCCGCTGCCGAGCTCGCGGCGCAGATAAACCGGCTTGTCGCCGGTTTGCGGCGCCGCATCGCCTGTCGCGGTCGTCATCGTAGCCGCCGCTCTCGCGCGCCGCCGCCTCGGCCGCCATCAACAGCCAGGCCTGCTCCTGCGTACTGGTCCGACTGGCGCGCGCGAACAATTCCGCCACCCGGTCCATCACCTCCGTCAGACGAGGCGTTTTGCCCGGATTACCGGCGGTGAAGGCGAGCACGGCCGCGCTGTCGCGCAATTCGCTGCCGTAATCGACAAAGCGAAGCCCAGCCGGGCGGCGTGGCGGCGCGGCCAGCGCGGCCGCGTAAGCCGCGTTCGCCCGGGTGATGTCGCCGGCCTGCGTCAGCGCGGCGCCGAGCTGCGCCATGGCGAGCTGGGTCGGCAGCTTCGCCAGCTGCGTATCGTTGAAATAGCGCAATGTCGGAACATCGCCCGCCCGGCCGCGCGCCAAAACGTAATGCGCATAGGCGACGGCGGGCAGCTCCTCGGCCCTGGTATGGTCCTGCCGGACATAGTCGCGCAGCCAGCCGAGCGCGGCCTTGATCGCGAAATCCGGCACGTTGCGGCCGTGCTCCTTGGCCCGGATCAGGAAATCGGTGGCGTAGGCGTCGAGCCAAGGTACCGTGTTGTCGGTGTCGTTCCACACGCCGAAACTGCCGTCCGTGCGCTGCAGCTCGACGACGTGCCCTATCGCGCGATCGACGGTTTCGGCCGGCGAGAAACCGGGATCGGTCCGCCACGCCCCGGCGACCGCATCGAAATAGAGCAGCGGCAGGGCGCGGCTCGTCGTCTGTTCGAGGCAGCCATAGGCATAGCGGTCGAGCGCCCGCAACAGCCCGGGGACATCCCAATCGGGTCGCGGGCTGACGGTCAGAAAGGCCTCGGCGGTGCCGGGCAGGAACGCATCGGCCGCATTATCGTCGAGCGTGACCGATTGGCCCGGCTCCAGCCGTCCGACAAAGCGCCGCAGCTGGTAGGATTGCGCCGGCCGCACCCCGACCGTGAAGTCGCGCGCGATGCGCAGCCCGCCGGGGCCGGTCAGTTCAAGGTTCAGCCCGATATTGCCGGTCGTGTTCGCCGACAGGGTAAAGGCGTCGGAAAAGCTCTGGCCGCTTCCGAGCGTGATGGAGCGGTCGATCGGCATCGTAAAACCGCCAGCGCCGGTCGCCGACATCGTCAACCGGTAATCCCCCGGCTCACCCTCGATGTTGTTGACGACGACCCTGAGCCGCGCGGCGTCGCCCGGCGCAATGAAGCGCGGCAGCGACACCAAGGTCACGACCGGGTCGCGGATGACGATCGCGCCGGTGCCCGAGCCAAGCTTGTGGGCGCCGTACGCGACCGCCATGACCCGCAGCTCGCCCTGAAAATCCGGGACATCGAAACGCACATTCGCGGTGCCGTTGTCGTCGACCCGAACCGGCCCGGAGAACAGCGCGACGACCCGGCTGCTCCTGTCGGGCAGGCCGGCGACCGAACGCTTGGCGAACTGGTCGCCGCCGCTGCGCAAAACGCCGACGCCATCGGCGCGCGGGTCGATCAGCTTTCCGTAGATGTCACGCAGTTCGACGCCGAGCCGGCGCTTGCCGTAGAAGTACATCTCCGGCGTCGGGCTGTCGAACTCGGTCAGTTTCAGCACCGCCTCGTCAACGGCGGCGACCGTGACGAAACTCTCCTCCCCGGCTGCGGCGCCGTCCACCTTCACCGCGATGTCCACCGGTCCGCGCGGCCGGGCGACCGCAGGCACGGTCAGCGCGACACCCAGGGTTCGCGACCCCGGATCAATGCCGAGCCAGGCGACGCCGACCGCGCGCCCGGGACCGCGCGGCAGCGGTGTTGTGAGGGCGGACGGCCGGTAGGCGCTGACCAGCGCATAAACGCCGCTGCCCCACGCGGACTCAACTGGAATCTCGACGGTTGCACCCTCGGCGGGCAGCGCTATCGAGCGCATCGCAAGGATGCGGTCGGAGGCGATCGCGATCTCGGCCTCGCCGGCGAACGGCGCCTTGACGAACAGTCTTGCGACATCGCCCGGCTGGTAGCTGGTCTTGTCGCCCGCCGCTTCGAGTTTGTCCGGCACATCCGGCATATCGGCCTCGACCCACCACCCGACATGGAACCGCAAGCTTGACTGCGCGCCGCTGTTGCCGTCGATCACCTCCCAGCGATACCGGCCGGCAGGCAGGGTGCGGGACAGCGACCCCGCCGCGGCCGCCGCGATGTCGAGTGTCCCGGCTTCGAGCGGCACGTCGCGCACCTGCGTCCGGTGCCGCCAGACGCCGTTGACCGAGTACCAGTCGTATGCCCAGGTCTCCCGCAGCAATTCCCAGCGCAGCCCCCTCGCGGCAACCCGGCCGCCATCGGGACCGACCGCAATGATCTCGACGGAGGCCGACTGGCCTTCCGGCACCGCTTCCTCGCCGGTCGGGGAGCGCAGCCCGATCGCCAGCGGACGCTGCCGGATCGGCCGCGTCACGGTCTCGGTCACGGTGCGTCCGCTCGGTTCGGCGACACTGACCCGCACCGTCGCGGCGAGCGGTTTTGTCAGGTCGGGCAGATCGGTCAGGGTGAGCGAGGTGGTCGATTTGCCGTCGCTGTCGGTCGCCGGCGCCACGACATCCTGTCTGGTGCCGGCGAATTCCTCCGACTCCAGGCCGAACCGGAAACCCGGCTCGCTCGGGAACGGTGCTTCGTCAAAGGCGATCGTCGCCTCGGCTTCGACCGCCAGATCCGCCCCGGGCGCGCCGTAGTAATAGCGCGCCTCGACACCGACCGGGAAAGCCTCGCCCGGGACGACCGGCCCGTCGCCGGCGGACAGCGCCAGCTTAAGCTGCGGCGGCACAAAATCTTCGACGCGGAATTCGATTGTGCCGACCGGCGGCGCCTTCGGGTCGAGGCGGAATTCGACGCGCCAAGTGCCGATGCGCGCATCGCGCGCCAGCTTATAGGCCAGCTGGTAGGCGCCGAGCCGGTCGCCGGTGATCTGGCGACGGTCGATTTCGACCCCGTCCGGCCGAAGCAAACGCGCCGTCACCGGTAGAGAGGCGATCGCCTCGGCGCCCTCATCGCGCACGAGGCCGACGAGATATACTGTCTCGCCGGGGCGATAGATGCCGCGATCGGTGTACAGATAGGCATCGACAGGTCCCGGCGGCGGGCGGCCGGTAACGCCGCGGTCGCTCAGATCGAAGGCGGCGCGGCCGACTTCGAGAAAGTTGAAATCACCATTCTTGCCGTAGGCCATCACCGCGAACGGCTCGTCGCCGCCGGTGCCCTGCGCAAGCCCGCCCGGAATGCGGGCCAGCCCGTCGGCATCGCTTGTTACATTCGCCAGTTCGCCATTGTTGCGGGCAAAGAGCCGCACCGCGACGCCCGGAACCGGCCTTGCGTCGGCAAGCGAGCGGATCGCGACCAGCATTGCGTCGGCCGCGCTGTAGACGGTCAGGCCAAGATCCGACACCAGCACCCAATTGGTCGCCGGGCGCTCGAACTCGTTCGGCCGCAAATCGGCCCGCTCGACAACCGCGAGGTAAACGCCGGGGCCGTTGTCGCGGAGCATGTCCTTCAGCGGGATCGCGGTCGTAACCGGGCTGTTGCGCTTGCCGGAGATCGCCATCTCGCCCTGCCAGACGAGCGTGCCGGTCCGCTCGATGACCTGATCGACATCATACGAGTCGAATTTCATCGCGAGTTTTTCGGCGTCGATGCTCGGCACCAGATTGCGTTCGTTGACCCGCAGCAACCGCACCTTGACCCGGTCCAGGTTGACGGTGGTGACCGGCAGACCGGCGGTGTCCCGTTGCGGCAGCACGTAGCCGGTTCCGGCGAAGCTGATCGACTTCTTGCGGTCGGGGACAACGACTCGCGCCGTGAAGGTCTCGGCGGTTTGCTCGCCGGTCTCGGCAGGAAAGCCGGCGAGCAGCCGCAGTTCGTAGGTCTCGCCGTGCCGCAGGCCGTTGACGCACAGCGTGTCGCCGCGAACCGTCACGATACCGTCGAAACCGGGCTCGCTGCGTATGAAGGCGTCGTGCGAGACGCCGCCCTTGTCCGCGATTTTTTCATTGAAACGCAGGCAGGCCTGCGGCGCCTCGGATTCTGCTTCGACCTGCACCTTGGTGACGCGGAACGCGACCAGCCGCTTCAGCTGCGCGACCCTCTCGGCCACCGCTGTCGACTGCGTCAGGGCTAGACCCGCCTCGAAGGCGGCGAGCGCGTCTTTCTGCTTGTCGTGGCGATCGAGATCGCGGCCGACCAGAAACAGCGCATTGCCGCGTTCGACCGGATCGGTTGATTTGAGGTAGGCGTTGTAGGCGCTGGCCGTGACGTGCTCACCGCCGGAAGCGGCCAGGTTCTGCGCCAGACGCAGCCAGATCAAACCGTCATCGGCGCCGTATGCGATGGCGCGGGTCAGATCGTCGATCGCTCGGGCATAGCGCTTGGCCCGGTATTCCTCGTCGGCGTCGCGACGCAGCCGCGAGATCAGCCCCGGCTGCCGCTGATCGGCCGGGACGCTGTCGAGCAGCTCCTGGCGGTAGGCGGCGGCCGCCTCGGCAAGTTCTTTCGACTGGTATCCCTGCGCCGGCGCGGGCCCCGGAAGGAGAACGACACACAGCAAGACCAGAACGCGCCACATCCAATGCCCCTCCCGCTCGCGTCTCGCAAGCTAGCATCAGGGCGTTCGCAGCTCGTAATGATCTGTGCAGGCGTCGAGCACGGCCCGGCGAGGACCAGCGGCGCCACGATCGCCGGCAGCGTCTTGCCGACCGAGGCAAAGGTCTGCTGCCCGAACATCGCCGCCAGCGCGACCAGCATCGGCGACGGCGCACCCCGGATCGAGTTCCGCTGTTGAATTGCCACGGCGGCTGCTGCATCGGTTTGAATTCGTGGCGGCAACGGGCCAGTTTTTCCCTGTTCCGGCAATTGTTTGCTGCTTCTGCAGGGAATCAGCAGCAAACGCGCGCGAAACCCGTTGCGCCGCGCGGGTTTCGCGGCGTTGGCCCGCTAGTTTTGCAGCAAAAGAACAGCAAACACCCGCCCGCTCACCGCTCCGATCGGTCGCACCCGATTATCGATACTCCCGCAATGTGGCGGATTTTGCGTCGCCGCAAGGAGGCGCCGCGGCTGTTTGGTTCTTGGGCAAAGGCCCAGCAGGATCCGCTGGCGTTCCGGACTTCCCGATTTCCTGCTTTGCGTACAGCGCGTGCTTGCACATCATGCGATTGCGCCCGGTAAATGATCGCCAGCGTGCCAAGTATTCGGAAGCGCCGCCGACGGTGGTCCGGAAAGAAGAGACCGGTGGAAAAGGGCTGGAGGATTTGGGCGGACGATTAGAGACTTGCCAAGTACTTCGAATTTTTTCCATAATGAGCGAGGGCCGAGACGTGCGCGTGATCGAGCGGCTGGCAGGCGGCTGCCAGTCAAATTTTCTTGCAGCGCGTCTCAATTAGACAGAAAGTCGCTTTTACCATTAGAAAATGTGAGGAAGATCAACTCAATGACACGCTGGCAGAATATAATAGCCGTAGTAGGCTTTTGTTGTTCCTCTCACGTCGGACTCGCGGCCGATACTGGGATTATTACGAAACAGAGCAATCACTCGGTTTCTGACACCATTCAGCGCTTCGAAGCCGCAGTGAATGCTAATGCCGCTAATGGTTGGATGGTATTTACGGAGATTGATCACGCCGCAGCCGCTCAGAAGGTCGGGTTACAGATGCGGCCTCGGACGGTCATCGTGTTCGGAAATCCGAAGCTGGGCACGCCGAGCGTGCAAAGGCTGCCACGCTTGCAATCGATGTTCCGCCAAAGGCCCTTGTTTGGGAAGATGATCAAGGAAAAGTGTGGCTAACGTACAATTCTTCCGAATATCTGCAGAACGTCATTTACCCCCGACACGGATTGCCTTCAAATCCCGAAGCGGCAAAGAATATTGCTGCTGTTTGGGAAAAGTTCGCCGATAGCGCAACCAAGTAAGCTGAACCACGGAAGGCGTGATGAGTGTCGCGGCGGCGACGCCATGTCGCTCGAATAGACGGTGATTGCGATCCGCTTGCCGTCATCCATCACAACCGCCCTCTCGGTTACCCGCTGCTTTCCAGAAGGTTGATTACGCGCCATTTTCCAGAAATGGACGTTATGCGATCCCCCTTGTTGAATTAGTCAAAAATTACGCACCATCCAATGCGGTTTCTGGTTTCATTTCAATCCATCCCCCTCTCAAGTGCGCCAGGTTGTTTCTGCCTCCTCTTGTAAACTTCCACGAGGTCTTGCGCTTCGATCTCGCCGCGAATGTAGGCATCGTGAATTTCTTGCTCCGCGCGGTTTGGCGGCGGAATACCCTTCGATCCTGCTGTCTGCAATGGCGGTTTCAACATGCTTCTTGCGCCGCTCGATTTCGGCAGAACTAATCACTGGCTTCCCCTGTGCGAAATTCAAGACTTTTGGCAAATTCCCAGGCCCGTTGCCAGTCAAGGAGTTACGGTTGCCGTAAGATATGACCGAACGCTCGGCGCGGCGGTTGCCGGTGCGAGCAGCGGAAGCACAAACGGCGGGTTGCCGACGCGCCGCGGGAACTCGATGACCAGTAGGCGGCGCTTTGGCGGGTCGATCGGGTTCGGCCGGTTCGTCTGGCGGCGCTCGGCTAGCTCGCCGGCGTTCAGCCCGCATGCGGTTGTGCCCAGGAGGCATAAAGCCCGTCCAGCGGTTTGCCAGCCATCGCCGGCTCGGCGTCCGCGCCCGTTCGCCTCCGCCTTTGGAGCTTCGAACGGCCGCCTCCGGCAGGGTTCGGTCAATAGCTCGGCTTCGCCGCGAACGGGGTCAGCTGCAATTCGTGGGTCCAGCACGAGCGGTCCTGCGTGTGCAGGTACCAGAACGCTTCGGCGATCTTCTCCGGGTTGATGATCAGGTCGCGGCGGTTCTGGTTGCGCGGCAGCGCGCGGGTGCCCGGCGAGTTGATCGTGCCGTCGATCACGACATTCGCGACATGGATGCCGTGCTCGGAATATTCCTCGGTCAGCACCTGCGCCAGCGCGCGCATCAGAACGCGCGGGTAGTACAGCGATTGCCCGGTATAGCGCTTGCGCCCGCGCAACGAACTGGAGTTGTTCGAGAAAAAGAACGATCCCTGACCCTTCTGGCGCATCGATGGCAGGACCTGCTGCGCCACCAGAAAAGGCCCGCGCGCCGCGACGTGCAACCCGGTGTCCAGCATCTCGACCGGGACATATTCGAGCAGCTCCTTTTCGGGAGGCAGGTCGCGGCCTTCGAGATAGCCGGCGTTGTAGACCAGCACCTCCGGGTCGCCGGCATCGCGTCGGATTATCCCGAACGCCGATGCGATCGATTCCTGCGAGACGAGATCCAGTTCGACGATCTCGCAGTCGCCGCCCTGCTCGCGGATCGCGCCGGCGAGACCCGCCGCGTTCGGCGCGTTGCGCGTGGTGATGACCGTGAAAAACCCCTCTTTCGCGAATTTCTGCGCGATCGCACCGCCGACGCCCCAGCGCACGCCGACCGGCAGCTCGCTGTCATCGACAGCATGGCCATGCGCCAGCAATGTGTTGCGGCCCTCGGCCTGCCATTTCGAGGTCGCGCCGATCACCACCGCGACCGGCTTCCCCTTGGTGTTCTTGCCGCCGTTATCGCTCATCTCGGTTGTCTCCTGCTTTAGGTTATCGATATCGTAATGTTTAGTAGCGCCGTAGGGCGGATGAACGCAGCGTAATCCGCCACGCTTATGGCGGAATGCGCTCGCGATTTTCCGCCCTACCGTTGTGACAAATCACGGCTGCTTCAGTTTGACCTCTTCGAGCGGCGCCGCCCATGGGAACGGGTCGATCTTCATCAGCGCCGGGTCGGCAACGCGCGGTCCGATACCGCTTGCCCAGAAATAATCGTAGATCGGTGCGAAGCGCACCCGTTCGTGCAAAATCTTCTGGATTTCGTGCAGCATCTGCTCGCGTTTCGCCGGATCGGTTTCGGTCAGCTGCTTCCGGTACAGCTCGTCGACATCGGGCCAGCCGCCATAGGCGTAGGTGCCGCTGCTCGGCACGTTTTCCGCCATCCGGGTCGAGGCATTGCCGTAGATCGCGATCGTGCAGAAGCAGACGCCCTTCAGCTTCTTACCCTGGAAGGCCGACAGAAACGCCGCCCGCTCCATCGTCCGCAATTTCATGCGGATGCCGACCGCGCCGAGGTAATTGACCACCGCCTCCCCAACCGAAAAATAAGGCGGGATTGGCGTCAGGTCGCCGCCGTCGAAGCCGTTCGGATAGCCGGCCTCGGCGAGCAGCTTCTTGGCCTGCTGCGGATCGTACGGGTCGGGCTCGATCGGCAGCGCGTATTCCATGCTTTTCAGTACGATGCCGCCGGTGGGCTTGGACGCGCCGAGCGTTTCGGCTTCGCTGAGCGCCCTTGCGGTCGATCGCGAGGCTTGCCGCCTTGCGCACGCGCGGGTCGTGCCACGGCGATTTCGCGTCCCACATATCGAAAAAATCGAGGTGATGCGTGCCGATCCCGCCGGAAAAGGCGAGTTTCAGCGTCGGATCGTTCTTGATCGACTCGGCGAGCTGGCCCTCGAGCAGATAGGCAATATCCGCTTCGCCGCGTTTCAACATGGCAAGCCGTGTCGTGCTTTCCGGTACGCTGAGGTAAACAAGGCGCTTCACCGACGGCTTTTTGCCCCAATAATCCTCATTGGCCTCCAGCACCAGTTCGATACCCGGTTTCATGCTGACGAATTTGTAGGGTCCGAGGCCGATCGGGTGCTTCTTGTAACCGTCTGCCCCGACCTGCTCGAAATATTTCTTCGGCGTGATCCAGCCGGCCGCGCTCCACAGCGTGCCGTAAGCCGTCATGAAATCCGGCCATGGTTCGTTGAGGACAAACCGCACCGTATGCGGATCGACGACAACGACCTCCTTCACCTTCTCCTTGAGCTGCGCCCCCTTGGCACGCTCGAAGCTGAACTTAACGTCCTCCGCTGTGAACGGGTCACCGTTGTGGAATTTGACGCCCTGCCGCAGCTTGAACTCGTAGGTGAGCTTGTCCGGGCTCTCGGTCCAGGATTCCGCAAGGCTCGGCGCCATGCCGTTCCCCGGCATCGGCTTCACCAGAGCGTCGTGCAGCGCGTACTGCATCCAGAACGGCGTCAGGTTTCCGGGATTCGTCTCGCCCGGGTCAAGCCAGGCCGGCGCGATCGTCACATAAACCGCAAACCGGATTTCGCCCTCGGGCCTGGTTTGTGCGGTCGACGAGCCCGGAGTCGCCGGCGAGCGCCGCGCAGCCGAGGATCAGCGGCCCAGGCAAGATTCTGCCATGCCTTCATCAACGTCTGTTCTCCTTGCTCGCGCACGACATGCGAGCGGCGAACCGCCGCTCGCATATCTTGCACTGAATGAGGTTCGAAGCGGCGGAGCTTTCGGCCGCCCTCTTCACGACGGCGTCTATGGCCGCTTCAGCTGAACATCCTCCAGCGGCGCCGACCACGGAAACGGATCGATCTTCATCAGCGCCGCGTCCGCGACGCGCGGTCCGACCCCGCTCGGCCAGAAATAGTCCCAGATCGGCGCGAAGCGCACGCGTTCGTGCAGGATCTTTTGAATTTCGGCCAGCATCGCGCCGCGCTTCTCGGGATCGGTTTCGCTCAACTGCTTCTTGTAGAGCTCGTCGACATCGGGCCAGCCGCCATAGGCATAGACGCCGTCGCTCGGCACGATCGCCGCCATGCGGGTCGAGGCATTGCCGGGGATCGCGGTGCTGCAGAAACACAACCCCTTCAGCTTCTTGCTGCCGAGCGCCGAGTAGAAGGCGGCGCGTTCCATCGTGCGCAGCTTCGCCCGAATTCCGACCGCACCGAGATAATTGACGATCGCCTCGCCGGTCGAGAAATACGGCGGGATCGGATACAGGTCGCCGGCATCGAACCCGTTCGGATAGCCTGCCTCGGCGAGCAGCTTCTTCGCCTGCGCCGGGTCATACGGATCGGGCTCGATCGGAACCGCGAATTCCATGTTTTTCGGCATCAGATTGCCGTTCGGCTTTGAGGCGCCGAGCGTGTCGGCCTCGCTCAGCGCCTTGCGATCGATCGCGAGGCTGACCGCCTTGCGCACGCGCGCATCGTGGAACGGCGATTTCGGGTCCCACATATCGAAGAAATCGATGAAATTGGTCGCGACGCCGCCCGAGAAGACAAGCTTCGTATCGCGATCGTTCCTGATCGACTCGCCGAGTTGCCCTTCGAGCAGATAGGCGAGGTCGACCTCGCCGCGTTTCAGCATCGCCAGGCGCGTCGTCGCTTCCGGTACGCTCTGGAACACGATGCGTTTGACCGACGGCACCTTGCGCCAATAATTCTCGTTCGCTTCCAGTACCAGCTCAAGGCCGGGTTTCATGCTAACGAATTTGTAGGGACCGAGACCGACCGGATGCTGCTTGAAGCCGTCGGCGCCGACCTTCTCGAAATATTTCTTCGGGGCGATCCAGCCGGCGGCGCTGGCGAAGGTGCCGTAGAACGTCATGAAATCGGGCCACGGCTCGTTCAGCACGAAACGCACCGTGTACGGATCGACTGCGACGACCTCCTTCACCTTCTCGTGCAGCTGCGCTCCCTTCGAGCGATTGAAGCTGAACACGACGTCTTCCGACGTGAACGGATCGCCGTTATGGAATTTGAGCCCCTGGCGCAGCTTGAACTCGTAGCTGAGCTTGTCGGGGCTCTCGGTCCAGGATTCGGCCAGGGCCGGAGCGATTGGCTTGCCCGGCAGCGGCCGCACCAGGGCATCATGCAATGCGGTCAGCATCCAGAACGCCGTAAAAAATCCCGGCGTCGCCTCTCCCGGATCGAGCCACGCCGGCGCGATCGTCACATAAAGCGCAAACTTCATCTCGCCTTCGGGCTTGGATTGCGCAATCGCCGGCCCGATGTCGCCGACCGCCGCGGTCCCTAAAAGGACCGCGGCGACGGCAAGTTTCTTCCACCACCTGTGCATCGCTGACTGTCACTCCCCTGGGAAAATCTGCGGCCGTTATTGCCGCTTCAGTTTGACGTCTTCGAGCGGCGCCGACCACGGAAACGGGTCGATCTTGCCCAGCGAGGCTTCCTCGACGCGCGGACCGAGCCCGCTCGGCCAGTAATAGTCCCAGATCGGCGCGAAGCGGGTGCGTTCATGCAGGATCTTCTGGATCTCGTGCAGCATCCCCTCGCGCTTCTCCGGGTCCGTCTCGGTCAGCTGCTTCTTATAGAGTTCATCCACGTCGGGCCAGCCGCCATAGGCAGTGACGCCGTCGCTCGGCACGGTCGTCGACATGCGGGTCGAGGCGTTGCCGTAACTCGACCCGCCGGGGCAGAAGCACACGCCCTTCAGCTTTTTCGACGACAACGCCGAGAAGAACGCGGCGCGCTCCATCGTTCGCAGCTTCGCCCTTATGCCGACGGCGCCGAGATAGTTGACGATCGCCTCGCCGGTCGAGAAATACGGCGGCACGGCATAAAAATCGCCGGCGTCGAACCCGTTCGGATAGCCGGCCTCCGCGAGCAGTTTCTTGGCGCGCTCCGGATCATAGGGGTCGGCCTCGATCGGCAGTGCGAACTCCATGGTTTTCCGGACGATATTGCCGTTCGGCTTCGAGGCGCCGAGATTGTCGGTGTCGCTCATCGTCTGCCGGTCGATCGCGAGGCTTGCCGCCTTGCGCACGCGCTGGTCGGCCCACGGCGATTTCGGGTCCCACATGTCGAAGAAATCAATCACGAACGTCGCCACCCCGCCCGAAAAGACCAGCTTCAGCTCCGGGTCGTTTCGAATCAACTCGCCGAGCTGCCCTTCGAGCAGATAGGCGACATCGACTTCACCGTTTTTCAGCATCGCGAGGCGCGTCGTTCCCTCGGGGACGCTGAGGAAGACAAGACGCTTAACCGACGGCGCCTTGCGCCAATAATCCTCGTTGGCTTCCATCACCAGTTCGATGCCCGGTTTCATGCTGACGAATTTATAGGGTCCGAGGCCGATCGGGTGTTTCCGAAAACCGTCGAGCCCGACTTTCTCGAAATATTTCTTGGGCGTGATCCAACTCGCGCCGCTCGCCAGTGTGCCGTACATCGTCATGAAATCCGGCCACGGTTCATGCAGCACAAAGCGCACCGTGTATGGATCGACCGCAACGACCTCCTTGATCTTTTCGTGCAGTTCGGCCCCCTTCGTGCGCCCAAAGCTGAAGACCACGTCGTCGGCCGTGAACGGGTCGCCGTTGTGGAATTTGATGCCCTTGCGCAGCTTGAATTCGTAGCTGAGTTTGTCCGGGCTCTCGCTCCAGGATTCGGCGAGGCTCGGCGCCATCCGCTGGCCCGGCATCGGCTTGATCACGGCGTCGTGCAGCGCGTACAGCATCCAGTATGGCGACGTGAAGCTCGGGGTCGCCTCGGCCGGATCGAGCCAGGCCGGCGGCACGGTGACATAGAGCGCAAACCTCATCTCGCCTTCCGGTTTGGCCCGTGCGGCCGCCGCGCCTGTTTGTGCCGCCGCCGAACCTGCTCCCACCGCGATCGCCGTACAGGCCATGATCGCGGCCGCCGCGAAACTCTGCCATCGGTTCATTGTGTTTCCTCCCTTCCCCGACGATTGCGATTTGCATCCGCCCCTTCTCGTCGGAGGGATAATACGCGACCGGATGGGGCCGTGACAGCCCGCCGCGCCGTCGCGTTCGGTCCAAGGCTCGGGCCAACGGCGCAACTCAACGCGGTGCGATCCGGTTCCCCCTGTTCGCTTGTAATAGTCCGCGAGGAATGGAGACGGCCTCGGGCTCGTTATCAGAGCAGAAGACCGGAATAAATTGGGCGGCGCCCAATCTATTGGCGGGACTCTATTTGGAGGATCAGGATGAGTATCATCAAGGGTTTTAGTAGTGTTGGTCGAACCACGGCGTTTGGCGCGGCCGCACTGGCGGCAGTTTCATTGTCAATGGTGCCCGGGAGTGCCTATGCACAGCATCACGGCGATCACGATGGTGACCACGGCGGCTGGCATGGCGGTCATGGCGGTCACAACTGGCATGGCGGCGGTGGCTGGCGTGGCGGTAATGCCTGGCGTGGTGGCCACTGGCATGGCGGGTACTACGGGGGTGGCTGGAACAACGGCGAAGGCGTAGCGCTGGGCCTGCTCGGCGGAGCACTGGCCGGTGCCGCGATCGCCGGGGCGGCGAACCAGTACTCCTACCCATCCTACACGTACCCATACGCCTATTCGTATCCCTACTCCTATGGCTACGCCTATCCGAACTACTACGGGTACGGGTACTGAGCGGTACTGAATCGGCGAACGCGCCCGGACGCAAAATCGGGGCGGCTCGCCGCCTTGAAGGCGAGCACCCCGCCCCATGTCGGTCGGGCGGCGGGTGCGCCCTAGCCAGCCCGGTTCCAGCCCCACCAGGCACACAATGCGTCGCCCATGACGAGCCGCTTGTCGTCCTCGCCGAGCCACGGCAGCTCCTCGGTGAACATCGTCACGCATTGTCGCCAGGAGCACGGCATCTTGGTGATGTCGGTGCCCCAGAACATGCGATGCGGTCCGAACGCGTCGAAGATCTGGCGCAGATAGTTCTGCATTATCGGATACGGGTAGGCTTCGCCCGAATAACCCGGCGCGCCGGTCGCCTTGACGGCGACATTGGGGTATCGCGCGAGCGCGACAAGCCGTGGCAGGTGCTCCATCGCCGCATGGTCCTTCAGCGTCGTCAGACCGCCCCTGCCGCCCAGGTGATCGATCGTCAGGCGCAGACCGGGATGCCGCTCGGCGATCCGGCCGAGTTCTTCAAGCGAGTCGGTCGCGAGCGTCGCGATCGGAACGCCTTGCTTCTCGGCCTCGGCCCAAAGCCAGTCGAACGCGCCCTCATGCAGCCGGCGCCGCATTGGATCGTGCAGGAACGTGTACCGCAGGCCGAGCATCCCCGGCTGTGTTCGCCATGTGCCGATCCGCTCGCGCGATGCCGGTTCGTCGAGGGGCAACGCCCCCATAATCGCGAAGCGGCCGGGATGGCCGCGCACCGCCTGGAACGCCATCTCGGTCGAATTCGGGTCCCAGCCCGGCGGATGGATCACGGCGGCGTTGACGCCGCCTTCGTCCATCAGCGCGATCGCCTCCTCGGGCGTGAAATGCGTCACCTGTCGATGCGACAGGTTGCTCGGCAAGCCGCTTCCCCAGGTGTGGATCTGGGCATCGACAATCTGCATCGCGCACCTCCTGACGCCTCGGTACGCCGGGCTCCTCGCAGGGGCCCGGCATCATTGGCTCGCTGCTATACTCTGCTGCTTACCTGGAGCTGAGCCGAGCGTCTATGGGGTCCGCAGATCGCGTAAACCGAGCAGCCGCAGCGTCTCCTGGTCGGCCTCTCCGTGCCACCATCGATCGAGGGCGTTGCGGTACGGGCCGGCTGCATCCGAGGCAGCCAGCGCGAATAGGCTCATCGACGAATGAAACTTCATGTCGTCGGGCGAGCCGAAAATCTCGTGCAAGCTTCGCCCGTCGATCCCGAGAACCGCATCAGTGCAAAGATCGAGCCTCGGTCCCAGCAGCGGATGCGCGAGATAGGCGCGCGCCTCGTCGAGCGAGCCGATACCGTAACGTGTCGCCATTGACGAACGGCCGAGCCCGCGTAGCTGCGGGAAGATGAACCACATCCAGTGCGTCCGCTTCCGCCCGGCGCGCAGTTCGGCCAGGGCGGTCGGAAACACCAGCTCCTGGGCGGCGACGAACCGCTCCAGGTCGTGAGGATCGGCGGCGGTCTTGGCGGACATCGGCTCAGCGCGATTTGCGTTTGCGCAGCGCTGGTTGGCCGCGCGCGGTTTTTGCTTTCAGCCGATCGATCTCCTTCGACGCCTCCGCCTTGGTCAGTTCCTCGCCAACCGGCTCGTGAGCCTGTTGCGCGAGCGTATGCAGGTACGATTCCTGCGCGCCGGTCATCTCCTCGTCGCCGGTCACCCACTCGTCGGGGTCTTTGATGCGGTTCGAATTCTCCGCCGATTTCTGCTTTGGCATAGCGGCTGTTCCCTGCTTGTTCCGCACAAACAGACGCTCGGGCGGCGGAAACGGTTCCCTGCAATAGGGCATGCCCCGCTGGCCTTCGTTGCGGCTGGCGGTCAGCCTCCCCCGGATTCGGCGCGCAGCGCCGCGGCGCGCGATTTAGCCGGTTTCCCGACGCGCTCGGCCTTGCGCAATCGCGTCTTTGATGGACCCTGCGATCGCGCTGGTGCGGCCGCCGGCTGAGCGCGCGCGGTCCCGTGCTTTTTGCCGGCGAAAACCCGCTTCTTCGAATCGTGCTTTTCGGAGGCGTTTTTTCCGTGCTCGCGCCATTTGACGATGCGGGTGAGCACGTCGCGGGCCTTGGCCAGGGTCGCGGCCCCACCATGGCGGGCCAATTCGGCTGCAGCCTTGACCGGCGGGGTTGTCCCGGCCGGTTCGATGCCCGGGGAGCCGGCGAGCAGCGGCGCGTTTTCGAGCCGCCGCGCCGGCAGTTCGATTACCGCATCGGCAACCGGTTTGCCGTTTACGAATACCGGACGCGGCACGACGGTGGCATGAAGCCGGTTGCGATATTGTCCGGTGACGATGTCGGCCGGCGGATTGCCCTTCAGCGCCGCACCGATCGCCGCCGGATCGGCGACAGCACCGATATTAAGGCGCCGGATCGCCTCCGCATCGTCAGTAAAGCTCGGCCAGTAGACCTCGCCGGGCGCAAGCGGAAACCACGCTACGGCCGGGCTG
Source organism: uncultured Alphaproteobacteria bacterium (assembly GCA_963847345.1). Taxonomy (GTDB): domain Bacteria; phylum Pseudomonadota; class Alphaproteobacteria; order ATCC43930; family CGMCC-115725; genus DATARH01. Next base: position 117,095 of record CAWJZU010000039.1, on the reverse strand, counting down.
AACGCATCGGGATAGCTCAGCCCCACCCCGGCAGTGCCGAGGAACGCGACCGCCGCGGGCATGAAGGCCGGTTCCGCGCCGGGCTCCAGAAGGCGCTCTCCCGGGACCCAGCCCCAGCGACCGGCTTCGATTCGGATTCGCCGACCTTGGCCCAGCGGCCGTAATGCGACGTCGCGAAGCCCCAGGGCATGTCGTCGATCCAGGTCCATTGCCATGGACCGATCCAGCGCCAATGCCCGAATCGATACGGAACCCAGCCGTGCGGCGCGTCGTTCGGGAACCACACCGCGCCCAGGCCGGCGACGGTCTCCCAGGCGCCGTGCTCGTCGAGCAACTCGTGGCCGGTAATCGCAGCCGACACGTAGTGGAGCGCAGGCGAATTGGCTGCGTCCCGATTCTGTCTCCGCCACCATCCGGCGAATACATCTTCCTCCGTGCTGCCAGGTAGCAGCGTGACGGGATCGTCGCCGCTTAAGAGCGTGCCCGCGCCGGCCGCGACGACGGCGTCGAGCCCCTTCCCGGAAAACCGGGCTTCTCCCGTTGGCACCGCCACCCGCGCCGGGCAGTTCGCGTCGCCGGCGGCGATGTCGTATTCGCCCGGCGCCGACAGAAGCAGCCCGCCGCTCGGGATCGTGATTTCGACCGGGCTTCCCGAATTGAATTCAGTCAGACGCACGCCGAGTCGCCCGCGGCGCAGCGCGATTGTCGTCCCGGCGCCGTCGAGCTTGACGATATCGGCCTCGGAGCCACCCGCGATCGCGATAAGATCGGCGCCGACCCGCAGCACCGCCCGCGCCTCGGCGCCGGTACGCACCGACATACCGACCACGACCGGGGCGTTTCGTTCGGCCTCCGACCAAGCCCCGGTGCGCGAAGCGTCGCCGGCCGCACCGCTTGCTGGCAGGCGTATCGCGACATCGCCTTCGGCGACGGTTAACCCGCCGACCCGGCTTCGCGCCGGATCACTGGCCCCGAAGGCGGCCCCGCCGATAAGCAACAGCAGAATCGCGCCCGAAAGAAGAATTCGTCCCCCAACCATCTGCCAATCATAGCATCCGGCGCGGACGGCGCTAGCCCGTCATCAGCAATTCGCCAAATTATATCCGGAGACTACATTCGCTGCCGTCATCGGGATTGCGTTCGGGTTGAACTAAACTGGCGAGCGATCAGCTCGCATTTGAGCCCTCGCCAATCCTAGCTTCGGGGTGCATGCTTGCTGAGGATTCGCTGCAATGTTCGGCGGTGCATCTTGAGGCGCCGCGCGGTCTCGGAAACATTGCGGTCGCACAGTTCGAAGATGCGCTGGATGTGCTCCCAGCGCACCCGGTCGGCCGACATCGGGTCTTCCGGCGGCTCCGGAGTCTCGCCCTCGCCAGCCAGCAGCGCCCGCTCGACAGCGTCGGCGTCGGCCGGTTTCGGCAGATAATCGATCGCCCCGGCCTTCACGGCGGCGACGGCCGTCGCGATGTTGCCGTAGCCGGTCAGCACGACAATCCTGATCTCGGGACGGGCCCCGCGCAGCGCGCTGACAACATCGAGGCCGCTGCCGTCGCCGAGCCGCAGATCCACCACCGCGAACGCCGGCGGGTTCGCCGTCGCGGCGGCAACCCCGGCGGCGACCGAATCGGCGGTCGCGACGACAAAACCGCGCCGCTCCATCGCGCGCGCCAGCCGCTGGCACAGCGGCGCGTCGTCATCGACGATCAACAGCGTGCGCTCGGACTCGGGCAGGTCCTGCAGCGACAGCGGTTCGAGCTCCAACCCCGCGCTTCCGGTGGGGCGATCACTGGCATCCATGTGCTTCAGCCTTTCTTGTTCCGCCGGTTTCCGGCCCTGATCGATTTCAGGCGGCTCAGGCCTGCTGTGCTTTGACCGGCGCGGCGTTTGGCGGCGCGGCATCCGGTCGCGTTCCCGCCTCCAGATTGGAACGCTTCCACGCGATGACAACATGCGCGCCGCCTTCGATCAGATTGTCGAAGACAAGTTCTGCGCCGCTGCGCTCCAGCAGGCTCTGCGCGATAAAGATGCCGAGCCCCATATGATTGGATTCGCCGGCGCGGGTCGACAGGTAGGGTTCGCCGAGGCGGCCAAGCAGATGCGGCGGAAAACCGGGGCCGTCATCGACGATCTCGACGGTGACCGCGCCCTTGTCCCAGTGGGTCGTTACGCTGACCTCGTCCTGAGCGAACTGCACCGCGTTCTGGATCAGGTTGTTGAGACCGTGGATGATCTCCGGACTGCGGCGGACCAGCGGCTCGTCGGCGGCGGGCGAGCCGGTCGTCGCGAAAATCAGCCGGACCCGTGGGTCGCGGTACGGCGCCCCCGACGCCTCGACAAGCGCCGAAATCGGCAACCGCGTGTAGGGCGAGGCGCCGCTGTCGTCCTCCGGTCGATAGGCCAGCTGCGCGAGGATATCGCGGCACCGGTCGGACTGGCTCAGCAGCAGCTCGGCATCTTCGCGATGCGGCGAATCGGGCGGCAGGTCGTGCACCAGCTCCTTCGCGACGACCGCGATCGTGGCGAGGGGGCTGCCCAACTCGTGCGCGGCAGCGGCGGCCAGCGCGCCGACCGCCGAGACGCGCTGCTCGCGCGCCAGGGCGAGCTGCGTCGCGGCGACCGCGTCGCGCAGCCGGCGCGCCTCCGCCGCGATGCTCCACGTGTATCCGGCGATGAAGATCGTCGCGATCACCAGCGCGGTCCACAGGCCCAGCACGAATTCGGGCGGAAAGTGCAGCGGTTTTTCCTGCCACGGCAGCGGCAGGTGCCACAGCGCCAACAGGCTGATCATCGCGATCGCCAGGGCCGCCAGCGCGATCACCGGACGCAGCGACAGCGCCGTCGCGGCAACCGTCACCGGCGCCAGGATCAGGATCGAGAACGGGTTCTCCAACCCGCCGGTCAGGAACAGCAGCAGCCCGAGCTGCAGCAGGTCGTAGCCGAGGAACAGGGCGGCCGGGCGCTCGCCGAGCCGCGGCCTGGCCCGGCGCGACAGCGAGACCGCGAAATTGAGCAGCACCGAGCAGAAGACGACGGAAAAAGCCGGCGCCAGCGGCACCGAAAAACCGAAACCGTAAGAGACGACCAGCAGCGTCACCGCCTGACCGGCGATCGCGACCCACCGGATCAGCACCAGGCGCCTGACGCTGATGCGATCGAAGCCATGCCGCTCCTCGGAAGTCGCGCTTTGCTGGGCGATGCTCACGGGCGGGCTCCCTGGCTGATCGACTTTTTCCAGCCGGCACCGCGCGCCGCCGGGCCGCGCGACGCCGCGGAATGCCGCGGTTCTGTTGTCTGTTGTCGCGGTCATGGGCCATATAGGGGCGATGCCCGAACCCGTCATCCTGCCCGCCATTCTGGTCGAGGACCTCGTCAAGCGCTACGGCGGCACCGTCGCGGTGAACGGCATCGGCTTTTCCGTCATGCCCGGCGTGACGGCGGCGCTGCTCGGCGGCAACGGCGCCGGCAAGACCACGACGCTGTCGATCCTCCTGGGGCTGCTGCTGCCAACTTCCGGCACGGTCCGCGTGTTCGGCGAGGATGTGCTGCGGCACCGTTACCGCGTGCTGCCGCGGATGAATTTTTCGTCGCCCTATGTCGACCTGCCGCACCGCCTGACCGTGCGGCAGAACCTGCAGATCTATGCCAGGCTGTACGGTATCAGGCGGCGGGCCGAGCGCATCGAACGCCTGGCCGTGGATTTGCAGATCGAGCGGCTTTTGGACCGTCCCGCGGGCAAGCTGTCGTCAGGACAGAAAACCCGCGTCGCAATCGCGAAGGCGCTGCTCAACCGAGCCCGAGCTGCTGCTGCTTGACGAGCCGACCGCCTCGCTCGACCCGGACACCGGCGATTGGGTGCGCGGCTATTTGGAGGACTACCGCGACCGCACCGGCGCGACGATCCTGCTGGCCTCGCACAATATGGCAGAGGTCGAGCGGCTGTGCTCCGAGGTCATGATGATGAAGGAAGGTCGCATCGTCGATCGCGGCAGCCCGGACGAGCTGGTTGGCCGCTATGGCCGCGCCAACCTCGAAGAGGTCTTTCTGCATATCGCCCGCGACAAGCGCAGCCTGGAGCCGGTCGAATGAGCCATTTGCCCGGTATTTCCCCTCTCCCGCATTGCGGGAGAGGGTGGCTCGCCGCTTGCGGCGAGACGGGCGAGGGTACCAGCCGCGGCATTTCTGCCCGCCCCCTCACGCCAACTCTCTCCTCCGGCGAGGGAGAGCGAGTTCCCAGCCGAGTTCACAGCGCGACCTGAAATGCCGCAACCCCGCCAATCCCGCCGCGCCACGCAGCGACTTCGCGAGGTTCGCTTCTCGCCGGCCCGCGTCTGGGCGATGCTGTTGCGCTATTTGTATATCCTGAGAAGTTCGTGGCCGCGCACGCTGGAGCTGTTGTACTGGCCGACCCTGCAGATGCTGATCTGGGGGTTCATGAGCCAGTTTCTGGCTCAGAACACCAGCTATGTCGCGCAGGCTTTCGGCGTGCTGCTCGCCGCCGTCATGCTATGGGATCTGTTGTTCCGCAGCCAGCTCGGCCTGTCGATCTCGTTTCTCGAAGAGATGTGGTCGCGCAATCTCGGGCAGTTGTTCGTGACGCCGCTGCGGCCCTATGAATGGGTGCTGTCGCTATTGGCGATGAGCGTGATCCGGGTCGCGATTGGGGTTGTGCCGGCGATGCTGCTGGCGATCCCGCTTTACCATTATTCGATTTTCGACATGGGCTTGGCGCTGGTCGCGTTTATCGCGGTGCTGATGGCGATGGGCTGGGCGCTGGGCCTCGCGATCTGCGGCGGCATTCTGCGCCACGGGATGGGCGCCGAGAGCCTGGCGTGGACCGTGATTTTTGCGATCGCGCCGTTAAGCTGCGTCTACTACCCGATAACGACGCTGCCGGAATGGCTGCGCCCGATCGCCTGGGCGCTGCCCTCGACGCATGTCTTCGAGGGCATGCGCGCGGTGCTGTTCGAGCATGTCTTCCGCACCGGCTACTTCCTCTCCGCGGTCGCCCTCGATCTCATCTACCTGGCGGTCGGAGCGACGATCTTCTTCATCGCCTTCCGCGACGCAAGGCGCCGCGGCGCGCTGCTGCAAATGGGAGAATGAATCAGGTGAGAAGGGCGCCGAGCACGGCGTTGAGCCGCTGCCGCCCGGCTGCCGTCGCGGCGAGACGGTCGTTGTCGAGCGTCAGGAAATCACCCTCGATCAGTCGCGCCAGTTTCGGCCCGAACAGCGTCTCGACATCCGCATCGGCCAGCGCTTCGAGGCGGGGTCGGGAGACGCCCTCGACGAGCCGCAGCCCCATCATCACCATTTCCTCGACCGCTGCTTCTCGCGCGATCGGCGTTTCCTCCTCGATCGCGGTGCCGGCGCTTTCGATCGCGGCAAGCCAGGCCTCCGGTGGGCGAAGCTGTTGCGTCGCGACCTTGCCGGCGCCCTGCGTGAAGCGGCCATGCGCGCCCGGGCCGATCCCGAGATAATCCTGATAGCGCCAATACACGAGATTGTGCCGGCATTCGGCGCCGGGCCTTGCGTGGTTCGAGATTTCATAGGCGGGCAGACCGGCCGCCGCGAGACGCCGCGTTGTCAGCTCGAACATCGACGCGGCGGTGTCCTCGTCGGCCGCCAGCGTCTCGCCGCGCGCGGCGCGATTGCCGAAGGCGGTACCCGGCTCGATCGTCAGCTGGTAGAGCGACAGGTGCTCGCCGGCGAACGTCAACGCCTCGCCCAACTCCTCATCCCACGAGCCAAGCGTCTGGCCGGGCCGTGCATAGATCAGGTCGAAAGAATAGCGGGGGAAGGTGTCGCGGGCCAGACGGATCGCCGCGATTGCCTCGTCGCGGTCGTGCCGGCGCCCGAGAAACCGCAGCGCCGCCGGATCGAGCGCCTGGATGCCAAGCGACAGTCGGTTAACCCCGGCAGCCGCGAACCTGGCGAAGCGCTCCGCCTCGGCCGAATTCGGGTTGGCCTCCAGCGTGATTTCGAGATCGGGCGCGGTCTGCCACAGCGCGCGCACCCGCTCGATCAGCGCCGCCACCGTCTCGGGCGGCATCAGCGACGGCGTGCCGCCGCCGAAAAAGATCGACACGACCTCGCGCTGCGGGAGGAGCGCGGCCTGCCGGTCGAGATCAGCGATCAGCGCCCCAGTCCAGCGTTCTTCGTCGATCCTCTCGCGGACATGGCTGTTGAAGTCGCAATACGGGCATTTCGACCGGCAGAACGGCCAGTGGATATAGACCGCGAGGGGCTCGCCTCGGAGCGCCCCCTCACCCCAGCCCTCTCCCCCGGCGGGGGAGAGGGAGTGCTTCGTCTCGGCCGATGCACCAATTTTCCACCTCTCCCGCGCTGGGGGAGAGGGTGGACGGTGCGTCGGCACCGGCCGGGTGAGCGTCTGCGAACTCAAAAATATTCCCTTACCAGCTTCTCGAAAGCCCGCGCGCGATGGCTGATCCGGTGCTTCTCGTCCGGGTCGATTTCGCCGAAGGTCATCTCGTACCCGTCAGGCACAAACATTGGGTCATAGCCGAAGCCGCGATCGCCGCGCGGCGGCCATACCAGCCTGCCGTGCACCTCGCCGCGGAAGCACGCGATCTCGCCACCCGGCCCCGCCAGCGCCAGCACCGCCACGAAATGGGCGCTTCGATCCTTATCGCCAAGCTCACGTTGCACCCGCTCCATCGCGACCCGGAAATCCTTCTCCGGTCCGGCCCAGCGGGCCGAATAGATGCCCGGAGCGCCGCCCAGGGCCGGCACGACCAGCCCGGAATCGTCGGACAGCGCCGGCAGCCCGCTCGCCACGGCGGCGGCGCGCGCCTTCAGCGCGGCGTTTTCCTCGAACGTCGCCCCGGTCTCCTCCGGCTCCGGCAGGCCGAGCGCGGCGGCGCCGACCGTAACGATCCCGAACTGCGCTAGCAGCGCCTTAATCTCGGTGACCTTGCCCGGATTGTGGCTGGCGACGACCAGCCGTTCGCCGGCGACAATGCGCCGCGCCATCGCTCACTCCAACTCGAGAGCCGCGCGCTGACGCGCGGTCAGCTCGGCAACACCGACGCGCGCCAACGCCAGCATCCGCGTGAACGCCGCCTCGTCGAACGGAGCGCCTTCCGCGGTGGCCTGGATCTCGACGATGCCGCCCGTCCCGGTCAGCACGAAATTGGCGTCGGTCATCGCCGTGGAGTCCTCGGCGTAGTCGAGGTCGAGGACCGCGATCTCCTCGCACACGCCGCACGAGATTGCCGCGACGCTGTCGGTCGAACGGCACGGCAGCCAGCAGCCCGGCCGTGACGAATTTCGCCAGCGCCTGATAGAGGGCGACATAGCTGCCGGTGATCGCCGCCGTGCGGGTGCCGCCATCGGCCTGCAAGACGTCGCAATCGATGCGGATCTGGCGCTCGCCGAGCGCGGCGAGGTCGGTGACGGCGCGCAGGCTGCGGCCGATCAGCCGCTGGATCTCCTGCGTGCGCCCGCTCTGCCGGCCGCGCGCCGCCTCGCGGTCGGTGCGGGTATGGGTCGAGCGCGGCAACATGCCGTACTCGGCCGTAACCCAGCCGCGGCCGGTATTGCGCAGGAACGGCGGCACGCGCTCCTCGACGGTAGCGGTGCACAGCACGTGCGTGTCGCCGAACCGCGTCAGGCACGAGCCCTCGGCGTGCTTCGAGAAACCCGGCTCCAGGCTGACCGCGCGCAAGGAATCGGGGGCGCGTCCGGAAGGTCGCATTCACCAGTCTCCGTCGAAAAGGCTGATCTGGCCCTCGGCCGGTCGTTTCCGGCGCACCGGGCGCCGCGACCCGCCGGCGATGACGCCGACTTTGCCGTCGTAGAATTCGAGTTCAAGGGCGGCGTTCGGTTTCACCTTGACCGCGTCGGTGACAACGCCGCCCGCCGCGTCGCGCACGACGACATAGCCGCGCGCCAACAGGCTTTCGTGCCGCTCGGAATGGGTCGCGAGCCGCCCGGCGAAATTGTCGAGTGCGTGACGGCTCCCGTCGATCGACCGGGCCATCGCCGGGGCGAGGCGACTTTCGACCGCGGCGAGACGCTCGCGCGCCCGGCCGATATCGGCGGCCAGCGCCGCCGGGCGCAATCCCGCCGCTGCGAGATCGAGCTGTTGCCGGGCCACGGCGAAGCGAGCTCCGATCGCGAGAAGCAGCCGCTCGCCGCGGTCGTCGAGCCGCTGCGCCGCCGCGCCGAGCAGGTCCTGCGGGTCGGGCAGACCGCGCCCGAGACCGGCGAGATGCAGCCGTGATTCGGTCAACAGCCGTGACAGGCCGCCGGCCAGCCGCGACCCCTTGCCGCCAAGTTCGGCGACGAGGTCGAGGCGCACCGGCACCGCCATCTCGGCCGCGGCGGTCGGGGTCGGGGCGCGCCGGTCGCTGGCGTGATCGATCAGCGTCGTGTCGGTCTCGTGCCCGACCGCCGAGATCAGCGGGATCGCCGAGGCGGCCGCCGCGCGCACGACGATCTCCTCGTTGAACGCCATCAGATCCTCGATGCTGCCGCCGCCGCGCGCGACAATCAGCAGATCGGGACGCGGCACGCCGATGTTGTCGGGACCGCGCGGCGCGAGGCGGTTGAAGCCGTCGATCGCCGCTGCGATCTGCGCCGCCGCGCCGTCGCCCTGCACCGCAACCGGCCACAGCAGCACCCGGCGCGGGAAGCGGTCGGCGAGCCGGTGCAGGATGTCGCGGATGACGGCCCCGGTGGGCGAGGTCACGATGCCGATCACCTCGGGCAGAAACGGCAGCTCTTTCTTGCGCTCCGCGGCGAACAGACCCTCGGCCGCGAGACGCCTCCGCCGTTCCTCGAGCAGCTTCAACAGCGCCCCGATGCCGGCCAGCTCGATGCGATCGACGACGAGCTGGTATTTCGAGCGGCCGGCATAGGTCGTGAGGCGCCCGCTGCACACGACCTCCATCCCGTCCTCGGGCTTCAGGTCGAGGCGGATCGCGGTCATCCGCCAGCACACCGCGTCAATCACCGCGTCGCTGTCCTTCAGCGCGAAATAGCAGTGCCCGGAGGCGTGCCGCTTCCAGCCGGACACCTCGCCGCGCACGCGGACAAAGCCGAACCCGTCCTCGATCGCGCGCTTCAGTGCCAGCGACAGCTCGGAGACGGTATACTCGGGCAGGTTCGGTGTCGCGGCCGGCTGGGCGGCATCGCCCCAGGCGGCCGTGGCGGTCAGCGGGGCGGTCAGCGGCAGGTCGTTCATGACGCCATCTTACCGGAGCCAAGGAGCAAGCGCGATGCGGGCGAGCGTTCGAGTGCGGTCCGTCGAGCACGACGCGCGTCGCGCGCCGGCGCGGACGGCCAATCTTTCTCCGAAGAGCATCGGTCTCACCGGCAGACAGGACATCGCATTGACGGCGATGCTGGTCCTGCTGTGCGTGCTGTTTTTTGTCGCGACGCCGCTGGCGGGGCTGGGTTTTGGTCTCTCGCGCCTGTTGATCAGTTTTCTGGTTCTGGCTTTTGCGCTGCTGGTCATCCTGATTGCCCGGGGTCGGACCGCCTCGCTGGTTGCCTGTTTTGGGGCCGGCTGCGTCGCCACCGGCACGGGTTTGCTGATCGCCGCGCCGTCATCGCCGCCGACTGTCACGGTCCAGTCGATGAACATCATTGGCATCGTTGTTTGCGGTTACGTCATCGCGCGGGCGTTGTTCGCACCGGGGCCGATCACGCTGCACCGGGTCATCGGCGCCGTCGTCCTTTACCTGACGGTCGGGGTGGCGTTCGCCATCGCGTTCCGGATGGTCTGCGACTTGATACCGGACGCGCTGCAAGGCATCGCCACCGGGGCCGGCGAGATCCAGCTGTTCAGTTCGATTCTTTATTTCAGCCTCGTGACGCTGACGTCGACCGGATACGGCGATATCCTGCCGATTCATCCGATCGCACGCAGCCTCGCCAATCTCGAATCCATTCTCGGCCAGATATACCCGGTGACGCTGGTCGCCTCGCTGATGGCCCAGCATCTCGAATGGCGATCGTCCATGATGTATCCGCTCGACAGGGATCGGGACTGAATATCTTCGTCATCGGCTCCAGCGAGTGAGAACCCGGAGAATGAAGGTGAATTATAACCGGCAGGTCACGTTTGGAGGTAGACATTGCTTCATGCCGGCGTGACTGAATTTCTGATTGCGTCGGTCGGGCTGCTGAGCCTGCTTTGCGTCTGTTTTCTGGTTTTTGGCCGGCTCGGCATCGGACCTGTCGTCGCGTGTCTCGTCGCTGGTCTCGTGCTTGGCCGGATTCATCATCTCACCCCCGAGACGGCCGGCCAGCTGCACGACATCGCCGACTTGGGGGTTGTGCTCTTGCTGTTCGCGATCGGGCTGGAGATGACGCCGCCGCAGTTGCGCGGTCTCGGGCGCGACGCCGCAACCCTGGGCGTGCCCCAGATCGCCGCGAGCGCCGCGGTGATCGGCGGGTTCATCTTCTGGCAGTCGGCGCCGTGGGAAATCGCGGTCGTGCTCGGTCTCGCCTTCTCGCTTTCCTCGACAATCGTGGTGCTGCAACTCCTGGAGGACCGCCGGGAGCTGCACTCGTTCTGGGGACGCAAGACCTTCGCGATCCTGTTGACGCAGGATCTGGCGGCCGTGCCGTTCCTGGTGATGATCCCGCTTTTAGCTGGGCGCGGCATCGATCACGGCACCGCATTGCCGTGGCATTGGGCGGTGTTGCAGGCCGTCCTGGTCATTGGCGGCATCGTCGCGGTCGCGCGCTTCGCGCTGACCCGCGTTTTCGCGGCGGCGACGCGCCAGGCGAACGAGCCGGCGTTTATCTGCGCGGCATTTCTTGCCGTGTCCGCCGCCGCCTTGGCCAGCGAACAAGCAGGACTCTCGATGGCGCTCGGGGCGTTTCTGCTCGGCGTCACGCTATCCGCCTCGCCGTTTGGCGATCGGCTTGCCGCGATTGTCGAACCGGCCAAGAACAGTTTGCTCGCGCTGTTTTTTCTCAATATCGGCGCGTCGGTAGATTTCGAGGTCGTCGCGGCGTCGTGGCTGCTCCTGCTGCTGAACACAGTGGCTATTCTGGTACTCAAATTCGCCGTCATGTTCGCTCTGGCGTGGCTGTCGGGCATCCTCGCGCCCGACGCGCTGCGAATGGCCCTGGGGCTGTCGCAGTGCGGCGAATTCGGCTTTGTGCTGTTCGCCACGGCGCAAGCGGGCGGGTTGCTGACGCCGGAAACGTCGGCCCTGGCGAGCGTGCTGATCGCGATCTCGATGCTCGCGACACCGTTGTTGATGCGGCTGGTCGCCGAACCGCGGCCGGCTGTCGCTTAAGGACGTCGCGAGCGTAGGATAGCCTTGATGCGGTCGTCCTCGATGCACTCGCTCGACAGGGAACAGGAATGAACATACTGGTCGTCGGTTCCGGCGGGCGCGAGCATGCGCTGTGCTGGGCGATCGCCGGCTCGCCGCTTGCCGATCGCGTCTATTGTGCGCCCGGCAATGCCGGCATTGCCGAGGACGCCGAATGCGTGTCGATCGCGGCGACCGACACCGCCGGCATTGTCGATTTCTGCCGCCGCGAACGGATCGATTTCGTTGTCGTCGGGCCGGAGGCGCCGCTCGTCGCCGGCCTCGTCGATGCGCTCGAAGCCGAGGGGATTGCCGCGTTCGGTCCCAGCGCCGCCGCCGCCGCGCTCGAAGGCTCGAAAGCCTTCATGAAGGATTTCTGCGCGCGCGAGGGAATCCCGACCGCCGCCTATCGCCGGTTTCGTGCCGCCGACGAGGCGAAGGCCCACATCGCCGCGCACGGCGCGCCGGTCGTCGTCAAAGCCGACGGGCTTGCCGCGGGGAAAGGAGTCATTGTCGCCGCCACTGTCGCCGAAGCGAACGAGGCGATCGTTGCCGCGCTCGGCCGGGGACGGTTCGGCGCGGCCGGGGCCGAAATCGTCGTCGAGGATTTCCTCACGGGTGAGGAAGCGAGTTTTTTCGCACTGGTCGATGGTGCGACCGCGTTGCCCCTCGCCGCCGCGCAGGACCACAAGCGCGCCTTCGACCGCGATACCGGCCCAAATACCGGCGGGATGGGCGCCTATTCGCCGGCCCCTTGCGTGACGCCTGCAATCGAAGGCGCGGTCATGGAACGGATCGTCTTACCGACGGTGCGGGCGATGGCGCGCGACGGGCGCCCGTTCAAGGGCCTCTTGTATGCCGGGCTGATGCTGACCGGCGAAGGGCCGAAATTGCTCGAATACAATGTCCGCTTCGGCGACCCGGAGTGCCAGGCGCTGATCATGCGGCTGAAAAGCGACCTGTTGCCGGCGCTGCTCGCGGCCCGTGACGGCGTTCTGCGGGATGTCGATCTACGCTGGCACGACGAGACGGCACTGTGCGTCGTGATGGCGGCATCAGGCTATCCCGATGACCCGCTGCGCGGCACCGAGATCCGCGGCCTTGCGGCCGCCGCCAGCGATCCTGACGTGAAAATCTTCCACGCCGGGACTCGGCGGCAGGGCGAGCGGCTGATCGCCGATGGCGGAAGGGTGCTCGGCGTCACGGCGCTCGGGGCCGACCTCGCCGCCGCCCGCGCCCGCGCCTATGCCGCGATCGACCGGATCGACTGGCCGGAGGGCTTCTGCCGCCGCGACATCGGGTTGCGCGGCGCGGTCTAGGTTCCGACGGGCAATGGCGGACGCTCGAAGCGCTGCCTACATAGCGGCCCATGAGCACTAAAGGCGTTGTCGTCCGTTTTGCCCCGTCCCCGACCGGCTTTCTGCATATCGGCGGCGCCCGCACGGCGCTGTTCAACTGGCTGTTCGCGCGCCATCATCAGCTTTATGGCGAGGGAGGCACCTTCCGCCTGCGCATCGAGGACACCGACCGGCAGCGTTCGACGCCGGAGGCGGTCGCCGCGATCATCGACGGGCTGTCCTGGCTCGGACTCGAGTGGGACGGCGAAGTTGTGCACCAGTTCGCCCGCGCCGCGCGGCATGCCGAGATCGCGCGCGAGCTCTTGGCGAGGGGCCGCGCCTATTATTGCTACTGCACGCCGGCCGAACTTGAGGCGATGCGCGAGAAGGCGCGCGCCGAAAAGCGCTCGGTGCGGATCGACAGCCCGTGGCGTGATCGCGACCCGGGCGAGGCGCCCGCCGACATCGCCCCGGTAATCCGGCTTCGGGCGCCGCAGGACGGCGCGACGACGATCCGCGACCTTGTGCAGGGCGAGGTGACCAGATCGAACGCCGAGCTCGACGATTTGATCCTGCTGCGCGCCGATGGCACCCCGACCTACAATCACTCGGTCGTCGTCGACGATCACGACATGGGCATCACTCATGTGATCCGCGGCGACGATCATCTGAACAACGCGTTCCGCCAGACACAGATCTACCGCGCGCTCGACTGGCCGGTGCCGCATTTCGCGCACGTGCCGCTGATCCACGGCCCGGACGGCGCGAAGATGTCGAAGCGGCACGGCGCGATCGGGGTCGAGCAATACCGCGAGCTCGGCTATCTGCCCGAGGCGCTGCGCAATTACCTGGTGCGGCTCGGCTGGAGCCACGGCGACGACGAGATCATTTCGACCGAGGACGCGATCCGCTGGTTCGACATCGCCGATGTCGGGCGCGCCGCCGCACGGTTCGACCAGGCGAAGCTCGACAGCGTCAACGCGCACTACATCCGCGCCGCCGACGACATCAGGCTCGTCGCTCTCGTCGCCGAGCGGCTTGAAAGGGAGTTCGGCAGGGCCTTGTCGCAAATCCAGCGCGAGCGCCTGCTGAAAGCGATGCCCGGCCTCAAGCCGCGCGCGAAGACGATCGTCGAACTGGCGGACAAGGCCCGGTTTTACATCGCACCGCGCCCGATCCCACTCGCCGCCGATGCCGCAAAGGCCCTGACCCCGGAGGCCCGCAAACGGCTCCATGCGCTCGGCACGGCGCTGACCCCTCTAGGCGAGAAGGAATGGACCGCGCCAGTATTGGAAGCAGAGCTGCGCCGCTTTGCCGAGGGCGGCGGCTTAAAGCTCGGCGCGATCGCGCAGCCGTTGCGCGCCGCACTGACTGGCTCCCTGGCCTCGCCGGGCATATTCGAGGTCATGGAGGTGCTGGGGCGCGAGGAAAGCCTCGCGCGCATCGAGGATGCCGCGCGTGCGTAGCGGGAACAGCCCTCAGAGCGGGCTTGGATCCACGGGGCGGCGCCTCCTGCCAGCCCGGGACCCGGGGGGACGAGTGCGCAGCCCTCATCCGCCCTAATCGACTTATGAATTTTGCTTATGCATCTCGCACCCGCGATATTGCATTGCAAAATCTGAACGGCGTTTGATAATCGCGGCTCAGCCGCTATTCTCCCGGGCCAATGGCCAATCCGCCTGCGGGCGTTTCGATCGAGGTGCAATCATGGACGGCGACAACACGAACCTCGGCACGGTCAACGGCACGATGACCCTGACCGACAACGCGACCGGCAAATCGGTCGACCTGCCGGTGATCGAGGGGTCAATCGGGCCGAAGGTCATTGATGTCCGCAAGCTCTACGCGCAGACCGGGTATTTCACCTACGACCCCGGCTTCATGGCGACGGCCGCCTGCCGCTCCAGCATCACCTATATCGACGGCGACGAAGGCATTCTGCTGTATCGCGGCTACCCGATCCAGGAACTGGCCGATAAGAGCGACTTCCTCGAGGTCGCCTACCTGCTGCTCAACGGCGAGTTGCCGAACCCGAAGCAGAAGACGCAATTCGTCCATGACATCACGCACCACACGATGGTGCACGAGCAGCTCGCGACCTTCTACCGCGGGTTCCGCCGCGACGCGCATCCGATGGCGGTGCTGTGCGGCGTCGTCGGCGCGCTCTCGGCGTTCTATCACGACTCGACCGACATCAACGATCCGTACCAGCGAATGGTCGCCTCGCACCGGCTGATCGCGAAATTGCCGACGATCGGAGCGATGGCCTATAAGTATTCGAATGGCCAGCCATTCATGTATCCGAAGAATTCGCTCGGATACGCCGAGAATTTCCTCCACATGACCTTCGCCGTGCCGTGCGAGGAGTACAAGGTCAGCCCGACTCTCGCGCGGGCGATGGACCGCATCTTCATCCTGCACGCCGATCACGAGCAGAACGCATCAACCGCGACCGTGCGCAACGCCGGCTCGAGCGGCGCCAACCCGTTCGCCTGCATCGCCGCCGGGATCGCCTCGCTATGGGGTCCGGCGCATGGCGGCGCCAACGAGGCCGTGCTGAAGATGCTGGCGCGGATCGGCGACAAGAAGAACATCCCCGACTTCATCAGCCACGTCAAAAACAAGAACGAGCACGAGATCCAGTACGGTTTCGGCCACCGCGTCTACAAGAACTACGACCCGCGCGCCCGCGTGCTGCGCGAGAGCTGCCACGAGGTGCTCGCCGAGCTCGGCGTCAAGCACGAGCCGCTCCTCGAAATCGCAATGGAACTGGAGAAGATCTCCCTCAACGACGATTATTTCATATCGCGCAAGCTGTACCCGAACGTCGATTTCTATTCGGGCATCATTTTGAAAGCGATGGGCTTCCCGACATCGATGTTCACGGTGCTGTTCGCGATCGCGCGCACGGTCGGCTGGATCGCGCAATGGACCGAGATGATCGAGGACCCGGACACCAAGATCATGCGGCCGCGCCAGCTGTTCACCGGAGCACCGGAACGCCACTACGTCCCGCTCGAACAGCGGGCCTGATTTCGGCTCGGGCGGGGCGGCATAAGCCGTCGTCCGCCCGCCGAGGATCGATCGTCAAGAACAGAACCGCGTGCGCTCTCCGGTATCCGGGTGATCGACCCGACGCGCATCCTGGCCGTGCCGTATGTCCGACATCCAGGTCGCCGTCTCGACCCGAGGGTGGATCGCAATATCTCGGGTTGTGGGCTGCAGTAATCCGTGATTTCGTCGCCGGGCTGGCGGAGCACAGGCAGGGCGACGAGCGTGGCGGATATTGTCGAAGGGGGCGTGACGACGGAGTATCGGGCGTCCCCGCGCTGGGTCCCGTCGAGCCAAGGGGTTGTCTCCGCGGTTGTTCTGCTGTTGTGCGGGACCCTGGTGCTCTACCCGATGGTCTACCTGGTCATTCTGTCGCTGAACACGGGCGACCCGCTGACCTTCCCGCCCGAGACCATCGGCACCGAGCATTTCGAGGATCTGTTCGACAGCTGGAAAATCATCGCCAACACCGCGTTTGTGGCCTGCATCGCGACGGTTCTGGCGATCGTTATCGGGTTTCTGGCGGCCTGGACCTTCACCCGGACCAGTTTGCCCGGGGTCGCGTGGCTGGAGCGGCTGATGCAGCTGCCCTACTACATGACGCCGCTGGTCGGTGCGCTGGCCTGGTCGATCCTGGCGGCGCCGAACACCGGCTTCTTGAACCAGTTGTGGCACGCGGTCGGCGGTGGCGGCGACCTGTTCAACGCTTATTCCCCCTGGGGTATCGCCTGGGTCATGGCCCTGTTCGAGGGCACCGTCGCGTTCGTGATGATCTCGGCGGCGATGAAATCGATGGACCCGGCCCTCGAAGAGAGCGCCCGCGTGCTCGGCGCCGGCAAGTGGCGCGTCATGCTGACCGTGACCTTGCCGCTGGTAATGCCGGGGGTTGCGGGCGCCGCGGTCTTTGTCTTCGCCGAAATGCTGGGTTCCTTCGCCGCTGCGTTCGTGCTCGGCATTCCGGCCCGCTTCGTTGTCATCACCACCGCGATCTGGCAGGCCGTGACGATGTATCCGGCCGATTACGGCCGCGCCGCGGCGCTCGGCATCTCGCTGTTCGCGGTGATGTTCCTGACGCTGAGCCTGTACCGGGTCATCATCCGTCGCGGCAATTTCGCGACGATCACCGGCAAGGCGTTTCGTCCGCGACGGATGGCGATGGGACGGATGGCCTGGGTCCTGTTCGCGCTGTGCCTGTTCTATGTTTTCGTCGCGGTGGTGCTGCCGCTCGGCGTCCTGCTGCTGACCTCGTTCGAGCGCTTCGCCACCGTGATACTGTCGCAGGCGCAGTTCACGCTGGCCAATTACGAGGCGGCGTTCGGTTTCGCCGCGATCCGCCTTGCGCTGACCAACAGCCTGATCGTCGGCGTTTGCGTCGCCACGGTCGGAGTCGCGATCATGGCGGTGCTGGTGTGGATCATCTACCGCTCGCGGGCTCCCGGCCACAATGTGATCGAGTACCTGGTGATGTTCCCGCAGGCGGTGCCGCGGCTGGTGTTCGGGCTGGCGCTGATGCAGGTGTGGCTGATCATCCCCATCCCGATTTACGGCACGTTGTGGCTGATGGCGCTGGCTTATTTCACGGTGCTGATGCCGCTCGGGGTGCGCACCCTCGCCGGTGTAGTGCTGCAGATCGACAAGAGCCTCGAGGAATGCGCCCGGGTCTGCGGCGCCTCCTGGTTCCATCAGATGCGCACCGTGACCCTGCCGCTGCTGCGTCCGGGCATCATCGCCGCGTGGCTCTTGGTGTTCATCGCCAGCGTGCGCGAGCTGGGCGTGTCGATTTTCCTGGTCGGCAGCAACGCCAAGGTCATCGCGCCGTCGATCATCGACGCATGGCTTAGTTCGTCCTCGACGCTTTCGGCGGCGCTGGCGCTGATCCAGTCCGCCGCCGTGTTCATTGCGTTGTTTGTGATGCTGCAGGCGGCGCGGCGCTATTCCGGTGAGCTGCCATGAGCGGGGCCGGCGTGAGCACGGCGGGGATCGAGGTCGCCGATCTGGTCGTGCGCTATGGCGACGTGCCGGCGGTCAACGGGGTCAGCTTCACGGTCGCGGAGGGAGAGCACCTGACGCTGCTGGGTCCCTCGGGCTGCGGCAAGACGACGACGCTGCGCGCGATCGCCGGGCTCGAACAGCCCTCCGGCGGCAGCATCCGCATCAACGGCGAAACCGTCTATTCGGCGGCGGCGCGGCGCAACGTGCCGGCCGAAAAGCGCGGCGCGTCGATGGTGTTCCAGTCCTACGCCGTGTGGCCTCATATGACCGTCGCGGACAATGTCGGCTATGGCCTGCGCGTGCGGAAATTGCCGAGGGCAGAAATTGCCGAGCAGGTCGAGCGCGCGTTGGATCTCGTGCAGATGCGCGCTTTCGCCGACCGATCGGCGGCGCTGTTGTCCGGCGGCCAGCAGCAGCGAGTTGCGCTGGCGCGCGCGATTGCGTTCTCGCCAACCGTGCTGCTGTTCGATGAGCCGCTGTCCAATCTCGACGCCAAATTGCGCGCCGAAATGCGCGTCGAGCTGCGGGCGTTGCAGCACCGCCTCGGCGTCACCTCGCTCTATGTGACGCACGACCAGGAGGAGGCGCTGGCGATCTCCGACCGGGTCATCGTGATGCATGTCGGCGGGATCGAGCAGATCGGCACGCCCGAGGACATCTACAACCGGCCGAAGACCCGCTTTGTTGCCGACTTCGTGGGTTCGGCCAATCTGATCGCCGGAAAGGTCCGCGCCGACGCGTCCGGCCCCGGCCCGGTCGATTTCGACGCGACCGGCGGCGTGACATTGCAGGCCTGGACGCCAAAGGCGCCGCGCGGCGGCGAAACCCATGTCGCGGTGCGCACGGCCTATATCGACATGACTCCGGGGAACGCGCCCGGAAGCAATAACGGGAACCCGAATGGCGGGGCCAACCGCGCTTCCGGAACGATCCGCCAGCGTCTGTTCCACGGCGATTTCATCCAATACATCGTCGATTGGCCGTGCGGCGCGCTGACGGTGCGCCGGCCGCCGACCGAAATGTTCGACGAAGGCGCGGCGGTGATGCTGTCCTTCGCGCCGGAACACTGCATTCTGCTCGAGGCTTGACCGGCTCCGAGTATCGGGCGAAGACACCAAAAAAGGAGGAAAAGATGAGGGGATTGTTGGCGGCGGTCGCGCTCGGTGCGCTGCTTGCGGCAGGACCGGCGCTCGCGGCGGAGGGCGACCGCTGCACCGAGGCGAGGGAGATACACGGCTTCAAGACCTGCGCCGATATCGCGAAGGCCGAGGCCGAGGGGGAAGTCGTCATTTACGCGACCAACCCCGAGGCCGCCGAATTGCGCGTTCTGGCCGAATTCACCAAGCTGTTCCCGAAAATCAAGACCAACTACACACGGCTGCAGGCCGGCGCGCTTTACGCCAAGGTCAGCGCCGAGCGGCAGGCGCGGACCTATACGCTCGACGTGATGCAGATCTCCGACATGGGGATGATCCTCGATTTCCAGAAGAAACAGCGGCTACAGTCCGTTACGTCTCGCCGCAGATGGAATTCTACAAGGCCGAATACAAAAGCAACCCGGAAGGGTATTGGACCTGGGGTGCGATCGGGCCCGCGGGGCTCGCCTATAATACCGACGTCACCAAGCCCGAGGAGGCGCCGAAGACCTGGGCAGGAGGCGATCGACCCGAAATGGAAGGACAGCATCACCGTCAAACTGTCGACCTCGGGACTGCAGCATGTTTCGTGGTTCGAATTGCGCAAGCTGTATGGCCCGGATTACTGGAAGAAGTTCGGTGAGTTGAACCCGAAGGGGTTCGATTCCTACGTCCAGCAATTCGACCGGCTGGTCAACCGGCAGGACAAGATCATCCACACCGCGCAATATTCCGGCTATCTGGAATGGAAGAAGAAGGGCGCGCCGGTCGGGTTCAATATTCCGCCCGGACGGAATGCCGGCGACGCCGGAGAGCTGGGGCATCCCGACCAACGGACCGCATCCGAACGCGGCGCGGCTGTTCCTCGACTGGTACCTGTCCGATCTCGGCCAGAAGGCAATGGCGGAAAACCTCTATCTGCACTCGCCGAAGAACGGCGCCGCGCCGCCGCCGGGGGGCGAACCGCTCGACAAGATCAAGCTGCTGCTGCCCGACGATTGGGAGGCGTTCTTGAAGAGCCGCACCGAATTCGCCAAGGAGTGGGACAAGTACACCGGCCTGCGCTGAGCGGCCGCCGGGCGGACGCCGTGAAAATCGCCGCAATCAGGGCGTATACTGCGCTTCGTCAAGGCTGAAGAGGCGCGGTAATGCGATTGGCGCGGTTCCCTGCTCGGTTGCGGCAATTCCCTGTTCGGCCGCGGCAACTCGCTGTTCGGATCCGCCGATTTCCCTGCTCAGTGCACCGGAAACCGGCCAGTCGTGCCGCCAAGCCTTTGTTCTAAAGAAACAAACCAGACAAGCACCGGTGTCGGGCGGAGAAAAAATTCCCTGCCGCAGGGAATTTCCGCCCGTCATCGAACATCTCGACTACCGGTCAAGCCACGCGTCTTCCATTCGCCATTCGTTGTAGGGGCTGTTGACCCCGGTAACGATGCCCTTGACCTGCGGATAGGCGCAGGTCACCTGGCGCGGGTGAAATATGATCGGCCGTCCCGCGTCTTCCGCCAACCGCCGCTCGATCTGCCAGACAATTTCACGCCGCTTGTCGAAGTCGGTCGTAACGGATTGCTGGTCGATAAGTTTATCGGTCTCCGGGTCGCAGTAGCCGGTGTAATTGCGGTCCGATCCACAGGAGTAGTTCTCGTAGAACATCTGGTCGGGGTCATCGAGACCGGTCTCGGTGACGGTGAAAGCGATCGTATAATCCTTGCGCATCACCGTCGGGTACCATTGCGTCGTGTCGATCGGGTTCAGCGTACCATCGATATAAATGTCCTTGAGCTGGTCGATCAGGATGATCGCCGGGTCACGATAGGAGCTGACATTGCGGGTCGTGACGGTGAGTGCGAGGCGCTTGTCCGGCCCGTAGCCGAGCTTCCGCATAATCTCGCGGGCCTCGGCGTGGTTTTTCGCGATATCGGGGCCGTAGCCGAATAGCGTCTGCACCTTTTCGGGCGGCATGCCCCAGACGCCTTCCGGCGCCGGCTGCATTGTCGGGCCGATATCGCCGTGGCCTTCGCCGATGATGTCGATGAACTGCTTGCGGTCGAGCGCCAGCGCGATCGCCTTGCGCAGCTCCGGATTGTCGAAAGGCGGCGCGTTACGGTTGGTGATCAGGCTGCGGCTGGTGTTCCAGCTGTCGATCCGGCACTCCATTTCGGGCGCCGCGCCCTTGATTTCCTTGAGTAGCGCCGGCGCAATGAAACCGGGCCCGGTGCGGTCGAATTTCTTCGCGCCCAATGCCAGGATCCAGGTCGATGCGTTCCGGATGATCGTATATTCGATGCCGTCGAGATAGGGTCGCCCCTTTTTCCAATAATCGGGGTTGCGGGTCAGCACGATCCGCTCATTGGGCTTGAACTCGACAAACTTGAACGGCCCGGTACCGATCGGATGCTGGCGCATTTGCGCCGCCGGCACATGGCACGGATAGACCGGCGACCAGCCCGACGCCAGGAACCCAAGAAAGGCGGGCTGCGGCCGCTTCAGGTGAAAACTCGCCTCGAAATCGCCGTTCGTGGTGATCCTATCGAGGTTGCGCCACCATGATTTTCGCGGGTTGACGCGAAATTTGTCGGCCGATTTGCCGGTCAGGAGGTCCCAGGTGCATTTTACGTCGGCGGCCGTGAAGGGCTTGCCGTCATGCCATTTGACGCCCTCGCGCAGTTTGACGGTCAGCGTTGTACCGGCCTCGTCCCAGGACCAGCTCGTCGCCAGCTCCGGCCGGATCGTGCCGAAGCTGTTCTGCGCGATCTGCTGATCGAATACGACGAGATTGTTGAAGACCGCCATCATCGGCCCTTCCGCGACGATCGTCGATTCCTCGTGGACCGACATGCTGGCCGGGCTGTCCCCGTGCGGCATCCTGAGAACGCCGCCATATTTCTGCGCCGGGGCCGAACCCACTGCGCCGAACAGCAGCATGAGGAGAATGCCGCTCGCCATTAATCGCGTCATCCCGGCCCCCTTGGTGCGTCGCAATTCTACAGACGCGCACCTTAGTGCTGGTGATGGCCGGTCGGAAGTCTGGTTTGAATCGCTGCCGTTATCAAAAGCGCCATGAGCGAGACCGCAGCGTCATCGCGGTCTCGCGGCGGCACACTCAACCGATCTCAAACATCCAGATTGGCGACGGAGAGTGCGTTCGATTGGATGAAATCGCGGCGGGGCTCGACGAGGTCGCCCATCAGGGTCGAGAAGGTTTCCTCGGCGAGGTCTTCGTGGCTGACGCGCACCTGCAGCAATGAGCGCATCTCGGGATCAAGCGTCGTTTCCCAGAGCTGCTCCGGGTTCATCTCGCCGAGGCCCTTGTAGCGGTTGACCTCGATGCCGCGGCGGCCGATTTCCATCACCGCATCGACCAGCGACGACGGACCGGTGATCGCGTATTCCCTGTCGCGCGCCGCAAGCTTGCCGGGGCGCTGATAAAGCTCGCGCAGGCGCTCGCCGTCGCCGTCGAGCCGGCGCGCCTCGCTCGACCGCAGCAGCGACCATTCGATCAGCCGCCGTTCATCGACTCCCTGGCGATTGCGGCTGAGGATCAGGCCGCCGCGCGCGTTGACCTCGCTTTGCCAGTGCCCCTCGGCGCTGTTGCCAATCATGTTGAGGCGCTCGGCGGTGCGGCGCGCGGCCTCGATCGCGCGGTTCGGGTCGCCGTCGAGCCCGGCTGCCAGTGCCCCGGCGATCGCCGCCTGCTCGACGATGTCGGCGCTGCCGATTTTTGCCGCCAATGTCTGCACCCAGCGCCGCTGCACCCGGGCCTGCTCCAACAGGTCGCGCAGATCGTCGCCGGCGCGCTGCCCGCCGTCATGCGTCGTGAACACGGCGTCGCGGATCGCCGTGTTGAAGAGGTAGGCCTCGAGCGCCGCGTCGTCCTTCAGGTAGACCGGTTTGGCGTTGCCGCGCTGCAGGCGATAGAGCGGCGGCTGCGCGATGTACAAAAAGCCCTTCTCGATCAGCGCCCGCATCTGCCGGAAGAAGAACGTCAACAACAGCGTGCGGATATGGCTGCCGTCGACATCGGCGTCGGTCATGATGATGATGCGGT
Source organism: uncultured Alphaproteobacteria bacterium (assembly GCA_963847345.1). GTDB lineage: Bacteria > Pseudomonadota > Alphaproteobacteria > ATCC43930 > CGMCC-115725 > DATARH01. Next base: position 94,237 of record CAWJZU010000039.1, on the reverse strand, counting down.
GATAGCGCGCCTTCTCCGCCTCGAAATCCTCGCTGCCGATGCCGGTGCCGAGCGCCTGGATCAAGGTGCCGATCTCGGCCGATGACAGCATCTTGTCGAAGCGGGCGCGCTCGACATTGAGGATCTTGCCCTTCAGCGGCAGGATCGCCTGAAAGCGGCGGTCGCGGCCCTGCTTGGCCGAGCCGCCGGCGCTGTCGCCCTCGACGATGAACAATTCGCTTTTCGCCGGGTCGCGCTCCTGGCAATCCGCGAGCTTGCCGGGCAGGTTCGCGACGTCGAGCGCCGTCTTGCGACGCGTCAGGTCACGCGCCTTGCGGGCCGCCTCGCGCGCCGCCGCCGCCTCGACGACCTTGCCGATGATCTTGCGGGCGTCGACCGGATGCTCCTCGAACCATTGCTGAAGCCGGTCGCCGACGACCCCCTCGACCACGGGCCGAACCTCGGACGAAACCAGCTTGTCCTTGGTTTGCGACGAAAATTTGGGGTCGGGCAGCTTAACCGAGAGGATGCAGCTCAGGCCTTCGCGCATGTCCTCGCCGGCCAGCGTCACCTTCTCCTTCTTGGCGATGCCGCTCTCGTTGGCATAGGCGTTGACGGTGCGGGTCAGCGCGCCGCGAAACCCGGCGAGGTGTGTGCCGCCGTCGCGCTGCGGGATGTTGTTGGTAAAGCACAGCATCGTCTCGTGATAGGAGTCGGTCCACTCCATCGCGATCTCGATGATGATGCCTTCGCGCTCGCCGCGGATCGCAATAGCCGGCTGGTGCAGAGCCTGTTTCGAGCGGTCGAGATATTGCACGAAGGCTTCGAGCCCCCCGTCGTAGTGAAACGACACGGTTTTCGGCTCGGTCCCGCGCAGATCGGTCAAGACCAAGGTCACGCCGCTGTTCAGGAAGGCGAGTTCACGCAGCCGGTGCTCCAGCGTCGTGAAGTCGAACTCGGTCTTTGTGAACGTGTTCGGGCTCGGCAGAAACGTGATTTCGGTGCCGGTCACGACTTCGCGTTGCGATCCCGGCGGCAGCTTTGGCGCCGGCCCCACTTCGGCGAGCGGCGCCTCGGGCACGCCGTCTTGGAAGCGCATGAACCATTCCGAGCCGCGGCGGAAGATGCGCAGGTCGAGACGCGACGACAGCGCGTTGACGACGGATACGCCGACCCCGTGCAAGCCGCCGGATACCTTGTACGAGTTCTGGTCGAATTTACCGCCGGCGTGCAGCTGGGTCATGATGACCTCGGCAGCCGAGACGCCTTCCTCCTCGTGGATGCCGACCGGGATGCCGCGGCCGTTATCGGTCACCGTGCATGACCCGTCAGCGTTCAGCGTCACGGTGACCGTATCGCAATAGCCTTCGAGCGCCTCGTCAATCGCGTTATCGACGACCTCGTAGATCATGTGATGCAGGCCGGATCCGTCATCGGTGTCGCCGATATACATGCCTGGCCGCTTGCGCACCGGATCGAGGCCGTGCAGCACCTTGATCGATCGCTCGTCATAGGCCCGTGTGTTGTCTTCAGGCAGCGGGTCCACGCGTTGCGTTGCGGTTGCGTTTGCCATTCGGTTCCAGACGTTGGTTGTCGGTTCGATTCGGGGTTCGGTTCAGAATTCGGTTTCGGACAGCGCGCCGTCATGTACCGACAAAAAGCGGGCGAGGCCGCGCAGCGGTGCGAACAGGCCCGGATCGGTTCCGGTCAACCAGACCTGGCCATCGAGCCGGCGGATGACCTCGAACAGGGCTGTGCGGCGCGGGGCGTCGAGATGCGCCATCACTTCGTCGAGCAGAAGGATCGGTGCGTCGCCGCGATCGCTGCGCTGCAACTCCGCCTGCGCCAGCACGATCGCGATCAGCAGCGCTTTCTGCTCGCCGGTTGATGCCGCCTCGGCGGCGATATTCTTTTCGGCGTGGATCACCGCCAGATCGGATCGGTGCGGTCCAACCGCGGCGCCGCCCGACGCCGCGTCGCCCGGCCGCGCCTCGGCCAGCGCGGCGCGCAGGCGATCCTCGGCGGCCAGAGCCGGCACCTCGGTCAGCCATGCCTCGACCGCGCCGACCACGCGGACCCGGGCGCGCGGAAAGGCGCCCGCCGCGGCGGCGCAGACCCGGTCGAGCCGTTCGATGGCGTCGCGCCGCGCCGCCGCTACCGCGACCCCCTCGGTCGCCATCAGCTCTTCGAGCGCCGCCAGCCAGGCCGGGTCGGTTCGGCCCTCGCGCAACAGCCGCGAGCGTTCCCGCATCGCCTGCTCGTAGCGGCCGACCCGGGCGGCGTGCGCCGGGTCGATCCCAAGGACGAGCCGGTCCATGAAGCGGCGCCTTCCTTCCGGCCCCTCGATGAACAACCGGTCCATCTGCGGCGTCAGCCACAAGACGCCGATCTGCTCGGCCAGTGCCGATTGACCGCGCATCGGCTCGCCGTCGATGCGGATCGCACGGCGCTCCCCGCCGTTGCCATCCCGTCCGGTCCCGATCCTGACGGCGCCATGCCGCGACACGACCGTCGCGGCGACAGCCCACCCGGTCGGGGGCGGCTCGGCCTCCCCGGGGCGACGGTCTATGTCGCCGAGCCGAGCGTTGCGCAGACCCCGGCCGGGAGACAGGAACGACATCGCCTCGAGCAGGTTCGTCTTGCCGGCGCCGTTCGGCCCGCTCAGTACGACGGGGCTCGCGTCGAGATCGAGCCTGGCCGACCGGTAATTGCGGAAATCGGCCAGGACCAACCGGGTGACGGCGACCCGTCCTCCATGCCTCGCCGACGCCGCGATCCCTTCTGTCTGCTGGAGGTCCTGTACCGCGGCAAGCATGCTCTCAATATGGTGCGAAACGCCCAAATTTCCAGCAATTCCGCGCCGTTCCGAGGGTCGGTCGAACACCCTCCGGCTATACGCGCATCGGCATCAACACGTAGAGCGCGCTGGCGCCATTCGCTTCGGGGGCCGCGTCGCACAGGATCGTCGGAGAACCGGCATCGGCCATCTTGAGCCGGACGTACTCGCCGCCGATTTGGTCGGTGATGTCGAGCAGGTAGCGCGAGTTGAACCCGATCTCGAGCGGCATGCTGTCATAGCGGGCTTCGAGTTCCTCGACTGCGACGCCATTCTCCGGACTGGTCGCCGAAACGGTCAGGCTGCCGCGATCGATCGCCAGCTTCACGGCGCGGCTGCGCTCGGTAGAAATTGTCGAGACGCGGTCCACCGCCTCGGCGAAGCTCTTGCACTCGACCTCGAGCAGCTTGTCGTTGCCTGCGGGTATTACGCGGTCATAATCCGGGAACGTACCGTCGATCAGTTTCGAGGTCAGTTCGGCCGCGCCGACCGCGACGCGTATCTTGGTCTCGCCGAGCGATATCTGGACCTCTTCGTCCCCCTCGTCGACCAGCTTTCGCAGCTCCAGCACGGTCTTGCGCGGGACGATGATGCCTGGCATGCCGGCGGCGCCGTCGGGGGCCGCCATCTCGAACCGCGCCAGGCGGTGCCCGTCTGTCGCAACGGCACGGACGACCGGCGCCTCGTTGCTTTTTGTGGTGTGCAGATAGATGCCGTTCAAATAATACCGTGTCTCCTCGGTCGAGATCGCAAACCGGGTGCGGTCGACCAGCGTGCGCAAATCGGCGGCCGTCAGCGCGAAACGGTGCGGCAGCTCTCCGGCCGACATGACCGGGTAATCCTCGGGCGGCAGGCAGGCGAGCGTGAAGGTCGAGCGCCCGGAGCGCAGCACCATTTCATTGCGCCCCCCGGCCTTACTCGGCGTCTCGAGTTCGACCTGGGCACCCTCGCGCAATTTGCGCACGATGTCGTAGAGGGTGTGGGCCGGTGCGGTCGTCTGGCCGTCGCGTTCGATACGCGCTGCGACCCGTTCGACGATCTCTACATCCATGTCGGTCGCGCTCAAGGCCAGCTGTCCGGCGTCGGCCCGCAGCAGCACGTTGGACAGAATCGGGATCGTCGTCCGCCGCTCGACGACACTCTGGACATGGCTCAGCGCCTTCAGAAGCGCGGCGCGTTCGATTGTAAGCTTCATGGGTGCTGCACGCTCTTTACCGGATGCGGCCCGTGGCCGCCGCCCCTCTCCCGGCAGTTACCCGCCACAGCCGGGAACGCACAGTATAGCATGGAAACGGTGGCGCTCCAGCCGGCCGCCGCTCAAGTCGATCCGCGGGCGGCCTCCCGCAGCCTGAGCCCTTGCGAAGCCGCCCGCGACGTATACCCGGCTACTCGATCGGGATGAACAGCGAATGGCGGATCTTGCCTTCGAGGTGATCGGACAGGTGCCCTTTGCCGGTCGTGTCCTCGACCAGGATCACGTCGCCGGCGGCGATGAAGCGGCTCTCGCCGTCGCTGGCGGTGATCTTCACGCCGGCGTCGAGATTGACGATGTATTGCCGGCGCGGCGCCGGGTGCCAATCGACATTGTGCTCGGCCTCGGTCTCGCGAAAGATCACGCCGGTCGCCGGGAATCGCTTCGACAGCCTGCTGCCGCGCCGCGTTTCGGCCCACTCGATCTCGATGTCGCGGAAATGCGATTCGCCGTTTTCGTCGGTGTAGAGATTGTGGATCTTCATCGATTTCCTCCCGCTACTCCGCCGCCTGCCGCGCGGCTGGCACATCCGGCGCGGCGTGAAGGAAATGCGGCATTACCTCGGCTGCGAAGCGGCGCAGGCTGGTCCGGCCGCGCTCGCCGCCGCCCGAGCCGCCGCCGTTGATCAGCACGTACCCGACGCCGGCCCGGCGCAGCTCGTCGAGCTTCTCGGCGATATCGTCGGGTGTGCCATACATCGCGCTGACGCGGTTGACGGTATCGGGGTCGCCGGTGGCGCGGTCGGGGCCGCCATGGACGGTGCCGTCGGGCCGCGTCGCCAGCTTCAACTGACGCACCCGGTTTGCCAGGCGGCGCTGTAAAGCGGCCTCTTTTTCCTCTTTTGTGTCGCAGACAAAGAAGGCGCGGGTAACGCCGACCGAGAGCGGGTCGAAGCGGCGTCCGCTGACCTCGACAGCGTCCCGGTACGCCGCGATCGAGCGGCCGACATCGGCCGGCGACGCGTATTGCCCGAGCAGCAGGTTGTGCCCGGCATCGGCGACCCGGCGGACCGAGCTCTCGCCGCCGGCGCCCATCCAGATCGGCGGGTGCGGCTTCTGCGCCGTCGGCGGCTCGACGACGACGTTGTCAAATTGCCAGTAGCGGCCGCGATGCGAGAACGGGTCGTTCGACGTCCATGACTTGACGACCACATCGAGGCACTCGGCGAAGCGCAGGTTGGCCTCATCCATCGGGACGCAAAACCCGGCGAATTCGTTGTAGCGATAGCCGCTACCAACCCCGAAATCGAGCCGTCCGCCGGACAGCAGATCCAGCGTCGCGGCCTGCTCGGCCAGCAATACCGGGTTGTGCCAGGGCAGCACGATCACCGCCGTTCCGAGGCGCAGCGTCGTCGTGCGCGCGCCGAGCCAAGTCAGCAGGTTGAGCGTCGCCGAGACCTGTCCGTAGCCGGTGAAGTGGTGCTCGACGACAAAGGTGCCGCGGAACCCGAGCCCCTCCGCCTCGACATTGTAGTCGATGAAGTCGCGGAAGCCCTCGCTGCTGTCGAACTCGCCGGCCTCCTCGCCGGTGGGCCGCCGCGCCGTGGCGCTGCCGAACAGGCCGAATTGCATCGCCAATGCTCCTCGATGAAATCGGGGGATGGGTCGTCGCGAGAAGTTACGGTCTGGCAGGCAATGTTCAAAATACCGGTTGTTTATCGCCGCCATAAGCATCCGGCATAACGGTTCGTTGCATCGGACGAACTGCCGGCCAATGCCGGGAAAGCCAGCCCAGCCGCCGCAATCGCCGCCTTCCAATTTGCCGACCGCGCTCCCTTATAGAAGAGCCTGACCTGCAACGGGGTTGAGCGATGCTGATCGGGGTTCCGAAAGAGGTAAAGACCCACGAGTACCGTGTCGGCCTCGTCCCCGGCAGTGTTCGCGAGCTGACCCACCACGGCCATCGCGTTGTCGTCGAGAGCGGCGCCGGCGCCGGGATCGGGTTCGACGACGCGGCCTACCGCCGGGCCGGGGCCGACATCATGACCAGCGCGGCGGATGTATTCGCGGCCGCCGAGATGATCGTCAAGGTCAAGGAGCCGCAGCCCGACGAAGTTCTTCTGCTGCGCGAGGACCAGGTCCTGTTCACCTATCTGCATCTCGCCGCCGACCGCGAGCTGACAGAGGGGCTGCGGCGCTCAGGTGCGGTCGCGATAGCGTACGAGACCGTCACCGACGAGCGCGGCGGTCTGCCGCTCCTGGCGCCGATGAGCGAGGTCGCCGGGCGCATGTCGGTGCAGGTGGGCGCGCACTGTCTGGAAAAGGAACAGGGCGGCAAGGGCATTCTGCTCGGAGGCGTGCCGGGCGTGCGCGCTGCGAAGGTCGTGATCCTCGGCGGCGGCGTCTCCGGAACGAACGCGGCGCGCATGGCGATGGGCATGGAGGCGCACGTGACCGTCATCGACCGCTCGCTGCCGCGCCTCTATCAGCTTGATATGCAGTTCGGGTCCCAGCTGCACACGCTGTTTTCGACCGTCGACACGATCGAGCACGAGGTCGTCTCGGCCGATCTGGTGATCGGGGCAGTGCTGGTGCCGGGCGGGGCGGCCCCGAAGCTGGTGCGCCGCGACATGGTGCGCGCAATGCAGCCGGGATCGGTCATCGTCGACATCTCAATCGATCAGGGCGGCTGCATCGAGACGAGCCGGCCGACGACGCACGCGAACCCGACCTTTGTCGACGAGGGTGTCGTCCATTACTGTGTCACGAACATGCCCGGGGCGGTCGCGCGCACCTCGGCGGTGGCGCTCAACAACGCGACGCTGCCCTTTGTACTTGCGATTGCCGATCGCGGCTGGCGGCGCGCGCTCGCCGACGATGCGCATCTGCGCGATGGGCTGAATGTCTGTCGCGGGCTGTTGACCCATCCGGCGGTCGCCCGCGATCTCGGGCTGGCGCTGGTGCCGGCGGAGCGTGCTCTCGCCAAGTAGAGTAAATATTCGCACCGCGGGATGGGTGATTTATTGAGCACACATCGGAAGCTTTGGTTGGACGCAGACTTGAGGCCTCCCGGCCCGGTTCCTATCTGATCGGGCATGGGTCGAGACGGGATCATGGCGCAGTTTCAAACGTTTGCCCCGGTGGCGGGTGAGGCTACGCATGACCCGATCTACCCGCGCGAGGCGGCATCTACTCGGATAGACGGCGCGGCGATTGCTGCGGTCACCAATCTCTACCGCGAGATGTTGCCGCCGGGCGGTGCAATTCTTGACGTGATGTCGGGGTGGGTCCCGCATCTCGCGCCGGAAGCGCCGTATCGGCGCGTGGTCGGCATCGGCATCGAGAGGCGCGCCCTGGCCGAAAACCCGTTCCTCGACGAATGGCGCGTGCAGGATCTGAATAAGAATCCGTATCTGCCGTTCGCCGCTTCCGAGTTCGACGGCGCGACGATCTGCGCCGCGATTCAATACCTGGCGCGGCCGGCCGAAGTGTTGCGGGACATCGCCCGCGTGCTGCGGCCCGGCGCGCCGCTGATTGTTACGTTCTCCAATCGGTGCGTCGCGACCAAGGCCATCGGATGTTGGTGCCTGCATGACGAAACGGGACAGCTGTGCCTTGTCGCGCAGCATTTTGCCGAGGCCGGAAATTGGGCCGATATGCGCTGTCTCGACCGCACGCCGCCAGGCGGCGGCCAGCCGCTTTACGCTGTGATCGGACGCAGCCTCGGCGCCGGTCCGCCGGGACAGAGCGACTGAGGCGGGCGAATCGATCGCGCGATTCCGCGCGCGGTTCTAGATCGATCAGCAGGAACAAGGGCGCAGCGGGCCGCGTTACGGTCATTGCCGGCTTTCCGGTTGGGCGCGCGGCGCAAAGCCGCTATTCCTGAACCTACTCAGGGGTCGTGATTTCCCCGGTGGAGAACAGGGCAGATGACAGCGGATCGGTACGCCAGCATTGAGGCCAGAGTTCGGGAGCGGGCTTATCATCTTTGGCTCGAGGAAGGCCGGCCGCAGGGCAGGGACAATGAGCATTGGCGTCGCGCCGAGCGCGAGCTGATCGAGCAGGAAACGGGCCTCCGGGAAGCTTTTCCGGCGGCGCTCACAGCATACGGCGTCGAGGCGTGCGGCGCGCCGGAGGCATCGGCCGAAGGGACGGCTTCGCGACGGAGCGAGCACAAGCAAGGCCCCGCTGTTGCCGCCAGCCGTTCGCGGGCCAAATCCCGGGCCGCGGATCAGTCGGCAACCAAGCCGGCCGCGAATGCGGCGACCGGCTCGGGGTCTCGGGCCAAGCGACGCCCTGCAACCGCCAAGCCCGCGGAGTGAACTTAGCGACGGGATCCGGACAGGGGCGGCGGATTGCTCAGCCCTTACCTCACCGGTGCTGGCGCAGATCGGCTTGGCAGGGCGCGCGAACCCTGCGAACCGGTTTTGAATCCAACGATATTCTCGGCCAATGTCGGAACTCGACACGCTCATTCAGCTGCTGGCGAAACTGCCCGGCCTCGGCCCGCGTTCGGCGCGCCGCGCGGCGCTGTTTCTGGTCAAGCGGCGCGAGCAGGTAATGCAGCCGCTTGCCGCCGCGATGACCGCCGCGGCGGCGGCGGTGCGGACATGTTCGCTCTGCGGCAATCTCGATACCGCGGATCCATGCGCGATCTGCCGGGACCCGGAGCGCGACCCGACCGCGATCTGTGTCGTCGAAGACCTCGCCGATCTATGGGCGCTCGAGCGCACCGGTGCGTTTCGCGGCCGCTACCACGTGCTCGGCGGGACGTTGTCGGCGCTTGACGGGGTCGGCCCCGAGGAACTGAACATCGCGCGGCTGATCGCGCGGCTGCGGCCGGATGTCGAGTTGATCCTCGCGCTCAACGCGACCGTCGACGGGCAGACGACCGCGCACTACATCGCCGACCGCGCCGCCGCGACCGGGGCGCGAATATCGCGGCTGGCGCAAGGTGTGCCGATCGGCGGCGAACTCGATTATCTCGACGAGGGCACGTTGACCGCGGCCCTGAAAGCCCGCCGCGAGATCTGAGATATTCGTTCCAATGGAACCACTTCGACGCTCTGCTGTTTACCGCCGGCCCCGACGATTATAAGGCGAACATGTCGGCCGATCGCCCGAGCTTGGATGCTGCCGAGACGCTCGCCGCGCGCAGCAAGCTGCTGGAGCAGCAGTTGCGCGAGCGGGACGAAATTTTCACGATGGCTGAGCACGCGGCGGGTATCGGGGTGTGGGATATCGACCTCGAGAGCCAGACCGTGCGCGGCACGCGGCAATTCTGGCGGGTGATGGGCCTGCCGCCAACCGACCGGGCGCTGCCGATCGAGACGACGCGCCGGCTGCGCCTCCCCGAGGACCGCGCGCGCGTCGCGGAAGGATTTCAAAACGTTCTCGGCAACCATGCCGAAACATTCGAGATGGAGTACCGCATCCGTCGGCCGAGCGACGGTGAGATCCGCTGGATTTTCGGTCGCGGCCGCCTGATCCGCGACAGCCAGGGCCGGGCCGTCCGATATAACGGAATCGACATCGATATCACCGAACGCAAGGCGGGGGAGACGGCGCTGGCGGAACTGAACCGCGAATTGGAACGGCGGGTGCAGGAACGAACCGCCGCGCTCGAAGCGGAGATCGCCCGCCGAGTCGAGACTGAGGCGCAGCTTCGCCATGCCCAGAAAATGGAGACCGTCGGCCAGCTTGCCGGCGGTATCGCGCATGATTTCAACAATCTGCTGACGGTCATCGCAAACGCGCTCGAAACCCTCGAAGCGAGTCTGCCGCGCGACCAGGAGAGACTGCGCCGGCTTTCCCAGGCGGCGATGCGCGGGACCGAACGTGCGGCACTGCTGACGAGCCGGTTGCTGGCGTTCGCCCGCCGTCGCCCGATCGAACCCGAGCTGATCGACGTCAATCAGCTGATCCTTGGGATGCACGATATGCTGCACCGTACTCTTGGCCGGCAGATCATGCTCGAGTCCCGGTTGGCGGATGCGCTTCCGGTGGTGTTTGTCGATCAGAACGGGTTGGAGAACGCGATTCTCAATCTTGCCGTGAACGCGCGCGACGCGATGCCCGAGGGCGGCAGGCTGACGATCACAACCGGCAACGCGATCCCGTCCGACACCGACGCATCGGACGGCGGAACGGAACCGACCGGCGCCTGCGTCGTCATCGAGATTTGCGATACCGGTACCGGGATGCCGCCGGAAATCCGTGACCGGGTTTTCGAACCATTCTTCACGACGAAGCCGGCCGGGCACGGCACCGGTCTCGGCTTGGCGCAGGTCGCAAGCTTTGTGAAGGACACGGGCGGGACCTGCCGGCTCGACAGCAAACCCGGCGCCGGAACGTCCGTCCGCCTCTATCTACCCTCTGCCGGGGAGTTGGGAGCAAGTAGGTCCCGAGGAGCCGGGTTTTTTCGCGCGGAGGCCTCGCCCCCGGATTGCTAGGCGGCGCGGCGGCGGCTCTTGACGCGGGTGCGGCCGCCGGTTTCCTCCTCGAACAAATCAGCGAGGCGTTCGAGCATGACGCCGCCCAGTTGCTCGGCATCGACGATCGTCACGGCGCGGCGGTAATACCGCGTGACGTCGTGGCCGATGCCGATCGCGGTCAATTCGACGGCGCCGATCCGCTCGATCTCCCGGATCACCTCGCGTAGATGCTTTTCGAGATAGTTGCCGGGATTGACCGACAGGGTCGAATCATCAACCGGCGCGCCATCCGAGATCACCATCAGAATGCGGCGCTCCTCGGGGCGACCCAGGAGCCGGTTGTATGCCCACATCAGCGCCTCGCCGTCGATGTTCTCCTTCAGGATGCCCTCGCGCAGCATCAGGCCGAGATTGCGCCGGGCGCGCCGCCACGGTGCGTCGGCCGGCTTGTAAACGATGTGGCGCAGATCGTTGAGGCGGCCCGGATTGGACGGCTTACCGGCGGCGATCCAGCGTTCGCGCGCCTGCCCGCCCTTCCAGGCGCGGGTCGTGAAGCCGAGGATCTCGACCTTGACGCCGCAGCGTTCGAGCGTGCGTGCCAGGATGTCGGCACTCATCGCCGCCACCGTGATCGGCCGCCCGCGCATCGACCCGGAATTGTCGATCAGCAGCGTTACGACCGTGTCGCGAAACTCCATCTCCTGCTCCTGCTTGTAGGACAGCGGCAGGACCGGGTTGGTCACGACACGCGACAGACGCGCGGCGTCGAGGATGCCTTCTTCAAGGTCGAATTCCCAGGCACGGGTCTGCTTCGCCAGCAGGCGGCGCTGCAATCGGTTGGCGAGCCGCGCGATGACGCTCTGCAGATGCGAGAGCTGCTGATCGAGCAGGTGGCGCAAGCGGCCCAGCTCATCGGCGTCGCAGAGCTTGTCGGCCTCGACGACCTCGTCGGCAGCCATGCTATACGCGCGATAGATCGCGTTCTCGTCCGGCCGGCCGCGCGGCAAGGTGCCGGGGCGACCGGGCCGTCCCGGATCGTCGTCGCTGGCGCCGGGCATCATCTCGCCGTCGGCTTCGGCGTCGCCATCCTCCTCGGCGTCGCCCTCGGCGCTATCGGCGGGTGCTCCCTCGGACGAGGGCTGCGCACCGGCGCTCGACGTCTCGCCGCTCTGGTCCTCGTTCTCGCCTTCGGCCTCCTCGCCCTGGCCCTGGTTGTCGTCCGATTGCGACTCGTCCATCTCGCCGAGCTCGAGATCGAGATCCTGGATCAGCCGCCTGGTGGCGCGCGCATAGGTGTCCTGGTCGGATATCGAGCGGTTGAGTTCGGCGATATCCTTGGTGATCTTCCCCTCGAGCCAGGGACGCCACATGTCCACGATCTTGCGTGCCGAGGGCGGCGGCGGCTCATGCGTCAAGGTTTCGCGCGCCAGCAGGCGCACCGCCTCCGCCATCGTGCTTTCGGTCCGCTCGGTCATGCGCTCGAACCCCTGGCGGCGGTATTGCTCGTCCAGCATCGCCGACAAATTGGCCGCGACCCCGGCCATGCGCCGTGCCCCCAGCGCCTCGACCCGAGCCTGTTCGAGCGCCTCGAAGACCGAGCGCGCCAACGCATTGCCGGGCGCGCGTTTCGAGTGCACGGCGTCGTCGTGATAACGCAGCCGCAGCGCCATCGCATCGGCCGCGCCGCGCAGTTGCGCGGCCTCCTCGGCCGGCAGGTCGCGCGCCGGGTTCGGCAGCTTGACCCGGGTACCGGCCAGGCCCGGCGGCTCCGGGCCGAAGCCGACTTGCAGGTCGTCGCGTTCGGCGATCGCCCGCAATGTCGAGGCGGTCGCGCGCTTGAAGATTTCGATCGGCGAAAACGCCTGCGCCATTACAAGCCCCTAGTGCCTCGCCCCATCATTCCCTCGAAAGCGGGAATCCAGGGCAGAGGACTTTCTGGTTGCCGAAGGCCCCCGCTGTCGCGGAGGGTGACGGATCGACGTGCCGATAGGCCTACATCAGCGTCGCGTTGACCCCGGTCTCGGCCAGTTCGGTCCCAAAGCAGCGCTGGTAGTATTCGGCGACGACGGGCCGCTCCATCTCGTCGCACTTGTTCAGGAAGGTGAGCCGGAAGGCGAATGCGACATCGCCAAAAATGCGCGCGTTCTCGGCCCAGGTCATCACTGTGCGCGGCGACATCACGGTCGAAATGTCACCGTTGATGAAGCCGGCGCGGGTCAGATCGGCGAGCGCGACCATTGCGCTGATCCGGCGCCGGCCTTCGTCGTCGTTGTAGCTCGGCACCTTGGCGAGGACGATCTCGACCTCGGCATCGTGCGGCAGGTAGTTCAGCGTCGCGACGATGTTCCAGCGGTCCATCTGACCCTGGTTGATCTGCTGCGTGCCGTGATAGAGGCCGGTCGTGTCGCCGAGCCCGACCGTGTTCGCGGTCGAGAACAGGCGGAACCCCGAATGCGGCCGGATCACCCGGTTCTGGTCGAGCAGCGTCAGCTTGCCTTCGACTTCGAGCACGCGCTGGATCACGAACATTACATCGGGCCGGCCGGCGTCATATTCGTCGAAGCACAACGCCACCGGATGCTGCAGCGCCCAGGGCAGGATGCCCTCGCGGAATTCGGTGACCTGCTTGTTGTCGCGCAGCACGATCGCGTCCTTGCCGACGAGGTCGATGCGGCTGATGTGGCTGTCGAGATTGACCCGGATGCACGGCCAGTTGAGCCGCGCCGCGACCTGCTCGACATGCGTCGATTTTCCGGTGCCGTGATAGCCGCAGATCATGACGCGACGGTTGAAGGCAAACCCGGCGAGGATCGCCAGCGTGGTGTTGCGGTCGAAGCGATAGGCGTCGTCGAGATCCGGGACGTGTTCGCTCGGCTGGCTGAACGCCGGGACTTCGAGATCGCTGTCGATCCCGAATGTCTGACGCACCGATATCTTGATGTCCGGCATCCCTGACGGAGTTGGAGTTGATGCTGCCGCTTGCTGGCCGTTTGGCATTGCCTCTGGTGCTTTCTGGTGGTGCTGGGAAAGGTGAACCGGCGGATCCTACGGGGCCTCAATCGAAATAACTGGCCTTCAGGGTCGCGTAGGCCTGATTGATGATCTTAAGCTTTTCCTCGGCTTCCTTGTCGCCGCCATGCGCGTCCGGATGGTGCTGTTTGACAAGGATCTTATACCGCGCCTTGAGACGTACGGCGGTAAACGGCGGCTCGATATCGAAAACCGCCAACGCCTGCTCACGCGCCGAGACGGCGCGCGCCTGAGCGTCTCCGGCGTGCCCGTCGCGGCCATAGTTGGAGCGGCCGTTGCCGGCGCGGCGGTCGGAACCGTGCTCGGTGCCGGTGTAGAACCGGAACGGGTCGCTTATCCGCGGTCCGGGACCGTGGCGCTCGCCGAGCCGCCAACTCGGCCGATGCCAGACCGTGTCCCGCCGGATCTCGGCCTCGATCTCGCTTTGGCTCATGCCGGCGTAATAATTCCACGCCACGTTGTAGGCCCGGATGTGATCGAGACAGAACCAATAGTAATGGTCGAGTTCGAGCCGTGATTTGGGCGCACGAAAATCGCCGCCGGCCTCGCACCCGGGATGATCGCACGGGCGCACCGGCGGCACCGCTTCCGTCTCGAAAACGGGATCAATCGGTTGGCGCCGCATGGCGCTCAGTATGGGTGGCCGCTCCGGACCTGACAAGGATTTGACACGCCCCAACCGGCCTCAACGGGGCCGTGCAAGGCAGAGTTGCGCGGCCGGCGCGTCGTACTTCGGAGAACGCAGCAGCGAAAATGGCCGAAAGCGGCTTGGCTAAGCCGCGAGGTTGAACACGCGCGTCGCGTTGCCTCCGAGGATCGCGATCTTTTCGTCGTCGCTGAGGCTCGTCGTCGCCATCACCGCATCGACCGGATGGTCCTGCCACGGGTAAGGGTGGTCGCTGCCGAGCATGATCTGGCTGATGCCGACCTGTGCGGCCAGGTGTCGCAGAGCTTCCGGGCTGAAGATCAGCGAGTCGAAATAGAGCTGCTTCAGATACTCGGTCGGCTTCTTCTGCAGCTTGATGTTCGGGTCGCAGCCCGCCGGGTTGGTCAGACAGGCGTGGTCGGAGCGATCGGCATATGACGGCAAAAAGCCGCCGCCATGCGCCGACACGATTTTCAGGCCCGGGAAGCGGTCGAGCGTCCCCTCGAAGATCAGATGTGACAATGCGATCGTGGTCTCGGTCGGCAGGGCGATCGCATTTGTCAGCCAGCCATTACCCTTCAGGCGCTTGGCGAGTTCCGGGATGGTCTGTGGATGGATGAACAGCACGGCGCCGAGTTCTTCCGCCTTGGCCCAGACCGGATGAAATTTCGGATCGGAAAACTCCTCGCCGGCGACGCTGCCGCCGATCGCGGCGCCCCGCAGCCCCTGTTTTTTCATCGCGGTTTCGAGCTGCTCGACGGCGAGATCCGGGAACTGCAGTGCCAGTGAAGCAAAAGCCGCGAAACGGTCGGGATGCGACGCGCACAGTTCGGCGAGCTTTTCGTTCTGAACCCGTACTATCTCGGCCGCCAAGTCGCGATCCTTGCGATACCAGAACGGGTTGACCGACAGCACCTCGATGTCGACGCCCTGTGCATCCATCGCCTTAAGCCGGTCGTCGAGCGTGCTCGTGATAAACGCTCGCCTCCCGGCCTCCTTCATTGGCGACTGAAACGCCGCGGTGTCGTCGCCCATCAGCTTCTCGGCTTCATGAAAGTGGCAGTGGGCGTGGACATCGACCGTCTTGACGCGCTTGCCGTTGACCGCCACCGGCAGGCGTGATCCACCGCCGGCCGGCTGCTGCGCGCGGGCCGCATCAAGCAGCGCACAGCTGCAAAACACCACACCGGCTGCGGCGGCGGCCGTCTTCAGGAAGTGCCGTCGACTCGTCATTTCCCCTCCGGATTTGGACGCGGCGTGCTGCCGCGTCTTTGTAGGTTCGCGCGGCGCCGCGAGCGCCCCGCCGAAACCGAAGCCCCGCCGAGCGTCAACCCCGCCGAGCCGTCGCGGCGGCGCGCAGGTCGAAACTCTCGTCGGCGGCCTGATCCCGGGTCACCTCGCGGCCGGCCGACAGGATGCGCCTGGCGTGCGCGTGATCGGCCGGTCGGTTAATCGATTCAATACCGACCAGCGCGCCGTCCCGGTAGCAGAATACAGAGAACGTGCCGCTCTCGGGGTCGCCGCGCAGCACGGTTTGGTCATGGCCGGTGGTCAATCCGGCGATCTGCAGCCGCAGCTTGCCTTGCTCGCTCCAGAACCAGGGCAGGGCTGTATACGGATGCGGCTTGCCGGTAATCCGGTTGGCGACGCAGCGCGCGTGGTCGGCGGCGTTCTGCACCGCTTCAAGGCGGGTCGGCGCGCCGCGCATCTGAAGGCACGGGAACGAGGCGCAATCCCCTATTGCCGAAATATTCGGGTCGGCCGTCAGCAGCATCTCGTCAACGACAATACCGTTCGCGACGGTCAGACCGGCGGCGGCAGCCAGCTCACCGTTCGGCACAACCCCGACGCTGACCAGCACGAGGTCGGCGCCGAGCCGCTCGCCGCTCGCCAATTCGATATGATCGACGCGGCCCGGCGCGGGGCCGCCGTCGCGTCCGGCGATGCGCACGGCCTGCGCGCCGAAGCTCAATTCGACGCCGGTGCGCCGATGCGCTTCGGCGAAGAAATGCGAGGTCGGCACCGCCACGACGCGGCCCATGACCCGGTCGGTCAGTTCAACGATATGGACCGCCTTGCCGCGGGCGCGTGCCACGGCGGCGAATTCGAGACCGATGAACCCGGCGCCAATCACCACGATCCGTTCGGCGGCGTCGAGATGCTGGCGCAGCGCGTCGGTCTCGGCCAGATCGCGCAGGTAGCACACGCCGTCGAGTTCGATGCCGGGCAGCGGCGGCACCCGGTTGCGCGCGCCGGTCGCGAGCACGAGATGGCCGTAGCCAAGCCGTTCGCCGCCTGCCAGCTGCACGGTTCTGGCGGTTCGGTCGATCGTCTCGACCCGGGTGCCGGCCAGGAACTCGATCCGGTGGTCGCGATAGAACGATTCCGGCCGCATCAGCAGCAGCTCGAGTCCGATTTTGCCGTCGAGATAGTCCTTCGATAGCGGCGGACGCTGGTACGGCAATACCGGCTCGTCGCCGATCAGCACGACCGGGCCGTCGAACCCGGCCTGGCGCAGCGACGCGGCGATCTGGAAGCCGGCATGGCTCGCGCCGACAATGACAACCCGATCGTCCGCCATCACAGAGCACCTTGGGGTGAGTTACCCCCGCCGACGCGGAGGCTGCGGTTGACGGCCCGCATTGATTACGTCTGAGTCTCCGGCAGATAGACGACAAGCCCGTCCATTTCCGGCGACACCACCAGCTGGCACGACAACCGGCTGTTCGGCTTGCGCTCGCTGGCGGTGCCTTCGAGCATCGCGTCCTCGTCCGGCCCCAGCGGCGGTGTTTTCGCGAGCTGGTCCTCACGCACATAGACATGGCAGGTCGCGCACATGCACGAGCCGCCGCACTCGGCGACGATGCCGTCTACGCCGTGCAGCACCGCCGCCTGCATGACGCTGGTGCCGATCTCGATATCGAGCGTCGTCTCCTTCCCGGCCGTGTCGATATAGGTCACTTGCGGCATCGTGCTTGCCTTCTCCGCTCTTTGCCCATTCGCGAGCGTTACGCGATCCGCCGTCCGGGGTCGAGCATTTTCGCGTGACTCCCGCCGCATGCCTCCTCTTCTGCCGCGGTGCAGGCGCCGGGGGATCAGGCCGACAGAACCTGCCTCAGCTTGGCGCCGAGACCGCGCAGCGAAAACGGCTTCGTAATCAGCTCGACTCCTGGATCGAGCCGGCCGTGATGGACGATCGCGTTGCGCGCATATCCGGTCGTAAACAGAACTCGTAATCCGGGCCGGCGCCGCTGCGCTTCCTCGGCGAGCTGGCGTCCGTTCAGGCCGCCCGGCAATCCGACATCGGTCAGAAGAAGCGCCACATCGGGACGATTTTCGAGAAGCCGCAGCGCACTCGTCCCATCGGCGGCTGCGATCACCCCGTAGCCAAGCCCCCGGAGCATTTCGACCGTGCTAGCCCGCACGTCCGGATCGTCCTCCACCAGCAGAATCCGACGATCGTTCGTTGCGGTCGGGAGATGGCCTTCCGTGCCGCTCTCCTCAGGCGGAACGGCTCCCGCGGTGAGGCGTGGCAGGTAAAGTTTCACCGTCGTCCCTTCACCGGGTTCGCTGTAAAGCTTCAGGTGTCCGCCCGATTGTTTCACGAAGCCGTAGACCTGTGACAGGCCGAGCCCGGTGCCCTGGCCGACCGTCTTGGTCGTGAAAAAAGGCTCGAATGCCTTCTCCATCACCTCGCGGGTCATTCCGACGCCGGTGTCGCTGACGGCGATCATGACGTATTGGCCGGCCTCAACCTCCCGGTGCGTCGCGGCATACGTCTCGTCGAGATATGTATTGGCGGTCTCGATCGTTAGTTTCCCGCCCGCCGGCATCGCGTCACGGGCATTAACGGCGAGGTTCAACAGCGCGTTTTCGAGCTGGTTGGCGTCGGCGATCGTGCGCCACAAACCACCGCCGAGCACCGTCTCGACACTGATGGTCTCGCCAAGGGTGCGGCGCAACAGGTCGGACACGCTCGCGACGAGGCGGTTGACATCGAGCAGGGCGGGGCTGAGCGGTTGGCGTCGGCCAAACGCGAGCAGCCGCTGGGTCAGAATCGCGGCCCGCTCAGCACCGCGCACCGCGTTTGCAGCGAACCGTTCCAACTCGCCCATTGCGACGCGGTCTGTGGCAGACGCCATGACCCGCTGCATGGCGTCCAGATTGCCTAGAATGACATGCAGGATGTTGTTGAAATCATGGGCGATCCCGCCGGTCAGTTGCCCGATCGCCTCCATTTTCTGCGACTGCCGCAGGGCTTCCTCGGCCACCATGCGGCGATCGACCTCGGTGGCGACCCGCCTTTCCAGAAGTTCGTTGAGCCGGCGCAGCGTCTCTTCAGCGGCGCGCTGGTCGGTGATGTCGGTATTCGTCCCGAACCAGCGCGTCACGCGCCCTTCATCATCGCGGACGGGGACCACGCGGGTCAGGAACGGACGAAACACCCCGTCGGCGCCGCGCAGCGGAAAAACCATCTCGAACGGCTGGCCGGTGGCGATCGAATGCTGCCAGCTTTCCAACACGGAGGGCAGCGTGGCCGGATCGTGCACCGACTGCCAGCCCCACCCCTCCATCTCTTCGGGGGTCGTGCCGGTATATTCGTACCAGCGCTGGTTGTACCAGACGATCCAGCCATCCGCTTGCGCCATCCAGGCCAGTGTCGGGATCGAATCGACCAGCATGCGAAACTGGCGCTCGCTGTCGCGCAGCGCCTCCTCGGCGGCCCGGCGGGCGACGATCTCGCGTGTCAGATCGGCGATCTTCTCGTTGAGGATCGTGAATTGCGAGACAGCCTCGGGTTTCGGGCGGCAGCGCAGCAGGATCGGCCCCGGCGAACCGTCGCCAAGGCGCAGCCGGGCGCCCTCGCAGCGAAGCTCCGCCACGGAAGCACCGGCGAGGCGGACCGTCAGCGTGCCCGGGACCGGCTGGAGACTGGCGGCGCAGCGCCGCAGATAGACCGATGCGAGGTTTTCCGGATCCTCGATCAGATCGTGAAGGCGCTGCCCAGCGAGTGCGGCGGGATCGCGCTGCAATGCCCGGCCGGCGGCGGCGTTGGCGTAAATTGCAGTTCCGTCGGACTCGACCAGCAAGATGCAATCGGGGAGCGCATCAATGATCGCTTGCGTGTCCGGCACCACTGAGTTTGGCCCTCATTTTATTGTCCAGACACGGACCTACTCGCAGGCGACGGCGGAGCAGTCAAGTCCCCCGCGCCGGGCCCGGATCGACATATTCGCGCCCGGGTGCCGCCGCGGCTTCCGCCGTCGGCTGCAGGTAAACGATCACGCGGCACTCGGGCGCGCCCTCGGCGATCGTCTCACGCAGCTCCACCTTGCTGTACCCCAGATTGTCGGCTGCTATGTGGCCGAAAACGTTCGAGGTCATCATGCACATCGACGGTCGGCCAATGACCTTTTCGGCAAATGGGCACTGGCGATTGCCGAGCACGATCGTGTTTTCGTTCTCCTCGATGACGAAGAAATCGCCCTCGATCCGGCGTTTCAGATCGACCAGCACATCGCGCACCTGGTCGCGCGACAGACGGGGAACCTGAAGGGCCGCTTTGTAACTCTGGTTGATCTGCTCACCGATCGATGCGCCGACGATGCTGATATAGCCGGAAGCCTCCTCGATCCCGACGACGTCTTCGAGGGTGCCGGCAAGCTCGCGAATGAGTGTGCGGGTAAAGATATCGCGGTTGAGGGGGACATCGAGCTCGTGGGCCCGCCGTCGACCGTCTGTATTATTCATGTGCCCACTCCCAGCCTTAACATAGGCAAATCCCTAACGGCGTTTCCCGGTTGCGGTTCCGGAAAAGCATAACGCCTACGCGAATGCTCCAGGCCAGGTCCGCATTGCGTGACGAGAATAGGGCCAAAAATACACGGCCATTTTCGGCCGCGCGCGCGGGGTGTATAGAATCCGGAACAACCGAGGGAGGGCAGGATGAAGGACGGGCTGCGGGTATTCGACGCCGATACGCATGTCGAGCCGACTGCGGAGGTCCTCGACAAATATGTCGATCCGGGCTTTCGCCCGCGCCTAACCGATTTGGCGGCCTACCGTGTCCCGGTTCGGCCTGGCAACCCGGGCGGCGCGCCGGGACGGCACGTCTACCGCTTCGGCCAGATTTCATACCGCCGGATTCTCGGCGAAGCGGCGCCGCGCGAGACGCATAGCGGCCGCGACACGCACTGGATGGGCAGCAAAATGCCGCGCGTCGGCGTGCAGGACGATCAGGCAGAGAGCCGGGTCCGCGACATGGAGGACGAGGGCACCGACGGCCATTTCTTGATCCCGACGGCGTGGACAAGCCTCGTCGGCCACGAGGACCCGACCCTGGAGGTCAACATCATCCGCGCCTTTCACCGGCACATGTCGGATTTCTCGAGCCAGTATCCGGACCGGCTCAAGAGCATGATTGTCGCCTCGGCGCGCGATGTCGACGCTGCGGTGCACGAGATCCGCGAGTGGGGCAAGTCGCGCTGGGCCGCCGCGGTCATGCCGCTCGTCACCAACGACGTGCCGGCGGACCACCCGAAGCTCGATCCGATCTGGCGCGCCGCTAACGACCACGACCTCCCGATCGTGCACCACAGCTTTACCTGGACGCCGCCTTATTTCCCGGGCTGCTTCGATCTGTGGGACAATATTTTCCTGGGACGGCTGTCGTCGCATCCGTGGGGCGCGATGCGGTTCATTGCTGCGGTTATCGGCGGCGGAATCATGGATCGGTATCCGGATCTCAGGGTGGGCACGCTCGAATGCGGTTTCGGCTGGCTGCCGTTCTGGGGCCGGCGCATGGACGAGCAGTACGCCTATGTCGGCAGCACCGCCGAACTGAAGATGAAGCCGAGCGAATACCTGTCGAGCGGTCGCTATTTCTGCAGCGTCGAGCGTCACGAGGGCGCCGACATGTATGACGCGGTGACCCGCTTTCTCGGCGATGATGTGCTGATGTACGCCTCCGACTATCCGCATTCGGAATGCCAGTTCCCGGAGACCGTCAGCAATTTCCTCGCCTGGGATATCAAGCCCGAAGCACGCAAGAAGCTGATGAGCGGCAACGCCGACCGGTTCTTCAGGCAGGCTTGACACCGCCGGACGACGCGGCGGCGGGAGCGTGATACGCCGGCGCGACGTTCTCGGGACGATAGCCGGCGCGGCGGGCGCGGCGTTGCTGAGAAGCGGAGGGCTGATGGCAGCTGGCGCCGAGACGACGGCCCAGAAAATGATTACCCGCCCGATCCCGTCGAGCGGCGAGGCGATGCCGGTTATCGGGCTCGGCACCTGGCAGGTTTTTGACGTCGGCCCCGGTGACCCGGCCCGCCACCATCTCGCCGAGGTGCTGCGGTTGCTGACCGATGCCGGCGGCCGCATGATCGACACCTCGCCGATGTACGGCCGTGCCGAGGCTGTGACCGGCGATCTCGTGGCCGAAGCCGGTCTGCGCCAACGCCTTTTCCTGGCGACAAAGGTGTGGACCAGCGGGCGCGACCAGGGTGTCACGCAGATGCGGCGCTCTGCCGAATTGTTGCGCAGCCCGGTCCTGGACCTGATCCAGATCCACAATCTGCTCGATTGGCGCACCCATCTTGCCACGTTGCGGCACCTGAAAGCCGACGGGCGGGTGCGCTATATCGGCATCACGCATTATACGACGGCGTCGCTGTCGGAGCTGGCGCGAATTCTCGAAACCGAAAAGGGCATCGATTTCGTGCAGTGCGGCTATTCGCTCGCAACCCGCGACGCCGAGACGCAGCTGCTACCGGTCGCGGCCGAGCGCGGGGTCGCGGTCATCGTCAACCAGCCGTTCGAGACCGGCGGCATGTTCCGCAAAGTCAGGGGCCGAGCCGCTGCCGGACTGGGCGGCCGAATTCGATTGCGCCAGCTGGGCGCAGCTCTTTCTGAAATACCTGATCGCCGATCCGGCCGTAACCTGCGTGATCCCGGCCACCGCCAAGCCCGAACACATGGCAGACAATGTCAAGGCGGGCTTCGGCCGCCTCCCCGACACGGCAACGCGCGAGCGCATCCGTCGGCTCTGGGACACGCTCTGAGTCGCGACCGGGCGGCGACAGCAAATACCCGCGAGATTGATTCGTGTCGCTTACAAATGACAGCAGAAATAGTTCTCATTGCGAGCAGCGGAGCGACGAAGCAATCTCGCAGCAACCCGCATCTCAGGCGGGCGAGTCGCCTGCGGTTCCAATTACGCGAACGGCCGCGAACAATCTTTCGACCGCCTCTTGCGGCAGACCTCTTGTGATGAAAACGAGCCGCGAGCGGCGGTCCCCGTCCGGCCAGTCCTCGAGCTCGATCGGACGGTGCGCGACATGCTGCACGGCGTGGACCACGACCGGCCCCTTGCAGCCCGCCACAGCGACAAGACCCTTGACCCGCAACAGGTCGGGCCCGCGCAGCGCCGTCAGCACCGCCATGACCTGCTCGAACACCGGCCAGGGCAGCGGTGCGTCAAAGAACAGCGCGAAGCTGTCGATGCCGAGTGAATGCGCGTGCGCGTGGTCGTGGTGATGCGCCGCGAGCCGCGCCGCCAGGTCGGGGGCCTCGTCGAGCAGGAATCCCGGCGCGATCGCGCCGTGCGAAGCGGCCGCGAGCGGCGCCGCGCTGAATTCCCGAAGGCGCGCGGTAAGGCCGTCGATCCGAGTCGGGTCGGCGATATCGGTCTTGCTCAGCACGATCCGGTCGGCCAGCGCCGCCTGATGCTGCGCCTCGGGCATTCGGTCGAGGTTCGCCGCGCCGTTCGGCGCATCGATGACGGTGACGAGCGCCTGCAGATGAAATTCCTCGCCAAGCGCCCGGTCGCTCGCGAACGTCTGCAGCACCGGGCCGGGATCGGCAAGGCCGCTTGTTTCGATAATGACCCGCTCGAAGCTCGGCACCGCGCCGCGTGCCCGGTCGGCGAACAGCGTGCGCAGGCTCTCCTGCAAATCCGTGCGCACCGTGCAGCACAGGCAGCCATTGCCGAGCAGTACCGTCGCGTCGCTCGACGCCCGTAGCAGCGCGTTGTCGATCCCAACCTCGCCGTATTCGTTGATGACGACCGCGGTGTTGGCGCCCTCGGGACGCCGGAGCAGCTCGCGGATCAGCGTCGTCTTGCCCGAGCCGAGAAAGCCGGTCACGACCGTCACCGGGATGCGCGCCCCGCGCGCCCGCCGCTGGCGCCGGCCGAACGGGCTGGCCTCAACGGTCGAAAACAGATCGGTGCTGGCCGCCATCGCGGAAACCTCGCTGGTGATGCTCAAAGCGGGGTTCAGCCGCGCCCGATCAATGCAGCGTCAGCTGGTGCTTGAAGTAGCGTACCCGGTTCGCCGCGGTGCGGCTGCTCTGCTTCACATTGACCGAGTGCAGCTTGCCGTCGATGCTACGGCTCCAGAATTCGAGGAATTTGCGCAGTTCGGGAAAATCCGGCGCCAGGTCGAACTTCTGCCAGATGAACGTCTGCAGCAGCGCGGGGTGATCGGGCAGGCGGTAAAGGATCTCTGCCGTGGTAAGCCGGTAGCCCTGACGCTGCAACTCGTATGGCGACACGTCGCATCCTCATCGTTGCCGTTTTGTTGCAGAAACAAGGATGATCCGGCCGGCGCTCCACGGCAACACAAAAAGCACTTAAATTCAACCTATTAGCAGCAGTTTACGGAAACTGCTGCCAGTTGCCTCGCGCCGCGCCGAGGCGCGTGGGCTGCTTGAAGAAGGAGCTTCGAAGCTTTAAGAGGATCGCGGAGAAACTGTTCGTATTCCAGTTCCGTTCTGCTGACGGGGTAGTGGGCGCACCCGCGGGTCTTCGCGATGAAACCGATCTTCCCAGGGCTTCTAGTGGCGGGCGGCCTCGCTGGCGCCGTATTGGCGGTCGCGCCGATGCGGCGGACCGGGCGACCGTCGCGACCGCGGCCGCGCCGATCCCGCTGGTCGCGGGGCAGGCGGTTCCGAGCCTCGCGCCGATGCTGGCGCGCGTCACGCCGGGCGTAGTCAACATCGCCGTGCGCGGCCGCGAGCGGGAACAGAATCCGCTGCTGCAGGACCCGTTTTTCCGCCGGTTTTTCGATCTGCCTCAAAATGCCCGCCCGCGCATGCGCGAGACCGAGGCAACCGGTTCCGGCATTATCGTCGATACGGCGCGCGGCTATGTTCTGACCAACGGCCATGTCGTCGAGAACGCGACAAAGATCGAGGTTACAACCAAGGATAACCGGCGTTTCGCGGCAAAGCTGATCGGCCGCGACCCGGAAACGGATATCGCGGTATTGCAGATCTCGCCCGACAATCTGACCGCGGTGCCGCTCGGCGATTCAGACCGGCTCGAGGTCGGCGACTTCGTACTGGCGATCGGCAACCCGTTCGGGCTGGGACAGACCGTTACATCGGGTATTGTCAGCGCCCTCGGCCGCAGCGGTCTCGGCATCGAGGGCTACGAGGATTTCATTCAGACCGACGCCTCGATCAACCCCGGGAACTCGGGCGGGCCGCTGGTGAACCTCAATGGTGAGTGCGTCGGCATCAACACCGCGATCCTGGCGCCCGGCGGCGGCAATATCGGCATTGGTTTCGCCGTTCCGATCAACATGGCGCGCCGCGTGATGGACCAGCTGGTCCGTTACGGCGAGGTAAAGCGCGGGCGCATCGGCGTGGCGATCCAGGATCTGACCCCGGATCTCGCGCAGACGATGAGCACCTCGCATACCACCGGCGCCGTGATTGCCCGCGTCGAGCCGGATTCGCCGGCCGAGCGCGCCGGCTTGCGCATCGGTGATCTCGTCGTTTCGGCGAACGGGGCGCCGGTGCGCAGCGGCACCCAGCTGCGCAATGTCATCGGCCTGAGCGGCGTCGGCAGCGCGGTTGACCTGCGGATCGATCGGCGGGGATCGGAATACAGCGTCGCGGTCAATGTCGAGGCAGCCGGCTCGGCGGCCGTCCGGCGCGGCACGCGGCGACGCTAGCGGAGAGAGCCGCAAATGGCGACGCAAACGCCCTACGAGGTGCTGGGGGTCAAGCGCGACGCCAGCGCCGACGAGATCCGCAAGGCTTACCGCAAGCTCGCGAAGGAGTTTCATCCCGATCTCAACCCCGGCAAGCCGGCCGCCGAGGCGCGCTTCAAGGCCGTTACGGCGGCTTACGACATCCTGTCGGACCCGGAGAAGCGCGGGCGTTACGATCGTGGCGAGATTGACGAAAGCGGCGCCGAACGGCCGCGCTACTCCTATCGCCCGCACGCCGAGGGTGCGCAGGGCTGGAAATACGAGCCGCAAGGCGAGATGGATGTCGGTGATCTCGATGACCTGTTCGCGATGTTCGGGCGCGGGGGCAGAGGCGCGCGCGGGGCAGCCGGCGGCGGACGCGCCGGCGGGGGGTTCTCGATGCCCGGACCGGACCGGCAGTTTACGCTGACGATCGACTTCGTAGAGGCAGCCACAGGCGGCAAGAAGCGGCTCGCGCTGTCGCCCGACGAGTGGCTCGACGTCACGATCCCGCCCGGCATCGAACAGGATCAGGTGCTGCGCCTCAAGGGGAAAGGTGCGCCGGGGTTTGGCGGCGGTCCGCCGGGGGATGCGCTGATCGAAATCCATGTCGCGCCGCACCCGTTCTTCCGCCGCGAGGGCGACGACATCCATGTCGAGCTGCCGGTCAGTCTCGCCGAGGCGGTGCTCGGGGCGCGCGTTCCGGTCCCGACAATCACCGGCCCGGTCACGATGACGATACCGAAGGGCTCGGATACCGGCACGAGGCTACGGCTGCGCGGCAAGGGCATTCATCGCCGAGGCCATGCCGCCGGAGACCAGTATGTGACGTTGAAAGTCGTTATCGGCGCCAGCAGCGATCCCGAGCTGGCACATTTTCTTGAGACCTGGGCCGAGAAGAACCCGGTCAATCCGCGCCGTGATATTGACGCGGCGTCAGGCGCCGGCGCGCAAGGAACCACCCAAGGGACCGCCCAAGGGACCGCAGCGTGATCGGGATCGACGAGCTGGTCCGACGTTTCACCGAGCTCGACCGGGCCGAGCTGGCGCGCTGGATCGAGCGGCGCTGGATCGTGCCGGAAGCGCGACGCGAGGCGGATCGGGAAGTCTGGCTGTTTCACGAGGTCGATGTCGCCCGCGTCGAGTTGATCCTCGACATCCGCCGCGAATTCACCGGGGACGAGGAGACGCTGTCGCTCGTGCTCGGTCTGCTGGATCAGGTCTACAGCCTGCGCCGCCAGATGCGCCGGCTATGCGATGCAATCGAGAGCCAGCCGAGCGACATCCGCGACGCGATTCGCGGCGCCTTGCCGCCTGCGCCTTCCCGCGACAGATAGGTCCCGCCGCCCTACGGCCGTTCGCTCGCTCCCCCCGGGAGCGGGAAGCGCAGGTGAAAGTTGATGTCCCAGCTCGGCTGATCGACCCAGAGCGGCAGCGGCGGGAAGCGGCCGACCGCCGCGACTATCTGCATGATCCGCGCATCTAGGTCGGGATAGCCCGAGCTTTGTGACACGGCGATCCGGGCGATCGTGCCGTCGCCGAGAACCCGGATTGTCGAGACTCGTTGTCCCGCGCCTGCCGTTGACGATGTCGGGCGACAGCAGGCGCAAATATGGCCGCACCAGCGTGACGAGATGCGCGAGATACTCGTTGCGGGCCGCTGGCGGTCCGATAACAGCGGCGGCGTGCTGCGGCGGGCGGGGGCGCGACGTCGGCCCCGGCGCGGGTTGGCGTGCGGAAACCGGCGCGACAGACCTCTCCGGCAACGGTTCGACTTTCGGCGCGGGCAAAGCCAATGCCTCCCGATCCAGAAGCGTCGGCTCGAGCTGCGGCTGTACGAAATTCGCCGCTTGTCTCAGCTCCGGCTCCGGCGGCGCCTTGGCCTGCTTGCTGGGTTCCGTTGGTTGGGGTTGCGGCTCCACGAGGCTCGCCGCTTGTTTTGACTCCGGCTCCACCTGGTCCTCGGCCTGCCGATCGGTATCGGCTTCCGGTTGTGTATCCGACGGCGCCGCGACAGGGGCGGCCTCCGATTCCTCCGCTTTCTCGCCGACTTCTTCAGAGGCCAGCCTGCCTTGCGGCGGTTTGGCTACGGTTTCGACGCGCGCAACCGGTGCCGGCGGCGGGGGCGGAGGCTGTTCGATGACAAGCTGGACCGGGATCGGCGGAGGCACCTCGACCGGAGCCCCTCGCCACGGCAGCAGCAACAACAGCGGCGACAGATGAAGAACGAGCGATAGCACCAGGCCGAGCGACAGCTTGGGCCGCGAGGCCGCCGCCGCCGGCGCGAGTTGTTCCGGCCCCGCTTGCGCGAGGGCGCGATCGAGATCGAAAAATGGCCCTGCTTTGGCCTCGATTCCGGCGGTGTGCACGCGCCGATCCGGCCGGCTTTACGACGCCGCTTGGGCGACTTCCGCCAGCGCGAGCCAAGCCGCTTCGTCGAGCGTCTGTACGCCGAGCGCGGCGGCGCGCGCCGCCTTCGATCCGGCATCTGAGCCGATCACGACAAAATCGGTCTTGGCCGATACCGAGCTGGCGACATTGGCGCCGAGCGCCTCGGCGCGCGCCTTCGCTTCCGAACGGCTCATCGCTTCAAGGCTGCCGGTAAAGACGATCGTCTTGCCGGCGAGCGGCGAGGCGGTTCGCATCGCCGGGGCTTCGTAGTCGAGCACCGTCACCTCGCGCCCGAGGTCATCAAGGATTTCCCGGTTATGCGGCTCGGCGAAAAACCCGACGATGTCGGCCGCCATATCGGCGCCGATGCCGTGCACATCGAGCAGCCGCCGGCGCGCCGGGTTATCGGGATTGTCCGGATCGCCGGCCGCGTCCTCCATCTCGCGCCGCCATTCGGCCATCGAGCGGTAATAGCGCGCCAGCAGCCGCGCCGTCGCCTGCCCAACCTGCGGAATGCCGAGCGCGTTGATAAATCGGTCGAGCGAGATGCGGCGGCGCGCATCGATCGCGGCGACGAGCTTGTTGGCGCTGACCTTGCCCCATCCCTCGCGCTTCGCGATAGCCTCGGGGTCAAGGCGGAAAATGTCGCCGGGGCCGCGGATCAGCCCGTCTACCCAGAACGCCGTAATGTGCTTTTCGCCGAGCCCGTCGATGTCGAAGCAGTCGCGCGAGACGAAATGCTTCAGCCGCTCGACGGCCTGCGCCGGGCAGATGAGGCCGCCGCTGCACCGCCGCACGGCCATGCCCTCCTCGCGCACGGCGATACTGTGGCAGACCGGGCAATGGTCGGGAAACTCGTATGGCGTCGCGTCGGGCGGACGCCGGTCGTGGATGATGCCGACGATCTGCGGGATCACGTCGCCGGCGCGCTGCACGATGACCGTGTCGCCGACCCGCGCGTCCTTGCGGCGGATCTCGTCCTCGTTGTGCAGCGTCGCGCGCTGTACGACGACGCCGCCGACCGTCACCGGTTCGAGCATCGCGGTCGGAGTGAGCGCCCCCTGGCGACCGACCGTGATCATGATGCCGCGGATCACGGTCTGCGCCTGCTCCGCTGCGAATTTGTGCGCGAGCGCCCAGCGCGGGGCGCGGCTGCGCATGCCGAGCCGGGCCTGCAGCGCCAGGTCGTTGATTTTATAGACGACGCCGTCGATGTCGTAGGGCAGTTCGGCGCGGTGCTCGGCCATCTCCTCGTAATAGGCGAGCACCTCGGCAACCCCACGGCACAGCCGCGAACGCTGGTTCACCGTGAATCCCCATTCCTCGAAGCGGGCCAGCGCCTCGCTGTGCGTGCGCGCGAACGGCCGGCTCGCCTCGCCCCAGGCATAGGCGAAGAATTTGAGCGGCCGGCGGGCGGTGACGCCGGGGTCGAGCTGGCGCAGCGATCCGGCCGCGACATTGCGCGGGTTCATGAAAAGCGGCTCGCCGGCGGCGGCGCGCTCCTCGTTGACCGCGAAAAACCCGGCCCGCTCCATGTACACTTCGCCCCGCACCTCGAGCACATCGGGCCAGCTATCGCCGTTGAGCACGGCGGGCACCGTCTTCAGCGTGCGGATGTTCGCGGTCACGTCCTCGCCAGTGACGCCGTCGCCGCGCGTCGCGCCGAGCACCAGCCGCCCGCCCTCATAGCGCAGCGCCGCCGAGAGCCCGTCGATTTTCGGCTCGGCCATGATTTCGACCGCATCCTCGGCGACCAGCGCCAGATCCTCCGGGCGCCGGAAAAAATTGCGGATACCGGTAAAGAAATCGCGCACATCCTGTTCGGCGAAGGCGTTTTCCAGCGACAGCATCGGGGTGCTGTGGGTGACCTTCGCGAATGTCGCGGCCGGCGCCGCGCCGACCCGGTCGGACGGGCTGTCGGCGCGTTTCAGCGCTGGAAAACGCGCCTCGATCGCCGCGTTGCGCTGCCGCATCGCATCGTATTCGGCATCGGAAATCGCCGGTGCGGCCTCGGCGTAGTAGAGCCGGTCGTGATGCGCGATCTCGGCGGCGAGCCGCGCCAGCTCGGCCCGCGCGTCCGCCTCGGTCAGCCGTTCGACCGAACGCGCCGCGGCGCCAGCCTCCTCGTTTCTCGCGGCTGCATCCATCACGGCTGCGCTCCGGCGATCAGGCTCGCCGCGGCGGCGCGCGCCTCGGCGGTGACGGTGCTGCCGGACAGCATGCGGGCGATCTCCTCCTGTCGTCTGTCGGGATCGAGCTCCTCGACACGGGTCACCGTGGCCCGGGCCGCCTGGGTCTTGGCGATCCGCCAATGGTGCGCGCCGCGCGCCGCGACCTGCGGCGAGTGGGTCACGACGAGCACCTGCAAGCCGGCGCCGAGACGCTGCAGCCGCTCGCCGACCGCCGCCGCGACGGCGCCGCCGATGCCGCTGTCGACCTCGTCGAAGATCAGCGTCGGCACCGACGAGGTGCCCGCCAGTACGAGCTTCAGCGCCAGCATGAAGCGCGACAGCTCGCCGCCCGATGCGATGCGCGCCAGCGCGCCAAATGGCGCGCCGGGGTTTGTCGCGACCTCGAAATGCACGCGCTCGGTGCCGTGCTCGCCCCAATCGGGCTCGGCGAGCGGGGTCAGCACGGTGCGGAAGCGCGCCTTGTCGAGCCGCAGCGGCGTCAGTTCGGCGGCAACGGCGGAGTCGAGGCGGCTGGCGGCGCGCTCGCGCGCCGTCGAGACGGCCTTCCCGGCGGCGATATAGCGGGTCCGCGCCGCCGCCGCTTCCTCTTCGAGCGCGGCGACGTCCTCGGCCCCGCTTTCGATCGCCTCCAGCCGCTCCGCCATCGCCGCGCGGAGAATCGGCAGATCGGCGACCGCGACCGAATGCTTGCGGGCCAGCGCGCGCACCGCGAACAGACGCTCCTCGACCTCTTCGAGCGCGCGCGGATCGAGTTCGAGGGCGCGCCCGGCCTCAGTCAGCGCGGCCAGCGCCTCGTCGGTTTCCTGGGCGGCGCGTTCGGCCGCCGCGACGACACCGTCGAGCAGGCCCTGGGCCCGGTCGCGGGCGCGTTCGAGCCGGCGCAAGGCGCGCGCCAGCCCTCGCTGCGCCCCCGCCTCGCCCTCGATCTCGCCGATCGCCTCGCTGATCGCCTCACCGAGCCGCTCGGCGTTCTGCAACAGCGCGCGCCGGGCGCCGAGCCGCTCCTCCTCGTCGCCCTCGGGGGAGAGCGCCTCGATCTCGGCGAAATGGTGCCGCAGCAGGTCCTCCTCGGCGCGGCTTTCGGCCAGGAGGCGCGCGGCCTCCGACGCCCGCTCCCGCGCCGCGCGCCACTCGCGCCAGAACGCAGCCAGGGCGTCGGGGCGGACGGTGTGTTCCGCGAACGCGTCGAGCAGGGCGCGATGCGTCGCCGGGTCCAACAGACCGCGCTGCTCGCCCTGTCCCTGGATCTCGACGAGCAGATCGCCGAGCTCGCGCAGCAGCCCGACGCTGGCCGGCTCGTCATTGACGAAGGCGCGGCTGCGGCCGTCGGCCGACACCAGTCGGCGCAGCACGATCGTGCCGGCAAGATCGGCGCCGACCCCGGCCTCGCGCAGGATTGCCAATGCCGGGTGATTGTCGGCGACGGCAAATTCGGCGACGACGGCGGCCTGCTCAGCGCCCGGGCGCACCAGGCTCGCATCGGCCCGCCGCCCGAGCGCCAGCCCGAGCGCGTCGAGCAGGATCGACTTGCCGGCCCCGGTCTCGCCGGTCAGCACGCACAGCCCCGGACGGAACGCCAGGGTCAGGCGGTCGATCAGAACGACGTCGCGGATCGTCAATCCGAGCAGCATTCGTGCGGATTACTCTGAAAACAGCTACAATTATAGCACAGCAGGTGGTGAGCCGCGCTCGCGTGCGCCGCCTGCAACTGCAGCCTATGTAATAGCTGGCAGTACGAGGATCATGGGCCGCATGGCGGAACTGCCGTCCGAAGTTCTGTTTCCAGCGCCTCGCTTCGCAGCCATACTGCGAATCTCGATGCGGTTTGGCGAGAGACGCTGATGAGCGAAACAAGGGAGATCGTCGGCTACGGCGGGTACACATACCGGGTACAGGCCGATTGGGCCAAATTGCCGGAGGGCTGGACGTTCAAGGACGTCGCGGCGGTCGCAGTCGACTCGCAGGACCGGGTCTACGCCTTTAATCGCGGAGAGCACCCGATGATGGTTTTCGACCGCGACGGCAACCTGCTGAATTCGTGGGGCGAAGACCTGTTCCATCGGGCGCACGGTCTGGATGTCGGCCCGGACCAGACGCTGTACTGCACCGACGACGGCGACCATACGGTGCGCAAATGCACCCTCGGCGGCAAGGTGTTGCTCGAAATCGGCATTCCGGGCCGTCCTTCTGGCTTTATGAGCGGTGAGCCGTTCAACCGCTGTACCCACACCGCGCTGTCGCCCGATCTCGACATCTATGTCTCGGACGGCTACGCGAATGCCCGCGTTCACAAATTCGCGCCGAACGGTAAGCTGCTGTTCTCGTGGGGCGAGTGCGGCGCCGATCCGGGCCAGTTCAACATCCCGCACAACATCGTCACCGACCCGGACGGCTGGGTCTATGTCGCCGACCGCGAGAACCACCGGGTGCAGATCTTCGACGGCAACGGCCGCTACGAGACACAGTGGAATAATTTGCACCGCCCCTGCGGCCTCTATATGGAAAACGGCGCGCATGGCTGCTGCTATATCGGCGAACTGGGACCGCACCAGCCGGTCAACCGCAATTTCCCCAATCTCGGGCCGCGTCTGAGCATCCTATCGCGCGACGGCAAGCTGGTGAGCCGCGTCGATGAGAAATCCGGCCTATCGCCGACCCAGTTCAGCGCCCCTCACGGGCTCGCCGTCGACAGCCGCGGCGACATCTACATCGGCGAGGTGTCGTGGACGGCGTGGCAGAATTACACAAACCCGGGGCAACCGGTGCCGCCGACGCTGCGCAGCCTGCAGAAACTCGTGCGGGTGCCACGGTAGGCGCAACCGCGACGCGCGGGGGCGGGCGGGCGGCAGCCCCAATCCCCGACAGCTCGGATCGATTATCGATCCGGGCTAACCTATCGGGGCGCGGCTGACGCCCTTCCGCGGCGACTGGCAACGTCAAGCCGTCCGCTCATTCCACGAAACGGCCGTTTCCGAGAGGCGCGACCGGCGTACTCGCCGGTTCGCTCACTTTCGGCACGGGTGAGTTGCGCCCGGCCGGCATCCACGATGGCTGCTCGTTTCGATCTCCGGCCTGCTCGTCGGTGATATCCGCGATTTTTGGGGCAGCGATCGCACGCACCGAATACAGCTGGAATTCTTCCGGTACATCGCGGAGCCGGTGTAAGCCACGGTCCTCAAAAACGAGGCCCGTCCCGACGACCAGGTCACGAGCCGTGTTTGAAACGAGGGCTTCGCCGGGGTTCGCTGCCGCCGCTATGCGGGCCGCGATGTGAGCCGCGATGCCGCTGATCCTGCTTCGCTTGAAGTGGACCTTCCCGAAATGGAGGCCGCAACGCAGCGAAATACCCAGTGGGTCAACAATCTCGGCGATTGCGGTCGTGCAGCAAACGGCGCGCAGCGGAGTGTCAAAGACGACGACAAAGCCGTCTCCGCGGTTCCCGACTTCAATTCCGCCGAACCGCTTGATCTGACCGCGTATCGCATTGTCGTGCCGATCGAGCAGATCCCGCCAATTTCGATCCCCCAACGCCGCCACCAGCTTTGTCGAGCCCACGATATCGGTTACGAGGACAGCGGCGGGGATTCTGTCGTCATCCGCATCAGCGGACGCAAGCTTTAACGCGGCAGCGGGATGCGCCTGAACGGGGACGGTCAATCCCACCCCAGGCGATCGCGTTAACGGCGTGGTGCGGGCAAGCGGCCGACCCAGCTCGCGCAACCAGTCGAGCCAAGCCGAACCTGATTTGGCGTACGCGATGCTGACATGCGGCTCGGATGCCGACCGCTGGAGCATGGCGTGTCCTCTGACCAGCCTGCTCTCGGCGTGCTCGATCCAGCTGACATGGACTCTCTTAGGCATGGCACGAACTCCACCTGCATCTACCTTGCGGCGGTTCGGCGGCGATACCGCGGTAAGCGGTGCCCTAGCGTGCCGTGTAGATGCCGGCACATGATTCCAGGGCACCGTCAGCGGAGCGTGAGAGCCCGGCGAATTTTTCATAAAAAGCGCGCAAGCAATGCATCGCCGAGCCGGCTTATGGTGAGCGGCGGGCTCTCCAAAGGGGGTTCGGCAACAAAGAAGGCCTGGCAGTTCGGTAGCCCGGCGTTTGTTGGACGCCTGGTCTGCGTATCAGGGCTGCGCGCTTAGTTGCGCTTCATCTATCCAGCTTGCGGGACGTTAGGCCGATTCAGAACTCGCCGCTCCGGTACGCGTCGTCGAGGCGATTGGCGTCTTCCTCGGACAGTTCCGGCCAAGCATCGCCGCGGCGGCGCAGGGCGCCGGTGAAGTTAGGCGGGCGTTTCTCGTTGAACGCGCGGCGGCCCTCCTCGCCGTCGGTCGTCACCTGGATCAAGAGGTTGTTGATCAGGTTCTGCACGTGCCACGCCTGGTCGGTCGGCAGGTCGCCGAAGCGAACGACGAACTCCTTCATCATGCGCAACGCGACCGGCGGCATCGTCACGATATGGCGGGCGATCTTCTCGGCCCGCGCCATCAGCTCGGCATGCGGCACGACCTCGTTGATCAGGCCGATGCGCAAGGCTTCCTCGGCATCGACCGGATCGTCGGTCAGCAGCATCTTCATCGCGTCGATGTAGCGGAGCTGCTTCAACAGCAGCGTCGCGCCGGGGCCGTGGCCAAGCCAGCCCTGCGTCGTCAGCGCGAATTTGAACCGGGCGTGCTCGCGGCTCGCGACGCGGATATCGGTCGAGGCCAGCAACAGGTAGAGCCCGGCGCCAGCCGCCCAGCCGTTGACGGCGGCGATGACCGGTTTCCAGACGCGCGGGTAATGGTCGCCCATGCGGCCATCGAGGCCGGTCTTCTGGCCGTGCACGGTGCCGGCGAGCGGCCAGAAAATGCGTTGCGTGCGCAGATACTCCCGCTCTTCGTCGGTGATGTTCTCGCGCGGCGCCAGATTGTGCCCGCCGCAGAAATGCCGCTCGCCGGCGCCGGTCACGATCGCGCAGCGGATCTCGCGGTCTTCCCAGACGTCGATCCAGGCCTCGGAGATAGCGTCCGAGGTTTCCTTGTCGAGGATATTGGCCTTCGCCGGATTGTTCAGCGTGATGTAGGCGACCCCGTCACGCTTTTCGTAGTCGATCGGCAAGTTGCTTCTCCGCAGCCGGTGTCACAATTGGGACGAACCCCAGCGTCTCGCCGGCGCCGCTCACCCGAAAGCGCCGGCGCGCGTCAGCCGCCTTCGAGTTTCGGGATGAAGAAGATTTCGCAGCCGGGGCGGATGCGCTGAAAATAGGCCGGCTCGTCGTGGATCTCACCGTCTATCGCGACAGTGGTCTCCTCGACGAGGTGATCGTGGATGCCGGGGTAGCGACGATCGAGCTCCTTGAGCACGTCGCGCATCGTCGTCGCTTCGATGTCGAACTCGCGCGCGCCGCCAGTATAGCGCCGGCTAAAGCCGCTCGACAGAACGACGTGCGCGGTCGGCATCGCCTTACCTCCTGTTTTTTGGCCATCGCGAAGCACCGCGGCCGCGCCAGGCGGCGGCGATGCAACGGTCGAAGCAATCTCGATCGGACGGAACCTCCTACGCGCCAAGATTGCTTCGCTCCGCTCGCAGTGACGGGTCCGGGTCTACTCGGCCGCCAGCTTCGGCTGCATCTCGTCCACCGCGGCGCGCACCTTCGGCGGCGACATCGGCAAATCGGTCAACCGCACGCCGATCGCGTTCTCGATCGCGTTGGCGATCGCCGCCATCGGCGGGCAGATATTGACCTCGCCGACCCCCTTGGCGCCGTAGGGGTGCGTCGGGTTCGGCACCTCGACGACGATCGTATCGATCATCGGCAGGTCCGAGGCGACCGGGCAGCGGTAGTCGAGGAACCCGGCGTTATCGAGCCGCCCCTGCTTGTCGTAGATGTACTCCTCGTTGAGCGCCCAGCCGATCCCCTGGACGACGCCACCCTGCATTTGGCCCTCGACATAGGACGGGTGGATCGCCTTGCCGGCGTCCTGCGCAACGACAAAGCGCAGTATGGTCACCTTGCCGGTCTCGGGATCGACTTCGACATCGCAGAACTGCGTCGAGAAGCCGGGGGCCTGTCCGCCGGCATTGACCGACGCGGCCGAGGTCAGCGGTCCGCCGGTCAGCGCCGCCTTGCTGGCGATTTCACGGAGCGACAGCGGCGGGAAATCGCCGACATTGCTGGAGGCCGGCTTGGCGTGACCCTCCTCCCAGATGACGCCCTCGGGATCGACGCCCCAGATCATCGCGGCGCGGCCGCGCAGCTCGTCGACGAGTTTCTTCGACGCATCGACGACCGCCATGCCGGTTGCGAACGTTACGCGCGAACCGCCGGTCACATGCGTGTAGCCGACCGAGGCGGTGTCGGCGACGATCGCGCGCACCTGCTCGTACGGGACGCCGAAGGTCTCAGCCGCCATTAGCGCCATCGAGGCGCGCGACCCGCCGACATCGACGCTGCCGGTCGCGACGAGGATCGTGCCGTCGGCGTTGATCTGCACCGTCGCGCTCGAACTCGCCACCGCCGTTGAACCAGTAGCCCGACGCGGCGCCGCGCCCCTGGTTCGGTCCGAGCGGCTTCTTGTAGTCCGGGTGGTTGAGGCAGGCTTCGAGCGTCTCGATGTAACCGCCATGGGCAAGCTTCGGCCCGTAAATCATCGCCGTGCCCGGTCCGGCGGCATTCTTGCGGCGCAGTTCGAGCGGGTCCATGCCGATCTTCTTGGCCAGCATGTCGACGACGCTCTCGACCGCGAAGGCCGAGATCGGCGAGCCCGGCGCGCGATAGGCGGCCGATTTCGGCCGGTTGCAGACGACGTCGTAGCCGACCGTGTGGGCGTTCTCGATCGCATAGGGCGCGAAGGAGCACAGGCAGGCATTCATCACCGGCGATCCCGGGAACGCACCAGCCTGGAACTTGAAAATGCCCTCGGCGGCGGTGATCTTGCCGTCCTTCGTTACACCCATCTTGACCCACATCGACGAGCCCGAGGTCGGGCCGGTGGCCTTAAACACCTCGTCGCGCGTCATCGTGATCTTTACCGGGCGGCCTGATTTCTGCGACAGCAGCGCCGCGACCGGCTCAAGATAGATGACGGTCTTGCCGCCGAACCCGCCGCCGATTTCGGCCGGGGCGCAGCGCACGTCGCCGACCGGCTTGTTCAAGAGCTTGGCGGTAAGCGCGCGAACGACGAAATGGCCCTGGCTCGACGACCAGATTTCGGTCTGTCCGTCGGGATCGACGCGCACGCAGCAGGCGTGCGGTTCGATGTAACCCTGATGGACCGCGGCGGTCTTGAACTCCTCCTCGACGACGACGTCGGCCTGCGCGAAGCCGGCGTCGAGATCGCCGATGCTGAATTCGAGCTTTTTCGAGACGTTCGACGGCTTGGTCGGGGCCGGCTCGACGCCGCGCGTGATCATGTCCTCAAACAACAGCGGCGCGTCTTCCCGCATCGCGTCATCGACGTCGATCGCGTGCGGCAGCACCTCGTAATCGACATCGATCAGCGACAGCGCCTCCTCGGCCGTGGCGGCGTCGATCGCGGCGACTGCGGCAACTGCGTGCCCCTCATACATCGCCTTCTCACGCGCCATGACGTTGCGCGTGACATGCCAGAAATTGACCGCGACCCGCTCCGGGCCGACATATTCGAATTTGTGGTCCGGGAGGTCCTTCCCGGTCACGACCGCCTTGACGCCGGGCAGCCGCTCGGCCTTCGAGGTGTCGATCGAGCGGATCCGCGCATGCGCATGCGGCGAACGCAGGATCCTGCCGATGATCGCCCCGGGCATCGTATAGTCGGCGGCGTACATGGCCTTGCCGGTGACTTTTGGCACGCCGTCCGGCCGGATCGGCCGGGTGCCAACCCATTTATAGCGGCCCACGACATCGTTCATGGCTGGTCTCCTTCACGCGTTGTCTCGCTGACTGCCCCTAGCCTCGCGCGACACGGCTGCAAACACAAGACCTTCCAATGGCGGCGTCGCGTTCGGAAAGCTGGTCGCCAACCAGGCTGGCCGCAGCGCATAGCGCGATGCATCAGATGTTGACGAGGATCGCGATCACCGTTCACTCTCACGGCGAAAATGTGGCATGATTGCACCGGGCCGGGTGTGAGATCAGGATAGTGAGTTGGAAAAGGACAGGAATTTTCGGCAGAGGCGCCGCCGCAGCTTTGACGATCCGGAATTCGAGCCGCCGCCGCGCGATTTTGGCATGACTCCGCGGTTCAGCCGACCGCGCTTCGACGAGCCCTCCGGGCCGGTGGTCAGCGCCGTCGTGAAATGGTTCAAACCCGAGAAAGGGTTCGGGTTTGTCGAGCTTTCCGACGGCTCGGGTGATGCGTTCCTGCACGCCACGGTGCTGGGGCGCGGCGGCGTAACCGCCGTCCAGCCCGGCGATACGCTGGAGGTTCGCGTCGCGCAGGGGCAGCGCGGACCGCAAGTCACCGAGGTGCTGAGCGTCGATACCAGCACCGGCGGGGTGGCGCCGCCGCCTCGGGCGCCCCGGATGGGCGCCAGCGGCGGTTTCCGTCCGCCGGGAGGCGATCGTCCGCCGCTCGAAGTGACATCCCAGGAGACCGGCACGGTCAAATGGTATAACGCGATGAAAGGCTTTGGCTTCATCGTGCGCGATGGCGGCGGCAAGGACGTGTTCGTGCATGCCTCGGCGCTGCAACGGGCCGGATTGCCGGGGCTCGACGAAGGCCAGCGTGTGGTCGTCGACATCGCCGAGGGCCGCAAAGGACCGGAAGCCGCGGCGATCCGCCTGGCGTGACGCGACACGCGGCCGCCTAGCCGCCGGTTCAGGCCCGGGCGGCCGGCCGCGGTTCGTTCAAGGCGGCGCCTACAGCCCTGATGGGACGGGCGTGCACCGGAAGCCGGTGCGTGTTGCTCGCTCTTCTTGCTTTGGCCCGCCCGATCCGTCAGGCTCCGCGCGGTCTGAATGATCCGAACGGTGGCGGGCAGTTCAGTTGATGGTTGCCGATCTGGCGCTGCGAAATCCCGGCTTGCCGCCTGCCGAGCAAGGGACAAATACGGCGCTGTCGCATTGGGATATTCTGCGCCGGCTTGAAAAAGGTGCGGCCGGCGCGCGGCAGCCCGACAACTCGGTCAGCCTCGATCGCTCCGAGCCGGCCGGATGCTTTCTATACGGGCCGTATCTTCACCTGCCGCGAGGACGCTACCGGCTTACCTTTCACGTCCGCTGCGGCCCGCCGCGGATGCGTTCGCATCCGGTCGTCGGCGTCGAAATCATCGTGCTCAGCCGGTTTCAACAGCAATGGCGTGATTTCACCGAGGATGAGCTCGTCGGCGGTTTGGGCGCGCTCGGTTTCGAGGTTCCTATCGAGCATAGCCTCGAAAGCGACAATGAGGGCCGCTACGAGTTCCGCTTTTTTCATTTCGGCAATGCCGACCTGGCGATCACTTCGGTCGATCTCGAAAGGCTGCCGGAGGACACGCCTTCCTCGGCGAGCCTAAGCCGGTGGCGACTGCTCGGCCGGCTGAACAAGACTTGGCTTGGCCGGCGCACAAGCGGCGGCGGGGTTGCCGCGTGGCGGCATGAACCGGCGGGGTGCCTGCTTTACGGCGGATGGCCGTATTTGCGGTTGCCCGGCGGGCCCTTCCGGGTGGTTGTGCGCGCGCATTGCGGCAAGACACGGAGACGGGACCGGCCGGCGCTCGGGATCGCGGTCTTCGGCGCCAGCCGGTGGCGCAGCCGCCGCTGGCCGATGCTGCTGGCCCGACAGCCCGAAACAAACGGGATCGAACTGGCGCGATGCGAAATCGGCGCCGAAGACCTCGATGCCGGACCGGTTGCGCTCGATTTCGCCGTGCCGGCCGATCTATCGCTCGAGGCCGGGGCGGACGCGCCGTTCGACATCAGGCTCTACCATCGCGGCATCGCGTCATTGGCTATCGAAGCCGTCGATCTGATCAAACTGGACGATCCGACCGGCCCGACCGGGGACACCGCATCCGATGGGGCTTCCGGCCCCGACCCCGGCCGGCCGGCTGTGAGGCCGTTATTGCCCGGCTATCGCTCGGCGCGGCGCAAGCTGGTGATCATCGGCAATTGCCAATCGGAAACGCTGCGGCAGGGGTTTACCCGCATCGAGACGCTGAACCGGCTGTTTGATGTGAAATACCATTTCATCCAGCTGCCGCGGAACCTGCACGAATTCGCGGCGCGCGATCTCGAAACCTGCGACGTCCTGCTGATCCAGGACATCCGGCTGTGGGACGAATTCCCGCTGCGCGACAGCGTGCGTCCCGGCGCCGAAGCGCTCCGCTTCCCGCTGGTGCGGTTCGCCTCGCCGTGGCCGTTCGACGCGTGGAACGGGCCCGGCGACAAGGAAGCGAACGAGCGGGAGGCGCCGAACCTGACCTTCCCGTATCTCGACGGACTTCTGGGCCGCCTGCGCCGGGAAATCCCGGACCGGGAGGCGCGGTTTCACGCCTACCGCTCGCTCGACGTGCCGGGCATCGTCAATTACCGCCGGCTGCACGAACTCGAAATTCGCCGCCTTGCCGGCATGGACAAGAAGTTCGGGTTCGCGATCGGCAGCTATATTCTCGAAAACTTCCAGATCAGACGGATATTCCATACGACCGTCCGGCCGAATTGGCAGGTGTTCAACCTGTTGATGCAATCGGTCGCGAAATCGCTCGGCGTCACCGCCCCGGTCGCACTCGACGAAACCTACGACGCGTCGCTGGGCAATCCGCAAATCCCGGTACACCCGAAAGTGGCGCGCGATCTCGGGATGCGATGGGCCGACGAGGGGACCCGCTACCTGAGCCGCGGGCTCGACGTGACCTGGGAGAGTTATATCCGCAGCTACATCGAGCATTACGGCTGAGCGGTCCGGGGCTGGAGAGGCAAGTGGAAGGCGCACCGATGACATTGCGCGACCGGATCGGGGTCGATGTCGGACGCAAATTGCGGATCGAGGATGCCATCGCCTGGGCGGCCGAGCATCGGGTGCGCTTCATCGACGTTCAGCTCGATACCGGAGCCAACGCGCTCGGCACGATCGACAGCGCGCGGGCGGCGGCAGTGCGCGCCGGGTGCGAGCGTCACGGCATCCGCCTCGGCCTTCATACCGCATCGGCGGTCAATGTCGCTGAATACGCGCCGTTTGTCGGCGATGCCGTCGATCGCTATCTCGAAGCCTATGTTGACGCCGCGGCGCTGCTCGGCGCCGGATGGATCGTCGTTCATGCCGGGTTCCACTTTACCTCGGATCGCGACGAGCGGATGCGGGCCGGGCTTGAGCGGCTGACGCGCCTCACGGATTACGCCGAGCGACGCGGCGCATTGGTCCTGCTCGAAAATCTGAACAAAGAACCCGATGACGCCGAGGTGCATTACCTCGCCCACACGGTCGAGGAGTGGCGTTTCTATATCGACCGCATCCATTCACCGGCGTTCCGCCTGTCGTTCACCGCCAATCACGCGCATCTCGTGCCCGAGGGCGTCGCCGGCTTTGTCGATGCACTCGATTTCACGCGAGTGCATGAAGTCCGCCTCGCCGACTGCTTCCGCAACGGCTGCGAGGTTCATCTGCAGCCGGGCGACGGCGATCTCGATTTCGCCGACATGTTTCGCCGCGTCGAAGGACAAGGGTTTCGCGGCCACTACATGAACGCGTTCGGCTCGCTCGACGACATGCTGGCTGGCCGCGACGATCTCGTGCGCCTCGCCGAAGCGGCCGGTATCGATATCGCCGGCTCTAGTATCGCCAGCTCTAGTGTCGGATGAGGCGGGCGCGAGCGCTGCTGCGATCGGCCTTCCGGTCGGCGGCGTCGCTGCCTCTCATCGCGCGCGGCGGGCTCGACCGGCTGGATGTCGAGGAGTTCGCCTGTCGTTCGAAGCGGGCGCTCGAAGCGCTGTGCCGCGCCCGTGCCCAGCCGGTCTATCTCGGCGACAACGAGGCGCTGTGCCGCATTCTCGGCCGATACAAGCTCTACGTCGATGCGCGCGACAAGGGGTTGTGCGCGCACCTGCTGCTCGACGGCTATTGGGAGATGGGTCTGACGATGCATATCGCCCGCCATGTCAGCGCGGGCATGACGGCAATCGATGTCGGGGCAAATTTCGGATATTACACGATACTGCTCGCGGCGCTGGTCGGCGACGAGGGGCGGGTCCTCGCGATCGAGCCGGCGCCCGGGACCGCGGCGATGCTGCGCCGCTCGGTAGCGCTCAACGGTTTCGAGCACGTCACGACCGTGATCGAGGCCGCGGCTGGGGCCGGCGAGGCGCCGCAGGCGCTGCTCTTTATACCCGAGCGCGAACCGAAAAACGCGCAGATCGTCGCCTCGCCGGACGGTCTCGACCATATTCCCGGCGCGTTGCACCGGGTCGCGCAATCGCCGATCGACACGCTCGCCGCCGAGCAGCGCCGCGTCGATTTCATCAAGGTTGATGTCGAGGGCGCCGAGGAGTCCGTGATCGCCGGCATGCTTGCGACGCTGCGGCGCGACAAGCCGCTCCTGGTGCTCGAATTCAACGCCGCCCGCGCGCGCGACCCCGGTGCGCTGCTCGCCACGCTGGGCGCGATCTACGGCGCGCCGCGCTATCTCGACCTGCACGGCAACGTGCTCGAAGCGACGCCGGAGCGGCTGCTGCGCGAGCGCTTCGCGACCGACTGGCTGCTGGTGTTCGGGGGTCGCTGATCAGCGCTGCGTGCCGATCAGCCGGTCCAGCTCGCGCTGGTTCTGCTCGCGGTAGCGCGGGGGTGTCTCATCTTGCCGCGCCTGGCCGCCAGTGGTGGCCGGCGTTTCCAAGGCCCGCATCGCACGCCTCGCCTCGACCGCCGGATCGACCGGCTGCGGCGCCAGATCGGCGCTCTTCAGCTTCAACGATTCAGGCAGAAAGCCTTTCAGCAGATCGGCGCCCTCGTTCAGATAAGGTCCGCTCTTCGCGTCGCGCAGCCACGGCGGCCAATCGCTCGGCGGCAGCGCCATCGCCACCAGCAGGTAGGCCAGACAGACAAGGAACACGCCGCGCGCCAAGCCGAACGCAAAACCGAGCGTGCGGTCGATCGGCGAGAACGCGGTCATCGACACCGTGCGCGCCAGGATGCCGGTCGCCATCGTCAGCACGATCAGGCTGACAATGAACAAGCCGAACCCGGCGATAACCTGCGACACCAGCGGGTTGTGCACATAGGGATCGATCTGGTTGTACGCCCAGCCGAAACCGTAGAACGTGATCACCGCGGCGCCGACCCAGGCGATCACCGAGAACACCTCGCGGACAAAGCCGCGCGCAAAGGCGAAGACCGCCGACAGCACGATGATGGCCACGACGCCGATATCGAGATAGTTCATCGCGTCACCATGATCCGAGGCGCACCGCCCGGCGGCGGAGCCCGGCGCCGCGGCGGCGACAGAAGCGCGACCAATTCGCTCAGATGCCCGATCGGAGCCGTCTTGAGTCCGTCGGCCGCGCCCGCCTTGCGCGAGCGCGACGGGAGCACCGGCACCCATGCTTCGGAAAAACCGAGCTTGGCCGCTTCCTTGAGCCTCAGATCGGCGTGCGCGACCGGCCGCACCCGGCCCGACAACGCAATCTCACCGAAGACGACGATATCGTGCGGCACCGGGGTCTCGGTCAGCGCCGAGACGAGCGCCGCCGCGACGGCAAGGTCGGCCGCTGGCTCGACGATGCGCAAGCCTCCCGCGATGTTCAGGTAGATGTCGTTGGGCCCGACCGACAGACCGCAGCGCGCGTCGAGCACCGCCGTGATCATCGCCAGCCGCGTCGCATCCCACCCGACGACCGCGCGGCGCGGCGTGCCGAGCGGTGACGGAGCGACCAGCGCCTGAACCTCGACCAGCACCGGCCGTGTTCCCTCGATGCCGGCGAACACCGCTGCGCCCGCCATTCGCGACGCGATCTCCTCGGTCGGCTCGTCCTCGCTCCCTGAGTCGCTCTCCGGGCCGGCGACGGCGCGATCGGCGAGGAACAGGGCCGAGGGGTTCGGCACCTCGGCGAGGCCCCGGTCGCCCATCTCGAACACGCCGATCTCGTCGGTCGCGCCGAAGCGGTTCTTGACGGCGCGCAGGATGCGGAACTGGTGGCCGCGCTCGCCTTCGAAATAGAGCACCGTGTCGACCATGTGCTCGAGCACGCGCGGACCGGCGATCAGCCCTTCCTTCGTGACGTGTCCGACAAGCACGACGGCCACACCGCGGCGTTTGGCAAGGCCGATCAGCTCCTGCGCCGCGCCGCGCACCTGGCTGACCGTGCCGGGCGCGCTGTCGAGCGTGTCGAGATACATCGTCTGGATCGAGTCGATCACCACGAGATCGGGGCCGCGCCCGCTGTCGAGCGCGGCGAGGATGTCGCGAACACTGCTGGCCGAGGCCAACCGGACCGGCGTATCGGCGACGCCGAGCCGCTCGGCGCGCAGGCGGACCTGATCGATCGCCTCCTCGCCGGTGATGTAGGCGGCCTCGCCGCCATTCGCGGCGAGCGCGGCGGCCGCCTGCAATAGCAGGGTCGATTTGCCGATCCCCGGATCGCCGCCAACCAGGATCGTCGAGCCCGGGACGAGACCGCCCCCGCAAACCCGGTCGAGTTCGGCGATCCCGGTCAGCCGGCGCGGCGGCCCGGTTGTGTCGCCGCGCAGCGGGACGAAATCGAGACCCCGCGCGCGCCCGCGTCCGGTCTCCGCGCCGAGGCTTTTCGGCGGCGCGGCGCGCGGCACTTCCTCGACAAGGCTGTTCCAGGCGCCGCACGCCTCGCACCGCCCCGCCCATTTCGGCGCGACGGCGCCGCATTGCTGGCAGGCGAAGCGGGCCTGGACTTTCATGCGGCCCGCACCTGCATCTGAATCGGGCCCTCGGCGCGCCCGTGCACGAACTGATCGACGTACGGGTTGCCGGTCGCGTCGATCGCGGCGGCCGGCCCGTGCCAGACGATGCGGCCGCCGTGCAGCATCGCGATATGGTCGCCGATCTTGCGCGCGCTCGTCATGTCGTGGGTGATCGAGACCGCAGTCGCGCCGAGGCCACGCACGCGGTCGATGATGAGCTGATTGATGACGTCGGCCATGATCGGGTCCAGCCCGGTGGTCGGTTCGTCGAAAAACAGGATTTCCGGTTCGGCCGCGATCGCCCTGGCCAGCGCCACGCGCTTCTGCATGCCGCCCGACAGCTCGGCCGGCCGCAGCGAGGCAATGTCGGGGCCGAGCCCGACAGCGGCAAGCTTCTGTAGTGCGATATCGCGCGCCTGGGTTGGCG
Organism: uncultured Alphaproteobacteria bacterium; assembly: GCA_963847345.1. Taxonomy (GTDB): domain Bacteria; phylum Pseudomonadota; class Alphaproteobacteria; order ATCC43930; family CGMCC-115725; genus DATARH01. The sequence goes on along the minus strand of CAWJZU010000039.1, from coordinate 49,324 downwards.
CCATGCCGCGCCCCTGAATCAACCCGAACGCGACATTCTCCCAGACGCTCAGCGAATCGAACAGCGCACTGCCCTGAAACAGCATGCCGAACTTGCGCATCAGCCGGTCCCGACCGGCACGGCGAAGGCCGACGGTCTCGACCCCGTCGATCCGGATCGAGCCGGCATCCGGCGACATCAGTCCGACAACGCACTTGATCAGCACCGACTTTCCGGTGCCGGAACCGCCGATGATCACCAAGCTCTCGCCGGCGCCGCAGGCGATCTCGATGCCGTCGAGCACCAGCTTGCGCCCGAACGATTTGCGCACCCCCGATATCGCGATTTTGGGCGCAGAGGCTGTCATGAGAAAAACACCTGCGTCAGCGCGTAGTTGAACAGCAGGATCAGGATCGAGGCCGAGACGACGGCCTGCGTCGTCGCCTCGCCGACACCCTCGGCGCCACCGCGCGAGTAGTAGCCGTGATAGCACCCCATCAGCGCGACGATGAAGCCGAACACGGCCGCTTTGATCAGACCGGACACGACGTCCATCGTTTCGAGATAGCGCTGGGTCTGCGTCAGGTAGATAACCGGGTTGAAGTTCAGCTTGTAGACGCCAACCAGAAATCCGCCAAAAACACCGATAATGTCGGCTACGAGGACCAGACACGGCAACGTTATGAGACCTGCCAGCAGGCGTGGCAGCACGAGATAGCGCAGCGGGTCGGTCGACAGCGTCGTCAAGGCGTCGATCTGCTCGGTGACGCGCATCGTGCCGATCTCGGCTGCGATCGCGGCCCCGACGCGGCCCGCCACCATCAGCCCGGCGATCACCGGCCCCAATTCGCGCGTGATCCACAGCACCACGACGGTCGCGATCGCGCTCTCGGCATTGAACCGGGCGAACCCGGTGTAGGTTTGCAGCGCCAGCACCATCCCGGTGAACAGCGCCGTCAGCCCGACGACGGGCAGCGAGAAATAGCCGATATAGACGATCTGCCGCAGGATCAGCCTGGGGTAGAAGGGCGGCGCAAACAGGCCGGCGGCGGCGCGGCCGCCAAACAGGACGAGGCGGCCGGTCGCCGCCAGGAAGGCAAGGAAAGCCGCCCCGATCGACGCAAGAAATTGGGCCGACGCGAGAAACCGAGTCATCCGGTTGGCGAATCGCGGTAGACGCGGTGATAGCGCGCCCCGAGCGCGGTCAGGATCTCGTAGCCGATCGTCCCGGCATCGGCCGCCGCGTCGTCCACCCCGTAACGGGAGCCGAGCAGCTCGATTGTCATGCCTGGGCAGCTCAGCGCGGGATCTACGGCCGAAACATCGAATGTCAGCAGGTCCATTGACACTCGGCCGAGCAACGGTACCCGAGTGGCCCCGATATAGCCGCAGCCGCGGCTGCTCAGCGAGCGCAGCCATCCGTCGGCGTAGCCGACCGCAACGGTCGCGATCCGGCCGGGAGCCTTCATCAGGTGTCGGGCACCGTAGCCAACCGGCTCCCCGCTGTCAATTTCGCGCGTCTGAACGATTTTGCCGGCGAGCCGCACAACGCGGCGCAGGGGGTTGGGGCGGCCCGGAAGCGGATTGATGCCGTACAGCGCCGCGCCCGGACGCACCAGATCGAAATGGTGCGCCGCTCCGAGAAAGATGCCGGAGGACGCCGCAAGGCTCGCCGGTACCCCCGGCAAGTCGCGCTGCGACGGCGGCGAAGTCGGCGCTGTTGCCTCGCGTTCAGCGGATGCTCCGGTTCGTCGGCGCAAGCCAGGTGGCTGATCACCGCCCGCCAGGCGATCGGCGGCCGGTCATCGATGAAGGCGGCGAACTCGCGTCGCGTCAGCCCGAGCCGCGCCATCCCGGTATCGACGTGCAGGATGGCGGACGGGGCGATAACCCTTCCGCAGCCCGCCACTTTTTTTTCGTCATAACCGGTCTTGACCCGTGGGCCTTCAGCCAACGGTCTTGATCCATGGGCACCCCGAAATCCCCGAATCAAACCGGGGGATGACCGCGCCTGGAGTATCGGGCGGGCATGCACACATGAAGTCCATTCCGCGATCTGGCCGGGGTGGTTCAGCACCGGGATCAGACCGTGCGCGACAAACTCGGCGGCAGTGCCGGGAAACGGCCCGTTCAGGACCGCGATCTCCAACTCGGCGCCGAGGGCCTGACGCAGCGCGATCCCCTCGTCGAGCGTCGCGACGAAAAACAGCCGGCAGCCGGCGGCCGCCAGCGCCCGCGCGACCGGCGCCGCGCCCAGCCCATACCCGTTCGCCTTGACCACGGCGGCGCAGGCGGCCGGAGCGGCCCGAGCCGCAAGAAATCGCCAATTCGCGGCAACGGCGCCGAGGTCGATGTCGAGAACCGCGCCCGCCCGCGCCCCAGGGTCACAACTCGCGGTCACAACTCATCGCCACAGATTACCGCCGCTACCCCGCCCAGCCTCAATATACCGCGCCGGGCAGACGCTCGGGGCCGATGAAATTGTCGAACTTCGTCGTTTCCGCCTCGAAGTGCAGCTTGACCGGACCGATCGGACCATGCCGCTGCTTGGCGATGATGACTTCCGCCATGCCGAAGGCCGCCTCGCAGCGTTCCTTCCAGCGGTCGTAGCGGTCGTTGAACTTGTCGTCGGTCTCGTCGACGCGGCGGGTCGGCTCGCCGCGCGAGAGGTAATATTCCTCGCGGAAGATGAACATGACGACGTCGGCATCCTGCTCGATCGAGCCGGATTCGCGCAGATCGGCGAGCATCGGCCGCTTGTCCTCGCGCTGCTCGACGGCGCGCGACAGCTGCGACAAGGCCAGCACCGGCACGTTCAGCTCCTTCGCGATGGCCTTGAGGCCGCGCGTGATTTCGGAGATCTCCTGCACGCGGTTCTCCGGGCCGCCTCGCGCCGCGCTTGGCCGCATCAGCTGCAGGTAATCGATCACGATCAGCCCGAGCCCGTGCTGGCGCTTCAAGCGCCGCGACCGCGTGCGCAGCGCCGTGACCGACAGGGCCGGCGTGTCGTCGATATAAAGCGGCACCGCGGCGAGCTGCTGCGAGGCCATGACGAATTGGTCGAAATCCTCGCGCCGCACCTCGCCGCGCCGGATCTTGTCCGACGAGGTGCCCGATGCCTCGGCGAGGATTCGGGTCGCCAGCTGCTCGGCCGACATTTCGAGCGAGAAGAAGGCGACCACCGCCCCGTCCTCGGCCGGCCGGGTCAGATCGATGCGGCCGTCCGGGCCGCGCGCCGGCTGATAGGCCCGCGCGGCGTTGAACGCGATATTTGTCGCCAGCGCCGTTTTCCCCATCGAGGGCCGTCCGGCGAGGATGATCAGGTCCGACGGATGCAGCCCGCCGAGCTTCTTGTCGATATCGGTAAACCCGGTCGCGACGCCGACGATCTTGCCGTCGCGCTTGAACGCGGCCTGCGCCATCGTAATGGCGCTGGTCAGCGCGATGCGGAACTCCTGCGGGCCGCCCTCGGCCTGGCCGCTCGAGGCCAGCTCGAACAGCTTCGCCTCGGCCCGCTCGATCTGCTCGGTCGCGGGATCGTCGAGATCGTGCTCGAACGCCTCGTTTACGACGTCCTGACCGACGGTGATCAGCTCGCGCCGCAGATAGAGATCGTGGATCGTGCGCCCGTAATGCTCGGCATTGATGATCGTCACGGCCGAGTTGACGAGGTGCGCGAGGTACTGCGCGCCGCCGATGTCGGCCAGCGCCCCATCCTGGTCGAACAGGTTTTTCAGCGTGACCGGGTCGGCGATCAGGCCGCGCTCGATCAGCTTGCCGATCGCGGCATAGATGCGGCCGTGGACCGCGCTGCCGAAATGCTCTTGCAGCAGGAACTCGGCGACCCGGTGATAGGCTGTGTTGTTGATCAGCATCGCGCCGAGCAGCGCCTGCTCGGCCTCGGTATTGGCTGGAGGTTGCCGAAGCCGGTCGAGATCGGGTTCGCGCAGCGGGGTGATCCGCGACGCCGTCATGCTTTCCATGCCGGCGAACATAGCACCGCCGCAGCCGCCCGCCGGTCCCAAAAGCCCGTTGCGCGGTCCTGGTCCCCGATATCCTCGCTTTGCACCGGCGTGGGATAACAAGCGCGAGGATCGGCTCGCTCAGGCCACGGTGGGCTCGCATAGCTCAGCCCAGCGTGCGAATCACTGCCGAAATAGCGGCGTCAGGGCGAGCTGCAAGATCACCATGTCACGCAATTGCAGGTGATTTGTCGGCCTGCTCGGCCGCCGGCACGGTTTTCACCTCGTGCGCCTGGAGGCGCGGCAACACCTCTCGGGCGAAGCGCTCGATCTGGTTCATGAACAGCTCGTGCGGCAGACAGCCGCGGTTCAGTGCCAATTGCACCTGGTTGGCGCCGGCGCTCTCCGCCGCCTCGATGATGCGCTCCGCGACCTCGTCGGCGGTGCCCATCGGCATGTGCTCTGCCTGCCGCTCGAGATCGGCCATCGTCATGTGGCGGAAATCCTCGCGCAGATTGAGCGCCGCGCGCCGGTTCTCGGGCCGCACATAATCGGTCGAGGATTGCGTCGCGTAGCCGGTCTCGCGCTGCCTTTCGGTCTCGGTGAAATTGCCGTGGCTGAACAGGGTGCGGTTGAAATAGAGGATGTGCGGTCCGTATTCGCGCAGCGCCTGCGCCTTCGAATCGGTGACATAGGCCGTGATCCCGAGCGACAGATGGTCCGGCGTGATCCGGTGCCCGGCCCGCGCCAGACAGGCAGCGTAAAACCGGATGATGTCGTCGCGCAAACCGCGGTGCCGGCCGAGCCCGGGAGTGATCGGCAGGTCGTGACGAGCGGCGAACTCGATCGACTCCTGGCTCCCGATGACCGGAACCCAGATCGGCGGGCGCGGCTGTTGCACCGGGCGCGGCCACAGCGCGACATCGCGGTACGACCAGAAACGGCCCTCGTACGAGAACACCTCCTCGGTCCAGGCGCGGGTGATGATGTCGTAGGCTTCCTCGAAGCGCGCCCGCGACTCGGAAAGCGGCACGTTGTGGACCTGGTATTCGCGCGGGATGCCGCGGGCAAACCCCGAGATCAGCCGGCCGTTCGACAGGCAGTCGAGCATCGCCAGTTCCTCGGCCAGCCGCAGCGGCTCGTGCAGCGGCAACAGATTGCCGTAGATCAGCAGCTTCAGCCGCTTGGTGCACTGCGCCGCGGCGGCGGCCATCAAATTGGGACTGTTCATCAGCCCGTAGGGCGAACAATGATGCTCGTTAAAGCCGACGCCGTCATAGCCGAGCCGGTCGAGCGCTTCCCACGCTTCGAGATGTTCGGCATAGGTGCGCGCCGCCGTCGCGGCATCGAAATGCCGCTTCGCGAGCGGATAGGGGAGTTCCGCGCCGCCGTCCTTAAGATGATCGAGATTGGCGTCGTACGCCAACAGGTCAAAGACAAATACCTTCACGGCTGCGCGCTCCCAATCGCTTGTTCGATCTTCACCCGATTCCGGGCGAGTTTACGGCAAGGGTTGCGTCTTTCCACGGTGAGGGCAACGACAAATCGCGCCGGCGAAGGAAGCGAGCGTGAATGGGCTGAGTGGACCGAAGCCCATCGCCATCGTCGCAGGCTGATATAGCGAAGCCCAGAGACGCGAGGCCGAGCCCACCCTACGAACTAATGGGCGGTCTCGGAGGCTGTGAAATAAATCTCGATATCCACTCCCAGCGGGTCGATGTCAGAGCAGGTTTCGGCCGGGATGCGGGGTCCGGTCTCTGCCGGATCGGCATCCTTCCGCCGCTTGATCCCATGCGCCGCAATGTCCTTGGCCACGCGGCGGTCCCACCATTCGATCAAGTCTCGTTCTATCGGCCCTACGAACAAAGCTAGTATTTTCAGGATGATAGGAAGACCGATGATAAAAACCAGCACCGACACTGGCATCAACACATATTCCAATCCTGACGACAGAAACATCTCTGCCGAGCGTTCCAAGTTCCCTCCCTTACCTGTTCAATCGCCGGCCTTATCCCTGATGGAACGGCCGTGTCTTATTATACCACAGACGCGTGTTGCCGCGCCGCGGGGAGGGCCGGGTGATCGTCGAGCAGGCTGCCGTCCGGGCCGTTAAGCAGTTGATGGCGCATGATTCCCGGCACTCGCCGGGATCATTCGCGCTGCGGTGCGGTCAGTCGAGCGGGCGGCCTTTGCGGGCGATGAAGTCGGGGAAGGCGTCCTCGGCCTTGGCGCCGCGCATGACTTCAGTCGTGAAATGGCGCTCCTCGGCGAACTGGTCCGCGACGCTCAGCGGCTTCTGCTTCATCAGCAGCGCCTTTATCCCGATAACAGCGGCGCGGTTGTTGCCGGCGATCATCCGTGCCAGCGCCAGCGTCCTGCCGTGCAGCTCGTCGCTCGGGACGAGGTGGTTCAGCAGGCCGATGCGGTACGCCTCCTCGGCCTCGACCACCCGGGCGGTAAACAGCAATTCCTTGGCGATTGGCCAGCCGACCTGGTTCGGCAGGGTCCAGGTCGCGTTGATCCGCCCGTAGGCCGCCGCCAGAAAGCGGAATTTCGTGTCCTCGCAGCCGACCCTGATATCGAGGGACGACGCGAACACCGCCGCGCCGCCATAGGCGAGGCCGTTCATCATCCCGATCGTCGGCTTTGTGCAGGTGCCGATGTCGAACAGCGGCGCGTAGGTACGCATCCGGTCGAGTTCTTCCTGCGTGTATCTACGGTCGTGCTCGCGCTGCTCATGGATATCGCCGCCGGCCGAAAACGCCCGCCCCGCGCCGGTGAATACGACAACGCCAACCGCATCGTCGGCCTCCAGCGCCTTCAGCGTGCGTTGAACCTCCTGCATCATCTGCCGGTTCATCGCGTTGAGCTTATCGGGCCGGTTCAGCGTGATCGTCGCGACGCCATCCGCGCTCTCGACCAGTATCGTCTCGCAGTCCATTTTTCCCTCCGTCAGCGCGGTACGTCGCCCCAGGCGGCGTACCGCATTCGCCGCGGCGCCGGCTTTCCCGCTTCGCTCAGCCGCGCGACATGGGCGGCCACGAGATCTTCCAACTTGTCGCTCGCCACATTTACCAGCCCCCGTGCGCGCAGCAGGGCCTCGATCTCCTCGCGTGGCCGCCCGCCGTAAAACGGCAGCTTGTCGCCGATCGCCACGTATTCCGGGCTGTTTCGGGCGTTCTCGCGCTGCGGCGGGGCGGTCGCGTCGTTGTATTGCGCGCCGTCGATGACCGCGAGCCGCCCGCCTGGCCGCAAGACGCGCAGCCATTCGTCGAGCGCCGCCTCAGGATGCGGCAGGGTCCACAGCACGTGCCGGCTGATCACCAGATCGAAACTGCCGCCCGGATAGGGCAGCCGCTCGGCGTCGCCCTCATCGAGGCGCGCCGCCAGACCCTGAGCCGCTGCCTTGTCGCGCGCCCTCGCGACCATCGCCGGGGCAAAATCGATCCCGGTCACGCGATGCCCGCGCGCCGCGAGTTCGAGAGCCAAAAACCCGGTGCCGCACCCAGCATCGAGCGCGTCGAGCGGTCCGCCTTCCGGGATCACCAGATCGAGGATGCGATCCCACGCGGCGCGTTCGTCGGGGCTGCCGATGCTGTGTCCGAAATCTTCGTCGAAATGCGCCGCGCGCCGGTCCCAATGCGCCGCGACCTGCTCTTTTACCGGGTCGGAAATTGTGGCGCTCATTTCATCCCCACCACTTCGGCCAGCGCCTCGACCTGCTCGGTGTAGCGGCTGACCGGGTTCAGCATCAGGTGATTGGCGCCCATGCCGATCATCTCCTCGAGCCGCTCGCGCACCTGCTCCGGCGTGCCGTGAAGGCCGCAGAGATCGGTGCCGGGCGGGTTGCGGTAGACGTCGGTGAACCAGCGCAAAAGTTCGCGCCGTGCGATCTCGGGCCGCTCGTCAACCGCCATGAAGATGCGCTTCGAAATCGGGAAATTCTCGGGGTCGCGGCCGTTGGCGGCCAGCGCTTCCTTAAGGATTGGCACCGACGCGGCGAAATCAGCGATGCGCGAACCGCCCGACCCCATCCAACCATCGGCGAGACGCGCGGCGCGGCGTACCGCATCCGGGTGGCCCACACCCATCCAGATCGGCGGGTGCGGCTTCTGCACCGGCTTCGGCCACATCGTCTCGTCTTTCAGGTGATAAAAGCGGCCGTCATAGCTGACCTGGTCCTCGGTCCACAGCGCCCGGATCAGCTCCAGCTCCTCGCGAAAGCGGCTGACGCGGGCCTCGGTCGGCACCTCGAACTGCCGGTAATGATGGGCGCGGCCGATGCCAACCCCGAGGATCGCGCGCCCGCCGCTGACATAATCGAGGCAGCCCCATTGATGCGCGACCATCAGCGGACTGTGGATCTGCAGCACGACGACCGAGCAGCCGACCCGGATCTTCGTCGTCACCGCCGCCGCGTAGGTCAGGATCACCACCGGGTCGAAGCATTTGACGTGGTCGAGCGAGTTCTCGGTCACCCACAAATCGCGAAACCCGAGCGCCTCGGCCCGCGTTGCGACCTGCTTCACGTCCGCCATGTCGATCGCGTCCGGCGAGCGGTGCGGCAGCGAGATGCCGAACGCGATTTTGTCTTTAAGGGCCATTCCTAATTCCCAAAGTACTCGTCGTCCCGGCAAAGGCCGGGACCCACCACGGAAGCGGATACCGGCCGAGTTTATCCTCGGGCCGGCCATAGGCCGGACCCGTGGGCCGGTATGACGAGGTGGACGCCGCCTTAGACCTTCTCGATCAGCTCCATCTGGGCGCCGTCCGGGGCCTCGATGAAAGCGACGTGGCGGCCGTTATTGACCTGCTCCAGCATGACGTGCGCGCCGTTGCTGCGGAGTTTGGCGATCGCGCTGGCATAGTCGTCGGTCTGCAGCGCGATATGCTCGATCCCCATCATCTGCTTGCGGTTCTGGGCCGCGCTGATCGTCGTGACGTTGAGCTGCAACCCGCACATGTCGAGCTGGATGTTGCCGTTGGGGGCCTCGTTCTTCATCGTCGCGCCGAAATTGTCGATGTAGAACTGGGCCGTCTTCTTAGGGTCGTACGTCTTGATGTGGACGTGCCCGATTGACATGGCCATGCTCGTCTCCTCCTGTTTGGCTGCGCCGGGCCAACCCGCGCAACAGGGTAAGCTTGGCAGTCTGGCGCAGCGAACTCAACCATTGCGACGAGGAGCCCAGGCATGAGCACGGCGCGCGAGCTGGCTGGATTTTTGACCCGGACTACCCCCGCTGATCTGCCGGCGCAGACGATCGAGCACGCGGCGATGCTGATCGCCAGCACGCTCGCCAGCGCCGCGTTCGGGCGGGGCATCCAATCGGCGGCGATCATTCGCGAGATGGCGACGGAGCGCGGTGGCGCGGCGCAGGCGTCGGTGTGGTTCGATCCCGGCCCCAGGCTGCCGGTGATCGCGGCGGCGCAGGTCAACGCCGTGATGAGCGATGCGGCCGCCTCGGACGACAGCGATTTGCGCAACATCGTGCATTGCGGCACGCCCCTGACCGCGACCGCGCTGGCGATCGCCGAGCATAACGGCGCCAGCGGCGAGGACGTGCTCGCCGCGATCGTGCTCGGCTACGAACTCGCCGGACATATCATCGACGCGGTGCCGGACGCGCGAGTGCGCGGGTTTCACGGCTCGACGCGCGCGATCTTCGCGGCGGCTGGTGCGGCGGCAAGGCTGCTCCGGCTCGATGCCGCGCAGACGACGCACGCGATCGGCCTGACCGCGACCTCCGCCGGCGGGCTGGCGAAGGCGGCCGATACCAGCGTCGCGCGCGAGTACAATTGCGGCAACGCGACGCTGCTCGGCATCCAGGCGGCTGAGGCGGCACGGCGCGGCTACACCTGCGAGGAACGCGTCCTCGAAATGAAGCAGGGCTATTTCGAGGCGTTCGGCGGCGTGGACGGCGAGGCGGCGGCGCGTCTCGCGACCGATGATCTCGGCGCCTCATGGGACATCGTTACGGACATGGCGGTGAAGCTGGTGCCGGGCGGGCATCCGTCACACGCGCTGGCCGAGGCCGCCGCAAATGCGGCGCGCGACGGCAACATCGCGGCGGCGGAGGTCGAGAGCATCATCGTCTCGCGTCCCGGCATGACCGCGCTTTCGGGTCCGCTGCATCCGGCCGACCTGGTCGACATGGCGCACAGCCCGGCCTATTTCGTCGCTGCCGGAGTCGCCGACCGCCGCTTCTCGTGGGAGCACGCCGGCCCCGCGAAGATCGCCGATCCGGTCATTAACGGCCTGATCGACAAGGTCCGGGTCGGTCCGCCGCCGACCGAAAATGCCGAGCGCTACCGCCAGGGCGCGACGGTCACGATCCGCACCCGCGACGGACGCGAGGTTACGAACACGGTCTACGCCCCGACCGGCTCGGGCCTGCTGGGCATCGCCTGGGTCGACATCGACGCCAAATTCCGCGCCCTCATGCCATCGTCAGGCTTGCCCGAATCCCGCATCGCCCCGCTGCTCGACCTGATCCACGATTTCCGCCACCAGCCCGACGCGAGCCGGCTAATCGCATTGCTGCGCCCGGATGGGGCGTGAGGGAGCGTAGGGCGGAAAAGCGGAGCGCATTCCGCTAAACCTATCCGCAAACATCGCCGCACTCATGGCCGATACTCGCGCGGTGAACGGTGCTTAGGCGGGAGGCGGCATGCTTGCGGCGATTTTTTTGTAGTTCCCTGCTCGGTTCCAAGACCTTGCCGGTTCCGGTCAGAATCTTCCCTGATCGCCCGTCGGGTAATCCCTGTTCCGCGGCCCGGGAATTACGACCCACCACCGCACGACGCCTTCAGCACACACGGGAAAAGGCGGGCCAGCGCCGCCGCGTCGCACAGCTCCGGGGAGAAAATTCCCTGCTAGCAGGGAAATCTACACCTGCGCCAGCGCCATCGGGCTGCGGTCGAAGGCCGGCATGATCTCCTCGGCGAAGGTGCGCAAGCCGGCGATCGAGGCGCCCGGCGCGGCGAACAGCACATTTTCGATGCCGCCCGCCTCCAGCCGCTTCAGCCGCTGGATGATCTCCTCGGGCGTGCCGAGCAGCGGCGCGTCGTCGAGTTCGAAATTGTCGGGGTCGTCTTTGATCTGGTGGTAGCGCTCGGCGCCGGGGCCGCGCGCCAGATCGCCGATATTCTTCAGGACCTCGCGCCGCGTCAGGATCGCGCGCCTGCGTTCCTCGTCGTTGTGCACGATCTGCAGCCCGCGCGTGACCCCGACCATCATCGGGTCGTAAGGACGGCCGACCGCCTTGCATTCCTCGCGGAAAACACGCACCCGGTCGATGATCACGTCAACCGGCGCGATCTGGTCGAGCAGCAAATTGTAGCCCTCGCGCGCGGCGCGGCGGATCGACTCCGGGCTGCCGGCGCCCATCCAGAACGGCGGGTGCGGCTGCTGGATCGGCGCCGGCTCGACGACGATGTTGTCATAGCGCCACCAGCGACCCTCGTACGAAAAGCGGCCCTTGCTGGTCCACGCCTTGCGGATGACCTCGATCGCCTCGTCGAACCGCGCGGTCGCCTCGTCCTGCGGGATGCAGAAGCCGGAAAACTCGTACGGCCGATAGCCCTTGCCGACGCCGAAATCGAGCCTGCCGTTCGACAGCAGGTCCAGAGTCGCGGCCTCCTCGGCGACGAGCGCCGGGTTGTGCCACGGCAGCACGACGACGGCGGTGCCGAGGCGGATCGTCGAGGTGCGCGCCGCGAGATAGGAGAGCAGGTTCAGCGAGGCTGAGACCTGGCCGAACCCGGTGAAATGGTGCTCGACGAGGAACACGCTCGAAAACCCAAGCTCCTCGGCGGCGATCACGTAGCGGATGAAATCGTGGTAGCCCTCGCTGTCTCCGGCCGGCCCGCCGCGGGCCCGCGCGCCGCCGAACAATCCGAACTTCATCGCTGCTCTCCGTAATGCTGTCTGGGCCCCGGCCACCAATGATCGCCAGCCGCCGAGCGGTCCCCAATGACACAGATCAATATAATCGTAGCCACACTGCGCGCAGACGGGAGCCGCAAGACTATTGCGGCAGCGCGAGCGATATAGGCTCTATTCCTGGGCGCCGAGCGCCGAGAAAGGAGGCGGCCGGCGAACGCACAGCGCCGCGTCGTCGCGCAGGATCTGGTCGACCAGATCGGTCAATTGCCTCATCCGAAACGGCTTCATCAGATAACGCCGGCCGCTCGCCTCAAGCCGCAGGCGGCGATCGGGGTCGCCGGTCGTCAGAATAACATTGCACCCTTTCTCGCTCGCGACCTCGCCAAGCGAAAACCCGTCTTCGCCGCCGCGCAGCGAGATGTCGATAATCGCGACGTCGAACGCATCGCCGTCGAGCGCGGCGCGCATTTCCGCGCCGTCGCGCGCCAGCACAAACTCGTACCCGGCGTGTTCGAGCACGTCACCAAGCAACGCGCGCACCGAATCGTCGTCCTCGACGACGAGAATGTTGCAGATTCGAGTCACCAGCCTGAGCCATTCATAATTAATCACCACAAACGAAAAGAGGATCAAAAGGTTTCGGGAATACGCGCGGAACGGTCAGTTCGCGGCAAATTCCGCTTCGCGTTCCGCAGCTTCCTGCTGACGCGCCCACATAGTCGCATAATGAGCGCCGCGCGCGAGCAGTTCGCCATGCGTCCCGCGCTCGACGATGCGGCCGGCTTCGAGCACCAGGATCTGATCGGCATCAATCACCGTCGAAAGCCGGTGCGCAATGACCAGCGTCGTGCGGTGCATCGCGACCTCGGCGAGGCTCGCTTGGATTTCGCGTTCGGTTTTCGTGTCGAGCGCCGAGGTCGCCTCATCGAATATCAGAATATGGGGGGCCTTCAGCACGACTCGGGCAATCGCGACGCGCTGCTTTTCGCCGCCCGAAAGCTTGAGGCCGCGCTCGCCGACGATCGTCTCGTATCCGTCCGGCAGTGAGACGATAAAATCGTGAATGCGCGCGTGGCGGGCGGCCTCCTCGATTTCGGCGCGGCGGGCCCCGGGCCTTCCATACGCGATATTGTAGAAGATCGTGTCGTTGAACAGCACCGTATCCTGCGGCACGACGCCGATCGCGCGGCGCAGACTGTCCTGCGTGACCGCTCTTATGTCCTGGCCGTCGATCTCGATCGCGCCGGCTTCAGGATCATAGAACCGGAACAGCAGCCGCGCGATCGTCGATTTGCCGGCGCCGCTCGACCCGACGATCGCGAATTTGGACCCCGGCGCCATCGCGAAATCGACATCGCGCAGGATCGGCCGGCGCGGATCGTAGCGGAAATCGACATGGCGGAAGCGCACCGTGCCATTCGGCACCATAAGCGGCGACGCGCCGGGCCGATCCTCAATCTCGGGCGCGATCTTTAAAAGCGCCATCATCTGTTCGAGATCGGTCAGCGACTGCTTGATGTTGCGATAGACGACGCCGAGAAAGTTCAGCGGCGTATAGAGCTGCAGCAGGTAGGCGTTCACCAGCACGAAGTCGCCGACCGTCATCCGGCCGGCGGCGACGCCTTGGGCCGCCAGCAGCATCACCCCGATCAGCCCCGAGGCGATGATCGCGCCCTGACCGACATTGAGCACGGCCAGCGACGTCTCGCTCTTGACGGCGGCTCCCTCATAGGCGCGCAGCGCGCGGTCGTAGCGTTCCGCCTCGTGCGCCTCATTCGCGAAATATTTGACGGTTTCGTAATTCAGCAGGCTGTCGACCGCCTTCGTGTTCGCCTCGGTGTTGCGCGTGTTCATTTCGCGCCGATGCCGGATGCGCCAGTCGGTCACGATAAACGTGAAGGTGACATAGAAGACGATCGTCGCCAGCGTCACGAGCGCGAAGGTCCAATCGTACAGCCGCCACAGAATCGCGCAGACGACGGCGATCTCGAACAATGTCGGCACGACGTTGAACAGCATGAAGGACAGCAGGAATTCGATCCCCGCCGTGCCGCGCTCGACGGCGCGCGCCAGACCGCCGGTCCGCCGTTCGAGGTGAAAGCGCAGCGACAGCGCATGGATATGCCGGAATGTCGACAGCGCGAGGCGGCGCACCGCGCGCTGTCCGACCTTCGCGAAAACCGCGTTGCGCAGCTCGTTGAAACCCTGCGACAGGACCCGCGCCGCGCCATAGGCCAGTACCAGCGCGACCGGCACCGCGATCAGCCCGGGGCTGGGCGCGGAAAGGTCATCGACCGCGTGCTTGTAGAAGAGCGGGATCGTGATGTTGACGAGCTTGCCGGCAACGAGCAGCACCAGAGCCAGCACGACACGCGCCCGCAATTCGAGCGAGTCGCGCGGCCACAGATAGGGCGCGAGGCCCCTGAGCGCGCGCAGCCCCTCGCCGAGCCGCTCGTCCGGCTCGGGCAGCCCGGAGACCGACGAGCGGCCGACGATGCGCGCGCCTCTCGGGCTCATGGCAACAGGCTCACCGGCCGGTTCTCACTCGCCGGCTCCGACCGGTTTCTGACGCCCCGCGAGCGCGTTGACGGCGCGGGGCAGTCGCCAGCCGATCGCCAGAGCCACGGCAACCAGCATCGCCCCCCAAAGGAATGGGCTACTGCGGCCGAATTCGGCGAACAGAGTGCCGGCGGCTATCGGCCCGAGCACACGCGAAAGGGCGCCGGCCGATTGCGCCACGCCCATCACCTCGCCCTGCCGGTCGGCCCCGGCGCGGCGCGAAATGAGGCTGTTGATCGAGGGCTGCGTCGCTCCCATGCCCACCGCCAGCGCGCTGACCGCGACAAGCAGCAGCGGCAAATCGACGGCGAACGGCATCAGCAGCAATCCGAGCGCAATCAGACCGAGTCCCGCCAGCATCAGTCGTTCCTCGCCGAACCGCCGCGTCAACGGCCCGATCAGCCCGCCCTGCATCGCCGCCGACAGCAGCCCGACGTAAAAGAACACAAACCCGGTCGGGCGGGGCCCCCAGCCGAATTGCGCAATCGCCCACCACGCGAAGACGGTCTCCATGCCCGAAAAGGCGAGGATCACCAGGAAAAAGACCAGCAGCAGCCGGCCGAGACCGGGGTGGGAGAGCGCAGCCTGCGCGGCGGCGATCCGGCCTCGGCGGGAGGTCTGCCCCGGTTGGGTCAGGCTCTCGGGCAGCAGCAGCACCACCCCGAGGAAAGCCGCGAAGGACAGTCCCGCGGCGATCAGGCACGGGGTCGCGAGGTCGGCGGTCGCGACATCGTCGCCGGCGATGACGCCACCCACCACCGGCCCGATGATAAAGCCCGAGCCCGAACGCCGCGCCGATCATCCCCATGCCCTTGGCGCGCTTTTCGGGCGAGGTCACGTCCGCGATATAGGCCTGCGCGGCGGCGATGTTGCCGGCGCAGGCTCCGGCGAAGGCGCGCGCCGCGAACAGCATCCACAGCTCCGTCGCGAACGCCATCCAGAGATAGGCGAGCGCCGCCGCCGCCATGCTCGCCATCAGAACCGGGCGACGCCCGACCCGGTCGCTGAGCCGGCCCCAAAGCGGCGCGGTCAAGAGCGACATCGCCGAAAACGTCGCGAACAGCGCCGTCATCTGCAGCGGCGAGGCGGTGAAGCGCTCGGCGTAAAACGGCAGGAGCGGGATGACCAGTCCGAAGCCGACCAGGTCGACAAAGACGATCAGAAACAGCGTGGACATGCGGCTTGTTGATATCGCGGGCCCGCCTGCGCAAACAAGGGCGATACCGCCGCGCCGGCGTGCCGCATCGGCGGGCCAGAGCCGGGCGTTAGAAAAATCGGGCTGAAGGCTTGCCCGACCGCCGCGGGTCGGGGCTAGAATGGCTCCCGGAATTGAACCAAGCCGGTCAGGAGTTGCGATGCAGCTGGGCAAACTTGGGGTCTGGGCGCCGATGGACGGGTTGACCGCGGCCGAAGGGGCGGCATTCGCGCAGCGGGTCGAAACCTGGGGCTATTCCGCGCTGTGGCTGCCGGAAAGCCGCGGCCGCAACGTACTGGTGCATTCGTCATGGCTGCTCGCCAATACGAAAAACCTGATCGTCGCGCCGGGCATTGCCAACATCTACGCCCGCGATGCGATGGCGATGGCGAACGGCCAGCGGGCGCTCGCCGAACAGTCCAGCGGACGGTTTCTGCTCGGGATCGGCGTCTCGCACGCGCCGACGGTCGCCGGGTTGCGCGGCCACCATTACGGCAAGCCGGTCGCGACAATGCGCGCCTATCTGACCGAGATGCAGCTTGCGCCGTATATCGCGCCGGACCCACCCGAAAAGCCGCCGACGATCCTCGCCGCGCTCGGGCCGCGGATGCTGGCGCTGTCGGCCGAGCTCGCCGACGGGGCGCACCCGTACAACGTGCCACCCGAGCACACCGAAGAGGCGCGACGCATCCTCGGTCCCGGCAAGCTGCTCTGCCCCGAGGTCTGGGTACTGCTCGAAACCGATCCCGGAAAGGCCCGCTCGGCCGCCCGCCAGGCGCTGGCGCCGTATTTGAAGCTCGACAATTACGCCAACAACTGGCGGCGGCTCGGTTTCGGCGACGATATGGCGGATGGCGGCTCAGACCGGTTTGTCGACGCCAATGTCGCCTGGGGCGCCGAGGAGGCGATCCGCAAGCGCATCCAGGAGCACTGGGACGCCGGCGCCGACCATGTCTGCGTCCAGTCGATCCAGCCCGACGGCTCACGTCGGCCGGACGAGAAGGTTCTCGCGCTGCTGGCCCCTGATGGCGCATAGGTTGGGGCGCATAGGGGATGCATGGAAAGGTTGCCTTGAACCTGTCTGGCCCGCCCCCGACATTGTGCGTGCCGCGCTCGCGGGGCGTCCGCAAGCCCCAATCCACAGGTCGGCCGGCGGATCGAGCAACAAGAAGAAAGGTCCCTGAGCGATGTATTCGGAAACCACCCGGTCGATCAAGGTCACGGTGCGCCCGTTCTATCTGGAGCAGCACTCCTCGCCGGCCGAAAACCGCTACGTCTGGGCCTATCACGTCCGCATCGAGAACGCCGGCGACGAAACCGTGCAGCTGCGGCGGCGGCATTGGGAAATCACCGACAGTTTCGGCCGTCGCCAGGAGGTGCGCGGTCCCGGCGTGGTCGGCGAGGAGCCCGTGCTCGCGCCCGGCGAAAGCTTCGAATACACGAGCAGCTGTCCGCTGCCGACGCCCTCCGGTTTCATGGTCGGTGATTACGAAATGGAAACCCGCGACGGCGAGAATTTCCTCGTGCGGGTCCCGGCCTTCTCGCTCGATACGCCGCAGGCGGCGACGCGCCTCAATTGAGACAGCGGCGGCTTCATTAACCACTTGGTGATAGCAAACCGGGGGCGTTGCCCGGGGCAGGGAAGGAACGCCGCCGGCGCCGTTTCCCTGGAGGAAAGGAGATCTGATGGCGACCGCAGTAGATGCTCAGGCGGCCAGCGCCTTGGGTGGAAGGGGGAATGTGCAAAAGATCCGTGCGCGGCAGGAGCCGGTGCTGGTGCGCCGCCCGTCGCGCGACGAGGCGCTGGACGCGGTGCGCACACTGATCCGCTGGGCCGGCGACGATCCCGAGCGCGAAGGTCTACTCGCCACGCCCGACCGGGTCGTGCGCTCCTACAGCGAGTTCTTCAGCGGCTACGACGAGGACCCGGTAGCGCTGCTGCAGCGCACCTTCGAGGAAATGGACGGCTACGACGAGATTGTCACGCTGAAGGATATCCGCTTCGAGTCGCATTGCGAGCACCACATGGCGCCGATCATCGGCAAGGTGCACATCGCCTATCTGCCGGATAACCGCGTCGTCGGTATCTCGAAGCTGGCGCGGCTTGTCGAGGTCTATGCGAAGCGCCTGCAGATCCAGGAGAAGATGACGGCGCAGATCGCCAACACGCTCGACGAGGTACTGCGCCCGAAGGGCGTCGCGGTGGTCATCGAGGGAGCGCACCAATGCATGACGACGCGCGGCGTCCACAAGCCCGGGGTCAGCATGGTGACCAGCCGCATGCTCGGCGTCTTCCGCGACGATCCCTCGACCCGGCGCGAAGTGCTGGCGATGATCGGCACGCCGGCCGGCGGGACCGGTGAGTACGTCTGACGACAGACTTCGGCGGGCGGTCGAGATCCTCGATCGTCTGATCGCGTTCGACACGACCTCGTCGCGCTCGAACCGCGACCTGATCGACTGGGTCTCCGACTATCTCAACGGCTACGGCATCGCCGCGACGCTGAGCAGCGCCGGCGAGGGCAAGGCCAATCTGTTCGCGACGATCGGACAGGGCCGGGCCAGCCGGAACGCGGCGGCGTGATCCTGTCCGGTCATACCGATGTCGTGCCGGTCGCCGGACAGGAGTGGCACAGCGACCCGTTCCGCCTGACCGAGACGGACGGAAATCTCTATGGCCGCGGCACGGCCGACATGAAGGGCTTCATCGCCCTCGCGCTGGCGCTGGTTCCCGAGGCGGCGCGGCGCGAACTGGCCGTACCGCTGCATCTCGCCTTCAGCCATGACGAGGAAGTCGGTTGCCTCGGCGCGCCGGCGCTGATCCGGTCTTTGCCGGAGGGGATTGCGCGGCCGGCGATGGCGATCATCGGCGAGCCGACCTCGATGCAGGTCGCCAACCGGCAGAAGGGGTTGTCCTTTTTCCGCACCCGGATCACCGGGCGCGAAGGGCATTCGAGCGCGCCCGATCTCGGGGTCAGCGCGATTGCGGCCGCCGCCGAGATCATCCTCGAAATCGGCCGGCTGCACGCCGAGGGACGCGCCGTCGCTCCACCCGATAGCGGCTTCGACCCGCCGCATACGACGATGTCGGTCGGTACGATCAGCGGCGGCACCGCGGTCAACATCATCGCGCGCGAATGCACGTTCGAGTGGGACATGCGCAATCTGCCGCAGGACGACGCGGCGGCGCTGAAATCCCGCATCGACCGGTTTGTCGACGAGGCGCTGCTGCCGCGCATGCGCGCGGTCTATCCGCAGGCGGCCGATCGAGACCGAAACCGTCGTCGCGGTGCCGCCGTTGATCCCTGGGCCGGGTTCGCCGGCCGAGGAACTGGCGCGGCGTCTGACCGGCGCGAATACAACGACCGCCGTCTCGTTCGCGACCGAGGCCGGGCTGTTTCAGCAGGCGGGCATCCCGGCGATCGTCTGCGGTCCCGGCTCGATCGCGGTCGCGCACAGGCCCGACGAATACATCACCCGCGCCGAGCTGGCGGCCGGACAAGCCTTCCTCGACCGGCTCCTCGACTGGGCGACAACCCCTAGCAATTAAGCCTAACCGGGGTTCCGGTTGCTCAGCCGGCAAACCGACCGGCGATATGGGCGTAGAGCGCCCGCAACGTCTGCGCCTCGGCGCCCTCCGGACGGCCGGGCCGGGCTCGTGCGTTCCAGGCCATTACGTCGATATGCGCCCACGGAACGCCGGGGTCGACGAATTCCTGCAGGTACAGCGCCGCCGTGATCGCCCCGGCATGCGGCCCGTCCGACACGTTGTTGAGGTCGGCCGCCTTGCCGTCGAGCATCCGACGATATCCGCGCCACAACGGCATCCGCCACAGCGGGTCGTCCTCCGCGGCGCCGGAAGCCAGCAGCCGCGCGGCGAGATCGTCGTCGTTGCAGAACAGCGCCCCCAGTTCCGGGCCGAGCGCCACCCGCGCGGCGCCGGTCAAGGTGGCCACGTCGATCAGCAATGCCGGGTTTTCGGTAGAGGCTTCGGCTAGCGCGTCGCACAGGATCAGCCGCCCCTCGGCGTCGGTGTTGCCGATCTCGACGGTCAGCCCCTTGCGCGTCCGCACGATGTCGAGCGGCCGGAGCGCGTTGCCCGATACCGAGTTTTCGACCAGCGGCAGCAGCACGCGCAGCCGCACTGGCAGCCGCGCCGCCATGATCGCCTGCGCCAGACCAAGCATGATCGCGGCGCCGCCCATGTCCTTCTTCATCATCTTCATGCCGGTGGCCGGCTTCAGATCGAGCCCGCCCGTGTCGAAGCACACCCCCTTGCCGACCAGCGTCACCTTTGGGGCGCTCTCGTCGCCCCAGACGATGTCGACAAGGCGCGGCGCCCGCGCACTGGCCCGGCCGACCGCGTGGATTGTCGGATAGTTCTCGGCGAGCAGCTTTTCGCCAACGATCACCCGATGCCGAGCGCCCATGCTGTCGGCGACCTGGGTCGCCGCGTCGGCCAGTTCGGCGGGGCCAAGATCGGAGGCCGGCGTGTTGATCAGGTCGCGCGCCAGGCACATTGCCCCGGCGAGACGCTCGACGAGACCGCGATCGGCTCCCTTGGGCCAGACCAGCCGCGCCGCGCCTTCCTTTTTTTTCTTGCGGTAGAGGTCGAACGAATAGGTGCCGAGCGCCCAGCCGAGCACGACACGGCTCGGATCGGCCTCCTTGGGCATTGCCCCCAGGCGATAAGTACCGGGCGGCAGCGATTCCGGGAGGCCGCCAGCCGCCCAGATCGCCGCCTCGCCGTCACCGACACCGGCCAGCACCCGCCCGAGCCGCCCGTCTTCGCCCGGCACGAACGCCAGTTTGCCGGCCTCACCGATGAAGCCGACAGCTTCCGCCCAGTCGCGCTCGCGCGCCGCCGCCGTCTCGCGCCAGGCGGCGAGCCCGGCCTTTGATACGAAGTCGACCGGCACCGCGCCGGCCCCGTCATCGATCAGTGAAAACGCCATTCCGCTGCCCCGACATCTCTCGCGCCCAGCGCACCGGCCGATGCTAACATGCGGCCGTGGCCAATCCAGACGGAGATCGCCAATGATCGGGTGGAGAGCGCGGCTCGGCTTCATGGTGCCGCCGGGCAACCCGACGGTCGAGCCGGAGATGATCGCGCTCGCGCCGCCGGGCGTGTCGGTGCATTTCCACCGCATGGATGCCGGCGGCGGCGTGCCCGGCGCGCTCGACAACCAGGACCGGCGCACGCGCGCGATGATCGACAGTCTCGACGCGGGTGTGCCGCTCCTCGCCGCGGTCAAGCCCGACATCATCACCATCGCGCATACCGCGACCAGCTACCATCTCGGCCGCGAGCGCGAGGCGGCGCTGCTGGCCCGCCTCGTCATGGCGTCAGGCGTGCCGGTTGTCACCGCTTTCGGTGCGGTCGCCGCCGCGCTCGAACGGCTCGGCGTCCGGCGCATCGCGTACGGGGCGCCGTATTCGGCTGAGACCACGGCCCAGGGCCGCGCCCATCTCGAAGCGCACGGCTTCACGGTGGTGCAGGCGGAAAATCTTGCCGGGGTGACGAACATCTACGACGAAACCGCCGAACGCGCCTACCGACTGGCGCGCGAGATTGACAGACCGGAAGCGCAGGCCGTGTTTCTGACCGGAACCGGAATGCCGACGCTGCCGGTGCTTGACATGCTCGAAGCGGATCTCGGCAAGCCAGTGATTTCGAGCGCCTCGGCGATGATGTGGCACGCGCTGCGCCGCTGCGGTGTGCGCCAGAAGATCGCCGGCTACGGCCGCCTGCTGACGCTGGAGTGAGCGAGGCGACCGGGCTGCACGAACCGAAATCGGGTTCGGCAAGGTTCCGGATTACCGAAACTCCTCGATCGCCGGCATTTGCAGCACACCGGCGCCGCCGAGCGCGGCGTCAAGCGCGGTGCTCAGGGCGGCCACCTTGGCTGCGATGGTCTGAATCGCTGACGGCGCGTCCCTTCCGCCGTCGTCGCCGGCGATCCGGTTGATGATCCGCTCGATCGTGCTTTTCGGCCGCGGGAACACGGCGAGCTCGACCGCCGCATCGGCGGGGATCGCGGCTGCTTCCTTGGCAAGCCGGAGCGCGACGTCGTAGCCGCCGAGCGCGTCTACCAAACCCCGCTCCTTTGCTTCCTCGCCCGACCAGACGCGACCCTTGGCGACCGCCTCGACCTGATCCGGGGTCATATGCCGGCCCGTGGCCACGCGCTCTTTGAAGCCGCGATAGGTCGCATCGAGAAAGGCTTCGAGCCGGGCCCGCGCGGCCGGCGAGAAATCCTCGAAGGGGCTGAACATCGCGGCGTTGGCGCCGCGCTGCACTGCCTGGCTGGTGACCCCGAATTTCTCGAGCAGGCCGGTGATGACGAGCTTGCCGGCCAGCACGCCGATCGACCCGGTCAAGGTCGCGGGCTGCGCGACGATCTTGTCGGCCGGCGCGGCGATGTAGTAGCCACCCGAGCCGGCCACGTTGCCCATCGAGACGATAAGCGGCTTGCCGCGTTCGTGGGCGCGGGCGACCTCGCGCCAGATCGTTTCCGAGGCGACCGCAGAGCCGCCAGGGCTGTCAACGCGGAACACGATCGCGCGGACGTCGAGGTCGCCGGCGGCGTCGCGGAAGGCGCGGGCGACCGTGCGCGCGCTCATCGTCTCGCCGCCGGAGAGCAGATTGTCATCGTCGGCCCGCTGCACGATCAGGCCGGTGCCGTAAATCAGCGCGATTTTCGGGCCGCTCGCGTGAGGCCGGCCAGCGGCCTCGCGATAGCGCGACAGCGACAGCACTGCAGCGCCGGAGCCGGCGCCTGCGCGGGCCTTCGCGAGGGCCTCGTCACGATAGCCGATCCGGTCGATCAGCCCCGCCGCCTTGGCCTCGTCGGCGAAAAGCGGGCCGCGGTCGATCAATGCGCCGACCTGCGTTTCCGAGAGCCGGCGCGCGGCGGCGACGCCGCGCACGATCTGCCCCGACATCGATGTCAGCAGAGCCTCGGTTTCCTCCCGCTGCGGCCCGGTCATCGCGGTTTCGGTGAGGCTGTTGGCGGCTGTCTTGTATTGCTCGCGCCGACCGAAGCTCGGCTTGATCCCGAGCCAATCGAGCGTGCCGCGAAAAAACGGAATCTCGGCCCGCAGCCCGATCAGCCCGACCGATCCCAGCGGCTGCAGCCAGATTTCGTCAAACGCGGTCGCGAGATAATACGGCCGGGTGCCGGGGCCGAACTCGCCGAAGCTTTCGGAAAACGCGAGCGCGAACTTGCCCTTGGCGCGGAACGCCTGGATCGCGTCGCGGACTTCCTGCGCCGTCGCCAGAGCCATCCCATCCTGACCGAGCTGAACATAGAGAGCCTTGACGCGCGGATCGTCGCCGGCGCGTTCGATCGCGTCGAGGAAATCGCGCAATGTCGGCGTCTCGCCGAACACGATCTCGCTCAGCGCATCCCGGCCTGAGCCGGCCTCGAGACCGCCGTTCAGATCCGCGGTCAGTACGATGCTGTCCGGAAGAACCGGCTTCCTCTCGATCAGATACCAGGCCAGCGACCCGAGCCCGAGCACCGCCAGCACCGTGAGAATGCCGATCACGGCGAACAGGCCGAGGACAAAGCGGCGCATGGCGACTCGGTTTCCAGAGGAGGCTGCGCGCACTCTAGCGCGGCGGCGCGGCGCGCGCGACCGGTTCAAGATCGCTTGCCCCGGTGCTACATAAGACGGTGCTTGATAGGCGGCGGAAAAGGAGGATCGAGATGAGCGCCGATACGATCGACGACAAGACCCGCACCGAGCTGGAGGCTGCGGCCTTCCGCACGCTGGTCGCGCATCTGCGCGAGCGCACCGACGTCCAGAACATCGACCTGATGAACCTCGCCGGGTTCTGCCGCAACTGCCTGTCGAAATGGTACCGCGCGGCGGCCGAGGAGCGCGGCGTCGCGCTGTCCGACCCGGAGGCGCGCGAGATCGTCTACGGCATGCCGTATGACGAGTGGCGCAAGAAGCACCAGAAGGAGGCCACGCCGGAACAGAAGGCGGCGTTCGCGGCATCCCAGCCGAAGCACTGACGGCGTTCCTTGGTCCGCTTGGCCTTGGTCCGCTTAAGCGTTTATCGTACTTGTTACAACAGAAGGGGGAACGAATGCCGGAGGTTGGGGGGATTGCCGGCGAGCAGCTGCGCTCGTTTATCGAACGCATCGAGCGGCTCGAGGAGGAGAAGCGAGCGCTGAGCGCCGACATCAAGGACGTTTTCGCCGAGGCCAAGGGGAGTGGCTTCGACATTGCCATCATGCGCCAGATCATCCGTATCCGGCGGATGGACCAGGACGATGTCGACGAGCAGGAAACGCTGCTCGATATCTACAAGCGGGCGCTCGGCATGCTGCCCGATCGCGAACCCGCGGCCGAAGCAGCGCCCGCAGCGGCGGAATAGCCGCTTCGATCTCCGTCTTCCGGATATCGCCGCGCGGTTGAGCCGCTCGCGACGACGGAGTTCGTTATCGTCGCGAGCGCCCGGGGACCTCGGCCCGAGCGCCATGGGGAACCACGAACGAAGCCGGGCTGTTCGGCCATTGTACAGCCTTTCCGAAGGGAATTCTCGATGCGCGTTGCCGCAGTTTTGATCGCCGCCCTGCTGGCGCCCATCTTTGTCCCAGCCGCCGCTCATGCCGAAACTCCGGGCGAGAAGCGTGTATGGGACGGTTTCATGAAACTCGGCATGGACCGCGACAAGGCGTGGTGCTACAGCCAGATAATCGGCCAGATGCTCGGCCCGCAGGACACCGGCCAAGCCGCGGCAATCGTCGAATCCGCTCCGAACGGCGATGCGGTGCAGGAGGGGGTCATGAAGGCGGGCGGCAACATGATGAACGCCTTCTCCGCCGCCCATAACACCTGCGGTCAATAGCCGCCGCTTCCGATCGCTCGGGACAAACTCGGCCGCGCCTTCCCGGTTTATTGGCCAGCGACGGAGTCGGCGGCAGCGGGCGGAGCGCTCCCCTCCTTCGAGGAGCCGGTGGATGCCGGGGGCGCTTCCGGGCTTTTCCCGGGTCCGGGAGGAGGAGGTGCCTGGCTTCCGGCCGGTTGCGCGGGGATGGCAGGAGGCTCATGGCTTTGGTCGAGGCTGGCCGGCTTGGCGTCCGATGCCATGACGAGCTCAACCGATTTGCCGCTGGACAGGAACCCGCTCGACGCCACTTTGGCCCGCAATCCGTTTTGCACGAGCTTCGCCAAAGCCTGGTTCATCTTCTCGCGCAGGTCGTCGCGGCTGCTGGCGATGCCGGCTTGCGGGCCGAGCGCCAGCGCGTCGATGCCGATTTCGACCGGCGTGGTAATGCGCCCGGTTTCGGCGTCGATATCGAGCCGCGCCTTGACAACCCGCCCGACCTGCCGGCCTTCGAGCGTCACCGGCGCGCCCGGTCCGAGCCCGCCGACCGCCTTCGGAAATCGAACGAGATACGCGAATACGGAACCGGCGGGGGCGGCCTTGGCGGCATCGCTATTGCCGTAGAGCTGAAAGGTCGCGTCGGGGCCGGCGGGCGGACCCGCGAACATATCCGGTGTATCGAAGGCGACCGCGCCAGAGATCAGCGACGGCAAGGACGGCAGGTCCACGTTGAACCCGCCGCTCATCGAGACCGACATCCCGCCGGCGCGCCAGAACGCGGTGCCCTGCCGGACGAGATCGGCGTATTTGGCCTCGATCAGCACCGGGATTTCGACCTGCCTCTTCGCCGCGCCTCCCGCCGCGGCGCTGAGGCGGCTTCCCAAAACCCGTCCGACCTCGACGCCGCGGAACAGCACTGGCGCGCCCGGCGTCAACCCACCGGCATCGTCCGCCATCAAAAGGAAGCTCCGGCCCGGTTCATAGCCAGGCGACACGGGTGGCTCTTCCAGGCCGTTGAACGACTCCCGCGGCTCGCCGTCGACGGGCGCCACGCCAACATGCGCGCCGGAAATCAGGTTCTTGATCTCGCCGCTGGCCAGCCCCGGCCGCTCGATCCAGAACAGCGTCCCGGCGCCGATATGACCGCTGATTGGCCCGTCGATGCGGAGCACGACTTTGACCCGCTCGAGATCGCGCGTCAGTTTGATGTCCTTGACACGGCCGACGCTCGCGCCGCGGTAGCGGACCGCCGCTCCCGGGCTCAGGCCCTCGGCGCGCGCGAATGTCACGGTCACGTCGCCGGTGTCGATGACCCATTCCTTCAGGGCGAGCCATCCCACGAGGGCCAGCGCCGCGAGCGGGATCGCCCAGAACCATGCGGTCCAGCGGGATCGGCCGCGGCGCGCTTCCGGGAGCTGTTGCGGTCCGGCTTCGTTATCGCCGCGACCGTGGACGTTCTCGGCATCAGTCATGTTTTCTCTCCGCCGCATCCCACATCAGCCGCGTATCGAAACAGTGCGAGGCGAGCATGGTCAGCACGACGACCAGCGCGAACGGCAACGCGCCCGCTCCGGTGTGAACGTCGGCGATGCCCGGATACGCCATCAATGGCGCGGTCAGCGCGACGATGAACGGATCCATAAACGACCAGCGGTTGATCTCCTTGATCAGGCGATAGACTTTCGTCCGCAGCACCAGACCCTTCGCGCGCGGGACCTTGACCCGGAGCATCATCCATCCGAGCACCAGGAGCTTCAGCACCGGTATCGCAACACTCACCGTGAACAGAAGGACGCCCAAATACCAAAAACCG
Organism: uncultured Alphaproteobacteria bacterium; assembly: GCA_963847345.1. Taxonomy (GTDB): domain Bacteria; phylum Pseudomonadota; class Alphaproteobacteria; order ATCC43930; family CGMCC-115725; genus DATARH01. The sequence goes on along the minus strand of CAWJZU010000039.1, from coordinate 23,089 downwards.
TGCCGGAAGAGTTCCGCTATGCCATCGATGACATTCCTCTGCATCAATCCGCCAGGTTCGACCGACCTGGTCATCGGGATGATCAGCCCCGCCGGATAAAGCACCAGCGCCGCCGCGGTCAGCGCCGCCGTGCGGTGCAGTGAATCGGGCTTGCGCCGGTCCAGCGCCGCTCCGCAACGCGGGCAGCGCATCCCTTCAAGGCCGATCGGGACGAGCAGCTGGCACGATTCGCAGCCAAGCGCGCGCGGCGCCGCCGGTTCATCGGGACGGATCGCCCTCCAGATCCGCCGCCTGTCGAGCAGGAGATCTCCGAGCAGCAGCAGCAGCGCGCCCGAAATAAAGCACCAGCCGCCGGTCAGCACGTCGGCCTCGATCTCCGCCGAGAGCCGGCTATAGGTGACGATACCGGCGAGAACATACACGCCGGCCATCGACCACAGCCGCAGCTCCCCGGCATAGCGGAACAGAAAGCCCTGCCAGCGCCGACGCCGACCCAGATAAAGGCTGCCGAGCACCGCGATCAGCATCGCCGAACGCACGAATGGAATCACGACCGCAAACAGCCCGACGAAGAGGGCCATCAGCGGCCAGCCGTCTTGCCAATACGCGACCGCGCCATCGATTGCGTGCGCCTCTATTGACGCGCCGAGCAGGTGCGAGCGCATCAGCGGCAGCACGTTGCCCGATAACAACAGCAGGAAACCCGCGACCATGCATGCAAGCGCCCCCGCATCGCTTCGCCCTGCCGCGCGTTCGAGCCCCGCGCCGCAACGCCAGCAAAGCGCGTCGGCATTGCCGCCGGAGACCCCGATCCGTTGCATGGCGCCACAATCCGGGCACGCGACAGCCCCGGCCCAGGCGCGATCTTCTGTACTAATGCTGAAATCGACCATCGTCTGGCTAACGTTTCTGGGGCGCGTCCGGTCGCTTCGGAAAGGTGCCGCCGCGCTACTCGACGGAGCCTCCATGCCGGACTTAACATGCCCGGCAGCAACATGATGTCCGCCGATCCGCAGGAATCCGATGGCCCAAATCACGACAAATGACGGCGTCAGCCTCTATTACGAGGAAGCCGGGTCCGGCGACCCGATCGTGTTCGTGCACGAATTTGCCGGCGACTACCGCAGCTATGAGACGCAGCTCAGGTTTTTCGCCCGGCGCTATCGCTGTGTCGCGTTCAACGCGCGCGGCTATCCGCCGTCGGATGTGCCGCAGGATTGGCGGCAATACTCGCAGGAACGGGCGCGCGACGACATCCGCGACGTGCTCGACGGGCTCGGGATCGCCAAGGCTCATGTCGTCGGCATCTCGATGGGCGGGTTCGCGACCTTGCATTTTGGCTTCGCCTACCCCGAACGCGCCCGCTCGCTGGTCGTCGCCGGCTGCGGCTACGGCGCGCAGCCCGACAAGCAAACGCAATTCGTCGAGGAAGTGGCGCGTACCGCGGCGGCGATCGAAAGCCGGGGCATGGCCGAGGTGGCGAAAACCTACGGCGCCGGCCCGACCCGCGTGCAGTACCAGAACAAGGACCCGCGCGGCTATGCCGAGTTCCTGGCGCAGCTCGCCGAGCATTCGACGATGGGCGCCGCCAACACGCAGCGCGGCGTGCAGGGCCGTCGGCCGTCGCTATGGGAACTGACCGAAGAGATGAAGCGGCTCGACGTGCCGACCTTGATCGCCACCGGCGACGAGGACGACCCCTGCCTCGAACCGGGCATTCTGATGAAGCGGCTGATCCCGAGCGCAGCGCTGGTCGTGTTCCCGAACACCGGCCATGCCCTCAATATCGAGGAGCCGGATTTGTTCAACCGGACCCTGGCCGATTTCTTCCACCAGGTCGAGAGCGGCCGCTGGCCGCGCCGCGACCCGCGCTCGGTGACCGGGTCGATCCTCGGGATGTGACCGCGGCCCGCCCGCTCCCGATATTTCCCTGCTAGCAGGGAGTTTTCCCTGAGGTTTTTCGGTCGGCCGGGAATCTGGTGGATTTGCGGCCGCTCACCACTCAGGCCGCTTTCAGCACCATGTCCGCCGCCTTCTCGCCGATCATGATCGAGGGCGCATTGGTGTTTCCCGATGTCAGCGTCGGCATGATTGACGCATCGGCGACGCGCAGCCCCGCGATCCCGTGCACCCGAAGCTCGGGGTCGACGACCGCCATCGGATCGGAACCCATCTTGCAGGTTCCGACCGGATGGTAGGTCGTCTCGGCCGCGCTCTTCACCCAATCGATGATCGCGTCATCGGTGGTGCGGTCGGCGCCGGGCGCGGCCTCGGTCAGAAGCAGCGGCGCCATCGCCGGTGCGGTCATGATCGCGCGGGCAATGCGGATCGCTTTGACGGTCAGCTCCGCGTCCGGCGGCAACGACAGGAAGTTGAAGTTGATCGCGGGCGGCCGGCGCGGATCGGCCGAAATGACGTGGATGCGTCCCCGGCTCTCGGGCCGCATCGGATGGGCATAGCAGGTGAAGCCCGATTGCTTTGAAATACGCGGGCCTTTCGGACCGGGCTCGGTCAGCATCGGGACCCACCCGAGCAGCAGATCTGGCGCCTCGAGCCCTTCGCGCGAGCACACGAAGGCCCGCAGCGGCGCCCCGACGCTCGCCAGAAAGCCCGTGCGGAACAGCGCGTACCGCATCGCCTGATAGACCATGCCGAGACCGCGCGCCCGGTCGTTGAACGTGATGCCCTTTTTGCCGACCAGCCAGCGGGTGCGCGGCGCGTAATGATCGCGCAAATTCTCGCCGACCCCCGGCAGGGCCTGGCGCACCTCGATCCCGAGATCGCGCAGCCGTTCGGGCTGGCCGATGCCCGACAGTTCGAGCAGTTGCGGCGAGTTGATCGTGCCGCCGCAGACGATGATTTCGCGCGCAACGGCGGCTTCGCGCCGGTCGCCGCCGACCGAGTAGCGGATGCCGGTGCACCGTCTGCCGTCGAGCACGAGCTGTTCGGCCAGCGCGCCGGTCTCGATATGCAGGTTTTGCCGGTTGCGGATCGGGTCGAGATAGCAGCGCGCGGTGCTCATGCGACGTCCCCGGGCGATCGTCGCCTGGCTCATCGCGATGCCTTCCTGGCTGGCTCCGTTGTAATCGGGGTTGTGCGGAATGCCGACTTGCCCCGCCGCCTTGATGATCGTCTGGAAAATCGGCTCTTTCGGCGGCGGGTTCGTCACGACAAGCGGCCCCTCGCGGCCGTGATAGGAATCGTCGCCGCCGCCCTCGTAGCTCTCCATCCGCTTGAAGAAGGGCAGGACCTCTTCGTAGCTCCAGCCACGGTTGCCCATCTGCGCCCAGGTGTCGAAGTCCTGCGCCTGGCCGCGCACGAACGCCATGCCGTTGATCGCGCTTGAACCGCCGAGCAATTTGCCGCGCGGCACCGGGATGCTCCGGCCGTTGGTGTTGGCCTCGGGTTCCGACGCATAGAGCCAGTTCGCCGCCGGGTTCTTGATCAGCCGGGCGGAGCCAACCGGGATGAACGACCAGGGGTGGCTCGGCGCGCCGGCTTCGAGCAGCAGCACTTTGTTGCGCGGGTCAGCCGACAGCCGGTGCGCCACGGCCGCTCCGGCCGAACCGGCGCCGACCACGATGTAATCGTAGCTATTCATCTTCTCGCACTTTCCGCCCGGCGCATCCTTCGCCCCGGAAGCCGCCGTCAGCGGGTCATGCCGGGAGCGCCGGCCGGGACGTCGTAGAAGGCGAGCGTCATCGAGACGCTGGTGTAATGGCCCATCAGCGTGATGACGTCGGTGATGCCGACATGGCCGAGCGCCTCGACCGCGCGGTCGTAAAGCCCCTTCGAGACCCACCGTGAGTTCGACAGGCAGACCGCCATCTCGTAGACGATCTGCTCGCGCTTATTGTCAAACGAGGTCGGCAGACCGGACAGCATGGCCTCGACCTTGTCCGCCGGCAGTCCGACCTCCTTGCCGCGCCGCTCATGCGCCGCCGTTGGATAGGCCGAGCGCCATTTGCTGTTGATCGTGATGACGGCGATTTCCCGCTCGCGCTCGGTCAGCGAATAATTGCCCTGGCGAAAATGCCCGCCGAGCGCCGCCGCGGCTTTCGCCAGTTTCGGGTTGTGCACCCAGATCTTGTTCGGCCCCCCGAGCGGGCCGCGCATGCCGGTGACGAAGCGATAAGCCTCCTGCTGCTCCGGCGTCATCTCGTCGTAGGGGATCTCGGCATAGCGGCCAAAGGTGGGCGTCTCGGACATTTCCGTTTCCTCCGCAGATTGTTGACAAGCGTGATTGCAGGTGAGCGGCCGGCCATGACAGCCGTGCTTACGGTTCGCCGATCCGGTAGGCGCGCACCGCGGTGTCGTGGAACAGCGCCGCGCGTTCCGCGGCCGAATAGGGTTGGGAGAAGCGCTTGAACGCGTTGAACAGCACCGGGTAGGAAAACGACACCTTATCGACCGGGAAGTTGCTTTCGAACATAGCGCGGTCCGGGCCGAACCGGTCGATGCACCAGCTCAACAGCGGCGCCATCGAGGAAGCGAGTTCCTCGGAGCCGATCGGCGTCTCGCGCGTGTGCCAATCAAAGCCGAAGCGCGGCATCCCAACGCCGCCGAGCTTGAGCATGACGTTCGGGCATTTCGCCATTTCGGCCATGCCGCTTTTCCAGGCCGGCATTACCTCGTCGTCGCGGCCGGCAAATGGCCCGGTGCGGTTGAGCCCCCCGAGATGGTTGAGAATGATCGGCAGATCGGGTACCGCACGCGCGAAGGCAGCTAGTTCCGGCAGCTGCGGAAAGCAGACAATCGTGTCGAGCGACAAGCCCTTGCGCGCCAGTATCTTCGCCCCGGCGCGGAATTCGACCGTGCTCAGCACGCCCTCTTTCTCCCGACTCTCGACCCGCGGATCGGGATGCCAGGTGCAGATGTGGCGGATGCCGCGGAACCGATTCGGACTGGCCGCCTGCAAAGCCTCGACAACCGGCTCGACCCGTTCACCGAGCTTCAGGTCGGCATGCCCGATTATCGAGGCGGCTGCCCGGGCCGGCCCGTAAAGCCCGCTGGCGCTGGCTGCCGCGAGGCCCTGGACGAATTCCACCTCGCCGATCGGCCGCATCTCGACCGGACCATCGGCCCGGTACATGGCGCGCGCCTCGATGAACACCGTCGAGCGGATGTTATGGCCGGAGCCGACATCCGCCATCAGCTCATGCAGCAGGTATCGCTGATACGGGATGCGCGCGAGGCGGAAATCCCAGAAATGATGATGCGGATCGCAGATCGGCAGTTCCGGTTCGAGGATCGGTTCCTGCGTCAGCGCCAGCCAGTCATTTCCCCCATACGGCACGATCGACCCCCGTCATGTTTTGCGGGACAGGCCCACAGGCCCAGCCACGCATAGAAGCGCTCATATCTGGTCGCAGGGTCAATATCCCTCGGCGGTGCGCAGAATTGCGCCTGTCGCGGGACCGTTGGCCCGCGATCACGAGCGAATAGCACCCTCAATCGTCAGAAGGTGGCCGGTCTTGATCCACACCCTGCAGCCCTCCGGGCCGGCCTGCGCCCGCAGCACGCTGCCGACCGGCAGCCGCAGCCAGGACTGAGGCTCGAAGCTCTCGCCGCTCTCGTCGAATACGCCGTCCAGCACCAGCACCTCGGCGCCGCCCGGCACATCCAATCGCACCGCCGCACCGGGCGCCCAACGCTCCAGCCGCACGTTTTCGCGGTCGTCGCGAAACAGCGGGATCAGCTCAACGCCGGGCCGATCGGGGGCGGCTTCATAGGTCATCGCGGTGGTATCGATCGTTACCTCCGTGCGGTCCGTGAGATCGAACTGCCACAGCTTGACGAACAGGATGCAGCCGGGCGCCGAGCCGGGCGTGTGGCGCGAGGTCGGCGGATTGCGGACATAGCTGCCGGCCGGAAACTCGCCGTACTCGTCCTGAAACACGCCCTCCAGCACCAGGAATTCTTCTCCGCCGCCGTGCCTGTGGGGAGCGAAGTGACTGCCGGGTGCGTAGCGAACGATAGACGTGGCCCGGGCCACCTCGTCGCCGATGCGGTCCAGCATGCGCCGCTCGACCCCGGCCATTGGCGACGGCACCCAAGCGAGCCGCGAGGCGTGGACGGCAATCCGCCGCGAAAAATCGGCATTGATTTCCATCATACCTCCTGCGCTCGGCGGCAGCGCGCCGCCGCTCAGTGTACACGGACCCTTTGCCCGATGGGCGGGAAAGGGAGTTTGCTGTAGATTGCTCGCATATCAGCAGATGCCAAAAGCGGCTCGGCCCACATCGCTGGCCGGGTGGCCGCCGCGGTTTTTTTGCCCTGGCCTCTTTACCCAGGTCTCCCACCGTGCAGCAAAACGCAATCTGTGCACTTTTCCGGCCGGTCGTCGTTCCTTTGCGCACTTACATCCGGTACACCCGGTTCCGGCCCGCGGCGGAGGACAGGTCGTAATGGACCATCAAAATTATTCCGATACCTACCTGCGGGACGTGCTTTCCCGGGCCCGGACAATCGCCGTGGTCGGAGCCAGCCCGCGCCCGCACCGCCCGAGCCACCGCGTCATGCGCTATCTGCAGCACCAGGGATACCGTGCGATCCCGGTCAATCCGAATGCCGCGGGCACGACAATTCTCGGCGAAACCTGCTACGCCTCGCTCGCCGATATCCCGCGCGCCGGAGTCGGCCCGATCGACACTGGTCGACATCTTCCGGCGCAGCGAGGCGGCCGGCGTGGTCGTTGACGAGGTGATCGCGCTGGGAGCCGCCGCGCTTGGGGTTAAGGCTATATGGATGCAGCTCGGCGTTGTCGATGCCGCCGCCGCTGCGCGCGCCGAAGCCAACGGGATCAACGTCGTGATGAACCGCTGCCCGGCAATCGAGATCCCCCGCCTCGGCTTGACCCGGCCGGCATCATCCTGACCGGACCGGGGCAATTCGCGCGGTTCTCGTTGTCATGAGCGCTGCCAACAACGCCTCTTCGAAACTAAGTACCTCCCACTGAAACTAAGTACCTTCCACGCCGTTCGCTTACCGACCGCTCCGGCCGACTCAGGAGGATTTCCGGTGGCGAAAATCAGGGTGGCGATCGTCGGCGTCGGGAACTGCGCCTCATCGCTGATCCAAGGCATCGAGTTTTATCGCGGCGCCACCGGAAAGGCCCCCATCCCCGGCCTGATGCACCTCGATCTCGGCGGCTATCATGTCGGCGACATCGAACCCGTCGCCGCGTTCGACATCGCACAGGGCAAGGTCGGGCGCGATCTCGCCGAGGCTATTCTGGCGCCGCCCAACAACACGGCGCGCCTCGCGGCAGTGCCGCCGACCGGGATCGAGGTCCGGCGCGGCCCGACCCATGACGGGATCGGACAATATTTGCGCGATGTCGTCGTCGAGTCCCCGGCGCCGGTTGATAATGTCGAAAAAGTGCTGCGTGCGAGCGGCGCCGAGGTGCTCGTCTCCTATCTGCCGGTCGGTTCGGAAAAGGCGTCGCGCTGGTATGCCGAACAGGCGCTCACCGCCGGTTGCGCCTTTGTCAATTGCATCCCGGTGTTCATCGCGAAGAATGCCGAGTGGCGCGACAAATTCCACCGTCGGGGGCTGCCGCTGATCGGCGATGACATCAAGAGCCAGGTCGGCGCGACGATTGTCCATCGCGTGCTCGCCAACCTTTTTCGTGATCGAGGCGTGCGGCTCGATCGCACCTACCAGCTCAATTTCGGCGGCAACAGCGACTTCCAGAACATGCTGGAGCGCGAACGGCTGCAGTCGAAAAAGCGCTCGAAAACCGACTCGGTCACCAGCCAGATGATCGAGAAGCTGTCCGACGCCGACGCGCATGTCGGCCCCAGCGATTTCATCCCGTGGCTCAGCGATCGCAAATGGTGCTACATCCGACTTGAAGGAACCGCATTCGGCGACGTGCCGCTCAATCTCGAATTGAAGCTCGAAGTCTGGGACTCGCCGAATTCGGCCGGGGTCGTTATCGACGCGATCCGCTGCGCCAAGCTCGCGCTCGACCGCAAGATCGGCGGCGCGCTGATCGGCCCGTCGAGCTACTACATGAAAAGCCCGCCCGAACAGTTCACCGACCACGAAGCGCTCGCCCGCACCGAAGCCTTCATCCGCGGCGACGCCGAACGCTGACCTTTAGGAGATTCGAACCCGTAGGATGGGCTGAGCAACGCGAAGCCCATGCGGACGGGCCGCACCACCGCCAGCATGGGCTTCTCTTCGCTCAATTCATCCGACGCAACAGAAACGTCGCCCCGTCCCACAGGGAAAAATCGCGGGTCCCGTCGCGCTCGACGGCAAACCCGTGCGTCGCAGCCAGCCGGGCGATGTCGGCGCGGTCGGCGTCCAGATCGCCGCGATACGAATAGTTAAGGATGGCCAGCGCGCCGCCCGGCTCCAGCAGTCCCGCAGCGTCCGCGACATGCCGCGCCGCGATCCCGCTACCGGCCGCCACGAGATATGGAAACGCATCGACCGCCAGGACGAGGCCGAACCGCCTTCCGGCAAAAGCCGCGAGACCGCTTCCGTCAACGCACGCGAGCGCAACATTGCCGAGCCCCCGGCAGCGCGCCCGCGCCTCGGCGATCATCCGCGGCGACAGGTCGATCCCGGTAATCGAGGCCACATGGAGCGCCAGCGCGCGCTCGATGCGTCCGATGCCACAGCCGATATCCAGCGCGTCGATATCCACACCGAGAAGCCGCCATTCCCGAAGCCGGGCGACGATCTCGGCCGTTGCTCGCTCCAGGATCTCGGGAGAGCCGAGCGAATACAGCGCCACGGCGGCCTCGGGCGCGAGTGCGACGGCTTCGTCGAATTGCGCCCGGATTGCATCGATTGCACCGGGCCGCTCGTCGGTCAGCCGCGCCGCGACGAGGGCCGCGACGCCGCGCAGGCCGGCCCGCTGCGTTCGCGCCATGCGCAGCAATTCCGGTTCTCCGGCCGATTTGAGCCACGATATGACCGAAGCGGCGTCGCCAATTGCCAGCACAATCCGCATCAGCGCGATCTCGGCCGAGATGTCGCCGCCGCGATACGCGGCCAGCGCGGCCTCGGCCGCCTCGCTCATCGCCGCCATGTCCGCATCGCACTGCGGCGATCGACGGCCCCCCAGGCGTATTTATAGCCCTCGCCGCCGCGCAGGAAATCGAACGCCGTACACCCCTCCGCTGATGGCCTCGCCGATCGCGTGCCGCAGGATCAGCGCGCCAGGGCTGAACCGCGGCATCTCGGGAGCGAACCCGCCGATATAGGCATAGGCTCGCCCCCGCCAGGCAAACCCGTAATACAAAGCCGCGACCGTCTCGCCGATCCGCATCCGATAAAGCCGCAGCGCCCCCTCGGCATCGAGCGCCCGCGCCGCGTCGCGATGAAAGGCCCGCACCGCCGGATCGGTGAGCACGCCGGCCTCGCCGCGCGACAGCCACCGCGCTTCGTGCAGGCGAAACAAATCATCCAGCATCGGCGCAAGCGTATCGCCATCGGCCGCCGCGATCCGCGCCCCGCCGGCCGCCTCCGCGCGCAAGGCGGCCTGTCGCGTGTCGCGCAGCGTTTTGCGCGGCACGACGGTTGCGAGCGCGGCGGCGTCCTCCGGCAACGCCAACACCGGGCACGGCACGCCGTCCATCCTCTCCTCCACCAGCCCCGCCGGACCGCGCGCGCCATGCAGCACGCCGCCCTCGGGCAGGTCCGGCAAATGGCATTCGTCCCAGTCCGGAATATCGGCAATCGCCGCGAGCATGGCCTCCCCGACCTCGGGCCACGCCGGATCGACCAGCGCGTCGATATAATCCGACAGCCCGATTCCGATCGGCAGCAACTTGCGAACGCCCGGCTCTCTCAACTCGTAAAGCGGCAACACGCCGGCCAGCCCGTCCCCGATTTTAGCCGTCAGCACGCGCGGCGCGCCGGTCCCGAAATGCCGCCACCACGCCACCAGCCACGCCGGCGACTGGAATGGCGTCGCGCCCGGCGCCCGCCGCCACAGCGCCGTCCATTCCGGCACGAGGTCCCGCAACTCCGCCTCGGAGCCGATGCATGCTATCCGCATGGCTGTTGCGCCGCCGCCCGCATTTGACTCGCTCCGCGCGCGATCCTAGCCTTTACCGCCGAAACATCCGGCGGGTTCCACCGCCATTTTCGGGAGGAGAAGGAAATGTCCGCACATGCCAGCCCGGCACAGATCCGCTCGAACCTGTCGCACCCGATCGTCGATGGCGACGGTCACTGGCTCGAATATGCCCCGGTGTTCAGCGAAAAGATGCGCAAGGCCGGCGGCGACAAGGGCGCCGACGGCTTCCTCGCCGCGCTCCGCTCGACCACCGACGCCCTCAAGCTGACGCCCGGCGGAGCGCGCCCGCCGCGGCGTCGCGCAGCCCAATTTCTGGAACCGCCAGGCCGAGAACACGCTCGACCGCGCGACGGCGATGATGCCGAAGATGCTCTACGACCGGCTCGACGAGATCGGCCTCGATTTCGCGATCGTCTATCCGACCGCCGGGCTGCGCCTGCCGCGCATCAAGGACGACGAGACCCGCCGCGCCGTGATCCGCGCCTACAACATCGTCTCGGCCGAGTATTTCAGCGGCCTCGAAGACCGGCTGACCCCGGCCGCGATCATCCCGATGCACCACCCCGAGGAGGCGATCGCCGAACTCGAATTCGTCACCAAGCAGCTCGGCTCGAAGGTCGGCATGTTCGGCAGCGGCATGTCGCGCCCGTTGCCCGAGCCGACCGGCAACGCCACCGTGCATTACGACGTGCTGGCGATCGACAGCCAGTATGATTACGACCCGGTCTGGGCGAAATGCGTCGAGCTCGGCATCGCGCCGACCTTCCATTCGAGCGCCAGCGGCCAGGGTCTGCGCAACTCGCCGTCGAATTTCGTCTACAACCATATCGGCCATTTCGCCGCCGCCGGTCATGCCGTGTCGAAGGCGATCTTCCTCGGCGGCGTCACCCGGCGCTTCCCGGAACTGCGCTTCGCGTTCCTCGAAGGCGGCGTCGGCTGGGCGGCGCAGCTGTGGGGCGATCTGATGGAGCATTGGGAGCGGCGCGGCGCCCCGGCGCTGGAGCGCATGAAGCCCGAAAAGCTCGACCGCAAGCTGCTGATGGACCTCGTCGAGAAGCACGGCTACGACGACATCGCCGAGGCGCTTGAAGGCGCGCGACGGCTGGCCCAGCCCCGACACGCAGGACCTGACCGGCAACCGCGCCGAACTCGACGATTTCGCCGCCTGCAAGATCACCCGCAAGGAGGATTGGGTCGATCTCTACGCGAAGCCGTTCTATTTCGGCTGCGAGGCCGACGACCGCATGAACGCGACGGCCTTCTCGAAGGGCCTGCCGTTCGGCGCCAAGCTCAACGCGATCTTCAGCTCCGATATCGGCCATTTCGACGTGATCGACTTCCGCGATCCGCTGCCGCAGGCGCATGAGCTGGTCGAAACCGGCCTCATCACCGACGACGATTTCCGCGCCTTCACCTTCGAAAACGCCGTCCGCCTCTGGGGCACCCAAAACCCCCGCTTCTTCGAAGGCACCGTCGTCGCGAAGGAAGCCGCCGCCGTGCTGAACGCGGCCCAGCCGATGCGGGCGGCGGCGGAGTAGAACGTAGCTCCTGTGCGTCATGGCCGTCCCCGGCCCCCGGATCATAGTCCGGGGGTGCTTCGGGGACAGCCACCGCACGTCATCGTCATGGCCGGGCTTGTCCCGGCCATCCACGGCAGCCACGAGTATGGCTCCGTGTCAGGCCGGACCGAGCAGTTCGGCCACCAGCCGGTCGATCTCCTGCGCCATGCCCGCCTCGGCCAATGCCGTGCGGACCAGCCCACGCGCCCGCTGGAACCGGACGCCTTCGGGCAGGACCACGTCCGCCGCGATCTGTTCTGCCCGTTCGGCTGTTTTAACAAGAGCGAGATGCAGCCGCTGCTTCGGGTCGAAGCGCGGAATCGGCAAGTTGAACATCACCTTGTCGAAATGACGAGCGCCCCATTGACCGCGTGCTTGGTATTGCGCAACGCGCTCGCGGGTAGTTTCGCTGTTTAGTATGGCTGTCAGATAAAGTGCCTCGCGCTCATCTTCGAATGACGCCCAGTACAGCAAGTTCTCAATCACAAAATTCTTTTCTCGTAGAATGCAAGCAGCCGGCAGTGTCCCAGCTTTTGCATATACAACCCTGAGCTTGGGAATAGGAAATTGTGCCTCAAGCAGCCTAAAATAGTTAAATCGATCAATAAGGGACAGGTCTCCTGAGTGCCTATTGTCATTCCAAATCTTCTCCGCTCTCCTCATCCAACCGAATAGCCCTTGAAGGCCACGATCCGCAGCCGCTTTTGCATCCAGGATGCCGCCCCTATTTGTAATCGGCACCACCGCTTCAAAAGGCCGGAATACACGGTAGGGAAGAATGCTTTCACCTAGAAGAACTTCTCGTAGAACTCAACTTCGATTCAGGATTCTCAATAGATTGCTGAGACCTCCATGGCTCCTTTTCTTGTCGTGTACGTCGGCTCACAACGAGAGGTGTGGACGGATCAGCTCCTAACCGCCCCGTGACTCTACGTTCGACAAACACCAATAGACGTGGGAACAAGGTTGCGCCATTGCGGAACACTGTCCTGTATCGGGACCCACCATGGTCGATTGTCCCTTCCGACGGAGCCGGCTCGTCTTCGCTCACATCGAGCACGGCATCGGCGGTTTCCTCCGATGCGTCGCGCAACGGCAGCCAGCCCGAATAAGCCCGCACCCGGTCCGGCATCGGCGTTGAACTGCCGCGCTTCCGTCCGAAAACAGCGCAGGACGGAACCGGAAACAGCGGCTGGACCGAATCGTCCATCGTCCAGGCTTCGTCCCAGGCCAGTTTGGCCGAGCGGTATGATCCCGCCGCGCAACAGTTCGAACTGCCCGCGCGTCAGCGCCGCCAGCGGCATGGCAAAGGCGAGCCGCCCGGCCGAGCGCAGATACAGATGCGCCGCCCGCGCCAGGAACAGCGCGCTCAGATCGTTCTGTGTCGCGAACCGGCCGCCGACATAGACGCGCTCGTCGCGCGCCAGCTCGCCGAAAGCGCCGCTGCAAATCCGCGCTCATGTGCGGGAAGGCGAGCCAGGGCGGGTTGCCGATCACGACATTGGCCCAGCCGGCTGACGCCGAATAAGCCAGCGGGCGCGACAGGTTGCGCGCGACATAGGCCCAGATCGTATCGCGCTTGTCGCGGCGCAGCCGGTCGAAGGTCAGATACGTCTTGCCGAGGTCCTGGATCGCGAGCTTCTGCTCGTCGGTGACATCAGCGCGGTAATGCTGTTCGGTGATCCGATGCAGCGCCGCCTCGATCTGCGCCCGGCTCAGCCCCTCCAGCGATCCCGTCCGCATCCGCTCGATCGCCTTGTCGAACAGCGCCGGGTCGCGGCAGAACGTCTCCGGAAAATCGAGCGTTTCGCGGCCGTTTCCATTGCCGTTGCTGCTGCCGCTTGCACCGGCCGGCGGCGGCGGCACGCGGATCGTCAGCTCCTTCCCGGCCAGGAACTCGGAGATCGAGAGCTGCATCGCGTCCCCAAGGTAGACCGGGATCGACAGCCCGCCGGCGCGCTGCGGCAGAACCGGCGCGAGACCGAGCAGGTAGGTGACGCGGGCGATGATCACCGCCACCGGGTGAATATCCAATCCGGCGATCTGCGCGCAGGCTTCGGCGGCTCGGCGCTCGCGAGGCATCGCCGCGTCCTCGGCTTCATCGAGAAAATGGCGGATCGCATGAAACAGGAACGTGCCGGACCCGCAGCCAGGATCGAGCACGCGCTGTTCGAGCGGACGGTCGATCGCGCTCCGCACCATTTTCGCGGCCAGCCAGTCGGGCGTGTAGTATTCGCCGAGGCCGTGCCGCTCGTCGCGGTCGATCAGCAATTCGTAAAGGATTTTCAGAACATCGGTTTCCACTTCGGAAAGCCGAAACCGGCGGACGTGGTTCATGATCCGGCGCACGAGCGCCTCGCCAACCGGATCGCCGACGACCCAATCGAAAAAATCGCTCTCGACAGCGCCGTTGATGCCGGCTGCCGCGAACGCCTCACCCGATAGCAGACGTGCCGGGTCGTCCTCGTTCAGCCGCATGACCGCGAGCGCAATGCACTTCGCGACAATCACGAGGAATGTATGCTGAAACCACAGCGCGTCGCTTTCGACCTCCCGGCCGTACACCAGTTTGAGCAGATCGGCCCAAAGCTGGCGTTTGAGCATGGCAACCGGATTGGCTTTTAGCCTTTCCCAGAGCGCTCGCAATTCCTCATCGGCCCGGCGATACGCAACCGAGTCTTCCCCCAACTGCTCACGAACCGTCAGAGCATTCGGCGGCAGCGATGACCGGAGCGCCACCGCGCCGTCGAGCCACGCCAGAAAGATTTCGGGTTTATCAGGATCGAGTTCGGTGCATTTGACCTCGACGAGCTGGCCCGCCGCCAACTCGAACACGACCCATTTGCGGCCGTCGGATGCAATTCCGACAAAACGCTCGCGCTCCTCGCGCTCCCGGTCCGCGAGGTAATCCGGCATCCGCCGCTCTACATCCGGCCATTCGCGGTCGAGATCGGTCTTGGCCTCGAATACGGTGCGCCCGATCAGCGCATCGAGGCGACCCCGCACCTCCGGTACTCGGCGCTCGAAGTCGAGAGCGCCCAACTGGACACCGAATTCCTTGACCAGCAAGTCCCGAAAGTCGGCCTTCACCTCATCGTGGCCAGGGCGGCCGGCGAGATGCTGCAATAAGGTCCTGGTCGCTTGCGATACGGTCACGATCGATCCAACGGAATGATGTGTTGATGGGCGGTTGCGGGGCGGGCGGATAGCGGCAGCAATTTCGAGTACTGCGGCAATGTGGACTGCATTGCCAATCGTGCATCCTTCGAGGCCTCACTGTGCGAGCGCTTCACCATCAAGCAAGTCCATGATGTCACGGCGCTGATCCAGCCGAATTAGGACAGCACCGCCGCCTTCCAATAACGACGCAAAATCCGCCACATTGCTGGAGTATCGATGATCGGCGCCACGGGTCGGAGCGATAGCGGGCGGTTGTTTGCTGTTCTTTTGCTGCAGAATTCACCCTCCGCCGCCGCGAAACCCGCGCAAAGCAAAGGGTTGTGCCACCGTTTGCTGTTCTTTTCCTGCAGAAGCAGCAAACCGCGCCTGGAACAGGGAAAAACTGACCACTCGCACCCGGATATCAATCGAAGCGCCGGCTCATCTTGCTGCTAGGACTACAAGAAGCGCGACCAGGATGGCGACGGCATCTTCGATCAACGCCGCCGGCATGTCCTTGCGGAAGGTGTCGGCCAATTTCGCGCGCACCGCACGCCCACCGAACGTGCCGATGACCGCGCCGACAATTCCGGCCACGCCACCTGCCAGCGGCAGCCCGAATGCGACGCCGAGCGCGGCGCCGGAGGCTGCCCCGGTGACGATGCGTGCGCCAAACTGCATCGGCACCGTCCGGCTTGGGGTCGAGGGCAGCTGGTCGGCGACGAATTCGACGAGGGCGAGACCGGTCAGGATCTACGGCGTCCAGCGATACCCGAGAAATGCCAGCACGCTGTCGTCGAGTTTCAGCCAGCCGAGATGCGCCGCCCAACTCACCGCCGTCGGTGCCGTAAAGGTCCGTAAACCGGCGACGATGCCGATAACGAGCGCGAGCAGCACAATCATCTCCGCATTCCGCCCGCTGCCCGCGCCCGCCGACCTCAGCGCACCCGCACGAATTTGTCGACGCTGCGGTTCTGCGTCAGGCCGGCGTAGATGTCGCCGCGCAAGTCGACGCCGACGCCGTGCACGTGGCGGCTCGCCATCTTCGCCAGCACCTTGCCCTGCCCGTCGCGCACCGTAACATAGGCCGGGTTGCCGGAATCCTCCTGCTCGGCGATGTAGAAATTGCCGTCCTTGCCGCGGCTGATGTCGTTCGGACCACCCATCCCGGTCCACTCGCCGAGATACTCGCCGTCCGGCGTAAAGCGCTGGATGCGCTTGTTGGCGCGGTCGGCGACGTACAGCGTGCCGCTGTCGTCGTAGGCGATGCTGTGCGGCAGGTGGAACTGGCCCGGCCCGCTGCCCGGTGCGCCCCACGACTTGACGAGCCTGCCGTCTGAAGTGAACCGATGGACGCGGGCATTGCGGTAGCCGTCGGTTACGTAGATATCGCCGTTCGGATGCTTGATCATCTCTGTCGGATGATTGAACGGCCCGGCGGCGCGCTCGACCAGCCAGTTCTTGACCTCGCCGGTGTCGGAATAAGCGCCGCGCTCGCCCAACTCCATCAACGGCTTGCCGTCCAAGGTGAACGACTTCGCGACCGAGTCGGTGCGGTCGGTTGTATAGGCGACATCGCCAATGATCTTCAGCCCGTGCGGGTCGGTCACCTCGCCGCTGCCCCAGGCGCCGAGATACTTGCCGTCGCGGTCGAACACGACGATTGGCGGGTCCTTGCGCTGAAACACATAGACCCGGTCCTGCGCGTCGGTCGCGACGCAACTCACCAAGCCGAACGTTTCGCCCGGCGGCGGCTTCAGAAAATCCTGGATCAGCTCGTACCGGTAATCTCCGGCGCCAACTTGCGTCATGGCGTGTCTCCTCCTCGCGGATCGCGCTTACGGGTGTCCGCCGGACGACATTATCGCGGGTCGCGGTGCGGCGGCGCGCGGAAAAATAGCATGGCGGAACTCTCGCGGCCCGGAACGACGCCGGGGCTTGACGCGCGACTGCGGGAACTTAAATCGGCGATCGGCCTCAGCCCATTGTCGGGATTGGGCCATGATAAATTTCGGACAGGAGATCAGATCATGCCGATGCTGTTCGATCCGTTCGAACAACTGATAGAATTCCAGCGCGCGCTCGACAGCTTCCGGTCGAGCGGCTGGCTCGGGGCGGGGCTGAGCGCCGGCGGCGCGTATCCGCCGATCAACATCTTTCGCAAGGGCGACGACATTGTCGCGATCGTCGAGGTGCCGGGTGTGCGCAAATCGGACCTCGATATCCGGGTCGAGCGCAACACGCTGCGCATCTCCGGCAGCAAGAGCGTCGAATACGGCGACAAGCCCGCGATGCACCGCCGCGAACGCGCTGCCGGGCGCTTCGACCGCGCCGTGACGCTGCCGATCGACATTGACGCGGACAAGATCAGGGCCGAATGCCGCGACGGCATTCTGGCGCTCTATCTGCCGCGCGCCGAACGCGACAAGCCGCGTTCGATCGCCGTGTCCTGACCGCGAATTCCGCTCCAGAGAACCAACCGACGGAGGGAAAGATGGCTCAATCGCAAGCCTTGCAGCCGCAAGAAAAGCAGGAAGTGGTTTCGCGGGACGAAAAAACGGTGCCGGTGCGGTATTTCGTGCCGACCACCGACATTTTCGAGACCGAGGACGCACTGACCGTGGTGATGGAAGTGCCGGGCGTCGATCGGGAGGCGATCGACATCGCCGTCGAAAACGACGTGCTGAAGATCGAGGCGAAGATCGATCCCGCGAAATACGAGGGCATGGAGCCGCTCTATACCGAATACAATGTCGGGCATTTCGCCCGCTCGTTCGCCCTCTCGAACAAAATCGACCAGCAGCAGATCAGCGCCAAGCTGGAAGACGGCGTTCTGACGCTGACGCTCAAAAAGGCGAAAGAGGCGGTGCCGCGCAAGATTTCGATCGGGTAAGGCAAACTCCGAAGGAGACAATCCCCGCGGGATTGCTTCGTCGCCGACGCTCCTCGCAATGACGACCTCTTGCCGTTATTGCGAGGGAACGCGGCGATCTCGTGCATTTGTCAGGCGGCCCGGTTTGAAGCGAGCAGCACTCGTGCGACGGGCCGGGATCATCTGAAGTCCGGCTGCAAGACGAGTATAAGGAACAAAAAGAGACAGTAAATAATCCCCGGCGCTGCGAGAATGGCCAGGAGCAAATTCGCAAGGACGCGCTGGCCGTAGGCGCGCAGCGCTATGCCGCCACCCAGCATCCCGGCGACAGCGCCGAGCACCCCCAACCAGAGACCGATGTTGAACGCAGAGACAGTGCCGTCGGCAAGTCCCCAGAAGAAAAAAACTAGGACCGCGACGGCGATCAACGCGTCGATGCCGCAGAGAATACCGAACAGGATCATACGATCCCGCCCAGCCCCCAACACTCCGGAGCGCAGCCCTTCACAGAACGGCCTCGGCGATGACCCGCATCGCCGCGGCATCGGCCCCAGTCAACACAAGCGAGCCGACCCAATTCCTCGCGGCGATGTCGCGCCACGCCTGCAGCCGGTCACGGATGCGCTCGGGCGGCCCGACCAGCGAGGTTTCTTCGATCAGCGCGTCCGGGACGGCGGCGGCGGCCTGCTGGCGCTTGCCGGCAAGGAACAGGTCCTGGATCGCCGCCGCTTCGGCCTCGTAGCCCATGCGCCGCGCCAGGTCGTTGTAGAAGTTCGCGGTGCGCGCTCCCATCCCGCCGATGTAGAGCGCGAGGCCGGGGCGCAGCGCGTCGCGGCATTTCGCGACGTCCTCGCCCATGCTGACCCGGACATAGGGGGCGTTGTCGAAATCCGCGAGATCGCTCGGCTTGCCGACGCGCACCCTTCCCTCGACGATCGGATCGACGATCGCCGCCGCCTTCTCCGGCGACATGAAGAACGGCAACACGCCGTCCGCGACCTCGCCGGCGGTGCGCAGACCGCGAGGCGACACCGAGGCCGTGTAGATCTTCAAGCTGGGGTCGCCATGAATGATGCTGCGCAGCGGCTTCGCGAGACCGGTAGAACCCGCCCCGGTATAGGGGATGTCGTAATGTTCGCCGGCGTGTTCGAGCGGTCCATTGCGTTCCAGCGCCCGTCGAATGATCGTGACGTATTCGCGAGTGCGGGCGAGCGGCTTGCCGAACGGCACCCCGTGCCAGCCCTCGACGACCTGTGGCCCGGACGGCCCGATGCCGCACAGAAACCGGTTGCCGGACAGGGCCTGCAACGTCATCGCGGTCATCGCGGCGCAAGCCGGGGTGCGCGCCGGCATCTGCATGATGCTGGTGCCAGCCTTGATGCGGCTGGTGCGCGCCAGCACCCAGGCGACCGGGCTGACCGCATCGGTGCCGTAAGCCTCGCCGGCCCACACCGAGTCAAAGCCGAGCCGCTCCGCTTCCAGCACCAGATCCATGTCGATCCCGGCATGGCACGGCAGGAATTTGATTGTCGTCGCGAGCTTCACGACAGCATCCCCTCGGTCGCGCGCGCCGCGCGTTCGACCGTGGCGAGCCAGTCGGCGATCTCGCGGTCGAACGGCTCGATCAAGACGTGACCGACCCCGGCCGCTTCATATGCTTCGATCCGCGCCCGCAACGCACCCGAGTCGCGGCCATCCCAGCCATAGCGCAGAGAGATCGCGAAATCCGGATCGGGCCGCTCGCCACGCAGCCGCGCGACCAATGGAGCGGCCTGCTCGGGCGAACAGCGCGAGCCGTGCCAGCCGTCGAGCCGCAACGCGCGCTTCAGCGCCGGATCCGAGGTGCCGCCGATCCAGATCGGAATCGGCTTTTCCGGTTTCGGCAGCATGCGCATGTCGTCGATGACGGCCGGGATCGTCTTCGCCGGGAACGACACGGGATCGTCGTCCCACACCGCACGCATCATCGCGATGCCTTCGTCCATGCGCCGGCCGCGTTCGCGAAACGGCGCACCGAGCGCCTCGAATTCGGCTTCGAGCCAGCCGACGCCGGCGCCAAGAATCAGCCGCCCGCCTGAAAGATTTTGTAATGTCGCGAGTTCTTTCGCGAGCGGCAGCGGGTGCCGCATCGGCAATACAAGAACGCTGGTGCCGAGCCCGACCCTGTCGGTGCAGGCGGCGGCCCAGGTCAGCGTCAGAACCGGATCCCAGAAGATCGCCGAGGGCGGGTAGGCCGCATCCTTCGGCACGATGATATGTTCGCTAACCCAGACATCGGCGAAGCCGAGCTGCTCGGCCTGGATCGCGGCGCGGCGAATCGAGCCCGGTCCCGCCTTGCGTCCGATATGGGGCAGATGAATGCCGAGCCGCATGATCCGGTCTCCGATGCTGTGCCGGATCGCAGCGTGAAGCCGCGCGCCGCCGCGCGCAAGGGCGGCGGTCGCACGATCAATAACGAATTAGATACGACGCAACCAATTCTGCGCGGACGACAAACCGGCATCGATCCGCCGAGCCAGCGGCCGGACGGAAGAAGGCGCCGCATCGAGTTCGATGCTCTCAAACAATCTTTCGATGGTTCCGTCGAGCTGCGAGCGGTGCAGACCGATATCGGCCAGCGAGTGATCGTCGAGCGCGGCCAATTCCTCATAGGCCCGGCGGCGGTCGCGCCGATCGACCAGCGCGGTTCGCGCCGCGACAAACATATTGACAATCGACATCTTAGTACTCCCAGCACCAATATGATGCACTGCACAACGTAAGCCCCTGCCGCAGTACAACCAGTCGGAAGATCGCAATTCTGGCATGCACGCGTCCCGCGAATGGGAGCAATGCTATTGCAGCGCAGCAAATTCATCGACACGCCGGAACCGTCTGCCATGCCGGTTGGGAAGTTTGGTCCGATGGCCTAAATAGTCCTTCCGGCGGAGGCCGGGACCCATGTCGCAGCTTCCGTGTGGCGAGAAGCGTGGAACCCGGCTTACGCCGGGATGACGACGCGGGTCGGCGGGAAGGCAAATTGAAGAGGCACGGAATGCACGTCACGGCCACGGCGCCCGATCGCAATCGCTTGGCGGAATTGTTGAGTGAAGCGGGTTCGCCGCTCGATCCCGACGGCTTCGCCGAGCTGATCGCCGGGGTGCTCGCCGCCCCGCCGGAAATCGGCACATCCTGGCACGTGCTGGTGGCCGACCCGACCCCGCCGGCACTTGCCGAAGCGCTGGAACAATTTCGCGCCTATCTTGCCGAGGATTGGCGCGACGGTCTCGCTCCGGAGGATTTCGCCCGGCTGCCGCGCCCCGCCCGCTTGGCGATGCTGCGCGAGGAGTTGGCGGCCCGCCGTCTCGACGGGTTCATCGTGCCGCGCGTCCGACGAACATCAGGGCGAATACGTGCCGACCTGCGCCCAGCGCCTCGCCTGGCTGACCGGGTTTACCGGATCGGCAGGAATGGCGATCGTTCTCCGGGACCGCGCCGCGCTGTTCGTCGATGGCCGCTACACATTGCAGGCCGCCGCGCAAATCGATGCCGCGCTGTTCGAGATCCGGCATGTGATCGAGGACCCGCCGGCGCAGTGGCTCGGCTGACGCTCGGCAACGGAACCGTCGTCGGCTACGACCCCTGGCTGCACACGCCGCACGAGGTCGAGCGGCTGCGGGCCGGCGCCGAGCGCGCCGGAGCGGTCCTGCGGGTGGTCGACGCCAACCCGGTCGACCGTGTCTGGCCGGGCCGGCCGGCCGCGCCGCTTGCCCCGGTGATACCGCATCCGGATCGCTTCGCCGGCGAGAGCGCCGCCGACAAGCGCGCCCGCCTGGCCCGCCGTCTGGCCGAGGACGGCGTGGCCGCCGCGGTGCTGACGATGCCCGAGTCGATCGCCTGGCTGCTCAATATCCGCGGCGGCGACGTGCCGCATACGCCGCTGCCGCTGTCCTTCGCGATCCTGCGCGACGATGGCAGTGTCCGGCTGTTCATCGACCGCCGCAAGCTCGCGCCCGGTCTCGACCGGCATCTCGGCAATGAGGTCATCGTAGCGCCCGACGGCATTTCGGCCCGGCGCTCGACGCGCTGGCCGCATCAGGAGCGCGGGTGCAGGCCGACCCGGCGACTGCGGCCTCGTGGGTTTCGACCGGCTCGAAGGCCGCCGGCGGCATCGTCCATCGCGCCGCCGACCCGTGCCTGTTGCCGAAAGCCTGCAAGAACCCGGTCGAGCTCGACGGCACCCGCGCCGCGCATCGCCGCGACGGCGCCGCGGTGACGCGCTTTTTGGCATGGCTGGCGCGCGAGGCGCCGAAGGGGGGCTTGCGCGAAATCGCCGCCAGCGACCGGCTCGAAGCCTTCCGCCGCGAAGGCGAACATTTCCGCGACCTGAGCTTTCCGACGATCTCGGGCGCCGGCTCGAACGGCGCGATCGTGCATTACCGCGCCACGCCGGAGACCGAAAAGCCGCTCGAGCCGGGCACGCTCTACCTCCTCGATTCCGGCGCGCAATATCTCGACGGCACGACCGACATCACCCGCACGATCGCGATCGGCACGCCGAGCGCCGAAATGCGCGACCGCTTCACGCGCGTGCTAAAGGGCCATATCGCGATCGCCACCGCGCGCTTTCCTAAAGGCACCACCGGCACCCAGCTCGATTCGTTCGCGCGGCGCGCGCTGTGGGAGAAGGGTCTCGACTACGACCACGGCACCGGCCATGGCGTCGGCAGCTATCTGTGCGTGCATGAGGGACCGCAGCGCATCTCGAAGGCGCCGAACCTGCAGCCGCTGCCGGGCATGATCGTGTCGAACGAGCCCGGCTACTACAAGACCGGCGCCTACGGCATCCGCATCGAGAACCTGGTCGTGGTGCGCCGGCGGATGCTGGCCCCGGGGATGATCAGCGCGACATGCTGTGCTTCGAGACCCTGACCCTGGCGCCGATCGACCGCACGCTGGTCGACCTCGACCTGCTCGAAGACGACGAGATCGCCTGGCTCGACGCCTACCACGCGCGGGTGCGCGAGACGATCGCTCCGCTGGTCGACCCCGACACGCGCAGTGGCTGGCCGAGGCGACGGCGCCGATCTGAGCTACCCGACCGGCACGACGAGCGGCAGCGCTCGCGCGCGAATCCGTCCGGCCATTTTGCCGGGCGGCGAGCTCGAGATCGAGGTTGACCGCGTATTGGCTCATGGCGCGCCACCTCGCGGCCGTCGCGCGGGTTGGTCATGACGTGCACCATGCGCAGCGACGAGTTGCCGAAATGCGCGATGCCGGTTTCGACGATATACGGCGCGTCGAGCGACAGCGCGCCCGTGAGCTGCAGCACCAGTTCGAATGTCGACATGCCACGACGATGCGTGGCGAGAAAATCGGCATCCATGCCGATCGCAGCGCCGGTCTGCACCGTCCCATCCGTGAACCGTTGCACAATCGCGCACGGGCTGAGCCTGCCGTCGGCGTCGAGATCGGCGGGCT
>CAWJZU010000038.1:0-29627 GCA_963847345.1 uncultured Alphaproteobacteria bacterium | reverse complement strand
AGGAAAACCAGCGAGGTCGCGAGCACGATCGCGAACGGTGCGGTCCGCAACACGGTCCAACTGCGGTCCCGACTGGCAAGCCAGGCAAGCGGGAGCAGAACGGCAACCAGGATTACTCGAGGAGCAAGCCCCGCGAAATAATTAAGCAGCGCCGTCCGTTGCCGGAGAGAATCGACCGGCGGATCGGATCGACGGCCGACGGTTCAAGCGCGGCGCTTTGCAGCAGGCCCGAGACATCCATCCCCTCTGGATAGGTCAATTGCGTCGGGAGCTGGATGGCGAGAAGAACCAGCAAGCCGAGATAGGCGGTCCCTTGCCAATCCGAACAATAACGGACAAGACGCCAAGAGGCGGCTCGATCGCGAATTTTTGGCACAGCCCACGGCATCCGCGAAATATAACCAGAACGGCTAGGACCAGCATCAAAGTCAGAAAGAGAAGCCCCGCCGTCTCGACGATTAACGAGACAAAGAAACTAGCGCCGCACTGGAGGTAGTACGTGTAGTCGTAGCGTAATCTCCTGATCTCTACGCCCAGCATATGGGCGTAGGACAGCACGACAAGAAAGCCGAACGCGGAGAACACCGCGCCAAGCCCGACGACGGCTCCCGAAAGCCAAGCCAGGCCGGCACCGATCATCTGGATGCTCGCCGCGAATACCGACGGCTTCGGCGCGGCCGCCTCCGCCGCGCTTTCCGCTTGCCTCAGCCGCCGCTCCGGGGAGGAGCTCTACCGATCCGCGTGACTGCTGGAATGAGCCGAGCGCGCCACACCGGGTTCCTTCTGCGTGCGATGCGATCTTATCCGGGTTCCCCGATCCGTAATCTCTGGAGGCGGCGATTGCTGCGTTCCCGCCGCCACACCGCAGCGGCGATCAACACACTTCTCGAGTTCCGGCATCAAAATTCGGGAGCGGTACGCTGCCGTCCCCAACGCAATTCAGGCGCGCCTTTGCGCTGACACTGAATCGAGAGAAAACTTCAACAAAACTTGCACACGCCTCTGGTAGGAGCGAAGAGCCGTTGCGGGTGGAGGCGAGATGCAGCCAATTACCGAACGAGTTCGCGCCGGTGTACGCTACAAGGGCTGGCGTCGTTTTTTCGATCTCGCACGACCGTCGGAGAGCCGTGGTCCTGCTTCCGACGAGGCGTCGGACGGAATGATGTCCAACATCGATCCGGTCGCACTAACCATCATGGCGCTCGATCGAATCGGTCCGGCGCGGCTGCGAACGGTATTCCATGGCGTGCCGGTGACGATCGCCGCACCCGACGAGCAGACCGCCGAGATCTTTCGGGCGGCTCTGTTTCAGATGGCGAAGCAGCGGCCCACCGACCGGCTCATCTCGGTGGAGCTGGTCACCGACCTGCCGGCACAGCGTCCCGGGCCGGCGGAATGACGACGTCGGCGCCCCCGCGGCCTCTAGCGGCGATCTGGCAAGAGAGCGCGCTCCTGTTGCGTCACTGGCTGCGGCGTCCGCTGGCGATCGGCGCGGTACTGCCGAGCGGCCGCAGAGTGGCGCGGGCAATGGCTCGGGAACTGCCGGCGGGCGGCGGCGCCGTGCTGGAACTCGGCGGCGGCACTGGCGCACTTACCCGTGGCCTGCTCGACGCGGGCTGCCGCCCCGACGCGCTGCTGGTCGTCGAGCGCGAGGCGGCGCTGGCCGCTTCCTTACGCGGCAGCTTTCCGCAAGTGCACGTTATCGAGGCGGATGCGCGGCAGATCGGCGATGTGCTCGACGCGCGGCAGATCACGGCACTTGCCGCCGTCGTATCAAGCCTGCCGATCAAGTGGTTCGATCTCGCTGGCCAGCGCGCGATCGTCGAGGCGTGTTTTGCCAGAATGCCAGCGGAGGGGGTGTTTCTGCAGTTGACCAATGCGCTGGTCTCGCCACTCCCGATGCGGGCGCTTGGCCTCGAAGGGGTTCAGGCCACGCGTCTGTGGGGCCATTTCCCGCCCGTCCAGATCTGGCGCTATCGCCGCGCCGCGGGTCGCGCCGGCAACCGCTAATCGCCTTTCCGACCGATTGCCGCTGGAGGTTGGGGCAGAAAAGAACCACGGCTTCACTGAATACGGCTCGCCGCTTTCCGCAAATGCCCGGTCTGTTCTAAGCTGGCCGCACGGTTTCGCTGGAGGACAGACACATGGCCGTACGGGTGGCAATCAACGGGTTCGGGCGGATCGGGCGGCTGGTGCTGCGCGCCGCCTATGAGCACAAGCATACTGAGATCGAGGTCGTCGGGATCAACGATCTGGGGCCGGTCGCAACCAATGCGCATCTCTTGCAATACGACAGCGTGCACGGCCGCTTCCCCGGCGAGATCACGACCGGCGACGATTGGATGGATATCGGTCGCGGCAAGATGCGCGTCACCGCCGAGCGCGACCCGGCCAAGCTGCCGTGGAAGGATCTGAACGTCGACGTCGCGCTCGAATGTACCGGCATTTTCACCAAGCGCGAAGCGGCCGCCAAGCACCTCGAAGCCGGCGCCAAAAAGGTCATCATTTCGGCCCCGGCCGACGGCGCCGACCTGACGGTGGTGCTGGGCGTCAACAACGACGAATTGAAGCCGTCGCACCAGGTCATATCGAACGCGTCGTGCACGACGAACTGCCTGGCGCCGGTCGCCTATGTCCTGCACCAGGGGATCGGCATCGAGCGCGGGTACATGACGACGATCCACTCCTATACCGGCGACCAGAACACGGTCGATACGCTGCACAGCGACCTGCGCCGGGCGCGCGCGGCGGCGATGTCGCTGATCCCGACCTCGACCGGCGCGGCGCGGGCGGTCGGCCTCGTCCTGCCGGCGTTGAAGGGCAAGCTCGACGGCACCGCGATCCGCGTCCCGACCCCGAACGTGTCGCTGATCGACTTCAAATTCGACGCGGCGCGCGACACCACCGCCGACGAGGTCAATTCCCTGATGGAGGATGCGGCGAAGTCGAACCGCTTCAAGGGCATTATCGGCCTCAACAAGGCACCGACCGTGTCGGTCGATTTCAACCACGACCCGCACAGCTCGACGTTCGACCTGACGCAGACCCAGGTGCTCGACAAGCGCTTCGTGCGCGTCCTGTCCTGGTACGACAACGAATGGGGTTTCTCGAACCGCATGGTCGAGGTCGCCGCTCTGTTCGGCACGATGCACTGACTGCGCCGCGCTGCCTCGTAACCCTCCCCCGCTGGCGGGGGAGGGAAGGGTGGGGGCATTATTGGTGAGCATCGAGGGCCAGGTGCTTGAGGCCCCAACAGGTGCCGCGAACGTCCGTCCCATTCGTGTTATAATGTCTGCCAACCGGCGGCGCGGCGCCGCCGCGAACGGGAGGAGCGGCGAAATGGGCGAGATTCTCGGTATCGGCGTCACGCATTACCCCGGCCTGATCCAGCCCGACGAGGCGATGGCGGGCCTGTTGAACCGTACGCTGAACAGCGAGCAGGTGCCCGATGCGCTGAAGGACCCAACGCGCTGGCCCGAGCCGATGCGCAAGGAATGGGCCGACCCGCTCGCCGCGGCCAAGGAACACCGGCGGCGGCTGGTCAACGGGTTCCGCGAGGCGCGCAAGGCATTGGACGCATTCGACCCGGATTTCGTGCTGATCTGGGGCGACGACCAGTACGAGAATTTCCGCGAGGACGGCGTGCCGTCGTTCTGTGTCTTCGCCTGTGACGAGATCGAGTCGCGCCCCTATGCGCGTTATTCCGGCGCCAATGCGAACGTCTGGAACGAAGGCAAGGACACGATAATCCGCACCAAGGGCCATTTCGCCGGCGCCTCGACCTTGGCAGCAAAGCTGATCGAGGCCGATTACGACACCAGCTACGCCTATCGCATGCGCTACGAAAACGGGCTGCCGCATGCCTTTATCAACACGATCCTCTATCTCGATTATGACCGTACCGGCTTCCCGTATCCGGTCGTGCCGTTCCATGTGAACTGCTACGGCTCGTCGGTCATCGCCAAGCGCGGCTCGACGGCGCATCTGACCGGCGAGGCCGACCCGAACCTGGTCGATCCGCCGGGGCCGAACCCGAGCCGCTGCTTCGATATCGGCGGCGCGGTCGCGCGCATCCTCGCCGACAGCCCGTGGCGGGTGGCCCTGGTCGCCTCGTCGAGCTGGTCGCACGCCTTCCTGACGCCGAAGAACCACTACCTCTATCCCGATAACGCCGGCGACCGCGCCCGCTTCGACGAGCTGGCCTCGGGCAAGCTGGCGCGCTGGCGTGACCTCTCGACGGCGCAGATCGAGGATGCCGGGCAGCAGGAGTTCCTCAACTGGGTGTGCCTCGGCGGCGCGATGCACGCACTCGGCCGCGAGCCGGTCATCGTCGATTACATCGAGAGCTGGATCTTCAACTCCGACAAGTGCTTCGCGCTGTTCCCGGCACCCGCCCGGTAGACGGGTTGTCTGAACGCAGCGAAACATTAGGGGCGGCTTCGGCGCGGACGAGGCCGCCTCGGAATAAGAAGGGGCCGCCGGTTTTTCTCGACTACGACCAGGCCGAGCTCGATGCCGCCTACGATCAGGCGGCCTACATGCCGCATATCCAGCAGCTGCGCGACCGCTGGCACAGCAACAGCGCCCGCACCCGAGCCCGCATCGGTCCGCCGCTGCGCCGCGCCTACGGCCCAAGCGCGATCGAAGAACTGGACATCTTCCGCACCGACGCGTTGGCCCCGGCGCCGGTTTTCGTGTTCATCCACGGTGGCGCGTGGCGGGCCGGCTCGGCGGAACAATACTCGGCGCCGGCCGAGATGTTCGTGCGCGCCGGGGCGCATTACGTCGCGCCGGATTTCACAACCGTGCAGGACGCCGAAGGCAGTCTGTTTCCGATGGCCGGGCAGGTCTGCCGCGCAATCGCCTGGGCCTACAAAAACGCGGCGAGCTTCGGCGGCGACCCGGATCGGATCCATATCGGCGGGCATTCATCGGGGGCTCACCTCGCAGCGGTGGCGCTGACCACCGATTGGCAACGCGATCACGGCTTGCCGCCCGATATCGTCAAGGGCGGGCTGTGCGGCAGCGGCATGTACGACCTCGCGCCGGTGCGGCTGTCGCACCGCTCGTCGTATGTGAGCTTCACCGACGAGATGGTCGAAAAGCTCAGCCCGGCGCGGCACATCGCACGGCTGCGCGCGCCGGTCATTGTCGCCTACGGGACCGATGAGACCCCCGAATTCCAGCGTCAGGCGCGCGACTTCGCCGCCGCTTTGCGCGATGCCGGAAAGATGGCCGAGCTGATCGTCGGCGAACATTACAGCCATCTCGACCTGCCGGAGACACTGTGCAACCCGCATGGACTGCTTGGCGCCGCGGTGCTTGACCAGATGGGATTGTCGAACGGGTAAGGAGGTCGGATGCGCGGAGTCGTCCACCACCTCGATCTGACGGCGCGGGACCCGGCTGCGTCGTTCGCGTTCTACGACGCCGTGCTCACCTTCCTCGGCTACCGTCTATGGAAACAAGACAATAGCGGTTACGACTGGGTGCTCGATGGGCCGCAGGTCAAACATTCGATCGGACTGTTGCGGGCCAGGGGAGACGGCACCGGACGGACGCATGACCGGTATTCGCCCGGGCTGCACCACGTTGCGTGGACCGCTGAAAGCCGCGACGATGTCGACCGTATGCACTGTCACCTCGTCTCGATCGGTGCCGTCGTGCTCGATGCGCCGGCCGACTACCCGCAGTACAACGAGGGACGCGGCTATTACGCGGTATTCTTCGCCGATCCGGACGGTCTGAAACTCGAATTCGTCTTTACGCCGCCACCGTGAACGGACCCGATTTTCCGGCCCTGGAGAGATCATGAGGATCAAGCTCGATATCGACTGCACCCCCGAGGAATTGCGCGGTTTTTTCGGGCTTCCGGACGTCCGGGGGATGCAGGAGCACCTGCTCAAGGAAATCGAGGAGCGCATGCGCGCCGGGGTCAAGGCGCTCGACCCGGAGGCGATGCTGAAGACTTGGCTGCCGGCCGGGATGCAGGGCTTCGAGAAATTGCAGGAGATGTTTCTCGGCCAGATGGGCGGCGGTCCGGGCAAGAAACAGCCCTGATGGCGGACTTCCCCGAGAACCGTAGACTATTTCACTCGGCGGGGAATGGTGAGTGCGACAGGTTTGTGCATTCGAACAGGGGCATATAGTGGCCGCCATTATCAGACCTGCCTCGATCGGCCACCTGCCGGAAATCCAACGAATTGTTCACGATGCATACATCACGTATGGGGACCGCATCGGCAAGCCGCCGGCGCCGATGCTGGACGATTACAGCAAGCATATTCTGGCGCACGAGGCCTGGGTGATGCTGGACGGCACCGATGTAACCGGTGTCTTGATACTCATCCCGCATGTCGATTATCTGCTTCTTGATAATGTCGCCGTGGACCCGCGCATTCGCGGAAAAGGCATGGGCCGCGCGCTGATCGGGTTTGCGGAACGCGAGGCGGCGCGGCGCGGGTACAACGAAATACGTCTGTTCACGCATCAGAAGATGCATGAGAACCTCCTGATGTATCCGCGGCTCGGCTATGAAGAGACCGGGCGCGGCACGCAGGATGGATTTGACCGCGTGTTCTTCCGGAAGTTAATCGTCTGAAATGGTCGGCACGATGCTGCTGGTGCGGCACGGCGAGACCGAGTGGAACCGCGCCCGCCGCTATCAGGGCTGGCTCGAACTCGCCGCTGACCCCGGAGGGGATCGCGCAGGCCGAGGCGATCGGGCGCCGTCTGCGCCTTCTGCCCGAAGCGGAAGGGATCGACATCATCGCCAGCCCGCTCGGCCGCGCGCGGCGCACCGCCGAGATCATTGCCGAGTGCCTCGGCGACAGTGGAGGCCAGCCCCGGCCGATCCGCTTCGACGAGCGGCTGCGCGAGATTTCGCTTGGCTCCTGGGACGGGCTCGACAAGCGCGATATCAGGCACCGCGCCCCGGACCTCTTTGCCGGCGAGGACGGACGCTGGGAGTATTATTTCCGCAGCCCCGACGGCGAGACCTATGACGATTTCGCCGGGCGCCTCGCCGCCTTTCTCGCCGAACTCGGAGATACTCCGGTCATCGCCGTCTGCCACGGCGTCGTCACGCGGGTCCTGCGCGGCCTCTATGCCGGTCTGAAGCGCGAGGAGGCGCTGCGCCTCCCGGTGCCGCAGGACCGCATCTTCCGGCTCGAAGGCGGCGCGATCACGGAAATCCCGGCATGACAGGGTCCCGCCCGTGAAACCTCTTTCGTCAGGCTGCCGCCTCGGCCCACAATGGGCCGGACGGCAGCTACCGGGGAGAAGGAATGGCGGCCAACCTGCCTGAACTCAGCGGCGGCCAACTCGTCGTCGCGTCGTTGCGCGCGCACGGCGTCGAGATGGCGTTCAGCGTCGCCGGCGAGAGCTATCTCGAAGTCCTCGACGCACTCTACGACGCGCCCGAAATTCGCCTTGTGACCTGCCGGCAGGAGGGCGGCGCCGCCTTCATGGCCGAGGCCTACGGCAAGCTGACCGGCAAGCCCGGCGTGCTGCTCGTGACACGCGGCCCGGGCGCGTGCAACGCGTCGATCGGCGTGCATACCGCGCACCAGGATTCGACGCCGATGGTCGTGCTGGTCGGCCAGGTGGCGCGCCACCAGATCGACCGCGAGGCGTTCCAGGAAGTCGATTTCCGCAAAATGTACGCGCCGCTCGCCAAATGGGTGACGCAGATCGATTTGGCCGAGCGCGTCCCCGAATTGCTGAACCAGGCGTTTCAGGTTGCAACCTCGGGCCGCCCCGGCCCGGTGGTCGTGGCGCTGCCCGAGGACATGCTGCGCGAGCGCGCCGCCGCGGCGGTTGTCGGCCCGTATCGCCCGGTACGGGCACATCCCGGCGCCGCCGACCTCGCCGAGCTGCGCCGTCTGCTTGCCGCCGCCGTGCGCCCGGTCATGCTGGTGGGCGGTGGCGGGTGGACCGATGCGGCGGCGTGCCGAAATCGCCCGTTTCGCGGTGGCGAACGATGTGCCGGTGTGCTGCTCGTTCCGCCGCCAGGACATCGTCGACAACCGGCTACCGTGCTTCGTCGGCGATCTCGGCACTGGTGCTGCGCCGGCGCTGATCGCGCGCGTGAAGGCGGCCGATCTGGTGCTGGCGGTCGGCGCCAGGATCGGCGAGATCACGTCGCAATCCTACACGCTGATGGATATCCCCGATCCGGGCAAGACGCTGATCCACGTGCATCCTGCCGCCGAGGAATTGGGGCGCGTTTTCCGTCCGACGCTGGCGATCCAGTCCGGGATGCCCGAATTCGTCGCCGCAATCGCCGCGCTCGAACCGATTGCCAAGCCGCCCTGGGGCCGCTGGCGCGAAACGGCCCGCGCAGAATACGAAGCCGGGCTGACGCCGAGCCTGTTGCCCGGACAACCTTTGCCGGCGCTCGATCTCGGGCAGATCATGGTGTGGCTTCGCGAGAACCTGCCGGACGACGCGATCGTCACCTCGGACGCCGGCAATTTCAGCGGCTGGCCGAACCGGTTTCTGCAATATCGCCGCCCCGGGCGGCAGCTCGGCCCGACCAGCGGCGCGATGGGTTACGGCGTGCCGGCGGCGGTCGCGGCCAAGCTGGTCCATCCGGAACGGATTGTGGTCGGGTTTTGCGGCGACGGCGGTTTCATGATGACGGGGCAGGAAATGGCGACCGCGTTGGCCGAGGGGACCGGGCCGATCATCCTCCTGTTCAACAACGCGATGTACGGCACGATCCGCATGCACCAGGAGCGGCGCTTTCCCGGCCGGGTCGTCGGCACCGCGCTCAAGAACCCGGACTTCGCCGCGTTGGCCGACGCTTACGGCGCGTTTGGGGCGGTCGTCACCCGCACCGAGGAATTCGCCCTGGCTTTTGAGATGGCGCTCAAGGCGCGCCGCGGCGCCATTATCGAATTGCGTATGGACCCGGAAGTGATCACGACGCGCACCACGCTGGCGGCGCTGCGCCGCCAGGCGGAAGCGGCAAACGCGTAATCTGGGGGAGGGAAGCGGCGGGATGGCGGAGGTCAGGATCGGAGTCATCGGCGTTGCCGGGCGGGTCGGCCGGATGCTGATAACCGACATCGCCGCGACCCACGGTTGCGCGCTGGTCGGTGGGGTCACCCGTCCCGGCAGCGCGGCTCTGGGCCAAGACCTCGGCGAACTGGCTGGCATCTCCCGGCTCGGTATCGTGGCCCGCGACGACGCCGAGGTGCTGCTGCGCGGCGTCGATGTCGCGATCGAGTTCACGACCCCGGCCGCCACCGCCGAGCACGCTGCGCTCGCGGCGCGATTGGGGAAGCCGCTGGTGATCGGCACGACCGGATTGCACGGCGCCGAAGAGGAGGCGGTGCGCAGCGCCGCAAGCGCGATACCGATCGTCTGGGCGGCCAATACCAGTCTCGGGATCAACCTGCTGCTGGGGCTTGTCGAACAGGTCGCGGCCCGGCTCGGCCCGGATTGGGACATCGAAATCATGGAGATGCACCACCGGCACAAGGTCGATGCCCCGTCCGGCACCGCGCTGGCGCTCGGTCGGGCCGCTGCGATGGCGCGCGGCGCCGATTTCGGCAATGTCGCGGTGCGCGGGCGCGACGGCATCACCGGGCCGCGTCCGGCCGGCGCGATCGGCTTCGCGGCGCTGCGCGGCGGCGACAATACCGGCGAGCATCACGTGATTTTCGCCGGGCTGGGTGAACAGCTCGAACTGACGCATCGCGCCACCAATCGCGGCATCTATGCGAAAGGCGCGGTACGCGCCGCGCTGTGGGTCACCGACAAGCCACCCGGCCTCTACGGGATGAAAGAGGTGCTGGGGCTGTAACGCCTCGCTGCAAGAAGGCGGCCTGTGGATACGTGCAGCAATGCACAGCACTTTGCTGCCAACAAAGGATCGTGGTCGAGTAGCTAAGCCATTCGGCTTCGCCCTCACAGATCCGGGCAGGCGGCTTTCCCGCACCCGGCTCTTCCCGGAAGTCACCCGCATCGCGCCGCGCTCGGTGTCCAGGGATGGGTGATCCGAGCTTGAGGCAAGGGCAAGCACGCGGTCAGAGCCTCGAACCAGTCCCAGCCCATGCGTCGGGTCTTCTGGCTTCGCCGCCGGAGGCAGTTGAACCAGATGCGCCGAACTTCCTGCCGGAACCCGTTGAGGGCGCGCCAGTTGTGCGGCATGCCGAAGTAGCCGTAATGGCCGCGCAGGATGCTGGAATACCAGCGGTGCTGCTCGGCCAGCGGGGCATGCATCAACCGCCACGCCTCCCGGCGCAGTGCCGTCAGCTTGCGCGTCAGGCGCTGGCTCTGCGTCTTGTGCTTGACGATGAACCGGCCGTCCCTGGTCCACCCGCAATAATGGGTGAAGCCGAGAAAGGCGAAGGTTTCCGGACGTCGCTCGCCACGCTGCTGTCGCGCCAGGGCCGGAAGCCGGCCGAACGCGATCAGCCGTGTCTTGTCCTCATGCAACGACAGGCCGAACTTGGCCAGCCGCTGCTTGAGATCGACCATCATCCGCCGCGCATCAACCGCGCTCTCGAAGCCCATCACGAAGTCGTCGGCATAGCGCACGATCGAGACCCGACCGCGAGCATATCGGCGGCGCCATTGATGGACCCAGAGGTCGAGCACGTAATGCAGGAAGATGTTGGCCAGGAGCGGGCTGATGCCCGCCCCTTGCGGCGTTCCCTTGTCGGTCTCGTACCACTCATCGCTCTCCAGAATGCCGGCTTCGAGCCATTGGCGGATAAGCCGCAGGATTCGAGGGTCGGCGATCCTGTGCGCCACCATCCGCAGCAGCCACTCGTGGTCAACCGAGTCAAAGAAGCTGCGGATGTCGGCATCGAGCACCCAGTTCACGCGCTGGCTCATGATCGCGGTGTGGACCGCTGCTAGAGCCTGGTGCGGGTTCCGTCCCGGCCGGAAGCCGTAGCTGAACCCGAGGAAATCGACTTCATAGATGGCGCTCAGTACCTCGGCGACCGCGCCTTGGACGATCTTGTCCTCCAGCGTCGGCACGCCGAGCGGGCGCTGTCCGCCATCGGCTTTGGGGATGTAGACGCGTCGCACCGGCCGCGGCCGGTAGCGCCCGGTGTGGATGCGCGCGCACAGATCACGGAGATTGCGCTCCAAGTCTTGCGCGTATACCGCCACCGTCATCCCATCGATTCCCGCGCTTGCCTGCCGCCGCTGGCGCCGAAACGCTCGTTCGAGCGCCGCGATGTCGATATGATGCAGCAGGGCGGTGAAGCGGGTCTGGACGGCCGCTCGGGCCGCCGCGTTCACCCGTGCGAGATTGGCCGGCAGGACGACCCGGCTCTGTGTCCGGACCCTGTTCCCCTCGCCTGGGTTCCTTCCGGGCTGGCCCCTTCCCTCGGCGCGTCTCGTGTCCTTCGACGGCGTCATCAGTACTATGAACCAGTCCGACTCCCGACCTCAGCTCGGATGGCGGCTCCGGCAGCGCCTCGCCGCCCTCCCCCGCCGGCGACCATTCCGGCGGACCCGGTCGGGCCTCTCATGTTCCGACGAATGCTTTCCATGCGTGATCCGGCCTTCGACCCCGGCGAAGCGACGCCATCTCGCGTAGCGACGGCGCACGTGCTGCCTTCGTGAACGGGAACCCACTCGGCCTCCGCGATCTTCCACCTTTCGAGGCTCAATCCCGCACCCCGCATGGCCCCTGTCTACACTTCGGACCCCGCGTTACCACGACGCCCGCAAGAACTCGGTCCCGGCCTGCCCGCTACGGCTTTGGCCGGATGAGACTTTCACTCATAGGCACTCGTCAGCTTGGCATGACGTACTCCCGGGCCGTGGTGTAAGAGCGGCGAGGGTATCGTACTCGCCGGCGGG
The DNA here is from genome assembly GCA_963847345.1 of uncultured Alphaproteobacteria bacterium. Classification (GTDB taxonomy): domain Bacteria; phylum Pseudomonadota; class Alphaproteobacteria; order ATCC43930; family CGMCC-115725; genus DATARH01. The sequence continues at coordinate 17,798 of CAWJZU010000038.1, read as the reverse complement.
TTCGGCCGGCAGCGGGCGGCCACGGCAGGTGGCTTGAGATGGGATCCTCGCTCAGAGGCCGCCTCACTCGCCGAAGGCGCAGTGGGTGGTGACCAGCATGCCGCCGCGCTCGTAGGGCCGCGAGACGGGCTGGAGGACTCGAAGCCGGCGTGCCTCGATCTGAACGCGAGCGAGAGGAACGCGGGCGCTTTAGCCGGAAGATCGTATGCCGACAGGCACGGCTGGTTTCCGCTGTCATGACGCGTGTGACAGGTGCCCGCTTATGGGGCGTATACGCGCGGGCGCATGTGCGCGCATATACGGATTGTATGCGAAGTCGCGTCAGAGTTTAGGAGACTGCCATGGCCACCCCTCCGGCATCACAAGATTCCAGCTTATGGAAGATTTCGCTCCCCCAGAAAGATGGAAGCGGGGAGCAATTAGAGCGAAAAGCGCAACTAATAGCCGCTCAACTCGTCTATAAATACGACCCCGAGAATAAGCTACCGATGCCGATGGGGACTGATGAGGCCGCAAGCGTCGAGTTTGCACTACTTCTGAAAGAGCGCCCGTTTGCGTCGAACTGGGCTGTCGGACAACTGGAGAATCAGGCCGCAATCCTGGCGGACCTCACGGTCTGGCAAATCCTCCGGAACCTTAGCGCCAAAACGATTACGGCGAATGAGGCGGCGGCGGCGATCGCGAAGTTGGCGCCCTTGGCGGCCGTCGCACCAACGTGGGACTCGTTGAAGGCGATCTTCAGTCAATCACCGCTCGCCGCACCGCCGGGACCGCTTCCTAGCCTCGCTTCCTTTGCGGGCGTTTTCACGATTTTTCCGATCCCGGACATTGTCCAACAATGGCAAGCCGACCGGGTCTTCGCGTCTCAGCGGCTGGGCGGGTTGAACCCGATGATCATTCAGCGGGTGACCGCGGGCGGTAGCGCGGGAGCGGACTGGGCGGAGCTGCGCAAGAAACTCTCCTCGAAAATCGGAGATGCGGCGCTTGAGCCCTTTTTCTGTCCGCCGATCTCCTTTGAAAAGGCAATATCTGACAACCGGTTGTTTGTCGCCGATTATAGAGAGCTCGGCGCGGTCACCGGCGATCAGAATGCGCCGGGCTGGCAAAAGGGTATGAAGATTCAGGCGCCCATTGCGCTCTATGTGCGCACCGACGATTTTCCAGGATTGCATCTGGTCGCTGTTCAATTAGACCAGGGCGCAGCGACCGCAGATTTGTTTCCGGTCATGCTCGCCGCCGATGCCGGGAAACCGGGACAGGCCAATAACTGGTTGCTGGCGAAAATTTGCGTTCAGGCAGCCGATCTAAGTTACAATCAGGCGGTCAATCACCTCGGTCAGACGCATTTGATCGAGGAGGCGTTCGTACTAACGACCCGGCGGCAACTCGCCGTGCAGCATCCGTTGAATGTATTGTTGAGCCGGCACTTCTCGGCCCTTCTGGTGATCAACGCGATCGGCTCGCTTACTTTGCTCAAGCCCGGTCCCACCGGCCTCATCAACCAATTGCTCGCACCCGGACTGGATGGATCGCTGGAGTTGATTCGGAACAGGTATGAAAACTGGAGTTTCGATCAACTCGATTTTCTTAACGAAATCGACTCCCGCGGTTTGCACGACTTGCCAGTTTATTTCCCCTATCGTGACGATGGCCGCGAGATCTGGAAACTGCTGGGCGACTACGCTAGAGAATATATCGGACTGTATTACCTCTCGGACAGCGACGTCACTGGTGATTACGAGTTGCAGGGCTGGGCCGGCGAACTCGGTGGAAGTGACGGTGGGCACTATCAGGTGCCAGGATTCAAGCCGTCGATCGACACGATCGAAGAGCTGATCCCGATCGTTCATAAACTGCTATGGACCGCATCGGCGCAGCACGCAGCGGTAAATTTCCCACAAGTCGAATACGCGTCGTTCATACCGAATTATCCGGGAGCTACCTATAAGGCACCGCCGCCCGATTTCCCTAGCAGCGGGGGAACAACCGAAAAAGATCTGTTGGAGACGCTGGCTCCGCTGTCCAATACGCAAGCGCAGGTATCCACAACATACGCGTTGGCGCGCTATCATTATGACGAGCTTCTGGATTATTCCGCGACATTGGATGACCCCAAGGCCGCCACGGTGTGCACGAAATATTACAACATTTTGCGGAACGCTGTTGGTAAGAAGATCGAGGACCGCAATGTGTCTCGCTCGAAAACCAAGGGGCTTCTGCCGTACCCCTATTTTCTGCCGGCGAATATACCGAACTCGACCTCCGTGTGACACGAAGACCCGTACCCGCTGACCGTGCGGAATGGCCGGTGTCGGTTCAGTCAATCGACCACGCCGGGACGCACGGGGAATGGGGAGACGCGCCGCAACCGGACCTTTGGGTTGACCAACACACCTCAGGATGTGCCCGAGCGGGTCATCGAGAGTCTCCAAGACCAGATGAGAAGCTGAGGCCTTTGCACTGTCTCAGGCCACCCATCTGAGCAGCCGGTTGCGGCTCGGCCGCACGGCGAGAAGCGCATCGATGCCGAGGCTGCGGCCGTAATGGTCGAACGCAAAAATGAGCTGAAGCACGATCAGGAAAAAATAGGTCCACGGCCATTCGTTCGGTGCGCTGTAGAGCCCGAGCCACAGGTTCACGATCTGCACCGCGCCGATAATGCCGAACAGCCCGACAAAGGCTCCCAGCATCAGCGACAGCGCCGTCAGCAGTTCCGCCGCATAAACCATCGGCGCGAACAGGTAGAAATTCGGCAGGACGATGTGATTGACGAAATCAGCCTGCAGCGGGATCGATGCGTGCTGCCCCATTATCTTCATCCAGACCGCGAGGCCGGTCGTGCCGAACGGCTCGTCGGGCTTGTCGGTATAGTATGGCGGCAGCTTCCACAGGGTCTGCTGCCACCACATCGCGCCGATCAGAAACCGGAAGACCCATCGCGCTGCGTGGCGGCCGCTGCGCTGCTCGGGGATCCGAGCGGCAACGTAAACAGCGATCGCAGCGCTCGCGATCAGCAGAATCCAGAACACCGCCGTGTACCACGCCGGCTTGGTCAGGAACGCGATGACGTCGGTGGCGGGATCGGGGTTCATTTATTTGTCACCTCCGCGCCGGCGACGCGGCTTGCGGGATACGCCGCGCTTCAACAGCGACACGCGCGAAGGTTAGCAGGATGCGCCAGCTCGCCCTAACGGTGCCGGCGAGGTTGCCCGACACCTTCGATACCCCACCGGAGCGGCGTCGATGCGGCACCGGCAGCTCGAGAACGCGAAGGCCGGCCCGCGCCGCGCGCATCTGCATTTCGAGGTTCCAGCCATAGGTCATCTCGCGCATGCCGAGGCCGAGCAGCACGTCACGGCGAATCGCCCGCATCGGCCCCATATCGGTATAGCGGACTCCATAAAGCAGACCGAGCGCGGCGCCGATCGCGCGTCCGGCGAACAGCTGGTGGGCGGTCATGCTGCCTCGTTCGCGCGGCCCGCGTGTGCGCGAGCCGATCACAAAGTCCGCGCGACTCTCGGCGACCGGCGCCACGAGTTGCGGGATTACTTCCGGGCAGTCGCTGCCGTCGCCGTCAAGAAACACGAGGATCTCGCAGTCAGCGGCAGCGTCGGCGCCAGCTTGGCAGGCGCGTCCGTATCCGCGGCGCCGCTCGTGGATGACGCTGGCGCCGGCAGCGCGGGCGCGCGCGACGGTGCCGTCGCTGCTGCCGCTATCGACGATGATGACCCAATCGACGACGGTGTCAGGAATCGCGCGCGACGACGCCGGAAATCGCTTCCTGTTCGTTGAGGGTCGGGATAACGGCCGCGACACGCGGCCGCGACCCGGGCATCAGAGGCTCCAGCGCAGACCGCAGCCGGTGCAAGCGGCGGACGGACGGTCGCCCAGCAGCGCCGCGCGAAATTCGCGATAGCGCGTGCCGTTCCAGATTTCGCGCAGCGTGTGCGTTGTCGCGTCGCCGAGGGTGAAGGCGTCATAGCCGCGCATCGAAAACGGCGCGATGCAGCACGGCAGCGCCCTTCCATGCGCGGTGATGTACATCAGGGTCCACGGTCGGCGGCACAGCGACCAGGGCTGCGCCGTCTCGCCGGGCTTGAGGCTGGCCGCCGGGTCGGTCGCGCCCGAGGCATTGAACGCGATACCGAGCCGCCGGGCAAGGTCCTCGGCCTCGCGGATCAGCGCCCCCTCCGCGTCGTCGCGGCCGGCGAACAAGGCCTGGTCCGCGGCGTGCCATACCTTGACCTTCGGGAAAATAGACAAGGCGCTGCAGATACACCTCGCGCACTTCCATGTCGTGCGCGAGACGCACGAAATCGCCGAGCTGGTCGACCGTCTCCTTCAGCCCGGTCAGCCACAGCGACACGCGCGGCGTCTCCGTCCCGAGTTTGCGCTGCGTCGCGCGAAAAGCGCGGACCCGGCGGACGATGCGGGCGAACATGTCGCGTCCGCGCACCGCCTTGAACGCAACCGGCTCGGCGGCATCGAGCGAGACGCGCAGTTCGTCGAGCCCGCTGTCGATCAGCTCGCACCCCTTGCGCTCGGTCAGCAGCGTGCCGTTGGTGTTGAACAGGACGTAGGTCCCGCGATCCTTCAGATAGCGGATCATGCGCGGCAGCGCGGCCACCATCATAGGCTCGCCGACGCCATGCAGCACGACGCGCGCGATGTCCGGAAACTGGTCGACGATCGCCGTGAACAACTCCCAGCTCATATCGCCGGGAGGTTCAAGCGCCTCGAACGTACGCGGACACGTCGTGCACAAGAGGTTGCAGCGATTTGTCGTTTCAAGATAAAGACAGACCGGCTCGGCCTCGGCCAACGGGCCGCGCGTCGCGCCGATATGATCGAAGTAGCGGCGCGTATCGGACGGTTCAGCGGGCCTTGTGCTTGTCATCGGACGCCAGCTCCCGGCGGCGGCACCGCCACAATTCGCCGACGGCCAGGATCAGAAACGGCATATAGACGGCGGACTCGACAAGAAACCGGTGCCGGTTCCAGATCACCTCCGGCCAGACCGGAACCAGATAGAGCAGAAAGCTCGCCGCCGTCAACCACACCAGCGCCCGCGATGCAACGAGACAGGCGAAAACGACGAGCCACGAAAAATACCACGGATAATGCGGCGTCAGCAGTACCGTAAATGCCGCTGCGAGCAGCGCCGCACCGTTTATGTCCGAACCGGGGCGGCGCCTCCGGAAGGCGACCCAACCGGCGAGCGCGGCGAGCAGACACGTAGCAAAGAAGATGTACGGCAGGTTCGAGACGCCACCCAGCGGCACAACCGATCTCGCGAGGTTCCACCAATAGAAGCCGGCGCCGCCGGTAAATCCTTCCTCGCTGGCATAGCTCGGCAGGAACCCCAAAACATGCCAGCCGGCCCCAGCAAAAGGAACATAAGCCGAGACCAAGGCCATGCAGAACACCATCGTCATGAGCCAGTCCCAGCGCCTCCACAACGCTGGCAGCAACAGGCCGGGATAGAATTTGACCAGGACGCCGCCGGCCAGCGCGAGCCCGGTCAGCCACAGCCGGCGGCTCCACAAGGCGAGCGTGACAAGGGCGATCATCGCTGCGTCGATGTGCCCGCTGCCGGCGAATTCCCACAATGGCAGCGGGTGCCAGAGATAAACCGCGATCCACGAAGCCGGTCTTTCCGCCGCCGCGAGCAGGCGCAGCATCAGCGCGACCGCGATCGCCTCGAACCCGACCATCGCGAACTTCATCACAATCAGGCTCTCGCCGACCCGCGTCACGAGGAAAAAAATTGCTTGCGCCGCGGGCGGGTAGATCGTGCGTGCGTAGTCGCGGCGATTGATTTCGGGGAAGATCTCCTGATCTCGCAGCGCTCCGAGGCGCGGATCGTTCGGGACGTATTTATAGGGGTTGATGCCGGCGGCGATCATCCGCCCGTCCCAGACGTAGCGGTAAATGTCGCTCGACAGATAGGGCGGGGCGAGCAAAACTACGACGCGCATCGCGACAGCGATGCCGATAATCAGCGCCGCCGCATCGCGCGACCCCACGCCGCGCCACACCAGCCAGGTCGCCAGCGCGTAAACCCCGCCCTGCGCCAGCGCGACCGCGACGAATGCCTCGATGCCGTGCTCCCGCTGGGCATAAAGCCCGGCTCCGGTCAGCGCGAGCAGGCCGACCGCCGCAGCCGTACAAGGCGATGAATGCGTCGCCGGCTCACAGGCGATGGGCGATTTGCTGCAGCAGCGCCGAAGTATGCGGCGCCGGATATGCCGGTCGCGGTCGGGCGCGGCGAGATCGGCGAACAGGCGGCGCAGCGATGCGACATCGTCGACATCGTACCAAACCGGCAGCGCGTGGACGCTGAGCCCGATTTCGGCGGCGCGGTCCAGGGTTTGCCGGAGCACCCGATCGGTGCTCCACGCGATGTCCTCGAACAGCCGGCGATGCGCGCGCTTAAGGCCGATCAGGTAGTAGCCGCCATCTTCGGCGCCTCCGACAACGACGCGGTCGCCCGGCAAAGCAAGCGCCCGGGCAGCCCCGACGAGCAACGAAGTCGGCAGTGTCGGGCTGTCTGCATCGACCAGGCATGCTGCGCCATATCCGCCGGCGAGCAGGTCCGAGGCAGCGTCGAAGAGGCTCGCGCCGAGGCCGATGCGGCGCGGCGGCAGCAGCCCGAGCCCCGCCGGCACAACCCCCGCGAATGCCGCCGCCGAACCCGGCGGAGAGTAGGCGACGTATCCTTCGATAGCCGCGCTTTTAGCCGCCGCGAGTATGTTTTCGGCGGTGTCCCGGATGAAGGCGGCGCTCAGCTCCGTCGCTTCGGCGGCGGTCAGCGGCGGCACCAGCCGGGTCTTCACCTCACCCTGGCGCGGTGCCTTGGCCATGATCGCGATCGCGCAGCTTCCCGACCGATCTCGGGCCGATCGCTCTGGGCCCGATCGCTCTGGACCCGATCGCTCTGGAATCGTCACGGCCCGCCAATCCAGCGCTGGCTCCAGGCGCGCGCGATGGCGCCGACAACCTTCAACGATGCTTCGGCGCCGTCGGCCTCGCCCTTTTCAAAATCCCCGCTGGTCACCGCCATCTGATTGGTGACGTGCGCCAGACAGAGAACCGCCTTCGCCCGGGCCCGGGCGAAGGCATAGAGCGCCGCAGCCTCCATTTCGACCGCCAGGATGTCGCGCCCCCGGGCTGTCTCGATCGCCGCGGCGGTTTCCCGGAACGGCGCGTCGGTCGTCCAGGTCGCGCCCCGGTAGACCGGCGCGCCGGCGTCGCGCAGAGCCTCCATCGCGTCGGCCACGAGTTCCGGTGAGGCGTCGGCGAAATCGCTGGGCGGCAGGTAATGATAGCTGGCGCCCTCGTCGCGCAGCGCGCGGTCGATCACGACGAAATAGGGCGGTTTGCCGAGCGCCGCGATCTGGCCGGCCGAGGTCATGCTGACGAGAAACCGGCACCCGGACGCGAACAGCTCCTCGGCGATCAGCACGGCGAACGCGGCGCCGACCGCGCAGCCTATGATGCCGAAGCGCATCGCCGCGTGCTCGAACTCATAGAGGTCGGTGTGATAGCAGGCCCAACCCGGAGATACTGTCGCCCGGCCGGCGCGGCGCAAGGCGCGCACGATGTCACCATCGGGGTCGAGCACACAGATTTCCGGCACAGCGGCCGGCAGCAGGCCTTTTTGCCGCCGCGCCTCGCGCAGCAAATTGGCCGGCTCGAACACCGACGCGGCAGCGTGATCCTTATTTGCGAGAATCGGCGGCAGATATTGCGGATCGCGGCCCCGGATCATACGCAGTTTGTCCCAACCCGCGGCCGGGTCGTCAAGCCGGCGCGCAATCCTGAATCCAGCTGGTACCAGTAACACTCCTAGAGTTCCACGCCTGCCATAACACCGGCTTTTCGGCGCCGCAGCACAAGCTGAATAGCCGAACTCTGAAAGGGTCCTCTCGGCCGATTTCGCCGTTCTCGACGCAGCAGCAATGGCAGCTCAGGGCACCTTGCGACGACTGCCTCTCGCGCCGGCTCCGGCGGGAGTGCGCCGAATTCCGGTCATTTGCTATCCCCGGCCAAATCCCGCCGTCTGTCCCCAAAAGACAGAGCTTTCGTCTTGAGGGGAGCAGCCGAATTCATGAGATAAATCCCGATTACGATCGATGGCAACGGCACGTCATACGCCGATCAAGGGGCAACGTAGTCCAGCTCCCCTCGGCCCTCGCTCGCAAACGCGTCTCATTGCGGCTTCAGAACTCGACCTCGAATTCCTCGATATCGTCCGGTTCGCGCAGGGCCGCTGCGAGCCACTCGCTCATTTCCGGCATGGCCATAATATGTTCGCAATACCCGGCGCATTGGCGATCGAGAGCCACATCATAGGTCCGGAAGCGGGTGACGACAGGCGCGTACATGGCGTCGGCCATCGAGCGCTCACCAAACAGGAACGGGCCGCCATGCGTCGACAGGCATTCGCTCCAGATCATCGCGATGCGATCGATGTCGGCAACCGCCCGCGACCAGATCTTGAAGCCGGGGAAATGCGCTTTGAGGTTCATCGGTAGCGAAGAACGCAGCGCGGTGAAACCCGAATGCATCTCGCCGCAGATTGAGCGGCACCGTGTGCGCGTCGCCAAGTCGGCTGGAAGCAGGCGGGCTTCCGGTCTGATGTCGTTCAAGTATTCGCCGATCGCCAGAGTGTCCCAGACGGTGATGCCGTCATGCTCAAGGCACGGCACCAGAATTGAGGAAGACAGCAGCAACAGCTCGGCCCTGACGGCGGGGTCATCGGCCGGAACGACGCGCTCGTCGAAAGCGAGCCCGGCGAAGCGCGCTAGCAGCCACCCGCGTAACGACCAGGACGAATAATTCTTGCTAGTGATCGTCAAGGTTGCTCGCGCCATCAACGCCTCCGTCCCGCCCTATGCCCGAATGACGCAAGCCGTATGCCAGCGCCGCGTTTCATGGTGCGCATTTTGCAAGCGTCCCACGTGCCCGCGCAGGAAACGCAGGAGGGGCGGCTGCCGGATGATCTACCAGGCCTATGAGGCGTTCGAGTTGGTGGCGACGCCGTTGCGGCGTTTCGCCGAGGAAGCAGCCTATCACCTCTCGCAACCGTGGTTCGGCCTGCGCGGCGAGAGTTGGCCGCCAAGCTGGCCCGCGGCTGCTTCCCTGCTGGCGCAGGCCAGATTGACGCACACAAGACCGGAATTCGGCATCTCCCGGGTGGCGGTCGGCAACCGCGAGGTCGAGGTGCGCGAGGAGATCGCGATCGAAACGGCGTTTGGACGCTTGGTGCATTTCGCCAAAGATGTCACCGCCGCGCAGCCGCGTGTGCTGCTCGTGGCGCCGCTTTCGGGACACTTCGCGACGCTGTTGCGCGGCACCGTGCAGACGATGCTACCCGAACACGATGTCTACATTACCGATTGGCGCGACGCGCGCGATATTCCGCCGTCATGTGGATGGTTCGATCTGGAGGATTTTATCGACCATGTGATCCGTTTTATCGAGCATGTCGGGCCGGGTGGCCACGTCGTTGCCATTTGCCAGCCGGCGGTTGCGGCGCTTGCCGCGGCAGCAATCATGGCGGAGTCCGGAAATCCCGCCGTGCCGGCCAGCCTGACGCTGATGGCCGGCCCGATCGATACGAGGATCAACCCGACTGCGGTCAACCGCTTCGCCACCAGTCGGACAATTCAGTGGTTTGCCCTCAACACGATCAGTTACGTGCCGGCGCGGTTCACTGGCGCCGGGCGGCACGTCTATCCCGGATTTTTGCAGTTATGCGCTTTTATGAGCCTCAACCTTGATCGGCACGCCAAAGCCTGGCGCCAGCTTCATCAGCACCTGTCGCGGGGGGAAGCCGCGAAGGCCGCTGCCATCCAAAACTTTTACGCTGAATATTTCGCCGTCATGGACATGCCGGCGGAGTTCTATCTGCAAACGGTGCATTCGATATTTCAGCGGCACGCCTTGCCGCGCGGCAAGCTGATGTGGCGCGGGCGCCGGGTCGAGCCGCGGGCGATCACCCGAACCGCCCTTGTGACCATCGAGGGCGAGCGTGACGATATCTGCGCCGTCGGCCAGACCGTCGCCGCACAGGAATTGTGCAGCGCGCTCCCGCCCTTCAAGAAAACGCATCGGGTGCAGAATGCGGTCGGCCACTACGGCGTGTTCAGCGGGCGCCGTTGGACGAACGAAGTCTATCCGCTCGTGCGCGACGTGATTCATTTCAACGACTAGGCGCCGAACATGATGGAAGCTCTGTTCATCGGCCAAGCCTATATCGACATCACCTTTATCGCGGATGCGCTGCCGACCGGCGACGAGAAGGCGGTGGCCCGCGACTATGCCGTCTCGTTCGGCGGCAACGCGGTGACGGCCGCATTCTGCTGCGCCAAGCTTGGCTTGAAGCCAGATTTGCTGGCCTCGGTGGCGGATGACTGGCTCGGGCGCATGTTCATCGACATGGCCGCGAAATACGGCGTGTCGCTGCACCACCGCAAGGTGGCGGGATCCTCGCTGTCATTTGTGATGCCGAAGGGCGGTCAGCGCGCCATCGTCCGCTGCCGCGATGACGACTACAAGCACCCGTTTCCGCCGCTCAACCTGACCGGCTGCCGGGTGCTGCACGTCGACGGGCATCAGACCGACGCGGCAATCGCATATGCCAACGCCTGCCGCGATGCCGGGGTTCTGACCTCGCTCGACGGTGGCGGGCTGCGGTCCAACACGCATGACCTGCTCGGATTCATCGACGTCGCGGTGGTCGCCGAGCGGCTGTGCGAGCAGATGCACCTCTCGCCGGCCGAAATGTTACAATATTTGCGCTCGCGCGGCTGCCAGATCGGCGGCGTGACGATGGGTTCGCGCGGCCTGCTCTATTATGAGGATGAGGGAACCGACCGGCTGATGCCAGCGCTCGACGTGCCGGAAGAGCGAATCATCGACACCAACGGCGCTGGCGACATTTTTCACGGCGCCTATGTCTATTCGTACCTGACGCGTCCGTCGGCCGCATGGGAGGAACATTTCCGCTTCGCCCGCGCCGCGGCGGCGCATGCGATTCAGCGCCTCGGAAACGAAATCAGTCTGCCGACACTGGCCGACATCAAGAGGGCGCAAACCCGCTTTTCCGAGCGCCGCGACGCGCCGTTTATGGCGGCAGGTGATTAAGAATTCATCCGCTGTTGCGCAATCCGGCAGCGATGCCGTTGATTGTCAGATGGATGCCGGTCACGACGGCCTCGCTGTCATCTCCGCCGCGATAGCGTTTCAGCAGCTCGACCTGCATGTGGTTAAGCGGGTCGAGATAGGGGAAACGGTGGCGGATTGAGCGAGCCAGCAGCGGGTTGCTTTCCAACAGGCTGTTCTGCTCCATGATCGTTAAGAGCGCGCTGACGACGCTCTGCCATTCCGCGCGCAGGCGGGAAAAGATGCGCTGGCGCAGCTCGACGTCGGAAACCAGTTCGGCGTAGCGCGACGCGATTGCGATATCGCTCTTGGCCAAAACCATGTCCATGTTCGACAGCAGCATGCGGAAGAAGGGCCAATCGCGGTACATCGCTTGCAGCAGCGCCATGCCCTCCGCCGGGTGGCTCGTCACCCAGGTATCGACCGCAGTGCCGAAGCCGTACCAAGCGGGCAGCATCAGCCGGCATTGCGCCCAGCTGAACACCCACGGTATCGCGCGCAAATCCTCGATTCGCGCCGACGATTTGCGCGAAGACGGCCGGCTGCCGATGTTGAGGTTGGCGATCTCGCTGATAACGGTCGACTCGCGGAAGAACATCTCGAACCCGTCGGTCTCGTAGACGAGATCGCGATAGGCGCGGTATGCCTCGCCTGATAGGAACTCCATTGCGGCGAGCCACTCCGCCGGCGTAGCGGTCGATTCAGAATGCAGCAGTGTCGCTTCGAGGGTCGCGGCGGCAAGAATTTCAAGATTGCGTCGACCGAGTTCGGGGTTGGAGTACTTGCTGGCGATAACCTCGCCTTGCTCGGTGATGCGGATCGCACCCTGCACCGCACCGGGCGGCTGCGCCAGAACTGCCTGGTAGCTCGGCCCGCCGCCCCGCCCGACCGAGCCGCCGCGGCCGTGGAACAGGCGCAGCTTCACGTCATAACGCCGGAACACCTCGACCAGTGCGATCTCAGCCCGGTACAGCTCCCAGCCGGAGGTCAGAAAACCGCCATCCTTGTTGCTGTCGGAGTAACCGAGCATCACTTCGTGCACCCGACCGCGGTTTTCGATGAGACGCGCGTACTCGAAAATGCCGAGAAGCTTGTCCATGATCGGACCACAATTGCGCAAGTCCTCGATGGTTTCGAACAGCGGCACGACATCCACGTCGAGCGCACCTTCGCGCGGCCGCAGCAGCCCGACTTCCTTCAGCAGAACGGCGGTCTCGAGAATGTCGGAAATGCCGGTCGTTTTCGAGATTACATAGTGCGGCACCGCTTCGCGGCCGTAACAGCGATGCGCCTCGGCCGTCGCGCGCAGGATCGCCAGCTCCCCTTCGGTCTCCTCCGAATAGTGCTGATACGGCGAAGCCAGCGGCCGCGCGGTGCCGAGTTCATTGAGCAGCAGGCGGATGCGTTCGGATTCGTCGAGCGCAACGTAAGCGAGGCCCGGCTGGGCGCAGGCGAACAGCTCGGCAATCACCCGCTCGTGCACGTCGGAATTCTGCCGGAGGTCGAGCGCTGCCAGATGGAAGCCGAAAACATCGACGGCTCGGCGCAGCCGGCGCAGCCGCGCGTCGGCCAGCGGCGCCGAACCGTTTGCGGTCAGCGACTTGCCGATCACCGCAAGGTCGGCTGCCAGCTCGCTGCTGTCGCGATAGGGCGCTAGGTCGTTCACCGGACCTCGCAGCGGCTCCATCCGATCGAGCGCCTCCGAGGTTGCCCCGACCCGCGCGTGAACGCCGGTGATCGCGCGGCGATAGGGCTCGTGTTCCCGGTTCGTCGATCGATCGGGCGAGGCGTCCGCGAGCGTGCGCAGCGATTGCGAAACGCCGACGAGCCGGTCGTCGAGCGACAGCTCGGCGCCGAGCAGCCGCAATTCGTCCAGGTAATGCGTGATGGCGCGACGGCTCTGCGCGCGCAGCGTGGCGCGCAGAGCCGCCTCGCTCACAAACGGGTTACCGTCGCGGTCGCCGCCGATCCAGCTTCCCATTCGCAGGAACGAGGGAATACCGCCATTGATTGGCACGCCCTCAGCGGCCAGCTCCTGTTCGAGTTCGGCATAGAAGCGAGGCAATTCGTCTAGAAACGTATACTCGTAAAACGACAGGCCGTTGGCCACCTCGTCGATGACCCGCAGGCGGGTGCGCCGCAGCAAGTTGGTCTGCCACAGGGTCAGCACGGCACGGCGCATCGCCGCCTCGTTGACCTTCAGCTCGGCCGGAGTCAGCGGATACCGGTCGCGTTCGGCGAGCAGATCCGCCACCTCCATCTCGCGGTCGATCATACTTTTGCGGCGCACCTCTGTCGGATGCGCGGTCAGTACCGGCACAACCTGCGCCCCGGCGAAAAACGCCAGCAGCCGCTCGGGGTTGACACCGGCGGCGCGGGCGCGCGCCAGGGCCTGGGCCATCGTGCCGTCGCGCGGCGCCGCGTCGGCCAGCGAATGGGCGCGGGTACGCCGAATGTGATGCTGATCTTCGGCGATATTCGCGAGATGCGAGAAAAAGCCGAAGGCGCGGATGATTTGCAGCGCCTCGTCCGGCGGCAGGCGGTTCAGCGTCTCTTCGAGGGCAAGCCGGGCCGCGGCATCCTCGTCGCGGTGGAATCGCACTGCGTTCTGCCGGATGCTTTCGACCGTGTCGAAAACGGCGTCGCCGCTTTGCTCGCGGATCGTGTCGCCGAGAACCCGCCCCAGAAATCGGATGTCATCCCGCAGCGGCAAGTCCTTATCGTCGGTATCGATCGGTTGCGGTTCTGCCATCGGACAGCCCTCCTGCGAGCCAGCGGGTGCAATGCCGCGTGCAGAAATCATGCCGATATCTGCCCATGAAGACGCCGATAACACTGGTTCCTGGAACACCCTATCGATGTCGCCTTCCCGAATCCGGATGTGCGGCGTCGCGGGGATGAATGCGCACCGGTTTGCGCCCGTGCACTTTCGACGCAAGGCTGGTGGCGCCGAAATCGAGCTGCTGCGCAGCCGCGTCGCCGGCTGATTGGCGATCAATTGCAGCGGGAAACGCGAGGCGGCGGGCGACCCGGCGCCTCCGACCGGCGGCATCCAGGTCGGATGGCCAGAGCAATCGGCATAGCCGAAGCCGGTGATCGTCTCCGACGCGACCTCGATCCCGCCGCTCGGCGTCGGCAAAGCGAGGCATCGGGGTCGCGGCGGAACGCGGATCGGTCCGCGATCACGGCAAGGTCGGCAGGACGAGTTCGCTGTCTTTCCAGAATTCGTTAAACCCCGGGGCATTGACACCGCATTCGGTCAACGCGCGACGTGTCGGCTCATACAGGTGTTAAGCCATTGCCGAAGCATGCGACCTCGGTGGACGCTCGCGCCCGCACCTGCCGGGGCACCCCCCATTGCGGGATGTGCAGGTACTCAATCCCCTCGCGAGCCAACAACTCGGCAAACTTCCGTTTGCTCAGTTCCGGGCGGTACATGCTAAGCGGCGTATGGCGGATATTCGAGCAACAGGCGGACGCCGGTCCTGCGCAGTGCCGCGAGCATATCTTCTGTGGGCCGCCCTTCATAGCCGAGCGTGAAGAATGCCGCGCGATCAATTGATCGCGAACCATTCCATAGCACCTCGCTGTCGGCTCGCACGCGTGCGGGCCAGCTTTGAAGTTTGAGCGGCCGGTCCAGCCGCTATCGTATTGCCGATCGGCCAACGAATTATACCATTGGCATCGCGGGTTCGGCGAAGGCCGATATCCGCTTCCAAGCGATGAACCCGTTGGACATTCGGGAACAGTTGCGGAAGTGCCGCAGCCGTCCGCACCTCCGTCCAAGTGAGCGGTCGCCCTGCGACTTCGATGCCCCGGGTGGCGGCCGATTCCGCCGCCGGTCAACAGCAAACTAGGGACAGGCTAGGTGCTCAGACACAAACGCATGATTCATCAGACCAGGGTCCGAGTGCACGCCGGCGGCGGCTGGGCACTGCATCACCTGAATGCGTCTGTGCACTCGGGACATCACCCCAGGGATCATCGGGACGGCCGGTACTACCGATAAGCCCAAGAGGTAAAACATTGACAATACTGGTGCGGACGGCGGGACTCGAACCCGCACCCCCTCTCGGAGAGCAGATTTTAAGTTAGTTACGCACAGCGTCACCCAATGTCACGGCGCATCATCGAGTGAGCTTGGAACCGGACAAATCCTAGGGTATTATCCTCACCCGGCATCACTCAGCATCCCGGCGCGTCAGCGAGAAACTAGGGACAAGCTAGGGACAATTTCGCAGGGGCAGGATATGACGGCGAAGTGGGTCACGGTGGCACCCGGTATCCGCGCGAGGGAGCATTCCACCCGCAAACATGGCGTTCGGCCAGACCGCTATTTCACGCTGCGGTTCTCAGTCGATCGTCGACAGGTCGAGGAAAAGCTCGGCTGGGCATCCGAGGGCTGGACGGTGAAGCGCGCTCAGGAGCAACTCGGGAAGCTACGCGAGGCGCATCACACCGGCAGAGGGGCCGCGACGCTCCGGGAGAGGCGGCGTCTCGAACGGGAGGCCGAGCGGCAGGCGAGGGAAGCCGAGGAGCGGCGACGGCGGCTCGAAAAGACCGTCGCGGACCTATGGGGTCGGTACGCCAGAGAGGTAGTCGCGGTCGAGAACAAGCCGCGCACCGCGGCCGAAAAGAGCCGGCTCTGGGAGCGGCGGATCAAGCCCGCGCTCGGCGGCCTGAAGGTCCGGGAAGTCACGGAGGAAGATGTCGGCGCCGTCGTGCGCGCGCCGCTGCGGCTCGATGCGGCAGGGCAGGCTATCGGCGGCAAGGCCGAGGCAGGCAACGTCTACCGGCTCCTACATCACATGTTCCGGAAGGCACTGGCGTGGGGCATGCGCTCGCGGGAGCTTGGTAACCCGCTTGAAACCGTCACAGAGCCGAAGACCGCGCGACGGGAGCGGCTGCTTGCTCCCGGCGAGGTCGGAGCGCTGTTGAAGGCCATCGCGACCGCGGAGGAGAAGCATACAGAGGCGCCGCAGATCGTCGCCGTGATCCGCGCGGCTATCCTGACCGGGGCGCGGATCTCCGAACTGCTCTCGCTGCGCTGGGAGAACGTGCGCCGTGACGAGATGGAGTTGCACTTGTCCGACACGAAGACCGGATTTTCCCGCCGGCCGCTGTCGGCGAGCACTCTCGCCCTGCTGGATGGCGTGGAGCGGGTGCCGGGTTCGCCATTCGTGTTCCGCTCGGTCAAGTCTGCATCAAAACCCCTCGCCTACAACACTGTTGAGAAAGTCTTCCGGCGCATTGTCGGGGCCTCCGGCGTGAAGAACTGCACGCTGCACACCATCCGGCACTGGTACGCAACGGCGACGGCGAACACGGTAAGCAATCCCCGGATCGGAATGGCGCTGACCGGGCACAAGTCGCATTCGGCCTACATGAACTATTTGCACGGCGACAAGGAGCGGGCACGCGCCCTCGCCGACCAGCTCGCCAAGCTGGCGACCGAATTGGGGCAGCCGAGCCGAACGTCGTAACGCTGCCGAAAGCAGCAAACAGTTAAACCGAATTGGCGGGGATAGGCCGGCCAGCCGACAAGCGCGGACACCGCACCGCGCTTCCCCGCCGACTACCAAGCGGACGCCTACGGGGGCGCAATGCCAGAAATTCCTGAGCCGGATTGGATCACCCTCGCCGAGGCGCGCCGTCGGGCATTAGCGCACTTCGATGACGTTCCACACGACACGGTAGAGCGAGCGCTGGTCAACGCTTTCTATGAGGGAAAAATCCGGACACAAGGCAGATGCAAGACTTCGTTCCGGCACAACGATAGGGTCGCGCTTGGTAAATCTGTATGGGACCCCAATCAAATGCGGCTTAGTTGGGAGAGCAATGGCTTTGCCCACTTTGTTCGCCGCAACGTCCATTGTTTCCTCAATGTTCATGTGTGGCGCACTGATCTAGTCCGTTGGCTGGGATTTGGCAGCAAGATGGTGCTGAAGGCTCTGTGGAAACGGGACCCGTTTCACTTGAACGCACTGTTTCAACGTCGATCGCTCGAAAAGCTACTAAGAAAGATAAAGCGGCCGAATACATACAGGAAAAATACCCGAACGGTATTCCGGCAGGCGTCACCCATAAACAAATAGCCAAAGATATAGATGAGAAACTCGGCATAATAATAGCCGAGCGAACGATCCGCCGTGCACTCGGCGGCAATTAGGACTAGAATGGACAAAAGCGGCAAGAGCGGACAAGTCCGTTGATGTCCGTCCTTGCCGAATGACAGCGAATTTCTAGTCTGATCTGAATCCGCTTCGTAACGTGGTTCGCAGTGAACCGCGAAACTCACGGAGAATGAATTGCAGCATGTGGTTGACGAGCTGCGCCGGACGCTTCCCCCGGTGTTCGCCGGTACGGCTCTGGATCAGCTAACCGGCGGAGCCATTCACTGGCCGACCATCCAGAACCGCCGCGCTCTCCGCCAAATCCCCGATGACTGCTTTGTGCGCTCAGGGACTCGGGTTCTTGTGCTGCGCGATCCCTTCCTGAATTGGTGGGCAAACACGTTGAAGGAAGTCCGGCGGCCAACGGCACCCGGTAGGCGAAAAGCCGAATCACAGAAGACCGGCGAGGCGGCCTGAGCCATGTCGCCGACATACAACGGCCCCGATGCGCTGGCG
>CAWJZU010000037.1:0-282678 GCA_963847345.1 uncultured Alphaproteobacteria bacterium | reverse complement strand
CGTAGGGCGGGTGGAGCGATAGCGAAACCCTCTCGGGACAATGATGGCGGCCCGCGCTGTGCTCCGTCCGCCCTACAAATCACGTATGAAAGCCCCTGTCCTGCGGCGGATCGTATGGCTCGACGGAGTAATGGAATTTGTCGGCTCGGCCGAAAGCCGAGAAGGACCGCGACTTGGCGGGTTTGTTTCTCGTCGAGCGGATATTCGCCCAGGCCGTCGTCTTGCGGCTGGAGGTCCGCGACCGCCTTTACCTGCTCCAGCACGCTTGGCAGGACGATCACGCTGCCCTTCATCCGCTCGGTCTTGCGATCGTAGCTGACCACGCGATAAATCACCTCAAGGCTCCTATCTCGGCAATGCTTGGTTTGTCGGGCTATCCTGGCTGGCCGAGCCCAGCCGGTAGCCCGAATCATGACGGGTCCTTGAGGCCGTGGGGGAGCGCGCGGCGCCGGCTGGTTTTCCGTAAACCCGAACAGTCGTCTGGGCACGAGCCCGCATCGAGGAGGTTGGGTTATGGAAGAGAAGCCTGTGGCCGACCGCTTTGTCGGCATCGACGTCTCGAAGTCCTGGGTCGATGTTTATGTCCGGCCCGACGGCAGCGCGTTCCGCTGCACCAGCGATAGCGCGGGGCTGGCCGAGCTGGTGCGGCGCGTGCAACCGCTGGCGCCGCAGCTGATCGTCATGGAAGCCAGCGGCGGCTACGAAAGCATCGTCGCCGTCAGCCTGGCCGAGGCCGGATTGCCGGTGGCGATCGTCAACCCGCGCCAGACCCGCAAATTCGCCGAGGCGCTTGGGCAATTGGCCAAGACCGACGCGATCGACGCGCGGGTCATCGCCCATTTCGCCGAGGCCATCCGGCCGCCGGCGCGGCCGATGCCCGATCCGGTGATGGATCAGCTGCGCGAATTGCTGGCGCGGCGGCGCCAGCTTGTCGTCATGATCAATGCCGAGAAGCAGCGCCTGGCCAAGGCCGAGAGCGCCGTCACCCAGCGCTCGCACAAAGCCATGCTGCGAAGCCTGGAAGCCGAGCCCGACCGCATCGGCCGCGCCATTGGCAAGCTGGTCGAGCAGAGCCCGTTGTGGTGCAAGAAGCTCGATCTGCTGACCAGCGTGCCGGGGGTGGGCGACGTCGTCGCCCGCACGCTGTTGGCCGAACTCCCCGAGCTCGGCAGCGTCGACCGCCACCAGATCGCGGCCCTCGCCGGGGTCGCTCCGTTCAGCCGCGACAGCGGACGCAAGAAGGGCAAGCGCTTTATCCGCGCTGGCCGCGTCCAGGTACGCGCGCCGGTCTACATGGCCTGCCTGGTGGCGATCCGCCGCAATCCGCCGCTCAGGACGTTCTATCGCCGTCTGCACGAGGCTGGCAAACCGGCCCGGCTGGCCCTGGTCGCGGTCATGCGCAAGCTGCTGACCATCCTCAATGCCATGCTGCGCGACAACCGGCCCTGGGCGGCCGCCCAGAACTGAGCGTCGAAGCCATGGCGGCACAACCGGCTGCGGCGAGCGCCGGCTCAAGGCCGCCAGCCGCCGCCGGCGGGGGCGCGCCAGCGCCCGCCTTGAACCGGCGATCGCCGCGGCCGACACTTCAGCCACGCTTTGACCCCTTGAACTTCAAGACAGTCGCTCCCCCGAGCGCGTCGGGTCCGCCGGGCCGATTTGGTAGCCGACCCAATCCGTGACGGCCTTGAATATGGAACATAAAGAGAACATATGCCGGGTCACCGGCGAACGGTGCGCCGATGAGCCGGCCGTGACCGGCTGTTCTCCTCGAGAATAGTATCGGAGTTTCAGATGCTTAGACTCCTGATCGTCGCTGCGGCCCGCACGAGAGCAGCAAACCGTTTGCTGTTTTTTCCGGCTCGCGGCCGAAAAAATCGAGCGTTCCTGCGGGTTTCGCGCCGCGTTTGCTGCAGATTCCCTGCAGAAAACAGCAAAAGCAGCGGGCATCCCTTGTGTTGCCGCTGTTTCCCGGAGCCGGGCCTCGCTGATCCGCGCGTCGGGACCCGCTGAAAATAGAAAACCCTCCCCCGGCGACGGGGGAGGGCCTTCGAGGCGTAACCGGTTCTCAGGTGTGCCAGCGGAAGGCTTGCTGCTTGCGCTGCGAGCCCTGGCTGAGCTTGATGTTGACGAGGCCGGGGCCCGGCGTCTTCATCAGCTGGTTCGAGCGCGTCGCGGACGTCCTTGGTGTCCTCGACATAGGCGCCGAAGCCGCCGAACGCCTCCATCATCTTGTCGTAGCGGGCGCCGTAGATCAGCGTGTTCGGCCGCATGTTCAGCATCGGGTTGTCCGGGATTTCCGGCATGCCCGGCCCGATGCCGCCATTGTTGAGGACGACGATCTTGGCCGGCATCCCGTAGCGGCACAGCGTCTCCATCTCCATGCCGGAGAAGCCGATCGCCGAGTCGCCCGAGACGTGCACGACCGGACGGTCGGGATGCACGACGCAGGAGGCGACGACCAGCCCGAGCCCGACGCCCATCGTGCCGTAGCTGCCGGCGTTGAGATACGAGTTCGGGTTCTCGAGCGGCATCTGGGTCCCGCCGATATCCATCGTCGTCGCGCCCTCGCTGCACAGTACGACGTTCTTCGGCAGCCACTCGCGGATGTCGCGGAACAGCCGGTAGTAGGTGCCCGGCGACGAGTTGTCCTCGACCTGCGGCCGGATCATCTCGGCGTTCTCGGCCGCCTTCTGCGCCAGCGCCTGGCGCCACGGCGAGCCTTGCGGATGGAACCACTGGCGCCCGGCCAGCGCCGGTTCATCTGCTGCATGATCGCCTTGCCGTCACCGAGCAGCGCCACCTCGGCCGGCTTGTTCTGGTGCATCGCCTCGGGATTGATGTCGAGCTGGATGACCTTGACATTCGGGTTGTAGCGCGGCGCCAGCCCGAAATGCAGGATCCAGTTGAAGCGGGCGCCCATCAGGAAGACGACGTCGGCCTGCTGCAAGGCGAGGGTGCGCGCGGCGCCGGCCGACAGCGGGTGGTCGTCCGGCATGATGCCCTTGCCCTTCGGCGTGCGCACGAACGGGATCTGGGCCTTTTCCATGAACTTGCGCACTTCCTCGGTCGCGCCGGAATAGCCCATGCCCTGGCCGATCAGCGCCAGCGGGCGCTCGGCCGATTGCAGCACGTCGAGGGCGCGCTCGATGTCCATCGGCATCGCCTGGGTGCGCGGCGGCTCCGGGCATTTGGCAACCTGCTCCACCTTGCTCTCATCGCACGAGCCGGTGATCAGGTCGTCGGCGATGTCGAGATAGGCCGCGCCGGGCCGCCCGTAGGTCGACTGCCGGTAGGCCATCTCGACATAGAACGGGATGCGGTTGACGTGCTCGATCGCGTGCGCCCATTTGGAAACCGGCGTCGCCGCCAGCACCTGGCGCTCTTCCTGGAACGCGCCCATGCCGTTGCGGTAGGTCTCCGACGCGCCGCCGATCAGGATCATCGGCCAGCAATTCTGCTGCGCGTTCGCGAGGCCGGAGAGGCCGTGAATGACGCCGGGGCCGGTCACGACGATGCACGAGCCGGGCCGCTGGGTCAGGTAGCCGACCGCGCCGGCCGCATAGGAGGCCGCCTGCTCGTTGCGCATGCCGATGTAAGGAAGGCCAACTTTTTGTGCAGCCTCGGCGATCGGCCCAACCGGGAACCCGACGACGCCGAACATGTACTCGACGCCCTGGTCCTTGAGGCTTTTCGCCAGCAAGTCGGCGCCTTTGATTTCCGCCATAATTTCTCTCCTGTCGTTCGAACTCGTGTCAGATCCGGCGTGCCGAAAATCCGAGCGCCCGCACATTACGCATTTATGGCGGCCGGGGTCTAGACACGGCGCCATAGGCGCTGCGATGCGATTTCTGCACCCTCGACCATCGCCCGCAGCTTCTTGAACGAAATGTCGGGGTCGAGCTTGCCGTAGCCGGCAAAGGTGCCGAAGCCGCAATCGCTGCCGGCCATCACCCGCTCGCGGCCGACGATGTCGGCGAAGCGGGCGAGGCGCTCGGCGACCAGCTGCGGATGCTCGACGTAGTTGGTCGAGGTGTCGAGCACGCCGGCCACCAGAACCTTGTCGTCGGGCAATTTGAGGTCGCGCCAAACGGTCCATTCGTGGGCGTGGCGCGGATTGGCCGCCTCGACGACGAGCGCCATCGGTTTCGCCTTGATCAGGATCGGGGCAACCTTGGCGAAGTCGATGTCGTGATCGTGCGGCCCCTCGTAATTGCCCCAGCAGATGTGAATGCGGCACATCTCGGCCGGCACGTTGCGCAGTGCGTGGTTCAGCACCTCGACATGAAAGGCGGCCCGCTTCAGGAAGTCGGCTTCGCTGAGGTCCTGAAACGAGGTGTGATGCGCCATCGCCAGATCCGGGCAGTCGAGCTGCAGCACGAACCCGGCGGCGACGATCGCCTCGTATTCCGGCTGCATCGCGGCGGCGATCGCCTCGACATAGGCTTCGTGCGTCGGATAGTAGCGGTTGTTCTGGAACACCGGCACGAGACCCGGAGAGGCAGCGGTCATGAAGCCCTCGACCGCGTTCACAGGGGCGAGCGCGTCGCGCAGGTTGGCGATATCCTCCCGCAACGGCTCCTCGTCCTTGACCGTGATCGGACCGACGCACACCGCGCGGCGGGCGACGTTTTCACCGGTCATCCGGGCGTAGGCGGCGACAAAATTCGGATGCGGCCCGGTATCGAGCCGCGGCTTGGCGGGCTCGTTGCCGGCGAACCCGCTGAGCCGGTCGGCGACATAGGTCGAATATCCGGGCTTCGACATCTCGCCATCATTGATGACGTCGACCCCGACCTCGGCTTGGCGCCGCACGACGCCGGCCACGGCCTCGCGCGTCAGGCGCGCCAGTTCGGCCTTGTCATAGGCCTCGCCCCGGTCCTTCTTGACGAGCAGCGCGCGCAGTTCCGGCGGGCGCGGCAGACTGCCGGTGTGGGTGGTTAAAATGCGGTCGCGGCTCGTCTGCATGGCGTCCTTCCCCAATTCTGCTTATTTGGCACGGCACCTTGCAACTCCTGGCCCACGCCCGCAAGCCGGATGGCCGATGTCGGCGGGTGCGGATTGCCTTCTACTGAGAGGGTGTTATCAGTAGCCCACACCGTTTTCGACCGTGCCGTCCCCGTCGAAATAACGAACCGAGCCTTCGATGAACATCCACGAATACCAGGCAAAGGAGCTGCTCGCGAAACGCGGCGTCCCGATGCCGGCGGGGGCGGTGGCCTATACCGCGTCCGAGGCGGTCGAGGCGGCAACGCGGTTCGGTGGCCCCGGTGGAGTGAAGCTGTGGGCGGTTAAGGCGCAGATCCATGCCGGCGGCCGCGGCAAGGCAGGAGGGGTCAAGCTGGCGCGCTCGCCGGACGAGGTGGCGGCGGCGGCGCGCGAATTGCTCGGCAAGACGCTGGTGACGCACCAGACAGGCCCCGAGGGTCGCGTCGTTAAGCGGGTCTATGTGGAGGTTGGCGTCGACATCGCGCGGGAGCTGTACCTCGCGCTGTCGATCGATCGCGCCCTCGGGCGCGTTATCCTGATCGGCGCTGGCGAGGGCGGCATGGATATCGAGGAGCTCGCGGCGCAATCGCCGGACAAGATCGCACGCCTGGCGATCGACCCGGCTTCCGGATTGTCGCCGTTCCATGCCCGCCGGCTCGCCTTCGCGCTCGGCCTGACGGGCGGACAGGTCACGGCGATGGTCGGCCTTGTCGCGGCGCTTTATCAGGCTTTTGTCGAACTCGACGCTTCGCTGGTCGAGATCAATCCGCTGGTCGTGACCGGCTCGGGCGATCTGGTGGCGCTCGACGCAAAGGTGACGATCGACGATAACGCGCTGTTCCGCCATCCGGAAATCGAGGCGCTGCGCGACGAGGACGAGGAAGACCCGATCGAGCGCGAAGCCGGCAAGCACCAGCTGAGCTATGTCAAGCTCGAGGGTAACATCGGCTGCATGGTCAACGGCGCCGGGCTGGCAATGGCGACGATGGACCTCATCAAGCTTTATGGCGCGATGCCGGCCAATTTCCTCGATGTCGGCGGCGGCGCGACGCGTGAGCGGGTGACGGTCGCGTTCAAGCTGATCCTGTCCGACCCCAATGTCGAGGCGATATTGGTCAACATCTTCGGCGGCATCCTGCGCTGCGACGTGCTCGCGGAGGGCATCGTCGCGGCGGCGCGCGAGGTTAATCTGCACGTGCCGCTGGTGGTGCGGCTCGCAGGCACGAATGTCGAACTCGGCCGGCGCATCCTCGGCCAATCCGGGCTGAAGCTAATCGCGGCCGACGATCTCGATGATGCCGCGCGCAAGGTGGTCGCGGCCGCGAAAGAGGCGGCGTGAGCCGCACGGCGTGAAGGAGGCAAGGTGATGGCGATCCTGGTCAATGCCGAGACCAAGGTCATCTGCCAGGGTTTTACGGGTTCGCAAGGCACCTTCCATTCCGAGCAGGCGATCGCCTACGGCACAAGGATGGTGGGCGGCGTAACGCCCGGGAAAGGCGGCACGCGGCATCTCGATTTACCGGTGTTCGACACCGTCCACGAGGCGCGCGAACGAACCGGCGCCGCGGCGAGCGTCATCTACGTGCCCCCGCCGTTCGCGGCCGACGCGATTCTCGAAGCAATAGATGCTGGGATCGCGCTGATCATCTGCATCACCGACGGGGTGCCGGTGCTGGACATGGTGCGCGTCAAGCGCGCCCTCGACGGCTCCCGCAGCCGGCTGATCGGGCCGAACTGCCCCGGGGTCATCACCCCCGGCGAATGCAAGATCGGCATCATGCCGGGCCACATCCACCGGCGCGGCCGGGTCGGCATCGTGTCGCGGTCGGGTACCCTGACCTATGAGGCGGTGGCGCAGACGACGGCGGCCGGGCTCGGGCAATCGAGCTGCGTCGGGATCGGCGGCGACCCGATCCACGGACTCGGATTTCACCGACGTGCTCGACATGTTTCTCGGCGACGACGAGACCGAAGCGATCGTCATGATCGGCGAAATCGGCGGCACCGACGAGGAGGAAGGCGTCGATCTGTTGCGCTCGTCGCGGCGCAGGAAGCCGACCGTTGGATTTGTCGCCGGGGCGGCGGCGCCGCCCGGGCGGCGCATGGGCCATGCCGGGGCAATCATCGCCGGCGGCAAGGAAACCGCCGCCGACAAGATGGCGGCGATGCGCAGCGCCGGCATCACGGTTTGCGAGTTGCCGGCCGCGATCGGCGCGACAATGAAGCAGGTGCTGGGACGCTGAGCCAATAGCCCCAATGGAGCGGAATTCCGCTCCTCTCCCTATATTGTCACGAACGGCGGGCCGAATGCGTGCCAGGGTTGCCCAGACAAGCGGAGAAGGGGATATCGCAAGGTTGACTGATGAGCGACATCGACGGAACGACGTTTCTTTCCGGTGCCAACGCCGGATTTATCGCGGAGCTCTACGCGCGTTTTCTTGAAGAGCCCGACGCGGTCGATGAAAGTTGGCGCCGTTTCTTCGCCGAGATCGGCGAAGATCCGGCGGCGCTGAGGGCCGAGCGCTCCGGACCAGCCTGGGCGCATGCGCCGCGTCCGGCCCCGACGAGCGCGGCACCCGCGGCCGCACCCGCGTCGGCGAGCTTTCAGCAAGCCGCGACCGACTCAGTCCGCGCCCTCAATCTGATCCGCGCGTACCGGGTGCGCGGCCATCTCGAAGCCGATCTCGACCCGCTCGGCATCGAACGGCGCGCGGGTCATCCCGAACTCGACTACCGCACCTACGGGTTCGCCGAGGCCGATCTCGACCGCGAGATCTTTATCAACAACCTGCTCGGGCGCGAACGCGCCACGCTGCGCGAGATCATCGCCGACCTGCGCCAAATCTATTGCGGGCGCATCGGCATCGAGTACATGCACATCCAAGAACTCGCCGAGCGGCGGTGGATCCAGCAGAAATTCGAGCACCGCGAGGCGAGGCCGAGCCTGACCACTGCCGCGAAGAAGCAGGTATTGCAGGTCCTGACCGAAGCGGAGACGTTCGAGCGGTTTCTCGACCGGCGGTATACCGGCACCAAGCGTTTCGGGATCGAGGGGGCCGAGGCGCTGATGCCGGCGCTGGAAGCTATCCTTCGCGTCGGCGCCGAACTCGGGATCGAGGAATTCGTGCTCGGCATGCCGCATCGCGGCCGGCTCAACGTGCTGGCCAATTTCATGGGCAAGCCCTACGCCGCGATCTTTTCAGAGTTCCAGGGCAATGCCAGCAATCCCGAGCAGGTCCACGGCTCGGGGGACGTGAAGTACCATCTCGGCACCTCCGCCGACCGTGAGATCGGCGGCCGTATCGTGCATCTGTCGCTGGCGGCCAACCCGTCGCATCTCGAAGCGGTCAACCCGGTTGTGCTCGGCAAGGTGCGGGCCAAGCAGCGCCAGCGCGATGACCACGAGCGCAAGAAGGTCGCCGGCATCCTGATGCACGGTGACGCCGCCTTCGCCGGTCAGGGGCTTGTCGCCGAATTGCTCGAATTGTCCGATCTGCGAGGCTACTGTGCCGGCGGCACGATCCATATCATCGTCAACAACCAGATCGGCTTTACGACAAGCCCGTCGCAGGCGCGCTCCAGCCCCTATCCGTCCGACATCGCCAAGGGCATCCAGGCGCCGATCTTCCATGTCAACGGCGACGACCCGGAGGCGGTCGTCGAGGCGGCCCGCGCCGCGATCGAATACCGCCAGCTTTTCGGCAAGGACATCGTGATCGACCTGTTCTGCTATCGCCGCCACGGCCACAACGAGAGCGACGAGCCGGCCTTCACACAGCCACTGATGTACCGCGCGATCGCTCGCCACCCGACCACGCGGCAGCTTTATGCTGAAAAGCTCGTTTCCGAGGGAGTGCTTACCCAGGCCGAAATCGAGCGGATGGCGGGCGAGTTCGTCGCCAGTCTCGAAGCCCAGTTCGAAGCCGCCGCGAATTACCGGCCGAACAAGGCGGATTGGCTCGAGGGCGCCTGGGCCGGGTTCGAGCCGGCCCCCGACCTGACCCGCGACGACCGCCGCGGCGACACCGCCGTGCCGCTGGAGACGCTGCGCGAGATCGGGCGCGCGCTGGTCGCGGTGCCCGAGGGGTTTCACCTGAACCGCAAGCTCGCGCGGCAATTTGAGGCCAGGCGCGCCGCGATCGAGAGCGGCGACGGCATTGACTGGGCGACGGCCGAGGCGCTGGCGATTGGCACGCTGTGCGCCGAGGGCACGCATGTCCGCATGTCCGGGCAGGACAGCGGGCGCGGCACGTTCTCACATCGCCACGCGGTGCTGATCGATCAGGAGACCGAAGCGCGCTACGTCCCGATCAACCACATCGCCGAGGGTCAGGCGCCGTTCGAGATTATCGACAGCCCGCTGTCGGAAGCCGCCGTTGTCGGGTTCGAATACGGATACAGCCTCGCCGATCCGAAGACGCTGGTGATCTGGGAGGCGCAGTTCGGCGATTTCGCGAACGGCGCGCAGGTCATTATCGACCAGTTCCTGTCGTCGGGCGAGGCGAAGTGGCTACGCATGAGCGGCCTCGTGCTGCTGCTGCCGCACGGTTATGAGGGTCAGGGACCGGAGCATTCGTCGGCGCGTCTGGAGCGGTACCTGCAGCTTTGCGCCGAGGACAACATGCAGGTCTGCAACATCACGACCGCGGCCAATTATTTCCACGCGCTGCGGCGGCAGATAAAACGTAAATTCCGGAAGCCGCTGGTTGTCGTGACGCCGAAATCGCTGCTGCGGGCCCGCGAGGTCGCCTCGCCGCTCGCCGATTTCGGGCCGGGCACGACATTCCACCGGGTGATCGGCGAGACCGAAGCGATCCGGCCCGACGACGAGGTGCGCCGGGTCGTGCTGTGCAGCGGCAAGGTTTATTTCGACCTGTTGAAGGCGCGCGCCGAGAAGGGCGACGACACCGTCGCGCTGGTGCGAATGGAGCAGCTCTATCCGTTTCCGCGCATCAGCCTCGGCGAGGTGCTGCGGCGCTATCGCAACGCCGAGGTGGTGTGGTGCCAAGAAGAACCAGAGAACATGGGCGCCTGGGGGTTTGCTGATCGCCGCATCGAACAGGTGCTTGCCGGCCTGAAAGTCGCCGCGCGGCGACCGCGCCTTGTCGGTCGCGCCGAGGCGGCCGCGGCCGCCACCGGCCTGTTCAAACGCCACGCGCAGGAACAGGCGCAGCTTGTCCGCGAGGCGTTGGCGGCGTGATGGCTAAGAGCTTGCGATGACCGTCGAGATAAGGGTTCCGACGCTCGGCGAGTCGGTTACCGAGGCGACTGTCGCGAAATGGCTGAAGCAGCCGGGGGACAGGGTCGAACGCGACGAGCCGGTCGTCGAACTCGAAACCGACAAGGTGACACTCGAAGTTCCGGCGCCCCAGGCCGGCTTGATCGGCGAGATCCAGGCCGAAGAAGGCAGCAACGTGCCGGTCGGCGGGGTGCTCGGAACGATCGCGGATGGCGCGGCCGGTGCACCTGGCGCCGGCCCCCATCCCAACCCTCCCCCGCGTGCGGGCAAGGAGGCATCTCCGACGCGCACGACAATGCACCCTCCCCCGAAGGCGGGGGAGGGCAGGGTTGGGGCTTTGTTGGAACGTGCCGGTCCGGCGGTGCGCAAGCTGGTCGCCGAGAGCGGCGTCGATGTCGAGGCGCTGACCCCGACCGGGCCCGGCGGGCGTTTGACGAAAGCGGATGTGGCTGCAGCCCGTACCCCGCCAACCCCTTTGCCGAAGGTGGAAGCGCCCCCTGCTCTTGCTCGCGAGCGCCAGCCGGCCGTGCCTTCCCCGGCCGAGCGCGAGACGCGGGTGCGGATGACGCGGCTGCGCCGGCGCATCGCCGAGCGTCTCAAGGAGGCGCAGCAGACCGCCGCGATGCTGACGACATTCAACGAGATCGACATGTCGGCGGCAATGGCGCTGCGCGAGCGCTGGCGCGAGGCGTTCGAGAAAAAGCACGGCGTGCGGCTCGGCTTCATGTCTATCTTCGTCAAGGCGGCGATCGTCGCGCTGAAGGAACTGCCGGCGGTCAACGCCGAGATCGACGGCGACGACATCGTCTACAAAAACCATTACGACATTGGCGTCGCCGTCGGCACCGAGCAGGGTCTCGTCGTGCCGGTCGTGCGCGACGCCGACGCGAAAAGCTTTGCTGACATCGAGAAGGAGATCGCCGCGCTTGGCCGCAAGGCGCGCGACGGCCGTTTGACAATCGAGGATCTGTCGGGCGGCACGTTCACAATCTCGAATGGCGGCGTCTATGGCTCGCTGCTCTCGACCCCGATCCTGAACCCGCCGCAATCGGCGATCCTCGGCATGCACAAGATCGAACGCCGCCCGATCGCAGTGGGCGACACGATCGAAATTCGGCCGATGATGTATGTCGCGCTGACCTATGATCACCGCATCATCGACGGCCGCGAGGCGGTGACGTTTCTCGTGCGCATCAAGGAATGCGTCGAGGACCCGTCGCGGCTGCTGTTCGATATCTGACCATGCCCGAGCGCTATGACATCGTCGTCATCGGCGCCGGGCCGGGCGGGTATGTCGCGGCAATCCGCGCCGCCCAGCTCGGCATGCGCACCGCTTGCATCGACGCACGGGCTACGCTCGGCGGCACCTGCCTCAATATCGGCTGCATCCCGTCAAAGGCGTTGCTGCAATCATCAGAGAAATTCGTCGAGGCGCGGCACGCGCTCGCCGAACATGGAGTCAGGGTCGGCGAGGTCGGCCTCGATCTGCCGGCGATGATGGCGCGCAAGGACAAGGTCGTCGGCGACCTGACGCGTGGCGTCGAGTTCCTGTTCCGCAAGAACAAGGTCGATTGGCTGAAGGGCAAGGCGCGCATCGCGGCGCCCGGCCTGATCGCGATCGAGAGCGGGCAGCCGGTCGAGACCGGTGCGATCGTCATTGCAACCGGGTCGGAGAGCATCCCGTTGCCGGGGATCGACGTTGACGAGCGGCACATCGTGTCCTCGACCGGCGCGCTGGCGCTGGAGCGCGTGCCGAAGCGGCTCGCGGTGATCGGCGGCGGCTATATCGGGCTGGAACTGGGCTCGGTGTGGGCGCGGCTTGGCGCCAAGGTCACAGTAATCGAATTTCTCGACCGCATCCTGCCCGGCATGGACCGCGAACTCGGCCCGGCGTTGCAACGGACGCTGGCGCGATCGGGCATGGCGTTCAGGCTCGGCACAAAAGTGGTCGGCGGCGTGGCCGGCAATGAAGGCGTGACGCTCGAAATCGAGCCGGCGGCCGGCGGCGAACGCGATAGCCTCACCGCCGATGTGGTACTCGTGGCAATCGGGCGGCGGCCGTTCACCGAGGGTCTCGGTCTCGACGAGATCGGCGTCGCGCGCGACGGCGCCGGGCGGGTCGAGGTTGACGAGGAATTCGCGACGAATATCCCCGGCATTCACGCGATCGGTGATGTGATCCGGGGACCGATGCTGGCGCACAAGGCCGAGGAGGAGGGGATCGCGGTCGTAGAACGCCTTGCAGGCCAGAAAACGCGGGTCGAGTACGATGCTATTCCCTCGGTAGTTTACACTTGGCCCGAGGCCGCCGCGGTCGGCCGGAGCGAGGACGAACTGACAGCTTCCGGGATCGATTACCGGATCGGAAAGTTCCCGTTCTCGGCCAATGCGCGGGCGCGAACCAACGCCGACGCTGACGGGTTTGTCAAGGTGCTGGCAGACGCCGCCAGCGACCGGGTGCTCGGCGTGCATATCATCGGCCCCGATGCCGGGACGATAATCGCCGAAGCCGCGCTCGCAATCGAATTCGGCGCTTCCTCCGAGGACATCGCCCGCACCTGCCACGCTCACCCGACCCTGCCCGAGGCCATGAAGGAAGCGGCGCTGGCGGTGGATGGGAGGGCGATCCACATCTGAACGGACTGGGACGGCATTGCCGGCGAGACAACGGCGGTCCGGCCGGTTAATGTGCCCGCGGGTGCGCCGCGTCGTAGACCGCGAGCAGGCGGGCGCTGTCGATGGAGGTGTAGCGCTGCGTCGTTGACAGGCTGGCGTGGCCCAGCAGTTCCTGGATCGTGCGCAGATCGCCGCCGCCGGCCAACAAATGAGTCGCGAAGCTGTGGCGCAGCGCGTGCGGCGTCGCGGTCTCCGGCAGGCCGAGCGCACGTCGCAGGGTTTCCATCTGGCGCTGCACGACACGCGGGCTGAGCGGCCCGCCGCGTGCGCCGATGAAGAGCGGGCCGTCCGGCGGCAGCGGATAGGGGCAGGCGGCGAGATAATCCGCCACGGCCTGACGCACCGCCGGCAATACCGGAACAAGGCGCTGCTTGTTGCCCTTGCCGGTGATCGTGATCTGCTCGCCGAGTGGCGCGGCGGCGCGCGCCAGACCGAGCGCCTCGGAGATGCGCAGCCCGCAACCGTACAGCAGCGTCAGCACAGCAATGTCGCGCCGGGCCTGCCACGCATCGGTGGCGACGTCCGCGGGCGCCTCGATGATTTCCACCGCGTCGGGAATCGATAGCGGCTTCGGGACGGCGCGCGGCAGCTTCGGGGCGCGCAGGACGGCGAGCGCCGGGCTCGACGCGAGACCGCGGCGGTCGAGAAACCGGACAAAGCCGCGCACGACCGACAGCCCGCGCCCCACCGAACTGCGCTCCACTCGCGCGGCGCGATGCGCGAGATAGGCCCGGAAATCCGCCGGCGCCAGCGCGCTCAGCATCACCAGCTTCGGCTGCTCGCCGATATGCCCGGTCATAAAATCGAGAAAGAAGGCGAGGTCGCGCCCATAGGCGGCGATTGTGTGGGCCGAGGCACGCCGCTCGCCGGCGAGCCAATTCATCCATAGCCCGATCGCGTCGCGCAGATCGTCGCCGGCGGAAAACCGGGCAAGCGGCACCGGCTCCGGCCGTGCCGGGAAATCCGGCGGCGGGCGGGACGGGTTCCGTCCTTTCACCCGGTGGTCCTCACCCGGACGGATTCAGCCATTGCGAAATCGTGATGCCGATCACCCGCGCGAGGAATGTCAACAACTCGGTGCCGAGCCCGGGATGGAACCGCCCGGGGTGGCGGGTTCCGAGGCACAACAGACCGGCCGGCGCACCGCGGCCGAACCCGAGGCGCAGCAGAGCGTGCGACCGCACCAGCCCGGCCGCGCCACCGAACAGCGCCGGGTCGCCTTGCGTATCGGCTTGCAGCAGGACGTTGCGGTCAGCACCGAGCAGCGCGTCGATACTGCCCGATCCGAGCAGATGAATACCGTGCAAACCGAGGCGGCCGGGCGGGGCCGCGGCGTTTTCGACCCCGATCGTGACGATGTCGACATCGAGCAGCACGGCCAGATCGGTCGTTACGACCTGCAGCAGTTGCTCGAAGCTGGAGGCGGAGAGGATCGCGATCGTCGCCTTGTGGGTGCGGCCCTGACTTGCCAGGTTGCCGCGGCTCGCCGCCAGCAAGGTGCGGTGATCGAGAGTGACCCGCGCCAGTTCGCGGCGCAGGCGCTCGATCTGGAAATGCTGGAAGTCCCCCACCTCCTCCCCTTCCCCGAATTCGCGGACCGGACCGCGCAGCAGGCTCAACGCCTCGGGGTAGCGGGCGAGGAAATCGGGATTCCGGCGGAGATAGGCCAGGACATCGCGAGCGCCGAGCTGCCCCGGGTTCTCGGGCGCCGCGCTATCGCCGTGCGCTCTGTCGCGCGGACGGTCAACCACGACCGGCTACCTCAAACCCGACCGAAACGGGTAACGGCGGGACCGACGGCTGGGCAACTCGATAACCATTCAACAACACCCGAGAACTGCATAATTTTACGGCGTCCTCCCGTCTCGCGCACATCGGCAATAGGGCGGCATCGGTGGAAGTCTAACCGTGCCCGAAGGCGCCGCCAACAGCGCCACCGGAAAACCCGAAGGGACTGCATCCGGTGATGGCCTGCATCCGCCGTATCCGTCAAAGCGGTTTCCAGGTCACCGTTCCGTCGCATGGCTCGGCCCCCTTCCGAACTTGATCCGCAATCGCGTGAGGGTGACGGCAAATTTGGGCGACAGCCGTTGAAACCCGATTCCTGTGCCAAGCGCCAGATGCGCCGCGGATCGAGCGCGTGGGCTGCAATGCCGTTTTCCCGCCGAGCGTGTCTAACGCGTTTCGCCCCTCTTGCCGAAGCCCGACCTAGCACCGACTCCCTCCGCGCAGACCACGATGGAACCCACCAAGTGTTTACCGCGCAACGCGATCACCTGCGCACGGCTCGTCGTGTGCCCTTCCCGCTGCTCCCTGCTTCGACTATCGTCCGGGGAAAGCGATGCAGCGTGCAGGGGTACATTGTGACGAACGCGGCGGAAACGTTCGACTTCATCGTAACCGGAGCCGGCTCGGCCGGATGTCCGGTCGCCGCTCGATTGAGCGAATCCGGGAAATACCGCGTATTGCTGCTCGAAGCCGGCGGCCCCGATCGCAATCCGTGGATTCATATCCCGCTCGGGTATACGAAGACTTACACAGACCCGCGCGTCAATTGGATGTTCGAAAGCGAACCCGAGGCGCAGCTCAACGGCCGCACTTTGTACCAGCCGCGCGGCAAGGTGCTGGGCGGCACCAGCTCGATCAACGGCATGGTCTATATGCGCGGCACGCCAGCCGATTACGACAATTGGCGCCAGCGCGGCTGCGAGGGTTGGGACTGGGACAGCGTGCTGCCGTTTTTCAAAAAGGCGGAGAACCAGGAGCGTGGGGCCGACGAATTTCACGGCGTCGGCGGGCCGCTGCGCGTATCCAACCCGGTGCGCTCGCCGCTCGGCGACGCGATGGTGCAGGCCGCGCTTGAGGCCGGCGTCCCGGCCAACCCGGACTTCAACGGCGCCCGCCAGGAAGGCGTCGGCTATTACCAGACGACGACCGGCAACCGGGCGCGCTGGAGCGCCGCGAAGGCCTATTTGAAGCCGGCCCGCAACAGGCCGAATTTCACGATCGTCACGAACGCGCACGCGACCCGCGTGCTGATCGAGGAGGGCCGGGCCATTGGCGTCGAATACCGCACGCCGGACGGGCTGTTCACGGCGCGCGCCCGCGGCGAAATCGTCGTGTCGGGCGGCGTCTACGGCTCGCCGCAATTGCTGCAGCTGTCGGGACTCGGCCCGGCCGATGTGCTGACCCAGCACGGGATCGCGGTGGTACGCGACATGCCCGGGGTCGGCGCCCATCTGCACGACCATTTCAACACGTACCTCGTCTGGCGCTGCGCCCAGCCGGTCACGATCAACGATCTGGCAATGAGCGGCACAAAAAAGCTGCTCGCGGGCGCGCAATATGTGCTGACGCGCTCGGGCCACCTGTCGAATGCCGGGATCTATGCCGGCGCGTTCGTCAAGAGCGACGCTCGTCTCGAACAGCCCGATCTGCAGATCAACATGTTCGGCTGGAGCGCGCTCGAACGGCTGCGCACTGGCATCAAGCCGCACCCATTCTCGGCTTTTACGATGTCGCCGGTGCATCTGCGGCCCGAAGGCCGCGGTACCGTGCGCATCAAGAGCCCCGACCCGCAGGCGCCGCCCGAGATTCGGTTCAACTTCCTCGCCAGCGATTACGATTTCCAGGCGCTGATCTACGGCAGCCGCCTCGCGCGCAAGATCGCGGCGCAGCCGGCGCTTCAGTCGTTTGTCGTCGAGGAGGTATTGCCGGGGCCGCAGGTCGAGACCGACGACCAGTTCATCGAGGAAATTAGGGTGCGCGGCGTCTCCAACCTGCACCCGGTCGGAACCTGCCGCATGGGACGCGAGGTCGACGCGGTCGTCGATCCGCGGCTCCGGGTGTACGGTATCAAGGGGCTGCGCGTCGCCGACGCCTCGATCATGCCGCAGGTGCCGGGCGGCAACACCAACGCGCCATCGATCATGATCGGCGAGAAATGCGCCGCGATGATTCTGGAGGATGCGCGGGCGGCGTGAGCGGCGTTCAGTGCGGCGCAACGAATTTCAGGAGAGCGAATAACGCCACGGCGATTGCGGCGACGGGCACCCGCAACCTATCGCACATTCGGCGGCACCGGGCGAGTCCGGCCCGGTTGATCCGTCGTCGGCCGCCATGCGCGGACCGCGCGGCCGGCAGGGTGAAAAAACGCGGCCGGCGCGCTGATTCCGCTTTACACTGCGGCAAAATGCCTGACGTGGATCTGACCTGGAGGAGTGCGCGCATGCAGTACCGTCGGATTTCGGCCGATTGCCATCTCGATCTGCCCTGGTTGCCGAAGGAGCTGTTCGTCTCGGAGGCGAGCCGCGAGTTGAAGGAACGGATGCCCTATGTCGAGGAGCGCCCGGACGGGCCGCACTGGACGACCAAAAGCGGCATCGACATGGGCGGCTGGGGCGGCGTCGGCTCGGTCGGCGGCCAATTTGTCCCGGGGCAGAACTACCGCGTCGACAAGATGGCCGAGACCGGGCTTTACGACGCCGGCAAGCGCGGCGAGGCGCGGCCCGGCGACCCGCATCTGCGCATCAAGGAGATGGAGAAGGACGGCGTCGATGCCGAGATCATCTTCGGGATTCTCGGGCGTCGTGTCGCGCCTCGAGGACCACGAGGCGGCCGGCGAGTGCCTGCGCATCTACAACGACTTCCTGAAGGAGTTCTGCAGCCACTACCCGGACCGGCAGATCGGCCTTGCCTGCCTGCCGTATGGCGATATCGACGCGGCCGTGAAAGAGATTCACCGCGTCGCGAGGCTCGGCCTGAAGGGTCTCGAATTGTCGTGCTCGTGGGACATGGAGCCGATGTGGCACCCGATGTGGGAGCCGCTGTGGAAGGCCGTCAACGACGTACAGCTGCCGCTGCATTTCCACACCTTCCCGGCCATCCCGCAAAAGGTGCGGATGCAGCAGCAGGGTCAGGTCCGGCGCATGGCACAGTTCACGTCGGTTGCCGGGTTCCAGATGAACCTGATCAACATCATCGCCGCGATCATCGGCGCCGGCGTGCTTGAGCGCTATCCGAACATGCGGGTCGGGTTCGGCGAATCTGGCATCGGCTGGCTGCCCTATGCGCTCGACCGGATGGATTTCGAGTTCGAGGACCGCTTCCGCGACCTGATGAAGCTGAAGCCATCCGAGTACTGGCGCCGCCAGTGCCGCGCGACCTTCCAGTTCGACCGGATCGGACCGAAGCTGATCGAGGAGATGGGCGTCGAGACCTTGATGTGGGGCTCGGACTATCCGCACCCGGACGGCGTCTGGCCGGAAAGCTCCAAATACATCGAGGAGCAATTCGCCGGCCTGCCGGCCGAGACCGTGCACAAGATCACTTGCGAGAACGCCGCGAAGTTCTATGGCTTGATCAATTGACCCTTGGGCGGCATCGCCGCCTTGTGGTCACCCCGGCGAAGGCCGGGGTCCATGTCAGCCATGGCAAGATTGGATGATAAGTGGGTCCCGGCTTCCGCCGGGACAGCGGATAAGGAATGCGCAAATGTATGACCTTCTGATAAAGAACGGCCGTATCGTCGACGGCTCTGGTGGGCCGTCGTATCGCGGCGATGTCGGCGTCAAGGACGGAAAGATCGTCGAAATCGGCAAATTGTCGGGGACGGCAAAGCGGACTGTCGATGCCGGCGGGCAGGTCGTGGCGCCCGGCTTT
The DNA here is from genome assembly GCA_963847345.1 of uncultured Alphaproteobacteria bacterium. Classification (GTDB taxonomy): domain Bacteria; phylum Pseudomonadota; class Alphaproteobacteria; order ATCC43930; family CGMCC-115725; genus DATARH01. The sequence continues at coordinate 264,116 of CAWJZU010000037.1, read as the reverse complement.
ATCGACAATCATTGCCATTACGACGCGCAGGTCACCTGGGATCCCACCTGCTCGTTCTCGTGCGATCACGGCGCGACCTCGGTCGTGTTTGGCAATTGTTCGCTGTCGCTCGCGCCGGTGAAAAAGGACCGCGCGAGCCAGCGCCGCCTGTCCGAGTTCCTGTCCTATGTCGAGGCGATCCCGATGGAGGTCCTCGACACCCTCGAATTCACCTGGGAGACCTTTCCGCAATACCTTGAGGAACTCGACCGCAATCTCGGCGTCAATGTCGGCAATTTCATCGGCCATACCGCGGTCCGGTATTACGTAATGGGCGACGAGTGCCAGAAGCGCACCGCGACCGACGACGAGATCCGCCAGATGCAGGACCTCGTGCGGGACGGCATGAAGGCCGGCGCGCTCGGGCTGTCGGTGTCGCGCAACCAGGGCCATTTCGACCCGCAGGGCGTCCATATCCCGGCGATCTGGGCCGACGAGAAGGAGATTTTCGCGCTTGGCGACGTGCTGCGCGACCTCGGCACCGGGCTGATCCAGTCAGGCGGCGGCAACGGCGCCGAGATGAAGGACGCGCTGATGAGCCGCCTCAGCGAAGCGACCGGCCGCGTCGTCGTCTATAACAATCTGGGGCAGACGATGCGCCGTCCCGGCCAGTGGCAGAAGCAGATCGAGCAGGTCAATTCGACGACCGCGCGCGGCATCCGTGCCTACCCGATGTGCACCCCGAACCGCATCACCGACTATTTCAAGATGCGCAACACGCAGACCTTCCGCGGCATGAAGGTGTGGCACCCGATCAGCCTGTCGTCGCCCGAGGAGCAGCTCCGCGCCTATGCCGATCCGGACGTGCGCCGGAAGCTGCACGCCGAGGCGATCGATTTCTGCGACGGCCCGCCGATCGGCATCTGCTCGACCTGGTGGGACTACATGGTCGTGCAGAACGCCGTCCTGCCGAAGAACAAGTGGATGGAGGGCAAGACCCTCGGCGAGATCGCCAAGGCGCAGGGCAAGGGCATCATCGACTGCCTGTGCGACCTGACGATCGAGGAGAACCTCGACACCGAATGGCTGCACGGCGAGAACAACGTCGATGACGAGGCGGTCGCGCAGATCCTGACCTACCCGAACGCGGTGATCGGCCTGTCGGACGGCGGCGCGCACGTGCAGTTCCAGAGCGGGTTCGGCTTCTCGACGCGGCTGCTCTCGGAATGGGTGCGCGACAAGCAGGTCATGTCGCTGGAGAATGCGGTGCGGCGCCTGACCTTCGAATCGGCCTCGATCTTCGGCCTCTATGACCGCGGGCTGCTGCGGCCCGGCATGGTCGCCGATATCGTGATCTTCGACCCCGACACGGTGAAGCCGCTGCCGCTCGAAGTGCTGCACGACTTCCCGACCGGCGCCAAGCGCATCAAGGAGCCGGCGCAGGGCATCTACGCGACCTTCGTCAACGGCGAGATGCTGATGAAGGAAGGCGAGCACACCGGCAACCTGCCCGGCCGCGTGCTGCGCAACACCTACTACAAGGCCAACCACGCCTGATGTCGGTCGAGCCCTCTCCCGTATCGCGGGAGAGGGTGCTGCTCGCCGCCGGCTTCCGGCTGATCCGGCCGGCATTGACTCCGGAGGCCGCGCTCCCTATGTTGCGCGGCTTGCGAGGGACCGGTGCCATGAAAATCGCCAATTCATTGAAGACATTGAAAAAGCGCGACAAGAACTGTCGCATCGTGCGGCGCAAGGGGCGCGTCTACGTCATCAATAAGACGAACCCGCGCTTCAAGGCGCGCCAGGGCTGACTTCACTCAGCAGGAACGAGCCACAGAGACCGACTACGCACTGCTCGACGGCAATTATCGGAGGCTGGGCGAACCGGGAGCATTCACCCGCTCGCTCAGCCGCTTAGAAACCGGTCGGCGCTCGCAATGTGCCGCTGTTCCGGCGGTTCCCCGCGGCGGTTCTCCGTCAGCTTTTGCAGCGCGAGCAGGATGCCAAGCGTCGCGGCCATGATGCCGACCGCGTAAATCTGCGTGACCGGGATCGGCGTCTCCTGTCGCTGCTCCAGCCAGGTCAGCCGCAGATCGATGCGCCGTTCGAGAGCGAGAAGATCGGCCGCCGCCGATTGTTCAATAACGGCGAGGTCGGATTTAGTAGCGAGATCGGGGCGCAAATATCGGTTCATCGCCTCGGCATGCGCCCGGGCCTGCTTTCGCTTGATGCCGGCTTTTTTCAGGCGTTTTGCGTAGGCGCGGGTATTGAACGTCATTCGGTTGCTCCCCATTCGTGCGAAATTCGGCACATCCCGCGTTCCGCCGCTGTTCGCGATCGCGACCGCAATCTGGATTCCGTCCGATGCGGTAAAGCGACCCGACAGGCCCCGGCTTCGGGCGCCGCGCTCGGACCGGCAACAGCACGGTAGCGAGAACTCTCTGTCATCTGCAACAGTGTCGCCGGGATCACGTTTGATGCCGCGGGCTGCGGCGACACTCAAGATAAGCGAGGACGCGAGGATGAAAATAAAGCGCATCGAGCACATCGCGATCGCGGTCGACGACCTCGACGGCATGGCCGGGATGCTGCGCGACAAATTCGGGATCGAGGTCGAATATAGCGAGGACATCGCGCGCAGCCGCACTCGGCTCGCGATGCTGCCGGTCGGGGAAAGCTATATCGAGCTGCTGCAGGGGATGGCGCCGGGTTCGCGCGCGGCGGAGTGGGTCGCGCAAAAGGGCCAAAGCCTGTTTCACATCTGCTTCGAGGTCGACGACATCGACGCTGCGCTCGCCGAACTCAAGGCGAAGGGCACGCCGCTCCTGAACGAGACGCCGATCATCGGCCACGGCAATTGCCGCATCGCCTTTGTCGATCCGGAAGCGACCGGCAACATTCTGTTCGAACTGGCCGAAATGCCGCACGAGGGCCACGACGAAGGCGCACCGGCGCACTGAGCCAAATGGAAGAGGACTAAGGGAGAGACGCGATGCCGACCCTGCACCCGCAAATCCTCCAGGTTATCGAGGCCATGCAGCGCGCCGGCCTCAAACCGATCGAAGCGCAGAGCCCGGACGAGGCGCGGCGCCAGATGGAGGAAACCGCGAAAAGCCGCAAGGCCGAGGCGCTGCCGGTCGGGCGCGTCGAGGACCGGGCGATCCCCGGTCCGGCCGGGCCGATCCGCGTCCGGCTCTACTGGCCCGAGGAGAATGGCCGCGAGGCCGCCACCGCACTGCCGGCCATCGCTTACTATCACGGCGGCGGCCATGTGATCGGCAGCCTCGACACGCATGACCTGATCGCGCGCAATTTGTGCCATGGCGCGGAGGCGGTGGTCCTCTCGATCGATTACCGGATGGGGCCTGAGCACAAGTTTCCGGCGGCGGTCGAGGATTTGTTCGCCGCGCTCGAATGGCTGGACGCGAACGCCGCATCGCTGGGCGCGGACCCGGAACGGCTCGGGGTGCACGGCGACAGCGCCGGCGGCAATCTCGCGGCGGTGGTCGCGCTGATGGCGCGCGACCGTGGCGCGCCCCGGCTACGGCTGCAATCGCTGGTCTATCCGGTCGCCGACTATACGCTGAGCGCGCCGAGCTATGAGACCTACGCCGAGGGCTACGGCTTGTTGACCCGCGCCGCGATGCAGTGGTTCCAGCGGCATTACCTGCGCAGCCCGGCCGACGCCGAAGACTGGCGCGCGTCGCCGATCCGGGCAACGAACCTGGCCGGGCTTGCGCCGGCGATCGTCGTCACCGCTCAATGCGATGTGCTGCACGACGACGGCGCGAATTACGCCGAAGCGCTGCGTCGCGCCGGTGTGCCGGTCGAGTACCGTGAATATCCCGGCATGGTCCATGCGTTTTTCGGCATGGTCCCGGTGGTCGATGACGCGATGAACGCGCAGCGCGCGGTGTGGAACGCGTTCAAGCGCGCTTTCGCCTAAGGTACCGCCAGGAGACTGACGGCTTATCCCACCCTGCCCTCCCCCGTGATCTCTGGTTCAAATCCGGCGAGGGGAGGGTCAGGACTGCGGCCGGCGGCTTCTACTTGCCCCCGCCGCATTTAGCGTATTGCGCGGCGGCCGCGTTCGCCTGGGCCGCGGCATAGGCGCGGAACCCGGCTGTATCGAGGGCCTTGGCCTGCTGCATCAAAGTCTGGGATTGCTGGCAGAACACCCCGAGATTGACGGTCGCCTGCTTCTGCGCCGCGACGTTGGCGAGCGCGGTGTTCCAGCGATCGAAGGCCGATTCCCCGCGGAAATGCGAGATCAGCGCTTTCTGGTAGGCGATGATCGCGTCCTTGTTGCGCAGCCGGAATTCCGCGTAGTCCGTGGTCTGACAGGCCGAACTCGCCACCATCACATCGGTGATATAGCGGATCGCCTGCTCGGCCTCGATCGCGGACTGCGTGTAGCACGGCGAACGCGTGTCGGCACCCCAGCCGGGTTGCGCCGCAAACAGACCGCCGACTAGTGCCGCGGTCAACACCAACTTCTTCATCAACAACATCCCCCGAACCTCAACCCCAAGCGTCGAGGCACGATACGCAACTCGCCAGTAATTGCAAGAATGTCTCTCGAACGGATGGTACTGCCGCGCCGGCCCGTGGCCGCCGGAAAAGAAAAGGTGAGCCGATGACGCCGCAGAAACACACGAGCCTTTGCGCTGACGTTGTTCTATAGGAAACTTTATTCCCGCAACGCGATTATACCGCCCGACTCAAATCCTCGATGCCTTGCCAGCGTGAGGTTGTAGGCGAGATAGTTCGGCTATGATCGTGCTGTTCACCGATTTCGGTCTGGCCGGCCCCTATACCGGACAGGTCATTGCCGTTTTGCAGCGGGAGGCGCCGGGCGTGCCGGTGATCTCGCTGTTCGCCGACTCGCCGGTTGGGCAGCCGAAACCGGCTGCCTATCTACTCGCCGCCTATGCCGCATGGTTCCCGGCCGGAACCGTGCTGCTATGCGTCGTCGATCCGGGCGTCGGCGGCGAGCGGCGCGCCCTGATCGTCGAGGCGGACGGCCGGTTGTATGTCGGACCGGATAACGGGTTGTTCGAAATCGTGGCGCGCCGCGCCGCTACCGCGCAATGCTGGGAGATCACGTGGCGCCCGGAGCTGCTGTCGGCGAGTTTTCACGGACGCGACCTGTTCGCCCCGGTGGCCGCCCGGCTGGCGCGCGGCGAGCCGCCTTCCGCGCTGGCACAAAACGCCGCGCCGGAGCGGTTCGCAAAGTGGCCAGACGACCTCGTCGAGATCGTCTATATCGACCATTACGGCAATGCGATGACCGGAATGCGCGGTGAAACCATCACCGCGACCGCGATCCTTACCTGCGCCAGCCGCCCGATCGCGCATGCCCCGATCGCGCACGCAAGGACGTTCTCGGCCGCGCCGCCAGGCGCTCCGTTCTGGTACGTCAATTCGAATGGGCTGGTCGAGATCGCCGTTAATGGCGGCCGGGCCGACCGGCTGCTGGGGCTGTCGATCGGGAGCAAGGTGGCGGTCGGCGTGGCCTGACCGCAGGCCGTTCCGACCGCGGCACCTAGCCCGGCGTGTGCGAGGCGAGGAACGGCAGCACGGCCTGGCTGAACTCGCGCGGTCTTACCTGCGTGAACGCGTGGCCGCCACGCGGGAAAATCTTGATCTCGGCGCCTGGGATCAGCCGGGCCAGCTCCTCGGAGAAATAGGCCGGCGTAATGATGTCATCCTCGGCGCCGACGACCAGCGTCGGCACCTTGATCCGCGCCAGTTGCTCGGTGCGGTCGAAGGCGAGGACCGCGTCGATCCGGCTGGCGGCCACCTCGGTCGGGGGGAAGACGGCGAGCGTCTGAGCCTCCATCTGGCGCAGGCGCTCGTTGTTGCGGGCGACATACCAGCCCGGATAGAGCAGCAGCGAGTTCGCCTGGACGTAGGCGCTGGGTCCGAGCCGCAGCAGGATGTCCTTGCGCAGCCCAAAAAACCGGCGGAAATAGGCATCCGGTTTGGTCCAGGTCGCCGACAGCACGATGCTGGCGATGCGCTTCGGATGCTCGATGGCCAGAGTCTGCGCGATGGCGCCGCCGGTTGAATGCCCGACGATATGCGCCCGCTCGATCTCGAGCGCGTCCATCAAGCCGATCACGTCGGCGGCCATCCGGTCTATCGTGAAGCCGCTGCGCGTCAGATCGCTCTGACCGATGCCGCGATGGTCGTGCGTGACGACATCGAAGCTTTTCGCGAAGCCCGGCACCAGGTCGGCCCAGAACGAGGCAAACCCGCTGAGCCCCGAGACCAGCATTACGGGAAACCCGACCCCTTGCCGCTCGTAGTAGAGCGCGCCTTCGCCAATCACGATTCGCGGCATCGATCGCCATCCTGCGAATAATTTGCGCCGCGAATCATGATGCCGCCGGCGCGGCTGTCAAACGGAAGACCCCTGCGTTTCCGGACTGCTTGCATTGCGCCGATGCAGCACCGCCGTTATATAGCCGCCATCCCGCTGAGGCGGCCCAACATGGCGACACGAGGCGCGAGCGATGAAAGACGGCATACACCCGGATTATCACGAGATCACGGTCGTGATGACTGACGGCACCAGCTACGCAACGCGGTCGACATACGGCAAGGCCGGCGACACGTTGCGCCTCGATATCGACCCCAAGTCGCATCCGGCGTGGACCGGCGGAACGCAGCGGCTGCTCGACACCGGCGGTCAGCTGGCACGGTTCAACCGGCGTTTCCAGGGCTTCGGGGTCAAGCAATAGCCCGTCTGCCGGCGGCCGGGTCCGTCCTCATCGCATCCACCGGATTGGCCGGCAGGATCGGGCGGATCAGCGTCGCGGGAGCAGCGAATGGCGCGGGCCGATTTTCTCCACTCTGACTTTGTCGCCGAGCCAATTTGGTGGGAGGCGTACCGGCCGGCGAGCGGCGAGCTGGCCGATGCGCCGCGCGAGGTCAGGGTTGCGATCGTCGGCGCCGGCTATGCCGGGCTCGCGACCGCGCTCGAATTGGCGCGGCACGGCGTCGGTGCGCTCGTGCTCGAAAAGGGCGCCCTGGGGATTGGCGCCAGCACGCGCAATGGCGGTTCGGTTAGCGGCGGCGTCAATGTCGGCAAGAGCTTTACCGGGCGGGCCGCCGAGATCGATTCCGAGCGAGCGAACCTCCTGCTTGCCGATGCCTCCGACGCATTCTCGCTCATAGAACGGCTGATCGAAGAGGAACGGATCGACTGTTTCTGGCAGAAGCGCGGCCGGTTTGTCGGAGCCTGGACGCCGAAGCATTACGCAGCCCAGGAAAAACGCCTCGGGAGCCTCAACGACGCGGCGCAGTCGGGCGCCTCGATGGTGCCGCGCGAGCGCCAGCGCGAGGAAATCGCCAGCGACTATTACCACGGCGGTATGGTCGTCGAGCGCTCGGCGAGCCTGCATCCGGCGCTCTATTACAAGGGCCTGCTCGATGCCTGCCGGCGTCGCGACATCGCGATCTGCGCCGAAGCGTCGGTCGAGAAAATCACGCGCGAGGGGGCCGGGTGGCGGATTGAGACCAGCCGCGGCGCGGTAACGGCAGGCGATGTCGTGATCGCGACGAACGGCTATACCGGCGCGATCACGCCGGCCTTGCGCCGCCGCGTCGTGCCGATCGCCAGCCACATCATCGCAACCGAGGTTTTGCCGCGCGAACTGGCGGGCTCGCTGATCCCGAAGCGGCGCAGCATATCCGATACCAAGCGCGTCCTGTGCTATTACCGGCTGTCGCCGGATGGGTCGCGCGTCGTGTTCGGCGGCCGCGCCCGGTTTACGCCGTCCGATCCGCGGACCTGCGCGCTGGTGTTGTACACCTATATGACCGAGCGGTTTCCGCAGCTTCGGGGCACGCGGATCACGCATGGCTGGACCGGGAACACCGCCTTCACGTTCGACGCTCTGCCGCATATGGGCGAAGAAGGCGGACTCCACTATGCCTTGGGGTGCAACGGCAGCGGGGTCGCGATGATGACGTATCTCGGCACCCAGACAGCGCGCAAGATCGCGCGCGTCGCCAACGCGCCGTGCGCCTTCGATACGCCGGATTTTCCTGACCGCAAGCTCTATACCGGCAATCCGTGGTTTCTGCCGGTCGTCGGCGGCTGGTACCGGATGCGCGACCGGCTCGATCGGCTGCTCGCGTGATCAGCCGGGGCGCGGTATTGTCGAGGCCGCTAGACTGAGGGGAGGACTCGATGCACTTCGATCAGTTCAAATCGTCATTGGCCGGGGCGGCGCCGCCGGCTGGGCTGAGCCTGCCGCTACAGGCGCTTTGGTGGGTCGCAAAGGGCGACTGGCATAAAGCCCACAGCTGCTGCCAGGAGGCTCATGACGAGCACGGCGCCTGGGTGCACGCCCATCTGCACCGGGTCGAGGGTGACGAGCGGAATGCCGCGGGCTGGTATCAGCGCGCCGGCAAGTCGCCGTCCGAGGCCGCGTTCGACGAGGAGTGGAACGACCTCGCGCGCGGCATGATGTAGCGCTGCGGCGGCGTCAGTCCGCCGCCGCTGGTTGAGCGGCGCGCTCGTATTTGCGGGCGGTGGTGTTGATCGGCTCGGAGAGGGGCGCGGCGTTGAATGAGGCGGCGATGCGGTCCGGCGCCGGGTCGCCGTAGAGCGTCGTGCGCTGGCGCGGCGTCCGGCCGAGCGTACGGATCAGCGCCTCCATGTTTTCCGGCGGCATTTCCTGGCCGAACATGGCGCCGGCGGCGCGGGTGATGCTCTCGTTCATCAGCGTGCCGCCGAGGTCGTTAACGCCGGCATTGAGACAGGCGGCGGCGCCTTCCGGGCCGAGCTTGACCCAGGAGCATTGGATGTTCGGGATCACCGGGTGCAGCGCGAGACGCGCCACGGCGTGCATCAGCACCGCCTCGCGCCAGGTCGGGCCGAGCCGCGAGCGGCCCTTCAGCGAAATCGGCGTCTCCATCGGGACGAACGGCAGCGGTACGAATTCGGTAAAGCCGCCGGTCCGCTGCTGCAATGCGCGCACCCGCAGCAGATGGCGCGCCCAATGCTCATAGCGTTCGACATGGCCGAACATGATCGTGACCGTACTGCGCAAGCCCGCGCGATGCGCCGCCTCCATGACCTGGAGCCATTCGGCTGTTTTGACCTTGTCGGGGCAGATCACCGCGCGCACCTCGTCATCGAGGATTTCCGCTGCGGTGCCGGGCAGTGAGCCGAGCCCGGCGTCGCGCAGTTCGGCGACGAAATCGGGCAATGTGCGGCCCAGCGTTTTCGCCCCTTGCCACACTTCGAGCGGCGAGAACGCGTGCACGTGCATGCCGGGCAGGGCCTCTTTGATCGCGCGGCAGACCGCGAGATATGTCGCGCCGGTGTATTCCGGGTGGATGCCGCCTTGCAGGCACACTTCGGTGGCGCCGCGCTGCCAGGCCTCCTCGCTGCGCCTGACGATCTCGTCGAGGTCGAGGTTGTAGGGCCGGCCGCGCAGGTTTTCGCTGAGCTTGCCCTTCGAGAAGGCGCAGAACTGGCAGCGGAAATAGCAGATGTTCGTGTAGTTGATGTTGCGGGTGACGACATAGGTGACCGTGTCGCCCGATACCTCGCGACGGAGCTGGTCGGCGGCGGCGCAGACGCGATGAAAATCGTCGCCGCGCGCCTCGAACAGACGGACGATGTCGGTTTCGGCGAGTGCTGCGCCGGCGACGGCGCGGTCGAGGATGTCAGACAGACGCCCCTCACCCTGTCCCTCTCCCCGCAGGCGGGGAGAGGGTACGGTGCTGCTCCAGCGTTGGACATTGCCGATTATTCCCCCGGATGCTGCCGCTGCTCTCCCCGTTTGCGGGGAGAGGGCCGGGGTGAGGGGCTGGGGCGGCTCGGCGCCGGAGCCGGCGATCCACCGATCGGGTCGCGCGTGGCCCTGCCCGTCGATCGCGCGCAGCACCGGGGTGCGCAGCTTCGCATCGAGCCAGCGTTCGGGCGCCTGGGCATAGGTCGGATAGATCGCGAGCCGCTCGACGAGCAGTTTTCCCGCTCCGGCGGTGCGGCGGGCGAGATCGTCGAGATGCGGCCACGGCGCCTCGGGATTGACGTGGTCCGGCGTGACCGGCGAGACCCCGCCCCAATCGTTGATCCCGGCCGCGATCATTTCTTCCAGCGCGTCCGGCATCAGATTGGGTGGCGCCTGGATGTTCATGCTAGGGCCGAAGATCAGCCGCGCGACCGCGATCGTCCATAGATGGTCGGCGAGGTCGGGCTCGGGCGCGTCCGCCATGCGGGTGCCGGGCTTGGCCCGAAAATTCTGGATGATGATTTCCTGGATGTGGCCGTAGCGGTCATCGAGGTCGCGCAACGCCAGCAGCGCATCGATGCGCTCCCGGCGGGTCTCGCCGATACCGATCAGGATGCCGGAGGTGAACGGTACCGCAGCCTCTCCGGCCGCCGCGATCGCGGCGAGGCGGACCGCAGGCGCCTTGTCGGGCGAGCCGAAATGCGGTCCGCCACGCTCCGACAGACGTTCTGCCGCGCTTTCGAGCATAATGCCCTGCGACACCGATACGGCGCGCAGCCGCTCGGTTTCGTCGCGCGTCATGACGCCGGGGTTTAGGTGCGGCAAGAGGCCGGTTTCCCTCAGCACCAGCGCCGCCATTTGGGCGAGATAGGACAGCGTCGTGTCATGGCCGAGCCGGCCCAGCGTTTCGCGCGCCGCGCGCGTAGCGCAGCTCGGGCTTGTCGCCCAAGGTGAACAGCGCCTCCTTGCAGCCGGCCATGGCGCCGGCGCGGGCGATCGCCAGCACCTGATCCGGGGCGAGATACGACGCCTCACCCCGCCGAGGCGGCTGGGCGAAGGTGCAGTAATGACACACGTCGCGGCACAAATGCGTCAGCGGGATGAATACTTTTCGGGAGTACGAGACGAGACCGCCATGACCGGCGTCGCGGGTTTCCGCGGCGGCCCGCATCAGCGGCGCGAGGCCGGTCACCTCGGACAGCGCCAGCGCCTCGTCGGCCGAGAGCCGCGCGCCCGATGCGGCGCGGTCGATGATCCTAGCCAGTGACATTCCTTGCCCCTCCGGGCCGCGTTCGATGCCGAACGAAGCCGGTTTTCTCAGACAGGAGATGATCCCGCTAGCGGGGGCACCGCGTCACGACGGACGCCGCGTTCCCGGCACCGGCAGCGATACGAGACCAGCCGATGCAAGAGCGCTGGCGTTTTGCGCGAGCCACAGGCCCGCTCGCGTGCGCGATCCGACCTGCAAAAAATGCGCGAGATCGGCCGGGTTGTCGATATCCAATGCGATGCCCGGCAGGTGCACGATTGTCGGTTCGATACCGGCGGCGCGGGCGGCGGCGAGATGCGGGCGGAAACTGTCGTCGCCGAAACGCAGCGGCACCGCATCGGGGGGCGACATCAGGATCGCGTTCGAACCCATCTCGTCGTGCGACGGCGCGATCGTGAAGGATGGCAACGGCCCTCGCGATGTCTCATTGTGCGCCGCGATCAGTCGCTCGATCTCGGCCGCGGTGACGAGCGGGATATCGCCGGGCAGGGTCAGCATCGCGCCGCACCCCTCGGCGGCAAGACGCCGCGCCGCGGCCGTGACCGCGCCGGTATGGCCGTCGCGGGCGCCGTCGGTAATAACGCGCGCTTGGTAGCGGGATGCAAGCTCTCGGGCGGCCGGATCGATTGTGACGAGCACCCGACCGGCGAGGCCGCGCGCTTCGGCAAGGGCGGCCAGCACATCCGCGAGCATCGCCAGCGCGAAGCCTTGGCGCATATCGGGCGGCAGCGACGGCGCAAGCCGCGTTTTGGCGGCGGCGGTGTCCTTGACCGGGACGACGGCCCAGATGTCGCGCGGCGCCGGTCATTGCCGCACGCGATCGGCGGCGGTGAGGACATGCGGGCCAGCGCCTCGCGGTCTCCGACGGTCTGCATCAAGGTGCGGGTTAGGATAACGGGGATGCCGAGGTCGGCGACCGACGCGGCGTCGGCCTCGTCGGCGATGTAGAGGTCGAGAAAGTCGCCGTAATATCGGGCTGGGGTCGCGGCATCGACCGGAAGACCGAGCTCGGCCATCATCTTGGCCGTAGGTCCCTTGACGGCTTGGCCGGCGACGATCGGCGAGACGGCGACAACCGGCGCCCGGCAGGCCCGCAACGCGCCGCGGACGCCGGGCACGGCGAGGATCGGGTCGATGCTGATGAACGGGTTCGATGGGCAGACGACGACGGCGCGCAAATTCGGATCGGCGAGCGCGGTGAGAAAATCCGGATGCGGGCGAGCGGTCTCGGCTCCGATAAAGGTCAATTCGGAGACGACGGGCTCGCAGCGCAGCTGGACGAAATAATCCTGGAAGTCGAGCCAGCCCTGTTCGGTACGCAGACGGGTGCGCACCTGGTCGTCCGACATCGGCCGCAACCGAACGCGAATGCCGAGGCGGCGGCGGAAGTCGTCGATGATCGTCGACAGGCTCTCGCCAGCTTTAAGACGGCGGGTCCGCTCGACATGCGTCGCGAGATCGCCGTCGCCGAGCCGGAACCAGGTCTCGCCGCCGAGCGCTTCCAGCGCTTGCATGAAGGTCCAGGTCTCGCCGACGCGGCCCCAGCCGAGTTCCGCATTGGCCTGACCCGACAGCGTATAGAGCAGCGTATCGAGATCGGGCGAGATCGCGAGACCGAGATGCTCAAAATCGTCGCCGGTATTGGCGACGACGGTCAGCGCGTCCGGCGGCAACACGCGAGTAAAGGCCGAGCGCCAGCTTGGCGCCGCCGACCCCGCCTGACAGCGCGAGGACCAAGCCTTTATTGCCGCTCATCGGAACAGGTCGTGCTCCGGCGGGCGGACCAGGGCGAGACCGGGCGCGTCGGGGGCCGACCACGACAGGCCGCGCACCAGCACGATCGGCGTCGCCTCGGCGGCCTGGCCCTGCACCAGCGAGGCGGCGGCGGCGATCTCGTCGGCGAAACCGGTCTCGGTGACTTCGAGAATGCGCCCGAACAGGTCGGGATGGCCGCGCCAGTCGATGATTGCCGGCAACCCGGCCGCGCCGAGCGCGATCCCGACCGTCCCGCGCCGGAACGGCCGCCCGAAACTGTCGCTGACGATGACCGCGATGCGCTTGCCAACGCGCTTGGCGAGGTCGGAGCGCAGCCGTTCGGCCGAGGCGTCGGGATCGACCGGCAGCAGCAGTACGCGCTCGGCGCCGCTGCCGTCGTCCGGCGCGACGTTGGAATGATCGATGCCGGCATTGGCCATGACATAGCCGAGGCGGTGCTCGGCTATCATCAGGTTCGGGCGGTGCCGCACGATGCGCCGGGATTCGGAGAGGATAACCTCGACAAGGCGCGGGTCCTTCCCGACCTCGGCGGCGAGCGTCCTGGACTGCGGCGACGGGGCGACTGAAGACACATCAACGATACGGCCCTCGGCCTTCGAGACGATCTTCTGCGCCACGACGAGCACATCGCCGTCCTCAGGCGCGAGGTCGGTTTCGGCATAGGCGGCGAGCGTGATCGGCGGCGAGGTCATCGCCCTCTTTGACGAGCGGCACGCCCACGAGGCCGGTAATTGTAAGCTGGGCGTCATGGCGCGATCGCGTCCCCCTCACCCTGTCCCTCTCCCCGCAAGCGGGGAGAGGGACTCGGCTGAAGCAACGCGCGAATTGTTCCAGGCGTACGCTTGTGCGACGCCGTGCGCTCCCCTCTCCCCGCTTGCGGGGAGAGGGACAGGGTGAGGGCAGCGGAACCGCGCTCACCCGAACGCCTTGCGCAGGCGCGGCAGGACCTGCTCGGCATAGAGCTTCAGGAAGCGCGGCCTGATCCGGGCCGGGAGCGTGGAAGACGAGATGGCGGAAACCCAGTTCGACATAGGGCCGGATCTTCTCGACCTGTTCGTCCGGATCGCTCGACACGATCCAGCGGCTCGCGGCGCGATCGAGCGGCAAGGCGTCGGCGAGACGCTCCATCTCGACAGGGTCCTCGACACCGGTCTTTTCCTCGGGCGACAGCGCCAGCGCCGCCCAGTGCCGGGTCAGCTCCTTCGCCTGCGTTGCGTCGGTGTCGAACGATACCTTGACCTCAATCATCCGCTCGATGGTCGAGCTATCGCGTCCGCGCCGGGCGGCGCCCTCTTCGACCTTCGGCACAAGCTGCTCGGAATAGAGCGAGGGCGCCTTGCCGCTGGTACAGATGAAGCCCTCGGCGACCTGCCCGGCCATCTGTGCCGCGAGCGGCCCCGAGGCGGCGACCCAGACCGGTACCTTGTCCTTGGGCTTGTCGTAGATCGTTGCGTTTTCGGTGCGGTAGAACTGGCCCTCGAAGGTGACGCGGTCCTCGGTCCATAACTTGTTGATCAGCGCGATCGACTCGCGCAGCCGGTCGCGACGTTCCTTGGCGCCCGGCCACGCAATGCCGCTCGACGGCACCTCGTTCAGCAATTCACCAGTGCCGACGCCGAGCACGACGCGCCCCGGAAACATCGCGCCGAGCGTGCCGAAGATTTGCGCAACAATCGACGGGTGATAGCGGAAGGTCGGCGTCAGGACGCTGGTGCCGAAGATCGCGCGGCTGGTGCGTGCGCCGAGCGCGCCGAGCCAGGCGAGCGCGTTCGGCGCGTGGCCGTCAGTATGCTTCCATGGCTGGAAATGGTCGCTGACGAAGATCGAGTCGAACCCGACCTCCTCGGCGAGACACGAAAAATTGAGCAGATCAGTCGGGCCGAATTGCTCGGCCGAAGCCTTGTATCCGAGTTTCAGCACCTGTCGCTCCTCTCACACCCTCGCCAGCACGTCCTCGCGGAAGCGCTTCATATTCGTGATGACCGCATCGGCCGTATCGCCGCCGAAGCTGAAATCGACGGCGATGACACCGAGGTCGCGCAATGACCGCAGATCGGCCGCGATCGCGGCGTTGTCGCCGGAGCCGAGCCGGCGCTCGCCGTTGTCGGCGCGCTCGGAGATGCTCGGTCCAAACTGCGAGAAGCGGTAGGCGAGCTTGACATCGTCGGCGTTGCGGCCGGCAGCCTGCGCCATTCCGCGCAGCTTGGTCCACTGGGCACCGAGGCGGTCCAACGTATCGAGCCGGTTCCTCGGATTGGTGCCGATCGGGTACCAGGCGTCCCCGAGCTTCGCAGTGCGCCGCATCGCCGGGCCGCTCTCGCCGCCGACCCAGATCGGGATCCGCTTCTGCACCGGCCGCGGCTGGAAGAAGATGTTCGAGAACTCGGCGTATTTGCCGCTGAAGCTGGGGTTCTCGTTGGTCCACAATTCGCGGCAGACCGCGATCGTCTCGTCGGTGACGGCGCCGCGCTCGTCGAACGGCTCCGTGCCGATCGCCTCGAATTCCTCGCGGCACCAGCCGACCCCGATGCCCCAGGTGAAGCGGCCTTCCGACAGCACGTCGATTGACGCGATGATCTTGGCCGTCAGCACCGGCGGGCGGTGCGGCACGACCGTAACCGACGTGACCAGGCGCAGTTTCGATGTCTTGGCCGCGACGAAGGTGACCGCGGTCAGCTGCTCGTGCCGGTCGCCGCCGGCCCGTCCCGGGAACTCGCCCGTGTCGGAGTACGGGTATTTCGCGTCCATATCGCGCGGGATCGCGACATGATCGCTTATCGTGCAATAATCATAGCCGAGCGCCTCGCCTTCACTGGCGATCCGCGCTAGATCGCGCGGCCCCGATAGCGGTCCGCTGACCGGCGCGCCAAACCCGAACTGCATCTCCGCCTCCGAACAGGGTGGGGTCTCGCGCCTAGCCTAGCATCGCCGGCCGAGCGCGTGCATCCCTAAAGCCGTCGTGGCGGCGATCGCACGCCCGCGCTAATGATTGCCCGCGGTAGCGATTACGGTGTCTCGCGACGAGAGGCCGGCTGGAGAACGGACATGAAGCGAAGCCATGTGAAGCGCGAGACGGCGCAGGCGCGCGCATACTCGCAGGCAGTGATCACCGAAGGTGGGCGCACGATCTGGCTCGCCGGGCAGGTCGCGGTCGAGGACCGCGCCGGGCGCTCGCTGGCCGGCAATTTTGACGCTCAGGTGCGGGAAGTCTTCATCCGGCTCGGCCGGACGCTCGAAGAGGCCGGCGCCGCGCTCTCCGACATGGTGACGATGACCGTGTTCATCACCGATCCGCGGCTCGGCGACCGCTTCGTGCAGCTGCGCAAGGAGATCTTCGGCGACAATTTCCCGGCGAGCGCGCTGATCACGGTTGCCGGGCTCGCCCGACCGGAGATGCTGGTCGAGGTGCAGGGCGTGGCGGTCGCCGAATGAGACTACGCTTGACGGATGTGCGGCAACCTGTCGTAATTCCGTCTTCCAAGGGGTGCCCCGAGGGAGGGGCTGAGAGACCGCTGGTCCGCGGAAACCCTTTGAACCTGATCCGGGTCGTGCCGGCGTAGGGACAGGAACGCTGCGGCCAAGCGCCGTTTCCTCCACCGCTCAGCGATCCGGGTGGCCGCCTCATTGGCGCTATGGAGGTTTTCTATGCCCGATTCAGCCCCCCTGCCGTCCGCCCCCCTGCCGAACGGCAATGGCGCGGTGCCGCAGGTTACGACCGGCCCGTTCCCGTCGTCGCGCAAGATCCATGTCGCGGGGCGCCGCCACGGCGATTTGCGCGTCGCGATGCGCGAGATCGACCTGGAGCCGAGCGCCAACGAGCCGCCGGTGCGCGTCTACGATACCTCGGGCCCCTATTCCGATCCGGGGATCGCGACCGATATCCGCGTCGGGCTGCCCGAAGTGCGACGCTCGTGGATTCTGGCGCGCGGCGATGTCGATCAGATCGACGGGCGCGAGATCAGACCGGAGGACAACGGCCTCAGGCGCGGCGAGGCCGGCGCCGTTCCGGAATTCAACCGCGCCGGGCGGAAGGTGCTGCGCGCCAAACCCGGCGAGGCCGTGACGCAATACGCCTACGCCAAGCGCGGCATCGTCACACAAGAGATGGAATATGTCGCGATCCGCGAGAATCTGGGACGCGAGGCGGCGATGGAGCGGGCCGATGCCGGCGAGTTGTTCGGCGCCAGCATTCCCGAATATGTGACGCCGGAATTCGTGCGCGACGAGATCGCGCGCGGCCGGGCGATTATCCCGAACAACATCAACCACCCGGAAACGGAGCCGATGATCATCGGCCGCAATTTCCTGGTGAAGGTCAACGCCAATATCGGCAATTCGATCGTCACCTCGTCGGTCGCCGAGGAGGTCGACAAGCTGGTGTGGGCGACGCGCTGGGGCGCCGACACGGTCATGGACCTCTCGACCGGGCGCAACATCCACACGATCCGCGAGTGGATCATCAGGAACTCGCCGGTGCCGATCGGCACGGTGCCGATCTATCAGGCCTTGGAGAAGGTCGGCGGCAAGGCCGAGGAGCTGACCTGGGAATTGTTCCGCGACACGCTGATCGAGCAGGCCGAGCAAGGCGTCGATTATTTCACGATCCATGCCGGCGTGCGCCTCGGCTACATCCATCTGACCGCGTCGCGGGTGACCGGCATCGTGTCGCGTGGCGGCTCGATCATGGCGAAATGGTGCCTGGCGCATCACAAGGAGAATTTCCTCTACACGCATATCCGCGAGATCAACGAGATCATGCGCGCCTATGACGTCGCGTATTCGTTTGGCGATGGTCTGAGGCCGGGATCGAACGCCGACGCCAACGACCGGGCGCAGTTCGCCGAACTCGAAACGCTGGGCGAATTGACCAAGCTCGCCTGGGAGGACGGCGTCCAGGTCATGATCGAAGGCCCCGGACACGTGCCGATGCACAAGATCAAGATCAACATGGACAAGCAGCTCGCCGAATGCGGCGAGGCGCCGTTCTATACGCTGGGGCCGCTCGTCACCGACGTGGCGCCGGGCTACGACCACATTACTTCGGGCATCGGCGCCGCGATGATCGGCTGGTTCGGGACGGCGCTGCTCTGCTATGTGACGCCCAAGGAGCATCTGGGGCTGCCCGACCGCGATGACGTCAAGACAGGCGTCATCACCTACAAGATCGCGGCGCACGCGGCCGATCTGGCGAAAGGCCACCCGGGGGCGCGCGAGCGCGACGACGCGTTGTCGCGGGCGCGGTTCGAGTTCCGCTGGCGCGACCAGTTCAACCTCGCGCTCGACCCGGAGACGGCGGAGAAGTTCCACGACCAGACCTTGCCGGCCGACGGCGCCAAGCTCGCGCATTTCTGCTCGATGTGCGGCCCGAAATTCTGCTCGATGCAGATCACGCAGGAGATCCGCGAATATGCCCGGAGCGGCATGGCGGAGAAGTCGCAGGAATTCATCGAGCAGGGCGCCGAGATCTACAAGGTCGAACAGGGGACGGTGGACCCGCGCGTCGCGGCGGATTGAGTGGAGTGCCAGGCGCCGGCCGGCCGTATCGTCTTTCGATCGTCGCATTGAACTGGTGGCAGGAGAGCGAGGAATGGGCTCGCGACGAGAGGGTGGTCAGATGGCCACAATCTTACTGCTCGCCGTGGCCTTTTCGCTGTGGACGGCCACGTTCCTTTGCTTTCCGGCCGTTGCCCAGGACGACAAACCATGGAAGGTCGAAGGCAAGCTTCTCGGCAAACCCCAGGATGACAACCTGGAAAGCAAGAAATCCCATGACGTGAGCGGTATCGCCTGCGATTCCAAACCGGATTTTCCGTGGACATGCATGCTTGTCGACGATGAGACGCAGGGCGCGCAAATCGTTGTAATGGGGGACGGTAAGCTGATTGCCGGAGATTTCGTCCGCCTCATCTACAATTCGCAAGATGGTGAATTGTTGGAACTGGACGCCGAGGCTGTCGCTTATTCGGATGGCCGCTACTACGTGGTCGGCTCGCATGGCCGGCCGCGCCACTCGGATGACCCCGGCAAGGAACGAAAGAACAATGCCAGGGCCCAGGCGACGCGGCAGATTTTTCGAATTCGCTTCGATCCCGCTGCCGTCACCGAGAGCGGCCGGCTCTTTGGCGCGGCCGAGATCACCCCTTCCACCATGCTCTCGAAACTCATCGGGGAGGATGTGCAGCTCGCTCCCTCGTTCGATCGCCCACTGAAAGAGAACGGGTTGACGATCGAGGGTCTTGCGGTCCATCAAGGCCGACTTTACGTCGGTATGCGGGCGCCGCTGCTTTCCGGTCGGAAGGCCGCCGTGCTATCGACGCCCGTGGCGAGTGTGTTCGATGCCCAGGTACCGGACACGCGCGTTCATACTCTCGACTTGGATGGGCGCGGAATTCGTGATCTCGCAATCGTCGAAGATCGCTTTCTTGTATTGGCTGGACCCGTTCAGGATCCAGACGACGATAAAGTCAAATCTGACGACTATCGAATTTATTTGTGGGACGTTCGCTCCGGCAGTTGCGAACGGCTGTCGTCGTTGCCTGCCTACGGTGATAAAGTAAAGCCAGAGGCGCTGCTGCCCATCCGTTTGAAAAATGGCAGGCTGAGTTTACTCTTGATGTTCGATGGGCCAAGCGAAGGTGAGCCGCGGCCCATCGAAATAGACTGGCACTGAATGGCAACGTAACCAGGAAATAACAATCTCAAAACCGGCCGGTGTTATGCTGCGGCAATCAATTGAATCAGACAGAGGTATACCGGTCTGCGGCGTCATTGCCGATGCGGCTCGTCCTTCTCGCACATTTGAAAAATCCGCGAAATGACCGCCGACCTCGAAGCGCGGCGGGCGGCGCGGCGCTATCCGGAGCGGCCGATCGTTGCCGTGCTTGCAGTCGTGCTGCGCGGCGCTGGGTCAGAGACCAGGGCGCTGATCGTGCAGCGGGCGCAGCAGCCGAATGCCGGACGCTGGGGATTTCCGGGCGGGGTTCTCGAAATCGGGGAGACGGTCGGCGAGGGCGCGATGCGCGAATTGCTGGAAGAGACCGGCATCGTCGCCGAGCCGGCCGGTGTCCTCAACGTCAACGACGCGATCAGCCGCGACGACGAGGGCCGCGTGCAGTTCCACTATATCCTGATTGCGGTGCGCGGCGTCTGGCGCTCGGGTGACGGGGTCGCGGCCGACGATGCGGCGGCCTGCGCCTGGGTCACCCGCGCCGAGATCGAGGCCGGCCGGTATCCGACCTTCCCAACGCTGTTGCCGCTGCTCGATCTCGCGACCGCGCAACAGGGCTGAACGCGTTCGGACCGGCGGCCTCCGGTTCGTACATATCCGGAAGCCGCCGCCGCGCAACTATCCCTTTAGTATCGTCAGGTCCTCGAAGGGCGCGGTGTACGGGAAACCGCCAATCCTGCCGAACGACGATTCGCCCAGCCGGGGGCCGACGCCGTTGATGAAGGCAAGCTCCCAGATTGGCGCAGATATAGCCTTCTCGTGCACAAGCTGTTGCATCTTGTGTAGAATTTCCTCGCGCTTTTTGGGGTCGAGTTCAGCCGCCTGCTTCGGAAACAGCTCATCGATATCGGGATAGTTGCCGTAGACGAAGGCTCCGTCCTTTACGACAAACGAGGCCAGACGAGTGGCCGAGTTGCCAAACGCGCCGCTCGCCGCCCGAAAAATGCCCTTGTTCAATTTCTTGCCGCCGTAGGCCTGGAGGAAGGCGGCGCGCTCCATCGGCTGCAAATTCGTGCGAATGCCGATCTGCTGCAACGAATTGACCGCGACCTCACCGATATTCGAGTAGGAAGCGTCGCACCAGAACGGTCCGGCCTCAAAACCGTTCGGATATCCGGCTTCTGCAAGCAGCTTCCTCGCCTTCGCCGGGTCGTAGACCGCCGACGGCGGCTGCCAGTAGTAGTCGAACGTTTCCGGGATGATGCTGTTGTTGATTTTGCAGCCGCCGAGGAACAGAGCCTCGTTCCATCCCTTGAGATCAAGCGCAAGCTGGGCCGCTTGCCGTACCTGCAGCTTGCTCCATGGTGATTTCGGATCCCATTGCTCGGGAAAATAGACCCAGTTTGTCGCTTGCAGAACGACCGATTTCAGCGTCAACCCCGGCATCGCCTGCAATTCTTTCGCAAGATCGCCGCGGATAGAATAGGCGATATCGACTTCGCCGCCCTTGAGCGCGGCAAGCCGAGTTGATTCGTCGGGGATCACCCGCATGACGAGGCGCTTCACGGATGGTGTTTTGCGCCAATATCCCTCAAACGCTTCGAGCACTAGCTCGACCCCGGGATTGAACGAGACGAATTTATAGGGGCCGGCCCCGATTGGGGCTTTCTTGAACCCATCGTCGCCGACTTCCTCGAGGTATTTCTTCGGCACGATCCAGCCGGCGCCGCTGGCACTCGAATAGAATGTCATGAAATCGGGCCACGGCTCCTTGAGCTTGAAGCGAACGTGACGCACGTCGGGAATTTCGACGGCGCCAACCTTCTTGTGCAACAGATCATGGTTTGCGCCGCGATAACGCTCGAACGAGAACCTGACGTCCTCGCCGGTGACCGGGGCGCCGTTGTGAAATTTCGCCCCGTTGCGGATCGTGAAATCGTAGGTTGTGCCGTCCTCCGATGTGTTCCAAGATTCGGCCAAGCTCGGCGCCTGCGAAGTGCCGGGCATCGGCTTCACCATCGCGTCGTGCAGCGCATAAAGGATCATGTACGGCGAGATCACCGCCTGCGTTTCGGCCGGGTCGAACCAGGTCGGCGGCACCGAGACGTGCATTGCCCAGGTCAGCTGGCCGGCCGGGGCGGCGGCGTGGGCGAGACGCGGCGCGCCGGCGAGAAGCCCGAGGGCGCTCGCGGCCATCAGATCGCGGCGGGTAAGCCCATGCATATATCCGGGGGGTCTGGCCGCGTCGGACTGCGCACGGCGGTTCAGAATCGTGATCATTACGTCTCCGTCCCAATGGATTGTTATTGCCGGACCTGATTCCCACTGGCGTGGAAACGCAAGCCCCTCACGCCATTTTAGATCACGGTTGCGTCGGCGTCCGCTGGCGACTGTGGGGAAACTTCACCCACCAAAGGCGTAGCACGGACCAATCGCCGGTCCATCTCGCCGACCAGCCGGCCCGGTCCGGCCGGCGGTGTCGCCAGCGGCCCGGCGCCGGATTTCTCGATCAGGATTTTATCGTGATGTCCTCGAACGGGCCGGTATAGGCGAAGCTTTCGATCAGGCCGAACCCGGATTCGCCAACTCGCGGCCCGCTCGCATTGATGAAGGCGAGCTGCCATATCGGTGCGTAGACCGCCTTTTCGTAGAGCAGCAGCTGCATTCTGCTGAGGACCTCGCCGCGCTTTTTCCGGTCGAGCTCGTCGGCCTGCTTGGGGTAGAGCTCGTCGATGTCGGGATAGCTGCCGTACACATAAGCGCCGCCCTTGACGACGAACGCCGCGAGGCGGGTCGCCGCGTTGCCGAACGCGCCGCTCGCCCCTTGTATCACCCCGTTATGAAACTTCTTGCCGCCATAGCCCGCGAAGAATCCGGCGCGTTCGAGCGGCTGCAATCTGAGATTGATGCCGATTTCGGCGAGGCCGTTGATCGCCGTTTCACCCATATTCGCGTACGAGCTGTCACAATAATAGAGGCCGCCATCGAAGCCGTTGGGGTGGCCGGCCGCCGCCATCAGCTGCCTAGCCTTTACAGGGTCGTGCACAGCGGCAGGCGGCTGCCAGAAATACTCGAATCCCAGCGGAATGATGCTGTTGGGGATCTTACAGAGGCCGAGGAACAGCGCCTTGTTCATCGCGTTGCGGTCGAGCGCCAAATTGGCGGCCTGCCGGACGCGGATATCGTGCCACGGCGATTTCGGGTCCCATTGATCGGGGAAATAAATCCAGAAAGTGCCCGGCGGGTAGACCGGGTTCAGCTTCAGGCCGGGGGTGCGCTGAACTTCCTCGGCGAGCTGACCGCGGATCGAGTAGGCGATATCGACTTCACCGGCCTTCAAGGCGGCAAGGCGGGTCGACTCGTCGGGGATCACGCGCATTACGATCCGCTTCACGGACGGCGTTTTGCGCCAGTAGCCGTCGAACGCTTCGAGGACAAGCTCGACACCGGAGTTGTACGAGACGAATTTGTACGGGCCGGCGCCGATCGGGTGCTGCTTGAAACCGTCGTCGCCGACCTTTTCGACATATTTTTTCGGCACGATCCAGCCGGCGCCGCTGGCGCTCGAATAGAAGGTGAGAAAATCGGGCCACGGCTTCTTCAGTGTGAAGCGGATGTGATTTGCGTCCGGCGCCTCGATCGAAGCGACCCGATCTTTCATCAGCGCGTGCGACGTGCCGCGATAGCGCTCGAACGAGAACTTGACGTCCTCGGCCGTGACCGGCTCGCCGTTGTGGAATTTGACACCCGGCCGCATCACGAAATCGTAGGTGAGGTTGTCCTCGGAGGTGGACCATGACTCCGCCAGCGACGGTGCCTGCGGGTTGCCCGGCATCGGTTTGACCATCGCGTCGTGCAGCGCGTAGAGCACCATGAACGGGCTGATGATGCCGGGCGTGTCGGCCGGGTCGAACCAGGTCGGCGGCACCGAGACGTGCAGCGCCCAGGTCAGTTCACCGGCCGGTCCGGCGGCGCGTGCCAGGCGCGGCGCGCCAGCAACGAGACCAAAGGCACTAGCGGCCAGCAGGTCGCGCCGGGCTATACTGGATATCTTAGACATGTTCCCGGCGCGGTTCGATTGCGCGCGGCTGCGCAATAACGTAGACATGGCATTCCATCCCGTTCGATTTTCGTTGTTGGCCGTTGTTCCCAGTTTGCTGGGACGACCGACCTTCGCACCATTGTACACCAGCGCGGGGCCTTACGCGATGCTACTGTGGTGAGCTTTTCCCGGCCGAAGGGATAGTTTCGGCGGTCCTGTTCGAGGCGACGGCCAGAGCGAGGCGCGATGTCGCTCCGGGATCGCGGAACGATGCTGCTATGCTGGCGGCACCGCAACGGTTTCCGGGTCCGATGCATACTGTCAGTCTCTCGAAGGGCAGCCTGTCGCCGGCGGCCGCACCCTGCATTGCCGCCGGCTCGCGCGGCGCGCGTCGCTCATACGCGCTGTTGACGCTCGCCGCAGTCGCGACCGTCACCGCGGCGCGGCTGGTCTGGCTTGCGGTGCAGCCGGCCGATCTGTACCCGGACGAGGCGCAGTACTGGTATTGGGCGCAGCACCCGGCTTTCGGCTACTATTCGAAGCCGCCGCTGATCGCCTGGCTGATTGCGCTGACAACAGCCGCGTTCGGAGACAGCGAGTTCGCCATCCGGCTGTCGGCCCCGCTGCTGCACGCCATCGCGGCAGGGTTCGTCTATGCGATCGGAACGCGGCTTTATGACGACCGGGTAGGGTTCTGGGCGGCGCTCGCCTATCTGACGGCGCCCGGCGCGTCGCTGTCGGCTTACATCATCTCAACCGACGCGGCGTTGCTGCCGTGCTGGGCGGCGGCGCTTTACGCCTTCATTCGGGCGCGCGATTCGGACGGGCCGATGTGGTGGATCTTCGTCGGGATCGCCGCCGGGATCGGGCTGCTGGCGAAATACGCGATGGTCTATTGGCTGATCTCGGCGTTCGGCTTCGTGCTGCTTGTTCGGGGCGAGCGCCGCCATTTCCGGCCGCTGCTCGGAGCCGCCGGGATTGCCGTGCTGCTCTACGCTCCGAACCTGTGGTGGAACTGTAGCAACGGGTTCGTCAGCTATCTTCATCTTCGCGACAACGCCGACCTTTCACGCGGCCTGGTGCATCCGGAGGCGTTCCTCGAGTTCCTGGGATCGCAATTCGCGGTGGCCGGGCCGCTGCTGTTCGCCGCGCTGCTGGGCATCGTGGCGCGCCCGCGGCTTCTGCGAGAACCGCGCGCTTGTCTGCTTGCCGCCTTCGCGCTGCCGAGCCTCGCGATGATGCTGTGCCTCAGCTGGTTGTCGCGGGCGCAGCCGAACTGGGCAGCGCCGGCCTATGTATCGGCGATCGTGCTGGTTGTCGGCTGGGCTCTCGCGCTTGGCTGGCGGCGCTGGATCGGCGCCGCGGTGGCGATCAATATCGTGATCGTGGTCGTCACGTTCGGCGCGACCGACGCGCTCGCCGGCGCGGGTCTGCGGGTCCCGGCCAGATACGATCCGTTGCACCGGCTGCGCGGCTGGCAGGAATTGGGTGACGAGGTGTCGCGATTGCTGGCGGCGCACCCCGGATTGACGCTGCTGGCCGATGACCGCGAGCTGCTGGCGGCGCTGATCTATTATGTGCGGCCGCACCCGTTCGGCGCGGTCGAGTGGAACCCGATTCCCGGCATCACCGACCAGTTCCGGCTCGTCAACAACATCGGCGACCATCGCGGCGAGGATTTTCTCGCCATTAGCGCGCACGGTCTTTTCGACGAAATGCGCCCCGAATTCGCCGAGCTGACACCGGTGTCGACGATCCGATCACGCACCGGGCCGAACGGAGAGACGACCTACGCCGTGGCGATCGCGCGCGGATACAGCGGCGACGGAAGGCGAACGCGGCGGCGCTGAGGACCGCTATCCTCACGGCAGCAGGCGATAGCCACCGGGCTCGGTGACGAGAATTTTTGCGTTCGCCGGATCGCGCTCGATCTTGCGGCGCAGGCGGTACACGTACGTTTCGAGCGTGTGCGTCGCGACGCCGGCATTGTAGCCCCAGACCTCGCCGAGCAACGTGTCACGGCCGATCGCCCGACCGGCGCGATACAAAAATTCGAGGATTGCCGCTTCTTTTTCGGTCAACCGGACCTTACGGCCCGCCGCTGCGTCGCTCAGCAGCTTCGCCGTCGGGCGAAACGCGTAGGGACCGATCGTCAGTACATCGGCCTCGCTCCGGGCAGCACACAGGCCGGCGCGCAGCCGCGCCAACAACTCGCCAACCCGAATCGGCTTGACCAGCCAGTCGCTAGCGCCGGCGGCAAGGGCGGTCGCTTGTTCGCAGCCGGCCCGGTCGGGATCGGCACCGGGCAATGCCAGAACGATAAGCGGGCCATCGATCCCGGCGCCGCGTAGATCGCGGCACAGATCGGCGACGCGTAGATCGCGCAGCGCGCTATCGACCAGCACCGCATCGAAGCGCTCGCGCCGTACCCGGCGCAGCGCCGCTGCGGCGCTGTCGCATTCGCTGCCGGCGAACTCCGCGTCGCGTTCGAGCTGATCGACGAGACAGAGCCGGCGCACGGCATCCGGATCGACGATCAGCACCCTGGAACGAGATTGCATGCAGCCCCCAACCGACATGCCGGTACCCGGCTTCCGGATTAACGCATTACCGGGCTCCTCAAATCCTAAGCGAACTGCGTCCCTGGAGCTACCGGAGCCGGCGCAGCGGCAGCATCCGGTCGAGAATCTGGTTGCGCCGCACGAAGCGATGCGTCAGCGCCGCCGCGACATGGATCGCAACCAGCGCGTAGACGGCAAACTGCCCGGCCAAATGGATCGCGAACACGATTTGCGCCAGCCGCGGGTCCTCCGGGATCAGCGGCGGGATTGCGCACAGGCCGAAGAAGCTGACCGAATGCCCGGCGGCGAACGCGTTGAGAAGGCCGGCCAGCGGCATGACGAGGAAGACGACGTAGAGCAGCGCGTGGTCGGCATGCGCCGCCACCGCCTCGAACCGGGGAAAACCGATCGGCAGCGGCGGCGGCGGATGCATCAGGCGCCAGACGATGCGGAACACCATCACCGCGAGGATCAGCAACCCGACCGAGCGGTGCAGCAGAAGCAGCTTCTCGCGCGAATCGCCGCCGCGCGGCGCGCCGATAATGGCCCAACCGAGTGCCACG
Organism: uncultured Alphaproteobacteria bacterium; assembly: GCA_963847345.1. Taxonomy (GTDB): domain Bacteria; phylum Pseudomonadota; class Alphaproteobacteria; order ATCC43930; family CGMCC-115725; genus DATARH01. The sequence goes on along the minus strand of CAWJZU010000037.1, from coordinate 237,503 downwards.
ACGATGATCGCGAGCGCCGCCACGACCCAGTGCACTGCACGCGCGACCGGACCATAGCATTCAATCTCGATCGGGTCGGCCGGCGGCCGCCATTCCTCCATCGCCGATCAGCTATCCGCACCGATTACGGCCACCCGGATCGTCGGCCGCAGCGGCATCGCGTTGGCCGCGACGTAATGGCCCGGCGACACCTCGATCAGCGGGGTCGGTTCTCCGGGAACGCGCAGGAACGGCTCCGGCCACGCATTCGGGTTCGAGGCGCGCCCCTCGATCAGCCGCGCGAAGTCGAGACGATGCGTTGGGTCCGGCGCCGGGATCGCGGCGATCAGCGATTGCGTGTAGGGGTGAACGGGATCGCGGAACAAGACGCCGCGCGGCGCGACCTCGACGATGCGGCCGGCGCACATGACCGCGATCCGGTCGGCGATATAATCGACGACCGCCAGGTTGTGCGAGATGAACAGATAGGTGAGGCCGAGTTTCTTCTGCAGATCGAGCAACAGATTGAGGATCTGCGCCTGAATCGAGACGTCGAGCGCCGATACCGGCTCGTCGCAGATCACCAATTCCGGCCGCAACGCCAGCGCGCGCGCGATACCGATCCGCTGCCGCTGTCCGCCCGAGAAACTGTGCGGATAGCGGTTCCGATCGCGATCATGAAGCCCGACCAGCGCGAGCAGTTCGGAAACCAGCTCGGCGCGGGTTCGCGCATTGCCGATGTCATGAATGACCAGCGGCTCGGCAATGATGTCGCCGACCGTCATGCGCGGGTTCAGCGACCCGAACGGATCCTGGAAGATGAACTGCACCCGCCGGCGGAAGCGCGTCAGCGCCGCGCCTTCGAGCGCCAGCACATCCATTGCAACGCCGTGATCGTTGAACGTGATGCTGCCCGAATCGGGCGGCACCGCGCGCATCAGCGCCTTGCTCAACGTCGTCTTGCCGCACCCGCTCTCGCCGACGAGGCCAAGGCATTCGCCGCGCGCTACCCGCAGGCTGACGCCGTCGACGGCCATGACGCGGGCGCCGGTGCCGACGCGGAACATGCCGCCGCTGCGCAGCCCGAAGCTCTTGCGGATATCAATGCATTCGAGCAGCGCCGCGCCCGGCCGCTCGGCGACCGCCGGCTTATCCGCCATTAGATGCGGCGCGTCGCCGGGGGGGATCTGGCGGATCGGCTGCAGCCGCTCGCCCGGCTTCATGTCGAAACGCGGCACCGCCCGCAGCAAGGCCTGCAGATAGGGGTGCCGCGCGCGCTCGAATATGTCGGACAGCGTGCCGCTCTCCATGACCTCGCCACGATACATGACCACGATCTCGTCGGCGACATTCGCGACGACACCAAGATCGTGCGTGATCAGCAGCACGCCCATGCCGAGCTCGCGCTGCAGCTCGACAATCAGCTTCAGTATCTGCGCCTGGATCGTCACGTCGAGAGCGGTCGTCGGCTCGTCGGCGATCAAGAGGGCCGGCCGGCAGACCAGCGCCATCGCGATCATCGCCCGCTGCCTGAGGCCGCCCGACAGCTCGAACGGATAGCTGCGCCAGGCGCGCATTCCGTCGGGGAAGCCGACCAGGCGCAGCATCTCGATCGTCAGCTGCTTTGCATCGGCGAAGCTGACGCGGCGATGCAGCCGCAGCGCCTCACCGACCTGGTCGCCGATCGTATGCAGCGGCGACAGCGAACTCATCGGCTCCTGGAAGATGATCGAAATGCGGCCGCCGCGGAGCCCCCGCATCCGCGGCCCGTCGGCCGGCAGCGGCACGAGATCGATCGGCGGCTCGTCGCCGCGCGGATCGGCGAACAGGATCTTCCCCTGCGTGATCACGGCGTTGTGCGGCAGAATGCGAAGAATGCTCTGGCTCAGCACCGATTTGCCCGAGCCGGACTCGCCGACTACGGCCAGCGTCGTCGCCGGACGCATCCGGAAACTGACCCCTCTGACCGCCCGGATGGCACCCGCTTGTGTCGCGAACTGGACGTGCAGGTTCTCGACCCGCAACAGATCGCTCAGTGGCGCTGGATCTGCCATTCGGGCACCCTGACTCCCAGCGCTTCGAGATTGGCGGCGGTCGCTTCGCTGACTTGCAGATGATTGTCAGCGGCGGCATCGGCGGCGCGGCGGACGACCTCGCCGAACCCGGCGATGCGGCTGTCGAGGCTCAGTTTCCCGCCGCCGCCGGACAATTCAAGCTGCATCCAGCCGCTTTTGCGATCACGGCGAGTTGAGAAATAGGCCAGCCGCAGGCGCTCGAGTTCAGCCCACGCGATCCTCCGCTCGACGAGACCATGTGCGCGGATCTCGACATCGGTCATTTCGACGCTTGTATTGTGGCGCAGCGCGGTGCGCACGCCGAAAATCCCGAAGACGATCGCGAAACCGCCCAGCAGCGTCGCCGGGACCGGCGCGACCGGCGTCGTTGCGAAGATCGCCCCGGCCGGCACCAACCCGGCGGCGGCGCGGAGATAATCGCCGATCATCGCCGATGCCGGATAACTGTGCTGACTAGCCCAGCTTTGCGTCTCTGGAGTCTGTTCCCGCGTCGTCATCGCAACATTTCGTTAACTGCGACCCAGCGCGCGGCGTGATGTCCGGCGATCAGCTCCAGAAGCCTCTCGAGAAACCCCGCCGTCTCGCGATCCATTATCAGATGGTGCGTCAGAATGCCGAGAGGACTGGCTGAGGCCGCGCTGTTGAGCCGGCGGCGGCGCAGCTCCGCAACGAGCGAGCCAAGCGCCGACGCCTCACCAATAAACAGGTGGTCGCCCTTCCAATTGGTTAAATCGACATGGACGGGAATCAAGCCAAGCCCGGCGGGCCCCGCTAACGCGTCTGGTGAGGCAATCGACGAGAGGGCGGCAATCCCGGCTTCGGGGAGAACGGCAAGCAGTTCGGGCGCGATGCGGTTCCACGGCGGCACGAAGACCGGCAGTGCCCGCGTTCCGAACAGCGCCGCGAGGCGGTCGCGTCCCGTCGCGATCTCCGCCGCCACGACGGACTCGGCAAGGCTGCTCGGGTACTCGCTTTTCTTCCCCTCGACGGCGCGGTTCACGTGGCGCCAGCCGTGCTGCAGCACGGCCACCGACGGCGCGTCGCGTAGTGCCGCCGCCAAAGTCTCGCTCGCCAAGGCCGGGATCACGGCCAGCGCGATCGGCGCCCCGCCCAGGACGCGGAGCAACGCCGCGAGTTCCGGGGTCGCGGCGACGGCATCGTCATCGCGCCACCACAGCTTTGCAGCCCGGCCTGCCTCGCCCCAGCGATCGAGCTCGGCGACCAGAGCGGGCCAATCCGAGGCAGCCGCGCTCGCGGCCGGAGGCGAAGCGGCGCCCGGCATCGGCTGCTGGGGCGGCATCGATGTCATCGCGCGACAATAGCTCGCGCGGCGGGCGCGGCAAAACGGTCCGTTGCCACCCCATCGGCGCCGTTCGTCTGGGCGCCGATGATTCCGGCGATCAGTCGCGCCGAGCGCACCGCCCCGCCGGTGTCGATCATCAGGCGCGGCGTCGAACGCGCGGCCGCGCGTTCGATTGCCGCCCCCAGCGCCGCCGCGGACAGCTCGCTTTCCGGCACCAGCTCGGCCGCGCCGAGGGCGGCCATACGTTCGGCCCGCAACGGTTGCTCGGTCTCGCGTCCGGCGGCGAACGGCACCAGCACCGCGCGCGCTCGCGTCGCCAGCAGGTCGAGAACCGTGTTGTAGCCGGCCTGGCTCACCGAGACGCGGCAGGCGCGCAGCAGCGCAGCGAAATCGTCGCGAAATCGTTCGACGGCCACGCCGGCCGGTGCGTTCGCCTGTAACGCCAAGAAATCGGCGTCGGCCAGGTTCGTTCCGGCGATCAGACGCCACGGCAGATGGGCCAGGCATCCGGCGCGACGGGCGGCGAGCGCCGTTTCCAGCAGGACCCTCCCGGCCGCGCCGCCGCCGGCCGAGACGACGACCTCACCAGCAGATTTTTCGTTCGAGGTCCCGTCCGCCGACGCCTGACTCGCGTGGTGCGACATAGCCGGTGTAGACGAGCCGGTCGGCGATGTCCGGAGCCGCCGGGAAGCTCGCGTCGAATGGGATCAGGGCAGGGTCCCCATGGACCAGCACCCGGTCGATGTCGCGTCGGACGCGATCGACGATCTCGCGGTGCCGCGCCGGATCGTCGCGAATGACGACGATGTCGCGCACCGAGCAGAGTATCGGCAAGCTTGGCCGCAAACGCCAAGGGGCGGCGCGAGAGGCCGCGATCAGCGGATCGATCTCGAAGCGAAAGGCGCGGCGCGCGAACGGGAATCCCTCGAGGACCACCGCATCGGGCCGCGCCGCCGCGAAGCTGGCCAGCACCGCGCCGCGCCGCCGCTCGCGCAGCCGATCGTCGACCGGCGCGCCGCACTCGTCGAATAATGCGAAACTTGCGTCGCGCGCGCGCAGCGGCGGAAGCTGGACGAGGGTCACGGCCGCGTCACGCGTCAGGCTCTGCGGCATTCCGCCGGAGACAACCGTAACGGCGATCCCCCGTTCGACGAGAGCGTCGGCGATGCGCAGCGCGCGCTGCAGATGCCCGATCCCCAGCAGGTGCTGGACCCAAAACAGCACCGAGCGCTTCGCCGCGTTATTCGCCCCTGAGCTCACGCGGCCCGCTTCGCCCGGAGTCCGGCGAGAATCGCGCGCAGCCGCGCCGCGGCCACGGACAGATCGTGCTCGCGCCGGACCCGCGCGCGCGCCGCCGCACCCATCGCCACGCGCCGGCCCGGATCGAACATCAAATGGCGCAGCGCGGCGGCGAGCGCGACAGGATCGCCGGGCGGCGCCAGCAGCCCGGTCTCGCGATCGGCGACGATACCGCCAACCCCGCCGCTCGCCCCGGCCACGACCGGCAGCCCGCTCGCCTGCGCTTCGAGCAGCGCCATGCCGAACGCCTCGTTGACCGCCGGCCAGACGAACAGATCGGAATCGGCGAGAGCGGCCGCGACGGCACTCTCGTCGAGCGCGCCGCGCCAGCGGATTCGGGGACTGAGCGCGGCGAACGCCGCCACGACCTCGTCTCTGGCTTCGCCGTCCCCGACCACGTCGAGCGACCAGTCGAGGTCGGTCAGCATCGCGAGCGAGTCGGCGAGGAGGCGATACGAGGCGAGCTTGTCACCCCGCCGCATCATCGCCACGGCGATCAGGCGGACCGGCGATTTCGGCGGATGGAGCCACGTCGCGGCGGCATATTGCCTTGCGTCGAGGAACGGTGGAAAGCCGATCCAGCGGCCCGGATCGCGCAGCAGGCTCACGACGCAATCGCGATCGGCGGGGTTAAGGCCGAGCACCGCGTCGGCCCGGCGCAGGGCCTTTTCGACCCCGCGCTGGCCGATATGCCATGGCCCCCCTCCCCGTTTCGGGGCGCTCGACGCCTCGGCAACGACGTAGGGGATGTCGAGCGCCGCGCTGACCACCGGCCCGAGCCAGTCCGGCGCTTTGTAATAAAGGTGATAGGTGAACCACAGATCGGGCGCGGCAGCAGGATCGCGGCGCCAGCCGCCGGAGCAGCCGTCGAGCGGTCGCGGCCCCCAGTTCGGCGAGTCGGCGCTGCCGGGCCAGATCGCCGGACCCGTCGTAGCTGCGCAGCCGCGACACGACAAACGGCTGATGCCCGGCGAGGCGCAAGCGCGTCGAGCAGCAGACCGGCAACCCGGCGATCGCCAGACGGAACCGGGTGGTCCGGCGGTTTCAGCGGCGCGTAGAACGCGATGCGCATGCCGCTGCCCGGCTCACTCGGCGGCCAGGGTCGAGGCCCCGGCCGGAAGCCCGAACAGCGCCGCCAATCGATCGATGCCGCGCCGCACATCGAAGTCGCGATGGACGCGCGCCTCGCCGGCGACGGCGAGCCGGCCGCGCCGGACGGGGTCGCCAATCAGCGCCGCGAGCGCGTCGGACAAAGCGCGCGGATTCCCGGGTGGCACGAGAACGCCGGTCGCGCCGTCCTCGATCAATTCGGATATTCCCGGCAGGCGGGTCGCGAGGCACGCCAGACCCTGGCTTTGCGCCTCCATAAGCACGTTCGGCAGCCCGTCGCGGTCGCCGTCGCTGGTGATCTTGGCGGCGAGCACGAACAGATCGGCCTCGCGGTAGGCGGCAAGCACGTCCGGCTGCGCCCGCGCGCCGCGCCATTCGATACGGCCGGCAATTCCGAGCCGCGCGGCCTGGCGCTTGAGCCGATCCGCCAACCCGCCGCCGCCGATGTGGACGAAACGCCAAGCCAGACCAGGCGGCAGCAGCGCCAGCGCTTGTAGTAGATCGTCATATCCCTTTTTCGCAACTGCCCGACCTACCGAAAGAATGACGACGGGCTGCGCCGGATCGCCGCCATCGGGTCTCACGGCGTCAGCGCCTCGCTGTGGTTGGAAACGGTCGAAATCGAGTCCGTGATGGACGAGGCTGACCATTCCCGGCGACGGCGCCAGCTGCGCCAGATGATCGCGGCCGTCACTGGTGCAGGTCACAGCCCATGCCGCCGAGGCAAGCTTGCGACGTTTCTCCCACTCAGGAATGGTCCAGATGTCCTTGGCATGCGCCGAAACCGACCAGGGAAGCCCGCGCATGATCGCGGCATAGCGCGCTACCGATGCCGGAGTGTGCAGAAAATGCGCATGCAGGTGACCGGTGTCAGGCGGCAATTCGGCCGCGAGGACCAATGCCTGGCCCCAGCGCCTGATGCGGTTCGGCGTCGGATCGCGGACAAAATCGGAAAGCCACACCCGGCGCGCCATGCGGTAACCCGGTAGCTCGCGGGCTGCCTCGCGACCTGCGAGGACGCGGCGTGGCTCGTCTTTCAAATACTCGGGCATGTAAAGCACCGGCGCCCTGATCAGAGTCGTGCAGCGGATGGCGCGCGCGATCGGTCGGATGCCGCAGTGACACGATCGCGATACCGAGGCCACGCCGTTCGAGGGCCTCTACTTCCTGAGCGATAAAGGTCTCCGACAGCCGCGGGTAGCCTTTCAGCACGAACGCAACCCGGCGGCCATGAAAGCCCGGCAGGCGGACGGAACCGCTCATGCGCGGCGCGACCTGCCGCCCGTTCCGGCGCCGCGCCGCGGCCAGCGTGCGGGGCGCCCTGGGGCGAGCCATTTCAGCGCCAGCCGATTGACCAACTCCATCCCATCGAGCAGGCCGGGGACGACGACCGTCGAGGGACGCGGCTGCTGCGACAAGCGCCGCAGCGCGGCCGCCATGGTTTGCGGGTCGTTACTTCCGTCGTCCGGGAGCATCGCGACCAGCCCGAGTTCGGCGGCCCGCCGCGCCCGGATGTATTGCTCGAGCCGAGGCGCCGTCCGCGGCACAATCAGCGCCGGTTTGTCGAACGACAGAATTTCGCAAAACGTATTGTAGCCGCCCATCGCGACGATTCCGCCGGCGCGCGCGATCAGCCCTTCAAGCCGCGCGTCGAAGGTCAGCGTGCGCACGTTTGGCAGAAGCGCGGCGCGCGCGGCGAATGCGGCCTGCCGATCGGGCAGCATGAACGGGCCGAAGACCAGCACCGCCTTCGGCAAAACGCCGGGGTTGTCCTCATAGGCGGCGAGCACCCAGTCGATCAACCCGTCGCCGTCGCCGCCACCGCCCGCGGTCACAAGCAAAAATTCGCCGTCAGCCAGATCATCGAATTGCGGCGCGCCTGAAGCGGCGGGCGCGGTCCGACGCAAATATCCGGTATAGACCATGCGGCGGCGCACGCTCGCCGGCAGATCAAGCCCCGCCAGAGGGTCGCAGATCTGCGGCAGGCCGTAGACCCAGATCTCGTCGTAAAAGTCATTGAGCGCCGGCACGGCGTTCTTGCGCTCCCATTCGCTTTCGAGCGCGGTCGGGTCGTCCATCACGTCGCGCAGGCCGAGAACGAGCGGGGTCCCGCGCGCCCGCAGCAGGTCGAGCGTCGGCCGCACCTCGCCGCGCAAGCCCAGCGGCTCCTTATCGACGATCAGGATGTCGGGATCGAAAATATCGGCGGTATGGCGGATAATCGAGGAGCGCATCGCCAAGCGTCTCCTCGATGTCGATATGCAGGCTGAGCGACACATATTCGCCGTTGCGCAGCTTGATGACGCCGGGGACGCGCACGAAATCGACGCGCGAGCGGAAATCGAAGCTGCCGATGATCGGCGATCCCGATAGGATGAGAACCGAAAGTGAGGAATCTGCGTCGACCAGTGAATGGGCGATCGCCCGGCAGCGGCGCAGATGGCCAAGGCCGAACGTATCGTGGCTATAGATCAGGATGCGCTTATGGTCGCGGCGGTTGATCAAACAGCCCCTCCATGCGTGCCCGCCCGACGCAGTATGCCATGCGGCGGCGGTGTTCGCGAAAGATTGTTTCGGCGGGAAAGAGAGTCATGAAAGGGATGGCGGCGGTCGCCACGGCGAACAAGGAGGCGCCGGCTTCGGGCTGGTTCCGCCTGCCGCGCCTCCGCTCCTCCGAGCCGGAGACGGTCGAAGCGAGTCCGGCGTCGTCCGATCTCGAGCCGTCGATCTATCGCTTTATCGTAAAACACAGCTGGCGCTCGCAGCTGATCGCGCTGGCGATGACCCTCGCCTCGTTTCCGTTTCTTTACATCTCGCTCGACCTGCCAAAAACGATCGTCAATCACGCTATCCGCGCCGACGCAAAATTTCCGCAATCCGTTTTCGGCATCGAATTCGATCGCGTTCCTTACCTTATGGTGCTGTGTGGGGCCTTTCTGCTGACCGTGCTGATCAACGGCGGCTTTAAATACTGCATCAACACGTACAAGGGCCAGCTCGGGGAGCGGATGCTGCGGCGCTTCCGCTATCAGCTTTATTTTCGCCTGCTGCGCTTCCCGCTGACGCATTTCCAGAAGACCTCAGCGGCCCAGATCATCCCGATGGTCACGGCCGAATCGGAATCGCTTGGCGGTTTTATCGGCGATGCCCTGGCGCTCCCGGCGTTCCAGGGCGGCACGCTGCTGACCATCATTTTATTCATGTTCGTGCAGGATCCGGTGCTCGGGCTTGCCGCAGTCGCGCTCTATCCGTTCCAGGGTTACATCATCCCGAAACTGCAGCGGAAAGTGAATCAGCTCAACAAGCAGCGCGTGCGTACCCAGAGGATCGTCGCCGATCGCATTCAAGAATCGGCGGCCGGCATTGTCGAAATCCACAGCAACGACACCGTCAAGCTGCACCTGACCGATTTCGCGGGCCTGCTCGGCCGCATTTACGATATCCGTTTCGAGGTCTACAGGCGCAAGTTCTTTGTCAAGTTCCTGAACAATTTTATCGGGCAGCTGACGCCGTTTTTCTTTTATTCGATCGGCGGCTATCTCGTAATCCGCGGCAATCTATCGTTCGGCGCGCTGGTCGCGGTGCTCGCGGCCTATAAGGACATGGCTTCGCCGTGGAAGGAACTGCTCGATTTCTATCAGCAAAAAGAGGATTCGCGGATCAAATACGAGCAGATCGTCGAACAGTTTCAGCCGGCCGGGCTCACCGATCCTGAGCTGATGCTGCGCGAGCCCGGCGATATTCCGCGGCTCCAGGGCGAGCTGGCGGTCAGCAATCTTTCGCTCGCCGAAGACGATCGCAACCGCATCCTCGACGCGGTCACGTTCAGCATGCGTCTTGACGAGCATGTCGCGGTCATCGGCCCTAGCGGCAGCGGCAAGAACGAGCTGGCGCTGTTGCTCGCGCGGTTGTTGCGGCCGACCAGTGGCCGGATCACGATCAGCGGGCACGAACTCGGCGAGATGCCGCTCGCCGTTGTTGGACAGCGCCTCGGTTATGTCGGGGCGACACCGTACCTGTTCACCGGGACGCTGCGCGACAATTTACTGTTGGCACTGCGTCATCGCCCGGTGCGCCCGGCAGAGTACGGCGAGGCCGAGGCGCGCCGGCGGGCCCGTCAGGAGATGGAGGCGCGCCGTTCCGGCAACATCGATTTGGATGCGCATGCCGATTGGGTCGATTATGCCGCCGCGGGGGTCGCGAACAGCGAGGAATTAGCGGCCCGCATCGTCGAATTGCTCACCGGGCTCGATTTCGAGATCGACGTGTATAATTTCGGCTTGCGTTCCCGGTTCGATGCCGGCGCCGACCCCGAGCTGACCGAGCGGCTGCTGGAGGCGCGGGGTGCGCTGCGAGAGCGCCTCGCCGCCGACGGGATCACCAAGCTGGTCGAAACCTACGATCCGGAACGCTACAATACGAACGCGAGCGTCGCGGAGAACGTGCTGTTCGGCACACCGATCGGCCCTGTCTTCGATTTCGACGCGCTCGCCGGCAATCACGATGTCCGCGCCGTACTCGACAAAGTCGGGTTGACCGAGGACCTGATCGAGGCCGGCCGCAAGGTCGCGGCGACGATGACCGAAATGTTCGCCGGTCTTCCGCCCGATCATGAATTCTTTGACCAGTTCAGCTTCATCAGCGCGGAGGAATTGCCGGAATACGCCGCAATCCTCGGCGCAGCCGATACTGCCGGCGTCTCCGGTCTGCACCGGGATCAGCGCGAAAAGCTGTTGGCGCTGCCGTTCCGTCTGATCGCCGCGCGCCACCGTCTCGACATTCTCGACGAGCAGATGCAGCAGCGGCTGCTCGAAGCCCGGCATGTCTTCCGCCGTGACCTGCCCGAGGACGCGAAGGGCGAGATCGAGTTCTTTGATCCGGAGCGGTACAACGCCTCAGCATCGCTGCAGGACAATATTCTTTTCGGCAAGATCGCGTACGGCGAAGCGGACGCGCCGGCACGGGTGCCGGCGCTGATCAGCGAATTGCTGAATGCAATGTCGCTGCGGGCGACCGTCGTCGATATCGGGCTGAATTACGAGGTCGGCACCGGCGGCTCGCGGCTGTCGCTGGCGCAGCGCCAGCGCACCGCGATCGCTCGCGCCCTGCTGAAGCGACCCGACCTGCTGATCCTGAACGAAGCGACGACCGCGCTCGACGGGCACACCCAGGCCAAGGTCAGTGACGGCATCAGACAGGACATGGCCGGGCGTGGGCTCATCTGGGTGCTGCACCGCGCCAGCCTGGCGCGCGATTTTGACCGCGTTCTGGTCATGAACGGGGCTAAGCTGCAGGAGCAAGGCACTTTTTCCGAGCTCAACCGACAGGACACGTTAACGGGTCATCTGCTTGCGGCAGAATGACGAAACCGGCGCGGCAGCGCGGAAAACCGGGGAGGAGTCGCAGACGTGAGTTTGGTACAGGAATTCGAGCTGCTTCGGCAGATCCCGTTTTTCGCCGACATGGAGGCGCCGCGGCTCAAGCTGCTGGCCTTCATGAGCCAGAGGGTCGCCTTCGATGGCGGCAACACCCTGTTCAAGCAGGGCGACGGCGCCGACGCAGCCTATCTGATCATCGAGGGCGAGGCGGACATTCTCGTCGAGACGCCAACCGGGCCGGTCACCATCGCGACGTTGGGGCCGCACGATATCCTGGGCGAAATGGCGATTTTGTGCGACGTGCCGCGCACCGCGACGGTGCGGGCGAAAACCCGGCTCGTCGCGCTGCGCATCGCCAAAGAGCCGTTTCTGCGGATGGTGCGCGAGTTTCCGAACATGGCGGTCTCGATCATGCGCGAGCTGGCGCACCGCCTCGAACTGACGAACCAGCAGCTGCGCACGGCTCTTTCCGAGCTTCGCCAATTGCGCGAAGACGAGCCGCCCACCCGGTTGCGCTCGAACGCGGCCGAATGAGCCGCCTCGACAGCTTTATCAGGCGGCTCGAGGCGCAGCGCGCCTGCCTCGACCGGGCAGCGGAGCTGATAAGCGGGCTGGACGGGATCGTGCTGGAGCTGGGGCTCGGCAACGGGCGCACCTATGACCACCTACGCACGCTGTTCCCGGATCGTGAGATCCATGTCTGCGAACGGCAGGTCGCGGCCCATCCCGATTGCGTGCCGCCCCCGGAATTTCTGATCCTCGGCGACATGCGCGAGACCCTGCCGGGGCTGGAAAGCCGATTTGGTGGGCGCGTCGCGCTGGCGCATTTCGACGCCGGCACCGGCGACAGCGCCGCCAATCTGGCGCTCGCCGCGAACCTGACGCCGAACATCGTGCCGCTGCTCTGCCGCGGCGGCATCCTGGTCAGCGATCCGGCGATTGCGGCGCCGGAACTCGCGGCCCTGCCGCTCCCCGATAATCTCGCTCCGGGCCGCTATCACCTTTACCGCCGGATTTAGCGCAAAGAGCGCTCGGAACCGCCGGCGTCCCGCCGGCAGTCGGCCAAAAGGTCCGGGCGCAGACCCGGTTTCCGCTGTTCAAGCCAGGTCGATCATCACCGGAACGTGGTCGGAGCCTTTTTCCCAGCCGCGGATGTCGCGATGGACCTGCGCCGCCGTCAAGCCGCCGACCAGCGCCGGCGTCACCCAGATATGATCGAGGCGGCGGCCGCGATCGCTCGCCGCCCAGTCGCGGTTGCGGTAGCTCCACCAGGTATAAAGCCGCTGCTCCGGCGGCACGAAATGGCGCACCGCGTCGACAAATCCGCCGGCATGTTGCAGGGCACCGAGCCGCTCGATCTCGACCGGCGTGTGGCTGACGACGGTAAGGAGTTGCTTGTGTGACCACACATCGGTTTCGAGCGGCGCGATGTTGAGGTCGCCGACCGCGATCATCGAGCGCCCGTTGGCGCCGCGCTCGGCGGCGAACCACGCGGTCAGTTCGTCGAGGAACTGCAGCTTGTGCGCGAATTTCGGATTGGCCTCCGGATCGGGCACATCGCCACCGGCGGGCACGTATATGTTGTGGAGCTCGATTCCGCCGGGCAGCTCGACGATCGCGTGGCGGCAGTCGGCACGCGCGCACCACGCCCGCGTCGTCGCCGCCGCAAAGGGCACTCGCGACAGAATCGCAACCCCGTTATAGCCCTTCATGCCGTGCGCGAGCATGTCGCGATAGCCGAGCGCAGCAAACTCCGCGCGGGGAAAATGCTCGTCCGGGGTCTTGGTTTCCTGCAGGCAGAGGATGTCGGGCTGCTGCTCTTCGATGAGCCGGCGCACCAGATCGAGACGCAGCCGCACCGAGTTGATGTTCCAGGTGATCAGACGCAACGTGCCGCTCCGCGCCAGGGGCCTACAACCAGACCTATAACCAAGGGCCGCAATCATTGGGGCCGCAAGATTGCGTTGCGCGCGACCGGCCGGCAATGCCTGAACATCGATATTGCAAAAGCAAAGACGCCCGGTCGGGGGGAGGACCGGGCGCCTGCTTGTCAGAAGCGCTTGGGGAAATCCGAACCCGCAGGGGAGACGGGGCCGGTTTGTAAGAGGGCTTCGAGGCCCTCTCCGCTTCTGGCCGCTAACATGGTTAGCCCGGGACAATTGCGGAAGATGCCGGAAACGCATGCGTCCCCGGCAAATATCGCATGCACAAATCGGGAACTTTCAAAAATTCAAGCTTAAGCTGCGCGACGGTTCGCCGCATCTTGCGCGTCAGTTGCATGGCAGGCATGCGCAAAAGCGCCAAATAATGCCCGCGACATCGGGTTCTCGGCCGCCCGGTATTCCGGGTGCCACTGCACGCCGACAACAAAGCGCGCGCCCGGCAAACTGACCGCCTCGATTTGGCCATCGGGCGCGACCGCCTCGACGAGCAGCCCGGGGGCGGGCTGGTCGATGCCCTGCCCGTGCAGCGAATTGACCATGATCTCCTCGGCGCCGATCAGTTCGGCCAACCGGCCGCCTTCGGTGAGCGCGACCGGATGAGAGGGCGCGTAGCGCTCCTCCATCGTCATGTCGCGCCGCCGCCGGCGATGGTTGAACCGCTCCGGCATTTCGAAAATACGCTGGTACAGGCTGCCGCCGAGCGCGACGTTCAGCTCCTGGATGCCGCGGCAGATCGCCAGCACCGGCATGTCGCGGCGCACCGCCTCGCGAATCAGCGGCAATGTCGTCGCGTCGCGGTCGGGGTCGTGCAGCGTGCCTTCCATGCTCGGCGGCCCGCCATAATGGTGCGGCTCTACATTCGACGGGCTGCCGGTCAAGAGCAAGCCGTCGATCCGATCAAGCAGCGCGGTGCAATCGGTTTTCGGCCCCACCGCCGGGATCAGGACCGGCAGGCATTCCGCGACCGCGATGACGGCTGCCGTATAGTGCTCGCTGACGGTATGAAATCCACGCTCGTGGATCGTGCGAATGCAAGACGGAATGCCGATAAGCGGAAGACTGCGACCGGACATTATTTTCGCTCTTTTCGATTGGGCCTAGCGCCTGGGTCCGGCGAACAGCGATCCATACTGGAACATCCCCGGATCAAGCGCCACCCCGAATTGCGTATCATACAGTGATACCGTGGTTGTCTTGCCCTGCTGATCGACCACAATCCACTGCACCAAGGCGAGCGGGTTCTCGCGGAGTACCAGCGTCAGCGATCCGAGATCCGCGTGGGCGCTCTCGACCACCGTGACCCGGATGATGCCGCCGGCGCGCTCGAATCGGGTTACGACGACATCGCCGCCGAAGCTGATCGGATCGCGCAGGAAGAACCATGCCGGCGTCTGCCGCAGCTCGTATTTGGACGTCTGGTTTAGCTCCTTGTCCCAATAATATACGCTCTGGGTATCGGCGAGCAGCGCGATCTGGGTGGGCGGGTCATACTCGAAGCGCATGCGGCCGGGACGCGCCACCCACAGCCGCCCGGTGCTGGTCCCGTTGCTCGCGACCTGCTGAAACCGCGCCGTCATCGTGCGGATATTGTTCAGATACGCGGCGATGCGCTGCAGTTCGAGCGTGTCCTGGGCGGTGAGCTGCGCCGGTGCCGGCGCCGCCGCCTCGGCCGCGGCCGACAGGAACAGCAGAAGCGCCGCCCCGAGCATCTGACGGCGGTGAAACATTGCCTGCATTTTCGATGATTTCTCCGAGATGGCCCGAACGCGCCCGGGGACAATGGCCCAGCGGCAGGCGACGTCAATGCGGCGCGATGCCGGACGCAGCTGACGGCAGCGGAGCGTTAGGCGCCGCGCGCCGTCGCGAAATAGAGACGCGGGTCGGCGGCGCGTATCCGAGCCTCCGGCAGGCCCAGTTCGCGGCGCACGATGTTGGTGCCCTCAACCAATGCCACGCATTTGTAATAGGCGATGCGGCGTGACAGGCCCTCGCGGCCGAAACCGCAATCGGTCGTGATGACGAGACGCTCTTTCGGAATGTATTCGAGCGCCTTGCGGATCAGGTTCGCGACCTTTTCGGGCGGCTCGACGACCGTGTCGGTATGGCTGACGACGCCGATGCCGATCTTCTTGTCGGTCGGGTATTTCGCGAACAGCGACAGATCCTTGCCGCCGGTCGAGGCGGATTCGAACGTGATCACGTCGCACTTAAGCTGCAGCAGATGCGGCAGGGCGCGCTCGTAGCTCGGCACCGGGTCGTAGACGCGCTGCTGGTTCGGGTTGCCCCAGCAGCAATGCACCCAGATCTCCGCGTTCACCCCGTCGAGCTGGCGGTTGAACGCCTCGGTCTGGAATTCGAGATCGCCGTCGGAGCAATCGGGCAGCGTCGTCATGCCGTGGTGGCGCGGTTCCTCGACCTGGATCACCGGGCAGCCGGCCGCGGCCAGCTCCTTGAACTCGGCGTTCATGATATCGCAGAGATCGAGGATCAGCGCCTTGTCGTCGTGGTAATGCTCGTCCCACAGCATGCTGGCGATGCCGGGAGCGCAGATCGCGCCGAACTTGACCGGCTTGTCGGTGAGACGCTGCGCCACCTGCCAGATCGCGGTGTATTCGAGCGGGCCGCGGGTCAGCTTGTCGGTGACGACGCCCGGCTGATAGGCCTCCTGCACTTCCCACAGGATTTTTCCCGGCCGCAGCCCGGCGCCTTGGCGCCGCATCCAGCCGCGCGAGGTGTCGCGGTGGCCGGTGACGCCGCCCAGCCGCTCGATCGGATAGAAGAACCACGACTTGCCGCCGACCGCGAGATCGAACCGGCTGTCGCCGTCGGTCACGATGTCGAGACCGGCCGCTTCCTGCGCGTTGATGATCGCCGTAACCGCGTCGAGATACTGCTCGCGGAACAGCGAATCGCCCAACATCGTTTTGAACGAGCGGCCCTGCAGGTTCGCGTCGTACCACAAAGGGCGCGGATACGACCCGGTGATCGCGGTCGGCAGGATCATGTCGCTTGTGGTCGTAAGCATGACGAATTCCGATCGCGAGGGCCGGCGAGACGATAGGCAAGGATAGCAGCTCCTTGCGTACCTGCCGGTAATTTCGTCAAGCCCGGGCTTGATCCGTGGGCCTTCAGCCCACGGATTCGATCGGTCGGCATCCGCTTCTTCGCAACTCCCGACAAGACACGGGTGCCCGGCTCAAGACCGGGCACGGAGTTGCTTGTTCTTGCCGCGGTTACACCAGCGCGCGGCAGGCGCGTTCGATGCGGGTGCAGGCGTCGCGCAATTCCTCGGTCGAGGTCGCGTAGGAGATGCGGAAATGCGGCGCGAGCCCGAACGCGCCGCCATGCACGACCGCCACCCCCTCGGCCTCCAGCAGATAGCGAACGAAATCCTCGTCGGTCTCGATCACCTTGCCGTCCGCGGTTTGCTTGCCGAGCGTCCCGGCGCAGGACGGATAGACGTAGAACGCCCCGTCCGGCCGGTGGCAATGCAGACCCGGAATGCGATTAAGCCAGTCGACGACGAGGTCGCGCCGTTCCTTAAACAGCCCCTGGTGCTTCGGAATAAAATCCTGCGGCCCGGTCAGCGCCTCGATCGCGGCGGCCTGGCTGATCGAGCACGGGTTCGCCGTCGAATTCGACTGGATCGCGCCCATCGCCTTGATCAGGTGGGTCGGGCCGCCGCCATAGCCGATCCGCCAGCCGGTCATGCAATACGCCTTCGAAACGCCGTTGACGGTCAGCGTGCGGTCGTAAAGCCGCGGCTCGACCTGCGCGATCGTCCGATAGGGAAAATCGTCATAGACGACGTGCTCGTACATGTCGTCGGTCATGACCCAGACATGCTCGTGCTTTAGCAACACCTCGGCCAATTCCCTCAGCTCGCTTTCGCTATAGGCAGCGCCGGTCGGGTTCGAAGGTGAGTTCAGGATCAGCCACTTCGTCCTTGGCGTGATCGCCGTGTCGAGGTCATCGGGGCGCAGCTTGAAGCCGTTGTTCTGCGGGCAGGCGACCGGCACCGGCTCGCCGTCGCACAGCAGCACCATCTCCGGATACGACACCCAATACGGCGCCGGGATCACGACCTCGTCGCCGGGCGACAGCGTCGCGACCATCGCGTTGTACAAGACCTGCTTGCCGCCGCTGCTGACCGTGATCTGCGAGGTGTTGTATTTTAGGCCATTCTCGCGCTCGAACTTGGCGCAGATCGCGCGCTTCAGCTCGATGCGCCCGTCGAAAACGGTGTAACGCGTCTCACCGCGTCTTATGGCCGCGATGCCGGCCTCCTGGATGTTCGGCGGTGTATCGAAATCGGGTTCCCCGACCGATAGGCTGATGATGTCGCGCCCGGCCGCTTTCAGCTCGGTGGCAAGCGCGGTGATCGCCATGGTCGGCGAGGGCTTTACGCGAGCGAGACGGTCGGCGAGAAAGCTCATTTCGGGAATCCGGCGTGGAAGGCCTTCTAACCTAATCGCGAGCCGTCTGTCTGTGAAGAGCGTAGCAACAGCGGAGCCGTCAGAGTGACGTGCATTATGACGCTGATCGGCGGGTCCGGCTCAACCGACGCGCTGCCCGACATCGCCGCTGCGATCGCCGCCGTGCTCTACATCCGAGCCGAACCCGACTGGCTCGCGCCGGGGATCGCGTGCGACCTCGCGCTCGGCAGCATTGCGCCCGACACGGCCGAATGCGCCGCCCGCGACGTCATCGGCGATGCCGCGATCGACGTCATCGCGCAGCCGCTCGCGGGGCGCCGCAAGCGGGTCCTCGTCGCCGATCTCGAATCGACGATCATCGAGAACGAGATGCTCGACGAGCTGGCCGATTTCGTCGGCATGCGCCCCCAAGTCGCCGAGATCACGCGGCGCGCGATGAACGGCGAACTCGATTTCGCCGCCGCCCTCGCCGAACGGGTCGCGTTGCTAAAGGACCTGCCGGTATCGGTGCTCGATGACGCGGCGCGGCGCATCCGCGTAATGCCCGGCGCGCGCGCGCTCGTCGCGACATCGCGCGCCGCCGGCGTGCGCACCGCGCTGGTCTCGGGCGGCTTCACGGTTTTCGCCGAGCCAATTGCTGCTTCGCTCGGCTTCGACCGGGTCGTCGCCAACTGCCTCGACATCTCCGAGGGACGGATCGCCGGCACGGTGCGGACACCGCTCGTCGATCGCGACGCGAAACGCGACGCGCTCGTCGCTCTCGCGGCGCAAGAGGGCGTCCCGATCTCAGCCACGCTGGCGGTCGGCGACGGCGCCAACGACCTGCCGATGCTGCAAGCGGCCGGGCTCGGTGTCGCGTTCCATGCCAAACCGGCGGTCGCCGCCGCGTCGCGCTCGCGCATCGAGCACGCCGATCTGACCGCGCTGCTCTACGCCCAGGGATATCGGCAATCGGAAATCGATCCCGGCTGAAGCTCCCGCCGCTCCTTTTCGGGTCAACCCTGGTCGAGGCGCAGCGCGAAAAAGCGCAGCTCGCCCTGGCGATCGACCAGCACCAGGATCGAGCTGCGGCCGGCCCGCTTGGCTTCCTCGATCTTCGCGGTGATCTGGCCCGCGGTCTTGATCTCCTGTTGCGAGGCCTCCAGGATGACATCGCCGGGTTCGAGCCCTTTCTTCGCCGCCGGGCTGCCGCTGGCGACCTCGACGACGACGGCTCCCTTGTCGTCCTTCAGCGAGAACTTGCCCTTCAGCTCCTCGGTGATGTTCGACAAGGTCAGACCGAGCGCCGTGACGGTCGCGCTTTCCGATTTCGACGGCTTGTCTTTTGGCGTGTCCGTGGCGGCGACCTCAGCGGTTTCGTCCAATCTTCCGACCGCGACCTGGATCGTTTCCTGCTGCCGCTTGCGCCATACCGTCACCGGCACGGTCTTGCCGGCCTTGGTTGCGGCGACGACGCGGGGCAGGTGGCGCATGTCGCTTACCGGCTTGCCGTCGAAGCTGAGGATCACGTCCCCGGGCTGAATGCCACCGTTCTGCGCCGGCCCGTCTTCGTTGACGCTGGCGACCAGCGCGCCGCGCGGCGCGTCGAGGCCAAGCGTCTCGGCAACCTCGCCGGTAACCGCCTGAATGCGGACGCCGAGCCAGCCGCGATGCACGACATGCTCGGGATCGCTGATGAGCTCGTTCGCGATCTCGCGGGCGATATTGGACGGGATCGCGAACCCGATGCCGATCGAACCGCCGCTCGGCGAGTAGATCGCGGTATTTATTCCAATTACCTCACCCTGCGCATTAAACATCGGACCGCCCGAGTTGCCGCGGTTGATCGCCGCGTCGGTTTGCAAATAGTCATCGTAAGGACCCGAGTGGATGTCGCGCTGCCGGGCCGACAAAATGCCGGCGCTGACGCTGCCGCCAAGCCCGAACGGATTGCCGATCGCCAGGACCCAGTCCCCGACGCGCGCTTTGTCGCTGTCGCCCCAGGTGGCGGGAACCAGTTTCTTGTCGGTCTTTATCTTCAGTACGGCCACATCGGTCTTGCTGTCGCGCCCGAGGATTTCGGCCTTGAAGCGGGTGTCGTCGTGCAGGATCACGTTGATCTCGTCGGCTCCTTCGATCACGTGGTTGTTGGTGACGATATAGCCGGTCGGATCGACGACAAAGCCGGAGCCGAGCGAGGTCGCCTTGCGCGACTTCGGTTCCGCCTTCTCGCCGCGCTGGCCGTTGCGCTCGAGAAAATCCTTGAAAAAATCCTCGAGCGGCGAGCCCGGCGGCAGACGCCGCCGTCCCGGCAGACCTTCGCCCGGCTTGTCCGTGTTCACCGTTTGCGTGGTCGAGATGTTGACGACCGAGGGCAGCAGCTTCTCGGCTAAATCGGCGAAACCGTCCGGCGCCGGATGCGCCGAGGATGCCGGCATTGCGGCGGGGGTGCCCCCAACAAACAGCACGAGCCCGGCAATTGCGGCCCGACGCCGCAAGCGCAACGACAGAAACGACACAGGCCCAACTCCCTGCAGCAACGCCGGCGTATTCACGCCACAGATTACGGGACAAGCGCGCAGCAAGCCAGTTGGATGTACCAGATCCGTTCGCGCAATGTCGCCCGCAACTATCGTCGCAACACCCAGATGACCGCCACGCCGATCGCGGCGACCAGCAGTCCGACGCCGCGCAGGGTTTGCGGCGGCACCAGGATCGTCCGCGCCGCCACCCGCTTCATTCCTTGCGGGAACAGAGCGTAAAGGATGCCCTCGACGACAAGCACAAGGGCCAGTCCGGTCCACAGGTCCCGCATCAGCCCCAGGCGGCGATTTGGCCGTGCTGAAAACCGCGGTCAGAAGCGGTCCCGGCGTCACGGCGCCTGTCGTCACGGTGCCCGGGGCGCGTCGGGAACCGCATCGGTCGGCGACGGGCCGGCGATCGTGCGAGGCACTCCCGTCGCGGCGGTCGCGCCCGTAGTCGGCGGCCCCGGTGATTGCGCCGCAGCGGTGGACGGCGGGGCCGCCTGGGTCGCGGCGACGGAAGGCTGCGGCGCGGTCGCGCCGGCCGTTGAAATTCCCGCGGGCACTCCGCTGAAAAATTTGAAAAAATTTCCCTCGGGCGACAGCACGAAAGCGGTGTCCTTGCCGTTGAGCGCGTCGCGATAGGCCTGCAGCGAGCGATAGAATGCAAAGAACTGCTTGTCCTGCCCGAACGCGTCGCCATAGGTCCGCGTTGCCTGAGCGTCGCCATCGCCGCGCACCCGCTGCGCATCGCGCTGCGCGTCCGCCAAAATGATCGTGCGCTCGCGCTCGGCATTGGCGCGCACGGTCTGCGCCGCCTCGGCACCTTCGCCGCGATACTGTCGTGCCTGCTGTTCGCGCTCGGATTGCATGCGGGCGTAAATCGCCTGGCTATTCTCTTCCGGCAGATCGGCGCGCCTGAGACGCACGTCGACGACCTCGATGCCGAACGGCCGCGCCTGAGCAGCCACATCATCGCGGATCTGAACCATGATCGCATCGCGCTTCGCGGACAGGATGTCACTCAGCGTGACACTGCCCAGCACGCGGCGCAGGCTGCCGGTCACGAGCGAGGAAAGCCGCGCCCGCACCCCCGCCTCGGTTCCGACCGTTTGATAGAACAGCAGCGGGTTGACGATGCGGTAACGCGTATAGGCATCGACGACGAGCCGCTTCTGATCGGAAACGATGACCTCCTCGTGCGGCGGCTCGAAATCGAGCACCCGCTTGTCATAGGTGATCACGTCCTCGATGAACGGCCGCTTCATGTTCAGCCCGGGCTCTTGGATCACGCGCCGCACCTCGCCGAGTTGCAGCACGAGGGCCTGCTCGGTCTGCTCGACGATGAAGAAGGCGCTGGTCAGCAGGATGCCGGCCACGACCAGCACGGCGCCGACGATGACAAGCAAGCGGGTGTTCATCGCCGTCGTCCCGCGCTCGACGCAGACCCCGAGACCGGCGGTACCGCCGACCCGGGACCGGAACCCGCCGACGACTGAGGAGACGGCGCGTGGGCATTGCCCGGGGCGGGTTGCAGCAGTTCGGGAAGCGGTAGGTAGGGCAGCACGCCAGTGTTGCCCTGAGCCGCCTTGTCGATGATGATTTTTCTGCTGTTCTTCAGGATTTCTTCCATTGTTTCGAGATAGAGCCGCTGCAGCGTTACGTCCTCGGCCTGCTTGAACGCGTTATAGACCGACAGGAAACGGTCGGCGTCGCCCTGTGCCCGCGCGATAACCTCCGCGCGGTAGGCGTCGGCCCCCTGCTTGATCTGAGCCGCCTCGCCGCGCGCCCGCGGCAGGATGTCGTTGCGGTAGGCCTCGGCCTCATTGCGTAGCCGCTCGCGGTCGGCCAGCGCCCGCTGCACGTCCCGGAACGCGTCAATGACCGGAGCCGGGGGATCGACCTTGGCCATCTGCACCTGCGTGATCTGGATGCCGGCGCCGTACGAGTTGAGGATGCGCTGCAGCAGCGCCTGGGTCTGCGACTCGATCTTGCCGCGCCCCTCCGCCAGCGCCGCCGCGATCGGGGTCTCGCCGACCACCTCGCGCATCGCGCTTTCGGCGGCTGATTTGACTGTCGCATCGGGGTTGCGGATGTTGAAAAGATACGACTGCGCGTCCTTGATCAGCCAGAAGACGGTAAAGTTGATGTCGACGATGTTTTCGTCGCCGGTCAGCATCAGCGCTTCCTCGGCGACCTGCCGGCCTGCCGCGCCACGCGCATCGCTCGTGCGATAGCCGATCTCGGTCCGGTTGATATGCGTCACGCTTGGCGTCAGCACCGTCTCGATTGGGGCGGGCAGATGGTAGTTGAGACCCGGCTGCGTCGTGCGGTTATACGCGCCGAAGCGCAGGACAATGCCCTGCTGGTCGGGGAGAACCCGGTAGAAGCCGCTCACCAGCCACAGAACGAGAATGGCGGCGACCACGAGCCCGATTCCGGCCGCGCTGCCCAAGCCGCCTGGCAGCAGGCGCCGGAAACGGTCCTGGCTGCGCCGCAGAATTTCCTCAAGATTCGGCGGCGTTGGTCCGCGCGGGCCGCCCGGGCCGCCGCGGCCGCTGCCCCAGGGGCTGCCACCTCCGCCACCGCGAGGTCCGGCGCCCCAAGGGCCGCCGCCCTCACTCTTCCAAATCATTGAAAATCCCTTTTTCGGCTGCTGCGATCGCGCTTCTTCGCAATTCATATCGCGGCGCGCGGTCGGCAGGTCGCGGATCGCCGGTCGTGACGCGATAGAAGGGGATTGCGCCCGCGTATTGTCAAGCTCCCAAGTATTGTGAAATCCGGTATTGTACTCTGGATTTGTCAAGGTGTTGTCAGCGGGCTTGGCCGGACTTAAATGCCGGCAACCCCGCCGCCCCGTGACGTGTTATGCCGATCAAGGCCTCGCACGCGGGGCCGCGCCCGGGCGAAACGACGGCGGGGCCGCGGGAGCAGCTATGGCGATCACCGAAAACCAGATCCTCGACGCGCTGCGGGCGGTGCGCGACCCGGACAAGGGCGCGGATATCGTCACGCTCGGCATGGTCTCGAGCATGGTCGTGCGCGACGGTAATGTCGGGTTTGCGATCGAGGTCGAGCCGGAGCGCGGCGCCCACCTCGAACCGCTGCGCAAGGCGGCCGAAGAGGCGGTTGAGGTACTGCCCGGGGTTCTTTCGGTGACCGCGGTGCTGACCGCGGAAACCGGCGCCAGGGCCGGCGCGGGACGCGCATCCCCCCACCAATCGACGCCGGCCCGGGGTCCGAACGCCGGTCCCGCACCGGCCAAAGCCGCGCTGGCGCCCGGCGTGCGCGCGATCGTTGCGGTCGCCTCGGGCAAGGGCGGGGTCGGAAAATCGACCGTCGCCGTCAATCTCGCGCTCGGCATGAAGGCGAACGGCCTCAAGGTCGGGGTGCTCGACGCCGATATCTACGGCCCCTCGGTGCCGCGCATGCTCGGCATCTCCGGCAAGCCATCGATGGTTGACAAGACCACGTTGCGGCCGATGGAGAATTACGGCCTCAAATGCATGTCGATCGGGTTTCTCGTTCCCGAGGACACGCCGATGATCTGGCGCGGGCCGATGGTGATGAGCGCCTTGCAGCAGATGCTGCGCGACGTCGCCTGGGGTGAGCTCGACATCATGATCGTCGACATGCCGCCCGGCACAGGCGATGCGCAGCTGACAATGGCGCAGCAGGTGGCGCTGGCCGGCGCGGTGATCGTCTCGACGCCGCAGGACATCGCGCTGATCGACGCGCGCAAGGGCCTCGCGATGTTCGAGAAGGTCAACGTGCCGGTGCTCGGCATCATCGAGAACATGAGCTATTTCCTGTGCCCGCATTGCGGCGGGCGCAGCGACATCTTTTCCCACGGCGGCGCCCGCCGCGAGGCCGCCCGCCTCGGCACTGATTTTCTCGGCGAGGTGCCGCTCGACCTGGCGATCCGCGAAACCTCCGACGAAGGCCGCCCGATAACCGTCTCGCAGCCGGACTCGCCCTACGCGCAAACCTTCCGCGACATCGCCGCCCGCGTCTGGGAAAAAGTCTCCGGCGAAGCCCCGGCCCGCCGTGCGCCGCCGCGCATCATTGTGGAATGAAACCGAAGTGACCGGAACGGTAGCTTGGGACCGCCGGCGTCGCGCCGGCCGCCGCCCTCCGAGCGGTGCATAGGTCCCGGTTATACGTACCGGCTCCCGCAACCGGGGTGGGACGCGATGAACGTCGCCGGTAAGCCGATGCGCACGATCTGGCTCGCGCCGGATGCGGCTCCCGACCATCCGGCGGTCGAGATCATCGACCAGACCCGGCTGCCGCACGAGCTGGCCATCGTGCGGCTGACCCGGCTCGACGAGGCCGCGCGCGCGATCCGCGACATGCAGGTGCGCGGCGCGCCGCTGATCGGCGCGACGGCGGCCTACGGCATGGCGCTCGCGGTCGCCGAGGACCCGTCCGACGCGGCCATCGAGCACGCCGCCGCGACCCTCGCCGCGACCCGCCCGACCGCGGTCAACCTCGCCTGGGCGCTCGCCGAGATGCGCCGCGCCCTCCGCGATGTCGCCGCCGCAGCGCCGCCTCGTCGCCGCGCTCGACCGCGCCGCCGCGATCGCCGAGGAGGATGTCGCGATCAACCGCGCGATCGGCGAGCACGGCCTCACGCCGATCTGGGCCGCGTTCGCCGCGAAACCGGGTGTCGCGCCGGTGCAGATCCTGACGCATTGCAACGCCGGCTGGCTCGCGACGGTCGATTGGGGCACCGCGCTCGCCCCCGTCTACCGCGCCCACGAGGCCGGCATCCCGCTGCATGTCTGGGTCGACGAGACACGGCCGCGCAACCAGGGCGCGAGCCTGACCGCCTGGGAACTGGGACAGCACGGCGTGCCGCACACGGTCATCGCCGACAATGCCGGCGGCCATCTGATGCGGCACGGCCGCGTCGATCTGTGCATCGTCGGCACCGACCGCACGACCGCCTCGGGCGATGTCGCGAACAAGATCGGCACCTATCTGAAGGCGCTCGCCGCCCACGATAACAACGTGCCGTTCTATGTCGCGCTGCCCTCGCCGACGATCGACTGGACCCTCGACAGCGGCGCCGCCATCCCGATCGAGGAGCGCGACCCGCGCGAGGTCACCCACATCGCCGGCAGGACCGCGTCCGGCGAGCGCGTCGAGGTGCAACTGACCCCGTCCGACAGTCCGGCGGCGAATTTCGCGTTCGACGTGACCCCAGGCCGGCTGGTGACGGCGCTGATCACCGAGCGCGGGATTTGTCCGGCCTCGCGCGACGGACTGCTCGGCCTCTTCCCCGAACGCCGGCAACCACACCGCGAACGCGGCGCCGCCTGACGCTCACGACCCGGCCGCTGTTGGACAGGCGGACTTCTCGTCTTCGGACGGCGCGAACCGGACCAGCATCTGCCCGGTCAGCCCGCATGGCGGCGTGATCCACCACCAGAGGCAACCCTCGAACGCCTCTATCGTCGTGTCGCGGAAAATCGCCCGGATCGTCAGCCCATCGCGCAGCCAGACCCGTTCCACCGCCGCCTGATAGCCATTCGCCGAGACGGCAGGCATCGCGCAGAACGCGCTTGGCGGTCCGTAGGCAGCGTCGAGCGCGGCGACGACGGCGCGGTAGGAAGGCGGATTGACCGCGTGCCGCGGCCGCTCGAACTGCACCCGCTTCAGCCCGCCTGTCGCCTTGTCCATCTGGAAAAACGCGATCATCCCAAGGCCGCCGAGTGGAACATTGCGCAGCACGACATCGGTGTAGGCATCGCCGAAATCGATCGGCCGCGCCAGCACGGTCGCCCGCGCCCCGAGCGCATCGGCCAGCGCCCGGCTCGTCTCGCCCCATGCAACGCCTTCTGGCACCGAAGGTATCGCGACCGCGTGCGCCGGTCCTCGCCCCAGCCCGAGCACCGGAAGCAGTATGGCGACGAAAAGAACAAGCCTCCGCACGCCTGCCAAACCGGGAAGTGCCGTCAGGCCGCCTGCGCGACCGGATGGAAATTGCGCGGCAATCCCGCCTTGGCGATCGCGCCGTACATCATGACACTGGGCAGCGCCCGCGCCACCAGCTCGCGCACCGCCCCAAGGCGCTCGATATCGATGCCGGTCGCCACTCCCATCGCCTCAAACATGAATGCGGTGTCTTCGAGCACGATATTGCCGGTCGCGCCCGGGGCGTATGGACACCCTCCGAGCCCGCCGAGTGAGGCGTCGAACCCGCGGCACCCGGCCTCGTAGGCCGCCAGCACATTCGCGAGGCCCAGTCCACGCGTGTCGTGGAAATGCGCGCATACCGGCAGCGGCGCGACATCGGCGATGATCTTGCGGAATACGCGCCCGATCGCCGCCGGCTGCCCATAGCCGACCGTATCGGCCAGCAAAATCCCGTCCGCCCCGGCCTCCGCCGCCTCGTTGGCGATGCGCCTGACGCGGTCCTCATCCACATCGCCCTCGATCGTGCAGCCGAAGGCGGTCGCCAGCCCGCAATTGACGCGCGGCCTATTCTCCGCGCCCCGCTCGCGGCACAGCTGCACGACGCGACGGAAATCTTCGATCGACTCGTCGGTGCCGCGGCGCACGTTCGAGCGGTTGTGCCCCTCGCTGACCGAAAGGACAAAATTCATCTCGTGCACCCCGAGCGCGAGGCCTCGCTCGGCGCCCCGCGAATTCGGGATCAGCGCCGACACGGTCAGACCCGGCAATGTCAGCGCGTGCCGCACGACCTCTTCGGCGTCGGCCAGTTGCGGCAGCAGCTTCGGCGGCACGAACGAAGAGACCTCGATCTCGCGCACCCCGGCCGCGTATTCGGCGTCGAGCCACGCCAGTTTCGTCTCAGTCGGCATGACGTCGGCGATGCTCTGCAAGCCGTCGCGCATTCCGACCTCGCGGATCGCCACGCGGTGGTTCACTCTCTGGGCGCCCATAAGATGCCTCCTGCGTCACATTCAGACAGAAGCTAGGCCCTGCCAGTCCCACCGGCAACCATTGCGCCCGCTCGCGAGCCGGGTCTACGTTGCCCAACGAAGCATCAGTTCCTTCGCAAAGGGGAGAGAGCACCCATGTCGATCCTGATCCTCGGCGGCACCGGCTTTATCGGCCGTCGTTTGGTCCCGCTCCTGGCACAGCGCGGAGAGGAAATCGTCTGCATGGACATCAACCCGCAGACCGCGAATTTCTCCGATCTCGGCAGGCAGGTCCGCGTCATCCGCGGCGATGTCAGCCAGTTCGACGACGTGATGAACGCGATGCACGAGGCCAAACCGTCGCGCGTCATCAACCTCGCCTACTGGCTCGGCAGCGAGCACCCGCCGCGCGTCGCGTTCAAGCTCAACATCCTCGGCATGGACAATTGCTTCGAGGCGGCGCGGGTTTCCGGCGTCAACCGGGTCGCCTATGCCAGCTCATTGGCGGTGTCGGGCGAGCAGAAATTCTACGGCGACCGGCTCGTCACCGAAGACGATTTCCGTCATGGCCATGTGCAATACGCGATGCACAAGATCTTCAACGAATGGCAGGCGCAGGATTACCGCGAAAAGCACGGCATGGAGATCACCGCGATCCGGCCGGCCAACGTCACCGGCCCTGACAAGATCGTCGGCTCGGTCGATCACGTCTTCTGCATCACCAACCCGGCGCGCGGCAAGCCGGTCAGCTTCCCGTACAAGGACGCGATGCGCTGCCCGGTCCATGTCGACGAAATCGCCGAAATCTTCGCCCGCGTCATCATGAAGGACAAGCCGGAGCACATGACCTACAACACCGGCGGCCAGGCGATCAGCATGGGCGAATTGGCCGACATCGTCCGCGAATACCTGCCCGACGCCCAGATCACCTTCGACAAGGAAACCGGCGGCAAGGAACTATCGGGCAACTACCTTATCGACAACACGCGTCTCGTGCAGGAATTCGGCGTCCAATACCGCCCCTACCGCGAGCGCGTCCTGCAGATCATCAACGACATCCGCCGCGAGGAAGGCCAGCCGCCGATCAGCCCGCGGTGATACCAAATGGCCCTCTCGCCCGTTAGCGGAGAGGGCCGGGAGCGAGGCGCTCGGCTCAACCGGCTTGCGCTGGCGAGCGAAGGCAGCGGAGAGCCGGAACTTTCGGCGCGTCGTCGGGCCGGTTTTGGATTTGTCGGAATTGAAGACGATGCGACACTGGCGCCTCGCTGAACACAAGAGAAAGCCGCGCCGCCGGCGTTCTCGCCGGCTCCGGGCGGCGGCTCATCAGGCTACGCTGTCGGCACGCGATGACTAACTGGATCGTCATTCACTGGTTCGAGCTTTCCACGCTTCTCCTGTTGTGTCTCAATCTATGGTTCTTGGGCTCAGTTTTAAGCACATTGCACGAGACAAATCGGTGGTTTTCGATTTTAGCGTCATACCTCGACAATAAACGGACGAAAGAATTAGAAAATCCCGATAACACGACTTCAACCTGATCCCGCATGCATCGAACGATGCGGCTTATGATAACCGCAGAGACAAGATTTCGGTAAGAATTAGCGTTTGAAATCCAAAGCCGGCCGGGGCCGCCATATGGAAGGCTTATTGACCCGCAAGGCCCACCGCCGGTGTAATTGATAGACACATCGCCAAGAGCCGCCGCCGATGCCGACCGAGGCTGCCTACACCCACATCATCGTCGGCGCCGGATCGGCCGGCTGCGTCCTGGCCTACCGGCTCACCGAGGATGCCGACGCGCGCGTGCTGCTGATCGAGGCCGGCGGCTGGGACCGCGATCCGCTGCTCCGCATCCCGATCGTCTGGCCTTACATCTTCCGGCGCGGCCTGCATGACTGGGGCTACGCTACCGAGCCCGAGCCGGCGATGGGCGGCAAGCGTGTCGAGTTCGCACGCGGCAAGGTGATCGGCGGCTCGTCCTCGATCAACGCCATGGCCTATGTGCGCGGCCACCGCGGCGACTACGACCGCTGGGCCGCGCAATACGCGCTGCCGCAATGGTCCTACGCCAGCGTCTTGCCCTATTTCCGCCGGCAGGAAGCCTGGGAAGGCGGCGCCGATCCGTGGCGCGGCGGCGACGGGCCGCTGACGACCCGCTTCGGCCGCTACCCCGACCCGATCGGCGAGGCCTGCATGGAAGCGGCCCAACAAGCCGGCCATCCGGCGACCGACGACTACAACGGCGCGCGGCAGGAAGGCTTCGGCCGCTGGCAGATGACCGTGCGTGACGGCAGGCGCTGCAGCGCCGCTGACGCCTATCTGCGACCCGCGATGGCGCGAGCCGGCGACCGCCTCCGGGTCGAAATCCGCGCGCTCGCCACAAGCGTGGTGTTCGAGGGGTCGCGCGCCATCGGCATCGAATATGTCAAGAACGGCAAGCCGGTCGTCGCGCGGGCGGAACGCGAGGTGATCCTGGCGGGGGGCGTGGTCAACTCGCCGCAGCTTTTGATGCTGTCGGGCATCGGCGACCCAGAGATGCTGCGGGCGCACGGCATCGCGGTGCGGGTTCCGCTGCGCGGCGTCGGGCGCAATCTGCAAGACCACATCTCCGCCGCCGTCGCCTACCGCCGCCGCGAGCCGGGACCGCTGCACGCCCGGATGCGCGCCGACCGCCTCCTCGCCGATCTCGTGCGCTCATGGGCTTTCGGCACGGGGATCGCGAGCGAATTCATCGCGCCCGTCATGGCCTTTTTGCGCAGCGACACCGCGATGGCGCTGCCCGACATCCAGTTCCTCGTTGTCGCGGCGCCGATGAATGCAGGCCCGTATTTCGCCCCGTTCGTGCCGCCCTATCCGGACGGTTTCGCGATCCGGGCGGCGGTGTTGCGGCCGGAGAGCCGGGGCCATTTGGCCCTCGCCTCGGCGGACCCGCGCATGCCGCCCCGGATCGTGCAGAATTTCCTCGCCACCGGGCACGACCGCGCGACGCTGCGGGCCGGGCTACACATGGCGCGGGAACTCGGCCGGCAGCCGGCGCTCCAGCCTTTCGTGGCTGCCGAGGCCGCGCCGGGGCCGCAGGACTGGTCCGACGCGGCGCTCGACGCGCATATCGCCGCGACTGGGATCAGCGTGCACCACCCGCTCGGCACCTGCCGCATGGGCCGCGATGCCGACGACGGCGCCGTGGTCGACGGCGACCTCCGCGTGCACGGCGTCGAGCGGCTGCGCGTCATTGATGCCTCGGTGATGCCCGACATGGTCGGCGGCAACATCAACGCGCCCGTAATCATGATCGCCGAAAAAGCCGCCGACCTGATCCGCGCCCGCCCCCCGCTCGCCCCGGTGAACGTGTGATTTGCAGCTTCGTTTGTCTGTAGTGGCTGAGCGGCGCGGAGGCCATTATTCCGTGGACGTACCGCGATCGGTTTGTTCGCCCTGTGCGCGCCTCGTGCCGACCAGGAACGGGGCCAGCAGCATCATTGTCAGGCGTTGGTGCGCGGGTTCGGTGAATTCGGCGACCCCGAACTCGATGCGGCTGCCGTCGGGCGCCGGCTTCGTATACGTCGCGAACAGCCGATCCCAGAATGAAAAAATCTGACCGTAATTGCTGTCGGCCTCGCTTCGGTCGATCGAATGGTGGACCCGGTGCATGTCCGGGGTGACGATGACCGGCGCAAGAATGCGTTCGATCCGTCGCGCAATCCTCACATTACCATGCTGAAAAACAGCAGCCATCGCGTCAATGGCGCCGTAAGCGATGATGACCAGCCCGGGTATTGCCAAGGCCAGGGCCGACAGCGGCAGCACCAGCGCGACGACGACGATCTCGAACGGGTGGTGACGATAACCGGTGCTGACGTCGATCTCGCGATCGGAATGATGCAGCGCGTGGCAGCGCCACAGCACTGGCACGCCGTGCAGCAACCGATGCAGCCAGTACCGCTCCAGATCGAGGACCAGCACGCCGAACACCATGGCCAACGCAACCAGCGGGAAATCAGGCGTGTCCGGCAACCCGGCTCGCCAAACCGGCCCGATGATCGCCGCGACCAGCCATCCGGCCGCGAGACCGCCCGCTACATAGACAACAAGATGACTCGCCCAGCGCCAGCCGAAACCGCCCTCTAAAGCAGCCCGCGGGCGCCAAATTTCCCACAATCCGATTGCCAGAAAGGCGGCGAAACCGGCGACGGCTTCGCTCGGTATCTCCATGCCGGAACGCTGCTCCGGCTATTTCCCGCGGCGGAATTTGCGCGCCAGGTACACGACGCCCACACCACCGGCGAGCAGGGCGAGGCTCGACGGTTCGGGAACTGGGACCGTACCGGCAAAGGCCGCTGTGTTCGCTGCGCAGATCGCGAACAGCGCAGCCAGGGAAACCGGAACGAAACGGCTCATCATCATCTCCATAGAACGCGGTTGCTCACCGCGAGAGTGGAGCAGGCGCAGGCTATTTCCTGCCGCGCAATTTGCGCGCTACGTACACGACGCCCAATCCGCCGGCGAGCAGGGCAAGGCTCGACGGTTCGGGAACGGCAACGAGACCGGCAAAGGCGGCTGTGCTTGCCGCGCAAGTCGCGAAAACCGCGACCAAAGCAACCGGAACAAAACGGCTCATCATCATCTCCATCCAATGCTGTTGACAGCCGCCTGAGCAGAGCGATGCGAATACCCGCCTCGACATCAACTCTCCTTGGGCGGACGACACCCCCGCAGGACATCCGATTCCGTCGGTCCTTGACACGGCTCTTTGAGCAAGTCCCGTGCCATTCTAAGATCATCGCCGGATTCAAGCATCAACCAAAGACGCCGATCAACAAGCTGTAAAATTTTCCGACGCTCTCACGGAGCCGCAGACCCCGGAAATGTCCACAAACGTTGAACCTCCAAAGGAATGTCGATGGCTGGGAACTGTAAGATCTACCGACGCAGCTACGCCGCACCGATCCGTTCCCGGTCGAGCGCGGAGAGTGGGCTCGGCGACGCGAAGCCCATAGCGTCACGCGGCGGGCAGATGATGGCCTTCCCGGTTCCGGCGGGGTCAGCCCATCCTGCAGGCTCGCTGATGCTCCTCGCGCCGACGCCGACGCGAAAAATGCCGCAATCGCCTGCCATAGTGCGGCTCGGGCGGTGGAGAGGCCGCATCACGGCCGGAGGCGACGGCTTCGCGAATTTCCGTGCCGCTTCCCTGTTCGTGACAATCGGATTCCCTGCTCGCCCGCTCCCCATTCCCTGTTCCGCCCTGCGGGAATTGCCTCGTAAGTCCTTGGTATCCATCCCAAAATCGGCGCTGACGCAGAGCCGGTCGCGCAATTTCCCTGCTAGCAGGGAAATTGCGGCCCGCTTGGCCGCCACGGCCTACCGCCCGGCCCGTGGCGCGCCCAACACGTCGAGCGCGGTGTTGAGCTGGGCGTCCTGTGCGGTGCCGAGCACCTTCGGGTTGATCGGGCGATCCTCGTCGGCGAGCCGGCGCGGCGGCGGCACCGCCCCGTTATTGCCGCTCGGAGCCAAGGCGCCGGCCGCCTTCAGCGCTCCCGACAGGTCGCTCTCGTAGGTGATCAGCGCGTTCGCGACCTGCGCCTCCTTGGGCAGCGTCACGACCCGATCCGGCATGATTCCGCGCCCCTGGATCGAGTTGCCCGACGGCGTGTAGTACAGCGCGGTCGTCAGCCGCAGCGCGCCGTTGCCCTCGATCGGGATGATGCTCTGCACCGATCCCTTGCCGAAGCTGCGGGTGCCGATGATCGTCGCGCGGCGGTTGTCCTGCAGCGCGCCGGCCACGATCTCCGCCGCCGAAGCCGACGCGCCGTTGATCAGCACGACCATCGGCACGCCGCGGATCAGGTCGCCATTCGGCAGCGCCTCGAACACCCGGTTCTCGTCGGGGCGGCGCCCGCGCGTCGAAACGATCGTCCCGGAATCGAGAAAATTGGCGGCCACCTCGACACACGCGTCGAGCAGCCCGCCGGCGTCGTTGCGCAGATCTAGGACGACCCCCGCCAGCTTCCCGCCCGCCTGCGTTCGCAGCCGGGTCAAGGCCGCGCGCAGCGCCGCCGGCGTGTTCTCGTTGAAGGTCGTGATCCGGACGTAGCCAATTCGCCCAGGCTTCAGCGCCGCCTTGACCGAGTCGACGCGGATCACCGCGCGCGTGATCGGCACGTCGAAGGATTGCCGGTTGGCCCGCGCGATCGTCAGCACCACCGGGGTTCCGGGACTGCCGCGCAGCCGGCGCACGACTTCGGAGATCTCCAGCCCGATGATCGGCTCGCCGTTCGCCTTGACGATCCGATCGCCGGGTTCGACACCGGCCGCCGCCGCCGGGGTGCCCTCGATCGCTGCGATCACCTGCGGCACCCCGTTCTCGACCGAGATCTCGATCCCGACCCCGCCGAACTCGCCCGATGTCGTCGCCAGCAGCTCCTGGTACTCGCGCGCATCCATGTAATCGGAATGCGGGTCGAGCCGGGTCAGCATGCCCTTCAACGCATTGTCGACGAGCTGGTCGGTTCGGACCTGCACGACGTAGTTCTTTTCGACCTGCTGCATCGCCCGGTCAACCAGCGCGAGGCCGGCGGCGGCCGGAGGGTTCCCCGGCGCCGTGCCGCAGCCGGCAGCTGTCACGGCAAGGCATAGCGCAACAGCCGAAAGGCCGAACGGCTTGGGCACGAGCGGCCGGCGGGTGCGATCTCCCGGCGTGATCATGGTTCGAAATCGGGTTGCCGCTGCGGGTGTGCGGCGGCAAAGGCGTCGAGCGTCATGCAAGCGTCGAAAATCCTCGTGATCGTCGGGTACGGGGCCATATCGAGCCGGTGGCGTTCGGCGTTGACCACCTGCGGCGCCAGCGAGATATCCGCCAGCCCCGGTGCGTCGCCGTGGCAGAACCGGCCGGTGCGGCTATCGGTCGCCAGCAACGGCTCGATCGCGCCGAAGCCTTCCGCGATCCAATGATTGTACCAGGCCGCAAGCGCCGTCTCGTCCTGCCCGAGCGTGCGGTGCAGATAGCGCAACACGCGCAGATTATTGAGCGGATGAATGTCGCAGGCGACAATCGCCGCCAACGCGCGCACCCGAGCCCGCCCGGCGGCGTCGCGCGGTAAGAGCGGCGGCTCGGGGTAGGTCTCGTCGAGATACTCGATGATCGGCAACGACTGGATCAGCGTCTGCCCGATGCTGTCCCGCGCCGTGGATTCCAGCGCCGGCACAAGACCCTGCGGGTTGATCCCGAGGAATTTCGGGTTGCGCTGGTCGCCCCGCCGCAGATGCACCGAGAGGCTCTCGTAATCGAGATTTTTCAGATTGAGCGCGATCCGCACGCGGAACGCGGCGGATGACCGGGAATATCCGTGGAGCTTCATGCAAAGGTCCGTCGATGAGGCGGTGTCCAGGCGACGTTACTCGCTCGTCCGGGGCGTGGGGAAGCCTGCCGCTAGGCATCGCGGGGCTCGGGTCGGGTCAGCTTGTTGCATTGCCGGCGAATTTGCGCAGCCTTGCGGTCCGGGCGTAGTCAGAGGGCGGAGCAAGTGCATGGCGGCATTTCCGAAAACGAGAATGGTGCCGATCCTGTGGGCGACGGGGCTGCTGGCGATGCTGCTGGTCGGCGGCCCGGCGGTGCGCGCCCAGGAGAATACGGCCGAAGAGGCGGCGCGCCGGCAGGCGGTGCTGGCCACGCTGCCGCAAGATGCCGCGCGGCGGGTCTTCGGGCTGACCGCAACGCCGTCGCCGGGGCCGGGCCAGCCGATCGGGATCTACACCAAGGGCTGCTTGGCCGGGGCGGTCGAGATGCCGGCCGACGGGCCCGATTGGCAGGTGATGCGTCCGTCGCGCAACCGCGCCTGGGGTCACCCGGCGCTGATCGCGTTTCTGCAGCGGCTGGCGGCCGCCGGCGAAAAAATCGGCTGGCGCGGGTTGCTGATTGGCGATCTGGCACAGCCGCGCGGCGGGCCGATGCTGACCGGACATGCCTCGCACCAGCTCGGTATCGAGGGCGACATCTGGCTGATG
Source organism: uncultured Alphaproteobacteria bacterium (assembly GCA_963847345.1). GTDB lineage: Bacteria > Pseudomonadota > Alphaproteobacteria > ATCC43930 > CGMCC-115725 > DATARH01. Next base: position 202,588 of record CAWJZU010000037.1, on the reverse strand, counting down.
CCGATGCCGGACCGCCGGCTGACCGCGACCGAGCGCAACGAAATGTCGGCGATCAGCGTCGTCGCCGCGAACGGCAACGACATCGACCCGTCGGTATGGCGGCCCGAGCACCGCAAGCTGCTCGAGGTGGCGGCTCGCGACCCGGCCGTGAACCGTATTTTTGTCAATCCGGCGATCAAGCGCGCGCTGTGCCGCGAGGCGACCGGCGACCGAAGCTGGCTGCACCGCATCCGGCCCTGGTTCGGGCACGACTACCATTTCCACGTCCGTCTGGCGTGTCCGCCGGGCGCGACGCAATGCCATGATCAGGAGCCGCTGCCGCCCGGGGACGGATGCGGCGCCGACCTCGCCTGGTGGTTCACACCGGAAGCCAAGCTGCCGCAACCGAGCCAGCCTGCCCGACCGCTGCGAGTCGCCGATCTGCCACGCGCCTGCGCCGCGCTGGTCGGCCCCGTGCGTTAGCCGTGCCGGCACATAGCCGGGAGTGGGGCGCAGCCTGCCCGAGAGAGCTTGCCGGGGCGCCGGCAATCGGTGATAGCGTCCGCCCCGACGCCGGTCGCACCGACACTGTGGCGGCTCGGCATCACAGAAGGGAGGAGGAGCTTTATGAAGCCATTCAGACAGGGCCTCGCGATCGCGGGCCTGTCGTTACTCGCATTTGTCGCCGTTGGTCCGGCCAGCGCGCAACAATCGGGCGGCGTGTTGAAGATTCAGCATTTCGACAGCCCCGCCAGCATGTCGATCCTCGAGGAATCGACGCGCGCGACGCTGCAGCCGATGATGGCGGTGTTCAACAACCTGGTCATGTATGACCAGAACGTGAAGCAGAACAGCCTCGATTCGATCGTGCCCGATCTTGCGAAGAGCTGGAGCTGGAGCGAGGACGGCAAGGAACTAAGTTTCAAGCTGCGTGACGGCGTCAAATGGCATGACGGCAAGCCGTTCACCTCGGCCGATGTCAAATGCACCTGGGATCTTTTGATGGGCACGGGCCAGGACAAGCTGCGCGTCAACCCGCGAAAATCCTGGTACCGTAATGTCGAGTCGGTCACCCCGAAAGGCGATTACGAGGTCGCCTTTCAGTTGAAGCAGCCGCAGCCGGCGTTGCTTGCGCTGCTCGCCTCGGGCTGGTCGCCGATTTACCCGTGCCACATCCCGGCGCGCGAGATGCGGCAGCACCCCATCGGCACCGGGCCGTTCAAGTTCGTCGAGTTCAAGCCAAACGAATATATCAAGGTCATCAAGAACCCAGATTACTGGAAGAAGGGCCGACCGTATCTCGATGGCATCGATTTCACGATCATGCGCGAGATCGCGCCGCGGAATCTCGCGTTCTTCGCCGGAGACTACGACGTCGGCTCGCCGTTCGGCGTGACCCCGCCGATGCTCGCGGACTTCAAGGCGCAGGCGCCGAACGCGACTTGCGAGCGGACCTCCGTCAATGTGCCGCGCACGATGCTGATCAACATCCACAAGCCGCCGTTCGATAACCCCGAACTGCGCAAGGCGATGACGTTGGCGATCGACCGCGACGCGTTCTCGACGATTATCAACGGCGGCGAGAAGAATGTCGGCGCGCTGATGCTGCCGCCGCCAAGCGGCGTCTGGGGTATGCCCGAAGAGATGCTGAAGACGCTGCCGGGCTATAACCCCGACGTCGAAAAGAACCGCGCCGAAGCCCGCGCGATCATGCAAAAACTGGGTTACGGACCGGACAATCCGCTGCGCACGAAAATCTCGACTCGCAACATCCCGTCCTGGCGCAATCCGGCGGTGCTGCTGAACGCACAGCTCAAGGAGATCGGGATCGATACCGAGCTCGAGATCGTCGATACGGCGCAGTGGTATCCGAAGATCAACCGCAAGGACTTCACTATTGGCGCGGTGCCGATCGAGGCCGGCGTCGACGACCCGGACATGATGTTCTATGAGAACTTCTATTCCGGCGCGCTGCGCAACTATTCCGGCCTCAGCGACCCCGAGATCGACAAGATGATCGACCAGCAGTCGATGGAGACCAACCCCGAGAAGCGCAAGCAGATCACCTGGGCCATCGAGAAGAAACTCGCCGAGGAGGCGGTGCGCCCGGTGCTGTTTTTCCCGGTCGGCTACAGCTGCTTGCAGCCCTGGGTCAAGAACCTGAACATCATGGCCAACAGCATCTATAACGGCTGGCGCATGGAAGACGTCTGGCTCGACAAGAAGAGCTGATCGGCGTCCGGCTCGGCGCGCGGCAGGCAAATCGACCCTGCCGCGCGCTGGCGCTGCGTGGGGCTTGAATCTTCGAAACGCGAACGCCCGCTCCCGATCGATCGCGGGTGGTTTGCTGTTTCTGCAGGAAAAGAACAGCAAACGCACAGCCGACCCCTTGCTCCGCGCGGGTTTCGCCGGGCTGAAGGGTGGTTTCTGCAGCAAAAGAACAGCAAACACCCCGCTCGCCTTCGCTCCGACCCACTGCACCGGCCATTTGCTACTCCCGCAATGTGGCGGATTTCGTGTCGTCGCCGGCAGATCGCCGCGGTGCCGTCCCGCCCGAACCGCCGAGACAGCCGCTCGGGATGTGTGTCTTCCTCATTGGTTCATGGCCACTACGGACCTTCGTCATGTCAGGGGCGCTCCGACAGGAGCGCCTTCCGAAGCATGCACGATGGGCATCCAAATTCGAACCGAGGCAGTACCCGTGCGCCGTCGCCTCGTGTTAACCTGCCCTTGGCGGACGCCCGGAACCGGATTTGCAAGTCCGGCGAGATGATGGTGCCGCCGCGAGATCGAAGTTGGCGACCTCGCGCCAGCGAAAGGGGAGGAAAATGATGGGGCTGCATCATCGCGCCTGGGCTGGCACGTGGGCGCTGGCGACAGTGCTTGCCATAACGGGGTCGGCCAGCGCGCAGAAATCCGGCGGCATCCTGAGGCTGCACCATTTCGACAGCCCAGCGAGCATGTCGATCCTCGAAGAGTTCGACCCGCGCCGCCGAACAGCCCGCGATGGCTGTGATGAATAATCTTGTCATGTACGACCAGCACGTCGCGCAGAACAGCTTGCAGTCGATCGTCCCCGACCTGGCGACGGAATGGCGCTGGAGCGAGGACGGCAAGGAGCTGACCTTCCCGTTGCACCAAGGCGTCAAATGGCATGACGGCAAGCCGTTCACGTCCGCCGACGTGAAATGCACCTGGGACCTCTTGATGGGCACCGGCCAGGACAAGCTGCGCATCAATCCGCGCAGATCCTGGTATGAGAACGTCGAGAAGGTGACGACATCGGGCGATTACGAGGTCACCTTCCACCTCAAGCATCCGCAGCCTGCGCTGTTGGCGCTTATGGCCTCCGGATGGTCGCCGATCTATCCCTGCCACGTGCCGGCCCGCGAGATGCGGCAGCACCCGATCGGCACGGGACCGTTCAAGTTCGTCGAATTCAAGCCGAACGAATACATCAAGCTGGAGAAGAACCCCGACTATTGGAAAAAGGGCCGGCCTTATCTCGACGGCATCGAATTCACGATCATGAAGGAGACGGCGCCACGGAACCTGGCGTTCTTTGCCGGCAAGTTCGACGCCATTCCGCTGGGCGTGACGCTCCCGACGCTGAAGGACTTCAAGGAGCAGGCGCCGCAGGCGATCTGTCACGTCAATGTCGGCAACGTGCCGCGGACGATGCTGATCAACCTGCACAAACCACCCTTCGACAATCCGGAACTGCGGCGCGCGATGGTGCTGTCGCTCGACCGCAAGGCATTCAACACCATCATTAACGAGGGTGTCGCGAACGCCATCGGCGCCAACATGCTGCCGGCGCCGAACGGCGTCTGGGGCATGCCGCTGGATGTTCTGTACACGCTGCCCGGTTACGGGCCCGATGTGGAGAAGAACCGGGCCGAGGCCCGCAAGATCATGGAGAAGCTCGGATACGGCCCGGATAACCGGCTCTCGATCAAGGTGGCGACGCGCAACTTTCCGGCGTGGCGCGACCCCGCTGTCGTCCTGATCTCACAACTTCGCGAAGTCTACATCGACGCCGAGCTCGAGCTGGTCGATACCGCGGTCTGGTACGCGAAGATGGCTAAAAAAGACTTCATCGTCGGGGCGGTGCCGATCGAAAGCGGCGTCGATGATCCTGACCAGATGTTCTACGAGAACTACTACTCCGGAGCCGCGCGCAACTATGCCGGCTACAGCGATCCGGAGACCGACAAGCTGATCGACCAGCAGTCGATGACGGCGGACCCGGAGAAGCGCAAGGAAATCGTCTGGCAGATCGAACGCAGGCTGGCGGAAGCCTATTTCCGGCCGGTCACCTTTTTCCCCGGCGGGGCGGGCTGCTTCGAGCCTTGGGTCAAGGGCTTCACGCCGATGACCAACAGCATCTATAACGGCTGGCGCATGGAAGACGTCTGGCTCGACAAAAAGAGCTGAGCGGCACCCGGTTGGTGGCGCGGCAACCAAATCGATCCTGCCGCGCGGCGCCCAGCTCATGCTAGGCTGCCTGACGGCACCTGAGATCGGACGCCAAAGTCCGGCTGGAAAGGGTGCCGCCGCGGGTTCGAGGCTCATCGAATTCGCGTCAAAAAAGGGAGGAAAGACGATGAAGCGGCATGTTCGCGGCTGGGCGTGCGGTTGTGCACTGGTGATTGCGCTCGCTGTCGCTGCACCGGCTCTGGCGCAAAAACCCGGCGGGATTCTCAAGATTTCGTTTTTCGACAACCCGGCGAGCCTGTCGCTGCATGAGGAAGCGACGGGCGCGGCGCTGCGGCCGGGCATGGGTATCTTCAACAACCTGGTCATGTACGACCAGCAGATCGCGCAGAACAGCCCGCAAACGATCCGCCCCGATCTCGCCGAGAGCTGGAGCTGGAGCGAGGACGGCAAGCAGCTGACCTTCAAGCTGCGCCAAGGCGTCAAGTGGCATGACGGCAAGCCGTTCACCGCGGCCGACGTCAAGTGCACCTGGGAGCTGCTGCTCGGCGGTGGCAGCGAAAAGCTGCGCGTCAACCCGCGCAAGAGTTGGTATCTTAACCTCGAAAAAGTCACCACTAACGGCGAGTACGAGGCCACCTTTCACCTGAAGCGGCCGCAGCCAGCGCTGCTGTCGTTGTTGGCATCGGGCTGGTCGCCGGTCTATCCGTGTCATGTGGCGCCGAAGGACATGCGCACCAAACCGATCGGCACCGGACCGTTTAAATTCGTCGAGTTCCGGCCGAACGAGGTCGTCAAAACCGCCAAGAACCCGGATTACTGGAAGCCGGGCCGACCCTATCTCGATGGCATCGAGTGGCAGATCATGCCGGACCGCTCGACCCGCAACCTGTCCTTCATCGCCGGCAAGCACGACATCATCTCGCCCTACGGCACGACGGTACCGTTGCTGCAAGACATCAAAAGCCAGTTGCCGCAGGCGAACTGCGTGATGACCTCGACGAATGTCAGCCGCAACGTGATCATGAACCCGGAAAAACCACCGTTCGACAATCCGGAGCTGCGCCGCGCCGTCGCGCTGAGCCTCGATCGGAAGGCGTTTATCGACATTATCGGGCAAGGCGAGGCCGATATCGGCGCGCAGATGCTGCCGCCGCCCGAGGGGTTGTGGGGCATGCCGCCGGACATGCTGAAGACCCTGGCCGGCTATGATGCCGATGTCGCAAAGAGCCGCGCCGAAGCGCGCAAGATCATGGAGAAGCTCGGGTACGGGCCCGACAAGCGGCTCTCGGTTACGCTGTCGTCTCGTAACATCGCTCCGTACCGCGACCCGGCGGTGATTCTGATCGACCAGGTCAGGGAGATTTACATTGACGCCGTGCTCGAACCGGTCGAGACCGCCAATTGGTTCCCGAAGATCTACCGCAAGGACTACACGATCGCGATCAACGGCACCGAGGCCGGTGTCGATGATCCCGACCAGCTGTTCTACGAGAACTTTGTGTGCGGCGCGGTGCGCAACTATACCGGCTATTGCAACAAGGAGGTCGACCAGCTGATCGACCAGCAATCGGCCGAGTCCGATGTCGAGAAGCGCAAGCAGCTGGTATGGCAGATCGAGCGGCGCCTCGCCGAGGACGGGGCGCGCCCGATCATATTCTTCCCGCGCGGCGGCACCTGCACGCAGTCTTACGTCAAGGGGCTCGTGACAATGGTCAACAGCATCTACAATGGCTACCGGATGGAGGATGTCTGGCTCGATAAATAGCGCCGCGCAAGCCGTGCCGATCGGTATCCGCCACCTGAACGTCGTCCCGGCGAATGCCGCGATTCACTAGGCAACCGTCCGAGCATCGGATGAGTGAGTGCCGGCCTACGCCGGGATGACAACAACAGGGCTGGGAGGGGAACGATGAGGCGGAGAGCGCGTCTGGTCGGGGCGGTCGGCGGCCTGCTGGCCGGGTTGTGCATTACCGGCCCCGTCCTGGCGCAGAAGGCGGGCGGGGTCCTGCAGATGCTCGATTTTGCCAGCCCGGCGTCGATGTCGATCCACGAGGAATCGACGATCACCGCCGGCATCCCGATGATGGGAGTCTTCAACAACCTCGTCGTGTTCGATCAGCACGTGCCGCAGAACAGCCTCGCGTCGATCGTGCCCGATCTGGCGACCGAGTGGCGTTGGAGCGAGGACGGTAAGGAGCTGACCTTTCCGCTGCGCCAGGGCGTCAAATGGCATGACGGAAAACCGTTTACGTCAGCGGATGTCAGATGCACCTGGGACCGGCTGCGCGGGGTGGACGCCGACAAGTTCCGGATTAACCCGCGCAAGGCCTGGTACCGCAATGTCGCAGAGATCACGACGAACGGCGATTTCGAGGTCACCTTTCACCTGAAGCGGCCGCAGCCCTATCTGATCGCGCTGCTCGCCTCGGGCCAGTCGCCGGTCTACCCGTGCCATGTCTCGACCGCGCAGATGCGAACGCACCCGATCGGCACCGGCCCCTTCAAGTTCGTCGAGTACAAGCCGAACGAGCATATCAGGGTGACCCGCAACCCGGATTACTGGAAGCCGGGCAGGCCCTATCTCGACGCCATCGAGTATATAATTATCGCCAATCCGGCGACGCAGCTCCTGGCCTTCGCCGCCGGCAAGCTCGATTTCACCTTCGCCACACCCCCGCTGCTGAAGGACCTCAAGGCCAGACGCCGCAGGCGGTCTGCGACGTGGTGATGGACAACAACAGCCGCGACCTTCTGATCAATCGCGCGGTCGCGCCGTTCGACAAGCTCGAATTGCGGCAGGCGCTCGCGCTCTCGCTCGACCGCCAGGCGTTTATCGACATCCTCGCCGAGGGACAGGGCGCGGTCGGCGGCGCCGTCTTGCCGCCGCCCGACGGCGTCTGGGGCATGACCCCGGAGGCGCTGCAGGCGCTCCCGGGCTACGGCCCGGATGTAGCGAAGAACCGGGAAACGGGTCGCGCGCTGATGCGGAAACTCGGCTACGGACCCGACAACCGCCTGGCGGTTAAGCTGTCGACCCGCAATGTCCCGGGCTATCGTGACGCCGCGATCGTCGCGATCTCGCAATTGCGCGAGGTCTATATCGACGCCGAACTCGACCTGGTCGACACCGCGAACTATTTCCCGCGCATTATGCGCAAGGACTACACGCTCGCCGTCGAGGTCAGCACCGGCGGCCTCGACGAGCCCGACCAGAAATTCTACGAAAATTACGTCTGCGGCGCCGACCGCAACCTCACCGGTTATTGCGACCCGGAAACCGACCGGCTGATCGACGCGCAGTCGATGGAGGCGGAGACGGAACGCCGGCGCCAGCTGGTATGGCAAATCGAGCGCCGGCTGGCCGAGGACGCGTCGCGGCCGGTCCTGCTCTATTCGCGCTTTGCCAACTGCGTGCAGCCGAGCGTCAAAGGGCTGGTCATAATGACCAACAGCCGCTTCAACGGCTGGCGCATGGAAGACGTCTGGCTCGACCGATAGACCCGGCCGACCGCTGCGCGCTTTACAAGCGCATCCTTTTTGCCAACATCGGGGCAGGGCGACCGGAATAACGGATCGGCCCGATAGAACGAGGCTGGGAGAAACGCAATGCGCGATGTGGCACGCACGGGTTTCGCTATCACGCTAATTGCCGGGCTGCTCGGCGCCTTGTCGCCCGCGCTGGCGCAGAAATCCGGCGGGACATTGCGGATGCCGCTGATCACCAGCCCCGCCAGCATGTCGATCCACGAGGAATCGACGATCGCGGTGCTCGGGCCAATGATGGGCGTCTTCAACAACCTCGTCATGTTCGACCAGCACGTGCCGCAGAACAGCCTGTCGTCGATCGTCCCCGACCTCGCCGAGAGCTGGAGTACCAGCGAAGACGGCAAGGCGCTGACATTCAAGCTGCGCCACGGCGTCAAATGGCACGACGGCAAGCCCTTCACCGCCGCCGATGTCAAATGCACCTGGGACCTGATTGCCGGCAACGCGCCCGACAAGTTTCGCGTCAATCCGCGCAAATCGTGGTACCGCAACCTCGACTCGGTCACGGTTGATAACGATCACCAGGTCACGTTCACCCTGAAGCGGCCGCAGCCTTCGTTTATCGCGCTGCTCGCCTCGGGCTGGTCGCCGGTCTATCCGTGCCACGTCTCGCCGGCGCAGATGCGGCGTGCCCCGATCGGCACCGGGCCGTTCAAATTCGTCGAGTTCAAGCCGAACGAGTCGATCAAGATCGTCCGGAACAAGGACTATTGGAAGAAGGACCGGCCCTATCTCGACGCGATCGAATACAGCTTTATGGCCAACCCATCGACGGCGATCCTCGCCTTCTCGGCCGGCAATTTCGACCGCTACGCCCAGGGCATTCTATCGATCCCGCTGATGAAGCAGCTCAAGGCGCAGTCGCCCAACGCGGTGTGCGAGACCGTGCCGTGGAACATCCCGCGGCAGCTGCTGGTCAACCCGAGCAAACCGCCATTCGACAACGCCGAATTGCGCCGCGCCGTCGGTCTCGCGCTCGACCGCAAGGCCTTCATCGACATCAACGGCGACGGCGAAGGCTCTGTCGGCGGCGCGATGATGCCGCCGCCCGCGGGCAGCTGGGGAATGCCGCCGGAGATCGTGCATCAGCTCCCCGGCTATGGCCCGGACGTTCAGAAGAACCGCGCCGAGGCCCGCGAAATCATGAAGAAACACGGTTACGGTCCGGACAAGCGGCTGCCGGTCGTGGTGACCACGCGCAACACGCCGGCCTACCGTGATCCCGCCGTTTTGCTGATCGATCAGCTGAAGGAGGTCTATTTCGACGGCACCCTGAATGCGATCGACACGGCACAGTGGTACCCGACCGTGATGCGCAAGGACTACGCGATTGGGCTGACCGTCAGCGAAAACGGGCTGGATGATCCGGACCAGCAATTTTATGAGAATTTCGTGTGCGGCTCCGAGCGCAATTACACCGGATATTGCAGCCCTGAGGTCGACAAGCTGGTGGACCAGCAATCAATGGAGACCGACGCCGAAAAGCGCCGCGCCATTGTCTGGGAAATCGAGCGCAAGCTGGCCGAGGACGGGGCGCGGCCGGCGATCTTCTATCCGGTCTCGGCGGCGTGCTGGCAGCCCTATTTCAAGGGGCACACGATGATGGTCAACGGCAACTACAACGGCTGGCGTCTGGAAGACGCTTGGCTTGACCGATAGCGCCGCATCGCTCGGACCTCGCCGGAAAGGACGCCATGCGATACGACGACGCCTCCTTACCGGCTGGCGCGGCAGTCTGATGCTTTAGGATGGGTACCACTGAGTTCCCGAGCCGGCGCCGCAAAGGGACTCGTCTTCCGGCCCAACAACCTCTACAAAGGGATGCGCTTTCGTCACACCCGCTCCGCCGGAAGCAGATAGGTGTGACTAGAGCGAGCGTGGGAGAAAAGCCTTGGGAGCCTATCTGGTTCGGCGTTTCGGCTTGATGCTGCTGACGCTGTTCGGCATCTCGGTCATTATCTTCCTGCTGTTGCGGCTGACGCCGGGCAACATCGCCGACATCCTGTTCGACGCGGGCGGCTTTGTCGACCCGGCCGACAAGGCGCGCATCGAGGCCCAGCTCGGGCTCGACAGGTCACTCCCTGTGCAATACTTCAACTGGGTTAGCGGCCTGCTGCAAGGCGATCTCGGCATCTCCTATCAGACCGAGCGGCCGGCGATCGACGAAATCGCGCCGCGCATTCCGATTACCGCCAAGCTCGCCGTGATCGCCCTGACTTTCTCGATTTTGATCGGCGTACCGCTCGGGGTTATCAGCGCGGTGAAGCAGAATACGAAGCTGGACTATGTGCTGCGGATAATAAGCCTGTCCGGCCTGTCGATGCCTGCGTTCTGGTTGGGCCTCTTGATATTGATGGCGTTTGTCGCCTTTACCGGGACGATCCCGATCTATACCGACACGCCTGACAGCTTTTGGCACGCGCTGCTGATTTTCAGCGTGCCGGCCGCCGCCGTCGGCTTCCGCAGCTCGGCGCTGTTGATGCGCATGACGCGCTCGTCGATGCTCGAGGTGCTGCGCCAGGATTACATTCGCACGGCCCGCTCCAAGGGCGCCTCGGAAACCGTCATTAACTATTATCACGCGCTGAAGAACGCGATGCTGCCGGTGGTGACGTTGATCGGTATCGAGGCTGCGTTTCTGCTCGGCGGCCTGATCGTCACCGAGACCGTCTTCAACATACCCGGTGTCGCGCGCTTCCTGGTCGAGGCGGTGCGCTGGCGCGACTATCCGATGGTCCAAAACCTGGTCATGTTCATCGCGATCGTCGTCGTCACGGTGAATTTCGTCATCGACATGCTGTACGCCGCGCTCGACCCGCGCATCAAGTACGGCGACTGAACCGGGAGGTCGGATAATGAGCACGACCGAATTCCAAACCGAACTAACGGCGGCCGGCGCGAATGTCGCCACCCGCTGGGACTCGATCCGGTTTTTCATCCGCCGCTATCCGCTCGGCGCCGCCGGCGCGGTCATCATGGTGATATTTCTGTTCGCGGCGGCCTTCGCGCCGTACATCACCATGTACGATCCGCTATCGACCAACGCCGCGGACTCGCTGGCAAAGCCGGGATGGAGCCACTGGCTCGGCGCCGACTTCATGGGGCGCGACGTGTACAGCCGCATCGTTTACGGCGCGCGCATCTCGCTCGCGGTCTCAGCGGGCGCAATGGCGCTCGGCAGCACGATCGGCGTTATCGTCGGCCTGTTATCGGGTTATCTGCTCGGCTGGTTCGACCTGGTGACACAGCGCGTGCTCGAGATGATGCAGGCCCTGCCGCTGCTCGTTCTGGCGATCATCATGGCCGCGGCGCTCGGCCCCTCGCTGCACAATACGATCCTCGCGATCGCGATCCCGCTCGTGCCCTACGTCGCTCGTGTCATCCGCTCCAACACGCTGAGCCTGCGCGAGCAGCCGTTCGTCGAGGCCGCCAAGGCGACCGGCATGTCTGAAAAGCGCATCGCGATCCGTCACATCCTGCCGAATACGATGGCTCCGCTGATCGTGCTGGCGACCGCCCAGATCGGCTCGGTGATCCTGATCGAGGCGTCGCTGTCGTTTCTCGGCCTCGGCGTGCCCGAGCCGCACCCATCGTGGGGCCGCATGTTGTCCGAGTCGGCGGCCGAATACGTGCGGACGGCGCCCTGGCTGGTGATCTTCCCCGGCGTCGCGATCAGCTTCGTCGTGTTCGGCACCAATCTGCTGGGTGATGCGCTGCGCGACCTGCTCGATCCGCGGCAGCGCAGCTAGGCGTCGCTGGATAAACGACCGGCAAACAACGATCAACAGAGAACGAGAGGGATAACTTGGCGATAGCGACCGAAACGAGACCGCCGGCCTATACCGGGCTGCGGTCTCCCGGCCACAATGCCGAGAATGTTGTCGAAGTTGAGGGACTGCGGACCTTCCTGTTCACGCGTGGCGGGGTCGTCAAGGCGGTGGACGACGTGTCGTTCGCGGTGCGCCGCTCCGAGACGCTGGCGATCGTCGGCGAATCCGGCTGCGGCAAGACGATGACCGCCTTGTCATTGTTGCGCCTCGTGCCGAGCCCGCCGGGCCGCATTGTCGACGGCTCGATAAAGATCGACGGGCGCGACCTCGTGCGGCTCAGCGAGGCCGAGATGCGCCAGATCCGCGGCAACGATATTTCGATGATCTTCCAGGAGCCGATGACATCGCTGAACCCGGTCATGACGATCGGAGCGCAGATCAGCGAGACGATCCGGCTGCACCAGGATTTGTCGAAATCGGCGGCGCTGGAAAAAGCTATCCAGATGCTGCGGCTGGTCAAGATACCGGCGCCGGAGCAGCGCGCCAAGGAATACCCGCATCAGCTGTCGGGCGGCATGCGGCAGCGCGCGATGATCGCGATGGCGCTGTCGTGCAACCCGCGCGTACTGATCGCCGACGAGCCGACGACCGCGCTCGACGTGACGATCCAGGCGCAGATCCTCGATCTGATCCTCGACCTGCAGGATAAGCTCGGCACCGCGGTCGTCCTGATCACGCACGATCTCGCGGTTGTCGCCGAAACGGCGCAGCGCGTCATCGTCATGTACGCCGGCAAGAAGGTCGAGGAAGCGGACGTCGAAGAACTCTTCGGGGCGCCGCTGCACCCGTATACGCACGGCCTCCTTGGCTCGATCCCGCATCTCGCGATCATCGGCGGCGAGGCGACCGCTGATTCAGCCCAGCGCTTGCAGGAAATCCCGGGCGTCGTGCCCGCGCTGACAAATCTGCCGCCTGGCTGCCCATTCGCCCCGCGCTGTCCCTATGCCGACGAGCAGTGCCGGACGCAATTCCCGCTTTACGAACAGAAGCGGCCGAGTCACTGGGTCGCATGCTGGCATTCGGAGAAGCTTTATGGCTGACGCGGCCACGCTCAATCGTCCGGTCGCGGCCGCCCGTCCCGGGCACAACAGCCCGCCGGTGCTGGAAGCGGTCGATCTGAAAAAGCATTTTCCGGTCAAGAAGGGGATCCTGCGCAGGACCGTCGGACAGGTCTACGCCGTCGACGGCGTCACGTTCTCGATCGGCGAGGGCGAGACGTTAGGGATGGTCGGCGAGTCGGGCTGCGGCAAGTCCACCGTTGCGCGCACCGTGCTGCGCCTCGTCGAGCCGACCGCCGGGTCGATCAAGCTCGACGGGCACGACGTGACCCGGCTCGGCAAGGCCGAGCTGCGGCCCTATCGGCGCCAGATGCAGATGATCTTCCAGGACCCGTTTTCGTCGCTGAACCCGCGCATGTCGGCGGGCGACATTGTCGGCGAGCCGCTTCTGGTGCACGGGCTCGCGGGCGGCAAGGAGCGCGAGCGGATGGTCGGCGAAATTTTCGACCAAGTCGGTTTGCGCCGCGCCCAGATGACAGCGTATCCGCACGAGTTTTCCGGCGGTCAGCGCCAGCGCATTTCGATCGCGCGGGCGCTCGCGCTGAACCCGAAGCTGATCGTCGCCGACGAGCCGGTCTCGGCGCTCGACGTCTCGATCCAGGCGCAGGTCATCAATCTGATGATGGATTTGCAGCGCGAAAAACGGCTGTCGTATCTGTTCATCGCGCACGATCTCGCGGTGGTCGAGCACATCAGCCACCGTATTGCGGTCATGTATCTCGGCAAGATCGTCGAATACGCCGACAAGCGGACGCTGTTCACGAACCCGCAGCACCCCTACACCGAGGCGCTGCTGTCGGCGGTGCCGGTGCCAAACCCGAAGCTGAAACGCGCCAAGCGGCTGCTGCAAGGCGATGTACCCAGCCCGATCAATCCGCCCCCCGGCTGCACGTTCCATACGAGGTGCCCCTACGCCGAGGCGCGCTGCAAGGTCGATGTGCCGAAACTCACCGAAATCAGCCCCGGCCACGGCGTCTCGTGTCATCTGCGGGTGAACTGACCGGCAAGCTGCGGTTCATGCCGCCATTTCGTCGCCGCGCGCCTCCTCGATATCGACATAAAGATTGGCCAGCGCTTCGCTGGCCAGCTCGATCGTGAGAAGCGGCGGCAAATTGAATGATTTGCACGTTTCGAGGACGTGGTCGCAGATGAAGCGCGGCTGATAATACGCCAGCCCGAACGGCGCTAGCATCCCGACGACATAGTCGAATACCTCCTCGCCGAGTTCCAGGCCGCGCGATTGGGTGACCGCCTGGAAAATCTGGCGATACTCATCGCGGGTCGGTTCGAACAATTTGATTTTGTACTGGATGCGGCGCAGGAACGCGGCATCCATCAAATCGGCCGGGTGCAGATTGGTCGAAAACATCAGCAACACGTCGAACGGCAGCGTGAAGCTGGCGCCGGTATTCAGCTTCATGAAATCGACCTGGTTCTCCATCGGCACAATCCAGCGGTTCAATAAATCGTTCGGCGCGAATTTCTGCCGGCCAAAATCGTCGATCAGCATCATTCCGTTGAGCGCCTTGACATGCAGCGGCGCATCGTAGAACCGGGCCTCGACACCCCATTGCAAATCAAGCATGTCGAGCGTCATCTCGCCGCCCGCCATAACGACCGGGCGCGAGCACGCGATCCAGCGCTGATCCGACATCTCGCGCTGCAGCCCCGGCGCGACCGTCGCCCGCGCCGGTGTTTCCGCCGTGCGCGGCCGGTGGATCTGGGCGTCGAACACCTTGATGATCTGGCCCGCCACCTCGACGGCATAAGGGATATAGACCGGGTCCTTGAACAGCCCGGCGATGCGGGTCGACAACGTTGTCTTGCCGTTGCCGGGAGGCCCATAGAGCAGCACGCTGCGCCCGGCGTTGATCGCCGGCAGCAATCGGCGGATCATCTGTTCCGGCACGACCAGCCCGGCAAAGCCGCGCCGCAGCGCCGCCTCGTCGAGCATTTCGTTGGTGATCCGCTGCTTTTCGATCCGGTCGCGATAGGAGGCGAGCGAGACCGGAGCCGGCCCGATATAGAGGTTCTGGTCAAGCGCGTCGCGGGCTGCGTTACGGCCCGCTTCGGTCAGCGCGTAGCGGGTGGACAGCGCCAGATCGCTGCTCGCGCTGGTCGCGCCGATCAGCCGCTGCTGCACGGCGATTTCGGTGAGCCGCTGCACCACGAGGCGCGGCAGCTTCATGCGCAGGGCCACATCGACAATCGTCTCGCAGGCTTCGACCTGCATGAATTTCAGCATCAGATAGAGCAGGTTGCGCTCCGAGATGCCGGTTTCCGCGATGGTGCCCGGGATCGGCGGCGCGCTGCTCCCGCCCGTTGCAACGATCTGTTCGACTATGGCCGCCTGCATCGCTGTATCGCCGCGTCCTGGCGCATCCGGATGCCGGAATTGTCGCGTGGCGCCGGTTGACAAAACACTAACAGTCGCGCTTATTTTAGAACAATATAGGAACCTGCGAAAAACCCATTGCGGAGAGCGAACCCGATGCCGGTCAGATCAAAATCGCGTCTCGCGGAGGCCGAGTATCGCCTTCCGGTGCGATTGCGCCTCGCGGTTCCGCCCCGCGGCTTCGGCCGGCGGCTCGACCGGATGCACGCCTGGCTCGACGAGAATTGCGGGGCGGAGGGGTGGATGATTACGCCCTCTGGTCTGCGCGGCGTCGTCAACGACGCGGTCGCGCTCTATTTCCGCGATCCTGCCGCAGCGGCGGCATTTGTCGCGCGCTGGTGCGTTCGTCCGCCGCCGGACATCGCCGAAGGGGCCTTTGTCATGCGCGATGATGAGCCGGCCGCACGTCCACGCGTCCTCCAGGTTTAGTCCCCATCGTGTCAGCGCGCCCATTCGAGGATCGCGGCGGCGACCTCGTCCGGTTTGTCGAGTTCGGCGAGATGGCCGGCGCCGGGAATGACCCGGATTTCGGTGCTGCCCGGGATCGCGCGCGCGAATTTGTCGGCGTAGCCGCGCGGCACGATGCGATCCTGTTCGCCCCACAGCAGCAACGTTGGCGCCTCGATCAGCTTCAGGCGCTTTTCGAGTTTCGTATTGCCGAGCGGCCAGAAGATGCGGGCCGCGGCCTCGGCCGCGCGCACCTGCTCGATCGGCCATTCCGGCGAATTCTGGCCCTCGGGCTCGGCCTTCAGCGCCTCCCACCGCGAGGGATCAGCGCATAGCAGCGCCGGCACCTCGGGGGCGCGCTGCGCCCAGGGGTCGGTCATCGGGTCCTTCTCGTCGAACAGGCCCCACGGCGCGATCAGTGCGAGGCGCCTCACCGATTGCGGCCAGATCGCCGCGACCTCGGCGGCGAGCGAACCGCCGGGTCCGCTGCCGACCAGGTCGGCGCCGTCGAGCCCGGCCTTAGCCAGCAGCTGGCGCGTCGCGAGTACCCAGTCGAGATGCGTGTCGAGCACCGTGTGGCCGCGCTCGCCGCCGGGAAAGCCGGGCAGCGATGGGACGATCACGGTCCGCTCCCGCGCCAGCACGTCGAGAAACGGGATCCAGCGCGGCAGCCCGCCAAAGCCGGCCAGGAAACCGATTTTTGGCCCGCTTCCCTTGCGCCAAACGCGGGACGAAAAGCCGTTTATTTCGACGGTGGAGGTTATGATCTCAGGCATTGGCTGTTCCGGGACGATTGACCCCCATCCCGGCCCTCTCCCGCTTGCGGAGGAGGGAGTTACCGAGCGCTGCCATTTTCAACCGCATCGCGCCGGAGGCGCTGGATATTCCGGTGGCATCGCACGTCCCCTCCCCCGCGAGCGGGGGAGGGTTGGGGTGGGGGTGTTCGAGAAAAACAATTACTCCGCCGCCATAACGGCCGGCTCGAACGGGGGTGGCGCGGCGCGCTCGGCGCGGTCCATCGGTTTGGGCCACCAGCGGTCCTCCCATTCGGAGAAGACATCCCGGAGCTGCGGCATGACCTTCTCGGCAAACAGCCCGGTGTTGTACTTCGCCAGATCCTTGCTCATGTTGCCGAACTGCAGCAGCAGCATCAGGTGGCCGACATTGAGTTTCTTCGCGACTTCCTTGAGCTGCTCAGCAACCTCGTCCGGCGAGCCGATGATGACGTAGCCTTTGTCGACGATCGCGTCCATTTCGCGCGCCAGCGTCTGGAATTTGGTTTCGTAGCGCTGCGACTGCGCGGCGGCCTGTTGCACCTGACCCTGGATGCCGCGGCGCTGCGTTTCCTCGGTCGTGTAGCCCGGCGGTCCCGCGAAACGCGGGTCTATATGCAGGCAGCGGCCATAGAAATACTCGGCCGGTTCGCGATAGATGCGGTAGGCGTCCTCACGGCTCTCGGCGACGCCGACGAACTGCAGGAACCCGGCATGGTATGGATTACGGTCCTTGCCGAGCCGGTCCATTTCGGCCCAGAACCCGTCCATCGTCGACTGCCCTGCCTTGTAGCCGTAGTAGGACAGATAGGAATAAACATGGTCCATCTGCGCGCACCAGCGCCACGTCTCGACCGAGCCGCCTCCGGGTATCCAGATCGGCGGGCGCGGCTTCTGCACAGGACGCGGCCAGATGTTGACGTAGCGCTGCTGGTTGAAGCGGCCGTTGAACGCGAACGTGTCGGGCTCGGTCCACGCCTTGACGACCAGATCGTGCGCCTCGAGATAGCGCTCGCGTAAGATCGACGGGTTCTGGCCATAGGCGTAGCAGGTGTCCATCGGCGAGCCAACCGGGAAGCCAGCGATCAGCCGCCCGCCCGAGATCACGTCGATCATCGCGAACTCCTCTGCCACCCGGGTCGGCGGGTTGTAGAGTGCGAGCGAATTTCCCATGACGCAGATCGCGGTGTCGGTCGTGCGCCGCGCCAAGGACGAGGCGATCAAATTGGGCGAGGGCATCAGCCCGTAACCGTTCGAATGGTGCTCGTTGACGCAGACCGCGTCAAAGCCGCATTCGGCGGCGTATTCGAGCTCGTCCATGAAATCGTTGTACATGTGATGCGCGCGCCTGGGGTCGAACAGCGAGCTATGGATATCAACCCACACCGACGGGTTTTTCTCGCGGAAATCGTCGGGCAGCTCGGTATACGGCATCAGATGGAACCACATCAGCTTCATGGCTCGGCTCTCCGAACGGCGTTCAGGAAACTCATTGGCGGTAGCCTGACCGGACAGCGGGGATGCGTCAACCGCGATCGCGGCCCCGCCGTTTATCCCGGCGTGCTGCGGGCTCGCTCAGATATCGTGAACGTCCAGGATCCCCGGCAGCGATTTGACCGCGGCGCGAATGCCGGGATTGATGCGGAAGCCGCCAGGCAGCGCCAGTTCGATCTCGCGGCTCGGAAGATCGAGGACGACAGTCACCCGGCCGCGCCCTCCAGCCTCGCGCGAAATCAGGCTTTTCAGCCGCGGCACCGCCTCCGCCTCGGCGATGAAGACGCGCAGCCCGGCGGTGGCGTGCGCGACGACGCTGTCCAGCGGCTCGATCTTCTGCGCTGTCAGTTTCAGGTCTTCGTCGTCGCGGCGTATATCCACCGTCACAACGAGCTGCTGCTCGGGTTCCAGAAGCGGGCGCGCCTGGCTCAGGATCTCGGAGAACACCGTGATCTCGAAATTGCCGCTCGGATCGGACATCTCGACAAACCCATAGCGACTGCCGCGCGCGGAGGTGCGTTCCTTCTTGCTGACCACGATCCCGGCCAGCCGGAACCGGGTGCTGGCGTTCGCGGCCAGCGCTGCGGGCAGATCGACCAAGCGCAGGATGCCGGCGCGCTCCAGACTGCGGCCGTACTCGTCGAGCGGATGCCCCGACAGGTAGAAACCGATCGCCTCAAACTCGTGCTGCAGCTTCTCGACACGCGGCCAGTCCGGCACGAGCGGCAAGGACGGACGCGCCGCGAAGCCGCCATGGCCCAAACCGGCGATGCCGGCGAACAGGTTCTCCTGCCGGCTCTCGCGCTCCTCTGCGGCGAGGTTCGCGTGACGCAGCAGCAATTCGGCGGCGGCGAAGCTCTGCGCCCGGTTCGGGTCGAGGCAGTCGAAGGCGCCGGCCTTGACAAGGCTTTCGAACTGCCGCCGGTTGAAGCTTTTTGTATCGAGCCGCGCCGCGAAGTCGAACAGGTCCCTGAAAGGACCGTTGCGGCCCCGCTCGGCGATAATGTCCGCCATCGCCTGCGCCCCGACGCCCTTAACGGCGGCCAACGCATAGCGAATGGCGGGGTTCCCGGTTTTCGGGTCCGCCTCGACGGCGAACGTGACCTCCGAGCGGTTGATATCAGGGGGCAGCAGCTTGATGCCGAGCCGGTCGAGCTCCGGGCGGAAATGCGCGAGCTTGTCGGTGTTGCCGAGGTCAAGCGTCATCGACGCGGCCATAAACTCGACCGGGTGGTTCGCCTTCAGGTAGGCGGTCTGATAGGCGACGAGCGCGTAGGCGGCGGCATGCGACTTGTTGAAGCCGTATCCGGCGAACTTCGCCATCTGGTCGAAGATCAGCTCGGCGCGGGCCCGCTCGACGCCGCGCTCGGTCGCCCCCGCGACGAATTGCTGGCGCTGCGCGTTCATTTCCGACTGGATCTTCTTGCCCATCGCGCGGCGCAAGAGGTCGGCGGCGCCGAGCGAATAGCCCGCCAGCACCTGTGCGATCTGCATCACCTGTTCCTGGTAGATCATGATCCCGAAGGTTTCCTTCAGGATCGGCTCCAATAGCGGGTGCAGATAGTCGGGCTGCTCGTCGCCGTGTTTGACGGCGATGTAGCGCGGGATGTTCTCCATCGGCCCGGGCCGGTACAGCGAGACGACCGCAATAATATCCTCGAAGCGGTCGGGGCGCAGTTTCTTCAGCATGTCGCGCACGCCGGCGCCTTCGACCTGGAACACGCCGACCGTGTCGCCGCGCGACAAGAGGTCGAAAGTCGGCCGGTTGTCGAGCGGCAGCTCGGCGAGATCCAGCGCGACGCCGCGCCGGGCCAGCAATTCGAGGCAGCGGGCCAATACAGTCAGCGTCTTGAGGCCGAGAAAGTCGAATTTGACCAGCCCCGCCAGCTCGACCCATTTCATGTTGAACTGCGTTACCGGCATGTCGGAGCGCGGATCGCGGTAGAGCGGCACCAGGTCCGATAGCGGCCGATCGCCGATCACGACGCCGGCGGCGTGCGTCGAGGCGTGCCGGTACAATCCTTCCAGGCGCAGCGCGATTTCGATCAGCCGCGCCACCGCCTCGTCGGAATCGCGTTGCTGTTGCAGTTGCGGCTCGCCGGCGATCGCCTGTTCGAGGCTGACCGGGTGGGCCGGGTTGTTCGGCACCAGCTTGCAAAGCCGGTCGACCTGACCATAGGGCATCGCCAGCACCCGGCCGACATCGCGCAGCACGGCGCGCGCCTGCAATTTGCCGAACGTGATGATTTGCGCAACCCGATCACGGCCGTATTTCTGTTGCACGTAGCGGATCACCTCGTCGCGCCGGTCCTGACAGAAATCGATGTCGAAATCCGGCATCGAGACGCGTTCGGGGTTGAGAAACCGCTCGAACAAGAGGCCCCAGCGCAGCGGGTCGAGATCGGTGATCGTCAGCGCCCAGGCGACGACTGACCCTGCCCCCGAGCCACGCCCGGGTCCGACCGGGATGCCCTGACGCTTCGCCCACTGGATGAAGTCCGCGACGATCAGGAAATATCCGGCGAACCCCATCTGGATGATCGTCTCAAGCTCGAATTCCAGGCGGTCTCGATACGGTTGATCGTCGGCGCAGAGCAGGGCAGGGGGGGCGAGCCGCGCGGCGAGGCCGGCACGCGCCGCCTCGCGCAGCATCGCCGGTTCGTCGGTCTCGGCGGTGCCAAACGCGGGCAGGATCGGCTTGCGGAAAGGCGGGATGAAGGCGCAGCGTTGCGCGATGACGAGGGTGTTGTCGCAGGCTTCGGGCAGGTCGGCGAACAGCAAGCGCATCTCGGCGGCCGGCCGGAAATAATGATCCGGCGTCAGCCTCCCACGGTCCGGGTCGGCGACGACGCGGCCCTGCGCGATGCACAGCAGCGCGTCATGCGCCTCATGGAACTCGCGGTCCGGGAAATAGGCATTGTTGGTCGCAACCAGCGGCACGTCGTGCGCATAAGCGAGATCGACGAGACCGGCTTCGCTGCGTGCTTCCTCCTGCATGCCGTGTCGTTGCAATTCTACATAGAGGCGGCCCGGAAACGCTGCTTTGAGCGTGAGCAGCATCGCTTCGGCGGCCTCGGTCTGGCCCTCGGCGACGAGGCGCCCGATCGGGCCACCGGCGCTGCCCGCCAGGCAAATCAGCCCCTCATTCGCCGCGCTAAGATCGGCGATCGCGACACTTGGTTCGGCGCCAGCTTCGCCTTCCAGATACGCGTCGCTGGTCAGGCCCATCAGATTGCGATAGCCGGTCTCGCTTTGCACCAGAAGGACGATGCGGTCCGGCTCAGCGGCCTGGCCATTGCCGGGACGCGGTGCGCGGGCCGCCCCGCTCGGCGCAAGAGCAATTTCGATGCCGATGATCGGCTGGATGCCCGCTTCGGCGCAGGCGGTCGCGAATTCGAGCGCGCCGAACAGGTTGCCGGTGTCGGTAATCGCAACCGCTGGCATCGACTGCGCGCGGCACAGCTGCACCAGTTCCTTGATCTTGATCGCACCCGATGACAACGAATAGGCGCTGTGGGTGCGCAAATGAATGAAATCAGCGAGCGGCATGCCGGCAGGATGACACGAGCCGCACGCGAAAACAGCCGTCCGATAATCCGCCTGAAAACCCTGTCGCGATCGGTCGAGCCGAGGCCGATGCGACTGCCCATGTTCTCGGCGATTCGGAGCCGAGGGCAAATTCCGTTCTAAGCCGCCCTTAGCCTCCCGTCCTCCAGCGTGACAATGCGGTCGAGGCGGCGCGCGAGGTCGAGATTGTGCGTCGCGATCAGCGCGGCGAGGCCGCTGTCGCGGACGATCTCGATCAGGCTGGCGACGACGTGCTCGCCGGTCGTGTGGTCGAGATTGCCGGTCGGTTCGTCGGCCAGCAGGACTTTGCGGGTCGTTGGCGAGCGCGCGCACGATCGCGACGCGCTGCTGCTCGCCGCCCGACAATCGCGCCGGCCGGTGGCTGAGGCGCTCGGCAAGCCCGACCCGGCCCAGCAGCATCTCGGCCTTGCGCCGGGCGGCGGCGCGCGGCACCGCGGCGATCATCTGCGGCAGCATCACGTTTTCGAGCGCCGAAAACTCGGGCAGCAGGTGATGGAACTGATAGACGAAACCGAGCGCGCGGCGGCGCAGCGTTGTGCGCTGCTCGTCGGACAGGCCGCCGCAGTCGCGCCCCTCGATCAGCACCGACCCCTCTGTTGGCTGCTCCAAGAGCCCGGCGACGTGCAGCAGCGTCGATTTCCCGGCCCCGGACGGCCCGACCAGCGCGACGATCTCGCCCGGCCGCAGCGCCAAGTCCACCCCGTTCAGCACCGCGAGCGCAACGCCGCCCTGCCGGAACACCTTTCTTACGCCGCGCAATTCGAGCATCGACGCCGGGCCGGTTAAGCCATTCAAATCACTCACGCGGGAATGAAATGGGCGGGGCCTTCATTCGTAGCGCAGCCCTTCGACCGGATCGAGCCGGGCGGCCCGCCACGACGGGTAGAGTGT
This sequence comes from uncultured Alphaproteobacteria bacterium, assembly GCA_963847345.1. Taxonomy (GTDB): domain Bacteria; phylum Pseudomonadota; class Alphaproteobacteria; order ATCC43930; family CGMCC-115725; genus DATARH01. Next base: position 180,147 of record CAWJZU010000037.1, on the reverse strand, counting down.
TGCAAGGAATGAGAGCGCCAGCGCCATCAGCACGATCACGGCGACCTCGTCGGGTTCAATCTGCGCCGGGATGCGCGTAAAGAAATAGATCTCGGCGGCGAACAGTTTGACCTGCAGCAAATCCTGCAGAAACTGCCGAATGGCCTCGATATTCACCGTGAAAAGAACCCCGAGCGCGAACCCGGCCAGCGTGCCGACTATGCCGATGCTGGCGCCGCTTAGCATGAAAATGCGCAGGATCATGCCGCGCGACGCGCCCATCGTGCGCAGGATCGCGATGTCGCGGCCCTTGTCCTTCACCAACATGATCATGCCGGAAATGATGTTGAACGAGGCCACGAGGATGATCAGCGCCAGGATCAGGAACATCACGTTGCGTTCGATATCGACCGCGTTGACGAGCGTGGAGTTGGCCTGCTGCCAATCGACGATCCGCACCCTGCCGCCGAGCGCCGCCGCGATATTTCGCCCGACGGCCTGCACCCGATCGGGGTTCTCGACAAAGACTTCGAGATCGCTGACCGCCTCCGGCATGCGGAAGAAAATCTGCGCCGAATTGAGCGGTACATAGATAAAGCTGTTATCGTATTCGTAGAACCCGACATTGAACAGCGCCGCGACGCGGTACGTCTTGAGCCGCGGCATCGTGCCGAACGCGGTATCGGTTCCCTCGGGCGAAATCAGCGTGATCCGGCCTCCGACCCCGACCCCGAGCCGTCTCGCGAGGCGTTCCCCGACCGCGATGTTGTCGTCGCCGAATTCGGCGAGCGAGCCGGCAACGATATGGTTCGCGATCAGCTTCCGCTCGCTTATGTCCTCGGGGCGGATGCCGCGCACCAGTGCGCCCGACGCGCCCGCGTCGGTGGTGGCCATCACCTGCCCCTCGATTAGCGGCGTCGCGCTGACCACGCCGGGAACCTGCCGCACCCGCTCGGCGGCGGCCTCGAAGCCGGTCAGCCGCGCGCCCTCGCCATAGACGGCCATGTGCCCGTTGAGGCCGAGAATGCGGCCGACCAACTCGGCGCGGAACCCGTTCATCACCGACATCACAATGATCAGGGTCGCGACGCCCAGCGCGATGCCGAGCAGCGAGAAGATCGCGATAACCGAGACGAACCCCTCGGCGCGCCGCGCCCGCAAATAGCGGAACGCAACCATCCGCTCGAATGCGTTGAATATCACGGGCGCTCTGTTTCGGGCAGCTTCTTCAGGGCGTCGATCACGTCTTCAGTGTATTCGATTACGCCGTTCCAGTAGTCGATAAGCACGTCGGCATTGAGCTCGAGCCATTTTCTGACCAGCTCGAACTCATGTGCGCTGACCCGCCCGCGGACAACGCGCGGCGCCGGGCGAACCGCGACCGTTATCATCTCCGAAGGTCGGACGCGGGGCGATCGCGCGAGCTTGATCCGAACGTCGTGCCGGGCGCCGCCGCGTTGCGAGACGAAAACAACAAAAGGCAGCCCCGTCCGCTCCGGTCGAAGGTTTGCCATATCGAAGGTCGCCTGCCCGGCCGCCGCCTCGGAAGCTCCCGAGCCGCCCTCGCTCGGGATCCTGCGTGCGCTATGGACGGCCATCAGGTAAACCGCGCCACGACCGCGTCGAGTGGCAGGTCCTCCCGCGCCCCGGTCCGGCGGTTTTTGCATTCGATCGTCCCGGCGGCGAGACCGCGTGGACCTAAAATCAGCTGATCCGGCAAACCGATCAGGTCCATCGCCGCGAATTTGGCGCCCGGCAACTCGTCGCGGTCGTCGTACAGCACCTCAACCCCGGCGCCGCGCAGCTTGCCGTAAAGATCATCCGCCGCGTCACGGCATTTGACGTCGCCCGGCCGCAGATTGATCAGCCCGACACGGAACGGCGCGACGCTCTCGGGCCAGACGATGCCGGCATCGTCGTGGTTCGCCTCGATCAGCGCGCCGACCAGCCGCGACACGCCGATCCCGTACGAGCCCATTTCGAGCGGTACCTCCTCGCCATTCGGTCCGGCGACGACGGCGCCCATCGGCTCCGAATACTTCGTGCCGAAATAGAAGGTTTGACCGACCTCGATTCCGCGTGCGCTGACCAATCGTTCCGGAGGGACCGGGCACGTTTCGGGATTGTGAATCTCGTCAGTCGCCGCATAAAGCGATGTGAAATAATCCACTATCGTTTGGACCTGCGGCACGTTGTCGTAATCGACATCGCGATTTTCAAAATTCAGGTCGAGGAAATCGCTGATCGACATAGACCTCGCTCTCGCCGGTATCGGCGAGGATCTGGAACTCGTGGGAGAGATCGCCGCCGATCGGCCCGGTGTCGGCGCGCATCGGAATCGCCTTCAGCCCCATCCGCGCGAAGGTCCGGAGATAGGCGACGAACATCTTGTTGTACGAATGCCTGGCCCCGGCCTGATCCAGGTCGAAGCTGTAATTGTCCTTCATCAGAAATTCGCGGCCGCGCATCACGCCAAAGCGCGGGCGCACCTCGTCGCGGAACTTCCACTGGATGTGATAGAGGTTCTTCGGCAGGTCGCGATAGCTCTTGATCGCATCGCGGACGATCGCGGTGACCTGCTCCTCGTTGGTCGGCCCGTACAGCATCTCGCGTTCGTGCCGGTCGCGTATACGCAGCATCTCCTTGCCGTAATCGTCGTACCGGCCGCTCTCGCGCCACAGTTCGGCCGGCTGGATCGTCGGCATCAGGATTTCCTGCGCCCCGGAGCGGTCCTGCTCCTCGCGGACGATCTGCTCGACGCGCTTCAGGACGCGAAGCCCGAGCGGCAGCCACGAATAGATCCCGGCGCTCGATTGCCGGATCATACCGGCGCGCAGCATCAGCCGGTGCGACACGATCTGCGCCTCGCTCGGGTTCTCGCGCAAAAGCGGCAGAAAATACTGAGAGACGCGCATAACAGCTCGCCGGTTAAGGACATCGGGCAGTCTAGTAGCGGGCCGGTGGCGAAAAAACCAGCCGATGCAAAAAAAATCGCGTGACCCGGTGCGGCGATTTGCGTACTATGCGGCTTAGTTGATGTACACAGGCGGCACAGCCTGGCCCGAGTTTAGGGAGGGGTTCACGGTTTCGGGACAACCAGTCCCGACTGAAGAATTTGCAAGGAATTCCTGGCGGGGCTTCGGTCCTGCTCTTTTCCTTGGCCTCCTTTTCCTTTTGCCGCAGCGCTAGCGTTTGGGCCAGGCGCCGATAATCGCCCCACTGGCGGCAGTCTCGATCTGCTCGCTGAACCGACTGCGATAGAGCGTCATCAGCGCGTCGTGCGTGCGATCCGAGGAGCTGCAGATCGCATCGGTCGCCAGCACGACACGGAAGCCTCGATCCACCGCATCCAATACGGCCGCGAGCACGCAGACGTCGGTCTCCGCCCCGGTGATCACCAGCGTGTCGGCGCGCCGCTCACTGAGCACCCGCCAAATTGCCTCTTCGCTGAACGGCGAATAGACCCGCTTGTCGATCGTGATCGCGGGAGGCACCAGCCGCGCCAGCGGCGGAACCAGCTCAAGCAGACCGGGATCGATCCGTTCCAGCGTCAACTCGGTCCACCGCCGATAAAAACGACGCCAGGTTCCGGGCAGCTCATCGGGACGTCGCGGCGGTATGAAGCGGGTAAAGACCGTCTGCTCGGGATGCGCCTTGGCAATCCGCGCGACGACCGGCAGAACGCGCTCCATCCACGGCGTATGCCAAGGCGTTTGCTCGGCGAAGAGACGCTGCATGTCAATGCAGAGATGAACCGTCCGTTCGCTAAGGGGACCATGGGGGAGAGGGCTCGCGTCCGACATGCCAGCCATAACAGCCGTTCCAGCCGCGCGGTTTCCACACCCAACCGACGACGGCATGATGAGCCTGCACAAAGCCATCACAAAAGGATGCGGCTGGTATACCGAACCCTCGCCGCGGGATCGCTGTTATAAACTGGATCAACGAGGGAAAGCGCCAATGGCCGACGAGAAGGACGAGAAGCGGGCCAAGCGGCCCGCCGCGACACCGCAAGAGCGCCCTGCGCCGCATCATATCGCCGACGAGCCGGTCGCCGATTCCGACGCGCTCGGTGCAACGGTGCGAAGCCCGACCACCGAGACGGGGCTCCCGGTCGAGGAGCAGGTCCAGAAGGAGTGGGACCCGAAAAAGGACGGTGGGCTGCCGACCCCGATGAAAAAAGAGAAACGATGAGCCGGCCGATCGAAGATTACGGGATCATCGGCAACGCCTACACGGCGGCGCTGGTGTCGCGCGGGGGGTCGATCGATTGGCTGTGCCTGCCGCGGTTCGATTCGGAGTCGGTATTCGCCGCGCTGCTCGGCGAGCCGAAACACGGAAGGTGGCTGCTGGCGCCGCAGGACCCGGAGGCGCGGTGCTCGCGCGCCTACCGCGGCGAAACCGGGATCCTTGAAACCCGGTTCGAAACGTCTGAGGGCGCTGCGACCGTCATCGACTTCATGCCGTTTACCGGTCGGGAAGATCAGATCGATCTGATCCGCCTCGTACGGGGTGACAAGGGCCGCGTGCGGATGGGCACCGAAATTGTCCTGCGCTTCAATTACGGGCGAGGCATCCCTTGGGTGCGCTCGCATCTCGGCGGCCCGAGCGGCGTTGCCGGTCCGAACGCGGTACAGTTCATCACCCCGGTTCCACTGCGCGGCACGCCGGAGCTGACGACAGTCGGCGAGTTCACGGTCGAAGCCGGCGAGACCGTTCCGTTCACGATGAGCTGGTATCCGTCTCACCATCGCGGATACCGCTATCGCGACCCACAGGACCATCTGCTCGAGACCCATAACGAATGGTGCGACTGGTCGAGCCGCTGCACGCTGAAAGGGCCGTGGCGCGAGGCTATCGTGCGCTCGCTGATCACGCTGAAGATGCTGACCTACCAGCCGACCGGCGGGATCGTCGCGGCGGCGACGACCTCGCTGCCAGAAGAGTTCGGCGGGGTGCGCAACTGGGATTATCGGTTCTGTTGGATCCGCGATGCGACGCTGACATTGTACGCTCTGCTCAGCTCCGGCTACCGGGCCGAGGCGCGCGCCTGGCGCGAGTGGCTGTTGCGCGCCGTCGCCGGTCACCCCTCGGAAATGCAGATCATGTATGGCATCGCCGGCGAGCGCCGTCTGACCGAATACGAGCTGCCGTGGCTCCCCGGGTACGAGAACAGCCGTCCGGTGCGCATCGGTAATGCCGCCTATGACCAGCTGCAGCTCGACGTCTACGGCGAGCTGATGGATGCGCTGCACGCCTGTCACCGCTACGGGCTGGAGGACAGTTCGGTGGCGTGGCACCTGCAGAAGAAGCTGCTCGAATATCTCGAAAAGATATGGGACCGTCCGGACCGCGGGATGTGGGAGGTGCGCGGCGAACCGCGGCAGTTCACGTTCTCGAAGATCATGTGCTGGGTCGCATTCGACCGCGCGATCAAATCGGTTGAACAGTACGGGCTCGAGGGGCCGTACGAGCGCTGGAAAGACATCCGCGACACGATTTGCCGGCAGATCCTCGACAAGGCTTATGACCGCGAGCGCAACACCTTCGTCCAGTATTACGGCGGGCGTGATCTCGACGCCGCGCTGCTCCTGATCCCGCAGCTCGGCTTCCTGCCACCCCAGGATCCGCGCGTCCGCGGCACGGTCGAGGCGATCGAGCGCGAGCTGGTCTGCGACGGCTTGGTCTGCCGGTATCCGACGCGCCCCGGCATAGACGGCCTGCCCAGCGGGGAAGGCGTGTTTCTCGCGTGCAGCTTCTGGCTGGCGAACAGCCTCAGCCTGATCGGGAGGCGCGACGACGCGATAAAGCTGTTCGACCGCCTGCTGGCGGTTCGCAACGATCTCGGCCTTCTTTCCGAAGAGTACGACCCGCGCTCGGGACGGATGCTGGGCAACTTTCCGCAGGCCTTTTCGCACGTCGAAATCATTAACACCGCGGCGCATCTCTCCGAGATCGAAAGCGCCTCGGCGGTGCGCGGCGATCCCGATGGCGAGTAATAATATCCGAGAGGCGGGACGAGGCTTGATGTAACACGGGAATTCCGCGCTGCCGGGGAACTCAGAGATCGGCCAGCCGTACCCAGAGGGCGAGCGCCGCGCCGACCAGCAGCCCGATCGCGAGGTTGAGTTGAGTCGGCTCCCCGAGCAACAGCACGGTCAGGATCGCGACGCCGATCCCGCACGCGATCCCGCCGACCAGCGAGGCCTGCGACCGCTTCAGCCGGTCAGGCGGCGCGCCAAGCTTGTCGAGCGGTGCGGTCATGCGCTCGCCTTCATTCCATCGCTGCTTCCGGCATGCTTCAGGTCGGCGCGGACGTGGTTCTTGTCGTACCCGTTGAAAATGTGGCCGAGCACGCCGCGCACGAGGTCGCTGGTGCCGAACAGCCAATCGGCGATCGGATAGGTCAGGTTGAAATTCCGCTCCATCATGATCGCCTGGTTGTGGTGGGCGATGTGATGACGGCGGATCGTGTTGATCAGCGGCACGTATCGGATTACCCGGTCGTCCTTGACATGGCAGGACCAGTGAAAGAATTCGTAATTCAGGTACATGCCCACTGTTGTGCACATCAGCAGCCAGCCGGCGTTCGCCGACCACAGAAAACCCAGCGCCAGCGCCGGCGGGATCGACATCGCGATAAACGTTACGAGCGCGTAAGGCGGAAAGAACGTGATCCGGAAATCACGGGTCGTGTCGATCGTCGGTTCGGCGTCTGTGAAGAATTGGTGGTGGGCCAGCGTGTGCCGACGATAGATCCCCATGAACCCGGCTACCGGCCGATGCATCACATATTTGTGAATCCACCATTCGAACAGATTGCAGGCGAGAAACACCACCGGGACGACTAACCATTCGGCCAGGGTCGGATGATCGATATGCCGGATGAAGTAGATCAGCGCGGCAATGCCGATCGCGTAGATCACGATGACGTGCAGCACACCGCTATACCAGGGGGAAATGCGCGGCCGGTAATCGGCGCGGAATTCCGCCTGCCGCACTGACATCATGACGGTGTTTCCCCTTTTAGCCGGGACTTGGGAACTCTTCGGGTCGGAGAATAAACCTCGCGACGGTTCGGCGAAAGCAAAACCGGTCACCGCGGCGTTCGGTTCAGAACTGATCGCCGGTCAAATTCTTCCCGTAGCGGGTCCGGTCGATGGCGCCCAGCCGACGACCGCGATCAGCGGATCGCGTTCGTCCTCGATCCATTCCGCGAGACGATGCGTCTTGATGTCGGCAAATCCGGCTTCGCGTAGATACAGGTCCACAAGTCGGGCATGGCCCGCATCGTCGAGACCGCGCCAGATTGCGACGGCCTTGGTCCAGAAGCAGCGGTTTGAGAAACTGATTACGACGGGGCCGCCGGGACGCAGAACCCGCGCAACCTCATGCAATACCGCCACCGGATGCTGCAGGTACTGCACCGATACGCAGATCATTGCCGCGTCGATGCTGTCGTCGTCCAGAGGCAGGCGCGGGTGCTGGTTCAGGTCCTGGACAAACCGGCGGCCGAGACGCGGGTTCGCGGCCAGTTCGGCTTCGTTCATGCCATGCCCGATTACCTCAGCATAGCCGATCTCCGGTGGCAGGTGGCTGACCCAGCTGCTCATCAGATCGAGCAGCACGCCGCCTTCCGGCAGGACGCGGCGATAGAATTCGGTCAGCGCGGCGACCGCGTTCTCGTCGATGTGATAGACGAGCCGCGGCGCCTCGTAGAAGTGCGCGTCGTCTTCCTCGTCGATCCGGCGGAAGGCGCCGTCCGGCAGCCCGAGATCATCCTCCATCCCGTGTCCTATCCTTCTATGCTCCTGCGGCGGAAGAGCCGCGCGAGCGTGTGCGTACCGCTGACGGCGCGTATAATCCTTCATTATATGATAGGAATTCGAGCAGGCTTGTGCGGCCGGTATCGCGCGTGCCTGACTGCCGCGTTTGCGAGAGAGCGCATTGCCGGCCGGCGAGCAGGTTTGAAAAATCGATGCCGATCGACACCCTGAAACTGGCGCGGAAGCTGCGCGAGGCCGGGTTCAACGAAGCCCAGGCAGAGGCGGTTGCGGACGCCGTGCGGGAGGGGACCGAAGCCGCCGATCTTGTGACCAAGAGCGATCTGGCGCTGACAACGGCGGAGCTGCGGGCCGAGATCGCGGGGCTGGGTTCGGAGCTGCGGTCGGGGATCGCGGCGCTGGGTTCGGAGCTGCGGGGGGAAATCGCCGCGGTGAGAAGTGAGCTGAAGGCGGAAATCGCCGGCCTAAGATCCGAGCTGCTCGGCCGGATGTTCCAGATGATCCTCGGCGCGGTGCTCGTGAACGTAATCGCGATGGCCGGGCTGATGTTCGCGTTCGCCAAGCTGCTCGGTCATTGACCCGGGCATTGCCCCAGGCATTGACCGCATCAGGCCGCGGGCATGGCGAAGCCGGACCCGGCGGCCTATACTGCCCGCATCTCACCCAGATGCGGGACTCACCGATGCTCGTCGAACAGATTTGGACCGGGAATGCCGGCCGCAATTTCAATTACCTGATCGCCTGTGCCGAGACCGGCGAGGCGCTGGCGGTCGATCCGCTCGATGCCGAGAAGTGCCTCGCGGCCGCCAAGCGGCGGGGCTGGACCATCACGCAGATCCTCAACACCCACGAGCACCGCGACCACACCGGCGGCAACGATCAAATGATTGCGGCGACCGGCGCCAAGCTCCTGGCGCACGCCAACGCGAAGGACCGCATCCCCGGCATCGACCGCGGCCTCAAAGCCGGGGACGCAGTAAATGTCGGCCGCACCGTCGAACTCGAATGCCTCGACACGCCCGGGCACACGATGTCGCATATCTGCGTGCTCGCGCACGGCGCGACCCGGGCGCTGTTCTGCGGCGACACGCTGTTCAACGCCGGCGCCGGCAACTGCCATAACGGCGGCCATCCGAACGAGCTGTACAACACGTTCGCGGCGCAGCTGTCGAAGCTGCCCGACGACACGCTGGTCTATCCGGGTCACGACTACATCTGCAACAATTTGCGGTTCACGCTGAATCGCGAGCCGGACAACGCGAAGGCCAAGGAAATGCTGCCCGATCTCGAAGAGCAGGATACCAGCCGCCCGTTCGTGACCACTCTCGGGCTCGAAAAGGAGATAAACACGTTTTTCCGCCTGACCAACCCATCGGTAATCCGGAGATTGCGCGAGGCGTTCCCCGATCTGCCGGAAAACCCGGACCAGAGGACGGTCTTTCTGAAGCTGCGCGAACTGCGCAACAAATGGTGAAGGGCGCCCGCTGAATGGCTGTCGAAATACCTTATCGCCGCGACTTCACATTCGAATATGGCCGGCTCGAGCCGGTCGCGCCTGGCGTTCGCCGCATCGTGGCCGGCAACCCCGGCCCGTTCACATTCAAGGGCACCGGAACCTATGTCATTGGGGAAGGCGAGGTCGCGATCATCGATCCGGGGCCCGATCTGCCGGAGCACATCGCGGCGCTGATCGCGAGCCTGGAGGGCGAACGCGTCACGCATATCCTGGTGACGCACACACACCGCGACCACTCGCCGGCCGCGAAGGCAGTGAAGGAGGCGACCGGCGCCCCGACTTACGGGTTCGGTCCGCATGCCGGCGGCAGACGCGGCGAAGGCGGGGCCGAGGAAGGCGGCGACTGGGACTTTGTTCCGGATATCGTCGTGCGCGATGGCGACGCCATCGAGAGCGGAAAGTGGCGGTTCGAGGCCGTGCACACGCCCGGCCACACTTCGAACCATCTATGCTTCGCGCTTCCCGACTCCGGCATTCTGTTCAGCGGCGATCACGTCATGGGATGGTCGACCAGCGTCGTTGCGCCTCCGGATGGCGACATGGCGGCGTATATGGCCTCGCTCGACAAGCTGCTGGCGCGCCGCGACGCGGTTTACTGGCCTACCCATGGTCCGGCGATCACCGAGCCGGATCGGCATGTCCGCGCCTTTGTCGCGCATCGCCGTGAGCGTGAGGCCGGGGTCGTCGAATGCTTGAGGGCCGGTATCGGCACCGTCGATGCGATGGTCGAGCGGCTTTACATCGGTCTGAATCCGGCGCTGCACCGCGCGGCCGGGCGCTCGGTGCTGGCGCATTTGATCGACCTGATCGGGCGGGACATCGTCGCGGCCGACGGGCCGCCGACCCTCGCGGCGCATTATCGTTTGCGTCACTCGTCGGGCCGGAGAGGCACCCCCGAATAGAAGCTGCATCCGATTCGCTGGGCAAGACGGCACGATCCGCTCCGTCGCCGAGCGTCCGGGCTGGCTTGCCGCTGGTGTTTGGGGAAATCAACCGACAGTGCTACTTGCATTCGCCGTTGGTATAGATTCCCGAGCCCCAGGAGAAAGAACGTGGTGAAGTCAGCGCGGCTGTTGTTTATTGTTGGCCTGTTGGCCATAGCCGGGGCTTGTGCCCCAAAACCGGAGTCGGCCGTCGGGCCGGTGGCCGCGCTGCCGGAAGCGCCGCCGCCGATGATGGTTCCGCCGATCGCTCCGCCCGCACCGTACGTCGCCCACAAGACTGCGAAAGGGCATTATGCGTCCAAGAAGCATAACGAGCACAAGGTCGCAGCAAAGACCCACAAGGGTCATAAGAGCGTGAAAGTCGCGGCGCACTCCAAGAAAAAGAAGAAGTCGCACACCAAAGTCGCGAAGGCTTCGAAGCACCAGGCGCCGGCCTCGACCAAGCTCGCATCCCGGACGAAGCCAGCATCGGCCGCGGTGCCGCTCGACGCTCCGCCGCCGCCACCGCCGCCGGCAATGCCCCCGGCGCCGATGGCTCCCGCGCCGAGCGCGATGACGCCGGGCTTGCGCTGATCGCGCGAGTGTTCCGTTACGGGCGCGGCGCTCGTCGCGCCCGTTTTCGGGGTCGGCTTCAGTTCAGGTGCTTCAAATACTGAGCAACAAAATCGCAATCGACGTGGCGGGCGTAGGCATCGCCAATCCGCCGCGTCACCGGTCCGGGTAGGGGACCAGGCAGAACACGCCCCGCGATGCTGCGCACCGGACAGATGCACAGGCTCGTTGAGGTCATGAAGATTTCGTCGGCATTGGCCGCGTCGAACAGGTCGAGATCGGCCTCGCGCGCTTCGATGCCGAGTTCGCCGCATAGCTCGAAAACGGTCTCGCGGCTTACCCCGGGCAGCACCCAGCGCTCGTGCGGGGTCATCACCGCGCCGTCGCGCACCAGGAAGATGTTGCTGCCGATGCCCTCGGCGAGGTGGCCCTGCGCGTCGAGCAGCACCGACCAGGCTTCCTTGTCCTGCGCCTTGGCTTCGAGATCGGCGGTAATCAGGTTCAGGTAGTTGTGCGTTTTGGCGCGCGGGCTGAGCATTTCCGGCGACACGCGCCGGGTCGGCGGCACGACGATGTCGATGCCGTCGCGAAACAGCCGCGCCCGCGCGTTCAAGGGCAGCGGGATGCACTCGACGATGACGTTGGGGCCGGTGTACTCCCAGCCCTCGTCGCCGACCGCATCGACGCCGCGCGAGACGCGCTGGCCGAGCCAGTAATCGGTGTCCGGCGTCAGGAAATGCCGGTTGCGGTCGAGCACCTCCTCGCTGATCGACACCATCTCGGCCGGCGTCAGGCCCGGATCGATCCGCAGATAGCGCAGCGAGCGGTAGAAGCGATCGACATGCTCTTTCAGCTTGAATGGGCGGCCGTGGAAGGTGCGGGTCATGTCGAACGCGGCGTCGCCGTATTTGAAGCCGCGATCACGAAACGGCAGCACGACCTCGCGCTCGGGCACGATCCGGCCATTGAAGTAGGCGACGCGATGGTTGGCGCGGGTGTCGCTCATCGATGGGCTCCCTCGAACAGCGACGCGCGTGTGTCGCAAAAATCCTCGACGGCGGCGACGAGCTGGTCGGCGTCGGCTTGGTCGAGCGCAATCGACAGTGCCATCATGCCACGCTTGGCGAACCAGATGCCGCGTGCGACGAGGTCGAAATAGAACAGGTCGAGCAGGTCGGCATTGCCGTTGAGCGCGTCGGCCTCGCTCCGGATCGGCGTGTCGGTCATGTGGACGCCGATCATCGAGCCGATCCCGGTGAACTGCATCGCGAGGCCGCGCCGGCGCGCGACGGCGTTCAATCGCTCGCGCAGCCCGTCGCCGAAATCGTTGAGCGCAACGCGCCCGCTCCGGCGTGTATACCTCGGTCAAGCCCGACATAGCCGGCGTTCATCGTCAGCACATTGTTGTTGAATGTGCCGGCGTGCTGGAACCCGTCCTTGCGGCGCGGGTCGAACCACTCCATCAGCTCCGCCTTGCCGCCAAACGCGCCGAAACTCATGCCGCCGCCGACATATTTCCCGAGCGTCGTCATGTCGGGCAGGATGCCGTGCTTTTCCTGCAAACCGCCGGGCGCGAGGCGCGAGGTCATCACCTCGTCGAAGATCAAGATCGCGCCGGTCTCGTCGGCAAGCGCGCGCAGGTCGGCGAGGAAGTCACGCGTCGCCGGGATGCAGCCGCTGCCGCCGAGCATCGGCTCGATCAGGATCGCGGCGAGATCGCCGGCGTGCGGCGCGACCAGCGCGCGGGTGGCGGCGCTGTCGTTGTAGGGCGCGACCAGGAAGTCGTAGGGCGCGTTGACCGCGCTGCCCTTGCCGCGGAAATAGAACAGGCCGCCGTGATAGCCGCCCTTGAAGACGAGAACCTTACTCCGGCCGGTGATCGCGCAGGAAGCGGCGACGGCCATCAGATTGGCCTCGGTACCGCTGTTCGTGAAGCGCACGAGGTCGATCGACGGGAAGCGGTCGCAAATGGCACGGGCGAACCGCGCCTCGGCCGGGCCGTGCGCGCCCATGTTCCAGCCCCTATCGAGCGCGGCGTCGAGGGCGCGGCGGATCGCCGGGTGCGAATGGCCGAAAATGCCGGCGGTGAATTCGGAGAGGAAATCGACGTATTCGTGGCCGTCCGCGTCCCACAGATGCGCGCCGTCGCCCCGGACCATCGTCAGCGGGAACGGCTCGGCATAGATCGCCGAGCGGGTGTTGCCGCCGGGCAGCGCGGCACAGGCCTCTTCGTGGATCGCGAGGCTTTTCGGGTTGCGGGCGCGGTACTGCTCCTGCGCCTCGGCGAGCGCGGCGGCGAGGTCGATATTCGCGGGATGGCTCGGGCTCATTGGTCCCTCCTCGGTAGCCGACGATTTTAGCATGAAGCAGGGAAGCAGAATTCCCTGCACCAGGGTATATTTCCCTGCAAATCGCGCCGTCGGCGAAACAAGTCGCTGAATTCGCGAGATTCTTGATCGGGCGGCAGGGAATTCGCGGAAGCTGAACAGGGAACCGAAACAAGCCGAACAGGGAAGCACCAGGGAATTGACGGGAATTCAGGTCGTCAAAGCGCGAGCGGGCCGATCGACAATCCCCATAGCACCAAAGAACGGCGTTATGATGGCGGGCGTGGAGGACGCGGCGATGGCGGCAGAGCGCATGGAGCGGCGGCTCGCGGCGATCCTGGCGGCGGATGTCGCCGGGTATTCGCGGCTGATCGGGGAGGATGAGGAGGGCACGCTGGCGGCGCTCAGGACGCTGCGGCGCGAGCTGATCGACCCCGCGATTTCCGAGCACCGGGGACGCATCGTCAAGACGACCGGCGACGGGCTGCTGGTTGAGTTCGCCAGCGTCCTCGACGCGCTGCGCTCCGCGAGGACCGCGTCGATTCTCGCAATCTGGAAAAACTTCTATTTTCAAGCGGCACTTCATACGTTCCGAAACACGCGTCGAGATCGGCCACCTCTTTTTCCGCCGCGGCCTCGGTCTTTCCGGTAGATACATATTGCTGGGCTATAGCCGTCTTGGCGGCGGCGTACTCGGAGTTCGGTGTGTATATCGACCCCAAAGAATAAATGCAGTGCAACCAAGGCCGCCATCGGCGAGGGAGGTATCCACACGCAGTGACCAAAGATGATAGCAAAGCTGTTCATTTGACTTGACCCATTTTTGTCATCCCCGGCAGGTCGCCAGCCTCGTTCGATCCATTCGACTGATGGCGCGGGGATGCGCATCGGGGCTGATACATATCGCGAATCCGGTGCTGCCGCTTTACGGCGGGCTTTTTTCTTCGTTACGGAAGTCGCACGGATTGAACCAGGTTACGACGGTGGCGACGGAGATCGTGAATGCGTCGAGGACGGCGACGCTGATCGCCTTATTCGGTCCAATCGGTTCATTCGTGGTGTCCGCCATCGAATGTGCATCGCCGAGCCGCTGGCGCCGGATCTGGTTCAGCTCGGCGATTACGGATGGAGAAAACCATGCAGGCGTCAGCTGCGCGTGAGCCGCAGGTCAATCGGATGTCAAAAATGACGATACGGAACCGAAATGTAAGGCACTGTTGTCATTGAGCCGTGAGCCGGTTGGCGATCACGAAAATGCAGGCTGCTGTCAGCTATCCTCAGGAGACTTCTGAAAACCGAACCTTATTTCGGACTATACTGGAGACCGGGAGATCCTCTCCGGGAGACCGGTCGTGCTGCTGGCGTTTGGCGGTTATCGGCTCGATATCGAACGCCGCGAACTGCGCCGCGGCGGCGAGATTGTAGATCTCGAACCCAAAGCCTTCGATCTGCTTAGCTATCTCGTGCGGCACCGCGACCGGGTCGTCAGCAAGGACGATCTGCTGCAAGAGGTGTGGGGCGGGCGCATCGTCTCCGAAGCGGCGCTGACGACGCGGATCAACGCGGTGCGCCGCGCGCTCGGCGACGACGGTACGGCGCAGCGTCTGGTGCGGACGTTTACCCGCAAGGGCATCCGCTTTATCGGCGACGTCCGGAACTGCCGGCCCGGCGCCGCCGGCCGCCATCCGCATTACCGACCCGATGCCGCTGCCCGACAAGCCGTCGATCGCGGTGCTGCCGTTTCAGAACATGAGCGGCGACCCGGAGCAGGAGTATTTCGCCGACGGCATGGTCGAGGAGATCATCACGGCGCTGTCGCGCATCCGCTGGCTGTTCGTGATCGCGCGCAATTCCAGCTTCACCTACAAGGGCCAAGCCGTTGACGTAAAGCGGGTCGGCCGCGAACTGGGCGTGCGCTACGTGCTCGAAGGCTCGGTGCGCAAGGGCGGCAACCGGGTGCGCATCACCGGGCAATTGATCGATGCCGAAACCGGCGCGCATCTCTGGGCCGACCGTTTCGACGGCTCGCTCGAAGACGTGTTCGATTTGCAGGACCAGGTGGCCATCAGCGTCGCCGGGGTCATCGAGCCGGCGTTGCAGGCCGCCGAGATGCGCGCTCCGCAGCGCGGCCGACGACGATCTGACGCTTACGATCTCTATCTGCGCGCGCTTGCGATGTTTCTTTCATCGGCGACGACGGATTCCCGAAGCACTCTGAATTGCTGGAGCAGGCAATCGCCCGCGATCCGCGTTACGGACCCGCGCTTGCGCTGGGCGGCGCTCTGCTGTTTTCGGATGCATCTATGACGGCCGGAGCAAAGATCCGCGAGCGACGACCGTCGCAAGGGTATCGATTTTGGTAGACGAGCCCTGGAGGTCGGCGGAGGACGATCCCGGTATCCTCGTCGACTGCCGCCTACGCGCTGGCGTATTTCGGCGAGGACATCGGCGCGATGATAGGCGTTGGTCGACCGGGCTCTGGCGCTCAACCCGAATTTTGCGCGCGGCATGGCATGCCGCTGGCCTGCTGCAGAATGTGGGCCGGCGAGCAGATGCAGGCGTTCGAGGCATTCGAGACGGCGATTGCGGCTCAGCCCGCGCGCTCGCGTCGGCGAACATCCTTGGGTCTCGGCGCGCGCATTTCCTCAGCCGGCGATTTGATGAAGCGATGCCTAAATTGCTGCTCGCAATTCAGGAAAATCCGAACTTTCCGAGCCTCTACGTATCTGGCGGCGCTGCTACGCGTATATGGGACGGCTTGAGCGACGCACGGGAGACCATCGGCCGATTGCGCGCGACTTACGCTCCGTCGTAATGCCACGCGATCAGCGAATTCCTGCGCACCGCGACTTTTCCTCTCGGGTCTGCGGCTGGCGATGGGCGAGGCGGGATGAGCCGGACGCGCCGGCCCGCCTCGATGCTGGAGCGCATGCGGGCGAACCCGCACGACGATTGGACGATTGCGGATGTCGAGCGGTTGTGTCGCGAGGTCGGATTGCCGACAGCGCCGCTGGCAGGAAATGACCAAATCGACGGCCAGAGCACCATTCACGCTTCCGACACAACTGCCGCACTTGATCGGCCGTGCACTCGCCCTATCTGCGTCGCTTACCTAAATCATCGTGCGCCGCGCGATGCTGCGCCCGTCAGCGTCGCACCCGAGTTCTACGATCGATAGCTATCGCAATCATTCCGGGACGACTCTCTTGCTGCACGGACGATCGGGACGGTAGTCTCCATGTTCCGGAACGTCCGCTCGAACGCAATGACATCGACCTCAACGAGACGCTTGCCTCAGGACAGGCGTTCTCCGGCTTCGTTCGAGCGAACTGGTTAACGCGATCTCGAAAATGGCCTGATATCGTCCCATGCCTGGCTACCGCCTATCTGCTGCCTCGGAGGTGCGACGATGATCGCTGAAATTGGACCGGCGTGGTGCTGACCACTGATCTGCCCGAGCACGGGTTGCGCGCGGGCGATGTCGGATGGGTCCTGATCGCGCCATCTCGGCGATGTCCTGGTTTAATGTGCTGAACGTTACGTCGATTCGACATGGCCCCCGAGACGGCGACAATCCGTATGGCGCGGCTGACCGGGTGCCCGGCCAGCTGGATAAGATCGCCTCACGCAGCGCCAGCTCGCATAGCGATCGGGCTCATCTCGGGCGGACGCTAAACTTGATCACCCTCGGAAATGCCGCATCAGATAATCGTAGGTGCCGTCCGGGGCTTCCTCGGGGACGTAGTGGCCGCAGGGGAGGGCGCCGCCCCAGGCGTCGGTCGCGTAATGGCTTTTCCACACCGACAGCACGTCGCCGTGGACGCCCTCGGTGTGGCTGCGGGCACCCCAGATCACCAGTAGCGGCACGGTGATCTTGCGGCCGGCTTCGAAATCGGCGGTGTCCATTTCGAAGTCGCAGGTGGCGCAGGCGCGGTAATCGGCGCACGAGCCCTTGATCGTTTTCCAGTTGAAGCAGCGGACATATTCCTCGAACGCCGCGGGATCGAAAAAGCCGAGGCCGATGCCGGGCTTCGACAGCTTCTGTTCCATGAAATACCGGGCCGGAATGCCGGCCAGCATGCGCTCGGGAAAGTCGTAGGGCTGCGCCATCATCGACCAATGCCACGAGCGCAGCGCCCATTCGCGCGAGGTGTGGGTCCAGATGTAATGGTTCGGCAGAATGTCGATCAGCGCGGCCTTCTTCACGCGGTCCGGGTGGTCGAGGCACATGCGGGCGGTGGTGCGGGCGCCCCGATCGTGGCCGGCGACGAAGAACTCGCGATAGCCGAGCTGCTCCATGACCGCGACCTGATCCTGCGCCATCGCGCGAAACGAGTAGTTGATGCTGTTCGGGCCTTCGTCGTCCGGGCCGACGCTGTCGCCATAGCCGCGCAGATCGGCTGCGACGACGTGGAAATGCTCGGCCAGGCGGTTGGCGATTTTATGCCACATGACATGCGTCATCGGGTTGCCGTGCAAGAGCAGCAGCGGCGGACCGTCGCCCCCATGGCCGAGATAACCGTGGCGGAGGTGGATGCGCGCGCCGCCGAACATTGAGGAGGGGGTCTCGATCTCGGTGCGGGTGAAGCCTTCGAACATACTCGGTCTCCTCCAATCGGCGCGGACAGCCTACCGCAGCGCGCCGCCGATGCCACGGGTTTAGATGGCGTTTGCTTGCCCGTTTGGGCATAGTGGCGCGACCCAAGGGACGGGGTAAGCCCGCAGAGGGGAGGGGGAGGGACCATGAAGCGAATTGTGCTCGTCCTTATCGCCGCGCTGCTGCTTGCCGGCGGTCCGGCGGCGTCCGCGCTGGCGCAGAAGCGCGGCGGGATGCTGAAAATGCATCTCTTCGACAGCCCGGCGACGATGTCGATCCATGAGGAATCGACGATCGCGGCGCAGGGGCCGGCGATGGGCGTGTTCAACAACCTTGTGATGTTCGATCAGCATGTGTCGCAGAGCGGGCTTAATTCGATCGTCCCCGATCTCGCGACCGAATGGGCGTGGAACGAGGAGCGTACGCAACTCACGTTCCGGCTGCGGCCGGGCGTGAAATGGCACGACGGCAAGCCCTTCACCGCAGCCGATGTCAAATGCACGTTCGATCTGCTGCTCGGCAACGCTCCCGAGAAATTGCGGCTCAACCCGAGGAAACCCTGGTATCGCAACCTCGACGCGGTGGTCGTGCAGGGCGACGACGAGGTGATTTTTCGGCTGAAGCGGCCACAGCCGGCGTTTATCGCCTTCCTCGCCTCGGGCTTCACGCCGATTTATCCGTGCCACGTGCCGGCGCGCGAGATGCGGCAGCATCCGATCGGCACCGGACCGTTCAAGTTCGTCGAGTTCAAGCCCAACGAATACGTCAAGGTGGTTCGCAACCCGGATTACTGGAAGAAGGACAGGCCATATCTCGATGGCATCGAATGGATGATCATCAAGAACCAGGCGACGGCCCAGCTCACTTTCCTGTCCGGCAAGGTCGACATGACTTCGCCGTATTTCTTTCAGGTGCCTTTGTTGACGGACACGCAAAAACAGGAGCCGAAGGCGATCTGCCGCCTCGTGCCGACCAACGTCAACCGCAACGTAATCCTCAACCGCGAAAAGCCGCCGTTCAACAACGCCGAACTGCGCCGCGCCGTGGCGCTAACGGTCGATCGGCGCGCCTTTATCGACACGCTGACACAGGGCAAGGGGGATATCGGCGGGGCGATGCTGCCGCCGCCCGAGGGAATCTGGGGCATGCCGGCCGAACTGGCGAAGAAATTGCCGGGCTATGATCCCGATGTCGAAAAGAACCGCGCGGCGGCGCGCAAACTGATGGAGAAAAACGGCTATGGGCCGAACAACCGGCTCGCGCTCAAGGTCTCGACGCGCAACGTGCCGCCGTACCGCGACCCGGCCGTGCTGCTGATCGACCAACTGAAGCAGATCTATATCGATGCCGAACTGGACCCGGTGGACAGCCCGGCCTGGTTTCCGAAAGTGGCGCGGAAGGATTTTACCGTCGGGCTGAACCTCACCGGTCAAGGCGTCGACGATCCCGACCAGACGTTCTTCGAAAACTTCGCCTGCGGTTCGGAGAACAACTACGACGGGTATTGCAATCCGGAGATCGACAAGCTGTTCGACCGGCAATCGGCCGAGCCGAACCAGGAAACGCGCAAGCAGCTGGTCTGGGAGATCGAACGCCAGCTGGCCGAGGACGTGGCGCGGCCGGTGCTGTACCACAACCGCTCCGGCACCTGTTGGCACCCCTACGTTAAGGGGTACACGCCGATGGTCAACAGCATCTACAACGGCAACCGCATGGAAGACGTCTGGCTCGATAAATAGGGCCGCGCCTCATACCAAGGCGCGCATGACAATAACGCGCGTCGCGGTATTCTGATCGGGTAAAGAGCGTCGGGCGCGGGACATTTGTTTTCCGCCCCAGTGCGCCAGCCGAGTGGGAGGAAGCCGATGAACGGAGGTCTGCGCGCCGTTGTTGTGAGCGCCCTGGCCAGCGCCGCGATTGCGGCGATCGCCGCGGGGCCGGTGTCGGCGCAAAAATATGGTGGGGTCCTTAAAATCCAGCACTGGGACAGCCCGGCCAGCATGTCGATCCATGAGGAGGCCACATACTCGGTCGTCGTCCCGATGATGGGGGTGATGAACAATCTCGTCGTCTTCGATCAGCACGTTGCGCAGAACAGCCTGGATACGATACGGCCCGATCTCGCCGAGAGCTGGTCGTGGAGCGAGGACGGCAAGGAGCTGACGTTCAAGCTGCGCCACGGCGTCAAATGGCACGACGGCAAGCCGTTTACTGCGGCCGACGTCAAATGCACATTCGACCTGATCCAGGGGAAGGCCAAGGACCGCTTTCGCGGCAACCCGCGCAAGGACTGGTACCACAACGTGGTCGACGTTACGACCGAGGGCGACGACGAGGCGGTGTTTCATCTGAAACGGCCGCAGCCGGCGCTGCTCGCGCTGCTCGCGTCGGGCTATTCGCCGATCTATCCGTGTCACGTATCACCGGCCGAGATGCGGCAGCACCCGATCGGCACCGGGCCATTCAAATTCGTCGAGTTCAAGCCGAACGAACACATCAAGGTCGAGAAGAACCCGGATTACTGGAAGAAGGGGCGGCCCTATCTTGACGGGATCGAATACGTCATCGTGCCAAACCGCTCGACCGCGATCCTCGGGTTTACCGCCGGGCAATTCGACATGACGTGGCCCGGCCTGGTCACGGTGCCGCTGCTGAAAGACGTGAAGAGCCAGTCGCCGGACGCGAACTGCATCCTGCGCACCAGCAACGCGACCACGAATTTGCTGGTCAACCGCGACGCGCCGCCATTCGACAATCCCGATCTGCGCAAGGCGCTGGCGCTGGCGATCGACCGCAAGGCGTTTGTCGACATCCTGACCGACGGCCAGGGCAAGATCGGCGGGGCGATGCTGCCGCCGCCGGAGGGCGTCTGGGGCATGCCGCAGGAGATGCTGCGGACCATTCCGGGCTACGGCGGCGATGTTGCGAAAAACCGGGCCGAGGCGCGCAAGATCATGGAGAAGCTGGGCTACGGGCCGGACAAGCAGCTCGAAATCAAGGTCTCGACCCGCAACGTCGCGAGCTATCGCGACCCGGCGGTGATCCTGATCGACCAGCTTAAGGAAATCTATGTCGATGGCACCCTCGATACGGTCGAGACCGCGAATTGGCACAAGAAGGTGATGCGTCATGACTATACCGTGGCGCTGAACGCGACCGGCAGCGGCGTCGACGACCCGGATCAGCAATTCTACGAAAACTATGCCTGCGGTTCGCCGCGCAACTACAGCGCCTACTGCAACAAGGATCTCGACAAGAAATTCGACGAGCAGTCGGCGATGTCCGATCAGCAGAAGCGCAAGAAGCTGGTCTGGGAGATCGACAAGCAGCTGCAGGAGGACCAGGCGCGGCCGATCATCTATCACAATATCGGCGCCACCTGCCGCCAGCCCTACGTCAAGGGCATGACCGAGATGGTCAATAGCATCTACAACGGCTGGCGCTTCGAGGACGCGTGGCTCGACAAGTAGCGCGTTCCCCGCTACCAAGGGGTGCATGACAGGGCCACGATTCGCGGTATCTTGAGCTGTTGAACAATGCCGGGGCGGATGCCGGCGGGCGAGGCTTGGGCGGTGCGCGAAAGCGGGCGCCGGGTCCGCCGCTTCCGCTGTTTCGTGAGCGGTCCCGGCCGCGCGGGGGGAATCATGTTCGGGAACAGACGCATTGTGTCAGCCGCAGCCGTCCTGGCGGCGCCTATCCTGGCATTGGGGGTCGCCGGCGCAGGACCCGCCATGGCGCAAAAGCCCGGCGGCACGCTCGTCGTGCAGCACTGGGACAGCCCGGCCAGCATGTCGATCCACGAGGAGGCGACCTATTCGGTCGTCGTGCCGATCATGGGCGTCATGAACAACCTTGTTCTGTTCCGGCAGGACAAGGAACAGAACAGCATGGACAACATCGTGCCGGATCTCGCCGAGAGCTGGTCGTGGAGCGAGGATGGCAAGGAACTGACGTTCAAACTGCGCCAGGGCGTCAAATGGCACGACGGCAAGCCGTTCACCGCCGCCGATGTTAAATGCACGATGGACCTGCTGCAAGGGAAGGCCAAGGACCGGTTCCGCGGCAACCCGCGCAAGGAATGGTACAACAATGTCGCTGAGGTCGTTGTCAACGGCGACGACGAGGCGGTTTTCAAACTGGAGCGGCCGCAGCCGGCGTTGTTGACATTGCTCGCCTCCGGCTATTCCCCGATCTACCCGTGCCATGTGCCGCCGCAGCAGATGCGACAGCACCCGATCGGCACCGGGCCATTCAAGTTTGTCGAGTTCAAGCCGAACGAACACATCAAGGTCGCGAAGAACCCGGATTATTGGAAGAAGGGCAAGCCGTATCTCGACGCCATCGAGTACAAGATCGTGCCGAACCGTTCGACGGCGATCCTCGGTTTTGTCGCCGGGCAGTACGACATGACCTGGCCGTATACGATTACCCCGTCGCTGATGCGCGACGTCAAGGGTCAGAAACCGGATGCGGTGTGCGAGGTAAAGACGCAAAACGGCACCGCGAACCTGCTGGTCAACCGCGAGAAGCCGCCGTTCGACAATCCCGACTTGCGCAAGGCGCTGGCGCTGGCGATCGACCGCAAAGCCTTTGTCGATATCATGACCGAGGGACAGGCAAAGGTCGGCGGGGCGTTGCTGCCGCCGCCGGAGGGCCTGTGGGGCATGCCCGAGGAGATGCTGCGGACGATCCCCGGCTATGACCCCGATGTCGAGAAGAACCGCGCCGAAGCGCGCAAGATCATGGAGAAGCTCGGCTACGGACCGGACAAGCGGCTCGAAGTCAAGGTCTCGACGCGCAACGTCGCCAGCTTCCGCGATCCGGCGGTGATCCTGATCGACCAGCTGAAGCAAATCTACGTGGATGGCGTGCTCGAGACGATCGAGACCGCGAACTGGCACTCGAAGGTGACGCGCAAGGATTATACGATTGGGATGAACAACACCGGCAGCGGCGTTGACGACCCCGATCAGCAGTTCTTCGAGAACTACGCGTGCGGGTCGCCGCGCAACTACAGCGCCTATTGCAACAAGGATCTCGACAAGAAGTTCGTCGAGCAGTCGATGATGTCGGACCAGGAAAAGCGCAAGAAGCTGGTCTGGGAGATCGACAAGCAGCTGCAGGAAGACCAGGCGCGGCCGATCATCTTTCACACGCGCAACGCCACCTGCTTGCAGCCCTACGTCAAGGGCGTGACGCTGATGGTCAACAGCATCTACAACGGCTGGCGCTTCGAGGACGCCTGGCTCGACAAATAGTGCCGTGCGGCTCCGTCCGGCGACAGCCGGTCGGGCCGGGTTATTGCAGGAGCCGGCCGGGACCGGGTCGGCTCGGAGCCTTTTCGTGTGATGGGGCTGGCGCAGCAAACCCCATCCTCCTCTCAGGTGGGCACAACAGCGCGGGCCGGGCAGTCCCCGGCCGCTTTTATGAAGCTGCCTCGTCCGCCATTCCCGAAATCATCGACGGTGATCCCAGCATGTTTTCATACTTCAAGCGCACGATGTGCCTGTCGTTGCTCACTCTCTCGGCTTGTGCGGGCAATGTCGAAGAGGAGGCGGCGCTACGATTTCCGCGGCCGTCCTCGATGGCGGTGATCCCGTCTGCCGTCGCGGAGCCATCGACCCCTGGCCAGGTTCAGACGGTAATTTACAACTGGTTCCTCCGGGCAGGGTATCCATCGTACCAGGCCGCCGCGTTGGTCGATCACGCGCGCGTGGAGAGCGGGTTCAACCCGTGCATCAGCGGCCGCGGCGGCGTGCGCTATACGTACCAATGGAACGGCACGCGGCTGCAGCGGTTATATGAGTTCGCCGGGACCCGGACGTGTCCGCCGCTGACCAAGCAGTTGGCCTTCGCCGACAACGAGCTGCGGTCGAACCCGAATTTTTCCTGTTTTCTGAACACCGACACCAGGGAAGCGGCGGCGGCGGCGCTGCGTCGCGGGTTCGGCCGAGGACGCTGCTAGGCTCGTCGCTTTAGCGGCAATAACTTAGAAACATTCTAAACTACTTGACACCGAGGGCGGCGACGGCCACGTTAAACTCGCTCTAAAAATTCTCTACCGGAAGGGTTGCGTCATGGCCGACGAACCAGTGTCAACAAGTGAGAGCCAGTGTCCATTTTCGGGCGGGACCCGCGCGCGCGCAAACCGCGACTGGTGGCCGAACCAGCTGAATGTCCAGATTCTGCACCAGCATTCGCCGCTTTCAAGCCCGATCGGCGAAGGGTTCGACTACGTTAAGGAATTCAACAGCCTCGATCTCGATGCCGTGATCCGGGACCTGCACGTCGTGATGACCGACTCGCAGGAGTGGTGGCCGGCCGATTTTGGTCATTACGGGGGGCTGTTCATCCGCATGGCGTGGCACCTTGCCGGCACCTACCGCATCGGCGACGGCCGCGGCGGCGCCGGCGCCGGTCAACAGCGGTTCGCGCCGGTCAACAGCTGGCCGGACAACGCGAACCTCGATAAGGCGCGCCGGCTCCTGTGGCCGATCAAGCAGAAATACGGCCGGAAGATCTCGTGGGCCGACCTGATGATCCTCGCCGGCAACGTCGCTCTTGAATCGATGGGCTTCAAGACGTTCGGTTTCGGCGGTGGGCGCGAGGAGGTCTGGGAGCCCGACGAGAGCATCTATTGGGGTCCCGAAGGCAAATGGCTGGCGGATGAGCGCTACAGCGGAGACCGCGATCTCCAGAACCCGCTCGCCGCGGTGCAGATGGGCCTGATCTACGTCAACCCGGAAGGGCCGAACGGCAACCCCGATCCGCTGGCCGCCGCGCGGGATATCCGCGAGACGTTCGCGCGGATGGCGATGAACGACGAGGAAACCGTCGCGCTGATCGCCGGCGGTCACAGCTTCGGCAAGACCCACGGCGCCGGCGACGCGACCCTGGTGGGCCCCGAGCCGGAAGGCGCGCCGATCGAGCAGCAGGGCTTCGGCTGGATCAGCCGCTACCGCTCCGGCAAAGGGGCCGATGCGATCACCGGCGGTCCAGAAGTCACCTGGACGCAGACGCCGACGCAGTGGAGCAATCACTTCTTCGACAATTTGTTCAACAATGAATGGGAGCTGACAAAGAGCCCGGCCGGCGCCTATCAGTGGAAGGCGAAAGACGCCGCCGCGACGGTCCCGGACGCGTTCGACCCATCGAAACGCCAGGTACCGACCATGCTGACAACGGATTTGTCGCTGCGGGTCGACCCGGCGTACGAAAAGATTTCGCGGCGGTTCCATGAAAATCCGGATCAGTTTGCGGATGCGTTCGCGCGGGCGTGGTTCAAGCTGACCCACCGCGACATGGGTCCGATCGCGCGTTATCTCGGTCCGCTCGTTCCGAAGGAGCAGCTGGCGTGGCAGGATCCGATCCCCGCCGTCGATCGTCCGCTGATCGACGAGCCGGACATTGCGGCTCTGAAGGCCAGCATTCTCGCGTCCGCGCTATCTGTTTCCCAGCTGGTGTCAACGGCGTGGGCGTCGGCCTCGACGTTCCGCGGCTCCGACAAGCGCGGCGGCGCGAACGGTGCGCGCATCCGCCTCGCGCCGCAAAGGGATTGGGAGGTCAACCAGCCGGCTCAGCTGCAGGAAGTGCTGGTGACGCTCGAAGCGATCCAGAAGGATTTCAATGCGTCGCAGACCGGCGGGAAGAAGGTTTCGCTGGCCGATCTGATCGTTCTCGGCGGCGGCGCTGCGATAGAGAAGGCCGCGAAGGATGCCGGGCACGACGTGCAAGTCCCCTTCACGCCGGGGCGCATGGATGCCTCGCAGGAGCAGACCGATGTCGACTTGTTCGCGCCGCTCGAACCGGTCGCCGACGGGTTCCGCAACTATCTGCGCGGCGCGACGCGGCTGTCTCCTGAGGAGCTGCTGGTCGATCGGGCGCAGTTGCTGGGTCTGACTGCGCCCGAGATGACGGTTCTCGTCGGCGGCCTGCGCGTGCTGGGCGCGAATACCGGGAGGTCCCCGCACGGCGTGTTCACCACGCGGCCGGGGGCACTGACCAATGATTTCTTTGTCAACCTGCTCGACATGAGCACGGAGTGGCGGCCGTTCGCCGGCACCGAAGGCGTGTATGAGGGGCGCGACCGGAAGACGAACGCGGTCAAATGGACCGGCACTCGCGTCGACCTGATCTTCGGTTCGCACTCGCAGCTGCGCGCCCTGGCGGAGGTCTATGCGTGCGCGGACTCGAAGGAGAAATTTCTCCAGGACTTCGTTGCGGCATGGGTCAAGGTAATGGACGCCGATCGCTTCGACCTTGCGTGATTTCAGCGCGCGGATTCTTGCCCGCTTTTTTGAGCGCGGCCGCGACCAGCATCGGATCGCGGCCGCGAATGGGCCGGTGGACTGTAAGAAGAACGCTTCAGCCCCGTCGGCCGGCTTTGCGCACATCATGCGGAGCTCGGGCGGAAAATCCTCGTACTGCTTGTTGATCGCGCGCTGGATCGCGATGGGACAGACGAGTCCGTCGACGGCGCTTGGGAAACTCGGCGAGCAATGCGTCGCCGGCGGTATTGGCGATGCGGCCGCGGTGCTCGGCGACCAGCGCGTCGACGATCGCGCGGCACGCGGTTAGCCCGCGCAGCGTCGCGTCCTCGTCGGCGCGCATCAGCCGGCTGTATTCGGCGACGTCGGCGGCGAGAATTGCTGTCAGGCGGCGGTCGACACGCCGCGGTATCATTACGATGTCGCCACCGGAGCCGTCGCTTGGCCGCGACGTCAGCTCAGACGTCCCGAGTTGGCCAATCACCTCCCCCACTGGAAGGCACTCCGCCGCCCGGACTTGGCGCGGGAGCTCGGAAAACGGACAGCGCGACAGGGACAAGCCCGAGGCGCATGACCGGAGCTTCCCCTGGGCGGAGGGCGCAGTCTACAGTGTCGGAGCGACCAACGCGAAGGATACCGCGATGACAGAATTCGCTTACGACCATGTCCATCTGCGCAGCCCCGACCCGGAGGAGACCGCCCGCTATTATCAGCGCATGTTCGGCGCCGAAATCGTCAAATCCGTTCAATCCGACGGACGTGAACGCGTGGATATGAACCTTGGCGGCGTCATGATGTTTATCGCGAAAGTCGAGCCGGACCAGGCGCTCGCGCGGAAGCCGGGCGGCAGCTATGTCGGTCTCGACCATCTCGGATTGCGGGTGCGCGGCATCGACTCCGTGTGCGATGAATTAAAGGCCAAGGGAGCCGAGTTCACGGTCGAGCCGAAGACGATCCGCCCTGGCGTCCGCATCGCCTTTGTCCGCGGCCCGCAAGACGTGCTGATCGAGATTCTCGACCGCGACGTGGCGTAGCTTGCCGCGCCCCGGGGACGGTGCGTCGGTCGTCGGTTAGCACCGCTTCCTGAAGCATCGCGCACGTTGGCGCGTGATCCCTGGTCCGATCCGCGGGCCGGGCCGGTCGAGCCAACGGAGCCGCGCATCTAGTAAGAAGGCGACGGTTCGTCTTCGGGCGGTGCGGCAGACGGGGAGGGGGGCTGGTGCTGACCCTGTTCCGGCCCGTTCTCGATTTCGGTGTTCTCGCCGTCGCCGCCCGACATCTCCATATCGGCCGGCGTCATCGGCCGCGGCGGGCCATTTCCCTGGCCCTCACCTTGCGCATTCATAATCCGGAAATAATGCTCGGCGTGTTGGTACAGGTTTTCCGCCGCGATGCGGTCGCCGCTGGTTTGCGCCTCGCGCGCCAAGGCAACATAGCGCTCGAACACCTGATAGGCGCTGCCGCGAATTTTGACGCTGGGGCCGTTGCTGTCGAAGGTTTGCTGGCGGTGCGGCAGGCGCGGCCGGTTGTGTTGGTGCGGAGGGCCGCCGCCTCCACCTCCGCCGCCGCCCCCGTTGCGGCCGCGTGACCGCTTGCTCTGTCCTGGCCTCATGTCACCTGTCTTGTGCAGCAATGGATACCTGCGGACCCTCGGTCCTTGGGAGCGATATCGACCGCTATTCGATGTTGCGGCTCGAACGGGCGGCGCCTGAATGCGCGGCCCAGCTTCCCGGCAACCCCAGCCTAGACGGGACAGCCACGTCTTCCAACCGCTTTTTGTGCCGGATGGAACTGTCGCGAGTTGGTAGAGTCCGATCGAGCGGCCCGACGAACCGCCGAGGACCTGGTGCCTCGGTCGTAACGCGAGCTGTGACGGGCCCGCTGTACCCCGCGCCCAGCTAGGATCGTCGGGCGAAGTGCGAGACCATGCCACGGAGGCTGAGGATGCGATCGATTGTCGGAACCTGGAAACTGGTCGCGGTCGCGGCGCGCGATCGGAACGGCACCACGCTGCCCGATCCCTATGGCGGCAAGCCGATGGGGCGCGTGATGTTCAATGCGGAGGGACGGATGATGGCGGTGACGTGCGATGGACGGCCGGACCTGCCGCAAGGCGCTAAGCGCGAGTACAGCTCGTATATCGGAACGTATAGTTTTGACGGCTCGCGGCTGGTCACGCGGGTTGACGGCGCCTCGGATCCCTCTCGCATCGGCACCGACCAGGTGCGCGGCGTCGGGTTCGACGGCGATCGGATGGTTCTCTCGCCGCCGCCGCGGCAGACCGACTCGGGCGAGCAGTTTCGCGAACTGACCTGGGAAAGGATTGCGAACGATTGAGGCTGGCGACCGATTCGGATCCTTCGCTCGGTCCGGACACTCGGCACCGCCAAAGCAGGCGCGGCTCGCGATCCGTGCACCCGGCCGTTGCGCGCGCATGTTGCGCACCGCGTTGATCGCCCTGGCGCGCCGGGAACCTCGCGCGGCCCGGCGTCGTGTCGGCGAGCCTACCAGGTGCCGGGCGGCGGCGGTGGCGGCGGCTCGGGCATGATGCATTTGAGCGATGCAACGCCCGGGGCGGGTTTGAGCAGCGGCACGTCGGCGGGGGCCGCGTAATCGCCCATGAAGTCTTTGTAGTCAGGCGACGCGAACAGTCGCCAGGTGCCCCAGATGACCTTGGCCGAGGCGAGTTTCCCGGACCATTCGGGAGCCAGTTCGGGCGTGTCGCGCTCGACGGGAATTCCCGATCCCTGCAGACCGGGACGCGTAAAAAGGTGAATGAGACAACCGGGGCTTGGCGCCGCCGCGAATCGGGGCCCGCAGGACGCTGTCAAGCAGGCCAAACCGATCACCGCTGCCGCCTGCGTAATTTGTCCGCATCTCATCCCGCATGCTCCCCCGCGCCGGAGTCGGCAAGTGATAGCAGAATATCGCGTAATGCGCTAGCAGCGAGCCGCCGGTTGTCGCCAGCGATGTGGCTCAGGCCGCGCTCGGCTTGACCTTGTCGCGGAATTCGGCGAGCGCCTCCGGCGTGTCGATATCGACGAGCACGCCGTCGCTGTCCATCTCGACCTCGCAGACCAGTTCGGCATGCTCGCCGATCAGGTGTTTGGCGCCGACATCGCCCGCTAGCTCCGCCATCTCGGCGAAGAAGCGGCGGGCCCACAGCACCGGATTGCCGCGCTTGCCGCGGCGGGTCGGGACGATGATCGCGCGGCCTTCCAACGGGTTGAAGGCGGCGATCAGCCGGTCGATGTCGCGCCCGGTGATCAGCGGCATGTCGCCGAGGCACACGACAACGCCGTCGACGTCGTTCGGCAGGGCAGCCAGCCCGCATTTCAGCGAGGTGGAAAGCCCCTCGGCGAAAGCCGGGTTGCGCACCCGCTCGACCGGCAATTTGCCGAGCGCGCGGTCGATCGCATCGGCCTGGTTGCCGAGCACCGCGACGACCGGGCGGGCGCGCGACGACAGGAGCCGCTGTGCGGTGCGCGCCACCATCGGCGTGCCGTCGATCGGTTCGAGCAATTTGTTCGGGCCGCCCATCCGGGTGGAGCGGCCGGCGGCCAGCAATAGCGCGGCGATGCGCGGTCCAGGCGGAACGTTCGCGGCGAGTTTCGTTGCGGCTGGTTCCGGGCTTGCCTCGGCCCGCGGCAGCGGCCGCGACGGGATTTCGGCCAAGAGCCCGCCGGCCCCCATGCGCATGATGTCCTCCCGGGCGATTGGCACGCCGGCGCAGAGGCGTTCGAGCACCCAGTCGAAACCGTTGATCTTCGGCGAGCGGGCGCAACCCGGCAGGCCCAGCACCGGCACCTCGCCCAGTTTGCCGAGCAGCAGCATGTTCCCCGGATCGACCGGCATGCCGAAATGCTCGATCCGGCCGCCGGCGGCTTCAATCGCGGCCGGGATGACGTCGTGCCGATCGACAATGACCGAGGCGCCGTGAACGAGCACCAGCTCGGCCCCGGCCTTGACGGCGGCGGCGATAACAGGCGCGAGATCGGCGGTTGTATGCTCGCAGCGCTCCTCGGAAGCGAGCGACGAGCCGAGCGCCGCCAGACGCCGCTCGGTGACCGCGCGCGTCTTGTCGAGGATGCTTTCCTTGAATCCGGGCAGCCGGGTCTGGATCAGCGCGACCTGTAGCGGCGCGAAAGCCGCGACCCGCAAGAGCGGACCGCCCTCCCTGGCGAAGGCGATGGCGCGCGCCACGGCCGTTTCCGCTACGGCGAAGGGGATGATCTTGACCGTCGCGACCATCTGGCGCGGCTCGACGATCGCGAAGGGCGGCAGGGTGCCGAGGGTCACGGCTTCGTCGACCAGGTTGAGCCGGTCGAGCCGGTCGCGGTCGAACACCAGCAGGCCGCGCGCCTCGGCGTACAGATTGGCGCGCCCGGTAAAGGCCGGCGACGCCGTGACATTCGCCCCCGCGACGACGGCTGCGACCCGGTCGGCGGCCTCGTCCTCGCGCAGATCGCCCGGATCGAGCCGCGCCGCGACGATGTCGGGTCACCCCCGCCGCGCTCAGCGCCTCGATATCGGCGGCACTCAGCACGCCGGCCTTTCTTGAACGCGGTCGCGCCGAACTTCAGGCTGTGCGCCAGGATCGCGCCTGCCGCCGTCGCCGACCGGGATTTCGCCGAATTTCATCTATTCATATCCCGCAAAGCTGTTGGGGTCGGCGGCTTATGCCGGGGGCGTCGGCCGCGTCCGGATAGCTGTTGGCCGCCCAGCGCCGCGCCGGAAACTCGTCCGTCGGCGAACCCGTCGCTTTGATTGCCCCAGCCGTCCCAGCCCGGACGACGCGCCCGCGCGAACATTCGAGATAGGGACCCTCGCACAATGCCTCGATGCGCTCATAAGCCTCGTCGGGCTTGCGGCTGTGCTCGCGACGCGGCGACACGATCAGCTTCCGCACGCTGCGGCTGCGGCGTTGCGGATGGCCGCGCGTCGCCAGCAGACACAATTCCGGGTTGGCGCGCGTCCAGAAGCCGAGCCCGGTGAAAAAATCGCGCTCGGTGAGGAGAAGCGGGGTCGATTTGTTCAGCTTGGCCCAGCAGAAGCCGACGGTCTTGTAGGTGAAGCCCCAGGCGCGGATGACGTCCATCGCCTTGTTCGAGCAGCGGATCGGTCGTCCACAGCAGCAGCACGCAATCCGGCGCCGCCCAGTCCGCGACCGGCAATGCCTTGATGTCGGCGAACGACATGCAGTCGTAATGCGCCTCGGCGCTGCGTCCCTTGCCCTTGCGCGAATACGTCGAGAAGGTCCACGGCGGGTCGGCGTAGATCAGCCGGTATTCCCCGGCTTGTTCGGGCGACGAGACGGCGAGCGAATGGCTCATGCGTGGTGCCCGACCCTACGTCGCTCCGTCTTCTCGCCTTGGCGGAGCACCTGGGTCATCTGGGCCAGGATCGACACCGCGATCTCGGCCGGGGATACCGCGCCGATCGACAGGCCGATCGGACCGTGGATGCGGGCGAGGTCGGCCTCGGTGAAACCCATTTCCTTGAGCCGGCCGCAGCGGGCGGCGTGCGTGCGCTTCGAGCCGAGCGCGCCGACATAGAAGCATTCCGATCGCAGCGCGACGGCCAGCGCCGGGTCGTCGAGCTTCGGATCGTGCGTCAATGTCACGACCGCCGAGCGGTGGTCGGGCTTCAGCCGCTCCAGGGCCTCGTCGGGCCATTCGGTCGAGAGTTCGAGGCCGGGAAACCGTGCCTCGGTCGCGAACGATTCGCGCGGATCGACGACGATCGCCTGGTAATCCGCGAGCGACAGCATCCCGACCAGCGGCTGTGCGATGTGTACCGCGCCGATCACGAAGCAGCGCCGCGGCGGGCTGAACACCTCGATGAACACGCGGCCGGCGGGGGTGTCGATCAGCCGGTTGCGGTCGGCGCGCAACGCATCCCGCACAGCGCCAAGGCCCGCCTCGTCGAGCCGCAGGTCGCCCTCTGCGCGCTCCCCGTCGAGCAGAAGCTGCGCGCCGCTCTTGATGTCGGTCGCCAGCGCGACCGAGCGCGCCTCGCGCCCGGCGGCGATGACTCGATCGAGGAATCGCCCTTTCATTCGACGCGCTCGACAAAGATCTCGATCTTGCCGCCGCAGGCGAGACCGACTTCCCAGGCCTGTTCATTGGTGACGCCGAAATCCAGCAGGCGCGGCTTGCCGTCGCGAATCGCCGCGAGCGCCTCCTCGACGACCGCGCCCTCGACGCAGCCGCCCGACACCGAGCCGACAAACGCGCCCTCGTCGTCGACCGCCAGTTTCGAGCCGATCGGCCGCGGCGACGATCCCCAGGTGTTGACCACCGTCGCCAGCGCGACCTTCTTGCCGATTTCGCGCCAGCGCGCCGCCTGCTCCATGATTTCCGCGGTGTCGCTCATCGTTGCTCCCTCAGCATTCGTCACGGGGGGCGAAGGTTTCGCGCGCGATCGCCGCCGCGCTCTGCCGCGTCGCCGCCTCGCTGATCACATCGATCAACGTTTCCAGGCTTTCGAGATTGTGCACCGGACGGAACTCGTCGACATGCGGCAGCATCGCCTTCATCCCCAATGATCTTGGCTCGAACCCCTCGTAGCGCAACAGCGGGTTGAGCCAAATCAGCTTGCGGCAGGAGCGGTGCAGCCGGTCCATCTCGGGGGACAATCCCGTGCCGGCGTCGCGATCGAGCCCGTCGGTGATCATCAGCACGATTGCCCCCTGGCCCAAGACGCGGCGCGACCAGTAGCGGTTGAACTCGCGCACGCTCTGCCCGATGCGCGTGCCGCCGGACCAGTCCGCCACCGCCTCGGCCACCTTGTCGAGCGCGACATCGACATCGCGGTAGCGCAGAAACCGCGTGATGTTGGTCAGCCGCGTGCCGAACACGAAGGTGAAGACGCGGTCGCGGTCGTTCGTGACCGAATGCATGAAGTGCAGGAAGACGCGGCTGTAGCGGCTCATCGAGCCGGAAATGTCGCACAGCACCACCAAGCGGCGGCGGGCGGCGGCGCGGGCTCTTGCGCTTCAGTTCGAGGAGCCCGCCCGAGCGCAACGCCGCCCGCAATGTCGCGCGCATGTCGGCGCGGGCGCCGCGCGGGTCGCGGGCGAAGCGGCGGGTCGGGATGTCGTGGATCGGCAGCCGCAGCCGCGCGATCGCCGCCTTGGCGCGGGCCAGCTCCTCCAACGACATCTTCTCGAAATCCATCGTGCGCAACTGCTCGCGGTCCGAGAAGGTCATCGCCGCGTCGATCTCGACCTGCTCCTCCGGGCTTTCGCGCGTCTGCTGGATGCGGATGCAGCGCCTCGGCGAGCCGCCGGATCATCTCGGCGCCCTCGTCGCGCGGCATCTCGACATTCATCTGCGGCAGCACCATCGCGAGCATCTTTTTCAACAGCTCGGGATTGCGCCAGAAGACGTGAAACGCCTGATCGAACAGCTGGCGCTGGTCCGGGCGGTTCACAAAGACCGCATGCAAGGTCCAGTAGAAATCGCTGCGGTTGGTGATGCCGACCGAAGCGACCGCATCGACCGCGTCGATCACCTTGCCCGGGCCGATCGGCAACCCAGCCGCGCGCAGCGTGCGCGCGAAATGCATCATGTTGGCGACGAGCCGGCCGTCACTCCCCTGCTTTTGCTGTGCGGCTGCGTCGCTCATTTATTTACGATGAGAAAGCGAGCCCGTAAGAAGAGAACATCAAGGTGAAAGCGTATAGTTGTTCCGATAATCACCGAGGCCGTGCGGATTCTTTGATGGCAGCTTGTCAATGCTTCTAACCCAAAATGCTGACGCCGTTTGCTTCTCGGGATTGGAATTCCAATGTGTGCTTTGTAATGTCGCCCGTTGATCTGCAATCTTGCGCGGCACGATGAAAATGTCCGGCGTGATAAAGTTACGCTCATGCTCCGGAGTATTTATCGGTAGTAGAACGATCGCAAGCCATTCGAAGTTATCGCTGGCGTGATATCGGATTAAATTCGTTTTCTCACTATAAGTGCGTGTCTTTACCGAAATTCGCTGTGAGAATTCCCCATTCAGCCACGCGATCACATCGCAACCCGGCCACATATCCGGTGCCTTTAGTGCCGGCACCCCGTGCAAGGTCAGTTCAGCTATGACCAGCATCTCTCCGGCGTCACCAAACTGCTTGGTCGTGTGTCGTTTATCAGGCATTGCGCCTTCCTCGTGAACGCGCCTTTTTCAGTGATCGCGCGGCGCCGCGGCGATCTCCGCCTTGACCTGCGCCAGCAGCTTGGCAGCCTCGCTGCCCTGGATGCGGGCGATGTCGTCCTGGTATTTTAGCAATACGCCGAGCGTGTCGTTGATCGCCTCGGGGGTCAGTTCGAGCACGTCCAATTGCATCAGCGCGTCGGCCCAGTCGATCGTCTCGGCGACGCCGGGCAGTTTGAACAGATCGGCCTGGCGCAGTTTCTGGACAAACGCGACGACCTCGCGCGACAGGTTTTCGCCGGCGCGCGGGGCCTTGCGCTTCAGAATTTCCATCTCGCGCGCGGCATCGGGGTAATCGACCCAGTAATAGAAGCAACGCCGCTTCAGCGCGTCGTGGATCTCGCGGGTGCGGTTCGAGGTGATGACGACGATCGGCGGATGCTCGGCCCGGATCGTGCCGATCTCCGGGATCGTGACCTGGAAGTCGGACAGGAGTTCGAGCAGATAGGCCTCGAACGGCTCGTCGGTGCGGTCCAATTCGTCGATCAGCAGCACCGGCGCGCCGCCGAGTTCGGGTTCCAGCGCCTGCAATAGCGGCCGCTTGATCAGAAAGCGGTCGGAGAAGATCGTGCTCTCGATCTCGCCGCGATCCTCCTCGGCCGCCTCGGCGAGCCGGATCTCGATCATCTGGCGGGCGTAGTCCCACTCGTAGACGGCCGAGGCGACGTCGAGCCCCTCATAGCATTGCAGGCGGATCAGCCGGCGCCCGAGCGCGGTCGCCAGCACCTTGGCGATCTCGGTCTTGCCAACCCCGGCCTCGCCCTCAAGGAACAGCGGGCGCTTCAGGTGCAGCGCGAGGTGCACCGCGGTGGCGAGCGAACGGTCCGCGACATAGTCGGCGCTGCCGAGCAGGCTCAACGTGTCTCCGACAGAGGCGGGCAGAGAGGTCATCGGGGCAGGCACATCCACGGAAAGTTCCAACAGCGGCGAGGCGCTCCGCACGCAACCGGCGACGCGCGTAAAACCCGCGGAGCGGCGCCGCGTCGGCGGGTCTCGGAAATCTAGTGCCTCCGCGGCGGCCGCGCCACCCCGGCCTGCGCTGCGGCCCGGCGGAACCAGCCGCGACAAACCCGTTCACTTGGTCATGGATCGCATCACCAGCTTCAATCTCATCCTTTTTCTGTGCATGGCGACGGTGCTCGCCCTGGCGCTGGTATCGAAGGCGCTCAGCAACCGTTTTATCGCCTCGGAACCGATGTTCGCCGTCGCCGCCGGGGCCGTATTCGGTCCCCATGTTCTCGGCTGGGTCAGCGTCGGCAATCTCACCGATAACCAGCCGGCGCTGCTCGAACAACTGTCCCGGCTGACGCTCGCTATTGCTATCATTACCGGAACAT
Source organism: uncultured Alphaproteobacteria bacterium (assembly GCA_963847345.1). Lineage (GTDB taxonomy): Bacteria > Pseudomonadota > Alphaproteobacteria > ATCC43930 > CGMCC-115725 > DATARH01. Next base: position 144,642 of record CAWJZU010000037.1, on the reverse strand, counting down.
TGCGCGTCGGCTGGCCGTGGGTGCGGCGGCATTTGCGCGATGTCGCGATCATCCTGCTGATCGGCTTGCCGCTGATGTGGGGATTGAGCGTCGCGGCGCTGATCGTAACCTTGCCGCTCCCGGTGCTGACCCTGGTGTTGCTCGCGGCCATCGCTACGCCAACTGATCCGGTTCTGGCGCAGGCGATCGTCACGTCCGAATCGGCCGAGGAGAACGTGCCCGAGAACGTGCGGCATCTGATTTCGGCGGACAGCGCCGGCAATGACGGGCTCGCCTTTCTGTTCGTGACGATCGCCCTGTGGATGGTCGCGCGGGAGCAGGCCCGAGGCTGGGCCGATCTCGCCTATCTGATCGGGTGGGAACTACTAGCCGCCCTGGCGCTCGGCGCCGTGTTTGGCTGGGTGATGGGCAAGCTGATGGTGTGGGCGGTCGGGGGGTGGGGCGCAACATTGAGCCTCATCAGCGCCACGACCGCGTTGGCGTTCGCAACGGTCACCGGCCTCAAGCTCCTCGACATGGACGGCATATTCGGCGTTTTCGGCGCCGGGCTGGCGCTGAGCGCGGCGATCGGCGAGGAGCATCATGCGCGGCCGATCAGCTTCAATCACGCCCTTGCGGAAATTTTTCAGCTACCGCTGCTGGTCCTGCTCGGCATGACGCTGCCGTTCGACGATTGGTATCGGATGGGGTGGCCGCTGATGCTCGCGGTCATTCTGGTCCTGCTGATCCGGCGCATTCCGATGCTGCTCGCGATCAAGCCGTGGCTGCGGGCGGTACCGGATTGGCCGAGCGCGCTGTTCATCGGGTGGTTCGGGCCGATCGGGATCGGCACGTTGTTTTACGCGGTGATGGCGCTGCGCGAAACCGCGGCCGACCACCTGTACGCGGTCGCGACCGCGATTATTGCCGGCTCGGTCTTCGCGCATGGCGTAACCGACACGATCGGATCGAGCCTGCTGGCACGGGTGCGCGGCGAAAAGCCTCGGCGCGACGAGCGAACCGAGAGCAGAGCGGAGGGCATAGAAGCGCCGCGCAGCCCCAAGTCGTCACCTCGGCCGCTATTAGGGAAATCCCTTACGGAGCACTCCTGATATCGCTCGCCGCGCGTGCCGGCCATTCTCCAGGTCACGCGGCAGGATGGAGTGAGCCATGTACGTACAGTTCACCGGCGCCGGCTATGGCGATGCGCTCGACCGCTCCGGCTCGGGCGGCGGCTTGGCGCACTCGGCCACGCTCGATGCGCTTGTGGCGTTCGAGCAGATCGGCACGCGCCGTCGCCATGCGCGCAACGACGAGATTTTCGCCGAGGGCGACCGGGCCGATTGCTGGTTCAAGGTGGTGTCCGGCGCGGTTCGCGTCTGCAAGCTGATGGCCGACGGGCGCCGCCATATCGCCGAATTTCATTTCGCCGGCGACTGCTTCGGGCTTGACAGCCTACCCGAACGCCTGTTCTCGGCCGAGGCGGTGACCGATGCCGTCATCATGCGTTTTCCGCGGCGGGCCACCGAGCGGCTGATCGACGACAATCCGAAGCTGGCCCGCTATCTGCGCGAGACGACGTTGTGCGATCTCGCGAACGCGCAGATCCGCATGCTGATGCTGGGGCGGATGAGCGCGCCCGAACGGGTCGCGACGTTCCTCATCGACATGTTCGAGCGGCGCGACGCAAGCCGCGCGCTCGATCTGCCGATGTCACGCACCGACATCGCCGATTATCTCGGGCTGACGATCGAGACCGTCTGCCGCGTGCTGTCGGGGTTCAAACGCAACGGCGTCATCGACATCCCGAGTGCGCACCGGATCGAACTGCGTGACCGCGCCGCGCTTGCCGCGATCGGGGAAGGGTGAGCCGGCGAGCGCCGGGGCGGCGGAAACCGCTTCCCCGCGGGCTGGAGGCATTTCCGCCTACGAGCTGGAGTCAATCGCCCCGATCTCGACGATCTCGCCGTTGCGCGTGCATTCGGAAGCCGCAAGTTCGACAAAGGCGCCGGTCACGCTCTCCGGAGCGGGCAGCCCGGCCGGGTCCTCGCCCGGAAAGATCGCGGCCCGCAGCCGCGTGCGGACAGCGCCGGGGTCGATCAGATTGACGCGCACCGCGGTGCGCGCGACCTCGCCGGCGTAGATGCGCACCATCGTTTCGAGACCCGGCCTTGGCAGCGGCATAGACCCCGTAATAGGGCGGTGCGTCGCGCGCCAGCCGGCTCGTGACAAAGATAGCGCGGCCCGCGGGAGCCATGTGCAGGAGCGGGTCCATCGCCCGGATCAGCCGCCAGTTGGCGGTCAGGTCGAGGTCGAGGATCTCGCCCCATTCCTGCGGCGTGACGTGCGGCATCGGAGTGAACGTGCCGAACCGCGCGGCGTTGCCGACCAGGATGTCGAGCCTTCCGTAACGCTGGTACAGCGCTGCGGCGAGTTCGTCGATCTTGACGAAATCGCGCAGGTCGAGCGGCACCAGCGTCGCGCTGCCGCCCGCCGCCCGGATCGCGTCATCGCGTTCTTCGAGGCCGCCGACCGTGCGCGCGACGAGCACGACATGCGCGCCCTCAGAGGCGAAACGCTCAGCGACCGCCGCCCCGATGCCCCGCGAGGCGCCGGTGATCAGCGCCACCTTACCGGGCAGCCGGCCCGTCCCGGCGGCGGCGTCCGTCACGCCGAATTGCCGGTTGCGCGGGCTTTCCATCCCGCCGCTCCCCGCCCCTCCGGCACCGCAGGCGGGTCGGCCATCAGGGTCTGCGCGAGACGGTCGAGCATTGCGCGCACCTCTTCATGTTCCTCCGGGGTCCAGCGGGCGAGAATCTGCGCCAGCCGGGCGCGGCGCTCCGCGACCATGCGCTCGAACAGGTCGCGACCGCGCGGCGAGGGTGCCAGCGCCCCATCGGGGCCGCGCACAGCCATTTCCTCTCTCACCAAGCCGCGGCCGAGGACGGCGAAGCGGTCGCGGCCGAGCGCCGGTTCTTTGCCGAGCGGCCGCCCGGCGCGGCAAAGCCGGGCCAGCAGCCAGATCTCATCCGGAGCGAGCGCAACGCCGACCGCTTCGGCAATCGTGCGGTAGACCTGCCAGCGGTTTTCGCGTTGTTGCAGCCTGCTGACGATTTGTTCGAGTTCTTCGAGCGATGTAGCGTCGCGCGGCATCGCAAAGCTCTCGCCGATCGTTTCGGCGCGGGCCGGGCCGCGCAGCGGCACGTCCTCGAGAAACCAGGCCAGCAGGAATCCGATCGCTGAGACGCAGGCGGCGGTCAAGAAACACCGGATGCAGCCCTGCGGTGACCGCCTGCGCGTAGACCGCACGCAGCGCCGGTGACAAAGCGTGGATCGCGGCGGGTTCGGTCGCGGTCGGCAGCGTTTCCCCGCCCGGCAACGCGCCTGCGAGACGCGCGGCGAGGCCGGCGGTGAAGATTGCGCCAAAGGCGGAAACGCCGACCGAGCCGCCGATCGAGCGGAACAGCGTCGTCCCCGAGGTGGCGACGCCGAGATCGGCGTAATCGACCGCGTTCTGTACCGCCAGCACCAGCACCTGCATTACCATCCCGAGCCCGAGCCCGAGCACCAGCATGTAGCCGGATGCCGCCCAGGTGCTGGTGTCGGTATCCAGTGTCGAAAGCAGCGCGAGGCCGACGGTCGCGATTGCCGTGCCGGCGATCGGAAAGGTGCGATACCGCCCGATGCGGCTGATGATCCGGCCGCTGGTGATCGAGGTGACCAGCATCCCGGCCATCATCGGGGTCAGCTGCAGCCCGGCCGTCGCGGGCGCCACCCCTTTTACGACCTGTAGATAAAGAGGCATGTAGGTGACGGCACCAAACATCGCGAGGCCGACGATAAACCCGACCGCGCAGGAAACCACGAAGATACGGTTGCGGAACAGCCGCAGCGGCAGGATCGGCTCGACGGCGTGCCGCTCGATGTAGATAAAGCCCGCCAGCGCGGCAAGGCTCGCCGCGATCATCGCGATAATCTCGGGGGAAGCCCACGGAAATGTGCTGCCGCCCAGACTGGTGAACAGGATCAGCGCGGTCAATGCGACCGCGAGCAGCGCGGCACCGGGAATGTCGAGTACCGCCCGGCGGCGCGCCCGCTGCGCGCGCAAGGCCCAGCCGATGACCAGGATCGCGAGCAGGCCGAGCGGCAGGTTGATGTAGAAAATCCAGCGCCACGTCAGATGCTCGACGAAATAGCCGCCGATCAACGGCCCGAGCACAGTCGAGACGCCGAACACCCCGCCGATCAGCCCCTGATAGCGTCCGCGTTCACGCGGCGTGACGATGTCGCCGATCACCGCCATCGTCGTCACCATCAGACCGCCGCCGCCGAGCCCCTGCACCGCGCGAAATGCGATCAGCTCACCCATCGAGTGGCTCAGGCCGCACAGCGCCGATCCCGCGAGAAACACCACGATCGCCGATTGCAGGACGATCTTGCGGCCGAACAGATCGCCGAGCTTGCCGTAAAGCGGCGTCACGATCGTTGTCGCGAGCAGGTATGCCGTGACGATCCACGACAGATGCGCCAGCCCGCCGAACTCGCCGACGATCGTCGGCAGCGCCGTCGAGACGATCGTCTGGTCGAGCGACGCGAGCAGCATGACCAGCATCAGCGCCCCGAAAATGATCCGGATCGGCTGCGCGGGCGCCGCGGGGCCGACCGCCGCCGGGAATGTCTGATCGGCCATAGGTTCCGGAATGGCTGGAGAGAGAGGACGTTATTCTGAAAACAAGACACCGCGGCGGCGGTTCACATCACCGCTTGGGCCGGGATTCCGCACGGGTTTCCGGTCAGACTGTCTGGCGTCGCAGTCCGCGTAGATACCGGTATTCGTGCCAAGTCAGCCAGATCACGACGAGATCGACGGCCGTGATCAGCAGCAGCGACACCGAATGCGTCAATGCATACCGGTGGATCTGGTACACGACGAACAGCGTGAACACGACGAGCGCGACCGGATAATACCAGAGACGCTCGCGCAAGAGGCCGACGATCACCCACAATTTGGCAACGCCGTGGCTCAGCAGATAGAGCGCGACGAAATGCTGTGTGCCAACCGACAGGTTTTGTGCCCAGTCGACGAGATGCGCGGCAATGAAGTCATGCGGATGCTTGGCCAGTTCGGCCTGCGTGATCGCCCCGACAAAATCGGAGACCGCGTCGAGCGGGGCGACATAGATACCGATCGCCGCGACGATCTCGCCCGCGGCGAACGTCGCCTTGAGCAGCAGAGTTATCTCGAAGAACCGGTGAAGACGCTGCTCGCGGCGCTCGGCCGCGGTACTCACGCCGGTTCGGTCAGCAGCGACAGCTGTACGGAAACCTTGCCCTCATCGGCGTCGGCCGGGCGTATCGGATAATCGCCGGTGAAGCAGGCATCGCAGAAGCGCGGGGCAAGCCTGTCGCGCCCCTTCTCGCCGACTGCACGGTAAAGCCCGTCGATCGACACAAACGCCAGACTGTCGGCGCCGATATGCCGGGCCATCTGGTCCGGGTCGAAGCGCGAGGCCAGAAGCTGCTCGCGCGACGGCGTGGCGATGCCGTAGAAGCACGGAAAGCTAGTCGGCGGGCTCGATATGCGCATATGCACCTCGCGCGCGCCGGCGTTGCGCACCATGTCGACGATTTTCATCGAGGTCGTGCCACGCACGATCGAATCGTCGACCAGAATGACCCGCTTGCCTTCGAGGTCGGCGCGGTTCGCGTTGTGCTTGAGGCGCACGCCGAGATGGCGGATCTGGTCGGTCGGCTCGATGAAGGTGCGCCCGACATAGTGGTTGCGGATGATCCCGAGCTCGAACGGAATGCCCAATTCGGCAGCATAGCCGAGCGCCGCCGGCACGCCCGAAATCGGGGACGGGAACGACGACGTCGGCCTCGACCGGCCATTCGCGCGCCAGCTCGCGCCCGATGCGCTTGCGCGCCTCATAGACACTGCGGTCCTCGATGACGCTGTCGGGCCGCGCGAAATAGATGTACTCGAAGACGCAGAGGCGTTGCGGCTCCGGCGCGAACGGCTTGACGCTGCGCACGCCGTCGGCGCCGATCATCACGATCTCGCCGGGTTCGATCTCGCGCACGAATTCCGCGTCGATGATGTCGAAGGCGCAGGTTTCCGACGCAAGGATCCACGCCTCGCCGAGGCGGCCAAGCACCAGCGGGCGCACGCCGAGCGGGTCGCGCACCCCGATCAGCGCCTCCTGCGACAGCGCGACCAGCGAATAGGCTCCCTCGACCTGGCGCAGCGCGTCGGTCAGGCGATCGACGACGGTCTCCTTGAGACTAGTCGCGATCAGATGAACGATGACCTCGGTGTCACTGGTGGATTGAAAGATGCTGCCGCGCCGTACCAGCTGCCGGCGCAGCTGGTACGAATTCGTCAGATTGCCGTTGTGGCAGATCGCCAGTCCGCCGAAATCGAAATCGGCGAATAGCGGTTGGATGTTGCGCAGCGCGACCTCTCCGGTCGTCGCATAGCGGACGTGACCGATTGCCGTAGCGCCTGGGAGACGCGCGATGACGTCCTTCGAGCTGAAATTGTCGCTAACCAGACCTGGGCCGCGGTGTGCGCTGAACTGGTCACCGTCATAGGCGACGATGCCGGCTGCCTCCTGCCCGCGATGTTGCAGTGCGTGCAGCCCGAGCGCGGTCAGCGCGGCCGCGTCTTGATGCCCGTAAACCCCGAAAACTCCGCATTCCTCGTGGAAACGATCCGTTTCCGGGCATGTCGTCAGCATCGGCACCTCGACTGAGCCGGTCGGCGTGTTTCACATATATGAACATACCCGGCCGCGATAAAGGCTAAGCCCGATCGGATGACCCATGGCGAAGGCGGCCGGACCGCTCGGTTGTGAACCAGGATGGGCCGGGCAGACGCCGAAGGGTCAGAAATCCTCGATGCGGATCAGGCGCGGCGGTTCGAGCACCGCGCCGAGCGCAGCGATCCGGTCGAGCGCGCGCCGCATCGCTTCCTCTTCGGTGATATGCGTCGTCAGCACGACCGGCACCGCCTCGCCGGGGGCGCGGCCGCGCTGGATCATCGATTCGAGCGAGACGTGCTCATCGCGCAGCGCCGCCGCGACATCGGCGATGACGCCGGGCTGATCGAGCACCATAAGCCGCATGTAATAGGCGCCCTGGTGGCGTTCCATCGGCGCGCCGGGCAGTGTGCGCAGCGCCGCCGCCGGGACCCCGAATGGCGCGACGCGGCGTCCGGCCGCGATATCGACGAGGTCGGCGGCAACCGCCGAGGCGGTCGGCTGCGCGCCGGCGCCACGCCCTTCGAGGACGACCCGGCCGACGAAATCGCCCTCGGCGACGACCGCGTTGAACACCCCCTCGACCGCGGCGATCGGGGTGCCGGCCGGCACCATGCAGGGATGCACGCGCTGTTCGAGCCCGTGCTCGGTCAGCCGGGCGATCCCCAACAGCTTGATGCGAAACCCGAGCTCGTCGGCGAAGCCGATGTCGAGCCGCGACACATGGCGGATGCCCTCGGTGTAGACGCCGTCGGCGTCGATCGGCCGGCCGAAGGCGAGGCTCGCCAGGATCGCCAGCTTGTGCGCGGCATCGACGCCGTCGATGTCGAAGCTCGGATCGGCCTCGGCATAACCGAGCTTCTGCGCTTCGGCCAACACCTCGGCGAATTCGCGCCCGCTCTGGCGCATCGTCGTCAGGATGTAGTTCGACGTGCCGTTGAGGATGCCATAGATCCGCGATACGCGATTGCCGGCGAGGCTCTCGCGCAGCGTCTTGATGACCGGGATGCCGCCGGCGACCGCGGCCTCGAAGGCGAGCGCGACGCCTGCCTCCTCGGCGCGCCGCGCGAGCCGCAGTCCATGCTTGGCGATCAGCGCCTTGTTGGCGGTGACGACGTGCTTGTTGCGGCCAAGCGCGGCCTCGACGACATCGAGCGCGATCCCGTCGGCGCCGCCGATCAGCTCGACGACGACGTCGATTTCCGGATCGGCGGCCATTGCCGCGGCGTCCTCGTACCAGCGCACCGCCGAGAGATCGACGCCGCGATCGCGCCGCCGGTCGCGGGCCGATGCGGCGGCGACGACGATTCGGCGCCCGGCGCGCAGTCCGACCGGTTCGGCCTGGCGTTCGAGCAGCTGAACGGTGGCGGCGCCGACCGTGCCGAGCCCGGCAACGGCGATCTTCAGGGCTGGCTGCATCGGTTGGGGTCCATCCTCACTGCAGGAATTGGATCTCGATCCGTGCCGCGGCGATCGGACCGGTGGCCGGCTTGGCCTCGGGCTGGATCATTTTGTCCGGGATGCCGGCCTCGGCGAGTGCCTTTGCGATGGACTGCGCACGATCGAGCGCGTCGTGGTATCCCCCAAGCGGGTCGGCGCCCGGCGTGGGCGGCGCGGTGTAAGCGATGACGCGGACGGCGCGCGGCGGTGGCGTTGATCCGAGGCTCTCCCGATAGCGGGCCGCGACCTGCGCGATCTGGCCCGCGTCGGGTGCGTCGAGCATTGCCACCGTGGTCGCGGCGGGCGCGCGCGGCGGTTCGCCGTTCGCGAGGGAAGGCGCCGGAGGTGGTGGGATCGGGGCGAGTTCGGGTATCGACGGGGGCGGCTGCGGGGTTGCGCTGGCCATCGCTTCGGGCGGCAGCGCTGCGGGCGCCGGCAACGGCAGCGGGGAAAGGCGCGGCGCCGCCGGTGCCGGGCGCGGGGCGTCCGGCTCGGGGAGCGAGCGAACCTGCGGCATCCGCAACTCCGAGTCGCGGGGCGGGGCCTCGTCCGGCTCGCTGGCGTTCTTGGCGTGTCGGCTCTGCACCTCGCCGGCCGCCGCGGTGTGCGTTGTGCCCGGGGGTGGTTCAGGCCTGGCGGCCACGGGGAACGGAGCCGGCGGCAATTGGGGTTTGGCTGTCGGCTGGGGTGCCGCCGCGGCCGTGCGAGCGGGGGCTGGCTGCGGTTCGGATACAGTGGCGGGAGGGGTCTCCTGCGCGGCTGTTGGCTGGGGCGATGGCGCGGCCCGGCCGGCCGAGCTTGGCGAGGGTTGGGATGCGGCGCCCGGAGCCGCCTCCTTGGCGGCGGTCGGCGCCGCAGTTGCCGCTGCGCTGGCGAACGCCTGTGCCGCGGCGCGCTCGGCAATCAGTTTCTCGGTCAATTTCTGCCGTTCGGCGGCGCTGGTCGCGCGGGTTGGCGGCGGCGGCACGCTGGCTAAATTGGGATACGGCGCCGCCTCCGCCGCCGCCATGTTTCCGCTGAACGGGGCCGTAGCCGGGTCCGGATCGTTCTTGTTGATGCCCCTCAGCGAACGCACGGTCTCGATCGCGCTGTTGCAGCCCGCGAGGGCGACGCCGCACCCGACCAGCACGGCGAGGCGGGCGGCGTGCGCGAACCTCCCTCGTTGGGCGGATACCGGCGCGATACTCGACATGATCACAGGCTGTGTATTCGATCGGCGGCACCGCGTCACTACATTTGAAATCTTTGTACAGGTCAGCGCCGAGGCGCGAAGGGCAAGCGGAATGAGCGACACGCGAACCGAAAGGCGCACCGGAGCCGGACAGAACCGGACCGGTTCCGCCTCGGCGGGCGAAGGCGGCGGGGGAGACGAGGTGGATCAGGCCGAATTGTCCCGGCATTTGGCCGAGATTGCGGAGAAGAGCGGGCGGCTGGTCGCCGATTTCCTGGCGCGCCGAAGCGAAGGCGGCTGGCGGCGAGGTTGGCATGGCCAGTCCGATGGCGATCGGCGCCGCGTTTTTCGAGATGACGGCACGGCTGATGTCGGACCCGTCGCGCCTGGCGCGGGCGCAGATGTCGCTGTGGAACGACTATTTGCGCCTGTGGCAGAGCACGACGACGCGGCTTCTGGGGGGCGTGGCCGAGCCGATCGTCGAGCCGGCCCCCGAGGACCGCCGCTTTCGCGATCAGGCGTGGAGCGATAATGCGCTGTTCGACTTCATCAAGCAAAGCTATCTGCTGACCGCGCGCTCGATCCAGGGCGCAGTGAACGAGGTCGAAGGGCTCGACGAGCGCACCGCGCGCAAGGTCGATTTCTATACAAGGCAGTTTGTCGACGCGCTGGCGCCATCGAATTTCGTGATGACCAACCCGGAGGTGTTGCGCGCGACAGTCGAAAGCCGCGGCGAAAATCTGCTGAACGGCCTGAAGAATCTGCTCGACGATCTCGAGCGCGGCAAGGGTCGGCTGCATATCAGCATGACCGACATGGCGGCTTTCAAGATCGGCGAGAACGTTGCGGCGACGCCGGGCAAGGTCATCTACCAGAATGACCTGATCCAATTGATCCAATATACGCCGACGACCGAGACCGTCAAACGGCGGCCGCTTCTGATTATGCCACCGTGGATCAACAAGTTCTATATTCTTGATCTGCGGCCGCGAAACTCGTTCATCCGCTGGGCGGTCGGACAGGGCCATACGGTATTCGTGATCTCGTGGGTCAACCCCGACGAGCGGCTCGCCCGAAAGACCTTCGAGGATTACATGCGCGAGGGACCGCTGGCCGCGCTCGACGCGATGGAGCAGGCAACCGGCGAGCGCGCCGCGAATGTGATCGGCTATTGTCTCGGCGGCACGCTGCTCGCGGCAACGCTCGCCTATATGGCCGTCAAGCGCGACAACCGGATCAAGAGCGCGACCTACTTCGTGACGATGGTCGATTTCCAGGAGGCCGGCGAACTCAGCGTGTTTATCGACGAGGAGCAGCTGCAGGCTTTGGAGCAGCGCATGAGCAAAAAGGGCTATCTCGAAGCCCGCGACATGCATACGACATTCAACATGCTGCGCGCCAATGACCTGATCTGGTCATTTGTCGTCAATAACTATCTGCTCGGAAAGCAGCCCTTCCCGTTCGACCTGCTGTACTGGAATGCCGATTCGACCCGCATGCCGGCGGCGATGCACAGCTTTTATCTACGCAAAATGTATCAGGAGAACCTGCTGGTTAAACCCGGCGGCATCACATTGGGCGGTGTGCCGCTCGATCTGCGCAAGATAAAGACGCCGTCGTTTCTGTTGTCGACACGCGAAGACCACATCGCGCCGTGGCGTTCGACCTATGCGGCGACGCAGCTTTTTTCCGGGCCGGTCAGGTTTGTTTTGTCCGCCTCGGGGCATATCGCCGGCGTTGTCAACCCGCCGGGCAGCAAATACGGGCACTGGGTCAACGACAGCAACCCGCCGACCCCGGAGGAATGGCTCACCGGGGCGACGCAGGTGGCCGATTCGTGGTGGCCGAGCTGGGAGCTGTGGGTCTCGCAATACGCCGGCGGCGAGGTGCCGGCGCGCCATCCAGGCGATGGCAAGCTCACGCCGATCGAGGACGCGCCGGGGTCTTATGTCAAGGTGCGGGCGGAGGATTGAGCTGAGGCTGCATCGTAGATAGGTTGAGCGCCGCGAGGCCCATCATTTCGCCGCCGCGCGACAGCATGGGCTTCCCCACCTGCGCCGGGGTCAGCCCATCCTACGGGGTCTCGTGAACGCGCCGAACTCTCGCGTCGTGCTATAAGCTCCGCAGGTGGCTTCCGGAGGACGAAAGATGCGGAGCCTGTGGTCGGACCGCGATGCCGAGTCGATCGTCGCGCGCTACGCCGAGAGCGGCGTCGGAAGCGATCTGGCGCTGCGGGTTTATACGTCGCGCCTGCTCGGCGGCGATCCGCGGCTGGTGTTGCACGGCGGCGGCAATACCTCGGTCAAGACGACCTTGCCCGATCTGCTCGGCGAGCCGGCCGAGGTGCTGTGCGTCAAGGGTAGCGGCTGGGATCTGGGCAATATCGAGCCGGCTGGATTGCCGGCGGTTCGGCTCGCCCCGCTGCGCAAGCTGCGCGACCGCGATGCGCTGTCGGACGAGGACATGGTCCGCATCCAGCGCGCCAATCTGCTCGACCCCGGCGCCCCGAACCCGTCGGTCGAGACGCTGCTGCATGCCTTTCTGCCGCACAAGTTCATCGACCACACGCATGCGACGGCGGTGCTGAGCCTCGCCGACCAGCCCGACGCCGCCGAGCGCATCGCCGATCTGTACGGGCCGCGTGTCGGGATCGTGCCGTACATCATGCCGGGCTTTCTGCTGGCGAAGAAGGCGGCCGAAATCTACGACGCCGGTCCGGCTGTCGAAGGCCTCGTGTTGCTGAAGCACGGCGTCTTCAGCTTCGGCGACACCGCCCGCGATGCCTATGAACGCATGATCGCGATCGTTAGTCTCGCCGAGGAGCGCCTCCAGCGCGGCCGCAAATCGGTTTTTGCCGCCGCAGCCTTGCCGGCGCACGTTGCGGATGCGGCCGAAGTCGCGCCGATCCTGCGCGGCGCCTGCGCGTTGCCGGATCCGGCGGCGGCCGGGCCTCTACAAGCGTTTCGTGCTCGATTTTCGCGGCGGTCCGGCCGTACTGAATTTGGTCAATGGGAGCGAGCTGGCGCGTTATGGGCTGGAAGGGGTCGCCACCCCTGACCATACGATCCGCACGAAAAACTATCCCTGCGTCGTGCCGCCGCCCGAGGCTGGCCGGCTCGATGCGTTCGCCGAGGCGGCGCGCGACGCCGTCACACGGTTCATCGCCGAGTATCACGCCTATTTCGAGCGCCACAATGCCGCCGCTGTCGTGAAACGCAAGGAACTCGATCCGGCGCCGCGCGTCATCCTGGTTCCGGGGTTGGGGCTATTCGGGCTCGGGCGCAGCGCGAAAGACGCCGCGATCGCCGCCGATCTCGCCGAAAGCTGGGTCGCGACGGTAACCGACGCCGAGGCGGTCGGCCGGTTCGAATCGCTTCCCGAGGCCGAATTGTTCGAGATGGAATACTGGTCGCTCGAACAGGCGAAACTCGGCAGCGCCGTCGAAAAGCCGCTCGCGGGCCAGATCGCGCTGGTCACCGGCGGGGCCGGGACGAATGGGTTCGCGACGGCGCGGGCGCTGAGGGCGGAGGGCGCCGAGATCGTGCTGATCGACCGCGCCGAAACCGGGGTCGAGGATGCTGCCCGCAGGCTCGGTGGGATCGGCGTTGTGGCCGACGTGACCGATCCGGCGGCGGTGCGCGAGGCGTTCGAGCTGGTCGCGGCAAGGGCCGGCGGCGTCGATATCGTCGTCTCGAACGCCGGCGCGGCGTGGCAGGGCCGCATTGGCGAGGTCGATGCCAAGACGCTGCGCGACAGCTTCGAGCTGAATTTCTGGGCGCACCAATGGGTCGCGCAGAACGCGGTGCGCATCATGCGAGCGCAGAAGACCGGCGGGTGCCTGTTGTTCAACGTGTCACGCCAAGCGATTAGCCAGGGACCGAACGCCGGCCCTTACGGCCTGCCGAAGGCCGCGACACTGTTCCTTATGAAGCAATACGCCCTCGAATATGCCGTCGAGGGCATTCGCTCGAACGCGGTCAACGCCGACGGCATTCGCAGCGGCATCATGACACCGGACTACATCAAATCGCGCGCGGCCGCGTACGGACTCACCGAGGCGCAGTACATGTCGCGCAATCTGCTCGGCCACGAGGTGACAGCCGACGATGTGGCGCAGGCGTTTGTGTATCTCGCGCTGGCGCGCAGCACGACCGGGTCGTTCGTGACGGTGGATGGCGGCAACATCGCCGCGGCGCCGCGCTAATAGCGCGATGCAAGGACCGGCCTGAGTGGCTCTACCTGGCCCCCCGTTGGCTTCCGACGACATCCTGTTCGGTCGGGAGGGCGGTGTCGCGACCGTGACGTTGAACCGGCCGCGGGCGCTCAACGCGTTCACGCTCGGGATGTATCGTCGCTTCGACCCGATGCTGCGCGCCTGGGAAGCGGACCCGACAGTCCGCGCCGTGCTGGTGCGCGGCGCCGGCGAGCGCGCGTTCTGCGCCGGCGGCGACGTGCGCGCGATCTATGAGGCCGGACGCGGCATTGCCGGCGCACGCGATCTGATCTCGGTGTTTTTCCGGGAGGAATATCAGCTGATCCGCCGCGTCCATCGCTATCCGAAGCCGTATCTCGCAATCATCGACGGCGTGACGATGGGCGGCGGCGTCGGGATTTCGGTCAACGGCGCCTTTCGGATTGCGACCGAGAAGACGCTGCTGGCGATGCCGGAGACCGGAATCGGACTGTTTCCTGATGTCGGCGCCACGCGTTTCCTGAATCTCTGCCCCGGCCATATCGGGCGCTATCTCGGATTGACCGGTGCGCGGCTAGGCCCTGCCGAGGCGCTTTATTGCGGCTTCGCGACGCATTTCGTGCCGCGCGAGCGCGTGCCGGACCTGGTCGCGGCGCTTGCCGGCCTCGCCTGGCGCGACGGCGCCGAACGAGGGCAGCTCGAACAGCTTCTGGCGTTATTCGTCGGCGATCCGGGTGAACCGCCGCTTGCCGCGCGTCGGGCCGCAATCGACCGCTGTTTCGCCGCGGAAACGGTCGAGGCGATCCTAGACGAGCTTACACGCGAGGCGGCTTCGGGCGGCTCCGACAGTGAATGGGCGGCCGAAACGCGCGCTGGGCTGCTCACCAAGTCGCCGACCAGCCTCAAGGTCACGCTCCGGCAGCTTATCATCGGGCGCGGCTACGACCTCGAACAGGCGCTCGCGCTCGAATACCGGCTGACGCAGCATTTCATGGCAGGGCATGATTTTTATGAAGGGGTGCGAGCGGTCGTGGTTGACAAGGACCAGCACCCGCGCTGGCGCCCGCCGAGCCTCAACGAAGTCTGCGATGCCGATGTCGAGATCTATTTCGCGCCGCTTGGCGACGCCGAGCTGACATTCTCCTGAAACATGATATCGATCAGCGCGGTGTCGCGACGAAGAACAGCCGCGGGTAGGGCAGCAGGATCTTGCCGTCGGCTTGCGACGGAAAGGCGTCGGCCAGAAGTCGCTCGTAGCGCTCCAAGAATTGCCGCTGCTCGCCGGGATCGAGCCGGCCGAGGAATGGACCGAGTCCGGTGCCGCGCAACCAGGCGATGATCGCTTCAACCCCGTCCATAATCTGAATGTAGTTGGTCTCCCACAGGACCATGCGGTGGCTCAGTGGCGCGAGGCTGTCGTAATAGAATTCCGGCGGCCTCACCGGAGAGGGGTCGCGCGCGCCCGCGAGCCGCTCGCGCCAGGGCCCTTCGGCGGCGACCTGGCGCATCAGCGCATGCGTCACGAAATCGTGGTTGCGCGGCATTTGCACGGCCAGCGCGCCGCCCGGCTTTACCGCGGCGATAAGACGCGGAAGCAGCTCGGCGTGGTTTCCAACCCACTGCAGCGCCGCGTTCGAAAAAACGACATCGTAGCGCTCGGCAGGTGACCATGCGGCGATGTCACCGAGAACGAAATCGATCGCGGGATGGAGGCGGCGCGCCGTCGTCAGCATGTCCGGCGAGGAGTTCGAGCCCCTCGAAAGCGGCTTCGGGCCAGCGTTCTTGCAGCAGCGCCGTGCTGTTGCCGGGACCGCAGCCAAGGTCGACAACCCGCCGCGGTGCCGCAAGCTCGATTTGCGCGAGCAGATCGACGGCAGGCCGGGTGCGTTCATCCGAGAACTGAAGGTATTGCCGGGCGTTCCAACCGTGCATAATCTGCCTTTTCGATGTGCGCACCCGCCGATGCGCGTTGCGCGCGTGCATCAATTGTCGCGATAAACCAAATTTCCCCGATGGCCGGGAGCAAACCTCGCACCCGCGCCGTTTCCAGAGATCGCTGGTGCTGGGTAGATGATCGAGCCGGTAAAAACCATCCTTGTCGTCGAGGACGATCGCGATGTGCGCGAGGTCGCGCTGGCAGTGATCGAGGGTGCCGGCTACCGGGCCATCGAGGCCGCCAGCGGCGACGACGCGTACCGGCTGCTATCGGCGCATCCGGATTTGCAGATCGACGTCCTGTTCACCGATGTCGTCATGCCCGGACGGCTCGATGGGATCGACTTGGCCAATGCCGCCCGCGCGCTGCGCCCCCGATTGCAAATCCTCTACGCGACGGGTTTCGCCAACCTCGTGCGCGCCAATCGCGATGCCGATCTGCAAGGCCCGGTTTTGCGCAAGCCGTACCGGCCGAGAGATCTGCGCGGCGCCATCGCCGCCCTGCTCGATCAGGTGAGTTGAACTCTTCTTCGAGTGCCCCTTTTCGACCATCCCGTGGACAATCGGATCAATCGCCCGCCTGGTCGACGCTGCGGAGCGCCCCGAGCCAGCCATGCCGCCCGCGCAAACGCAATCGATCGAGGTAGAGGTAGACGATCGGCGTCGTGTACAGCGTCAGTACCTGGCTGACGAACAACCCGCCGACGATCGCGATGCCGAGCGGCCGGCGCAGTTCCGATCCCTCGCCAAACCCGATCGCCAAAGGAACGGCGCCGAACATTGCAGCGGCCGTTGTCATCATGATCGGACGGAACCGCAACAACGCGGCACGATAGATCGCCTCGCGCGGCTCGAGGCCCTGACCTCGCTCGGCGCTGAGCGCGACGTCGATGATGATGATCGCGTTTTTCTTGACGATGCCGATCAGCAGGATGACGCCGATCAGCGCGATGATGCTGAATTCGGTGTCGAACAGCAGCAACGCCAGCACCGCCCCGACTCCCGCCGAGGGCAGCGTTGACAGTATTGTGATCGGGTGGATAAGGCTCTCATAAAGCACGCCGAGCACGATGTAGACGATGACAAGCGCCGCGAGGATCAGCAGCGGTTGGGTCCGCAGCGACGACTGAAAGGCCCGTGCCGTGCCTTCGAACGTGCCGACGATCGTGGCCGGCACCCCGATGCGCAGGATTGCGTCGTCGATGGCGCGGGTCGCTTCGCCGAGCGAGACGTCCGGCTTAAGGTTGAATGAAATCGTCGTCGCCGCGAACAGCCCCTGGTGATTGACGGCGATCGGGGCGTGATCGGTTTCGAAGTGGGCGATGGCGGATAACGGCACCATCCGTTCCGGCGCTGTGCTGACGGCCGCACCGGTCGAGGCGGCGCCGCGCCCGCTATTCGCGATCGCATTCGTCGCCCGATTGCGCACGGCCTGCGCATCGTACGACGGGTCATCCGCGCCTGCATCGCCGGCCGTAGTGACGGTGTCCGTTATCGCGTTGGTCGCCTGCGTTCCCTTGATCCCGCCGGCGGTGCTGACGAAAATCCTGCTCAGTGCATCGGGGTTCCCCCAGTATTGCGGCGGAGCCTCCATGACGACCTTGTACTGGTTTCGCGTGGTGTAGATCGTCGAAACAGCCCGTTCGCCGAACGCATCATAGAGCGTGTTGTCGATCTGGCGCGCGGTCACGCCGAGTTGCGCGGCGGTCGCGCGGTCGATCGCCAGCCTGGTTTCCAGCCCACCCTGCTGCTGATCGGAATTGACGTCGGTCAGTTCCGGCAGCTGCTCCAGCGCGGCCGTGATGCGCGGCTCCCATTCATAGAGCTGGTGCAGATCATCGGCCTGCAAGGTGTACTGGTACTGGGCGAAAGACTCCCGTCCACCGACACGAATATCCTGCACCGGCTGCAGAAACAGGCGTGCGCCTGCTACCTGAGCGAGCCTGGGCCGCAGGCGCGCGACGACCTCGGCGGCCGAGACGCCGCGCTCGGCCAGCGGTTTCAGCGCGATGAAGACAAACCCGGAGTTTGTCCGCCCGCCGCCGGTAAAGCCGGTGACGCTGGCGATCGCCGGATCGTCGCCGAGGATGCGGATGAGCTGTGTCAGCTTGCCACGCATCATCTCGAACGAGGCGCTCTGATCGGCCCTGATGCCACCCACGAGACGTCCGGTGTCCTGCTGCGGGAACAGCCCCTTCGGGATCACGACGAAGAGATAAATATTGAGCGCGACGACAACCGCCAGCGCGCTCAGCACCAGCGCCGGATGGCGAAGCGCCGCTGCCAGGGTGCGTCCATAAAAGCCGAGCATCGCCGCGAATATCCGGTCGCTCGCGGCATTCCATCGCGACCGCCTCTCCGGCCGATTGGTGGCCCAATAGGCGCACATCATTGGCGTCACGGTCAGCGAAACGATCATCGAGATCAGGATTGCGACCGATAGCACCACCGCGAACTCGCGAAATATCCGGCCGATCAGCCCCGGCATCAGCAGGATCGGCACGAACACCGCGATCAGCGACAAAGTCATCGAGACGACCGTGAAGGCGATCTCGCGCGTGCCGCGCAACGCGGCCTCGATGCGGCCCATTCCGGCCTCGACATGCCGCGTCACGTTTTCAAGCACGACGATCGCGTCATCGACCACAAATCCGGTTGCGATCGTCAGCGCCATGAGAGAGGAGTTGTTGAGGCTGTAGCCGAGCAGGTGCATCGCGCCGAACGTGCCGAGCAGCGATACCGGCACTGCGACGCTCGGGATCAGCGCCGCGCGCGCGTTGCGCAGAAACAGGAACACGACGAGGATCACCAGCACGACCGCGATGATTAGCGTGATCTCGACCTCGTGCAGCGATGCGCGGATTGTCGTGCTGCGATCGAGCGCGACGGTGAGGTCGATATCGCTCGGCAGCGCGGCCCGGAGCTGAGGCAGTATTCCGGTCACCCGGTCGACGGTGTCGATGATATTGCCCCCGGGTCGCCGGTGCAAAATGACCAGTACCGCTGGTCTGCCGTTCGACAGACCGACATTGCGCCTGCTTTCCTGTCCCTCGTCGATCTTTGCAACGTCGTTGAGACGGACCGGCGCGCCGTTGCGGTAGGCGATCACCAGCGGCTTATAGTCGTCCGGCGTGGTTGCCTGGTCGTTGGCGTAAAGCTGCCAGCGCCGTGCGCCGTCCTCGACGACGCCTTTCGGGCTGTGGGCGTTGGCCGCCGCGATCGCCGCGCGGACGTCCTCGAGACCGATGCCGTGATGGAACAGCGGCGCCGGGTCGATCTCGATACGCACGGCGCGCGCCGCGCCGCCGCCGATCGTGACCTGTCCGACACCGTCGATCTGGGACAGGGCCGGCACCAGGATCATCGACGCTTCGTCATAGATCTGGCCGCGTGTGCGCGTGTTGGAGGTCAGCGACAGGATCATAATCGGCGCGTCGGCTGGGTTGACCTTGCGATAGGTCGGATTGCTCCTGAGGGTCGCAGGCAGGTCGGCGCGCGCCGCGTTGATCGCTGCCTGCACGTCGCGCGCAGCCCCCTCGATATCGCGGCTGAGCGAGAATTGCAGCGTGAGCCGGGTCGAGCCGACTGTACTCGATGAGGTCATCTCGGTGACATCCGCGATGACCCCGAGATGCCGTTCGAGCGGGGTTGCCACACTCGTCGCCATTGTCTCCGGGCTCGCGCCGGCCATCTGGGCGCTAACCACGATCGTCGGGTAATCGACTTGCGGCAGCGGCGCCACCGGCAGCCGCCAAAACGCGGCGAAGCCGGCCAGCGCGAGCCCAAGCGTCAGCAGCGTCGTCCCGACCGGACGCCGGATGAAGATGGCCGAAAAGCTCGCCGTCGAGCTCACTGGACCGCTTCGTCCGGGTTGAACAAGTGCCCGAAGCGTCGCCGGGCCGCACGACCGAACCGGTCAAAGGCGAGATAAATCACCGGCGTCGTGAACAGCGTCAGTATCTGGCTGACGATGAGCCCGCCGACAATTGTAACGCCTAGCGGATGGCGCAGCTCCGATCCGGTGCCGCTGCCGAGCATCAGCGGCAACGCGCCAAACAAGGCGGCCGCCGTGGTCATCATGATCGGGCGAAAGCGCAACAGCGACGCGCGGAAGATCGCGTCGCGCGGCGATAGTCCCTGTTCGCGCTGCGCGTCCAGCGCGAAATCGACGATCAGGATGCCGTTCTTCTTGACGATGCCGATCAGCAAGATGATGCCGATCACGGCGATGATCGTCAGCTCGCTGCCCTCGACAATCAGCGCCAGCAACGCGCCGAACCCCGCCGACGGCAGCGTCGACAAAATGGTGATCGGATGGATGTAGCTCTCGTAGAGCACCCCCAGCACGATATACATCGTGACGATCGACGCCAGGATCAGCAGTATTTCGTCGCCGAGGGCTGCCTCGAACGCGAGCGCGGCTCCCTGGAATTTCATGACCATGCTCGCCGGCAGCCCGAGATCGCGCTGTGCCTCGCGGATCGCGTTAACGGCCTCGCCGAGCGCAACGCCGGGAGCGAGATCGAACGAGATCGACGCCGACGGAAACTGGCCGAGATGGCTGATCGAAAGCGGCGCGGTCTGCTCGACGACCCGCGCGATCGCCGACAACGGCACCTGTCCATTCCGTGCGGTGGAGGACGGCAGATAGATCGCGCCTAGCGATTCCAGCGACTGCCGCGCGCCCGGGTCGGCTTCGAGGATCACCCGGTACTGGTTCGACTGGGTGAAGATTGTCGAGACGATGCGCTGGCCGAACGCGTCATACAGTGCGTTGTCGATCGTTGCCGGTGTGATCCCGAAGCGGGCGGCGGTCGCGCGGTCGATCTGAACAAAAGCCGCCAGCCCGCTTTGCGTGGCGCTGGTGGAGACGTCCTCGATCAGCGGAATCCGGCGCAGCCGCTCGACGAGGCGCGGTACCCATAAGGCGAGCTCGTCAGGGTTAGCGTCCTGCACCGCGAATTGATACTGGCCGCTGCCGACCGTAGCGTCGATCGTCAGATCCTGCACCGGCTGCAGGTGCAGAGTAATGCCGCCGATCCCGGCAGCCCGGTCCCGCAGTCGGAGAATGATCTGACCCGCGCTGGCGCGGCGCTCGCTGCGGGGACGCAGGTTGATCAGCATGCGGCCGCCGTTGAGCGTCGTGTTGGTGCCGTCAACTCCGATCGACGACGAAAGATTTGCGACATCGGGATCGCCGAGGACGGCCGCGGCGAGCGCCTGCTGACGCTCGGCCATCGCCGCGAACGATATGCCCGGGGAGGCTTCGGTAATGCCCTGGATGAGGCCGGTGTCCTGCACCGGAAAGAACCCCTTTGGGATCACCACGTAGAGGAAAACGGTCAGCCCCAACGTCGCGACCGCGACCAGCAGCGTGAGGTTCTGGTGGTCCAGAACCCAGTTCAGCTTCCTTCCGTACCAGTTGATGGAAGAGGCAAGCCAGCGTTGCGTAAGACGGGCGAACCGCGAGGTTTCCTCGCGTGAACGGCGGTGCAGCAGCCGGGCGCACATCATCGGCACCAGGGTCAGCGACACCACCGCCGAAATGACGATCGTCACCGCCAGGGTTATCGCGAATTCGCGGAACAACCGTCCGACAACATCGGGCATGAACAACAGCGGGATCAGCACCGCGATCAGCGAGACGGTCAGCGAGATGATCGTGAACCCGATCTGGCGCGAGCCGCGCAACGCCGCGCGCATCGGCGTCTCGCCGCCTTCGATATAGCGCGCGATGTTTTCGATCATGACGATCGCGTCGTCGACAACAAACCCGGCCGCGATCGTCATCGCCATCAGCGACAGATTGTTGAGGCTGAACCCCGCCAGGTACATCACGCCGAACGTGCCGACCAGCGATAGCGGCACCGACAGGCTCGGGATGATCGTCCCCGACGCGCTGCCGAGAAACAGGAAGATCACCAGGACGACCAGGACAATCGCGAGCGCCAGCTCCAGCTGGACCGAATTGACTGAGGCGCGGATCGTATCGGTGCGGTCGCTGAGCACCACGAGATCCACCGGCGCCGGCAGCGCCGCCCGCAGCCGCGGCAACAGCGTCTGGATGCTGTCGACAACGTCGATGACGTTGGCGCCGGGCTGGCGCTGGACGGTTACGATGACCGCCGGTTCGCTATTCATCCAGCCGGCGAGCTTGGCATTCTCCGCGCCCTCGACCGCGTTCGCCACATCGGCCAGGCGAACCGGCGCGCCATTGCGATAGGCGATCACCAGATCATTGTAATCGGACGGGCTTTTCAGCTGGTCGTTCGCGTTGATCGAATACGCCCGGCTGGGCCCGTCAAAGTTCCCTTTCGGACCGTTGACATTGGCGTTGCCGATTGTCGTGCGCAGATCGTCGATATTGAGCCCGTAAGCAGCGAGTTGCTGCAGATTGGCTTGGATTCGCAGCGCTAGGCGGTTCCCGCCGCCCACCCTGACCAGCCCGACCCCGGCCAACTGCGATATCTTTTGCGCGATGCGCGTGTCGGCGAGATCGCTGAGTTGTGTGAGCGTCATTGTCGCCGAGGTCAGCGCCAAGGTCAGGATCGGAGCGTCGGCCGGATTTACCTTGGCGTAGATCGGTGGCGCGGGCAAATCGGACGGCAGCAGATTTCCGGCCGCGTTAATCGCCGCCTGCACCTGCTGCTCGGCAATGTCGAGACTCAGCGAGAGGTTGAACTGGAGCGTGATGACCGAGGCGCCGGCCGAGCTGACCGAACTCATCTGGTTGAGCCCCGGCATTTGCCCGAGTTGCACTTCGAGCGGTGCGGTCACCGAGGACGCCATCACTTCCGGGCTTGCCCCGGGGTAGAGTGTTGTCACCTGGATCGTCGGATAATCGACTTCCGGCAGAGCAGATACCGGCAGCAGCCGGTAGGCGATCACGCCGACAAGCATGATTGCCGCCATTAGCAGCGACGTTGCCACCGGGCGCAGGATAAAGATGCGCGACGGGTTCACCGGCTACACCGCGAAAGGCGGGGCGGTCGGGTCACTCGCTGCTCCGCCCGCGGTGGCCGCGCGGCCGTTCGGGCGAGGCCGCGCCGCCAGTCGCAGCCCGGCCGGCTTTCGCGGTCCGTATTTTGGCGCCGTCGCGCAGCCGGTCGGCGCCATCGACGACGACGACCTGCCCCGGCCGCAGCCCGTCGAGCACGGCGACCCGCTCGCCGCTGCTCGGACCCAGGCTTACCGGCTGCACGGCAACGCTATCATCCGGTTTGACGAGGTATACAAAGGTTCCGGGAGCGCCGCGCTGCACGGAAGCGGCCGGTATCACCGGCCTGTCGCGCATCGTGTCGAGCAGCAGCTGGACGGTCACGAATTGGTTCGCGAACAGCGCCTCATCGGCGTTGTCGAATGACGCCCGCAGTTTGATCATGCCGGTCGTCGTATCGATCTGGTTGTCCGCGGTTTCGAGTGTTCCGGTGGCCAGCGGGGTGGTTCCGGTCCGGTCGAAGGCAGTAACCGTAAGCGCCGCACCTGAGCGCATCCGGCGCATCACCGCCGGAAGTTCGTCGGCCGGGAGGGTAAAGATGACCGAAATCGGGTTGATTTGCGTGATAACGACGATCCCGGCGGCGTCGTTCGTCTGGACGTAATTGCCGGGATCGACGCGGCGCAGCCCGACTCGTCCGCCGATCGGCGAGACGATGCGAGCATAGGTGAGATTGAGCTTTTGCGCATCGACCTGCGCCTGATCGGCCGCGATCGTGCCTTGATTCTGCTGGACCAGCGCAACTTGCGTATCGACGGTCTGTCGCGCGATCGAATTCTGCGCCAACAACGTGCGATAGCGCGCGAGATCGACCTCCGAATTGCGCAGCGTTGCCCGGTCCTTTGCCAGCTGGCCCTCGGCCTGGGCGAGTGCGACCTGATACGGGCGCGGATCAATTTGAGCCAGGAAATCGTCTCTTTTTACGATCTGGCCCTCCTTAAATGCGACTTCGACCAGTTGGCCGCTGATCTGCGGCTTGACCGTCACCGTCGCGAGCGGCGTCACGGTGCCGAGCGCGTTCAGGACAACCGGTATGTCGGCCGTTTCGACCGAAGCGGTCCCGACCGGCATCGGGCCGGACGTATTGATGCGGCCAATATGGGGTGGCGCTGCTGCTTGGTCGGCACGCCATACGATCAGCCCCACCGCAACAGCCAGCAAGACGAGCAGCAAGAACAGCCATAGGGCACCGCGCCGGCGTGTGGCGCGAGATTGCGGCGCAAGCGTCGGCGAGGTTTGCGGCTCGGCGGCGCGCGGCTTCTGTGGCGAAAAATCATCGACCGCTTCGAGGCCCAGAGCCGGGACCGCAAATCGGCCGCTCGGATGGTCATCCATGCAATTCGAAACCAAACCGCAGCCGAACCGCGGCCATGTGCTTTCCCCTGGTCATCTCCAGAACTCTACGCAGGGTCACACAAAAACCTCCCTGCGCACAGCCGCCCGTCGCGGTTCAATGAAGCCGCGGCGCCGTATCGATTACGAGATCAGAAAACGGTGCCGACGACACGGCTGAACCAGCCGTCGTTCGCCTGCCGCGGCGAGCCTTCACCGGTAACCAGCGCATAGGCATCGCTGTACCATTGGCTGCCAGGATAGTTATAGCCGAGAACTGCGGCGTTCTCCCTTGCTTCGTTCGTCAGGCCGAGCGACAAGTTGATTTCAACAAGCCGTTCGAGCGCCTCGGGAACGTGCGTCGTGGTTTGGTAATTATCGACGACTCGCTTGAACCTGTTCATCGCGGCAAGGTATTCTCGCCGCGTCAGGTAGTATCGGCCGATTTCCATCTCTTTCCCGGCCAGATGGTCGCGCGTGAAATCGAGCTTCAGTTTGGCATCGCGCGCATATTTCGTATCAGGGAAGCGGCGCACGACCTCGTCAAGCGCCTTCAGCGCCAGCTCGGTTAATTTCTGATCGCGCCCAACATCGACGATTTGCATATAGTAGGAAACTGCCTTCATATAATATGCGTAGGCCACGTCCCGATTGCCCGGGTGGAGCTGGATATAACGATCGGCGGCAAGAACTGCCTCATTATAGTTTCCGGCTTGAAAATTGGCGTAGATCTGCATCAACTGGCTTTTTGTTGCCCAAACCGAATAGGGATGCTGTGCATCAACTTCATCAAAGGTCTTCGCCGCCGCAGTGTAATTCTCCTCCACCAGCGCGTCCATCGCCTTGTTGTAGAGGTCATCAACCGGCTTTTCTATGTAGACTTGGTCTTTGTTGCCGCCACATGCGGCAACTGCGAGCAACAACCCCGCCACGAGCAATCGCGGCGGCGATAGCGGCGGATACATCAGCACTCCGATTTTGGCCTCAACTTCTTCCGCCTCGCTTATAGCACAGATCGTAGGCGCGCTGAAAACGGACAGCGCTGCGCCCGAAGCAACCTCCGCAGGGCCGCCTCAAGCAGCAGCCGCCGCGGCGGTCGCAGTCCAAACCGGTGTGCCGAGATCGGCTGCTTCCAACATCGTCGTCGAGCACCACGCCTCGGAATCGGCAAACACCGCCGCGAGCAACCGGCGCGTCAGCGCATGGCCCGAGCGAGAGCCGCGGAAATGCCCGATGATCGCGCCGCCCGCGAGAAACAGATCGCCGATTGCGTCCACCAGCTTATGACGCACGAATTCGTCGGCGAAACGCAGTCCGCCAGCATTCAGGACGCGATCACCGCTGACCACGATCGCATTGTCGAGCGAGCCCCCGCGCGCCAGCCCGGCCGCCTGCAGCCGGGGCCAATCATCGAGCAGGCCGAAGGTGCGTGCCGGCGCCAGCTCGCTGTTGAACGCCTCCGGGTCGATGCTCAGCGAGATGTGCTGGTGCCGGATCAGCGGATTGTCGAACTCGATCTCGAAACTCATCGAGAATTCGGAACCCGGGAGCAACGCGGCCGATGATCCGCTCTCTGCCAGTTCAACCGGTTTCATGATCTTGATCGCGCGCCGCGGCGCGTTCTGGATCTTGGTCCCGGCGCTCTCGATCAGGCGCACGAACGGCGCCGCGCTGCCGTCCATGATGGGAACCTCGGGGCGGTCCAGTTCGACGACCGCGTTGTCGATTCTGTTTCCGGAAAGCGCTGCCAGCAAATGCTCCACCGTAGCGACCTCGATTCCCTCGCGGTTGGAGAGCACCGTCGACAGCGCGGAACTCGACACTGTTCCTCCAATCGGCCCGGATCTCGGCACCGGCATCGGACCGGCGAAACACGATGCCCGTATCCGGCGCGGCCGGACGCAGCGTCATCGTGACCGATTGCCCGGAATGCAGCCCAATCCCCCGACAGCCGACAGCGTTCCGTAAGGTCCGCTGCGGCGCAATTCCCATTTCCCCCAACATGCACACCAGTTTTGACCCGTTATCACTGCTGCGTAGGTTACGCGCGGGCACGACCGGACAAAAATCAATCATTGTTACGGATTGTTGCAAGCTAGCCGTTATCCGCCGTCAAAAAAATCGTCAATTTCGACCGCAGCGCGCCCGAAGCCATCGAACTCGACGGTCGCCCCGGCCGCGCAACCAGATGAATACTTGCCGACGAGTGCGGGCCCGAGCGCCGAAGGAGTCTGGATCGGATGCTTCGGCGCGCTACTTGCAGTTGGTGGCTGGACGCAAGTGGATCATCGTCTATCGCGGGAGGGTCCAGGGATGCCGCCGCCGGCTTGCAACTCCGGCGGGTACGGCTACAGCTGCAGCTGTACTGCCGCTTTCTTCAGATCGGATGCGCGTGAGGGTCGGCTGCAGCGGCGGAGCTAAAAATCGGAGGCGGGCGGTCCCTCCGCCTCGGTGTCCCCGGTCGAGAGAAGTCGGGTCGGGAACCCGGCGGCGACCAGCGCGTCGACGATCGTTCCGACGTGGCGCCGGTTCTGCGTTTCGACGACCAGATCGAGTTCGGCCCGCTTCACCGACGAATCGTGGAACAACCGCTGATGATGCACCTCGACGATATTGGCGCCGAGCCCGCCGATAATGCCGGCAACTCGCGACAGCACCCCCGGCAAATCGGGCAGTTCGGCACGCAGCCGAACCAGACGCCCGCCGCGTACCAGGCCGCGCATCAAGAGCGACGCGAGAAGCCGCGCATCGATGTTGCCGCCGGTCAGCACGATTCCGACCCGGCGGCCGCGGAAGCGCTCCGGCTCGGCCATCAGCGCTGCCAAACCGGCGGCGCCGGCCCCCTCGACGACGAGTTTCTGACGTTCGATCAAGAGCTCGACCGCGGCTTCCAACTGTCGCTCGGTGACGAGGCGGACGGCTCCGACCAGTTCGCCGACAATCCGCCGGGTCAGCAGGCCCGGTTCCTTGACCGCAATGCCCTCGGCCAGCGTCGTCCCCTCGCTCGGCAGCCCCGGGTCGATGTTCTGCAGCACGCGATACATCGACGGGTAAAGCGCCGACTGCACGCCGATGATCTCGACCTGCGGCGACAGGGAATGCGCGGCCACGGCAATTCCGGAGATCAAGCCGCCGCCGCCGATAGGCACAAGAAATGTGTCAAGCTCCGGATTGTCGTCGAGCATTTCGAGCGCGATCGTGCCCTGGCCGGCGATGACTGCCGGGTCGTCATAGGGATGAACCGGAACGAGACCATGCTCGGCGGCAAGCGAATCGGCCGCGCGGCGCGCATCGACGAGGCTGTCGCCGCGCAGCACGACCCTGGCGCCCAGCGCTTCGGTGCGATCGATCTTTGTGAACGGCGTGCCGGCGGGCATCACGATGGTGGCCGGGATGCCGAGACGGCGCGCATGATAGGCGACGCCCTGGGCGTGATTTCCGGCTGACATCGCGACGACGCCGGCCCGCCGCTCCGCCGCGCCGAGCGTCATCAGCTTGTTGAGCGCGCCGCGCTCCTTGAAGGACCCGGTCGCCTGCTGCGTCTCAAGCTTTAGAAAAACCTCAACGCCGGCAATTTGCGACAGCGCGGCGGCCCGGATCAGCGGGGTTCGCACGATCTCGCCTCTGATGGCGGCGTCGGCTCGGCGGATATCGTCAATCGTCACCGGCAGATCGTTCATTGCATGGGTTCCAGGGTCAGGGTGGCGATCGGTTCGGCCTTGCCGGGCACGAGGTAATCAAAATTCCGCCAGCGCCGCAGCAGGTCTGAGAAATGCGGCGACAGCGGGTTGCCGGATTGCCCCGGGGCCGCGATCATCCGGGACGCCGACGGGTCGGCGAGATCGGTGACAATGCGCAACCCCGCGCCGTGGTGGTGCTCGTACGGATGCTCGTTGTCGCGGATCGTCATCGAGCCGCGGTTTACGGTGTCGAACCCGCCGCTCGTCGATATCGCGACATCGATCCAGTCGCGCAACACCGGAATTCGTGAGAATACCGGGTTCGGAAACTTCGCGACGTGGGCGCGGCCCCATCGCCATGTCGCCATATCCGACCCGTAGGACTCGTGCAGGCTCGCAAGCGCTGTTTCCAATGTTGCCGATAACAGCGCGTCGCAGCCGCTCGGTGGTGCTCCCGTAGGCTTTGCTGCTTCGCCAACCTCGGCTGCATTCGCTTCGGCGCGCAGGAGGGGGTCGGCATGGGCGGTCGGCTGAGGCGCGGTTTTAGCCTTGCGTTTTTCCTCCCGTGCGTCGTCAACGAGCAATGAAGCAATATGGCTAGAGTTAACAGGCACCGCCGGTGGCGCGCCGCACCATTCCGGATGGTGGGTCAGTACGTTTTCGATGACTTGGGGGTGCAGGTTCCAGTAATCCTGACCCGCGTCACCGAGCCGACCGATGAACACCGCCTCGGCAAAAGCGCGCAGCCAGGCCGTGAATAGCAGCGGCTCCACTTCGCGCCTGTCCATCCGGAAATCCCATGCTCGTAACCGCTCGATCGCCGCGCGCGACCGTTCAGTCGGGGGATTGATGCGGCTCATTAAAGGCAGCAGGCGGCGCGCGGCGATCGATAGCGTCTCGGCCTGGATTGCGGCGCTGGTCTCGGGCGACTGGATCGGTTCGGCGGCAAGCAGTTCGTTGATCCGCTCCGCCCGGTTCGGCAGGTCCCAGTCGCGCGACAGGAAATACGGGTAGCTGTCGGGCACGATCTTGTTGTTGGCGCTGACGAAGCGGCCTGAGCTGGGGTTGCTGCGCTGTGGAAGTTCAGCGATCGGAATGAAGCCGGTCCAGTCGTAAGCGCCGGTCCACCCCGGCATCGGCAGCCATCCGTTGCCGCTCCGGCGAACCGGGATGCGGCCGGGTGCGATAAACCCGATCTCACCATCCGCGTCGCCAAACACGATGTTCTGCTGCGGCGCGACGAAACTCTCGAAGGCCGCGCGAAACTCATTCCAATCGCCGGCGCGGCCGGCGAGCCACAAAGCCTCCGCGCTGCGGTCGTCCTCGGTCAGGAAGGTGGCGGCGAGCGCCAGCACGTAGCCCGACTCGACCGTGCCCGCCGGCAAATTATCTGACAAGACCGGGCCGTGGCGTGTGCTGCGGATCGTCACCGTGACCGGCGCAGCACCGCGAACCGCGATCGTCTCCTGCCGCGTTTCGAACGCTGCGCTGCCCTCGGGGGTCAGATACCGCCCCGAATCGCTCGGGTCGAGCTTTTCGATAAAGAGGTCTGAGACGTCGCTGGCGGTCGTCGTAAAACCCCAGGCAATCCGGTCGTTGTGTCCGATCACGACAAGCGGCACGCCCGGGGCCGTGCCGCCGGCAATCTCGCGGTCGGGCGTTTTGATCCGCGCGAGATACCAGACGCCGGGAGCGGAAAATCCGAGATGCGGATCGTTGGCCAGCAATGGCTTGCCGCTCGTGCTATGCGCGCCGTCGACGACCCAGTTATTGGAGGCATAGATCGGGCCGATTTTTGGGGCGAGGCCGGCATAGAGCGTATCGAGCGGCAGAGCTCGGTAAATCGCCGCCAGTTCCGCCAAGGTGGTCGGAGCCTCCTTCGGGTAATTCGGGTAGAGGAAGGCGAGCTGCTCGGGCGACAGGCTGCGCGCCAGCCGCGCCCGCAGCAATTCGCCACGGTAGTTGCCGGTCAGCTCCAGATCCATCACCTTGCCCCAGACAAGGCTGTCGGCCGGTCGCCATTTCTCCGGCGCAAAGCGCAGCAATTGGAACTCCGGCGGCAGCGCGCCGCGGTGCGTCGCAAGAAACGCATTGACCCCGGCGGCGTAGGCCTCGAAGCCTCGCCGCACCGGCGCGGACAGGTGACTGAAGGAGGCCTCGGCCAGGCGGTACAGGCCGAGCACCCGCATCTGCCTGTCGATGCCGATGGTCCGGCCACCGAATATTTCGGACAATCTGCCGGCCCCGTAACGCCGCATCGTCTCCATTTGGAAGAGCCGGTCTTGGGCGTGCGCGAAGCCGAGACCGAACGCGGCATCCGCGTCATCGCGCGCGGTGATCAGCGGCACCCCGTCGGCGTCGCGCGCTATCGTGACGGGCGCATCGAGACCCCGGACCGTAATGCGGCCCTCCACCCGCGGCAGCGAGGAGCGCAGATAAACGTAGCCGCCCCCTAGGACGATGAGCAGCAATATCAGAAGCGCGACAAGAATTCGGAGGAGCATGATTACCGCTCTCCCGGTCCGTCATCCGGCAAGAGCCGGAATCCGGGGCAGGCACGGGTGCCGGGCGTCGCCGGTATCGCGGAAGGGCGACGGGAACCAAAGCCTCCGGTCAGCAACGCATGCCGGTGCTGGTCAAAGACCCAGCTCCTTCAGAATGGCCGGGCGATCGGCGTCGAGGTCGGGGGCAGGGGGGCGGGTCGACGGATCGGCAAAGGCCGACAACTTCATCGGGTTGCCGGCGAGCTGCAAGGGCCCGGTCACCGGATCGTCGCACGCGATCAGCATGTTGCGCGCCGCGACCTGAGGGTGGGCGACCGCTTGCGCGACGTTGTTGACCGGGCCGCACGGAAGGCCCGCCTTTTCAAGCACCGCAATCCAGTGTTCGGTGGTCCCGCTGCTCAACGCCGCCTCTATCTCGGCCTTGAGCGCCGGCTGGTGTTGGTTTCGGAGCGGGTTCGTCTTGAACAGCGGATTTTCGGCCAGGTCCGGGCGACCGATCGCCTGCGCCATCTTGACGAACAGGCCATCGTTTCCGGCCGCGATGATGATGTGTCCGTCGCTCGTCGCGAACGCCTCGAACGGCGTGATCGAGGGGTGCCGCGCCCCCATCGGGCCGGGGATCTCGCCGGTTGTCGTGTAACGCATCACGGCGTTTTCCAGGAGCGCGATCTGGCAATCGAACAAGGCGACATCGACCTTGGTCGCCTCGCCGGTGCGCTCGCGATGCAGCAGCGCCGCGTTCAGCGCGATCGCGGCATAAAGACCGCCGGCGAGGTCACCGACCGACGTGCCGACCCGCACCAGCGGACCATCCGGGATGCCGGTGATGCTCATGATGCCGCCAAGCCCCTGCACGACCATGTCGTAGGACGGATAATGCGAGTAGGGTCCGGTATGGCCGAAGCCCGACGCGGCGGCGTAGATCAGCCGGGGGTAGCGCGGGTGCAGCGTGTCCCAGCCATAGCCGAGTTTCTCCATCGTACCCGGGCGAAAGTTCTCGACGATCGCATCGGCTTTGTCGAGCAGACGGTCGAAAATGTCGCGGTCGCCCGGCGCTTTCAGATCGAGAACGATCGACTCCTTGCCGCGGTTGACTGACGCGAAATAGGTCGATTTGCCATTCTTGAACGGACCGTATTGTCTTGCGTCATCGCCGCTTTTCGGCGCCTCGACCTTGATCACGCGGGCTCCCAATTCGGCCATCAAGAGCGTGCAATACGGTCCCGCCAGGATGCGCGACAAATCGACGATCGTAATGCCGGAAAGCGGCCCCGCCTGTGGCATGCTCTTTATCCTTGATCCTTGTCGGTGCGGCGTCGTCAGATAGCCCGGAATGGGGCCGAGTCGCAACCAAACAGCGCCTCGTTCGATCGAGACCGTCCCTCCCACATACGGATGGGACGCCCTCGGGCAAATCTCATGCGGGCTGTGGCGTGCTCAGTCCGAGCTGGTCGGCGAGGCGGACGAGCTGCGCGACGCCGCCGGCCTGCATTTTTCGCATAACCTGCCGACGATGCATTTTCACGGTCATCTCGCTGACCCCAAGTTCGCCGGCGATCTGCTTGTTGAGCCGGCCGGCCACGACAAGTGACATGACCTGGCGCTCGCGCGCGGTCAGTGTGTCGAAGCGGGTGCGCAGTTCTGCCAACCTCGTCTCGCCGATGCGGCGCGCGCGATCTCTTTCTAGCGCCGTTCCGACCGCGTCGAGCAGGTCCTGATCGCGGAACGGCTTGGTCAGAAACTCGACGGCGCCGGCCTTCATCGCCCGCACCGACATCGGGATGTCGCCGTACCCGGTAATGAAAATGATCGGCAATTGCGCCTCGGCCTGCGCCAGGTCGCGCTGCATGTCGAGCCCGCTGCGTCCCGGGAAACGCACATCGAGCACGATGCAGCCGGGCCGGTCCAGCCGCTCGCTCTGCAGAAAATCCTGTGGTGACGAATACAGCTCGACATCGAAGCCGACAGATGTGAACAGGTTTTCGAGCGCCTTGCGCATCGAGGCGTCGTCGTCGATGACGACGATCGCCGGCGTTGGTTCGCTGCTCGCGTCAGACTGCTGCATCGTGCTGCTCAACGTGGAGTGGAGCCAGCGGGGTATCAACTATAGGCACGGCCGTATCGGGCGAAAACCTCGTTGAATTCGCGCACCGCCTCGCGCGGTCCTCCCGGATGTGACCACACGGCGCCGATCACGGCCAGGAAATCGGCGCCGGCCTCGACCAGCGGCCCGCAATTCTGCGTCGTGATGCCGCCGATCGCGCAGCACGGAACCACGGTTGTCTCGGACCAGTCGCGCAGCAGATCAGGCGTGGCGCGGTATTTCGTCCCGACCTTCGTCCCGCTCGGGAAGAACGCGCCAAAGGCAACATAGTCGGCTCCCGCCTCGGCCGCAACCAGCGCGCGATGACGGCTGTCGCCGCAGGTCACGCCGACAATGCGGTCCGGCCCGAGCAGACGGCGCGCCTCCTCAAAGGGAGCGTCCTCCTCGCCGACATGCACCCCGTCGCAATCGAGTTCCGCGGCAAGATCGGGGCGATCATTCATGATGAACGCGACACCGCGCGCCTGCGTGACCGGCTGCAGAACCCGGGTGGCGCGGCGGATCGCGTCGTCGCCCACGTCCTTCAGGCGCAGCTGCAGGCAGGCGACATCGCCGCCCGCGAGCGCCTCGTCGAGTTCCTTCGCGAACTTGTCGGGGTCGAGGGCGGGCGGCGTGATCAGGTAAAGCCGGGTCGACGCCGGCGTTTCGATGCCGAGGATAATTCAGTCCTTCCCTGAGTCCGGCCTATGTGATGGAGGCGCGGTAGATTTCGTCGATCGATTGGGCGAGAGCTGCCTCGAATTCGGCGTCGCTCATCGAGATGCGAAGGTCCTGGACAAGTGCGCGCGAGAAGCTTGCGATCACGCCATGATTGGCGGCAAGCCGCTGGCAGGCGTCGGCGCGTGCATAGCCGCCGGAAAGGGCAACGACCCGTGCGACGCGCGGGTGATCGACCAGCGGCTTGTAGAGATCGGGGACATCGGGAAGGGTCAGCTTGAACATGACCTGTCGACCGGCCGGCAGCGCGTCGGTCAGCTTTTTGAGCTCGTCGAGCAGGATCGCCTCGGCCCCCTTCTTATCCGGGCTTTTGATCGAGACCTCGGGTTCGAGGATCGGCATCAGCCCGTGTTGCGCGATGCGTTCACCAACCTCGAACTGCTGTGCCGCGATGGCGGCGATCCCTTCTTTTGACGCGAGATTGATCACCGAGCGCATCTTGGTGCCATAGACGCCGGCCTTGACCGCGCGGTCGCACAGCTGATCGAGCTGCGGCATCGGCCGCATCAGCTGGACACCGTCCTTTTCGGGTTCCAGCCCGCGATCGACTTTGACGAATGGTACGACCTGCCGCTCTTCCCACAGATAGGCCGGGGTCGGCTTGCCGCGCACCTCGCCGTCCATCGTGCCTTCGAACAGGATCGTGCCGATGACCTTGTCGCCGGTAAAGGCCGGGGCTGTCATGATGCGCACCCGCATCTGGTGGATCAGCCGAAACATTTCGGCCTCGCCGGAATAAGCGCTATCCGGAATGCCGTACAGGCGCAGCGCTCCCGGCGACGACCCGCCGCTCTGGTCGAGGGCGGCGATAAAGCCGCCCTTCTTGGACATTTGGGCCGTCATCTGGTCATTGGCCATGATCATCACTCCCGTGAGTCGCCCTGGTGCCGGAACTCGTGGCAGGCGGATTGGGTTCGTCTTTTTAGCAAAACGCGGCGCCCGGCGCGAGGATCAACGACGCGATTGCTGCATTGGTTTAAATTTCGGGGCGCGACCGGCGGGTTTTCCCTGTTCCGGCAGCGGTGTGCTGTTTCTGCAGCGAATCTGCAGCAAACGCGCGCGGGACCCTTTGATCCCTGCGGGTTTCGCCGCGACGAAGGATGGAATCTGCAGCAAAATAACAGCAAACGCCCGCCTACCATCGCTCCGACCGATCCGCGCTCGATTACGCGATACTCCCGCAATGCGGCGAATTTCGTGTCGCCGTCGGGGCGCATGGCGGTGGTTGTCGCGTCGGAAGCGAGGACCGGTAAAGGCGCGGTGTCCCGGTCATCGCCAATTGTATAGCATCGGCCATGCCTGCCTCGGCGCAACTCCGCGAAGTCCTGGAATGACCCCTCTCGATCCAGCCGTTCTGCCACCCGGTATCCGCGCGCGTTTCGTGCGCGACATCAACGGGCTCGACGTGCACCTGCTCGAAGCCGGTTTCGACCGCCCCGGCCGGCCGCTCGTCGTGCTGCTGCACGGGTTTCCGGAAATCGCCTATTCCTGGCGCAAGGTGATGCCGGCGCTTGGCCATGCCGGGTTTCACGCCGTCGCGCCGGATCTGCGCGGCTATGGCCGCACGACCGGGTGGAGCGCCAATTACGACGACGATTTGAGGCCGTTCCGGCTGCTGAATTGCGTGCGCGACGTCCTGGGCCTCGTCGCGGCGCTTGGCTATCGCGAAGCCGCCGCGGTTGTCGGGCACGATTTCGGCGCCTCGGTCGCGGCATGGTGCGCGCTGGTCCGGCCGGATGTGTTCCACTCGCTGGCGCTGATGAGCGCGCCGTTCGCCGGGCCGCCGGAGCTGCCTTTCGCGACCGATGGCGCGATTGGCGGCAAGCCGCCGGTCGTTCCCGCCAGCCCGACGATCCACGAGGCGCTCGCGGCGCTGCCGCGGCCGCGGAAGCACTACCAGTGGTACTACTCGACCCGGCCGGCCAACGCGCAGATGTGGCATTGCAGGCAGGGCGTCCACGATTTCCTGCGCGCCTATTTCCACCACAAGAGCGCCGACTGGAGGGACAACCGCCCGCACGAGCTCGCCGCCTGGATCGCCGAGGAACTGGCGAAAATGCCGACCTATTACATCATGGACCTGTTCGACGACATGCCGGCCGCCGTCGCGAAGGAAATGCCGTCGGCCGCCGAGATCGCCGCCTGCCGCTGGCTGCCCGACGACGAACTCGCGGTCTATGCTGGCGAATACGAGCGCAACGGCTTCCAGGGCGGGCTGAACTGGTACCGCTCGCGCACCTCGGGCGCGTTCGAGGCCGAATTGCAGGTGTTTTCGGGCCGTACGATCGACGTGCCGTCGATCTTCATCTCGGGAAAGAGCGACTGGGGCGTCTACCAGCGGCCCGGTGCGCTGGAAAAGATGCGGAACGAGGCCTGCACCCGGATGACGGGCGTCCACCTGCTCGACGGCGCCGGACATTGGGTGCAGCAGGAGCAATCCGAAGCGGTGAGCCGGCTGCTGATGGAATTTCTCTGGTCAACCCGAATTGCGTGAACCGATCGCAGCATCGGGGTTGCAGGAGGCAGCTGCCGCCGATGCGCCCGCTGTTGCGGTTGACGCCCTGCCGCCCATATATTGAACGTTTCCAGAGAACAACGAGGGTGTCAGCATGGCGCGCGTGACGGTCGAAGATTGCGTTGTCAAGGTCCCGAACCGCTTCGATCTGGTGTTGCTCGCCGCGCAGCGGGCGCGCGAGATCACGTCCGGCGCGCCGCTGACCCTCGACCGCGACGACGACAAAAACCCGGTCGTCGCGTTGCGCGAGATCGCCGACGAAACGGTTGCCCTCGAACATCTGCGAGACTCGCTCGTCCGCGGCATGCAGAAGCATGTC
Organism: uncultured Alphaproteobacteria bacterium; assembly: GCA_963847345.1. Classification (GTDB taxonomy): domain Bacteria; phylum Pseudomonadota; class Alphaproteobacteria; order ATCC43930; family CGMCC-115725; genus DATARH01. Next base: position 108,996 of record CAWJZU010000037.1, on the reverse strand, counting down.
GAAATCGATGAACCAGAGGACGTGCCGGATCTTGAACAGACGCTGTTCGGCATCGCCGACCCAACCGGCTCCGTCATCGGCGAGGGTTCGATCGACGAGGAATCCGTCGAGGAGGAGCTCGAAGAAGATCTCCTCTCGGTAGTGGACGAGAACGACGGCGACCTGTCCGACGATTCCAGCCCCGAGAGCACGCTTGACGAGGACGAGGAGCCCTGACGCAGCGGCCCCTGAAGCAATGGCAATCTAACCAGCCGCGCCGGTACCACATTACGGATCAGCGCGCTGCCTTCCGGCTGTCGCGGGTCCGGCCCCAGGCGCGACAGCACGGTGATAGTACGAAGGCAACCGCGGGATGATGCGGCAGTTCGAACTGGTCGAGCTGGTCAAGTCCTATGACCCAAAGGCCGACGAGGCCGCGCTCGACCGCGCCTATGTCTATTCGCTGAAGGCGCACGGGTCGCAGCTGCGCGCTTCCGGCGACCCGTATTTCTCGCATCCCGTCGAAGTCGCGGGTCTGCTCGCGCAGATGAAGCTCGACACGGCATCGATCATCACCGGGCTACTGCACGATACGGTGGAGGACACCGTCGCGACGCTCGACGACATCGAGCGGTTGTTCGGGCCCGAGATCGGACGGCTGGTCGACGGCGTGACAAAGCTGTCGCGCATCGAATTGCAGTCGGACAAGACCAAGCAGGCGGAAAATTTCCGCAAGCTCGTGCTCGCGATGTCCGAGGACATCCGCGTGCTGCTGGTCAAGCTCGCCGACCGGCTGCACAACATGCGCACGCTGCATTTCATCAAGGACGACGACAAGCGCCGGCGCATCGCGCGCGAAACGATGGACATCTATGTCCCGCTCGCCGAGCGCATCGGCATGCACCGGATGAAGGACGAGCTCGAGGATCTCGCCTTCCAGGAGCTGCACCCGGATGCGCGCGCCAGCATCAACGCCCGGCTCGGGTTCCTGCGCGAGCAGGGCGGCGATCTGGTTTCGCGCATCGTTGCTGAAATGACCGAGACGCTGAAGGAGGGCGGGCTGGCCGCGACCATTTCCGGCCGCGAAAAGTCGCCCTATTCGATCTGGCGCAAAATGCAACGCAAAAATGTTTCGTTCGAGCAGCTCGCCGATGTCATGGCGTTTCGCGTGCTCGTCGACAGCGTCGGCGATTGTTATCACGCGTTGGGGATCATCCATTCGGCGTACCCGGTCGTCCCCGGACGCTTCAAGGATTATATTTCCACCCCGAAGCCGAACAACTACCGCTCGCTGCACACCGGCGTGATCGGCCCGGAGCGGCAGCGCATCGAGGTGCAGATCCGCACCAGCGACATGCACGAAGTCGCCGAACTCGGCGTCGCGGCGCACTGGATCTTCAAGCAGCAGATCGGACGGGTCGACGGACGGCAATATCGCTGGTTGCGCGAGCTGCTGGAAATCCTCGAACAAGCCTCGAACCCGGAGGAATTTCTCGAGCACACCAAGCTCGAAATGTTCCAGGATCAGGTTTTCGCCTTCACGCCGAAAGGCGATTTGATTGCATTGCCGCGCGGCGCTACCCCGGTCGATTTTGCCTACGCCGTTCATTCCCAGATCGGCGATACCTGCGTCGGCGCGAAGATCAACGGCCGGCTGCTACCGCTGCGCACGCAGCTGCAGAACGGCGACCAGGTCGAGATCGTCACGTCGAAGGCGCAGACCCCGTCGCCGACCTGGGAACGCTTTGTCGTCACCGGCAAGGCGCGCGCCCGTATCCGCCGCTTCATCCGCACCCAGCAGCGCGCGCAGTACCTCGATCTCGGCCGCGCCATCGTGCAGAAGGCGTTCCGGCAGCAAGGCCACGATTTCTCCGAACGGCCGCTTCAGTCGGTCCTAACGCAGTTCAACTGCGCCGCGGTCGAGGACCTTTACGTCGCGGTCGGCGAGGGGCTGGCAACCGGTCGCGAAGTCGCCAACGCCGCCTTTCCGCAGCCGCCCGAGGACAAGAACAAGGTCGTCCCGCTCAACCGCGCGCGCCGCCGCGGCTCCGGGCGCGACATGGCCGTGCCGATTCGCGGCCTCATCCCGGGGATGGCGCTGCATTTCGCCGGCTGCTGCCACCCGCTGCCCGGCGAACGCATCGTCGGCATCGTCACGACCGGCAAAGGCGTCACGATCCATACGATCGACTGCGACACGCTCGGCAGCTTTGCCGACGAGCCGGAACGCTGGCTCGATGTCGCGTGGAGCAGCGACGAGGCCGAAGCCGGGCATATCGGGCGCATCAACGTCACGATCGCCAACGAGCCCGGCAATCTCGGCAGCTTGACGACCGCGATCGGCAAGCAGGGCGGCAATATCACGAACCTGAAAATCACCAACCGCTCGACCGATTTCTTCGAGATCATGGTCGATATCGAGGTTGGCGACGTAAAGCACCTGTCGACGATCATCGCGGCGCTGCGCGCGACGCCGGTCATCAACTCGGTCGAACGCGCACGCGGCTGAAGCAGATTGCGAAATTTGGCCTACACCTTATCCGGCGGGGCAACGGGCCCCTCTCCCACGAAGCGGGAGAGTATCGCTGCGTTACCATCGCCCGCTGGGCCATCGCCCGTAGAGCCCCAAACCGTGGGGCGAACGGCGACGGGTAACACCAGCCCGCGCGACGGCGCTTGAGCTTGACACACCGGGCCGCGGCGGGCTTGATCGCTGCGCGCCGAGGGCCGCCTTTTGATGATGAAATCCAAATCCAAAGTGGCTTCCGCAAAAAAAGCGTCGGGCGGCATTCTGGAAACCGTCAAGACGGTTATCTATGCCGTACTGATCGCGGTCGTGGTCCGTACCGTCGCGTACGAGCCGTTCAACATACCGTCCGGCTCGATGGTGCCCACCCTGCTGGTCGGCGACTATCTGTTCGTGTCGAAATTCTCTTACGGCTACAGCCGGTATTCGCTGCCGTTCGGATTGCCGTTGTTCTCGGGACGGATTTACCTGCCGTTTTCGGAGAAGCCGCAGCGTGGAGACGTTGCCGTCTTCAAGCTGCCGACCGACCCGTCGATCGATTACATAAAGCGCCTCATCGGCTTGCCCGGCGACCAGATCCAGATGCGTCATGGCGAGCTTTACATCAACGACCAGCTCGTGCCGCGCCGCCCGTTCGGCGAGTACCTCTATGAGGAAGGCCCGTCGGTCATCGTGTTGAAGCAGTTTCTGGAATCGCTGCCGCGCGGCCCCGGAGAGCCGCCGAAAGAACACCGGATCATCGAGGTCAGCAACGACGGGCCGCTCGACAATACGCCGGTATATACGGTGCCCCCTAACCACTATTTCGCGATGGGCGACAACCGCGACAACTCGCAGGACAGCCGCGTGCTGTCGGCCGTCGGGTATATCCCGGCAGAGAATCTGGTCGGCAAGGCGCAGTTCATCTTCTTCTCGACCAACGGTTCGGCCCGCTGGTGGGAAATTTGGAAGTGGCCGTTTGCCATTCGGTATAATCGGCTGTTCGAGGGGATCAATTGATCCGGGAACGGACGACCCCGGGGAAATGACGCCCCTCGAATGACGATCACCTCGGCCGGCGCGGACGCGCCCCGCCTGCCCGGCCACGATTTCGCGCGGCCGACGCTGCTGGCCGAGGCGCTCACGCATCCGAGCGCGCTGCCGGCGGGGCGAAGAGGCTTGGCACAAAAGGGCCGGCGGCGGGCGCGCCGCGCGGGACTGCCCCGCCACTACGAGCGGCTTGAATTTCTTGGCGACCGCGTACTGGGGCTGGTGATCGCTGATCTGCTGTGGCGCCGGTTCGACGCCGAACCGGAAGGGCCGCTGACCAGCCGCCACGCGCAGCTTGTGCGCCGCGAGACATTGGCCGCGGTGGCCGTCGAGATCGGCCTCGACCGGATGGTCCAGCTGTCGCCGGCCGAGGCGGCATCCGGGGCGGCGCGCAGCCCGGCGATACTGGCGGACGTGGTCGAGGCGGTGATCGCGGCGATCTATCTCGACGGCGGGTTTGACGCGGCCTTCGCCTTTGTCGAGCGGTGGTGGGGCGCCGCGCCTGGCCGAAATGGAGCGTCCGCCGCGCGATCCGAAAACGTTGCTGCAGGAATGGGCGCAGGGGCGGGGCTTGCCTTTACCCGACTATCGGCTTGTTGGCACGAGCGGCCCGGACCACGCGTTGCAGTTCACGATCGCGGTGCGCGTTGCCGGGCATGACGAGGCGAGCGCCGAAGCATCGTCGAAGCGGGCAGCCGAGACCGGGGCCGCGGCGGCATTGCTCGAGCGACTGAGCAGTAAGAGCGGTAGGCAAGCATCGGATTGAGAGATGACGAAAGCAGGGCGGCTGCCGAATCGACGTCCCCTCCCTGCGACGGGGGGGAGCGAACAAGACGCTCCGCGAGCCACGCGGTGCGGCTATGTCGCGCTGATCGGGGCGCCGAATGCGGGCAAATCCACGCTGTTGAACCAGCTCGTCGGCCGCAAGCTCGCGATCGTCACGCCAAAAGTACAGACGACCCGGACGCGGCTGCTTGGCATTGCGCTGGCCGGTCCGGCGCAGCTGATCCTGGTCGATACCCCTGGCATTTTCGAGCCACGTCGCCGCCTCGACCGCGCGATGGTTGCGGCCGCCTGGGCCGGCGCCGCGGATGCCGACCGCGTCGTGTTGCTGGTCGATGCGGCTCGCCCGGACGCGCCGGACACAACGCGCATCATCGAGAGATTGAAGGAAAGCAGGCGGCGGGCGGTGCTGGCGCTCAACAAGGTCGATCTGGTCCGCCGCGACACGCTGCTCGGCATCGCCGACGCGCTGTTCGGGGCCGGCTGTTTCGACGACGTCTTTATGATTTCCGCGCAGACCGGCGACGGTGTCGAGCACCTCAAGCGCCACCTCGCCGAGGCGATGCCGCCGGGTCCCTGGCTGTTCCCCGAGGACCAGTTGTCCGATGCGCCGGAGCGCTGGCTCGCCGCCGAGGTGACCCGCGAACAGGTTTTTTTGCAGCTGCATGACGAGCTGCCTTACGCCGCGTCGGTCGAGACCGAATCGTGGGAGGAGCGCCGCGACGGCAGCGTGCGCATCGATCAGGTCCTTTATGTGCGCCGTACTGGGCAGCGCGCGATCGTGCTCGGCGACAACGGCCGGCGCATCAAATCGATCGGGGCCCGCGCCCGCGCCGAACTCGAGCGCCTGCTCGATCGCCGCGTGCATCTGTTCCTGTTCGTTAAGGTGCGCGACAACTGGATCGAGGACCCGGAACGCTTCGCCGCGCTCGGTCTCGACTACAATGTCTAGCCGGTCCCGTCTAGACGCTGCGGCGTGCGCCGCCGTTATTTCGAGGGCCTCTCGTCGATGAACAACAGCTCGATACCGTCCAGTACCAGGAACACAAAGCTCCCGGAGAACCCGCCGGCCAACCAGGCGCCGGGGCCGGTGAGATACGTTGCGCACAGCATGGCGCCGCCGAGCCCGCCCGGCACCGAAATGACGCGCATCAGGCCGGCGACAAAGCGGTTGCGCTCCGCCTCGATGCCGCGCAGGTCGCGGAAAGCAATGAGCATGATCAGTTCGAAAACAAGAAACGCAAGTACCGCCCCGCCGGCGGCGGCAAATATTTCGACGACTCCCGGAGTGTGTCCCAGAGTCGACATCAACGCATAGCAGCCGGTAATCAGGACAGAGTAGCCGAAAGCCGAGATGTTATCGTTCAACGTGACCGCGACGTTCCGCGCCAGTCGCATTCGCCACGCCATTGCGCCACCCCCTCGCTGTGCATCCCCCGCACAATGTGATCCGCGGCTTCGCCATGCAATGGCCCGCCATTCAACGGGCCGGCATGCGATGATCCGGCATGCAATGGGCTGACACCGGCTTCGTGCTTGGGACCCGACGGCATGGCGAAAACGCGCTGATCGTCGAGCTGTTGACGCGTGAGCGCGGCCGGCACGCCGGATTGGTGCGCGGCGGGCAGTCGCCGCGCCGGCGCGCGCTGCTGCAGCCTGGCAACGAAGTAGCCGCGAGTTGGCGCGGCCGGCTCGCCGAGCATCTCGGCACGCTCGATTGCGAGCTGATCGAGCCGCACGCAGCGCGGTTTCTCGACGATCCCGACCGGCTCGCGGCGCTCAATGCCGCTGTCGCGCTGCTGATCGCGGCGCTGCCCGAGAGGGAGCCCCACGCGGATTGCCACGCGTCGTTCGCTGCGCTGCTGAAGAGCCTTGAAGCGACAACGGAAGCGGCAACCGATAGGGCGCGTGCTTACGTCGGCTGGGAATGCGAGCTGCTCGCCGCGGTCGGGTTCGGCCTCGATCTGGCGCGCTGCGCAGTGACCGGCACGAACCAGGATCTGGCCTATGTGTCGCCGCGCACCGGACGGGCGGTGTCGCGCGAGACCGGCGATCCATACAGGGACAAGCTGCTGCCGCTGCCGGGTTTCCTGTGGCGGCCGGAGGCATCGGCCGCTCCCGCCGACATTGTCGCGGGCCTGATCCTGACCGGGCATTTCCTGCTGCACCACCTGCTCGAACCGCAGGGCGGATTGCTGCCGCAAGCGCGCGAGCGGTTTTTCGAGCGTATCAGGCGGTTCGCGGTTTCCGATCTGCCTGTGGTATGTTCCGGCTCTATTAGAGACGAGGTCTTGTAGGTATGTCCGATACCGCCCTTGTCGGCGAGATCCGCGACGTCGATTTCGCCGACGCGCTCGGCGAGCGCTATCTGTCTTATGCGCTGTCCACGATCATGGCGCGCTCGTTGCCGGATGTGCGCGACGGGCTGAAGCCGGTGCACCGGCGCATCCTGCATGCGATGCGCGAACTGCGGCTCGATCCCGGCTCCGGATACAAGAAATGCGCCCGCGTCGTCGGCGACGTGATCGGCAAGTTCCACCCGCATGGCGAGCTTGCCGTCTACGAGGCGCTGGTCCGCCTCGCTCAGGATTTCGCGCAGCGCTACCCGCTGGTCGACGGCCAGGGCAATTTCGGCAATATCGACGGCGATAACGCGGCGGCGATGCGCTACACCGAGAGCCGCATGTCGGCGGTTGCGCGGGCAATGCTCGAAGGCATCGACGAGGACGCCGTCGATTTCCGCACGACCTATGACGGCGAGGACCGCGAGCCGGTCGTGTTGCCCGGCCGCTTTCCGAACCTGCTGGCGAACGGCGCCGCCGGCATCGCGGTCGGCATGGCGACCAGCATCCCGCCGCACAACGCGGGCGAATTATGCGGCGCGCTGCGTCACCTGATCGACAATCCGCGCTGCGCAATGGCCGAGCTGGTCGGTTATGTCGCCGGCCCCGATTTTCCGACCGGCGGCGTCCTCGTCGAGCCCGCCGAGAATATCGCGGAGGCCTACGCGACCGGACGCGGCAGCTTTCGCCTGCGGGGCTGCTGGCAAAAGGAGCCGCTGTCGCACGGCCTTTATCAGATCGTCGTCAGCGAAATCCCGTACCAGGTCCCGAAAAGCCGGCTGATCGAGAAGATCGCGACGCTGCTCGAAGAGAAAAAGCTGCCGCTGCTCGCCGATATCCGCGACGAGTTGGCGAGCGAGGTCCGTGTCGTCCTCGAACCGAAAAACCGCAACGTCGATCCCGACGTGCTGATGGAGCAGCTCTTTCGGCTGACCGAGCTGGAGGTTCGCGTGCCGCTCAACCTCAACGTGATCGACCCGCTCGGCGTGCCGCGCGTGATGAACCTGAAGGAGGCGTTGCAGGCGTTTCTCGACCATCGCCGCGAGGTCTTGCAGCGCCGCAGCCGGCACCGGCTCACGGCGGTGGCGCGGCGCATCGAGGTGCTGCGCGGGTTCGTCATCGTCTATCTCAATCTCGACGAGGTCATCCGCATCATCCGCGAGTCGGACGACCCGAAGGCCGAGATGGTCGCGCGCTGGGACCTGACCGAGACGCAGGTCGAGGCCATCCTCAACATGCGGCTGCGCACGCTGCGCCGGCTCGAGGAGATCGCGCTCACCAAGGAGCTGGAGTCGCTTGGCGCCGAGTCGGCCGAACTCGAAGCCTTGCTCGCCAGCGAGAAGCGGCAATGGCAGGCTCTCGCGAAGGAAGTCGAGGCGACCGACCGGGAATTTGGTGGTGAGACGTCGCTCGGGCGTCGCCGCACGTTGATCGGCGCCGCCCCGGAACCGGTCGTGATCCCGACCGCGGCGCTTGTCGAGCGCGAGCCGGTCACCGTGCTGCTGTCGCAAAAGGACTGGATCCGCGCCGTCCGCGGGCACGCGATCAATCCCGCCGAGCAGAAATACAAGGAGGGCGACGGGCCCCGCTTCGCCGTAGCGGCCGAGACCATCGACCGGCTGCTCGTGTTCGGTACGAACGGGCGGTTCTATACGATCGGCGCCGACCGCCTGCCGGGCGGTCGCGGCCAGGGCGAGCCGTTGCGGCTGATGATCGACCTGCCCAACGAGCACGAGGTCGTCGCGCTTTTCCCGTACCGGCCGGGGATGCGGCTGCTAGTTGCTGGCAACGACGGGCGCGGCTTCGTTGTTGCGGGCGACGAGGCGCTGGCGCAGACCCGAGCCGGCAAACAGGTGCTGAATCCGGCCGCAGCGGCAAAGGGGGCCGTGTGCCTGCCGGTCGACGGCGACGCGGTCGCGCTGGTCGGCGACAACCGCCGCATGCTGGTCATCGATCTTGCCGAAATACCGGAAATGACGCGCGGCCGCGGTGTGATCCTGCAGCGCTACCGTTCCGGCGGTCTTGCCGATGCGAAGGTGCTGCGCCTCGCGGACGGCCTGTCGTGGCGCCAGAGCGAGAACCGGACGCGCACCGAAATCGACCTGACGCCGTGGCGCGGACTGCGCGGCGGCGCCGGCCGCAGCGTGCCGCAGGGCTTCCCGCGCTCGGGGAAATTCGGCTGAACGGCCGCGATTTGGCATGAGCCAATCGTCATAAGGCCGCAAAAGCGCAGCAGGATCGGGTTTCGCTGACGCCGGCCAGACGATTTTGGCCGTGCCTTTCCCGCACCCCGAGGACACCGATGCAGCAGGTGCAGCAATTCACGAGCCGGATCGACATCGCCTATTTCACGATGGAGATCGCGATCCGGCCCGAGATCCACACATATAGCGGCGGACTCGGGGTTCTCGCCGGCGATGTCGCGCGATCCTGCGCCGATCTCGATCTGCCGGTCGTGTTTGTTTCGCTGCTGACCCGCGAGGGGTATTTCCGTCAGGAGATCGACCCCGAGGGCCGCCAGATCGAACACCCGGACCCATGGGAGCCGTCGGCCTTCATGACGCCGCTTGGGGCGATTATCGCCGTCGAGCTCGAACAGCGTCCGGTATGGATCCGGCCTTGGCTATACCGGCTCGCCTCACCGCTCGGCCACACAGTGCCAATTCTGTTCCTCGATACCGACCTCGGGGAGAACGCCGCCCAGGACCGCGGCATCACGCATTTTCTCTATGGGGACGGTGCCGCGTACCGCCTCAAGCAGGAGGCGGTGCTCGGCATCGGGGGCATGCGCGTGCTGCGTGCGCTCGGCTTCGAAATTGCCACCTACCACATGAACGAAGGCCACTCCGCGTTGCTTGCCGTCGATCTGCTGTCCAACCATCGTGGGCGGACTTTCCGGGGTCAGCCGGAGTACGATCTCGCTTCCGTGCGCCGGCAGTGCATTTTTACGACACATACGCCGGTCGAGGCCGGACACGACCGGTTTCCGTATGGGCTGGTCCAGCAGTTGCTCGGCGAAGCGATCGACGTCGATCTGCTGAAGGGGATGTGCTGTCCCGGCGACGAGCTGAACATGACCCGCCTCGCCCTCAATCTGAGCCACTTTGTCAACGGGGTCGCCGAGAGCCATCAGGAAACGACCGAGCGCATGTTCCCGGGCTACGAGGTCCGTGCGATCACCAACGGGGTCCACGTCGCAACCTGGGCGCATCCGGCCTTTGCCCGGCTGTTTCAGGCGCGGTTCCCGCATTGGGGCCTTGAGCCCGAGGTGCTCGTCGCGGCCGATCAGCTGCCCGACGAGGACATCTGGGCGGCGCATCAGACGGCGAAAGAAGACCTGCTGCGCGAGATCGTAACGCGCGGCGGTCCCGCGATGCGCCCGGATGTCCCGCTGATCGGCTTCGCCCGCCGCATGACGGCCTACAAGCGCCCCGAATTATTATTCTCCGACATCGACCGGCTGCTTGCCATCAATAGCCAATTCCCGTTCCAGATCGTCCTGGCCGGCAAGGCCCATCCGCACGACGCCGACGGCAAGCAGCGCATCGTCGAACTCCATGCGCATATCCGCCGACTCGCGCCGGCACTGCCGGTCGCGTTCCTCGCGGATTACGACATGGCGCTGGCGCGTCTTCTGGTCGCCGGCGCCGATGTCTGGCTCAACACCCCGCTGCCGCCAATGGAAGCCTCCGGCACCAGCGGCATGAAAGCCGCGATCAACGGGGTGCTGAATTTGAGCACGCTTGATGGGTGGTGGCTGGAGGCGCAGCTCGAAGGCGTTGTCGGCTGGTCGATCGACGGCGACCCGTTGACCCCTGGCAATGACGCCGCCGCGTCGCTTTACGACAAGCTCGAACAGGTGGTCTTGCCCCTATATACGCGCGAGCGCGGCCGCTGGATCTGGATGATGAAGGAGACGATCAGCAAGATTCCGCAGCAATTCAACAGCCAGCGGATGATGCGCCGTTACGCTGCGGAGGCCTATCTGCGGTAGGAGTCAAATTCAGAAGACGGAAAATGGCCGGACCGATCCTGGTCAAGCCCGGCCATCTTTAGGAACCGCTCTCTACCGGGTTGCCGCCCGGAAACGACTGCCCGATCGTCAGAGGCCGGGATAGATGCGCGGCCAGCTCGGTGTGGCCGGCGGCATCAATCGGTCAGGCGTTTCATGTTCGAGATCGTCAGGCTCGCCACCGATCCCCTCATTCATTTCTTCCGCGGACAGCCATTCGAACAAAGACGAATCCTCCACGCGATCCGGCCCAAAAGAAATTGTGATCTGATCGACCGTCATTGCCACGTCCTCCAATGAGCAACATGGAAATTGTTTCGCCGACCCCGCGGGGGCGCTCGGCGGCCGTCGATTTAGTGTTGCGAGCATGGCGGTTCAAGGCGGCCGTCGCCCTCGCGATCGGGCGAACCGCAAGCCCGCTCCGCCTGCGTGGCCTCGGCGCAACGGGAGCCGGCAACAAAAGCCATGGCGTTCGGCGGCGGCGCGTCGCAGACTTCGGCGGGAGATTTGCGCAGAATTTCGAGAGGAACGCCGCCGATGCAGTCATCTTCAGCCCCGCAGCGCCATCTGCCGATCCGCAAGGACTGGCTCGCCGCGACACAGGAGCCCGCGCTCGAACCGGATCGCCCGATTATCGACCCGCACCATCACCTGTGGGACCGGCCGGGCAACCGCTACCTGTTCCATGACCTGATGGAGGATTTGGACAGCGGTCACAATATCCGCGCCACGGTGTTTCTCGAATGCCGCGAGATGTACCGCGCCGACGGGCCGCCGGAACTGCGCTCGCTGGGTGAAACGCAGTTTGTCGCCGGAGTGTCGGCGATGGGCGAATCGGGCAAATACGGACCGGCGCGCGCCTGCCAGGGTATTATCGGCAATGTCGATTTCCGCGTTGGCAGCCGCGCCAAGGGCATTCTGGAACAGCACATCATCATCTCCGGCGGGCGCTTTCGCGGCATCCGCAACGGAGCGACATGGCACGAGGACCCGAGCCTCAGGATCTTCACCTCCGGCTCCGGCGAGGGACTCTATGTCGACCGCCAATGGCGCGAGGGATTTGCCGCTCTGGCGCCGCTCAACCTGTCGTTCGAGGCGTGGATGTTTCACACGCAATTGGGAGACCTGATCGACCTGGCGCGCGCCTTTCCGGAAACAAAAATTGTCCTGAACCATATCGGCGGCGCGCTCGGGGTCGGCCCCTACGCCGACAAGCGCAACGAAGTGTTCGAGGAGTGGCGCACGCAGATCAACAAGCTCGGCCAGTTCCCGAACGTCTACATCAAGCTTGGCGGGCTCGGTATGCCGTCCCTGATGGGGTTCGAAATGGGGCAACAGCCGCAGGCGCCATCCTCCGAACAACTGGCGCAAGCCTGGCGGCCCTATATCGAAACCTGCATCGCCGCGTTCGGACCGCAGCGCTCGATGTTCGAAAGCAATTTCCCGGTCGACAAGGGGATGTGCAGCTATGCGAATTTGTGGAACGCGTTCAAGCGCATCGCGGAAAACTATTCGGCCGACGAAAAGAACGCGATGTTCCACAACACCGCGCTGAGGTTCTATCGGCTCTGGTAAAAGGACGAAACGGCGGGACGGGTTTCGCGACGCTTGGCCCGTCCCGCATGATCGGTGCTACTGCGCCGCAAGTGTGACGTTCGTGTCCCAAGTGATGTCGATCTTGTCGCCAGGCTTGATCTTATCAAGCAAAGTCGGATCCGCGACACGGCGGCTGTATCGCCAGTCGTTCGGACCAACGACGCTGATCGACCCCGCGTTCTTGTCGACATCGGTGACGGTCACGGTCATTGTTCTCAGCATGGCCGCCGTGCCTCCGGATGCCACGTTCTGCCCCATGGTGGAGGTTGTGCCCATCGTATCGACCGGCGCCTCGCCTGGCGGCTTCAGCCTCGCCGAGACGGTGTTGTTATAGGTCGCCGACACATGATCCCCGACCTTGAACTGATCGAACTGCTTTACGTCCACCGGCACGTTGATCGTCTCGATCTTGCCATCGGCCTTTCTGATGTTCACCGCGTGCCTGGAGTCGTCAATCGTTTCTATGGTACCCGAAATCGTGACGGTCTGCGTCGGAAGCTGTCTGACCTGTGCCCAGCCGGGCACCGAAAGAACAACCGCCATAAGTGCCGCGCCGAGGCCTGTCCAGAGTTGCCTCATGGTTTTACTCTCCTGGTTGGGGTGCGCTAACATTCAGGGAAACTCGCATTGCCGAGGATTTAGATTCATTGCTTCGGCGGTGGCGGTTGCTGTGAGCCCGGAGATTGCGTGGGGTTCTGGCGTGCGTTCTGTTTACAGTTGCGCTTGTCCCCACCGACGACCCCATTCTGGTCACGGCAGTCCTGCCGGGTGTCCCGGCGGTCCCCACGGCGTTCCATACCCGACGTTTGGGCCGAGGCTGCAAGTGGCGTCGCGGCAACTACCACTCCCGCGGCGGCGGCTCCGAATAATGACATTACATGCCGACGTGACAGCATGGTCGAACAAGTCTTTTGGTTCATCAGGAATCTCCTCCTTGCTAAGAACCTTCAGCGTCGGTCAGCAATGCAGACCGCTGTTGTTATTGCGCCGCAAGTGTGACGTTTGTGTTCCAGGTGACGTCGAGCCGGTCGCCAACCTTGATTTGATCCAGCACACTCGGGTCCGCGACACGTCGGCTGTATTGCCATCCGTTCGGCCCAACGAGACTCATCGATCCCGCGCTCTTGTCGATATCGCGGACGGTCACGGTCATGGTTTTCACCATGGCCGCCGTGCCGCCAGCTTCCACCTCCTGTCCCATGGTGGAGGCCGCTCTGATCGTATCGATTGCCGGCTCGTCCGGCGACTTCAGTCTCGCCGAGACGGTGTTGTGATATACGGCCGACACTTTGTCCCCGACCTTGAACTGATCGAATTGCTTTACGTTGAGGGGCACGTTGATCGACTCGATCTTGCCGTCACCTGTCTTGATGTTCACGACTTGCCGGGAGTCATCGATCGTCTCTATCGTACCCGAAATCTTGACGGTCTGGGTCGGGAGCTGTCTGACCAGCGGTGCAGCAGGATGAGACGCCGCAGCAGGCTGAGGCGCCGCAGCGGGCTGGGGCGTGCGGCGGGCTGGGACGCTGCTTGTTTCTGCCAGACGAAATCATGAGCGCATTTATTGCCCATCTGGCGCGCATAGACCCTGCCGTTGGCGTCTATCTCACCCAAAACCCGCAAAGCGCCGCTACCGTCGGCCTCCACAAAGCGCATTTCAAACTGGCCGTTCGGCGTCACTTGTGCCGCGAGATTGTCGCCGGACTCGGTCGTATACCGCGCCAGACCATCCACGACGGTAAACGCGCCCGGCGTCCGATCCGGGCAATAACCCATGTCCCCTTTAGTGCTGCGGTAAGTTTCACTGACTTTCGCCGAAGCGGCGAACGGATAAGTGCCATCAAACGGCGACGCCGCCTGCGCTGCCGCAACCAAGCCGAAACATCCGGCTATCGGCAACAGCCCAATTGCCATACGCATTGATCTACCCTCCTCTACGAATAGCCGGCCACTCTGGCCAGTCGAACTGCGATCGGGCAGCCGCCGATGGTTCTGTCCGGCACCCCTAGACAGGTAATTTTTACCATAGAGGATCAGAGGACATTGATCTATCTCAATTGCACCATCACCAGGCGCGGAACCCCGCAGCTGGGGTCCGGACACGGTTGCTGTCGATGGGCCTCGCCCGGCTTCCGTTGAGAACAGCCGCCCGCGCAGTCGTGCGCTCAGAAGGCGGGCATCACCTTCGCGGCGAACAATTCGACCGAGCGCATCGCCTCGTCGGGGGTGATCGTGCCGAACGCGAAATCGCAGACGAAATAGGTCGCGCCGGCTGCCTCGATTTGTCCGGCGATGTAGTCGCGCACCTGTGACGGCGTCCCGGCGATCGCGTGTCCGTGCGCCTGCAGTTCGTCCCATTCATCGGGCAACGAGGCTTTCAGCGGGAACGGCACGCCGTAAGCCGCCCACAGCCGCTCCATGTTCCGCCGCCACGGGCGGTAGCCGCGCTGGGCCGTGTCGCGCGCCGCCGCCTCGGTCTCAGCGACGACGATGTGGCGGTTGATGCCCATCTTCGGCAGATCGGCCTCGGCGCGGCCGTGTTTGGCCCATTCCGCGCGGTACAATTCGATGATCGCGCGCGCCGCGGCGTTGTCGCGCAGGGTTACGATATGGGCGCCGCGCTCGGCGGCCCACGGTATGCTGTCCGGCCGAGACGTGCCGTACCACAGCTCGGGATAGGGACGCTGCACCGGTTTCATGACGATCGGCACATGGTCGAAATCGTAGTACTTGCCGTGAAAGGTCAGCGTGTCCTCGGTCAGGCCGATGCGGGTGACCTCGAACGCTTCGCGGAATTGCTCCGCGCCGGTGGCGAAATCGATGCCGTAGAACCCGACCTCAATCGGCGAGATGCCGCGCCCGACGCCGTACAGAAAACGTCCGTTGCTCATCTGGTCGAGCATGCAGATCTCGTCGATCAGCCGCAGCGGATGATAAAGCGGCAGCAGATATACCATCGGGCCGAATTTGAGCCGCCTCGTGCGCTGCGCGACGGCGGCGAGAAACACGCTCGGCGACGGCGCATAACCCAGGGGCGTGTTGTGGTGCTCGGCGAGGTGATAGGCGTAGAACCCGGCGCGATCGTAGGCCTCGATCAGGCTGAGACGGTTCTCGAAATGCCGCGCCAGCGACACGCCGCTGTCGTCGAGATGGTCGAAGACCCCGAATTGCACCGCCCGCCTCCCCGGTTCTGCCGGCCTTCGGGCGATAGTACGGCCGCGTGGGTCCCGGTCCAAGCGCGATCGGCAGCGCTTATATTCGAGAAGTTTCCACGACTTCCGGTGATTGCGTGATCCTGACGCCGATACCGCCCGAGCTTCTCGATGCCGCCCTCAACCGTTTTGCCGAAGGGCTTTCCGATCCGGCGGCGCGCGACGCCTTTGCCCTGATACACGCGACCTCGCGCGAGCGCGCCTGCGGCGAGACCGCCGAATGTCATCGACGCGACGCGCTGGCCCTGGCGCACGCCTGCGGCATGAGGGTGCATGAGCCCGGAACCCGGCCTGGATTCAACTGGGACGGATCGGCGCTCGACGGCAATACCGAAGCCTACGTCATCCTCCACGAGATCGCGCATTTCCTGCTGGCGCCGCCCGAACGCCGCCGCTTGCCGGATTTCGGGCTGGGCCCCGGGCCGGACACGACCGAGCGCGCCGTCGCCGAACGCGCGGCCGCGATGTCGCTGGTGGAACGGCAAATGGACGAAGCCGCCGCCTCGCTGCTCGGTATTCTTTGGGAAGCGGCGCTTGGCCAGCCGGCGCTCGCCTCGTTCCTCGATCAGAACTGGCTCGAAGGGCTGGAGCGTTCGGCCGCGGCGCATTTCACGGCGGTGTACACGGAGATCGCCGAGCTCGGCCTGGTCGAGCTGCCCCGGGAAGGAGCCAAGTATCGTCAGTTCTCAATGCGGGAGATACGGTAGGGTGAACGCCGGGGACTGCGCGCGAGCAGCACCCGCCACCGCATCAGCGCCCGACTTTCCGACGGGTCAGCCGCCGATTCACGGAACTTCGGGCCATCGAGCCGAGTCGTGCGCCAACGAGCAGGTTCACCGCGCCCCGTCGCGAAGCCGATGCGTGCGAGCTGCTGTTCGGCGATAATCATCGCAGACCCCGTATTTCGAATGGCCCGCAAACACGCGGATCGGTGCACGGTTCCCTACCGCGCGGGACGAAGCACCGCGCCCAGGGGGAACCCCCTGCAACCTCTTTCCGTTCCGGGCTTATGAACGAACATTCCGCCGCGTTCACCCGCTCGGATCCTCGGCACCGTGGATCTCGGCGACGAGATAATCGCCGAGGCCGCGACGGCGGATGCCGCATCCGACCAGCCGGCTCGGCGGCAGTTCGAGGCGCATCCGACCGAGCCGGAAAAGCGCCTCCGGTGGGGCCGCATTATTGCGAATGTCTACAGCGAGACTAATCGCGACAATGTGTCGGTGATGGCGGCAGGGGTCGCGTTCTGGACGTTCCTGTCGATCTTTCCCGGGATGTCGGCGCTGATTTCGATTTACGGCCTGGTCGCCGATCCCACCGTTATCGCGGTGCAGGTGTCGAACCTGGCCGGCGTGCTGCCGCCGTCGACCCTTTCGCTTCTGTACGACCAGCTGACCCGGCTGACCAGCGCGCCGCGGCAGGCTCTCGGCCTCGGGCTGTTCGTCAGTTTGCTGTTGGCCTTGTGGTACTCGATGTCGGGCACCGGCACGCTGATGCAGGCCCTCACCGTTGCCTACGAGGAGCGCGATACGCGTGGCATCCTGGGCTATTATGCGCAATCAGCGGCGCTGACGATCGGCATTGGCGCGTTCGGCTTGCTGAGCCTGCTGCTGATCGCCGTCGTCCCGGCCGTGATCGAACGGCTGCCTTTTCCGGCAGACTGGCGCGGCGTGGTCGGGATGGTGCGCTGGCCGATCCTCGCCGTATCGATGATGCTCGGGCTGGGGGTGATCTACCGCTTCGCTCCGGCGCGGCGGAACCGGCGCTGGCATCTGTTCTCGCCGGGAACGATCGGCGCCGCGACAGGGTGGCTAGCCGTCTCGGCGCTGTTCTCATACTACGTCGCGAATTTCTCATCTTACGACAAGACTTACGGCTCGCTCGGCACCGTCGTCGTGCTGATGATGTGGCTTTATCTCAGTTCGTACATCGTGCTGGTCGGCGCCGAACTCAATTCGGAGATCGAGCAGGCCCGGAGAGGGAGACGCGAGCAGAGGCCCGGGGCGGGCTCCGAATCTGCCGACGCGTGCACCGGCTGATCGAACCGCCGTACTAAGTCGGCTTGTGCTCCTGTAGCCGCGGCATCAGCTCAACGAAGTTGCACGGGCGGAAGCGATTGTCGAGCTGGTGGACCAGGATGTCCTGCCAAGCGTCGCGGCACGCGCCAGGCGATCCAGGCAGCGCGAAGAGGTAGGTGCCGCCAGCGACGCCGGCCGTCGCCCGGCTCTGGATCGTCGAGGTGCCGATTTTCGCGAAGCTGAGCCAGCGGAACAGTTCGCCGAACCCGGCGATCTCCTTTTCGTAGACGGCGTGAAACGCCTCCGGGGTCACGTCGCGGCCGGTGACGCCGGTGCCGCCGGTCGCGATCACGACGTCGATCTGCTTGTCGGCGATCCAGGCGCGCAACCGGTCGGTTATCGCCGCGAAATCGTCGCGCACGATCGTGCGTGCCGCGATCCGGTGCCCCGCCGCCTCGGCCAGTTCGGCAAGGATATTGCCTGACCGGTCATCGGCGGCGGTTCGCGTGTCCGACACGGTCAGAAGGGCGATGTTGACGGGCAGGAACGGACGGGATTCGTCGAGTCGGCCTGGCATTTTCCGCCTCCGCTAGGGTGCCGTGTGGGTGCGGGTTCGATGCCGCAAACTGGGCCGCACCGCAACCTCGCTCTCGCCGGGGCGCGGTTCCGTCGTTCATGTCTCGGCGATCAGACGCTTGACATAGGCCGGCACCGTTTGCGCGAGCGGCCCGGCGATCTGCTCGTCGAACGGACCGGGGTCGGAGCCCGGGCCCGGGATGAACGCGACCCGGTGCGCGCCGGCCCGTTGCGCGGCCTCGGCAAAGCCGCTGGCCGGTTCGGTGGTCACAGGGACGCCAATCGCCAGAAATAGCCGGCAATGCGCCAGTGCCTCGAACACGCTCGCCATGCCGAGCGGCTCCTCGCCAACCCAGACGATATGCGGCCGCAAATGCCCGGGATTGCCGCAGATCGGGCAGCTGGTGTCGACCGCGATGTCGTCGTAGCGCTCGGAGGTCTTCATACAGATCATGCAGCGCGCCTTCAGCAATTCGCCGTGCGTGTGGATGACCGCCTTCGAGCCGGCGCGCTCGTGCAGATCGTCGATATTGCGCGTGACGACCAGCACCTCGCGCGGGCGCATGGTCTCCAGCACGGCCAGGCCCTCGTGCGCCGCGTTCGGCGTCGCGGCCAGCAGCTCGCGCCGCCGCAGGTTGTAGAACCCGTTGACCCGCGCGGGATCGCGCGTGAACCCATCGCGCGTAACCACATGCTCAAGGCTCAACCCCAGAGGCATCGTCGCCGGATCGAACGGCGCGAACCCCGCCTCGCGCGCCAGCGCGCCGCCGGTGAAGACGACGATATTGGGCGGTTTGGCCCAGACCGTGTTCATGCGTCTATCGCTCGGCCGAATACTCCGGCACCTTGTAATAGACCCAGACGAGGTTCGCCGCCATCACCAGCGCGGTCATCAGAAACACCCAGCGTAGGCCGAACCCGGCCGCGATGCCGCCGCCGATCAAGGGGCCGAGCGAATTGCCGAGAAACATCGCCGACGCGGTCATCCCGAACACGGCGCCTCGCTCGCTGCGATCGACCAGCCGTGCGACCATCGCGTTCGCTACCGGCAGAAGCCCGCCGATGAACAGCCCGACCGCGAACCGCAAGCCGATGAACACATAGTAATTGTCGGAGAAAGCCTGCGGAGCTGTCGTCAGCGCGGCGCCGGCGAGGCAGATCAGCAGCACGCGGCGATACCCGAGCCGGTCGCTGCGCGTGCCAAGAAACGGCGCCGCGAACACGTTGGCGACGCCGCTGATCGAGAAGGCGATGCCGGCCAAAGTCGCGATATTCGGCAGATTGCCGACCATCTCCTGCACATAGAGCGTGATGATCGGCTGCACCGTGCGGATGCCGAACTGCGCCAGCAGCAGCACGAAAAACAGCGCGAGCAGCGCCGGCGAGCGCGCCAGCGCGATCAGGCTGCTCAAGGTCGAGCCGCGTCCGCCGCTCCGCTGCGGCCTCGCGAACTGCTCCTGCACGATGAACCAAACCGCCGCGGTCGCCGCGAACAGGACCGCCGAGGTGCAGAAGAACGGGATGCGGTAGCTGCCGGTCAGATCGGCCAGCAGGCCGCCGATGACCGGACCAACCAGCGAGCCGACCAGCTGCCCGGTGCTGAGCCAGCCGAGTGAATAGCCGAGCCGGTCCTCCGGTACCTGGCTGGCGACCAGCGCGATCGCGGCCGCCGAAAACCCGGCAAAGATGCCCATCAGCCCGCGAAACGCGAGCATCTGCCATACATTGACCGCGACGCCCATCAGCCCGGTGAAGATGCCGATCGCGATGCTGGAGCGGATCAGCATCACCTTGCGGCCGTGCCGATCGGACAGCCGCCCCCAGATCGGCGAGGTAAAGGCGGCGACGAACGACGTGCTGCCGGCCAGGATGCCGGCCCAGACCGCGATCTCGCTGTTGCTGGTAACGCCAAGCTCGGGCAGGAACAGGGGCATGATCGGCGTCAGCACCGAATTCGCCATCGCCGTGACGAACTGGATCGCAACCATCGCCCACAGCGTCTGACGCCAATTGGCCGCCGAACCCGCAGCCGAGGCGGAATCGGATTGCGCGGTTCCAGCAACGGCCGCCGAGCAGCGTTCGGGCATGGGATGCAACATGCACCAGATCGCGTATCGGCGGAATACGACGACACGCATGACATCGCATACTCAACAGGCACCGCGCGAGCATCGCGACCTATCCTCCCGTCGGCCGCACCGGCTATTATCGCTGTCCCACGTCAATGAGGAGGAATTCCGATGGCGAACCCACCCGGCGTCGTAACCGACCCCGGCCGCATCAAGGGAGGCGTCGTCTCGCTGCAGAGCGGCGGCGACAAGATCGCGGCCTATGTCGCGATGCCAAACCAGCCCGGCAATTATCCCGGCATCGTCGTGATCCAGGAAGCGTTCGGCCTGGTCGACCACATCTGCGACCTGGCGCGGCGCTTCGCCAATATCGGCTACAATGCCTGCGCGCCGGCGCTGTACTGGCGGCGCGGTGGCCCGACCAACCCGGAGGACATCAACACGGTATTTCCGGTCATGTTCGGCCTGCCCGACAGCGAGGCGGTGCAGGACCTCGAAGCCGCTGCCGATTATCTGCGCGCGCTGCCCGGCGCCACCGGGAAAACCGGCGCGATCGGGTTCTGCTCGGGGGGCCGGCACACGCTGTTGTTCGCGTGCAGCAGCAGCAAGGTCGACGCGGCGATCGATTGCTGGGGTGGCTTCATCGACCGGGCGACACCGGACGCTCAGACGACCGCCGCACGGCCGAAGCCGCCGCTCGACATGGTTGGCCAGCTGAACTGCCCGCTATTCGGCGTGTTCGGCGCCGAGGACCAGAACCCGCCGGTCGCGCTCGAAGCCGAGCTGAAAAAGCGGGCGCAAGCGGCCGGCAAGGATGTCACGACCAAGGTGTACCCGAACGCCGGTCACGCATTCCTCGCCGATTACCGCCCGAGCTATCGCGAGGGGCCGGCTCATGAGCTGTGGGGCGACATCCGCAACTTCTTCGACAAGCACCTGAAATAGGCGCGGTCGATCCGGTGGCGCTCATCGACCCTCTCGCCCTCAGGGGACCCGGTGCGAGAGCGCCGGGGGGCGAGAAGGACCGGCCGACGCTCCCGGACGCGCTTTGTCTGTCGAAATTCGCAGGAGGGTGGCGATGCCCAGTCTGTCGATTCCCAGCCCGATCGGGCGGCTGACGATCGAGGAAGAAGATGATGCGATTGTCGGGATCCGCTGGGCCGACGCGCCGGGAGAGCCGCTGGCCGGTAACGGCAGCGCGCTGCTCGCCGAGGCGACGGAGCAGCTCGACGCCTATTTCGCGGGAAAGCTGACCCGGTTCAACCTGCCGCTCGCGCCCGCCGGCTCGGCGTTCGAGACGCGCGTATGGACAGCGATGCGAACGATCCCCTACGGCGAGACGCGCTGCTACGGGGATCTTGCGGAAAGAGTCGGCTCGGCGGCGCGCGCGGTCGGCCGCTCCTGCGGCAGGAACCCGATACCGATCGTGATCCCCTGCCATCGCGTGCTGGCGAAAACCGGAATTGGCGGCTACAGCGGCGCGGGAGGTCTCGCGACGAAGCGGCGCCTGCTCAAACTTGAAGGGGTCGCCGTCGAATTTTAGGATGGTGCTGGGCGCTGCGAAGGCGATTGCCTAGCCTGGGCCGGCATTGGCCTACCGGGGCAAAGAGCCCGCAAACCCGTGCCGAGCGGCCGCACGAGGATGGGCGCCGCGGTGTTCAGCCAATCCTCGATTTAACTCCAGCCCGCGCGCGAGGCCGGTTCAATCCGCGGCACCGGCGGCGGCTGCGACGCGCAGCGGCGCTCGGCCCGCCTGCGGCTCGTCGTAGAGGTGACATGAGACTATGCGGCCACCGATCTCCTGCAGCTGCGGGACGTCGCTGGAGCAGCGCGCCATCGCTACCGGGCAGCGCGGGTGGAAGCGGCAGCCGGACGGCGGGTTGATCGGGCTCGGGACCTCACCCGGCAGTATAATTTCCTCGCGCCGCTCGTCGGGGTGACTTGGCAGCGCGGCCGAGAACAGCGCCTCAGTGTACGGGTGCTTCGGATTGCGGGCGAGCGCTTTTGCCTCGCCGGTTTCGACGACCTTGCCGAGATACATGACGGCGATCACGTGGCTCATATGCGCCACCGCCGCCAGGTCATGCGCGATGAACAGGTATGAGACGCCGAGCCGCGCCTGCAGGTCGCGCAGCAGGTTGAGGATCTGCGCCCGAATCGACACGTCGAGCGCCGATACCGGCTCGTCGAGCACGATCAGCTTGGGATTGAGCGCGAGCGCGCGGGCGATTGCGATGCGCTGGCGCTGACCGCCCGAGAATTCGTGCGGAAACAAATCGGCGGCGCGCGCCGGCAGACCAACCAGATCGAGCAGCTCCTCGACCCGCCTGCGTACCTCGGTGCTGGTGACCTTCTCGTTCGTAGTCAGTGGCTCCGAGATGATCGAGCTGATCCGCATTCTCGGACTGAGCGAGGCATACGGATCCTGAAAGACGGCCTGGATCGATTTGCGGTATTCGCGCCGCCCGGCCGCGTCGAGCTCCTGCAAATCCCGCCCCTCGAACCGCATGATTCCGCCGGTCGGGGTTTCGAGCCCGAGAACGAGCTTCGCCGTTGTCGTCTTGCCGCACCCGGATTCGCCGACGATTCCAAGCGTCTGACCGCGCTCGATCTTGAACGAGATTCCGTCCACGGCGCGGACGATTCCAGCGCCACTGCCCCCGAACAGGCCGCGACGCGCCCCGAAATGCTTGATGAGGCCTTCCGCCTCGATGACCGCCATTACGCTACTCCACTGCTGGCGAAGCGCCGCAGCTCGGGACCGGCCGCAACCGGTTCGGCGAGCCAGCAGCGAGCGCCCCTTCCTTCCTCGGGGACAAATTCCGGCGGTTCCTGATCGCGGCAGCGCGGCATCGCGTTCGGACAACGCGGCGCGAACGCGCACCCCGGCGGCAAGTCCGAGAGGTCCGGCGGCTGTCCCTCGATCGCGGTCAGCCGCTGATCGCCCTCGCTCATGCGCGGGATCGAATTCAGCAAGGCTCTCGTGTAGGGGTGCACCGGGTCATTGAAGATGCGCGAAACCGGCCCGTACTCGATGACCCGGCCGGCATACATGACTGCCAGATTGTCGCACATCTTGGCGACAATGCCGAGATTGTGCGTGATGAAAATCAGCGCCAGACCGTGCTCGCGCTGCAGATCACGCAGCAGGTTCAGGTATTGAGCCTGGATTGTCAAATCGAGGCTGGTGGTCGGCTCGTCGGCGATCAGCAGCCTCGGCTCGCAGGCAATGCCGATGGCCCCGACGATGCGCTGGCGCATGCCGCCCGACATCTCGTGCGGGTACTGGTTGACGCGCGTTTCGGGCGAGGGAATGCGAACCGACTTCAGCAGGCCGACCGCGCGTTTCCAAGCCGTCTGCCGCGGCGTGCCCTCGTGCACGATGATCGGCTCGGCGACCTGATTGCCGATCGTGAACAGCGGGTTCAGCGAGGCCATCGGGTCCTGCACCAGCATCGCGATCCGCTTGCCTCGGATGTCGCGCATCTCCTCGTCGGATTTCTGCACGAGATCCTCACCCTCGAACAGCATCCGGCCGCCGACGATGCGCGCCGCCGGCGGCAGCACGCGCATGATCGTCAACGCCAGCGTGCTCTTGCCGGAGCCGGACTCGCCGACAATCCCGAGGGTCTCGCCGGCCTCAATGGCCAGCGAGATATCCTGGACGGCACGCACCACTCGCGTCCCCTTCGACGACACGTAATGCGTCGACAGATTGTCCAGTTCGAGCAACGGGGCTTTCGTCATTACAGCTGCCGCAGTTGCGGGTCGAGCTTGACCCGGAGCCAATCGCCGAGAACGTTCGCGGACAGCACCATCAGGACGATGCACGCGCCCGGGAACACGGTCAGCCACCAGTAGCCGACCATCAGACCCTGCTTGCCGTCCGACAGCATCAGCCCCCAGGCCGGCTCCGGCGGCGGCACGCCCACGCCGAGGAACGACAGCGACGCTTCGGCGATGATGACGACGCCGAGCATCAGCGTCGCCAGCACGATCGCCGAGTTGATGACGTTCGGCAGGATGTGCCGCCACATGATCGTCAGCTTCGAGCACCCGGCGACAACCGCGAGGCGGACAAATTCGCGTTCCTTCAGCGACAGCACCTCGCCGCGCACGACACGCGCATACCGCGTCCAATAGACGCCGCCCAGGATGATGACGATGTTCCACATGCTGGGTCCGACGATCGCCGCGAGAAAGATCGCGAAGGTCAGCGCCGGCAGCGCCAGCCACGTATCGGTCAGCCGCATCAAGACCTGATCGACCCAGCCGCCGAGGTATCCCGAGAGGATGCCGAGCGTCGTCCCGATAGCTCCCGCGACCAGAACCGCGGTCAGGCTGACAACCATCGACACCCGCGCGCCGAAAATCAGCCGCGACAGGACGTCCCTCCCGAGCTGGTCGGTGCCGAGCAGGTACTCGTACGAGCCGCGCGCCATCCAGAACGGCGGTTTGAAGCGCGCCGTCAGCATCCCGACCTCGGGATTGTGCGGCGCCAGGAACTCGGCGAAGATCGCGACGAACGCAATCGTGCCGAGGATCAGGACTGGCAGAAGCGGAAATTCGCCGAGCCGGAAGCGGCGCAGCGTCGCGAGCCGCGGCGGGCGGGTCGGTAGGCGTCCGACATCGGTTGCTATGGTCATGTCAGCTCCCCAATCGGATACGCGGATCGATCACCGCGTAGAGAATGTCGACCAGCAGATTAACGAGGACGATCATCGCGCCACCGAGAATCACGACGCCCTGAACGATCGGGAAGTCGCGGAACGTGATTCCCTCATAGAGGAGCCGGCCGATACCCGGCCACGCGAACACGACCTCGACGACAACCGCGACATTGACCATGATCACCAGGTTGATACCTGCCAGCGTCAATACCGGGATCAGCGCGTTCTTGAACGCGTGCTTGGCGATCACAAGGCGTTGCGGCAGGCCCTTGAGGCGGGCCAGCTTGATGTATTCCGAGCCCAGCACTTCAAGCATCGACGATCGGGTCAGACGCATGTGCGAGGCGGCGAAATACCACCCCAATGCGAAGGCCGGCATGATCAGGTGCAGCGGCGTTCCCGCGCCCGAGGATGGCAGCCATCCGAGATAGACCGAAAACAGCAGGATCAGCAGCAGCCCAACGAGGAATGACGGCAGCGACAGCCCAAGCAATGTGAACAACTTGCCGAAACCGTCCCAGAACCGGCCGACTTGTACTGACGCCATGATCCCGGCCGGAATGCCGATCAGCAGCGACAGGCCCATCGCGACAAAGGCGAGCAGCAAAGAGTTCGGCAGCCGGTCGAGATAAAGACTCATGACCGGGGTCTGATAGTAGAACGACTTGCCGAGATCGCCCTGGAACAGGCTGGTCATAAACAGCCAGTATTGCACCACGAGCGGCTGGTCGAGACCGAACTGCTTGTGGATCGCGGCGATATCGGCTTGGCTGGCGCCGGGCTCGACCAGCAGGACAGCCGGATCGCCGGTCACCCGAACAAAAAAGAAGATTGTGACGGACAGAAGGAACAGCGACAAGATCGAGTACGCTGTTCTCCGAAGTATAAACCGCTTCATCTTATCCTCGATTGCGCATCGCGACCTGTGGGTGTCCCGTTACGACTTGATCGTGATGTCCTCGAACGGCGCTGTGTAGGCAAAACCCGGTATCAACCCGAACGCCGATTCGCCGACCCGCGGCCCGATCGCATTGATGAAACCAAGTTGCCAGATCGGGCAGTAAATCGCCTTCTCGTACACGAGCTGCTGCATCTTCTGAAGAATGTCAGTTCGCTTTTTGCTATCGAGTTCGTCGGCCTGCTTTGGGAACAGCTCATCAATATCGGGATAGCTGCCGTAAGCGAACGCCCCGCCCTTGACGACGAACGCCGCCATCCGGGTCGCCGCATTGCCGAACGCGCCGCTCGCGCCCTGGATGATGCCGCGCTCGTATTTTTTGGCGGCGTAGCCGGAAAAGAAGCCGGCGCGCTCGATCGGCTGTAAGCGGGTTCGAATCCCGATCTGCGCGAGGTTATTGACCGATACCTCGGCCATGTTCGCATAGGAGGCGTCGCAGTACATGAGCCCGGCGTCAAAACCGCTTGGGTAACCGGCTTCCGACAACAACTTGCGCGCCTTGGCCGGATCATAGATCGCATTCGGTGGCTGCCAGTAATAATCGAATGTGTACGGGACAACGGCGTTATTGGTGATCTTGCAATAGCCCAGGAACAGCGCCTTGCTCATGCCCTCGCGGTCGATCGCCAGATTGACCGCCTGCCGCACCTGCAATTTGTTCCACGGCGATTTCGGGTCCCACTGCTCCGGAAAATACAGCCAGTTCGGCGCCTGCAGCACGACCGGCTTCAGAGTCAGACCGGGTGTCTGCCGCACCTCGTCGGCAATCTCGCCGCGGATCGAATAGGCGATATCGATCTCGCCGGCCTTCAGCGCCGCCGCGCGCGTCGACTCGTCGGGGATCACTTTCATGACCAGGCGCTTGACACTTGGCGTCTTGCGCCAATACCCGTCGAACGCCTCGAGGACCAGTTCGACCCCGGGGTTGAACGACACGAATTTGTACGGCCCGGCGCCGATCGGTTTGTTCTTGAACCCCTCGTCGCCGACCTTCTCGACATATTTTTTCGGCACGATCCAGCCGGCCCCGGTCGCGCTCGAATAGAACGTCAGAAAATCGGGCCACGGCTCCTTCAGCTTGAACTGGATGTGCCGGGCGTCCGGCGTCTCGATCGCGGCAACCTTTTCCTTCAGCAACGCATGCGACGTGCCGTGGTAGCGCTCGAACGAGAACTTGACATCCTCGGCCGTGACCGGCTCGCCGTCATGGAATTTAACGCCGGGACGCAGCACGAATTCGTGGATCAGATGATCCTCCGAGGTGGACCATGACTCGGCGAGGGCCGGCGCCTGCGGTTTGCCGGGCAGGTCCTTCACCATTGCGTCGTGCAGCGCGTAAAGCACCATGTACGGAGTGATGATGCCCTGCGTCTCGGCCGGATCGAGCCACGTCGATGCGACCGAGACGTGTAGACCCCAGGTAAGCTCCCCCTGCGGACCGGCCGCGCGCGCCATGCCGGGCGCGGCCGCGGCTAGTCCCAAAGCCGCCGCGCTGCCGATCATGTCGCGCCGCGTCATCCCAAGCCGGGCGTCTGCCGCGATTAAATTCTGCTGCTGGTGTCCTGGGACCGTCATGCGCGTTTCCACCTCCCGTTAGCCCCTTACTATGAAGGCCTTTCACGAACTGTAGCCCAGCACGGCGGGCCCTGTCTCGGTTTTTTCGTGGCAGTCGTCTGCACCAAAGGATAGCCCCGCCCCGGCAATCGGTGATCGGTTAATCCACGATCAGCGGGGCGGACGCGGTTTCAGGTACCCTTCAGCGTCAAATCCTCATAGGGAGACGTCCAAGGGTATCCGGCGATCAGCCCGAATGTCGACTCGCCGACCCTGGGACCGACGGCGGCCAGCGCGGCCAGCTGCCAGATTGGAGCCGCCACCACTTTCTCTTGCACCAATTGCTGCGCCTTGCGCAGCAGCTCGGCGCGGCGCTCGGTGTCGAGTTCGGCTGCCTGTTGCCGATACACCTCGTCTATGTCGGGGTAGTTGCCGTAGGCGTAGGTGCCATCCTTGACGGCGAACTGGCCCAGCCGGGTCGCCGCGTTGCCGAACGCGGCGGTGCCTCCCTGGATCAAACCTTTGAATGTTTTCTCCGAGTATCCCTTGTAGAATGCTGCCCGCTCGACCGGCCGCAGGTTGGATCGGATCCCGGCGTCTCGCAGGCTGTTGACGACC
The DNA here is from genome assembly GCA_963847345.1 of uncultured Alphaproteobacteria bacterium. GTDB lineage: Bacteria > Pseudomonadota > Alphaproteobacteria > ATCC43930 > CGMCC-115725 > DATARH01. The sequence continues at coordinate 81,053 of CAWJZU010000037.1, read as the reverse complement.
GCTTCGCCGACCCCGGAGAACGCCGCGTCGCAATAATACGGCCCGGCGTCTATCCCGTTCGGATGCCCCGCCTCGGCCAACAACTGCTTAGCGCGGGCGATATCGTAATCCGGCTCGGCGGGCGGCGCCCAATAGTACTCGAAGCTGTTCGGGACGAAGGCATTGCCGGTCAGCTTCGAGAACCCGAACGTAATGACTTTGTTGATCGTCTTGCGGTCGATCGCGAGGCTGGCGGCTTGGCGCACACGGATGTCGTGCCACGGCGAACTTGGGTCGAACTGTCCGGGAAAATAGACCCACCAATTGGTCTGGACGAGCGCCGGCTTGAGCGTCAGTGCTGGGTTGCGCTGCACTTCCTCGGCCAATTCGCCGGAAATCCAGTAAACGATATCGACGTCGCCGCCCTTGAGCGCCGCGAGCCTTGTCGATGCGTCGGGGATGCTGCGCAAGACGAGGCGTTTCACAGCAGGCGTCTTGCGCCAGAACCCCTCGAACGCCTCGAGCGTGAGCTCGACGCCGGGCGTAAAGGCAACGAACTTGTATGGGCCGGCGCCGATCGGATGTTTCTTGAAGCCCTCGTCGCCGACCTTCTCGACGTATTTCTTTGGAACGATCCAGCCGGCCCCGGTGGCGCTGGCGTAAAACGTCAGAAAATCGGGCCATGGTTCCTTCAGCGTGAACCGAACATGCCGCGCGTCGGGGGTCTCGACCGAGGCTACCCGGTTCTTAAACGTTTCATGCGAGGCGCCGCGATAGCGCTCGAATGAAAACTTGACGTCATCGGCGGTCACCGTGTCGCCGTTATGAAAATGAACACCGTCGCGCAGCACGAAATCGTAATGCAACCCGTCCTTCGAGGCTTGCCATGATTCGGCGAGGCTCGGGGCGAGCGGGTTATCCGGCATCGGCTTCGCCATTGCATCGTGCAGCGCATAGAGCATCATGTACGGGGTGATGATCCCCGACGTCTCGGCCGGGTCGAACCAGGTCGGCGCCAACGACACATGCACGCCCCATGTCAGCTGACCCTGCGGCACGGCCCGCGCGATCCCCGGAAAACCGGCGGTGATGCCAAGCGCGGCCAGCGCGAGGACCTCGCGTCGGCTCGGACCGACGGTAAGCGGATCAGAACCGCGACGCGTTTCCATCATCCTCCTCCCTCGCTGTCGTTGTGCGCGCGGCTTGTGTCGCGTCGGCTCAACGCACGAATTCGCAGCGGCCGGCATATAGCGCAACCACTGTCCCACGCCAAGGTGCCCGCGCCATAGGGCACGCAAACGGGTCAGGTCCGGTCAAGTCCCAACATCAGCGACAGGTTCTGCACAGCCGCGCCCGACGCGCCCTTGCCGAGATTGTCGAGCTGTGCGACCAGCACCGCGTGGTGACGCGCCTCGTTCGCAAAGACTCGCAGTTCGAGCCGGTTCGTATCGTTGAGCGCTTGCGGTTCGAGCTTGCCATCGCCCGCCGGCTCGGCGACGCGCACGCAGTCGCAGCCGTCATAGAATGCGGCGAGCGCGTCGCGCAGATCGGCGCCGCGCGGCCGTCCCGGCAAATCATCGAGATGCAGCGGCACCGACACCAGCATACCCTGCCGGAAATGCCCGACCGACGGCACGAAGATCGGCCGCCTTGTCAGCCCCGAATACAGCTGCGCTTCGGCGACGTGCTTGTGTTCGAGGGCGAGGGCGTACAATTCGAAGGCGGGTCCGCCGTCCCGGTCATGCGCCTCGATCATCGATTTTCCGCCGCCCGAATAGCCGCTGACCGCGTTGATCGAGATCGGGTAATCGCGCGCGATCAGCCCTGCCTCGACGAGCGGCCGCAGCAACCCGATCGCGCCGGTCGGATAGCAGCCGGGGTTGGCGACCTTGCCGGCGGCGGCGATGCGCCCGGTCTGGTCCCGCGCCATCTCCGGAAAACCATAGGTCCAATCGGGATCGACCCGGTGCGCTGTGCTGGCGTCGAGCAATTTCGGCGCATCGTCGTCGAGTTCGGCGGCGAGCGCCGCCGATTCGCGGGCCGCGTCGTCCGGCAGACAGAGCACGACCAGATCGACCTCGGCCATGATGTCGCGGCGGGCCGCCGGGTCCTTGCGGCGCTCGGCGGGCAAGCTTTTGACCGCGATCTGCGGCAGCATGCCGAGGCGGGCGCGGATGCCGAGCCCGGTCGTGCCGGCTTCGCCGTCGATGAACACGCTCGGCTTGTTGCCTTTCATCCCTTTGCTCCCAGAACAAAAGACCCCGCGGGGGACAACCGGCGGGGCGTGGCACCGTGCCGCGAATTCGGTTCGGCGCGGGTCTATCGAACCTGTCGCCGACCGGCAGCCTGCTCCGCGCACGCCGCCCTCGTCACGCCGTAGCGGCGACATCGGCGTCGATCGAAGCGCGGGAATCGCGAAAACATGGCGCCGAGGCTAGGAGGCGGTCTGATCGCCGTCAATAGCCCCGCTGCCGCCGGCCAGATTTCCACCTTGGTCGGCCAGCTCCTTGAGGCGGGCGAGGCAGGCGGCGCGGTCGGCCCGGAAGTCGCCCTCTTCCCACCAGAAGCGCACGGCCGCGAGCAGCCGGCCGATGCGGGGACCGGGCGGTATCCCGAGCGCTGTCACATCGCGCCCGGCGATCGGGAAACGCGGCACCTCCCAGAGAGCGGCACGGGCGAGCAGCTCGGCCAGCTTTCCGCGTTCGAGCCGACCGTCAGCGGTCAGAAGCAGTGCCATATCCCGGTACCGCTCAGCGCCGAGCCGATACAGTGCCCGCCGCTGCTCTTTCTTATCGGCGGCTGGGTCGAGCGACCAGGGCGCCGCCAGTCCGGCCAGCCTGTCGTGTATCGCGTTCGACAGCCGCAGCCGCTCGGCGAGAAGCGCCGTGCCCTCGACATCGACATCTAGCAAAGCCGCCAGCCGAACCACCGGGTCCGGCGCTGGCTCCAGCGGGATCACGGCTTGCAGCCGGTCGAGCCGCGTCGCCTCGGGCAGGATCGCCGCGAGAACCCCGTCCTCGCGCATCATCCGCAGCGCCGGCACCGGATCGGGGACGGACAGCAGCCGCAGGACCTCCTGCGCGACCCGCTCGGCTGACAGTGTCGGCAGCAAAGGCACGGCGTCGCGACAGGCCTCGCGCGCCGCCGTGTCGCCCGCGCCGCGGCCGAACCGTGCCTCAAACCGGTAATAGCGGAGCACGCGCAGCACATCCTCGGCGATGCGCCGCGCCGGCTCGCCGACAAACCGCACCCTGTGTGCCGCAAGATCGGCCAGCCCGCCGACCGGGTCGTGCAAGGTCCCGTCCGGGTCGAGATAGAGCGCGTTGATCGTGAAATCGCGGCGCGCCGCGTCCTCGCTCCAGTCGGCGTCGAACGCGACCCGAGCGCGGCGGCCGTAGGTCTCGACATCGCGCCGCAAGGTCGTGATCTCGAAATGCCGCGGCGGCACCACGCGCCGTGACCGTGCCGTGCTCGATCCCGGTCGGCACAGCCCTGATCCTGGCCTTCTCCAGCGCCGCGATGATTTGGTCGGGAAGCGCCGGGGTCGCGAGGTCGATATCGGCGCTCGGCCGGCCGAGCAGCGCGTCGCGCACGCAACCGCCGACAAAGCGCGCTTCGATGCCCTCCCGTTGCAGCGCTTCGAGCAGCGCCCGGGTCGCCTGCTCCTGCAACCAGGACGGCGCTATACGCATCACCCGAACCCGGCTATATCCTGCGGCTGTCATAGGCCCAATGCAGCAGCGCCTGGCGCTGCCGCGGGCGGCACATCGGGTCGCCCGGCTCGCAGTGGCGCTCGATCTGGCGGACGTGGCGGCGCATCGCCTTCCACCTTTTGATCTGCCGCGTATCCTCCTCGGGCAAACGCCGGCCCATGTAATACCGGCAATACCACTGGAACCAGCCGCGTGGATCATCCGGGTAAATCCACCCCTTCGCCCGCCACACCGAAAGTCTTTGGCTGGCATCGACCCCGAAATAGTTCAGCGAGCAGTCGCGCCGTCCCGACGCCAGCTTCGCATCGGAAAACCACTCAACCGGAAATTCGCCGCGGCAGTCGGTCATGTACTTGCCGCAGAACACGCCGAGGCGCAGCATCTCGGCCGGCGTCAATTCCGGGCGAAACTCCGGGTCAAATTTCTCTCCGATCGGCGCGACCAGCTCGTAGATGTAGCCGCGCTGCATCCTGTCGTTCACGGTAACGACGCGCACAGATCCGGCGCCCCGAATCCACCGCTAGACAAAGTCGCGCACGCGCTCGACATCGTCGAGTTCGCCGTAATGCGAGCCGATCAGCACCTCATCGAAACCCATATCGACCAGGCGGCGCATGCGGCGGCGCGCCTCGTCGGGTGGGCAGATCAGATTGAAATGCGCCAGTCTCGCCAGTTCGGCCGATTGTGGCCGTTCCTCCAGATCGATCGAGACGTTCGCGAGCACCGCGTTCGTGCCGCCGGCCTCGCGGTAGGTTTTCATCCCCTCTTCGAGGTCTTCGAGCCTGCTGTACCGGCCCGACGGGGTCCAGCCCTGCGTTTCCCTGGCGGCGTAGGTGATCCAGCGCGGGCTGCGCCAGGCGCCGATCAGGATCGGCGGGCCGCCCTTGCAGCCCGGCCACATCGACAGCGTGCCGCCATTGACCGGCTCGCCATTCCACACCTTGCGCATCGTATCGATCGCCTGCCGGAAGGCGCGGAAGCGGTGGTCGTAATCGTAGCCGAGCAACTCGAAATCGTCGCGTGTCGAGCCGCTGCCGATGCCGAGCCGCAGCCGCCCGCCCGACAGCGCCTGCACCGACTGGACCCGGTGCGCCAGCTCGACCGGGTTGCGCAGCGGCAATTGCAGCACGCTGATGCCAAGCTCGACTTGGCTTGTCACCCCGGACAATGTCGCGAGCACCGCCAACGGATCGAGCGTCGGCCGTCCGCGCCCCAGCGAATTGCCGAGCCATATCCCGGGGAACCCGGCGGCCTCGGTGCGCCGCGCCAGATCGGTGATCCGGTCGATCAGCCCAGTATCGGGATCCGTCCCCGGGCCGATCCGCAGCATCGTGCTCACGCGCATGATCTGATTCTCCCGAAAAGTTCAATTATAGACCGGGGTCGTGCCCGGGGCCGGCGAATAGCCGAAGCTGCCGCGCTTCAGGATCGCCTCGCGGCCTCCAAACGACGCGATGCGGGCGCGCTGGTCCGCCTTCGCCAGCGCGTCGGCGGCCTCCGGATCGACGACGCCCCGGAGCAGCGCCTCACAATCGGCGACAAGCCCTCGGTAGCCGTCCTCGCGGGCCAGATCGCGGGTCTCCTGCGGGTCGGCATCGAGGTCGAACAGCTGCGGCGGCATCCCGACGTAGTAGACGTATTTGAACGGCCCCTTGCGGATCATGAAGGCGCCAGTCGCCGCCCCGGTCGCGTGATATTCCGCTGAGGATCGTGCGCCGCCTTGCGGTGCCCTTCGCCACCTCGAACAGCGAGTCGCCCGGCAGATCGCGGTCGTCGGGATGCGGCGCGAGACCGGCCCCGGCGATAACAGTCGGGAACGCATCGACCAGCGACACCGGCTCGTGACAGACAAAGCCCTGCGGCACATCGGGCCCGGCGAAGATCATCGGCACCCCGGCGGCTTCCTCGTACATCGTCGATTTGCCCCACAGCCGCCGCGTCCCTAGATTGTCGCCGTGGTCGCTCGAATAGAGGACGCGCGTCGTGTCGGCGAGGCCGGCGGCCTCAAGCGCGCGCAGCAACTTGCCGACATTGTCGTCGACAAAGCTGACCAAACCGAAATAGGCGGCCAGCGCGCGGCGCAGTTTCACGTCATCGAACGAGCGGTCATAGATCTGACAGTTGCGGATCGCCGCGATGTACGGATGGTCGGGCTGCCGCTCGGCCGCCTCGTACAGCGCCGGCAGCGGCAGCTTGTCCTCGGGATAGAGATCGTACCATTCCGGCCGCGCGATCAGCGGAAAATGCGGGCACACCAGCGACACGAACAGCACCCACGACTTCCCGTTTTGCGCGCGCGCCTTCGCCTTCAGCCAGTCGACCGCCGCCGCGGTTATCCGATCGTCGTATTGCTGGTAAGTCGAGTCGCCGCGCCCGGCGTCGTTCGCGAGGCGCAGGCAGGCCCGCCGCTCGGGCAGCGGATCGCGTAGCCAGCCGAGCGGGTCGCCTATGCCCTCGACGACGTGCAGCGGGATTATTTCTTCGGTAAAGCCATTGTCGTCGCCGCCGCGGAAATGCAGTTTGCCGATCGAAACGACCTCGTGTCCTTCCGCCTTCAGCCGGTGCCCCCAGGACGGCACGCTGCCGTCATAGGGGATGCCGTTGTCCCAGAAGCGGATCTGGTGGACGTAGCGCCCGGTCGCCAGCGCCGCCCGCGCGGGCACGCAGATCGGCGAATTCGTGTAGGCATCGGTAAACCGCACCCCGGACGCCGCCAGCCGGTCGAGGTTCGGCGTCTTGATCGTCGGGTGGCCGTTGCACCCGAGTACCCGCGGATTGTGCTCGTCAGACAGTATAAAGAGGAGATTGGCTGGGGTCATTTCTGCCTCGGGACCAGGGCCGCAGGGCTCGTCGAACCCGCATTTTGACAACAGCGTCGGCAACGCCGCGGGATGACAGAACCGGAGCCACAATACACAATCCAACCGACATGCAGGAGGGCAGGATGAACGACGCTCCACCGCCGCGCACCGGCGATATCGGCACCGTCGAGGACCGGTTTTTCACGATCCGCGATTTTCCGCTGGCCAATGGCGGCGTTCTGCCGGAGGCGACGATCGCCTTCGAGACCTACGGCATGCTGGCGCCGCACGGCCGTAACGCGGTGCTCGTCACGCACGGTTTTACCGGCAGCCATCACGCGGCTGGGCGCAATCCGGCCAATGGCGGCCAGCCGGGCAGCTGGGACGGGCTGATCGGGCCGGGCAAGCCGATAGACACCGACCGGCTGTTTGTCGTCGCGAGCAACATGCTGGGATCGTCCTACGGCTCGACCAACGCCGCCAGCACCAACCCGGCGACCGGAAAGCCATATGGCCCCGATTTCCCGGCGATCGCGATCCGCGACATCGTCGCGGCGCAAAAGCTGCTGCTGCAGTCGCTCGGCGTCGAGCATCTGGTCGCCGTCGCCGGGCCGTCCTACGGCGGCTATCAAGCGTTCCAGTGGGCCGTTGCCTATCCCGATTTCATCGATGCGATCGTGCCGGTCAACACCGCGCCCTGGGCCTCGGCCAATACCGACAAGCAGCTCGCCGAAGTCACGGCGCGGCTCGAAAGCGATCCGGATTGGCAGGGCGGACGCTATCACGGCACCGGACGCGGCCCGGTCGCGACCCTGACCCAGATCCGCATCGACACGCTGACCCGCTACGGCACCGCGGCCAATCTGGCCCAGCGCTACCCCGATCCCGCCGAGGCCGAGGCGGCGCTGCGCGCGATGTCGGCGGCCTGGGCGCGCAACTGGGACGCACACTCGCTGATCATCCTGCGCCGCGCGCTGCTGGGATGGGACACGCGGCCCGATTTCGCCCGCGTCACGGCCAAGGTCTTGTACATCCTGTGCCGCAGCGATCCGCTGTTCCCGCCGAAGATCGCACCCGCCGTGATCGACGCGCTCAAGGCGGCCAGGGTCGAGGCGCGCTATTTCGAGATCGACAGCGATCTCGGCCACTCGTCGAGCGGCCCCGAGCACGCCAAGTGGTCGCCGGTGCTGCGCGCGTTCCTCGAACCGCTGATCGCAAGCGCCACGTAGAGGTCCGTACAATACCGCATAGAAACACCCGCCGGGCTCGGCCATCTAGCACCGCTGTTGGTTGGCAACGGGCCGGGAGTTGTGGCGGGGTTTCATCATCTGAGCGCCGACGCCGTTCTCGACCAACTCGGCTCGGCGCGAGCCGGGTTGAGCGAAAACGAGGCGGCGGCGCGGCTCGAACGGCACGGGCCGAACCTTCTGCCGCAGCCGCGCGGCAAGACGCTCGCCGGGGTCTTTATCGCGCAGTTCAAGAGCCCGCTTGTCTATCTGCTGCTGATCGCCGCTGCCGTCTCGCTCGGCCTCGGTCACATGACCGATGCGGCGTTCATCGGGGCGGTGCTGCTGGTTAATGCCTGCGTCGGCACCTACCAGGAATGGCGGGCGGAGACGCGGGCCCGGGCGCTGAGGGCGCTGATCGCCGCCAATGTAGCGGTTTGGCGCGATGGTCGTTTGCGGCGCTTGCCCTCTGAATCGCTGGTGCCGGGCGACGTCGTTCAAGTCGAAAGCGGCGAGCGGGTATCGGCGGATTTGCGTCTGATCGAGGCGCAAAATCTGACGTCCGATGAAAGCCTGCTGACCGGTAAATCGCTGCCGGTGCGCAAATCGGCCGAGGCTTCGGTCGCGGAGGACGCGCCGCTCGGCGACCGCGCGACGATGCTATTTGCCGGGACAACCGTGCGGACCGGCCGCGCCGTCGCCGTCACGGTGTCCACCGCCCGCGACACGGCGGTTGGCGTTGTCGCCGCGACGCTGGAACGGCCGGAGCCGCTGCCGCCGCTGGTTCTACGCATGGCACGGTTCACCCGCCACCTCGCGGTGGCCATGGTCGGACTGATTGCGATCTTTGCGTTGCTGGAAGCGTTGCGGGGCGCCGCGCCGGCCGATATTGTTCTGCTCAGCATCGCATTGACCGTTGCGGCGATTCCCGAAGGTCTGCCAGCCGCAATGACCGTCGCGCTGTCGGTCGCGATGCACCGCATGGGTCTCCGCAACGTTGTCGTGCGCCAGTTGCCGGCCGTCGAGGGGCTCGGCGCCTGCACGCTGATCGCCACCGACAAGACCGGGACGCTGACGGTCAATCGGCTTACTGTCGAGCGCGTCTGGGCGCCGGGCGACGGCGAACTCGCACCCGACGACCGGCGCGCCGCCGCGCTGCTGGCCGCCGGATCTCATGCCAGCGAACCGCCGGCCGGAACCGCGGACGGAATCAGCGGTGATGCGGTCGATCTCGCCTTCCATGCCGCCGCCGCGCGGGATGGGGCATCGCAAACGCCGGCCGCGCTTGCCGCGCGTATCCCCTACGAACCCGAGAAGCGCTTCGGGGCCGCCTTCCACAGCGCGGGAGCAGGCTTGGCGGCCTATGTCAAAGGCGCGCCAGAGACGATTTTCGGGTTCTGCGCCGACGTACCCGGCGAGGCTTCGGAAGCGGCCGAGCAACTCGCGGCCTCCGGATATCGCGTGATCGCGGTTGCCGCCGGTCCGGTCGCGGCGGCGGCCGAGGAGGAATTCACCGGGCTGCGTCTGCTCGGACTTGCGGCGCTGATCGACCCGCTGCGCCCCGAGGCGAGGGATGCCGTAACCGCGGCAAGGCGGGCCGGCATCCGCGTCGTGATGGTCACCGGTGACCATCCGCTAACCGCGCTGGCGATCGCCCGCCAGCTCGATTTGGCGCAGGACCGCGGCGAGGTCGTCACCGGCGCCGAACTGGCCCGCCTCGACGGCCCGGCGTTCGACGCCGCCGTCGCCCGCGCCTCAGTCTTCGCCCGCACCGAGCCGCTGCACAAACTCGCGATCGTCGAGAGCCTGCGCCGGCAGCGCGAGATCGTGGCCGTCACCGGTGACGGCATCAACGACGCCGCGGCGCTGCACGCCGCCGATATCGGCGTCGCGATGGGCAAGGGCGGCACCGATGTCGCGCGCGACGCGGCCGATTTGATCCTGACCGACGACAATTTCGCCTCGATCGTCGCCGGCATCGAGGAAGGCCGCATCGCCTACGCCAATTTGCGCAAGGTGATCCTGCTGCTGCTCTCGACCGGCGCGGCCGAGATCCTGGTAATGCTTCTCGCGACGCTGTCGGGGCTGCCGCCGCCACTGACCGCCGTGCAGCTGCTGTGGCTCAACCTGGTCACCAACGGGCTGCAAGGCGTCGCGCTCGCCTTCGAGAAGGGCGAGCCGGGAATCCTCGAACAGCCACCGCGCGCCGCCCATGGGCCGATCTTCGACCGGCGCATGATCGAGCAGATCGCCGTCGGCGGTTTGGCGGTCGGCGTCGTCGCCTTCGCGTCCTACGCAACTGCGCTGGCGACCGGGATCGCGCATGCGACGGCCCAAGGCATTACGCTGTGGGTGCTCGTCTGGTGCGAAAATGCGCACTGCCTGAACAGCCGATCCGAGACCCGGTCGGTGTTCCGCATCCCGTTGGCGAACAATCCGTTCCTGATCGCCGCGATCGTCGGCACCCAGCTGTTGCAGCTCGCCGTCCTGGCCGTGCCGCCGCTGCGCGATCTCTTGTCGATGGAGCAGCTTACCGCGGCCGACAGCATTCCGGTTGCGCTCGCCGCGTTGGTCGTGCTGACGGTGATGGAACTCTACAAGCGGGTCCGCCCCGAGGAGGTCCCGGCGCGGCCGCGCGAGGAAGCGGCGGCGCGATAGGAAGCCAAAGGACCGCCCGCGCCACCCCCGACCTCCCCGGGAAAGAGGCGGCGGGCGCGGCGGGCGGACAGCCAGGAGCGCCGGCTACACGCGCTCGTATTTGACGACGCGGCGGGCGCGCGGGGTCCAGGCGCCGGGCTGCACGCAATAAAAATCGCCGCGCGAATCGCCCCAGATGCCGTGGATCGAGCGCATGACGGGACCGTCGCCCCAGCGCGCCAGCCGCTCGCCGTCGAGGGTCAGGATGCTGACCATGCCGCCATTGTGCTCGGGGATATAAACGATGTCGTTCTTGTCGACGTAGAAGAACGCCGGCCCGATCAGCTCGACCGGCCAGACCTGCAGCAGCTTGCCGGACTGGTCGAACACCTGCACCCGGTCATTCTCGCGGTCGGCGACCAGCACCCGGCCGCGGCTGTCGATCCAGACGCCATGCGGCAGGTTGAACTGGCCCGGCTCCGTACCCGGCTCGCCCCATGATGACTGATATTTCGCATCGGACGAGAATTTATGGACGCGGGCATTGCCGTAGCCGTCGGTCATGAACATCGACCCGTCCGGCGCGAAGGCGATGTCGGTCGGCAGGTTGAACGGGCCGCCGCCATGCGTCACCTGCTTAAAAGCGGCCGAACTCCATTCGCTGGCGGGCACGCCGGTGTCGGAACGCGCGCCCTTCTCGCCGATAGTCTGCAGCAATTTGCCGTCGGTGGTGAATTTGTAGAACTGGTTGTGGTGCTCGTCGCACAGCCAGACGCGGTCTTCACCATTCTCCTGCACGATGCGGATCGCGTGCGGGAACTTGAACAGCCCCTCGCCCCAGGACGACAGGAATTTGCCATCGCGATCGAAGATCACGACCGGATGCGCGTCGTTGCGATTGAAGCAGTACACGCGGTCCTGCGAGTCGACCGACACGGCGCAGGCCTTGACGTCGAGCCACTCCGGCGGCTGCTGCCATTCCTCATTCGGGCGATAGCGGTAATTGCCGCTGCCGACGATCGGTTCCATGTGTCTCCCCTCTTCTAAAGGTATCGGATTGCGGACCGGCTCACGCCGGGAATGACACGAAGCATTTGTCCGAGGCCAGGATGTAGGTCTCCATGTAGTCCTGGACGACCGGCTTCCGGTCGAGCGCCTCCATCGCGCCCGCGAGCGCCATCCAGTTCAGCATCTCGTGCTGCCCGGAATACTCCATGTCGGCCAGCGAGCGCTTGCGCCACGCGCCCCAATCGGCCCGCTCCAGCGCGTCGAACAGGATGCGGTCGCCCTCGTGATCCGGCCACAGATAGCCGTTCTTCGGCGACAGGAAGCAGTGCGACCACGACGACGAGGCGATCAGTGCCACGCGGTACGGCGACTTTGCCAGCACCTCGGCGATGGCGGCCCCGACACCCATGCAGCGCCAGGGTTGCGGCGACGGCGGGTCGCCCGCTTCGCCTTCCGGCCGCGGCGGTCCGTAGAGATGGCCGAAACCGCCTTTCGCATGGATCAGGTTGCGGCCGTAGCAGTTGATCGCGAACGGTACGACCGGATAAGGAAAGCCCTGCCGGTCCCAATCCAGATACAGGAACGTATTGGTAAAGGCGTGCGCCATCGGGTGGTGCAGCGGCTTGTAGGCATAGGCAAGGTCGATGCCACGTTCGATGAGCCCGGTCGCGATGTGTTTCGCCGCCTCGCGATGGCCCTTTAGCGGCAGCGTCCAATCGCCTTTTTCGCCCCAGCGGTTCGGCTTGCCGGCGCCGTTGCTGCCGTTGGCGATAGCCCAGGGCTGCAGGTCGAAACTCGTCGTCGTAGCCGAGCACGCAGAACGGCGGGACGATGTCTTCCTTGAAATTCTCGTACTGGTCGTCGCCCCAGACCAGCACGAAATCCGGATTGAAATCGTCGAGGATTTTCCGCAAGCGCGCGGAAATCGTTGCCGAACCGCTCGCCGCAGCGCTGCGCGGCGCTGAGGCCATTGTCGTTGCCGAGTTCGGCGAGCAGTTCGGACGGCCAGTTGGCCGGGTCCTTGCGCGCCGGATCGACATTGGGGGCGTCGAGCACCCGGTTGAACACATCGGTCAGGCGCTCGTTCGGCAGGCAAAGCGTCGGCCAATGCGTGCAGCCGAGCCCGAGAATTTCCGCCATCTCCGTCCCTCCCTCTGCTTCAGCGCAAATCGATCACAGGCCGGCAGCCTTGTCGATGCCGACACGGTACGCCGCTCTCGCCTCGTCGTAGCGGCCGGCAAGCAGCGCCGATTTGATCGCGGCCGGCGCCCGGTCGGGATGACCCGAATCGAACGGCGGCGCCGGGTCGTATTCGATGCCCAGCTGGATCGTTCGGGCGGTTGTCTCGCCGGCGAGTTCGGCGATGACGCTCAGACCGAAATCGATCCCCGACGTACTCCGCCCGCGGTAATGACATTCCCGTCTTTGACGACCCTGGCTTTCTCGTGCGTCGCCCCGACCAACGGCAGCAGATCGGCAAAGGCCCAATGGGTCGTTGCTCTGCGCCCGTTAAGCAACCCGGCAACGCCCAGGATGAAGGCGCCGGTGCAGACCGACGTGACATATTTTGCCCTATCCGCCTGACGGCGTACGAAGTCGATGGTTTCGCGATCGACAATCGCCTTGATAACTCCGTGACTGCCCCCCGGCACGCAGATCAGGTCGAGCGGTGGACAATTCGCGAAGGTATGCGTCGGCACCAGAGCGAGGCCGCAGTCGCTCGGCACCGGCGCCTCCGATTTCGCGACGATGTGGACCGCCGATTGCGGCAGGCGCGCGAGCACCTGTAGGGGTCCGGTGAAGTCCAGCTGCGTCAATTCGGGGAAGATGACAAAGCCGATGTTGAATAGCGGCATGTGCGTCGTCTCGCATCACCACGGTTGGGTTTCATGAATCTCATCGCCCGACGGGAGCACCACCCAGGGCTGCCTGGTCCGCGTCCAGAAATGTGCGGTCGGCCGCAACCACGACGTATCGTCGAGCGTACCCGCCCGCACGCGACGGATCATCTCTGCTGGAACCGCGCCCGGCTGGGCCGCGCTGACAATCCAGCCGCCGCATTCCGGACATACCCACCGCGTGACGGTGCGGCCGCTATCGGCGATGCGCTGGACCTGTCGCGGTGTGCCATTTGTCAGACGGAAGGCGGTGTCCGGCACGGTGATCGCGAGCGAAAATGCGCTGCCGGTCGCACGCTGGCACTCGGTACAGTGGCAGGTGTATGTCATCGCAGGGCGAGCACTCACTTCATAGCGCAACGCCCCGCACTGGCACCCTCCAGTCAGCGGCAGCTTCATCGCTTCGACCTTCCAGCTCAACCGGGCCGCTTGGCGAAACGTGGAATCTCGCCCTCGACATGCACCCACGGCACCGCGTCATCGCGGAAGATTTCGCGAGCCGGCGCCACCACGGCCGGGTCGTCGAAGGTCCCGACGTTCAGGACCATCATACCCGGCCGTCCCGCCGGCTCCTCGGCGAGCGAGGAGCCGCATTGCGGACAGAAATGGCGCAAAATCGGCCGGCCGCTGCCGCCCAGGCTGCTGAATGTCTGCATTGCGCCGTCGATCATCAGCGTCTCCTTCGGCACGGCAACGAGGGTGGCGAAGACGCTGCCGGTGAACCGCTGGCAGTCGCGGCAATGACAGACGGTCGCAGCCATCTGCTCAACCGTTGCCGCATATCGCACGGCACCGCACAGGCAACCGCCCTTCAGCTCCATATAGGCCTCCCCGTGGTCAGTATTGCCCCCTCGGTTCGAGGCCGAAGGCGTGCTGCCCGTACATCGTCCCGACCGCGTCCCAGTTCAGGCTGACATGGCGGGCGACGGCGTTGACGTCGCGCCAGGCGCGCTGCACCGGGTTGTCGAGATGCAGCCCGTAGCCGCCGGTCGAGGCATTAAGCGCCTCGACCGCCTGCACCGCCAGCTTTGTGACATAGGCCTGATTGCGCCGGGCGCGGATGCGGTCGGCGATGGTGATCTCGTCGCCAATGCGCAGCCGCGTCATCGCGTTGCGCATGTCGGTCAACAGGATCAGCTCGGCGGCCTCGACCGCGGCGGCCGCCTCGGCCAGACGCAGCTGCACGGTGGCGAACTCCTTCATCCGCAACCCCCCGCCGGCCAGCGCGCCGCGCGTCGTCCGCCCGCTCGTCATCTCGAGGTACGCGTCGAGCGCGCCCTTCGCGGCGCCGACCGCAGTCGATGCCAGCATCGACGCGCCGAGCATCAACAGCGGGATGCGGTAGATCGGGTTGTCGTGATGGCGCGCTCCGGGCGCGGTGCCGGCCCTCGTGTCGGCGAATTTCAGCACGCGATGCGCCGGGACGAAAACATCCTCGACCGCGATGTCCTTGCTGCCGGTGCCGGACAGACCGCAGACGAACCAGTTGTCGATGATTTGGCAATCGGCGACCGGCAACAGGAAGAAGGCGCCCTCCGGCGGGTTGTCCGGCCGCTGGATCATCGCACCGAGCTTGCCCCAGGCCGAGATGTCGCAGCCTGACGCGAACGACCATTGCCCGCTCAAGCGATAGCCGCCCGCGACCGGCGCGGCCGTGCCGGTGGGCGCGAAGCAGGCGAACGTGAACGGGTCCGTGTCGCCGCCCCAGATCTCGCGCTGCGCCTCGAGTGACCAATGGGCCAGCGACAACCCGTTCGACACCGCGCCGTTGACGGTCCAGCCGGTCGAGGCGCAGGCCGCAGAGATCGTCAGCGCGATCTTAAGCGCGACTTCGCCGTCATATTCGAAGCCGCCGAACATCGCCGGCCGGCAGGTGCGCAGCAATTCGGCGGCGCGGATCTTCTCGACGATGTGCGGGAACAGGTTGCGGTCGCGCTCGGTCTCTTCGGCGAGGGCCCGGATCTCCGGCGCCAACGCTCGCGCCCGCGCGATCAGTTCGTCGGGGCTCGGGACCGCCAGTCGGCGGATCACGGCGCTGCTCATCTGAAGCGTATCCCTTCGCCCCGGTTCGGGCCGAGGCTGCCGCGACAGACTTTACTCCGGGGCGCCGAGCGGCGGCAATGAGGTTGGCTCGGTCTCGCTGAATGGGTCAGCCGCCATTTGCGAGGCGTTCAAGGTTCTTTCTGGCGGCCGTCGCGGCCGGACTGCCGGGCGACATCACCGCAACCCGCTGCCAATCGAGCCGCGCCCCGTCCAGATCGCCCCGCAGCGACCGGATGTTGCCGCGCTCCAACAGAGCCGGGATCGATTCGGGCGCGAGCTTGAGCGCCTCGCTGATATCATCGAACGCCGGGTCGAGCCGGTTCAGCGCACGGTTTGCCGCGGCGCGGTAGATCAGCGCGTCGACGCGGGCAGGATCGGCGTTGAGCACGCGATCGAGATCCGCGGCGGCCTTATCGTACCATCCAGCCGCCCCAGCCGCCTCGGCGCGCTCGATCAGCAGGTCCGGGTCGTCCGGCCGCAGTTCCAGTGCCAGACCGGCGGCCGCATAGGCGCGCGCGGGGTCACCGGCCAGCATCCAGGCTTGCCCGGCCTGGTTGAAAACCCCGGCGCGCAGGCTCTCCGGCGCCCGCACCATCGCCCGGCCGAGCGCTTCGAGACGCTCGGCCGCCTCCTTGTATCTGCCGCAGCCCGATCAGCGCGGCGGCGAAGCAATGGTCCGCGGGATGCCCCCCGCCGCTTTCCTGCCACTGCTGCGCCCGCTTGCGGCCGGCTTCCGGATTGTCGCGCGCCAATTTCATGCAGCGCTCGTAGGCAGCCGCATCGGCCGCGGCCGAACGTGGCAGCCCCGGAGGCGCAACGGCTGGCGGCGCGGAAAGCAGCGGCGGCGCCTCGATCCGACCATCCGCCCCCAAGGCCGGCGCGGCGGCAATAAGCAGCTCCGACAGAACCAGTGCGATCGCTGCCACGCCGCCCCTGTGTATTTCAGTCATCCTGGCAACGGCCAAAGCATGCGGAGGTGGGGGCACCCCGGCTGATGCCGCCGAGCGACGGATCGAGCCAGTCCAACGCACGGTAGATCGGCGCGGCGACGCGAGAACGCGCGGCGGCACTTTCGGCCGCTTCGCCGCGAGCGCGGCGGGCCCTTCTCAGCAAAAAACTCGCCGCATTGGAACTTACCATCCGTTCCAGGGTATATAGGCTTACTTTTGCAAATGAATGCGCCGCACGCTTGCCGTCCTGCGCGGGCACCGAGACTGGGGGAAAAATGGCGACTGTCAACGGCACTCCCGGCAAGGATTTCATACATCGCGCGGGCGACGGCCTCGTGCCGCCGGCAGGGTTTAACAATATAACCGGCGTCACGGCCGGAGACGATGTCGTCAACGGCCTCGCCGATAATGACATCCTCTTCGGCGATAGCGGCAATGACGTCTTGAATGGCGGCGGTGGCGACGATCTCTTGAATGGCGGACCCGGAGCCGACGTCCTGAACGGCGGACCTGGCGCTGATTACGCGAGTTACAGTGGCGCGGCTGCCGGGGTCACCGCGAGCCTTGCCGACCCGACGATCAACACCGGCGAGGCTGCCAGCGACACGTATACCTCGATCGAGAGGCTGCGCGGCTCCAACTTCAACGACATTCTGATCGGCGATGCCGGTAACAATACGCTTGTCGGCGGGGTCGGCGCGGACGCACTGGACGGCGGTGATGGCTTCGATTTGGCCGGTTACCAGTTTGCAGCGACCGGGGTGACCGCGAGCCTGGCCGATCCGACGATCAACACCGGCGAGGCGGTTGGCGACACCTATACCTCTATCGAGGGACTGATCGGCTCCGATTCCGTCGACATTCTGATCGGCGATGACAATGCGAACATCCTTCGAGGCGGGTCCGGCGCCGACGTCCTGGACGGCGGCGGCGGCTCCGACTACGCCGACTACGACACCGCGGTAACCGCCAGCCTCGCCGATCCGACGGTCAACACCGGCGATGCGGAGGGCGACACCTATACCTCCATCGAGGGACTGCTCGGCTCCATCTTCGACGACGTACTGACCGGCGACCTCAACGATAATTCGCTTCGCGGCGGGTCCGGGGCCGATGTCCTGAACGGCGGCGACGGATTCGATTTCGCCCTTTACAACAATTCGGCTATCGGCCTGACCGTGAGCCTAGCCAATCCCGGGACCAACACCGGGGATGCAGCAGGCGATACCTTTGACTCTATCGAGGGGCTGGTCGGTTCCGATTTCAATGACAGGCTGTTCGGCGATGCCGGCGACAATGAGCTTCGGGGCGGGCTTGGCGCCGATATTCTGAACGGCGGCTCGGGCAATGACACGCTGACCGGGGGTCCCGGACCCGATACGTTTGTATTTGCGCCGGGATATGATGCCGACACGGTCACGGACTTCTCGGCGGCCGAGGGCGACAGGATAGACCTTACCGCATTTACCGCCATCGCGTTCGATTTCTCAAATTCAAGCCATTGCGACCCAAGTCGGAGCCGATACCGTTCTCAACTTCGGCAATGGCGACACGCTTACGTCTGAACGATGTGACGGCCAGCGGGTTGACTGCGAACAATTTCCTGCTGGTGTCTACTCAAGTCGCGTTCTTGCCCCCGTCCTGGCGCTGAACAGTTTTGGCGCCGACGTGGCCGCCGGCGGCTGGGTGAGCCAGGACCTGTACCCGCGGCTTCTTGGCGATGTGAACGGCGACGGCCGGGCCGACATCGTCGGCTTTGGGATCGCTGGGGCGTATACCGCGCTCGGACAAGCCGATGGCACCTTCACATCGCCGTTCCTGGCGTGAATGATTTTGGAGCGGGCCCGGCGGCCGGCGGCTGGGCGAGCCAGGACCTCTACCCGCGGCTTCTGGGCGATGTGAACGGCGACGGCCGGGCCGACATCGTCGGCTTTGGGGTCGCAGGGGCTTATACCGCGCTCGGACAAGCCGATGGCACCTTCGCGGCCGCCGATCCTGGCGTGAATAATTTCGGACTCGGCGCGGCGGCCGGCGGCTGGGCGAGCCAGGACATGTACCCGCGCCTTCTTGGCGATGTGAACGGCGACGGCCGGGCCGACATCGTCGGCTTTGGCGTTGCGGGCGCCTTTACCGCGCTCGGCCAAGCCGATGGCACCTTCGCAGCCGCCGTCCTGGGGTCGAACAGTTTCGGCACCGACGTGGCAGCCGGCGGCTGGGTGAGCCAGGACCTGTACCCGCGCGCTTCTTGGCGATGTGAACGGCGACGGCCGGGCCGACATCGTCGGCTTTGGGGTCGCGGGGGCCTTTACTGCGCTCGGACAAGCCGATGGCAGCTTCGCGGCCCCCTTCCTGGCGTCGAACAATCTCGGCACGGGCGCAGCGGCGGGCGGCTGGGTGAGCCAGGACCTGTACCCGCGCGTTCTCGGCGACGTAAACGGCGACGGTCGGGCCGACGTCATTGGCTTTGGTGCCGCGGGAACTTATGTCGCGCTCGGCCAGGCCGATGGCACTTTTGCCGACCCTGCGTTCAGCATCGACAATTTCGGCAGCGACGCCGCGGGCGGCGGCTGGACCAGCCAGAACACCTATCCGCGGTTCGCCGCGGATGTGACCGGAGACCATCTCGCCGACCTCGTCGGCTTTGGAGCCGCCGGCGTCTTCGTGTCGCAAGCCCAGCTGGTCTGAACCCGCCGCTCCGTCTCGCCGCTCCGGGACGGCGGCATTCCGCCAGGAGTGATCGCCACCGCGCATCACTGCCGTCCCGCGATTCGGCAACGACGGCCGATGCGTGATGGGCTCATGGACGTCCTCTGCTTCGGTTCAGCCGAAATTCGCGCGCAAGCTCACGCGGTGGCGCCGCCGTCGACCGGCAGCGCCGCGCCCGACACGAACGAGGCCTCGTCCGACAGCAAAAACAGCGCGGCGTTGGCGATTTCCTCGGGGCGCCCAGTGCGGCGCATCGGGACCTGCTGGCTGCGGCGCACGATCAGCTGCTCCTTGTCGACGGGGCCTGATTCGCCCGGCGGCAGCTGTTGATCGGGGCGGGCGACAAAGACGCGCAGCATCGGCGTGTCGATCGGTCCGGGGCAGATCGCGTTGACGCGGATCTTGTCGGGCGCGAGGCGTTTCGCCAGCGAGCGGACAAAGCCGACGACGCCGAACTTAGCCATCGAATAAACCGGGCTGAACGCCGAGCCGACCAGGCCCGAGGTCGAGGCCGTGTAGAGCAAGGCGCCGCCGCCGCGCGCCCGCATTTCCGGGATCGCCGCCTCGGTCGTCACCAGCACGCTGCGCAGATTGAGGTCCATCGCCAGCTCGAAATCTCCCATCTCGATGCCCTCGATGGCGGCCGGGCCGGGGTGGCCGACGTGGTTCCAGACGAAATCGAGCCCGCCGAACGCGTTCGCGGTGCGCCGCACGATCTCGCGCGCGAAGCCATCGGTCCGCAGGTCACCGACCAGCGCCAGCGCCCGCCCGCCCGACGCGGTGATCTCGCCGACCACGGCCTCGACCCCGGCCTGGTCGATATCGGCGACCCCGACCGCGGCGCCCTCGCGGGCGAAGCGCAGGGCGCCCGCCCTCCCCATGCCCGACGCCGCCGCCGTGACAATCCCGACCTTGTTTTCGAGCCGCATGATGGTCCTCCGCAATGTCGCCCGGTGAAGTCTAGCAAGCACGGCGGATCGGCCGCCAGAAGGTGCCCGCCGCAAAATTTCCTTGAACGCAGCGAATCTGCAGGTCCCGGAGCCAACAGTGGCGAAACTTGGCGGGTTTACTTCGTTTTCGGTGAGATTCTCGGGCACGGAGCAGGAATTACGCGGCTCACCAACCGGCGGGACACGACTGGGTCTGCTGCGTTCCGGAAATCCAAGCAGGCGCACCTGGGGTTGCCTCAGTGCAGGACGATATTGCAGGGTTGCCGGCCCCGACAATTCGCCGCCCGCGTCCGCAAATACGATACGCGTTTCTATGGAACGAGTTCGCCGCGGCGGCAGCTTTCGAGAACGAACAGGCGGATAGCGCTCGACAAATTGCCGCTGCGCGCCGCGTCGATTTCGGTCAGTAGCGCATTGACCGGGATTCCCCGCCGTGCGGCGATTTCGCACAACGCCTGCCAGAATGCCGGCTCCAATGAGACGCTGGTCGCGTGCCCGGCGATCCGGACCGAGTGCTTGACCAGCGCAGCGTTGTTCATCGGTTGTGGACCTTGCATCCGAAAGAGGTTCCGTGTGTTGCCTACGGCGGACACGCCGCTGGATACGTGCGGCTTGAAATAGAACGGTCGATCCGCAAGGATCAGCCCCGGAGCAGGGGGAGCAATGCCGGTCTTGTGCGGCGCGCCGGCAGCGGTGGACCCTGGCGATTGCTCGGCAGAGCGGTGAATGCATTGAGCGCGAACGCGATTTGGTCCGCCGCCGTCAAACTCGCGAGTGCGACGGCTCCGCCGCTACTTTGGATCCATCCTGGCAATGATTGGTAGAATGTTGGGGTTGCTGTCCGCCGACATGGCCATCGACCTGGGGACAGCCAACACCCTCGTCTATGTGAAGGGGCGCGGCATCGTCCTCAACGAGCCCTCGGTCGTCGCGATCGCCAGCATAAAGGGCCGCAAGCACGTCCTGGCTGTCGGCGAGGAGGCCAAGCTGATGCTCGGACGCACCCCGGGCAACATCCAGGCGATCCGGCCGCTGCGCGACGGCGTCATCGCCGATTTCGAGGTCGCGGAGGAAATGATCAAGCATTTCATCCGCAAGGTGCACAACCGGCGCAGCTTCGCCAGCCCACAAATCATCATCTGCGTGCCGTCCGGATCGACCGCGGTTGAGCGCCGCGCCATCCAGGAATCGGCGGAAAGCGCCGGCGCGCGCCGGGTCTTCCTGATCGAGGAGCCGATGGCGGCGGCGATCGGGGCGGGACTGCCGGTGACCGAGCCAACCGGATCGATGATCGTCGATATCGGTGGCGGCACAACGGAAGTCGCCGTTTTGTCGCTCGGCGGCATCGTCTATTCGCGCTCGGTGCGGGTCGGCGGCGACAAAATGGATGAGGCGGTCATCGGCTATATCCGCCGCTACCACAGCCTGTTGATCGGCGAGGGCACCGCCGAGCGTATCAAGAAGGAGATCGGCTCCGCCTGTCTGCCGGGGGACGGCGAAGGCCGGCTTATGGAAATAAAAGGCCGCGACCTGATGAACGGCGTGCCGAAGGAGATCGTCATTACCGAGCGGCAGGTCTGCGAGAGCCTCGCCGAGCCGGTCAGCCAGATCATCGAGGCGGTGAAGGTCGCGCTCGAGCACACCGCGCCAGAACTCGCCGCCGATATCGTCGACAAGGGAATTGTGTTGACCGGCGGCGGCGCACTGCTCGCCAATCTCGATTTCGTGTTGCGCCACGCGACCGGGCTGCCGGTGTCGATCGCCGAGGACCCGCTAAGCTGCGTCGCTCTTGGGACGGGACGCGCGTTGGAGGAAATGAAGACGCTGAAAAACCTTTTGATCAGCATCTAGCGCGCGCTAATAAACGCGCGGAGCACTACGGGCGGGGGTGCCGGGGGAATGACAGCTGCGTCGCGCCGGGGACACCGTAGGCGCACCTACTATTACACGCTCGTCGTTGGGATAACGGTCGAGGGCGCGAACTGATGCGCGGGCTCGCGCAGTTGCGCGCAACCCTGCAGCGCACGACCCCGACGCTGCTGATCGTGCTCGCCGTCGCGATTGTTCTCGTGGGCAAGGCCGATCAAGCCGTGCTGGAGCCGTTGCGCACCAGGGCGATCGACGCAGCAGTACCGGTTCTAGCGGCGCTGTCGCAGCCGCTGAGCGCGGCGGCCGCGGCGGTCGAACGCGTGCACGGTTTGGCAACCCTCTATCAGGACAATCTCCGTCTCGCCGAGGAGAACCGCAAGCTGCTGCAGTGGCAGCAGGTCGCTCTCAAACTTTCGGCCGAAAACGAGGCGATGCGCGGCCTGCTGAAGGTCGTGCCGGAAAACGGGGTGTCGTACGTGACAGCCCGGCTGATCGGCAATTCGGGCGGCTATGTCCGCACAGCGATGGTCAATGTCGGCGCGGATCAGGGCGCCGCGCGCGGACAGGCGGCGATCGCCGAAGGCGGCCTGATCGGCCGGCTGACCGAAATCGGCAGCCGGGCGGCCCGAGTCCTGCTGATCACCGACCTCAACTCGCGCATCCCCGTCGTGATACCGGCGTCGCGGACAAGCGCCGTGCTGGCCGGCGACAATTCCGACCGGCCGCGTCTGGTTTTCGCGAGCGAGCCGAAGGCGATCAAGATCGGCGACCGCGTCGTGACCTCCGGCGACGGCGGCGTGTTCCCGCCCGGTCTGCCGGTCGGCGTCGTCGGATCGCTCGATCATGGCGGCGCGCGGGTCGAACCCTATGCCGAGTTGTCGCAGCTCGATTACGTGCTGCTCGTCGATTACGGGTTGGCTGGCGGCCTGCCGCATCCGGCTCCGGTCGGCCGCGGCGAGGACCGGCAGCCGCGCGCGCCGACGGCGGACGAAAAGAGGACGCGCTGAGCCGTGCCGCCGAGCCTCTTCAACCGTTCGTCGCTGCCAAGAACGCATAGCGGCCTCGCGCGGTTTCTGCCGATCACAACCGTCGTTTGCGCGGCCGTGATCGGCCTGTTGCCGCTGCCGATCCCCGGGTACGCCGCGCTGACCCCGGCTTTTGCGTTGATGGCGGTGTATCACTGGTCGGTTTATCGGCCCGATCTGCTCCCGCCGAGCGGTCTGTTCGCGGTCGGCTTTGCGCAAGACCTGGTGACCGGCGCCACGGTCCCGGCAAGCGCGCTGGTGCTGCTCCTCGCGCGCGCCGCGGTGCTGCGTTACCGCCGTCATTTCGTCGGCCGGCCGTTCCCATTTGCCTGGGTGGGGTTCGCGTTGCTTGCTTCCGCTGCGGCGCTCGGGCTGTGGGCGCTGCATTGCGTGCTGCAGTTCGGCCTGCTCGATCTGCGTACCGCGATGGTGCGCGGCGCGCTGAGCATTGCGCTGTTCCCGGCGGCTAGCCTGGTCTTGGGGCGCAGTCAGCGCGCGCTTATCGGCGCGTCGGCGTGACACGGTCGGGCTAGATCCGCCGCCGTGCCTCGCGACGCCAAGCGCGACATGTCTCTCACCCGCCGGGCTGCGCTGCTCGCGGCGGCCCAGGGGGTGCTTGGAGCCGCGCTGGTCGCCCGTCTGTACCAACTGCAGATTCTGGAGAGCGACCGATATGCGGTCCTCGCCGAGGAGAACCGCATCAATCTGCGGCTGCTCGCGCCGGTGCGCGGACGGATTCTCGACCGTTTTGGTGTTACCCTCGCCGACAACCGGCGAAACTTCCGTGTCGTCCTCGTGCCGGAACAGGCCGGCGATCTCGCGGCGATATTGCGGGCGCTGAGCAGCGTCGTCGAGCTCGGCGAGGCCGAGCAGCGCAGCGTGCTGCGCGAGGCGCGCCGCAAGCACGGCTTTGTTCCGGTCGTCGTCCGCGACAATCTGAGCTGGCAGGAGGTGGCGCGCATCGAGGTGGCGGTTCCGGAACTGCCGGGCGTGTCGATCGAGGAGGGCCTTGTCAGGAATTACCCCTACGGCGCGCTCGCCGCGCATGTGCTGGGCTATGTAGCGGCGGTTTCCGAAAAGGACCAGACTGGCGATCCGCTGCTCGAATTGCCCGATTTCCGCATCGGCAAGAGCGGGGTCGAGAAGTCGCAGGATGTCCGGCTGCGCGGTCTCGCCGGCGCCAGCGAGATCGAGGTGAACGCCTACGGGCGCGTCGTGCGCGAGCTGTCCCGCCGGCCGGGGCAGCCTGGCGAGGACGTGGTTCTCGGGCTCGACATCGCGATGCAGCAATTCACCGCCCGCCGCGTTGAGCGCGAGTCCAGCATCGCGTGTGTGCTGCTTGATGCGGCGAATGGCGACGTCCTTGCGATGCTGTCGAGTCCGAGTTTCGACCCGATGCAGTTCTCGACCGGGCTCAGTCATGCCGCCTGGCAGACGCTGTCGACCGACGAGCGCCACCCGCTGATCGACAAGGCGGCGGCCGGCGTCTATCCGCCCGGTTCGACTTTCAAGCCGGTCGTGGCGCTCGCCGCGCTCGCCGCCGGCGTCATCACCCCGGAAACTCCGGTCCATTGCCCCGGCCATGTCGATCTTGGCACCGCGACATTCCATTGCTGGAAACAGGGCGGTCACGGCACGCTGCGGTTGCGCGACGCGATCAAGCAATCGTGCGACGTCTTCTTTTACGAAGCGGCGCGGCGGACCGGGATCGACCGCCTGGCGGCGATGGCGCACCGTCTCGGGTTCGGCAAGCCGCTCGGCCTTGACATTCCGGGCGAGCGCGGCGGGCTGATCCCGAGCCGCGAGTGGAAACAGAGAACCGGCGGCGGCGCGTGGACCACCGGCGAGACGCTGATCGCCGGAATCGGCCAGGGCGCCGTGCTGGCAACGCCGCTACAGCTGGCCGCGATGACCGCGCGGCTCGCGACCGGCCGGGCAGTTGTTCCGCATCTGGTGCGCGACGGGCTGATGTCGCCCAGCGGCGACGAGCTAGGTGGCGGGGATACTGGGCCGGCGTTCACTCCGCTCGGCGTCGATCCGGGCCACCTCGCGCTCGTACGCGACGGGATGAACGCCGTCGTCAACGAGCCGCGCGGCACGGCATACGCTGCCCGCATCACCGATCCCGCCTACGCAATGGGCGGCAAGTCGGGGACCTCGCAGGTGCGCCGCATCACGCAATACGAGCGCGATCACGGGGTCCGCAAGGCTTCGCAGGTTCCCTGGAAGGAGCGCGACCACGCGCTGTTCGTGGCATTCGCACCGGTTCAGGCGCCGCGCTATGTCTGCGCCGTTGTCGTCGAGCATGGCGGCGCGGACGCCGGCGGCGGGTCCGCGGTCGCGGCGCCGATCTGCCGCGACGTGCTGCTGGAAGCGCAGCGGCGCGACCCGGCGCGCCGGGTCCCGCCGCCGGAGGCGGTGGCCGAGATCGCTTCCGATCAGCGGACGGGTGGAACCTCCGCGGCGGCTCGCGGGCGCGAGCAATGATGCAATCCTCGTTGGGAATCGGGCCGCGCGAACTGACGCTCGCCGACAGGTTTCGCGGCATTCAGTGGGGTCTGCTGCTGCTGCTCGTGTTGATCACCGGGATCGGGTTCGCGATGCTGTATTCGGCAGCCAACGGCGAATTTCATCCCTGGGCATCGCGCCAGATGGTCCGCTTCGCGATCGTGCTCGTGGCGGTAATCGCGGCGGCGATCATCGACATGCGCATCTGGTTCCGCGCCGCGTATTGGATCTATGCGGTCGCGCTGGCGCTGGTCTTGGCGGTCGATCTGCGCGGCTTTGTTGGAATGGGGGCGCAGCGCTGGATCGATTTCGGTTTTCTGCAGCTGCAGCCGTCGGAAATCATGAAGATGGCGCTGGTGCTCGCTCTGGCGCGGTACTTTCACTGTCTGGCGCCGGACAATATCGGCCGGCTCCGCCACTTGCTGGTGCCGGCGCTGATGATCGCGGTTCCGGTGCTGCTCGTCCTGAAGCAGCCCGATCTCGGCACCGCGATGATGCTGCTCGCGGCCGGCGCCGCCGTGTTGTTTCTTGCCGGCGTTCCGGCCTGGACATTCGCGGCGTCAGCGGCCGGAGCGGTCGCGGCTGCGCCGTTCGCCTGGACGATGCTGCGCGGCTACCAGAAGAGCCGGCTCCTCACGTTTCTCGATCCCGAGCGAGACCCGCTCGGCGCCGGGTATCACATCCTGCAGTCGAAAATCGCGCTCGGGTCGGGCGGGTTGTTCGGCAAGGGATTCCTGCAAGGCACGCAGAGCCATCTGAGCTTCCTGCCCGAAAAGCAGACTGACTTCATCTTCACGATGATCGCCGAGGAGTTTGGGTTGATCGGCGGTTTGGTCCTGCTTGCCCTCTATCTGCTCGTGCTGGTTTATGCTTTCGCGATCGCGCTGCGCAGCCGCAGCCGGTTTGGCCGTCTGCTCGGACTTGGCATCGCGACCAATTTCTTTTTGTATGCGTTCATCAATACGGCAATGGTTACCGGATTGATTCCGGTGGTCGGGGTACCGCTGCCGCTGATCTCCTATGGCGGCACGGCGATGATCGCGGTGCTGGTCGGGTTCGGGGTGCTGATGAATATCGGCATCCACCGCGATGTGCAGATCAGCCGCCACGGCGAGAGCCGGCTCGGCTGATCGGGATAGAGCGCGCCACGGAGCCCGGCGAGGGCGGCATCCTGTTGCGGAGGGTTGAGAACCAGATGGCCGAGAATGAAGCACCGGAGGCCGGCCGCCATCTGCACGTGACGGTGCTTCTCGTCGCCTCGCGCCGCGCGCTCGACAATGCGCTCGGCGAACTCGGGTTTGCCGAGGACGACGACCGCGTCATCGAACACGACGGCAGGCTGGCCTTTCTGACCTGCACGCATGAAGACGATTGCGACGATCTGTTCGCGCTGATCACCGAACTGTCGGCGCGCGGCGAGAGCTGGGAGTTGCAGTCGCGGATCGATACCGAAGTTGGTCGCGCCGTCTATCAGTCCTTGGCACGGCACCGGCCGGTCGAGGCGGTCGAATCGGCGGTGGACGAGGAGGCCGAGCCCGATGCGCCCGACAGCCCGGCGCTCGACGTCGAGACCGGGGAAGGTCTGCAATCGTTGAAGCGCGTGCTGCGGCGGGTCGAGCCGGCCGAGGTATTCGCGACAATCCGCCCCGGGCTCGAGGGACGCGCGACGGCGCGCATCCTGCGCCGCGGCTCGCGCCGCCTGCTCGCGGCGGCGACCGCTTCCGACGAGGCGACATTGCGCGGCGTCCTGCGCGAGATCCTGCCGAACGTGATGCTCGACGTCGCGATGAAGCCGCCGAACTGAGCTGCGCTCCGCCCCTCGTCGCGTTCAATTCCGACCGAGATGATCGGCAACTACTCGGGTCGGCCCTTGATCCATTGTGACAACACCCATTTCTCGCCGCGCGAAACCGGCGTCCCGGCATGAAGCGTGCGCTCGTCGAGCGCGCCGCCGGGCCGCACATTCCAGAAAAACAGCCCTTCGCCCTTGCGCCCTTTCCAGCGGGTGCCGAGCACCGGAAACTCGGTTTCGCCACCCTCATAGTCGTCATTGAGGTAGAGCAGGAACGTCATCACACGTTGGCGGTCGCCCTTGGCCAGCCTCTCTTCGTAATCGGGGGCGTCGGGATTGAGGGTGATGTCGAAATGTGGCAGGAACTCCTGCCCCACCGCATAGTGCAGGACGGTGGGAACTTCCATCGCATCGACCCGCATTTCGGTTACCGCCGCGATTTTGGCGCGCAGGATCTCGACAATGAGGTCGCTGTCCGGCCTGCGGAACAGGCACGCACTGTTCGTACGCGCGCTCGAAATGCTGGCTTCGCGCGTCCCGCGGTCATGGATCTTCGCGGGCTTCAGCCGCGTCCGCGCTCGCGCAATCAGCCAATCGCACATTTCCGGCGCGGCGATGTCCTCGGCCACGGCGATCCGGGGACCTTCCGAAAAGACCTGCCGGAGCGGCGGGGCGAGCCACTGGGCAAGATCGATGGAGCCGCGCAGACCGGACCACAGCGATTCCGGCACCACATCGCCCGCGAGAATATGCTGGGCGAGCGCCCATTGACCGGAAAGCGCCGCGAGCTCGGCCTGCGCCAAACGCCATCCCAATTCGGCAGCGCGGTGCAGAAGATGCAGCGCCTTCGCCCAATCCTGCGGGACGTCAACGCCTTCCGCCGCCTTTACCGCCAAATAGTGGACGATCTCGGCCTTTGATGGGGTTGGACGCGGCGCTTTCTCCATAAAGGAAGATTATCACCTCGCCGAGCGAAACTAAATCACCACAATAGGCGCATGCGCGGACGGCCCGAGTGTCGAGTGTCCAAGCCGCCGTGTTACATCTCGGCGTAGTTGCCGTTGTGCCAGATGTAGAAGACGTATTTCGGATCGGTAATATCGCCCTTTTCATTCCATTGTAGCGTTCCGATCACGGTGTCGGCCTTCATCGACTTCAGCGTTTTCGACAGGTCATTCAGCTTGACCGACTTGGCTTTTTCCGCCGCGTCCTTGAAGGCCTGGATGGCCGCGTAGGTATAGAGCGTGTATCCCTCGGGGTTGTAGCCGGCGGCCATGAATTGGTCGACGACCTTCTTCGCCGTCGGGATCTTGCGCGGATCGGGGGCAAAGGTCATCATCGTGCCCTCCCCGGCCGGCCCGGTGATTTTCCAGAATTCCTCGGTGACAAGCGCGTCGCCGCCGATCAGCGGCGCCTTCAAGCCCTGGTCGCGCGCCTGACGAACAATAAGGCCCGCTTCGGTCTGATAGCCGCCGAAATAGATCGCGTCGATATTGGCCTGCTTCATCTTGCTGACCAGGGCCGTGAAATCCTTGTCGCCCTGATTGATCGATTCGTACATAGCCTCCTTGACGCCGCCCTGGTTCATCGCCTTCTTGGTTTCGTCGGCGAGGCCTTTGCCGTAAGCGGTCTTGTCGTGAATGACTGCGACATTCTTGCCTTTGTAGTGGTCGGCGAGGTATTTGCCCGCGACCGCGCCCTGCGCGTCGTCGCGGCCGCAGACGCGGAACACGTTGTTCCAACCCTTCTTCGCGGCGTCGTCGGTGAGAGCCGGATTGGTCGAGGCCGGGGTGATCTGCAAGACGCCGGCTTCGTGGTAGACCGAAGAGGCCGGGATCGAAGCCGACGAACAATAATGCCCGGCGACGAACACGACACCCTTTCCGACGACATCGTTCGCCGCCGCGACCGCCTGTTTCGGATCGCAGGCATCATCGGCGACTTCGAGAACGAGCTTCTTACCGAGCACCCCCCCCTGCGCGTTGATGTCCTTGACCGCCATCTCGGCGCCGCGCTTCATCTGCTCGCCGAGCGCCGCGTTCGACCCGGTGATCGGCCCGACGACCGCAATCTTTATGTCCTCTGCCCTGGCGCCGGCCGCCGCCAGGACAAGGGCCGCCGCGATGACAAAAGGTCGAAACAGGGACGACACGCAACACCTCCCAAATTGTCCCGGAAAAGCGCCGGGTGCATCTGCTACGAAAGCTGTAGCACGGAACGGGCTTCCGGGCGAACGCGACTTCGGTTCAGTCCGGGCTGTCCGGTTGCTTGGCGCGCCAGCCCAAAGGCCCGTTCCGCTCGTACAGCCACGGGTATTGCCGCACCATTTTGCCGGCACGGGCGTGATAGAAGGTGCCGGACGCAATGAGCCCGAGCACGGCCGCCGCGACCAGAAATCCGCTGACCGAGCGGAGCGGCGCCTCGAACAGCGCGTAGTGCAGGAATCGGTCGGCGACCGCGAGGAGCAGCACCGCCGGCGTGATCTGCCAGACCGGCTTCCAGCCCTGGGCCAGCGCCCGCCCCGTCGCGGCGGCGGCCAGCCCGAACAGGATCACGGTCATCCCGACAAACGGGACCGGTTCGGTGCCGAGAATCTCGCTCAATGGCCGCCCTCGAGATAGGCGGCGCGGATTTCGGGGTTGGCCAGCAATTCGTCGCCGCTGCCGGACAGCACGATCTGCCCGGTCTGCATCACATAGCCGCGATGCGCCAGCCGCAGCGCGTGGTAGGCGTTCTGCTCGACCAGCAGAATTGTGGTTTTTTGCGCCTCGTTGATCTCGCGAATGGCGGTGAAGATCTGCCTGACGATCAGCGGCGCGAGCCCGAGCGACGGTTCGTCGAGCAGCAGCAGCCGCGGACGGCTCATCAGCGCGCGCCCGATCGCCAGCATCTGCTGCTCGCCGCCCGACAGCGTGCCGCCGCGCTGCCGGCGCCGTTCTTCGAGGATCGGAAACAGGGCGAAGACGCGGCGGCAATCTTCCTCGAAATGCTTCGGGTCCGTTACCGCGGCGCCGATCCGCAGGTTTTCGAGCACCGTCATCCGCGGAAAAACGCGCCGTCCTTCCGGCGCGTGCGCGATCCCGAGCCGCATGATCTCGAATGTCGGCAACAGGGTGATGTCGTATCCCTCGAACACGATCCGGCCGCACTGCGCCCGCGGGCTGCCGCAGATCGTCATGAGCAGCGTCGACTTGCCGGCACCGTTGGCACCGATCATCGCGACGATCTCGCCGGCGCCGACCTCCAGATCGACGCCCTTCAGGGCCTCGATATTGCCGTAAAAGGCATGGACCCCGCTGACCGTCAGCACATCGCGCCGCCCTGGGCAGTGATTGCGGCGATTGCGGCAGGCAGCAGCGGCGCCGCCTCGTCCTCGCCGAGATAGGCCTTGATGACAGTGGGGTCGGCGCGCACCGAAGCCGCGCTGCCGTCGGCGATCTTGCGTCCGTGGTCGAGCACGACAACGTGGTCGGAAATGCCCATGACGACGCTCATGTCGTGCTCGATCAGCAGGATGCCGATTTCCTCCTGCGTCGCGGATCGCGACGAGAAACTCCCCGAGTTCGGCCGATTCGCGCGGGTTGAGCCCGGCGGCCGGCTCGTCGAGGCACAACAGGCGCGGCCCGGTACACAGCGCGCGGGCGATTTCGAGCCGGCGCTGGTCGCCATAGGGCAGCGAACCGGCCGGCATGTCGGCTCGCGCTGCCAGTCCGAGCCGGTCGAGCCAGGAACGCGCGCGCTCGGTCGCTTCCGCCTCTGCGGTGCGATAGCGCGCCAGCCCGAGCAGCCCGGCGATCGAAAACAGGCTCGCCGCCATCAAACGGTTGTGCTGCGCGACAACCAGATTTTCGAGCACCGACATGCCGGCGAACAGGCGGATGTTCTGAAACGTGCGCGCCATGCCGGCGCGCTGCGCGATGCGAAACCCCTCCATCCGTTCGAGCAGAAAGATCTCGTCCTCGCCATGTCCGTTTGTGCCGTATAGGGCGAGCCGGCCCGAGCTCGGCGGATAGAACCCGGTCAGGCAGTTGAACACCGTTGTCTTGCCGGCGCCGTTCGGCCCGATGATCGCGGTGATCTCGCGCCGGTACGCGGTGAACGAGAGGTCGTCCACCGCGACGAGGCCGCCGAACCGCATCGTCAGATGCTCGACCCGGAGCAGCGGGACGAGATCCCCGCTCACCGCGCCGCGCCGGCGACGGTCGGGGAGTGCAGGAGGATCGACGGCTCGCGATGGGCCAGCAGGCCGCGCGGCCGCCACACCATGATCGCGACCATCGCGGCGCCGAACACCAGCATGCGAAATTCGGCGAAGGCGCGGCCGAATTCCGGCAAGGTCACGAGCACCAGCGCGGCCAGCACGACCCCCAACTGGCTGCCCATTCCGCCCAAGACGACAATCGCCAGGATCGTCGCCGATTCGATGAAGGTGAAACTTTCCGGGCTGATGAAGCCCTGCCGTGTCGCGAAAAAGCAGCCGGCGAAGCCGCCGAACATCGCGCCGATCGCAAAGGCGGAGAGCTTGACGCTGGTCGGGTTGATGCCGAGCGCGCGGCAGGCGATTTCGTCCTCGCGCAGCGCCTCCCAGGCACGTCCGACCGGCAGCCGGCGAATGCGCAGCGTGAAAAAATTGGTGACCAGCGCCAGTACCAGGATCAGGTAATAGAGAAAAATGACCCGGTGATCGGGCGAGAACTCGATCCCGAACAACTCGGCGAAGGTCATGCCCTCCGCGCTGCGCGCGAACGGCAATCCGAAAAACGTCGGCCGCGGCACCGAAAGGCCGTTCGGTCCGCCGGTCACATTGTACCAGTTCAGCAGCACGAGGCGGACGATCTCGCCGAAGCCGAGCGTGACGATCGCAAGATAATCGCCGCGCAGCCGCAATACCGGAAACCCGAGCAGGATTCCGAAAGCCGCCGCCATCAGGCCGCTGAACGGCAGCGCCTCCCAGAAGCCGAACCCGAGATTCTGCGCGAGCAGCGCGAAGGTATAAGCCCCGACCGCATAGAACGCGACATAGCCGAGATCGAGCAGCCCGGCGAGACCGACGACGATGTTGAGGCCCCAGCCGAGCATTACGTAGATCAGCACCGTCGTCCCGAGATCTACCAGATAGCGCGACGAGAACGGCAGGAACGGCAGCGCGACCGCAAGAGCAACGCCGATTACCGTGATCGGGACCGCGCGGTGGCTGCTCCAGGCCGCGACCCGCGCCAGCGGTCGGCCGCTCCCCGGCAAGCCGGGATGTCTTCGCTGACGGAACAGCTGGATTGCGAAGCGGCCGGCGAAAACCGCCGCGACGATCAGGCCCACCCGGGCGAAATGCGTCCGCACACCGAGCGCGCCGCCGCCGATGTCGTAGGTTTCGAGACCGATAAACGGCAGCCCAAGCGCCCCGGCGATCAGCGCCGCAACGACCGCGTCCTTGAACAGATCAGGCCATTCGACCCCGCGGCGAGTGGCGATATCAGCGGCGGCCGGCGGCGCCGGGACAACCGCCATCAGACCTTTTCCACCTCGGGCCGGCCGAGCAGCCCGCTCGGCATGAACACAAGCACCAGGACGAGAATCACGAAAACCGATACGTCCTTGTATTCGACCGAGAAATAGCCGGACCAGAAGGCCTCGATCAGCCCGATCAGCAAGCCGCCCAACATCGCCCCCGGCAGCGAGCCGATGCCGCCGAGCACGGCAGCGGTGAACGCCTTCACCCCGGCGAGAAACCCGATAAAGAAATCGACGACACCGTAATACAGCGTGACCATCAGACCGGCGACCGCGGCCAGCGCCGCTCCCATGACAAAGGTCGCCGAAATCACCCGATTGACGTCGATGCCGAGCAGCGAGGCCATCACGATGTCCTGCTCGCAGGCTCGTTGCGAGCGGCCAAGCGGCGTCGCCGCGATCATCGCCGAAAAGCCGATCATCAGCATGAGGGTCGATACGATGATCGCGAGCTGTAGATAGCTCAGCTGCACCGCGAATCCACCGCTCTCGAAGATCGTGAACCCGCCATGCACCAGCGGCGGCATCGGCTTCACTCGCGCGCCCTGCGTGATCTGCACGTAATTCTGCAGAAAGATCGACATGCCGATCGCCGAGATCAGCGGCGCTAGCCGGAACGACCCGCGCAGCGGCCGATACGCGATGCGCTCGACGGCCCAGCCGTAAAGCGAGGTGAACAGCATGGAAACAAGCAGAACCACCAACAGCGCCAGCGGCACGAAGGTCAGGCCGACAAGGCCGAGCACCAGAAACGTCGTCACCGCGATAAAGGCGCCGATCATGTAGATCTCGCCATGCGCGAAGTTGATCATGCCGACGATTCCGTACACCATCGTATAGCCGATCGCGATCAAGCCGTAGATCGACCCCAGCGTCAGGCCGTTGATCAGTTGCTGCAGAAAGTATGCCATCCCACGCGTGCATTACCGCTGCCGGCCTTCGCTGATCGCGTGCCCGGGCCGGGCGAAAGTTATGCGCAACGCGACGCCTGCCGCAAGCCGGGCCGACGACAGCGAAAGGTGGAACCCGCCGCGCGCTGTCGGATTAACTTCGGCCGAGATTGTTCCTAGTTTGAAGAAATTAACCGCGGCCGACTGCGGCAACTGCAACAGGGGCGGGCTTCGCAAAGTTTCACTGAATGGGCTCCCATCGCGGACTGGCTGAGCTGGGCGCGCGATCTCTTCGGTTCGCCGGCGCTGCTGCGCGCCCTGGCGCTGCAGCTTGGGGTGATCGCCGTCGTGTTCGGTCTCGCGTGGCTGTTGCGGGGCAGGACGCGAGCGGTTGTTGACCGAATCGCCGGGCGCTTTCTGCGTTCCGAGTGGATCAGAGGCGAGCTCCAAGGGCTCGCCGTGCTGGTTTGCGCCTGGCTGCTGCTCATCGCGTGCGGGCTCGCCGCCGAAGCGCTTGGGGACGAGCTGCGGCTGGTCGGGGTTGCCGCGACGCTGAGCGCGCTGTGGATCGTCTTGCGCGCCTCGACGCTGCTGTTCCGCGACGCGCTTTTGGCCCGCATCGTGGCGGTGGTCGCCTGGATCGTCGCGGCGCTCCACATACTCGGGCTGTTCGGAGCGACGGTCGCCGCGCTCGACAGCGCCGCGCTGACGATCGGCACGCTGCGGCTGTCGCTGCTGCTGCTCGTCAAGGCCGTGCTCTGGATCGCGATTCTGCTGTGGGCCGCGCTGGCGCTGGCGCGGCTGATCAGCGGCCGTCTCGAGCGCGCCGCCAGCCTCAGCCCGTCAATCCAGACGCTGGCGCGCAATCTGGTCAAGATCGCGCTGGTGTTTCTTGCGCTGCTGATCGGACTCAACGCGGTCGGGATCGATTTGACCGCGTTCACGGTCTTTACCGGCGCGTTCGGCGTCGGGCTCGGGTTCGGATTGCAGAAGATCGTCTCGAATTTCGTCAGCGGCATCATTCTGCTCGCCGAGCGCTCGATCAAGCCGGGCGACGTCATCGAGGTCGGCGGCACGCACGGTTTCGTGACCTCGCTCGGCGGACGCTATACCGCGCTGCGCGCCCGCGATGGCAAGGAGTACCTGATCCCGAACGAAACCTTGATTACCGACCAGGTCGTCAACTGGTCCTACACGAGTCCGTTCGTTCGTCTCGATCTGTCGTTCGGCGTCGCTTACGGGACCGATCTGCGGCTGGTGCGGCGGCTCGCGATCGAGGCGGCGAAGGAAACGCGGCGGGTCCAGTCGTCGCCCGAGCCGCTCTGCCATGTCACCGAATTCGGCGACAACGGGATCAACCTGCTGCTGCGTTTCTGGATCAACGACCCGGCGAACGGCGTCATCAACGTGAAGGGCGACATCTTCCTCGCGCTGTGGGACCGGTTTGTCGCGCACGGCATCGAAGTGCCCTTCCCGCAGCGCGACCTGCATGTGCGCGATCTGCCCTCGGGGATGCTGCGGCCGGTCGAAAAGCGCTCCGCGGCGGATTAGCCTGGCGAGACATCGCTTTCAGTCAGCTTACCGGTCAGCCGGCGTTGATGCGACCGGTAGCCGGATCAACGCTAACCTGGTGGATGCCGCCGCTTTTCACGACTTGGATCTCATAAGCTACCCTGCCGCCTCGCTCTTCGATCCCCGCATCAATCGCCTTGCCGCCGGCGTGTTGCTCGGCCGTTTTCACCGCTTCCGCCAAGGTCGTTTTCGCGTTGTTCAGGCCGGCAAGTTCAGCCTTATCCTCCCGGTCGAGCCGGCTTTCCGACACGGTCGTGCCCTGGCCAATGACTTGCCCGTTATTTGCATCGATCAGACCTTCCCACACCGAATGGTTGTGGTAGACCTTGGTGCGATATGCCGGAGTGCCGCCTTTTGACTCGAAACTGACATCCATCCCCTTGCCGCTGCCGACGTGCTGAATGCCGGTGGAGATCGCCTGCGGAAGCGGGATTTTCACGTTCTGGAACGCTGATAATTCCGCCATGCTGGCGTGCTCGCCCATCGGCGCGTTCTGTGTCTCGGTTCCGCCTGGACCCGCAGCCAAGGCCATGGGGCGGCGAATAGCAATGCCGTGGCGACAGCAAGGGAAAAAGTATTCTTCCGCATCTTCATCTTCGGATCCTCTTACAATCCCTGCGTTTACAACGTTTCGGCGTTCGCGCTGCTGCAGGCGCGCCAAATTGGGCAGCGGACCGTCACCGAATGCGCGCGACGAGAGCGCCTCGGCCGACATATTGCCGCAGTTCTCGGTACGCTGGATCGGCCGACGCATCTTTGCGTTCGAGGTTCTGGTGGGCGGTTGAGCAGGTGATCGTATGAGCGATACGCGTTCCAACGTGTTGAGCAAAGTTCCGGAAGTCACGCTGACATTCTGGATTATAAAAGTACTTGCTACGACTCTAGGTGAGACCGGCGGCGACACGGTCACCATGACATTGAATTGGGGATACCTGACCGGGACGGCGATATTTCTTTCATTGCTGGTCGCGCTTGTTGTAGCGCAGATCGTGGCAAAAAAGTTTCACCCCTTTTTATATTGGGCGACGATCGTGGCTTCGACGACCGCCGGTACGACGATGGCGGACTTTGCCGACCGATCCTTGGGCATTGGATATACTGGCGGCTCCGCGATCCTACTGGCCTGCGTGCTGGCGGTTCTCGCATTGTGGTACTGGACAATGGGGACGATCTCGGTAGAGACCGTCAATAATCCGAAAACCGAGGCATTCTATTGGGCGGCGATCACTTTCTCACAAACCTTGGGAACCGCCCTCGGTGATTGGATGGCCGATTCGACCGGGCTTGGATACGAGGGCGGCGCGCTAGTCTTCGCCGCCGGGCTGGCGATCCTCGCCGCCGCGTATTTCTGGACAAATGTGTCGCGTGTCCTGCTGTTTTGGGCTGCATTCATCTTGACTCGGCCGCTCGGCGCGACGGTCGGCGACTTCCTCGACAAACCCATTAGTCACGGAGGACTCGCATTAAGCCGTCCGCTCGCGTCGGCGGCTATTGCCGCGATTATTCTCGTCTGCATTCTGGTGCTGCCCCAGAGGGCGGGCAGACATCCAGCACAGCCCGAGATGGCTTCGTAAGGGCCATCAGGCAAAAAGCAACCAGCGGCTGCAGTGGAGAGCAGATCGGCGGCTTGGCCTTGCCGTCACCGCTGCCGGGTGGGACGAGGAAGGCATTCGGAGCTATAGGCGCACCGCGCGCAGGCGCAGCGCGTTGCCGATTACCGTGACCGAGGAAAGGCTCATCGCGGCGCTGGCGATCATCGGGTTCAGCAACAGACCGAACACCGGATAGAACACGCCGGCCGCGATCGGCACCGCCAGCGCGTTGAATGCGAAGGCGAAGAACAAATTCTGGCGGATGTTGCGCATCGTCGCGCGGCTGAGGCGGCGGGCGCGCACGATGCCGCGCAGATCGCCCTTGACCAGCGTCACGCCGGCGCTTTCCATCGCGACATCGGTGCCGGTGCCCATAGCGATCCCGATCTGCGCCTGCGCCAGCGCCGGCGCGTCGTTGATCCCGTCGCCGGCCATCGCGACGAAAGCACCGCGCTCTTGCAGGCTGCGGATCGCGGCGGCCTTCTGGTCGGGCAGGACCTCGGCGAAAACCTCGTCGATGCCGAGCTGCGCCGCGACCGCCTCGGCCGTGGCGCGGCTGTCGCCGGTCAGCATGACGAGACGGATGCCTTCTTCGCGCAGCGCCGCAAGTGCCTCGGGCGTGCTCTCCTTGACCGGGTCGGCGACCGCGAGCAGGCCAGCCGGCTCTCCGTCCACCGCAACCAGCATGACCCCCTGCCCCTGCCCCTGCCGCTCGTCGGCCGCCCCTGTCAGCGGCGCCGTGTCGATGCCGAGCCCCTCCATCAGCGCGGCATTGCCGATCGCGACCCGATGGCCGTCAACGATGCCGAGCGCACCCTTGCCGGTCTCGCTGCGGAACTCGCTCGGCGCGGCAAGAATGATTCCCCGCGCTTCGGCCTCGGCGACGATCGCGGCGGCGAGCGGGTGTTCGCTGCCGCGTTCAAGGGTGGCGACGAGGCGCAGCAATTCATTCTCGGCGACCGGACCGATTGGCTCGACGCCGACCAGCTTCGGCTTGCCCTCGGTCAGCGTGCCGGTCTTGTCGAACACCAACGTATCGACCTTTTCGAGCAGTTCGAGCGCCTCGGCGTTGCGCACCAACACGCCGAGTTGCGCGCCGCGCCCGGTGCCGACCATGATCGACATCGGTGTCGCGAGGCCCAAAGCGCACGGACAGGCGATGATCAGCACCGCGACCGCGTTCAAGAGCGCGAATCCCATCACCGGCGCCGGGCCGAAAATCGCCCAGACTACGAACGAAACGGCGGCGACGGCGACAACCGCCGGCACGAACCAGCCGGCAACGACATCGGCGAGCTTCTGGATCGGCGCGCGCGAGCGCTGCGCCGCCGCCACCATCGCGACGATCTGCGCCAAGAGCGTATCGCCGCCGACCCGCTCGGCCCGCATCACAAATCCGCCGGTTGTGTTGACCGTGGCGCCGGTGACCGTCTCACCCGGGCCTTTCTCGACCGGCAATGGCTCACCGGAGATCATCGATTCATCGACGGCGCTGCCGCCCTCGACGACGACGCCGTCGACGGGCACCTTCTCGCCGGGCCTGACGCGCAGGAGCTGCCCGGGCTGCACCGAGGCCAAATCGATGTCCCGCTCGCCCCCGTCCGGGTCGACCAAACGGGCACGCTTCGGCGCGAGATCGAGCAGCGCGCGAATCGCGCTCGATGTCTGCGAGCGCGCGCGCAATTCGAGCACCTGCCCGAGCAGCACCAGCGTGACAATGACCGCCGCCGCCTCGAAATAAACCGGCACGCCGCCTTCCGCACGACGAAACGAGGGGGGGAAAATGCCGGGGACAACGGCCGCAACGAGGCTGTAAAGATACGCGACGCCGGTCCCGAGCGCGATCAGCGTGAACATGTTCAGATGGCGGTTGACCAGCGACTGCCACCCGCGCCGGAAGAACGGCGCGCCGCACCACAGCACGACCGGCGTCGCCAGCGCGAGCTGCATCCATATCGCGGTCCGCGACGTCAGCGCCGAATGCCAGCCCGGGACAAGGTGCTCGGCCATCGCGATGACCAGCAGCGGTGCCGACAGCACCACCCCGACCCAGAAACGCCGCGTCATGTCGGCCTGCTCGGGGTTGCTCTCCTCGCCCGCGACCGGGGTCATCGGCTCCAGCGCCATGCCACAGATCGGGCAGCTGCCGGGACGGTCGCGCACGATCTCGGGGTGCATCGGGCAGGTCCACAGCGCCCCGTCCGGAACCTCGGACGGTGCCGGCTCGTCGCCGACGAAGCGCTCGGGATCGGCGACGAACCGCTCGCGGCAGCGTGCACCACAGAAGAAATATTCGCGGCTGCCATAGTCGGCACGATGGCGGGCGGTCGCCGGGTCCACGCTCATGCCGCAGACGGGATCGATCGCCCGGTCGGGCGCCGGAGGCTCGCGGTCGTGATGGTGATGGTGTGCATGCGCGCCGGCGGGCTCCGCGGCGGTCATCGTCGCGCTCCCGCGATGTCGTGAGGAACGGGTCCGGTGTCTGTCATGAGGCTGACGTGGAACGCACCGCGGCGACAATCAAGCAAGCGGTTCGGTTGGGCGGCCGTCCACCGATCGGACCGGTTCGGCTCTGCTCGGCTCGGGTCAGCCTGCTCGGGGAGCGCCATAGAGAATGAGTTCGAGCCGCTTGCCGTTCGAGTAGTTCAGGCCGCTGATGCGGTCGAGTTCGGCCGGCGCGAATTTCGCGTCCTTCATCAGCCCGAGAAACGCATCGCGCTGATCGGCGCCGACCAGGGCTAGCGCGCAATCTGGGTCTTGCAGCAGGTGCCGTGCTGCGCCTGGCACGTCGGTCAGCACCGTCCTTGTGCCGAGCAGAAACACAAGGCTCGGTTCCGTATAAGGGGTGCTGGCGAGGGTTGTGGTGGCACAGGGCCTCACCCGCGCCACCGCCTCGGCAATGCGCGGGCTGATCCAGATCGTGCGCAGACGCGGAAGCTGGTACTCATAGGCTGAGGCAAACAGGATCAGCGCCGCCCCGACGGCACAACAGACCGCCGGTATCCGCTTGCCCCCGTCGAAAAACCGCAGCGTCAAAACGAGCAACGGCGCGACCGCGAGCACGGTCAGGACGCCGACGGTATCAAGGCGTGATTCGAGCACCCAGGCGGCGATCGGCAGCAGGACGGCCAGCGCGACGCCAACCAGCAGCCACAAAGCGCCCCAGGCCCGAAACGCGTATACGGCCCAGCGCCCGGCGGTTCGCGTTCCAGGCGCAAGCAGGGCGGCCGCCGCGAGACAGGCAATCGCCGGATAGGTCGGCAGCACATAATGCGGCAGCTTGGTCGCGACCAGCTCGAACACGAGCCAGGTCGGTGCGATCCAGCACAGGCAAAAGCGCACCGCCGGCTCGCGCCGCCGCGCCCACGCGAACGGCACCGCCAGCGCGGCAAACAGCGATCCCGGCCAGAAGGTCAGCGGGAAAGCCGCCAGATAATAGCCGGGCGGCGCACCGTGCGCCTGCTGCCCGGTCGCGACCTTGCCGAGCAGGCTCTTCCCGATCGCGATCGCGAAAAATTCGCCGCGGCTGGCGACCGCGATCGCGATCAACCACGGCAGCACGACAGCGAGCATCAGCGGCACGCCCCAGGCCGGCCGCAGCTGCCGCAGCCATGCCGCTTGGCGATCCATGATCACGAGCAACAGCACCATGCCGAGGACGACCAGCAGGATAATCGGCCCCTTCAGCATCAGCCCGGCGCCGAGCGCCAGCCACAGCAGGACGGCCCAGCGCGCCGACGCCTCCCGCCCGGCCGCGGAAGCGAGATAAACCCGCGCCAGCGCCGCCAACGCCGTCAGCGTCACCGCGAGCAGCACGGCGTCGATCTTGGCCGTCCGCGCCTCGACGCCGAGCAGCACCGAACTCCCAAGCAACACCGCCGCGACAAACCCGGCCGGCGCCCCGAACAGCAGATTGCCAATCCACGCGGTCAGCAGCACCGCCGCCATCGCGCCGAGCAGCGACGGTATCCGGTGCGCCCAGACCTGGCGCGCGCCGGGTTCGCTGAACAGCGCGACCGCGGCTGCCTGCAGCCAATAAATCCCCGCCGGCTGCAGATAGCGCGGCTGATCCTGAAACCGGATATCGACGAAATTGCCGGTCTCGAACATCTGCGTTGTCGACTGCAGATAGCGCGATTCGTCGCGGTCGAACGGCGGCAGGCCGGCCTGCCCCGGCACGAACAGCGCCGCCGACAGGACGACCAGCAGCAGATACGGACGCAGCCGAGACCAAACCGGCGCCCCGCCCATCCCTCCCTGCGTCATTCCTCGACGACGCGCCTGGGCAACCGCGTCCGCCGCCGCAGCCAGATCATGCCGAGCGTGTCCGAGAACCCGACAACGGCGCGGCCGAAATTCGTGTATTTCGACTGCCCGGCGAGGCGCGGCCGATGATTGACCGGAACGCAGACCAGCGGGTGACCGAACGTCTGAAACAGCGCCGGCAGAAACCGGTGCATGCCTTCGAAGGAAGGCAGCCGCAGAAACACGTCGCGGCGAAACGCCTTCAGCCCGCAGGCCGTATCCGGGCAGCCGTCGCGCAGCAGCACCTGCCGCAAGCCGTTCGCGAATCTTGTCGCGAGGCGCCGCGACCAGCGGTCCCGCCGTGTCGTGCGGATGCCGGCGACCAGCGGCGAGGGCTCGCCGGCCGCCCAGGCCGCTTCGAGCAGGCGCGGGATCTCGGCGGCGTCGTCTTGGCCGTCGCCGTCCATCGTCACGATCCAGGTCGCGCGTGCCGCGCCGATCCCGGTGATCAGCGCCGCCGTCTTGCCGCAACGCCGGTCGTGGCGCAGCACGCGGATCACGCGGTCGCGCGCCCGCAGCACGCGCAGGCGTTCCGGGGTCGCGTCGTCGCTGCCGTCATCGACATAGATCAGCTCGAATGGCCCCAAAGGGCTCGCCGCCTCGATGATTTCGGCGGTAACCGGCGCGACGTTCTCGGCTTCGTTGAAGACCGCGATGACGATCGAAAAGCGAGGCCCGCCGGCTTCTTCCGCCGTTGCATTTGCCGTATCGGACGCCGGCGCTGGAATC
Source organism: uncultured Alphaproteobacteria bacterium (assembly GCA_963847345.1). Lineage (GTDB taxonomy): Bacteria > Pseudomonadota > Alphaproteobacteria > ATCC43930 > CGMCC-115725 > DATARH01. Next base: position 39,352 of record CAWJZU010000037.1, on the reverse strand, counting down.
TGCACGCGAAGTAATCACGATCCGCTAGGAGCGGCGCTGTTTTAGTTCGCCGCCCGTGATTTGTCACGATGGCGTGCGTCACGGCGGCTGAAGCGGGTTGCCTCCCGGCCCGCGACCGGGGCCTAATCGCCGCCGGCGGTTCGCAACGGGGATGTGCCGATGCCAAAGACCGACGGGGCGCGGGTCGTCGCCGATCTCAGGCGACTGGCGGAGTTCGGCCGCTACAAGACCGGCGTGCACCGCCCGACCTACTCGCCGGAAGACACGGCGTCGCGGCAGTGGCTCGCCGACAAATTCGCCGAGGCCGGGCTCGATCCGGTCATCGACGGCATCGGCAATGTATTCGGCCGCAACAAGCGCGCCTCGCGCGTCCTGCTGGTCGGTTCGCACAGCGAAACCCAGCCGCATGGCGGCTGGCTGGACGGTGCGCTCGGCGTCATCTACGGGCTCGAAGCGGCGCGCGCGCTCGCCGCCGATCGGTCGTTAGCCGGGGGGCTCGATGGTGTCGGGGTCGAGGCGGTCGCCTGGGCCGACGAAGAGGGGCATTACGGCAATATGCTCGGCAGCCGCTCGTTCACCGGCGCGCTCAGCGACGCCGAGATCGCGCAGGCGACCAGCCGCGACGGAAGAAAGCTGACTGACGCGCTGACCGAGGCCGGCTATGCCGGGCGGCCGCGAATTGCATGCGACCCGCAGCGCTGTATCGGCTATTTCGAGGCGCATATCGAGCAGGGAGGCACGCTCGAAGCGACCGGCAAGCGCATCGGGGTCGTCGAGGCGATCATCGGCAACTGGAATTACTGGGTCACCGTCACTGGCGAGCAGAACCATGCCGGCACCACCGAGATGCATCGCCGCAAGGACGCTGCCGCCGTGCTGGTGCGCCTCGCCGCGCGCGTCCACGACCGCTTCGCCGAAATAGCGGGACCGCGCACGGTGTGGACGATCGGGCGCATCCTGATCGACCCGAACGCGCCGAGCATCGTGCCCGGCCGGGCCGAGATGCAGGTGCAGTTCCGCGACACCGACACCGACATCCTGGCGCGATTCGAAAAGGCATTGCACGAGCTGGTCGCCGATGCCGACCGCGCCGGACCGTGCGCCGTCGCGATCGCGCCGATTTCGAAAAGCGAGCCGGCCCACATGGATTTGGGGTTTCAGCGCGCAATCGAGAATGCGGCCGAGCATCACGCGCCGGGTCTGCACATGCGGATGCCGAGCGGCGCCGGCCACGACGCGCAGATCCTCGCCCGCCATATGCGCTCGGCGATGCTGTTCGTGCCAAGCATCAACGGCGTCAGCCACCACTGGTCCGAGAACACGCGCGACGAGGACATCATGCTCGGCGCGCAGGTCTTTGCCGATGCCGCCGCCGCCATCCTCAAGAAAGGGTAAGCGACCGCAATGTCAGTCCTCCCCGGCCGACTTCGCCCGGGATACGCAGACGGACAGAATTTCGGACAATCGCGGCGGGAAATTCGGTACGATGGCGGCTGTGATGGGGACTCAGAGGAGATCGTGCGCCCCGCCCGGCCCGTCTCGTCACGTACAGCTAACACGGGCCGATCCGGCGGTGCGATTCAATTGCCAGACTCCACGGGGGAAAATCGTATGTCGCATCAGCATCATCCGCTCGGAAATTGGCACCTTGATGAGAGCAGCCTGCGGCTGCGCCTCGATCGGCGGATACTCGTCCGCTCCACGCTGGGGGCGGGAGCCGCGTTGGCCGGCTTACTCGGGACAGGCTCGGCACAGGCGTTGACGGTCGAGAAAGCCGCCCCGGCGCTGCTCGGCGCTATACCGCCTCGCAAGGGGGTAGTGGCCTGGGACAGCCTTGCGCAGGTCGAGATCCCGGACGGCGAAAAGCCGCGATTCGCGGCTGCGGTCATGAAACTGAACGGGCGGCCGGTCGTCATCGAAGGGCACATGATGGTGCTCGAGGACGACGACCCGCTGAACCGCTTCCTTTTGACCGCCTACAAGGCGCATTGCCCGTTCTGCATGCCTGGTGGGTTTGTGTCGGTTGTCGCTGTCCATGCCGAACGGCCACTGCATGTGACCGACAAGCCGCTGGCATTGCGCGGCACGCTGCGCCTCCTTTCCGACAACGGAAGCAAGCTGCTGTATCGCCTCGACAAGGCGCTCCCGGCGTAAGCGCAATCGCTGCGACGCCGTCGGATCGGGACGGGTCCGGCTATCCGGCCCGCCCGATTTGCAGGAGCCAGACTCGACCGATTCGCGGCAACGCGGCGCACGCGTATATTCCCGCGCTCAGCGTGGTGATCCAAAAGCTGACCGGCCAGTCGGTGTAAAAGGCCAGCGTTATCCCGGTCCATGCCGCCAGCAACGCGAAACCAACCGACACGAGGAGCCCGGTCCCAATCGCTGTCGTCAGCCGCTGCGCCGCCGCCGCTGGACCGACCATCAGCGAAAAGACGAGAAGCGCGCCGACGATCTGCACGCACTCGGCCACCGCCAACGCCACGATGGCCAGGAAGAGCACCGAATAAAGCGACAGCACGACGCCTTTGGCCTCGGCCAATTGCGGCAGGAGGCTCGCGAACAGTAGCGGGCGCGAGATCAGCGCAAGCGTCCCCACGCTGACGATTCCGAGCCACAGCAGCGTCCAGACGGTCCCGACATCGACGGCAAGGACGTTGCCGAAAAGCAGTGCCGTCGCCTGGGTTGCGTAAGCCGTGAAGAAGTGCAGGAACAGCAGGCCAAGCCCGAGCGAAAATGCGAGGACGATGCCGATCGCGACATCGCGGCCGCCAAAACGCTCGCCGATCGCGCCCATGCCGATCCCGGCCATCACCGTAAGCGCCACCAGGCCCCAGAGCGGCGCCATGCCGACCAGAACCGCGCCGCTGGCACCGGCAAAACCGACATGAGCAAGCGCATGACCGGCGAAGGCCTGCCCGCGCAGGACGAGGAAATAACCGACCAGCCCCGCGACGATCGCGACGATGGTCGCGGCCGCGAATGCATTTTGCATGAAATCGTATTCAAGCATCGCCATGCCGCGCCCCTACCAGACTGTGCGCGCGCACTGATCGATGTTCGTGGCGGTGTGCGTCATGTTCCACATCGTGACCGCCCGACAGCACAAAGATCCGGCCCTTCACATGGACGATTTCGATATCGGTTCCATAAAGGCGCGACAGCACCGGCCCAGTGATGACCTCCTCGACCGCGCCCAACGCCGCTTGGCCCCGCCCGAGACAGAGCGCGCGATCCATGGCGCCGAGCAGCGGGTTCAGCTCATGGGCGCTGAACAGGATGGTGACCCCGAGTTCGGCCTGGAGCGATTTTATCAACGCAACCATATCGCCCTGGTAACGCGGATCGAGGCTGGCCAGCGGCTCGTCCAGCAGCAGCAGTTGCGGGCGGCCGATCATCGCTTGCGCCAATAAGAGGCGCTGATGCTCGCCGCCTGAAAGCTCGGCCAAGGGGCGTCGCGCCAGCGCGACGGCGCCAACGAGATCGAGAACGCGATCGACTTCGGTGCGCGCCGCCCTGCCCGGGAACGGCAGGCCGAGCCGATGGCCGGCGAAGACAGCGGCGACGAAGTCCCGGCCGCTCAGACGCAGACTGCCCACGGCACTGCGCGTCTGCGGCATGTATCCGATTGCCGGGTTGCCGCGAGACGCCGGCCGGCCAAGCACGCGGATGCTGCCGCTGCGGGCGGGCACCAGCCCCAGGATGGCGCGCATCAATGTGGTTTTGCCGCCGCCGTTGGGTCCGAACACGCCGACGAACTCACCGGCCGCGATGTCCAGATTCACGCCGGCCAGCACATCGCAACCGCCCAGTCTGAGCGTGACGTCGCAGAACTCGATAGCGTTCACGGAATCAGGCGTTCACTGGCCCTGCTTTGGGAGCGCGCGATCAACCGCAGTGAGTACGCCGATCATCCAACTCTGATAATTCTCGCCGGCGGGTTCGGTCTCGGTAACTCCGACGACAGGCACCCCCGACGCCTCGGCAATCTGCCGCAGCCGCTTGGCGGTCGGGTCCGTGGCCTGGCTGTTGTAGATGAGCAGTTTGACCCGGTGCGTCTTCAGGTCATTCTCGAACGCGGCGATGTCCGAGGCGCTGGGTTCGGTGTCGTTCATCACGGCAAGCTGGAAACTCTGGTTCCTGTCCGTCATGCCGAGCGCCGTGAACATGTAGCCGAATACCGGTTCCGTCGCCGTGACGGGCATGCCGGCCAGCCGCCCGCGCAGTTCGTCGATCTTCGCCTGGATCGGCGTTATTGACTCGTCGAACTGCGCGAGGCGCTTTGCGTATTCGGCTTTATGAGCGGGATCTTCGCTGCTCAGGATATCGGTGAGCGCCTTGGCAAGGGCGGGCATTGTTCTCGGGTCATACCAGATATGCGGGTTGTCGCCGGTCTTTTTGCCGACCAGATTGGCAACGACGATCGTCCTGCGATTGGTGGAGCGGGCAGCCCCGAGAAGTTTCTCGATCCACGGATCATAATCGATACCGTTATAGACGACGATGCGCGCGGCCGACACGTCGCGACCGACCGACGGGCTCACCTCGAACAGATGCGGGTCCTGATCGGGGTTGCTGAGAACGCTGGTCACGGCGACATCCGGGCCGCCGATCTGCTTGGCGATATCACCGTAGAAATTCTCCGCCGCGACGATCTTGATCGGATCGGCGTGGGCCGCGGAGATTGCTGCGATGAACGCGACAAGCCCGCTGACGATGAGCCGGTGCATAAGCCTTCCTCCGACACAGTGGCCTAGGTTTGAGCCCCACCGCCGGGGGACAGGCGGGAGCCCGGTTTCGGAAGCCGTCGAGTGGCTTCCCGCTTCCTTAGCCGGTGTCGGGTGTTTATACAAGCAACTTGCGTTACAAAGCGCGATCGGGCTCAAACATCCCGGCTTATCGCAACCGCCTGGTTGGCGTGCGGCGCTCCAGCCTCAGGTGAGCGCCTCAATGCACGCTGCAAGAGACGCTCGGCCAATAACGCACATCAACCGGCGCGGTTGCGAGGAACACGGCGAGGCGAGAACCGGGAGCTGTCGTTGCATCGGATCGATACCGGCTTCGTCGGTATCACAGGCTGTGCTCAGTAACTCTGAAACGCCTTCTGTATCTCGGCGATGTCGCGTGTCGTTGTCAGCATCAGCGCCAACAGGATGCGCGCCTTCTGCGGCGTCAGGTCCTCGCCGGCGACGATGCCGGTCTCGCGCAGGCGGCGGCGCGGCGCAATGCGCCCGGTGGCGCGGCTGCATTGCACGACGACGATCCCCGACTTCGCGGCCTCTAGAAACGCCGCCTGCTGCGCCGGGCTCGGCGTCCCGGGAGCAAACCCGGCCGAGACCAGCCCCTGCGCGCCGGCCTTGACCGCCGCATCGACAAGATCGCCGTCGGCCCCGGCATAGGAATAGATCACATCGACGCGCGGCAAAGCCGCGATCTCGCGCCCGGCGAACGGCGTGTCGGGCATGTGCGCCTTTAAGCGGCGCGCGGTAGAAATGCGGCCCGTCGCCATCGACGTGCCCCAGCGCGCCGTAATCGAGCGAGCGGAACGTCTGCACCCGATAGGTCGAGGTCTTCACGACATCGCGGGCCGGATGGATCTCGTCGTTCATCACGACCAGCACCCCCTTGCCGCACGCCTCGGCGCAGCCGGCGACCCGCAGCGCGTTGACGAGGTTCATCCCGGCATCGGTGCCGAGCGCGCTGGCCGGCCGCTGCGCCCCGACCAGCACGACCGGCTGGCTGACGCCGAGCGTCAGGTTCAGGAAGAACGCGGTTTCCTCCAAGGTCGCGGTGCCGTGCGGTATGACGAACCCGGCAATGCCGGAATCCTCGCGGGCGATGCGGTGGATCACCTCGCGCAATTCGATCCAGTCCGCGGGGCCGATCGCGGTCGAGCCGACCTGCCGGAACGTGACCGGCACCGGATCGGCGACGAGCCGTGTTTCTGGAAATTTCTCGATCAGCCCTTCGCTCGTGAGCTTCTGCCCGAAATCGGGATAGTCGAGCACGTCGAGGCTGTTGGCGCCGAGCGAGGAAATCGTGCCGCCGGTGCCGATCACGGCGATGCGGGGAAGAGCAGACGCCATTACTATCTCCCGTTCCGCCTACGCGTCGATCCAATCGCCGCCGGCCTTTAGGCGGTGCTTAACGATGCCTGGCTTCAACGCCTGCTCGATGAAGCAGCCCTTGGCGGCGGCTTCGATGAGCCGCCGCCGGTCGGCGACCGAGGCGTCTTCGCCGAGGTCGATGTCGAGAGTGAAGGCAATCGGCCGGCTCTCGTAGGGGCCGGTGCCGTGCTGTTGCGCTTCCCAATGGCACCGTGTGTTGACCGTGAATTCGCCGACCGGAATGCCGAGGCGGCGCGAGAACGCCCGCAACTGCGTCATAATACAGGCGGTCAGCCCGCTGGCGAAATAGGCGAGCGGATAGGGGGCGGTGCCATCGCCGCCATGCCCCGGTCCCTCGTCGGTGGGCAGTGAGACGCTGACCGGATGGCTGAGGCGCTTGTGGACCGTGATCTCGTTACGAAACTTCGCGCGGTTGGTGCCCTCAGCGTCGAAAATCACCTCGAACCGGGCGGGAGGCTGCTGTGGCGACATGCGCGCTCTCTCCTATGGGATCGGCTCCGCGTGCCGCGGCGGCGGCATGCAGCCGATAGGAAACCGCGCCGTAGGTGGCGACGCAATAGGGCACAAGATAAGTCAACGCCATCTTGAGGGGATCGATGGGGCCGCCGGCAATGATCGCGTCACCCTGGTTGATGAGATTGAGGACAGTGCCCACGATGGCGGCCACCCACAGCGCGCGTCGCGGCACGCCGTCCGCTACCGCAAAGCGGAGAATCAACCTTAGCCTGCTCACGATCGGATAACCGCCAGTTACGACAGCCAGCGCTTGCGGCGGCGGTAGTTCTTGGTGTCGCGGTAGGATTTGCGGGCGCCGGTCTCGTTGAGGCCGAGATAGAACTCCTTGATGTCGGAGTTCTGGCGCAGCGACTCGGCCGGGCCTTCCAGCACGATGCGGCCGTTCTCCATGACATAGCCGTGATCGGCGATGTCGAGCGCCAGCGCCGCGTTCTGCTCGACCAGTAGCACCGTGATCTTCTGCTCGTCACGCAGCCGCTTGATCACCCCGAAGATCGCCTCGATGATCATCGGCGCGAGGCCGAGCGAGGGTTCGTCGAGCAGGATGACCTTCGGATCGGACATCAGCGCGCGGCCGATCACCAGCATCTGCTGCTCGCCGCCCGACAGATACCCGGCGGTCTGGCTGCGGCGTTCCTGCAGCACCGGAAACGACGCGTACGCCCGCTCGATCCCAGCTCGTATTTCGGCGCTCCCGCGGCGCGTGTGGGCGCCGGCGACGAGGTTTTCCTCGACTGTCAGGTTTTCGAAAACCCGTCTCCCTTCGAAGACCTGCACGACGCCGCGCTTGACGACATCATAGGCCTGCAGCCGGTCGAGCCTTTCCCCGTCGAGCTCGACCGAGCCCTTCGTCACCTCGCCACGCTCGGTATGGAGGAGCCCCGATATCGCCTTCAGCGTCGTTGTCTTGCCGGCGCCGTTGGCGCCGAGGAGGGTCGTGATTTGACCTTCCTCGGCATTCAGCGAGACGCCCTTCAGCACCAGAATGACGCCGTCATAGACGACTTCGATGTTGTTAAGCGCCAGCATCGCGTGGCCTAAGGCGATTGTGCGTTCTCGCCGGACTACACGCCCGCGACCGCCTTCATGACGACTTCGCGGTAGGCCTTGAACCAGTCGCCGTCGGGGACGAGCTTGCCGCCCTTGACGGTGAAGATCCTGACCCAGCCGCCGCCTTCATGGTCCTCCGGCGTGATTTCGAGCGGCGGCACCAGCCCGCCGAGCGTGAAACCCTTGATCTGCTCGAAACCCTTCTTGACATCCTCGCCGGTCGGCTGCTTGCCGCCGTTCAGCTTCAGCGCGTTGCGGATCGCCTCGACCTGCACCGCCGCCTGCAACAGCCCGCGATTGTAGATGACCGTGTTTTCCATCTCCTTCGGCGGTTCCTTACCCTGGCTCTTGTACATCGCCTTGATTTCCTGGCGGATCGGATAGTCGTCGCCGGCGCCGGCGAACTGCATCGTGTGATACCCCTCGGCGACGCCCCAGCCTCCGGCCGCCTTGATGTCGTCCTCGGCCGACGCCCAGACGAGACCGAGCACCTTCGAAAGCGGGTAGCCGCTACGCTTCAGCTCCTTGATCGCGACCGACGGCGAGCGGCCGAACAGGTGCATGATCACGAAATCGGGCCGGTAGCGCTGGGTGATGTCGAGCACCTGCGCGCCCATCTCGACCCCCGGCGGCGGCACGGCGAAAGTGCGCAGGTCGAATCCTTCCTGTTTCTGCAAGTCCTCCAAGACCGGCATCGGCTCCTTGCCGGCCGGGTTGTCATAGTAGACATAGGCGATCTTCTTGCCTTTCAGGCTGCCGCCCAATTGCCGCTTTGCGAAATCGACCGCGGCGGCGCCCTGCGAGAAATAGGTCGCGGCGATCGGAAACAGGTATGGATAGCGCTTGCCATCGGCCGAGGCGGCGATCCCGAACCCCGGCGATGTCGTCGGCATGTGGTCCGCTTCGAGGCGTTCGTTAAGCGCATGGGTCTGCGGCGTGCCGTACAGCGACATGATGACCGCGCCCTGCTGCTTCTGGTTCTGATACGCTTCGACGGCGGGCGGCACCTTGTAGGAATTATCGATCTCGGGGGCATCGATCTTATACCCATCGATCCCGCCTTTCGAGTTGACGTAATTGTAATAATCCTGCATCGCCGGGCACAGCACCGTCCCGACGATCTGGGTCGGGCCGGTGCGGTCGCACTGCACACCGATCACGACCTTTTTCTCCTGGGCGGCGGCCGGCCCGGCCAGCGCCAGCACCCCGACCGCGCCGAGCGCCAGCGCCCAATTCCGCATTGTTGTGCGTCTCATCGTTTCCTCCTCTGTTAAATCTTGTTCAGTAGCTGAAAGGCCAGACCCGGAAGTAGTTGCGGATATTGCGCCACAGCCGGTACAGGCCTTCCGGTTCGGCGATCAGAAACAGGATGATCAGGCTCCCGAACATGACGAGACGCATATTTGGAATGATGTTCAGCAGCTCGGCATCGGAAAAAATAAGCCCGCCAAACGATTCCAGCACCCATCGCGTCACAATCGGCAGCAATGTCACGAAAATTGCGCCGAACACCGAGCCCAGCACCGAGCCGAGACCGCCGATAATGACCATCGCGAGATAATCGATCGATACGTCGATCTGGAACTGCTCGTAATTGGCGAGACCATAGTAATAGCTTTGCAGAACCCCGGCGACACCGGCGTAGAACGACGAAATCGCGAAGGCGTAGAGCTTGTAGCGAAAAATATTGATGCCGATGATCTCGGCGGCGATGTCCTGGTCGCGGATCGCGATGAAGGCCCGCCCGATGCGGCTGCGCACCAGGTTCATCGTCGCGACGATCGCCAGAACCGTGAAGAACATCAGGAACAGGTAAAATTGCCACTCGGCGCGCAGCACGGTGCCGAACACCGTCGGACGCGGGATCTCGATCGACGCCTGGACACCGCCGGAGATCCATTCGACGTGATTGATCGTCCACTCGATGATCAGCTGCGCCGCGAGGGTCGCGATCGCCAAATAGATGCCCTTGATGCGCAGCGACGGGATTCCGACGATCATGCCGACCAGCGCTGCCATCAGCCCGCCGGCCGGGATCGTGATCCAGAATGGCATATCGAGGCGCACGATCAGGTTGGCGGCGGTGTAGGCGCCGACCGACATGAAGGCGCCGTGTCCGATCGAAATCAGCCCGGTATAGCCGACCAGGATGTTGAGGCCGAGCGCGCCGACGACCGCGACCAGCACGAGGTTGAGGATCGACAGGTAATAGGGCCCGAAAGTCAGCGGCGCGATGACGATAAATAGCACCGCGACCGCCGCCACCGCCCAGCGCGCCTGCGGCAGCGGGAACAGCGCCATGTCGGCGGCGTAGCTGGTCTTGAAGACGCCGGCCTCACGGTAGAACATTCGCCGCGCTCCCGGCCTCAGACGCGCTCGATGCGGCGCCGGCCGAAAATCCCCTCCGGCCGGATCATCAAGACCAGGATCATCAGCACGTAAGGCGCGAAATCCTTCGTGCCGCCGCCGACATACGGGTCGAGATAGCCGGCCGCGAGGTTCTCGACGATGCCGACGATCAGCCCGCCGATCACCGCGCCGGCGATCGAATCGAGCCCGCCCAGGATCACCACCGGAAAGACCTTGAGGCCGACCAGCGCGAGCTGGTTGTCGATGCCGAGCATCGCGCCCCACACGACGCCGCCGAGCGCCGAGACGACGCCGGCCATCGCCCAGGCGAGCGCGAAATACCGGCGGATATTGATCCCCATCGCCATCGCGACCTGCTGGTTATCGGCGACCGCGCGCATTGCGACGCCGGTCCGGCTCTTCAGAAAGAACCAGGTGAAGCCGCCGAGAAACACGATGCTGACCCCGGCGCCCACCAGCTGCACCGGCGACAGCATGACCGGGCCGAGGAACAACGGCGCGTCGCCGACCGGCATCACGATCGCCTTCGTGCCGGCTCCGAATGCCAGCACCGCGACACCACGCAGCACCGCCGCCAGTCCGATCGTCGCCATCACGACAGCGATCACCGGCCGCCCGATCATCGGGCGCAGCACGATCCGTTCAAGGCCGAAACCGAGCGCGATCATCCCGGCAATCGAGATCGCCGCCGCCGCCCAGAACGACAGCCCGGCGAGCGCCGCCGCGGCCGCGATAAATCCGGCGAACATGACGAATTCGCCCTGCGCGAAATTGATCGCGTCGGTCGCCTTGTAGATCAGCACGAACCCGAGCGCGATCAGCGCGTACATCAGGCCGATCATGACGCCGTTGGTCAGCAGCACCAGCGTGAATTGCCACTCGAATTCAGGCATGGCTCACTCCGCCGCCGCTGCCTCGCGCGCCCGCATCCGCCTGCCCGCGACCGGAGCATCCGGGTCGTCCACGTCGGCGACCGCGATCGTCGAGCGCAGCAGCGCCTTGCGGCCGTCCTCGTAGGTGATAGCGGCGCTGACCTCGACCTCCTCGGCGCCGCTGTAGAACGCCTCGACAATCGCGGCGTATTTCTCGGCGACAAAGCGGCGGCGGATCTTGCGGGTGCGGGTGATCTCGTCGTCGTCGGCGTCGAATTCCTTGTTGAGCACGAGAAAGCGCCTGACCCGGATCGCCTCGGACAGGCTGCTGTTGCATCTGCGGATTTCGTCGCGGATCAGCGCGCGCACCTCGTCACGCGACGCGAGGTCCTGGAACGAGGTATATGCCAGGTTCCGCCGTTCGGCCCAATTGCCCACCGTTGCCGCGTCGATTGCGACGATGCCCGCGACGAAGTCCCGGCCATCGCCAAACACGACCGCCTCGCCGATATAGGGGCTGAATTTGAGCTTGTTCTCGATGAATTGCGGAACGAGCGCGGTGCCGTCGGCGAGCTTGCCGACATCGCGCGCCCGGTCGAGGATGACGAGATGGCCGCGCCGATCGATGTGCCCGGCGTCGCCGGTCCTGAGCCAGCCGTCCTCGGTCAGCGCCGCGCGGCTCTCCTCCGCCTGCTTGTAGTAGCCTTGGAACACGCCGCCCGAACGGGCGAGCACCTCGCCCGTATCGGAGATCCGCACCTCGACTCCCGGAAAAACCCGGCCGACGGTCTCGGGATCGACCTCGCCGTCGGGCTGCGCCGAGCACACGCCGGCCAGCTCGGAGGCGCCGTAGACCTGCTTCAGGTTTACCCCGATCGCGCGAAAGAAGCGGAACGTGTCGGGGCCGAGCGGCGCGCCACCGGTGTAAACGAGGCGGGCGCGGCGCAGCCCGAGCTGATCGCGCAGCGGCGCATATACGAGGATTTCGCCGATCGCCCGCTGCAGGCGCAGGCCGAATGGCACCGCGCGGCCATCGGCCTCCCAGCTCTGCGCGCGCTCGGCGACCCCGCGGAAATACTGGAACAGAGACCGTTTCAACCACCCGGAATCGGCCGCCCTGACCGTAATGGAGGTCAGCGTGTTCTCCCAATAGCGCGGCGGGCCAAGCGCCACCGTCGGCCCCAGCTCGCGCCAATCGCGCGTTACCGTCTCGGGCCGCTCCGGGAAATTGCAGGTGAACCCGACCCAGAGATGCAGCGCCACCGCGAACACCGAATTGCCGATCCACGCCATCGGCAGATACGACAGATGCTCGTCGTCGGCGCGGATGTTCTCGGCCGCCGTGAAGCCTTCGGCGACGCTCGTCAGGTTGGCGTGCGAAAGCATCACCCCCTTCGGGCGCGAGGTCGTGCCCGAGGTGTACGAGAACAGCGCCAGATCGTCCGGTTTGCCTTCCGCCAGCGTCGCCGCGAAGAAATCGGGGTTGGCGGCAGCGAAGTCGCGCCCGGCGGCCTGCACCGCATCAAACGAGGCGAGCAGCGTCTCGTCGTAATTGCGCAGCCCCCGCGGGTCGTCATAGATGAGCCGCTTCAGATGCGGCAGCTCTTCCTGCAGCGCCAGGATCTTGTCGACTTGCTCCTGGTCCTCGGCCACGATCACCGAGGTTTCGGCGTGTTCGAGCACATAGGCCAGCTCGCTGGCGATCGCGTCTTGATAGACCGGGACGGCAATACCGCCGAGCGACATTGCCGCGAGCTGCGCGAAGTAGAGTCGGGGACGGTTCTCGCCGATCACCGACAGCTTGTCGCCGCGGCCGAAGCCCTGCGCCGCCAGCCCCAGCGCGAAGTCCCTGACCTCGTCGAAATACCCACGCCACGTATAAGTCTGCCAGATGCCGCGGTCCTTTTCGCGCAAGGCCGGCCGGTCGGGGGTGCGCTCGGCGTTGCGCAGCAGCAGCTGCGGCAGGGTTTGCGCGCCGGTCATGCCGCCCGTTCCCGCCGCTCGCCGCCGCCGAGATAGGCGCCGATCACGGCCGGATCGCGCTGCACTTCGGCCGGCGTGCCGTCGGCGATCCGGCGGCCGCGGTCGAGCACGGTGACATGGTCGGAGATGTCCATCACCACCGCCATGTCGTGCTCGATCAGGATGATCGTCGTGCCCCACTGCTCGTTGACGTCGATCACGTAGCGGGCCATGTCCTCTTTTTCTTCCTGGTTCATGCCCCCCATCGGCTCGTCGAGCAACAGGAGCTTCGGTTCGAGCGCTAGCGCCCGCGCCAGCTCGACCCGCTTGCGCAGCCCGTAGGCCAAGGCGCTGGTCGGCTGCTTGCGCAAATCCTGCAATTCGAGAAAGTCGATCAGCTCCTCGCACCGCTCGCGATGCGCCACTTCCTCCTTCTGCGCCAGCCCCCAATAGACGAAAGAGGAGAGGATGCCCGACTTCATGCGCACGTGACGGCCGAGCATGATGTTGTCGAGCACGGTCATGCCGCCGAAAAGGGCGATGTTCTGAAACGTGCGGGCGATCCCGAGCGCGGCGATTTCGGCGGGGCGATAGCGGGTCGTGTCGATCCCCTCGAACGTGATCGAGCCCCCATCCGGGCGATAGAAGCCGCTGATCATGTTCAACAGCGACGTCTTGCCGGCGCCGTTCGGGCCGATGATCGACGCGATTGCGCCCCGCTGGACGGCGATCGATACATCCTCGACCGCGGTTACGCCGCCGAACCGCTTCGATACCATGCGCACGTCGAGTAGCACATCCGACGCCGGATCCGCCGCTCGCGCGCTCCCCGCTACAGCCATGCCGTCGGGCGTCCTCCCAAAAGCGGCCGCATATGCGGCCGGGTTATGGCAGGCATGATGAAGGCGCAGTTCCGCGAATGCAACTACCTGCGTCAAGCCGGATGCGCTTTATGAGCCGTTTTCTGCGGCGCGCTCGGCGCTTGATCGGCGCCGCCGCTTGCCGCCCGCAGCCCGGCGTGAAACGATGTCAGAAAGGATTTCGGACGATGCAATGAACGGCGCGCCCGTCTTGGACAGCCTTCCTCTGACGCTGCTGACCGGGTTTCTCGGCAGCGGCAAGACGACGCTGCTGCGCCGCGCGCTGAGCGATCCGGCGTTTTCCGACACCGCCGTCGTCATCAACGAGATCGGCGAGATCGCGATCGACCATTACCTCGTCGATTTCGTCGAGGGCGAGGTGCTGGAACTGCCCGGCGGCTGCCTGTGCTGCGCGGTGCGCGAGGATCTCGCCGAGACGCTGCGCAGCCTGATCGAGCGGCGCGACGCCGGCGACATCCGCCGGTTCGGCCGCATCGTCGTCGAGACCAGCGGTCTCGCCGATCCCGGCCCGATCCTGTTCACGCTCGGCACCGACCCGATGCTCGACCAGCGGCTGCGCCTCGCGCGCGTCGTGACGCTGGTCGATGCCGTCACCGGCGCCGAGACGCTCGCCCGCTTCGCCGAGGCGGCGCGCCAAGCCGCAATCGCCGACGCGCTGGTGATCTCGAAAACCGACCTCGCGCGGTTCGGCGACGCGCTGCGCGAGCGCCTCGACGCGCTCAATCCGGGTGCGGAGCGCATTGTCGGCGCCGCCGCCAGCGACCCCGCCCGCGTCCTGTTCTCTGCGCTTGAAAGCCCCCACCCCAACCCTCTCCCCGCCAGCGGGGGAGGGGGTCGGAGACGCAATCCCCGCTCCGTTACCCTCCCCCGCAAGCGGGGGAGGGCAGGGTGGGGGTAGAGTCGCACAGGCATTTCAGCCCGACGCCGAGGCGGCGCACACCCACGGCGTCGCGACCTACACGATCATCCTCGGCGGCCCGGTCGGCCGGCTCGATTTCGCGCGCGCGCTCGGCGGGCTGGCTAACGACCGCGGCAACGACCTGTTGCGCGTCAAGGGCCTCGTGCGCTTTGCCGATCGTCCCGACCGGCCGGCAATCGTGCAGGCGGCGCAGCACGCGATGTTCACGCCGGAATGGCTCGATGCCTGGCCCGATTCCGACGAGCGCAGCCGCCTCGTCTTTATCGTCCACGACATCGCGCCCGACGACATCCTCGCCCGCTTCGCCTTCGCCGAGCCGCGCCTGATCGGGCCGCGCGCGCTCAGTTCACACGCATAAAGGGGAAATCCGATGCTCGACACCGTGATTACCGGCGGCCTCACCGTCCTGCCGACCGGCGCGGAACACGCCGATATCGGCATAGAGGGCGAAAAGATCGTCGCGATCGGCGCGCCGGGCAGTCTCGCCGCGCTCAACCCGGGCCGCACGATCGACGCCTCGGGCCAGATCGTCATCCCCGGCGGCATCGACCCGCATGTCCATTGCAACTGGCCGATGCCGGTGCCCGACGGCGAAGCGAAACTGACCGAGCCGGCGTCGCGCGTCAGCCAGGCCGGCCTCTTCGGCGGCACGACGACGACGATCGACTTCGCCCCGGTCGAGGGCGGCTTGAACGTGCAGCAGGCGATCGAACACCGCCAGCAGCAATGGGCCGGCCAGTGCTACGGCGACTACGCCTTCCACACGATGCTGCTCGGCAAACTGTCGCCCGACATCTACGCGCAGATCGCCGAGGCGGTGCAGGCCGGGCATCCCACGGTCAAGATGTTCACCACCGACATCACGCCGTCGCGCAAGGGCCGCATGGTGCAGCACGGCGACATCTGGGAGGTGCTGAAGGTTCTCGCGAAAGCCGGCGGCATCGCGACGATCCACGCCGAGGACAACGACATCGTCATGCACATGTACGAAAAGCTGATGCGCGAGCAGCGCACCGGCTTCGAGAACATGGCCGAAGTCCACAACACGCTGTCGGAGGATCTGGCGTTCAACCGCGTGATCCGTCTCGCGTGCAATGTCGAGGGCGCGGCGCTCTACATGATGCACACTTCGGCGGCGACCGGCGTGCGCGCGATCGCGGCGGCGCGCGCCAACGGTTTCCCGATCTACGGCGAAACGCTGCACCAGTACCTGATGTACAATTCCGAGGACTACAAAAAGCCGAACGGGCAGATCTACCACACCTACCCGTCCTTGAAATTCCCCGAGGACCAGCAGGCGTTGTGGGAGGCGACCAACCACGGCGCGATCCAATGCGTCGCGACCGACGAAATCTGCTGCCCGTTGCGCATCAAGTTGCAGGGACGGCGGATCGACGACACGACCGGCGGCAATGCCGGGGTCGAGCCGCGCGTCTCGCTGATCTATACCGAAACCGTCGAAAAGCGCGGCTACAGCCTCAACGATTTTGTCGGCCTCGATTTCGACCAACGCCGCCAAGATCATGGGCCTGTACCCGCGCAAGGGCGCGCTCGCGGTCGGCTCCGACGCCGACATCGTGCTGCTCGACACGCGCCAGCGCCACACCGTGCGCGCCGCCGAGATGCACGAAGCCGATTATTCCCCCTGGGAAGGCCGCGACCTCGCCTGCTGGCCCTCCCTCACAATGCTGCGCGGCAAAACCGTCGTCGAAAACGGCGAACTCAAAGGCGCCCTCACCGACGGCAAATTCCTCCCCCGCAAAATCCCCGACGAAATCCGCTCCCGCCCGGCGGTATAGCGCAGCCCGTCGCGCCCGCTTCCCTCTCCCCGCCCGCGGGGAGAGGGTCAGGGTGAGGGCTGTCTATGAATTGCCAAGTATATGTACGATGGGCTGAGCAACGCGAAGCCAATGCTGTCGTGCGGCCACGCCATGGTCAGTCTTACTTCGGTGCCTCGCCGAGTTCGATCGCGGTAGGGACGCCCATCACTGAGCGCCCCCCGCACAGAACCGTACGTGCGGCTTTCCCGCATACGGCTCCCACCTTGGATGTTTGACGGCAAACCGTTCGGATGGCCACGGGTGCAGGATTTTAGGTTTGGGCAGCCAGGCATTGGCGATTTCCCGTATCCGCTGCCATGTGGTCTTATCTCTCTGGCTACGTCGTTTGAGCGTGCGCCGCCAGATTTCAATCACACGGCGTCGGAACGCCACGAGCGCCGCGAAGTTTGTCGGCACGGCGTGGTAGGCGAAGAAACCCCTGACTACTTGCTGAAGCCATTGCCCCTGTTGGGGTATGGGATAGTGTCGTCGCCGGCGTAGCTCCTCCTTTATCTCTCTGAGTTTTGCCTGGCTGCGGTCACGCCGGGTCTTCCGTTTGAGCTGGAAAGCCCCTTGGCGGGTTCGGCTGCAGATCAGCGTAAAACCCAGGAAGTTGAAGGTCTCCGGCTTACCGAGACCGCGTTGCTTGCGGTTATGCACCGCTAGCGGCCGAACTCGATCAGCCGGGTCTTCTCAGGATGGAGCGACAGCGCGAACTCCTCAAACCTCTTCCGCATCATTTCGAGGAACCGATGCGCATCGGCTTGGCGCTCGAACCCGATCACCAGATCATCCGCATAACGCGTGATAATCATGGTGCCGGTGGCCTCCCGCCGTCGCCAGCGGGCGGCCCAGAGATCGAAGACATAGTGCAGGTAAACGTTGGCAAGTAACGGTGAGATCACCGACCCCTGCCCGGTTCCCGTCTCACTGACCGTAACCGACCCGTCTTCGAGCACCCCCGCCTTTAGCCATTTCCGGATCAGGCGGATGATGCGTCGATCGCCGACCCGGTGCTCCAGGAAACGGATTAGCCATTCGTGGCTAACCGTGTCGAAGAAGCTTTGAAGGTCGGCATCGATGATCCAGCTCACCCCCTTTGTTTCGCGTATTCCGACCATCAGGGCATCCAGCGCATCGTGCTGGCTGCGCCCGGGCCGGAAACCGTACGAGAACCCGAGGAAGTCTTCCTCATAGATCTGGTTCAGTACGGCGGCGGTTGCTCTCTGGACGATCTTGTCCTCAAGCGCCGCCACGGCGAGCGGCCGCTGTCGTCCATCGGCTTTCGGTATATACCGACGCCGGGATGGCTGCGGCCGGTACGCTCCCCGATGGACCCTGGCATGTAACTCCCCGAGTTTGCGCTCAAGGTCTGCCTCGTAGTCCTGCCATGTCACGCCGTCCGCCCCAGGTGCCGCGTCTCGCTTGAGGGCGAAAAACGACAGCCGCAGCAGGTCAACCGTGATGTGGTGGAAGAGCGCGGTGAACCGTTCCTTCTTCCGTAGCCTTGCGGCTTCCCGTATGCGCTCCAGCGCCTGTGACACGCTTTCCCGGTTCTGCGCCCGGCGCGTGCGTTGCTGGATCGCATTCTCCTCGGCCCCCGCCCTTCGCTCCATCGCCTCCGCTGCCGGGCACCCGGTTTTGTTCGGCGACTTCATCGCTACTATGACGGAGGTCTGACTTCTCACGCCCGTGCATTATCGGCTTCGGCTCCTCGCCTTCCCGATACGGGCCAGTCGGCGCTTGTGCCTGCGGCCAGACGTGAGATCTCTCAGGTTCCGACACATTCCTTTCCGTCGTGATGTGGTCTTCGACCCCGGCGGAGCGACGGCACCTCGCATAACGGTGCCGCACATGTTGCCTTCGACGTTTATGACCGGCTCGGCCTCCGCGGCTTTATAGATTTCGAGGCTCAATCTCACACCCCAGCGGATCGCTGTGTACGCTTCGCAATCGCCGTCACCGACAACTACGCAACACTCGCTACCGGGCGGCCCGCTACGGCCTTACCCGCGCCGGTCTTCCACCGGCTGGAACGCGCCAGCTTCTCCTGACGCACCATAACCCGCTTATGGAAATTGGCGCAGCATCATTCAATTTATCGATTTGGGACCGGTTGACGGATAAGATCACGTGTCGAGTGCGCCAGCCGGTCGAGCCGCGCGGACGGCTATGGGCATGGTTTCGTGTTGTAACGTTCGAACATGGCGGCTCTGATTTCGGGACTGTCCGGCCATTGTCCACGGCGCTGCCCGGCATGGGTTTGATAGGCATTCAGTCGGTCGGGATCAGGCTGCACGACTTCACCGGCTTGCAAGAACAGCAGGCCGATTTTGTCCGTGGGCATCCGCCCGACAAAGATTTCAGCTTCGTCGAGTGCCGCGCGGAGACGCGCTATGATGTCTTTCGGGTCGAGTGGTTCGCTGCTTTGCAATGCCCGCCACTCGGCTTCCGGGTAATTCGAGTTTCGCCGGATTTCGGCAATCATCCCCTCGGGCGTGAAACCGGGCGATTTTTCGACCACCGCCCAGATCACGGCACCGAGCGGAAGAATGGTTTCGTGAACGGTCACGAGATCAATGAGATCGCGAAGCTCGCGCCGCCCGGCGGCGGCCATGACCTTGTTCATGGCAAGGTCAACCGGATGCAGGACATAGCCGAACGTCTCATCCCGCATTGTCGGGAAAAAACGAAAATCGCTATCGACAACCCATTCAAGCCGGGTAACGGCATCGCCTCGTGTCACCTCGGCGGTATAGATCAACGGCAGTTGTCGAAGCCACGAAACGCCGTAGCCCGCCGCCGCGAGCGTTTGCGTGTCGGCCATTGCCGCCGCCGCGACGCGTTCCTCGCGGTCGTGAAAAACGTCGATATCGGCGGACATGCGCGGCGCATCCCGATTTAGGGGCGAGGCACCCGCGACATAGCTTTCCGGGTCACGGTGTCCCGCAAGCAGGCGGAGAATGTCGATTTGAATCTTAGAGAGCGGCACGGCAGGCCCGCTCTATCTGTTCCGCGAGAAGCCGGGCCTCGCGGTTACCTTCCACGCGCAACGCGCGCGCGATCACCAGCGCATCCGGCGGGGTCGGCGCCTCAAGTTCGCGCTTGTTCCATAGCGCACGGGTCCTGTACTCGGCAAAGGCGCGCCGGTAAAAACTCGCGAAATCCTCCGGCTGTTCCAACTCGGTGTCCATCGCGCGCCCTGTAGCACAAAAGAGCAATTGAGTACATAGCGTTGGCCCTATTCGCGCCGGTCGTGACCGGCTTAAAGAAATATGCAAAAATCATGCGGAGTTCATCGTAATCTCGAAATCGTCCAGCCGCTCACATCATAGCTGCGTCCGATCTCGGCAAGCGTTTCGACCAACGCCGCCAAGATCATGGGCCTCTACCCGAGGAAGGGCGCGCTCGCGATCGGCTCCGACGCCGACATCGTGCTGCTCGACACGAGGAAACGCCACACCGTGCGCGCCGCCGACATGCACGAAGCCGACTACTCCCCCTGGGAAGGCCGAGACCTCGCCTGCTGGCCCTCCCTCACGATGCTGCGCGGCAAAATCATCGTCGAAAACGGCCAACTCAAAGGCGCATTGACCGACGGCAAATTCCTCCCCCGCAAAATCCCCGACGAAATCCTCTCCCGCCCGGCAGTATAGCGCAAGCCCGTCGCGCCCGGTTCCCTCTCCCCGCCCGGGGGGAGAGGGAAGTCCGGGTGAGGGGCTGTCGGCCCGAAGCCCATGCCGTCGTGCGGCCGCGCAATGGCCAGGCTTACCCCGGCGCCTCGCCGAGTCGCGTAAGACCGCCTATGGAAAACGGCGTGTAACCCGATTTATGGAAATTGGCCGTTCAAAACGCAATCTCCTCAAATAATTTTTTCGCGTTGCAAAGTGTGCCTTATCTCTTCGTACTTTGTAGATATTCCGTTCTTAGGAAATGGTATGCAGGTCAAGCCGTGGATGTTACTGAAGTTTTCGCAACCTTCTTCTAACAAAATTATTGCACGTCTAAAACCCAACTTGCCTTGGAAAAGACCAATCTCGTGGATTACGTTTTCCCGCGCATGTAGTTCACCGTTGCGCTCGTCCTCCCCGGTCATAATCAGAAAAGCGAAACACGCCGAATCAAGCATCTCGCTTAGACGTTCTCCCGTCCAAATTCCTGCTTGCGGAACTCTATTAAATTCCTCCCATGGCAGCGATAGGTTGTCTTGCAGAAAATCCTTGAACTCTCGCCAAATTGGCGAGTGCCCGTGCCCAATGAAGATTTTGTTTGGAAGTAAGCCGCTTATCGGAATTAGATGCGGTTCAATTCCACTTATAATTTCATCTCTTAAGCGAGCCGTCGGTGGGGCGTTGCCATAGGCGGCCATGGAAGCTGCCATTGCCGCCTCGGCTGCTTCCCGTAGATCAATGAAATTTGCCGAGCTGGCATCAGACCGGAGATCTGCTAGCCTGCTTCGAAATTCGCGCGCCAACTCTTCCACGCGGTCAACTGCCGGTTTCCCGGGCGATCTGGAAAATCGACTGGAATAGTTGCTCTGCTCTCGCCCTTGCTGCGGGGGTCATTCCTGAGGCAAATGATTTCACGGTTAGTGCGGCATACAACGCACCAAGGTCATGCCGCGCATTCCTATCTGGACTGTTCACCTTCGACTTCCAGCACTGCTTGTTGTTGAAATTGACCCGTCGTCCGCGAGGCAGCGAAATCGCTACAGTTTCCGCCTTGACAGAAAGCAATTATATTGGAACACGCTGTGTTCTTTTCCAGCATCAACCGCTAGCCTTAATTCTAGCGTATTTCGATCAAGCAAGTAAGTCCGTCGCAATCCTTTAATCGGCCCATTACCTAAATTCGTCTGATTATCGATCCACACCCACTCAAAATGGGTTTCCGACATGGAAATAGGAATACCTTTAAACATCACGCGATTCCCACCGCCGGTTTTATCAGTAGCTGACAAGACTCGATAATTGTCTATATCAATTAAGAATACTACTACGCCTCGGCTGAGAATCGGGACAGGTTAGGGTGGCGAAATTTGATGATTTGGCGGTTCCCGATATTGTTAAGGCGAGCAAAGATGTGGCAATTAAGAATATGATTTTCGGCATTTGTCACCAAGCTACCTATAGTAGGTTATTATCGATATGCGAGCTGCCAAATTGTGCTCTTGCCGACCCCGTAGCTACGGGCGAGTTCGGCAAGCGTAGCAATGTAGGATGGGCTGAGCAATGCGAAGCCCATCAATTAGCTCCGGATCGTCCCCTGCGCAATCCAACCGGAGAATGTGTCCCGCTCACCGCGCCGGCACCGACGCGAAAATCGCCGCAATTGTCTGCCATACCGTGCGCTCGGCGGGTGGAGAAAGCGCCGATGACGATCCGAGCCGGCAATTCCCTGCGGCGGCAATCGAATTCCCTGCTGGGCTCCCTGTTAGGCCGCGAAATTCTCCCTGTTCCGGCCCCAGGGAATTGCCCGCAACTCCTTGTTACACAAAGCAGAATCGGGACGGGTTCGGGGCGGAAAGCGAAAAATTCCCTGCCAGCAGGGAATATCATGCTCCGCGCCCTTCCTCGCCGCGCAATTTGTACCGCTGGATCTTGCCCGTCGCGGTCTTCGGCAGCGCGTCGCGGAACTCGATCCAGCGCGGGTATTTCCACACCCCGACCCGCTGCTTGACGTGTTCCTGCAGCGCCCCGACCAGCGCCGCCGGGTCCTCCCCCCGCGCCGCCTCCTGCAACACGACAAACGCCTTCGGCTTGATCAGCCGGTCCTCGTCGGGCTTCCCACGACCGCCGCCTCCAGCACCGCGGGGTGGCCGATCAGCGCCTCCTCGACCTCGAACGGCGACACCCAGATGCCGCCGACCTTCAGCATGTCGTCGCTGCGCCCGTTGTAGCGGTAGTACCCGTCGGCGTCGCGCGTGTAGGTGTCGCCGGTATGGGTCCACTCGCCGCGGAACGTGCGCCGCGATTTCTCGCGCTGGTTCCAGTACCCCTCGGCGGCGCTCGGGCCTGACACCACCAGCTCGCCGGGCTCGCCCGCCGCGACCTGGTGCCCGCTCTCGTCGACGATCATCACCTCGTAGCCCGGCACCGGCTTGCCGGTCGTGCCGTAGCGGATGTCGTCGGGCCGGTTCGACAGGAAGATGTGCAGCATTTCGGTCGAGCCGAGCCCGTCGAGGATGTCGCACCCGACCCGCTCGCGCCAGCGCACCCCGATATGCTCGGGCAGCGGCTCGCCGGCCGAGATACAGCGGCGCAGCCGGTCGGACCCGGCCCCTTCCCCGATTTCGGGATGCGCCAGCAGCGCCGCGAACAATGTCGGCACCCCGGCGAATATCGTCGGCCGATGCGCCCGCATCGTCGCCAGCACCGCGTCGGGGGTCGGCCGGTCCGGCAGCAGCACCGAGGCGGCCCCGACCGCCATCGGAAACGTCATCGAATTGCCGAGCCCGTAGGCGAAAAACAATTTTGCGGCCGAGAACATCAGGTCATCGGCCGCGATGCCGAGCACCTGCGTCCCGTAGGTCTCGGCGGTCGCGCGCAGGCTCGCATGCACGTGCCTGACGCCCTTCGGCGCGCCGGTCGAGCCCGATGAATACAGCCAGAACGCGACCTCGTCCGGCGAGCACTCGGCCGTCGCGCCCGCCCGATCGCCGCCGGCGAGAAACGCGGCGAAATCGCCGCCCTCCCCGTCCGGCGCGCTGACCACGACGCGGCCTAGCCCCGCCTCCTCCACCACCGGCCGCAGCGGCTCCCAGCAGCGGCGCCGAGACGAACAGCGCGGCGGCGCGGCTGTCCTTCAGGATGTAGCCCGGTGATCTCGGGCGGCAGCAGCGTGTTGATCGGCACCGGCACGACCCCGGCGCGCAAGGCGCCCCAGAACGCGATCGGGAAATCGACCGTGTCGAGCATCACGAGCGCGATCCGCCGCTCGCGCTCGATCCCGGCGGCGCGCAGCCCGGCCGCGAACCGCCCCGACGCCGCCGCCAGCTCCGCATAGGTCAGACGCCGCCACGGGTCGGCGAAGGCGATCCTGTCGCCGCGTCCCTCGCGCAGATGCCGGTCCAGAAAATAATCGACCGCATTGCCGTCGCCGCCGGTCATGATTCACCTCGCTCAGGCTACAATTTCAACGAAGCGCCGCCCGGCCCGGTCTCTCGGCTGCTCGCGAGCGGTTCTCTCCCGGCCAGGAATTTTATCTCCGGGAATGCCGGGGCGCGAGCCGTTGCCGTGCCGCTGTCGGCGAAACCAGATTGCACAATACTGCGGCCAAGCCCGGGGAGCGCCGAACCCGCCGAGCGGGAGCCATCAGCGTCTGCCTCGCAACGAGAGGATATAGGCCGCCACGTCGGCCCTCTGCTCCGCGGTGAGATTGGGATACGGCATCTCGGAAAGCGCGTGCGGACGAGAAAGAAACGTCTGCAATGACTGCGCCGTCGCGTTTGGGCCGTTAGCGATCGCAAAAAAACTCGGGCCGTATCCGGTCAAGGACGACGGTACCTGCGGCTGGCCCGCGACGACGTGACATTCCTCGCAAACCCGAACCGCCAGCCGAGAACCGGCCTGCACATCCCCGGGCTGCTGTCCGACCTGTGCCCCCGTTGGCGAGACGGCAACGATCGCAAAAAATGCAAGAATTAAATACCGTGCGCGCATTGTAACGCCTCGATTTCAACCGGGCCGATCTTGCCCAAAGCGCCCGGGTTCGTACAGGGAACAGCTTCGGCTCGAGGCGCGTTTGATCAGCCGCTGCAACAGCGATTCCGGACCGCCCGGGAACCTGGCGCAGCGTTCATTGCAAAGGACCGCATGCCCTCTCTCGACGAGCCGCGGCGGACGGAGACTGACCGCGCCCGCCGCAAGGCGCGGCTCGACGCCGCGATCCGCGGCGCGCGTTCGGCGGTGCTCGTCGTCAACACCCGCTCGCGCAGCGGGCGCGATCTGTATGACGACGCAACGCGGCTCTTGACGCGCGCGGGGCTGCATCTCGATGCCGCCTATCCGGTGCGCGATCCCGTCCGCCTGCCCGAGATCGTGCAGGGGGCCATCACGCAGGGCCACAAGCTGATTATTGTCGGCGGCGGCGACGGGACGATCAGTTCGGTCGTTGATTTTTTCGCCTATCGCGACGCGGTGCTCGGCATATTGCCGCTCGGCACCGCGAACAGTTTTGCGCGCGCGCTCGGCATCCCGCTCGATCTCGCCGGCGCCGCCGAAATATTGACCGGCGCCGGCAAGGTCGCCGATGTCGATCTCGGCCGGATCAACGACGATTATTTCGCGAACACGGCGGCGATCGGCCTGCCGGCGCTGGTCGGGCGCAACATGCCACACGGGCTGAAACGCTGGTTCGGCAAGGCCGGCTACATTCTGGTCGGCGCTGCCTTGTTTGCGGTGCACACGCCGTTCCGCGCCGTGCTGACCGCGGGCCAGAGAGAGATCGCACGCATCGACGACGCGCTCGACATCTTGATCGCGAACGGCCCGTATCAGGGCGGCGTCAAGGTTGCCGACGAGGCTGACCCCGAGAGCCGCGACCTTGTGATCCGCATCGTCAAGGGCGGCCGCAAGACCAACCTGCTGAAAACCTGGGCGCGTCCCGCGCTGAACGCCCGCGCGGCGGACTTCACCGAGATCGTCCATGCCTCCGACCTCGTCATCGCGACCGATCCGCCGCATTACGTCTCGGTCGACGGCGAAGTCGTGACCCGCACTCCAGTCCGCGTCTCGGTTGCCCGCCAAGCCCTGCTGCTGATGGCGCCAGGCGAGCACGAGCGCGTGTCATAGCCGTGCTCTGAAGCGGCCCCCGTCGCGGAGGGCGAAACGGCTGCGGCCAATCTATCCGCAAGGAAAGCGCGGCTGGCCGGTTTTCGCGAAAGCGGGGCTCGGCTTATGTAAGGGTATGAAACGGCCTGCACCGAGTGGTCTTTATTGGCCTGTCTTGGTAGCCCGGTGGTAGCCCGCGGGACCAACCGCATGCCGGCAATCCGATTGACGCAGCTGACCGTGAACAAGCTTGCGCCGCCGAAGACCGGCCGCGCCGTCTATTGGGATCGGACGCTGCCGGGCTTCGGCCTGCGCGTGACCGCGGCCGGCGCGAAGTCGTGTATCTGCAAAACGCGGGTCGGGACGAAGCAGGTATTTGAGGCGCTCGGAACGCTGGCGCGGGTGCCGAAAGTCGAGGATGCGCGCGAGTTGGCCCGCATTTCGCCGGGCAAGGCCGAGCGGCGCGTCAACCCGGCCGAAGAAAAGCGAGTCGAGGCGGCACGCGCAGCCGTCAATACGGTACCGGCGGCCGTCGAGCGCTATCTTGCGCATTGCGACCACACTTGAAGTCCAAGACCGCGGCGGAGTGGCGGCGCATCTTTGCCCATAACGTGCTGCCCGCATGGGGCGAGCGGCCTTTGGCCGAGATCAGCAAAAGCGACGTGCTGGAGCTGGTCGACGACAAGGCCGCGATGCGCGAGCGCAAGCGCAAGGGCACGAACGGCGGCGCGGCCGTACAGGCCGGGAAGATGCTGACCCGGCTGCGGACGTTTTTTGGATGGCCGTCGCGAATAACCTTGCGCCGGCCGATCCGACCGCCGGGGTGCGCCGGCCTGCGAAGGAGGCGCAGCGGGATCGCGTGTTGGACGATAACGAGATAGCGGCGTTCTGGGCCGCGACGGACCGGCTCGGCAACCCGTCGGGCCGCTGTTCCTGCTGCTGCTACTGACGGCCCAGCGGGAGAGCGAAGTCGCCGGGATGCGCTGGTCGGAAATCAACCGGCGATATGGACCATTCCCGGCAGCCGCGCCAAGAACGGCAAGCCGCATATCGTGCATCTATCGGCACGGGCGCTCGAAATCCTCGAACCGTGCCGAAGATTGCCGGGCAGGATTTGCTTTTTTCTGGAACCGGCACGCGGCCTGTTTCCGGGTTCTCGGCCGCGAAGGCGCGGCTGGACCGGCGCATGCTGGACGCGCTGCGCAAAGATGGTGACGGCGCCGAGCTGCCCGCCTGGACCCTGCACGATCTGCGTCGTACAGCGACAACCGGCATGGCGCGTCTCGGGATTGCGCCGCACGTCGCCGACAAGGTTCTCAATCACACTGCGGGCACGATCCGCGGTGTCGCGGCCGTCTACAATCGATTCGAGTATCTTGATGAGCGCCGGGCCGCGCTCGACGCTTGGGGAAATACCTGGAGCGTCTAGTCCGCGCGGATTCGCCTGTTATCGTCGGGCTATCCTAACCGGGGTTTTTCTGGGTACGAAGCTTGCCGTCCCGTCGTTGCGGGAGCGAGCCAAGGCGAGCCCGCAGAGCAGCGCCATCGTAAACCGGGCGTCCGTGGCCGGTCTCGTCGGTTCGCAGCTCGACCCGCTCTATTCGATGACCAAAAGGCGGGGTCACCTTGTTCACCAAATCGGCCGCCCTCGAGTTCGCTCGCAAGGGCCTACCGTATCCGCGTCAACCGATCCATCCGGGTGTCATTCAGACCGATATGGGCCAGCAGACTTTCGTCAGTCGCGCCCGCAATATCGGCACCAACGATGTCGATGCGGCACGGCAAATCGCATTGTCGACCAATCCGATCGGCCGGCTCGGCATGCCGACCGACATCGCGAATGGCATCGTGTTTCTCGCCTCCGACGATGCCGGGTTCATGACCGGTGCCGGGCTTGTCGTCGACGGTGGGCCGACCGCGCAATAAAGCGGAAAGCTGCGCCGTCAATTTGCCGCGAACCGCTGCTCGTCGCTTCCGCTGGCGAAGGAAAAGCCTTCATACTCGTTGGCGGCGACCTCATCGCATTTCTTTTTATAGGCGCTGACGCCGCCGACAAACGGCATGAAGACGCGCGGCTTCCCAGGGATATTGGCGCCGACATACCACGAATTCGCCAGCGGATAGAGCGTGCGATTCGCGACTTCGTTGTTGTATTGGACCCAGGCATCCTCGGCGGCCTGTTCCGCTTCGATACACGACAACCCGCGGCCGCGCATGTACTGGATGCAATCGGCGATCCAGTCGACATGCTGTTCGCAGGCCAAGATCATCTGACTTTTGACCCCGGGGCTCTGCGGGCCGGTGACCATGAACAAATTCGGGAACCCAGCCATCATGATCCCGAGATAAGTGCGCGGGCCGTGCTGCCACTTCTCTCGGATCGAAATCCCTGCATCCGTGTGGATATCCACTTCCTTCATCGCGCCGGTCATGGCATCAAAACCGGTGGCGAAGACGATGGCGTCGAGCGGATACTCGCGATCCGCGGTGCGTAATCCGTCGGGCGTGATCTCTTCGATCGGCTTGCTCCTGATATCCACCAACGTGACGTTGTCGCGATTGTACGTCTCATAGTAGTCGGTATCGAGAATAAGCCGCTTGGTGCCGATCGGGTGATCGTTCGGGCACAGCAGTTCCGCGGTCTTCGGATCCTTGACGGTGGCGCGGATTTTCCGGCGCACGAATTCGGACGCCGTTTCGTTCGACTCCTTGTTGATCAGCAAATCGGTGTACGAGTACAGAAAGCTGATGCTGCCGCCCTCGGCCCATTTTGCCTCGTAGGCCTGCTGCCGCTCCGCCTCGCCGGCCTCTAGCGCGGATTTCACGGGTGGCGGGTGGCCGGCAATGCCGAACGGCGTATCGAAGGCGGCGCGCCGGCGCGCGGGATATTCGGCTTTGTGGGCGCGTTCCTTTGCGGGATCGAGCGGAGCATTGCGAGCGGGAAGGCTGAAATTGGCGGTGCGCTGAAACACGTACAGATGCTTCGCCTGCTTGGCGATGATCGGGATCGACTGGACGCCGGACGAACCAGTACCGACGACCCCAACGCGCAATCCGGTGAAATCGACACCTTCATGCGGCCATAAGCCCGTGTGATACCACTTGCCCCTGAAGCGCTCCAACCCAGGGTAGTCCGGCCTGCGCGGCGTCGAGAGATTACCTGTCGCCATGATGCAGAAGCGCGCGGTTGCGATGCTGCCTTTGTCGGTCGTTACCGTCCACGTGCTGGCGTTGCTGTCGAAAACCGCCTTCTTTATTCGAGTATTGAACTCGATATCGGGTCTAAGGTCGAAGCGATCGGCCACATGGTTGATATAGCGAAGAATCTCGGGTTGCGTACCGTAGCGTTCAGGCCAATGCCATTCCTGCTGTAGTTCGTCGGAGAAGGAATATGAGTACTCCATGCTTTCGACATCGCAGCGGCACCCCGGATAACGGTTCCAGTACCAGGTGCCGCCGACCCCGCCGGCCGCCTCGAAGGCGCGCACCTTGAGGCCGAGCTTGCGCAGCCGATAAATAGCGTAAAGCCCGCCAACTCCGGCGCCGACAATGATCGCATCGAACCTTGCCGGCTCGGAACTCAGGGTCGACATTTCGGATCTCCCAGGTGGAGCGCTCACGCGGTCCGTTGCGCGGCCGGGATCGCGCCGCGCTTTCAGCGAACCTGCGG
Organism: uncultured Alphaproteobacteria bacterium; assembly: GCA_963847345.1. Classification (GTDB taxonomy): domain Bacteria; phylum Pseudomonadota; class Alphaproteobacteria; order ATCC43930; family CGMCC-115725; genus DATARH01. The sequence continues at coordinate 10,393 of CAWJZU010000037.1, read as the reverse complement.
GACGGCATGTTACGCTATCATCGGATCGACGCAACGCAAATCAGATGTATTGAATATTCGACAAAACAAGTAGGTGCCGCTACCGCCGGGAACTCTGCCGATAAAAGGGTACATGCTGCTCGGGATCGAAGTAATTGGCGTAGAAAGCCCGCACATGCGGCAGCAATGACTTCGAGAGTTGATGCCGTTCGACTTCGTCGTCGGACAGCGCTCGTTGCAGGTCCTCGTGCAAGGCTCGAAGCGCGGCGTCGCGGTCGACCCTGGTGAACTTGCCGTCGTCGTAAATGACGTCGCCGTCGCAGATCACGGTGCGCACGCCGCTGCTCTTAGCGCGCTGCAGGACCGCGTCCAGCAGCGGTGTCGCGGCGTCGAGATAGGGATAGCTGATCGCCCGCCAATCCATCAGGACGATATCGGCAGCCCGGCCGGGCTCAAGGGCGCCGATCGTATCCGCGAAAGGGGTCGTCTTGGCACCGCCCGCGGTCGCCATACGGAAGACTTGCGCGGGTGTGGGCACCTCGTCGTCCATGCCGGGCACGCGATGCGCACGCAACACCATCCGCATCTCCTGCAGCATGTCGCGGTCGTCGTTGATGCCGGCCTCGTCCCACCCAGGTGGTAGCCCAAATGGTAGCCCGACCTTGAGGTGTTTACGATGGTGATCCTATGTATCGTTGATTTTTTTCGGTGCCGGCTGTCAGAATCGAACTGACGACCTACCGCTTACAAGGCGCTTCATACTAGAACAACTACGGAACCATATGAAACGTCGCGAAACCAGTCAGACGAAGGGAAATTGAGGCCTTTCCGGCAGTTTTCTGTTTCATTGCGCTTCGCCTCGTGCCATGATGTTCCCCTAAAAACGCTACCCCAGAGTGGTGCTCGGGTAGCAGCGGGGGGCGAGCGTGCTCAAGCTGACAGACAGAGTTGTGAGTGGGCTGAGACCGCGAGTCGCGCGCTACGAGGTCTGGGACGAGTTCCCGCAAAGGATTTGGCGTCAGGGTCACGCCGAGGGGCGTGAAGAGCTTCGTCTGGGTCTACCATTTTAGGGGCAAGCCGCGACGGCTGACATTCGGCACCTATCCCCGCCTGAACCTGGCCGATGCCGGCGTAAAATTCGCCGAGGCGAAGCGACTGCTGGACAAGGGAATTGACCCTGGATCGCGCGCCGTTGCCGATCGCGTGGCAGAGCGGCGCGCCGAGACGGTCGAAGAACTCGTATCGAGCTATCTTGAACGTTATGCGCGCCCGAGAAAGCGCAGCGCCGCTGAGGACGAGCGCATCCTGCGCAAGGACGTGCTGCCGCGCTGGGGATCTCGAAAGGCGCGCGACATTGCGCGGCGCGACATCGTGAATTTGCTAAACGGCATTGTCGACCGCGGCGCCCCGATTCAGGCAAACCGCACGTTGACCATCTTGCGGCGCATGTTCCGGTTCGCAGTCGGGCAGGCGATTATCGACGTATCGCCGTGCGACAACGTTGAGACTCCATCGGCCGAGAACCAGCGGGAACGGGCGTTGAACGGGGAGGAGATTCGGCGGCTCTGGAACGCGCTGGATAATGCGCCAATGGAGCCGAACGCTCGGCGCATATTGCGGCTGATGCTCCTCACCGGACAACGCAAAGGCGAGGTCATCGGGGTGCGCGTTGACGAGCTTGATCTCCAAAACGGTCTGTGGACAATACCCGCGTCCCGCGCCAAGAACGGACGAGAACACGTCGTCCCTTTGTCGCAGCTCGCACAAGAGATTATCCGCCAAGCGCCTCCAAGCCCTGAGGGGTATATGTTCCCGTCGAGGCTCACCGGCGCGCCGTACCGCGGTCAATCGATCGACCACGCGACGCGATATCTGTTCGAGGTGCGGCGGCAGTCGCCGAGGCCAAAGAAGACAGAGACGAGTAGGAAAATTGTCCGCCCACGGAAAGAGCCCAAGGAGCCGCCATTACGAGGCGCAATGACACCGTTCACGCCGCATGACCTTCGGCGGACCGTGGCGACCCGCATGCGGGAACTCGGCATTCCTCGCGGGGATGTAAAAATGATACTTAATCACATCGAGACTGATGTGACATCACGATACGACAAATACGATGGGCTGGCGGAAAAGCGTCGAGCACTTGAAGCCTGGGCGCGGCGGCTAGAAGAGATAATCCAACGCGAGCCCGAGCGGTCTAACACCGTCTCACTAGCTACCGGTTAAAGTGCGCTTCCTGCTGTTATATGTCCTCTGGCAGGAAGTTGAGCAGAATATTGCATCAGCGCGGCGGCCAGTGCCGGCCCCCACCTCGAATCCCTCACCGCAAAGTTCGCATTGCCGAAATGTGGTCTGGCCGGATAAAGACTGGGCGAGCACGAGCCATAGGTAATTGAGCAGGTTCCTTGGCCTAACCTGTAGTCGTGGCCTCCTCGTCGTCGGGTCGAATACAAGTCGAACCTCGACCTCGGCAACATCGCCGCCGGCATCGAACGATATGCCGTTGACCCCAAGCATCCCAGAGATCACGTCACTCTGCTCGGTTTGATACGCGCGAAGGAGGCGAGCTATCTGGGCGGCGTGAGCTAACGAGGCGTCAACGCGCTCCCCCTGCGCGGGGTTCTTACCTGCATTCGTCAATGGCCCGAAACGATTTACGAATTGAAGCAGCTCTTGCGGCTTACGAATTTGCGCAAATATCCGATGCAGGTTCGGGAAATCGGGACGGTAAGAACACAGTGACCTGCGCCCAGTGCACCTGATCCATCCGGCGCCCCGCACCAAACCAGCCAACTGCGGGGCCACAGAGACAAATGTCCCGCCCTCCGGGATGTTAGGTCTTATCGAGACCGGGGTGTCAAACACCAGCTCGAACGCATCCTGCGCATCCTGCCGGACGTCGCTGCGAACCCACTCGAAATCGATGAGGTAATTCGACATAGCGTGTCGGCTGTGTGTCAGATAATCACGCGATCAATTGCCAAGATAAGACGCAAGCCGCCTGATGCAACCCGAGGGCGCGCGATGTGCGCACCCGGTACAGCCGCATTTGGGATCGTGCATATGTTGACTGAGCCGCAGCCGACCGGCACCGGTCGGAGGATTATTAGGGGCTGGCGGAGACTGTCCGAACGGAATGGCAAGAGCCGAACGCAGAACTGGCGTGATGTCCGCGCCGGGAGGTTGCCGGCTCCTGTTGAACTGGGCCCGAATTCAATTGGATGGTACGAGGATGAGCTTGATGCCCACCTCGCGAACCTTCCTCGCCGGACCTACCGCTCGGGCGAGGCGGTCTAACTCGTGCCGCAAAAACCTAATCCAGAGGCGCTGGCGCCCGGCAATCGGGCGCGTAACGTCAAGCGTGTCGCCGAACTAGTCGTCCGCCTGACTGAGCGGCGGTTTCAGTGTCACAACGAGCCGCCGACCCGCGGGCAGAGGCGCGTCGCTCAATCGGAGCAATTCTGATGAGCGCTGCCGCATTCAGAGCGTTCGAAGCCGCGCCGCGCTGGGTTGTTTGGCGCAACGAACGACGCGGCGAGAAGGTCACCAAAGTTCCATATATGCTCGGCGGACGAAGGGCGAAATCCGACAACCCAGCGACATGGGGAACCCGCGCTGCGGTTGAGGCCGCTGTTCCCAAAATCGTAAACGGATTGGGTGGCGGTGTCGGGATTCAACTCGGCGATCTTGGAGACGATTTTTCGCTAGGTGGCATTGATCTCGATACATGCCTCGGGCCAGATGGGATGTTTGAGGCGTGGGCAATCGAGGTGATAAAGAGGTTCGGCTCTTACGCCGAGATTTCGCCCAGCGGGACGGGAACCAAGGTTTTCTTCAAGTATCGTACCGAAAACCTGCCAAGGCTGCGCCAAGTTCTTGGTGTCTCCAAATATGGCAAACAGTTCAAGCGAGCCAACGGGAAGGATCATCCGCCAGCAATCGAGGTATATCTCGGAAACCGCTATTTCGCGATAACCGAACAGCGGCTCGAATGGGCGCCCGATCGGATCGTCACTGTGGATGCTGAAACTATCCTATGGCTAGTGCGATGGATGCAACGCAATGTGTCGGACGAAGACATCCGCCGCTGGCGCATCAATGCTGAGGAGTTCGGACAAGCTCTCAGGGATGAAGTGAACCCGGGGAAGATTTGGCAACGGCAGGTGCCGCGCCCCAATCAACTATGATCCACATCCATCTGCCGGCGGGAGCGTAAGGGTGGAATTGCCATCTGACCTCGTGCCATTAGGACTTGTCCATAATGACGAGAACACGGAAGAGCTGATGGCAGCTATCGAGAAGGAATGGCGCCTGCATCGATTGGAGTTGTGGGGATATGAGGGCGAATTTTCCTCCTCCTTGAAACCTGTTCCTGATGAATATGCAATCGACTGGCTAGGCGGCCCTGGCCGCGAAAACGGCGATCACCCGGAGTATCCCCGCCTCGCTTACTATTGCGATGCGGCGGCCTCGTTGCGGATGCGCGAGAACGTGCCGGGCGGCTATCTGCGGCGCGCCGGTATGGCGTCGGCGCCAGTCTGGACGCAGGTGCGAATCAGGCAGTCTGAGCTTGATCCCCTGCGGCACGACGTTCAACCGATGCGTGATATTCCTGAAACATCCTCTGAGGTTAAGAACGTCGCGCCGCCACCGAAGATTGATTCGACGCCTGCGCTTACCAAGGGCGGCTACCACGAAAATCGATTTATCACTCGGAAAGATACCAAGAAAGAGTTGGCAGCAAAATACATACAAGAGGAATATCCAAACGGTATTCCGGCAGACGTCACCGATAAAAAAATAGCCGCAGACTTGCATAAGAAAAAGAACATAACGATAGACGTGCGAACGATTTGCCGTGCACGCGGCAAAAGGTGAGGCAGAAGCGGCAAAAGCGGACAACACTGGATTTGTCCGCTTTTGCCGGCTGACGGCATGAATCAGGGCGTATAGCTAGATGTCCGTCGTTAACCGGACACGTCTCTAAAATCCTCCTGCCGTTCCGTGTAGATGCAGCGTTTTGTCGGAAAGCCGGGATTTTGGAGGTGTCCAATTGGACGGACACCCTATGTCTATTCATTCATGCGGCCTCGGCCGCGAGAGCGTACAGCGGGCGCTCTACAGTCCCCGCGAGACTGAGGCGATACTCGGCATCTCGCACGCGACCCTGTACCGATTGATAAACGCCAGCCGGCTCGACGCGCGCAAGATTGACGGCAAAACCGTTATCACCGACGAGTTGATCCGCCGCTTCATCGAAGCGCTTCCAAAAGCCTGCGAGGCTGCCTGAGATGGCCCGCCGCGATACCGCTAAGCTCGCGATGGCATCCGACCCCGCGAGTAATCGATGGTTCAGCCGTGCCTGGGTGCTGCCGCCGCGTCCACCACGAAAAAGCCCCGGCGCGCCAACGCCAGGGACGATTTTCGAAGGCACTATCAGCGACAAGATAAATACCACGCTTCAAGCCAAAGAACAAGCGCGAGCACTCGCCGAGCAATTGTTCGCCTCGCGAGGTATAGCATGAGCGCGGAGACAATCGCGCGCGCCCTCGGCGCCGCTTACCGCTCCGGCGGCTGGTGGCGCTGCCGCTGCCCGGCGCACAACAGCTCTGGCGCAACGCTTGCTCTCCGGGATGAAGGCGGCTTACAGGTGCGCTGCTTCGCCCGATGCAGCAGCGCGGCGGTGCTCACCGAGCTGCACCGTCGCGGACTAATCGATAAAGCGGAGGCCACTCCCGATCCTGATGCTGCCGCGCGGCGGCGAGAGGCTGACGAGAGCGACCGCGCCAAGCGGATCGCCGCGGCGCGGTATCTCTGGCGCGAGACGGAGCCGGCGAACTGGATCATCGAAACCTATCTCGGCGGTCGGATCATCCTATGTCCGATCCCCGCGACGATCCGGCTGCACCGTGCGCTGCACCATCGCGAGGCGAACTGCCGCCGGCCGGCGATGATCGCGTCGGTCGAGCACACGGAGCACGGCTTCGTCGGGGTTCATTGCACCTATTTGGCACCGAACGGCGAAGGCAAGGCCACAGCAATCGAGCCTGTGAAACGGTTCATTGGGCCTGTCGCCGGTGCCGCTGTGCGGCTCGGCCCGGCAACCGACACCGTCGCGGTATCGGAAGGGATCGAAAGCGGATTGTCCTATCAGGAGGTTACCGGGACGCCCACATGGGTGGCGCTGTCGGCCGGCGGCATTCGCTCGCTGATCCTCCCGCCAGAAATCTGCAACGTCATCATCGCGTGCGATCCCGATCCGGTCGGCATCATGGCCGCGCACGCTGCCGCACGGAGATGGCATGGGCGAGGGCCGGCGCGTCTCTATCGCCCGCCCGCCGGGCAAGCTCGATTTCAACGATCTGGCTCTGGCGAGGCTCGGATGACCGTCATGCCCTTCCCGGCCGCCGAGCCGGTCGAGCTGTCGCCGGAGTTCAGCGAGGACGCGTTGGCCCTCGAATTTTCGGCAAGGCACGGGCACGAGCTGCGCTATCGTCCATCAATGGGGCACCTGGCTCCAATGGGACGGAACCGTCTGGAAATTCGAGAAGACGCTGCGCACGTTCGATATGGCCCGCATCATCGCCCGCGATTTCGCAAACGCGTGCAATAAGGATGGCAGGAAAATCGCCAGTGCTGGCACAGTGGCGGCGATCGAGAAGCTCGCCCGCTCCGATAGGCGGCATGCGACCACAGTCGATATCTGGGATCTCGATCCCTGGCTGTTGAATACACCCGGGGGCATCGTCGATCTGCGCACTGGCAAGATGCTGACGCACGATCCTGAACGGTACATTACCAAGGTCACTGCTGTTTCCCCGGGCGGCGGCTGTCTGCGCTGGCTCCGATTCCTCGGTGAGATAACCGGTGGTGATGTCGAGCTGCAACAGTTCCTACAGCGGATTGCCGGCTACAGCCTGACCGGCAGCACGAAAGAGCACGCGCTGTTCTTTGCATACGGAACGGGCGGAAACGGCAAGGGCGTATTCTTGAATACGCTTTCGGCGATCCTCGCGGACTATGCCGCTGTCGCGCCGATGGAGGCGTTCATCGCGACCAACGTCGAGCGGCATCCGACTGATCTTGCCGGCCTGCGCGGCGCACGGGTTGTTACTGCGCAGGAAACCGAAGAGGGCCGGCGCTGGGCCGAGTCGAAGATCAAAGCCCTGACCGGTGGCGATCCGATCACCGCTCGGTTCATGCGGCAGGACTTTTTCACGTACACGCCTGCATTCAAGTTAGTGATCGCTGGTAACCACAAGCCGGGTTTGCGCGGCGTCGATGAGGCGATCCGGCGGCGGTTTCACCTTTTACCTTTCACTGTAACGATCGCCGAACCCGATCGTGAGCTGCCCGAGAAATTGAAAGTCGAGTGGCCCGGTATCTTGCAATGGATGATCGAAGGTTGCCTTGCGTGGCAGCGGGAAGGGCTGAACCCGCCCGCGATCGTGCGCGAGGCCACGGAAGCGTATCTCGGCGAAGAGGACGCCATCGCCCGGTGGATCGAGGATTGTTGCGTCACCGGTCGCGACCAGTGGTGCGTCAGCGCTGTTCTTTGGCCGAGCTGGCAGCAATGGGCGACCGCGGCGAATGAGCAAGTCGGCAGCCGTAAGAGATTTAGCGCTGCACTCGAAGGGCATGGGTACAAGCCCGAAAAAAGCCAGGGGAGGCGGGGCTATAAGGGGCTGGCGCTGAAGCCGCAAGAGGACCGAGGGACGGCGGACCCGTTCTCGGGCTATGCGGCTCGCCATGGCTGATTTCTCCGCTTTGGACGCATTGGACGCGATCCTGCTTATAGAGCGTATTCGCGCGCGTGCGCGCGTACGGCTTATATGCGAAGTCGCGTCCAATGCGTCCACGCGCCCGAATGGGACCGGCAACGCCACGCTGACACTGGAGCAGATGGTGGTGGCGCGCAGCCACGAAACCGGCTCGCGCGCAACAGGGACAGACGAAACACGCCGACACTTGAACGAAGGGAGGTGCAATAGCGGTAGCACCCCGCAAGCCAATAAGCGCGCTGAGGCTCTAAAGTAGAGGAGAATAGAGGATGGCCGGACTTGGCGCACCAAAGACGGGCGGACGGCAAGCGGGCGCGCCGAACAGGATCACCGCCGATGTGAGGGAGATGATCCTCGCCGCGCTCGATCGCGTCGGGCGGCGAGGAGTATCTAGTGCAGCAGGCTCACGAAAACCCGAGGGCATTTCTCTCGCTGCTCGGGCGCCTCATTCCGACGCAAATGACTGGGCCGGAGGACAAGGAGTTGTTTCCGGTACAGAAGATGACCACAGCGGAAGCGGAGGCGCGCATTCTGGCGCTGCTGATGCGCGCCGGCGTAGCGAGGAGCAGGCCCGCGCGGTATTAGACGCTCGATAAGCCGCCCTGATCGGAACGCCTCTGGTGTTGTATCGACTGTCACACTGGTGTGTTCCGCTCATATGACGACATTGCCAGTAATGGTAATCCGTACTGCCCCGAGTGTGGTGATGAGATGCGACTGACAAAAGCATCCGGTGCCCACATGAAGGAAGTACTAAGCAAACTGAGCGGAAGCATCACGGTGTAGGGGCTTCTTGCCCCGCCAAGAGGAATGTCTGTTATGGAGCCAAAAGTACAATCATAAATGATTGTCCTTTTTCTCCATAAGAGACACCCAATCTTATTATGGGCCGTCTGGGTCGGCCCACCATCTAACGTATTATGAAAACAGTCACCGCCCGCATCGAAGACCACGTGTACGAAGACCTCGCTAAGATATCCTCGGTACGTATCAAGATGGCCGAGCACATCCGCCGCGCTATCGACATCTATCTATCGACACCCGCCATCCAACAGGAATTAGCAGTCGCACAAGATGCCATCAACGCCATTGCCTCGGGAACGATGGGAGTAATTGACGCCCACTAATATGACCAGCAGAGAACACAGCAACCACGGATGCAGAGCAGGGAAGACCTGTGAGGAGCGCCCCGAGACAGTTACGCCATCGAAACTACCCAAATGGGCTAAGGAAATCGCCGACTACATCCGCAGTCTCGAACTCCAAAACAGCCGCCTCCTAGTAAACAACATCCTCTTCCAGGAGAAGCTACGGCGGGAAATAGGGACTTGCTTGAGCAAGTGATAGTCATGAGCTACGGCATCCGCACGGCAGAGGACGCGGAGAACTTCCGCGCGCTGATGCAAATAATGCTCGGTGACCAGCAAGAGCCTAAGACTTGACAAATCTATCGAACTAATGCGCGCTGCTAGCATGTGGATAACTATATTGCAATACCGAGTGCTTGGTATATAATAGGGGTATTACTAGCTTATTAGCCCTATTTAGTGCAATTATCTATGACCAAAGTAACCGGATGTGCGATGTCATGTATTTACGCCAAAGGCCCTATATCAGAGTGTGAGTGTAGCTGTAAGGGCTTCATGCACTCCCTCATGGCGCCCATGCTCCAGCCCGCCCGTTGTACTCCCTCGGTAGCGGTACGATGCAAGAACGGCAGCGAGGACGAGTGTAGGTGCGCGTGCCGTGGCGTGAACCACGGGCTTTATCGTACTATTGGGGATTATTCGAACATTAAGATCACAACCTTTGAGTATGACCGATAAAGAAAAGAACCCCACAGCCGTCGCCCTCGGTCGCATGACGAGCGAGAAGAAGGCGAGAGCCGCCCGCGAAAACGGAAGGCGTAGGGCTGGCCGAAAGGACGGCCAAGAAAGAAACAGGTATAGTTCTGCGGAATCCTTATTTTTCCGGTCCGAGCTCCCTTTCAACGATTTCCCTAGCCATTGATTTTGTTTGTTCGTCTAAAGACGGTCCGTCCTTAGGAATTAAGTCGAAATTCTTTCCATAATCGTTAGCATCCAGGGGGACTTTGCATAGATAAATCAGTCGATTGACAGCTTCTGCACGCGTATTTACCCTCATTAAAATAACGGTCAGGTTATTTTCCATACAAACCCAAGCATTATAATGAAGTTGTAATATAATTATTCATGTAATATTCGCGGACGAGATCGGAGGGCTTTTTGAGCTGAGCATCGGCAGAGCCGCTAAATAACAGCACAAAGGCCATCGCTTCAGCTATAGTATGCCGTTTATTCATAATTTAGTTCTGCCCCAGAAATGCCATTGCCCTGCTCTATTAGTCTGCATAGGCCATTTCCTGATTTGCATTCAGAGTTTCGGAATCCACAAAAGATACATCCCCTCCAAACATTTCAGGCCATCCGCAGTGCAGATGGGAAGCGGGAAACGATTGTCTCATCCATATGAATGTCTGAGGGCGGGAATATAGCCGCCTGAGACATTTGCGCGAGCGTTATCCGCCTATCAAATTCAAAACTCATGAACATGGGCGGGCTTCAGGATTTCTCCGGAGCGGATTTTATGGCGTTTATCTCCAGATCGCTTTTAGT
>CAWJZU010000036.1:0-33698 GCA_963847345.1 uncultured Alphaproteobacteria bacterium | reverse complement strand
TCCCAGTAGACCTCCGCCATGAGGTGATGCGGGATATCCCGCGTGCACGGCAGCCGTTGCATTCGGCCAGAACGGCTCCGGCGTCACGCCCCAGGTGCGCTGGAAAATTTCCGGCAATAGCAGCATCGCCATGTCGCAGCGCACGCCGTCGCACTTGCCGGCGATCGCGGTCAATTCCTCGATCCGCGCCGCCCTTAGCGCGGGATTGGAATAATCGAGCTGTAATGTATCCGGCCAACCCGGGAAATTAGGATCGCGGCCATAGGCCAGAATTCTGGGTCTCGCATTGGTCTTGACGCGTATGTAATTATGCGGCGAACCGGACAGCATGACCTCGTTGCCCTGCACATAGTAATCGGGGCGATCCCGGACCCAGGGATGGTCGATGGCGGTATGGTTGGGCACGAAGTCAAGCATCAGCTGGATGCCGCGCCTGGCCAGCTTCTCGCGGAATGCCGCCAGCGCCGGCTCGCCGCCCAGCGCGTCGCTGACCGTGTAAGCCGTGATCGCAAAACCGGAGCCGCAGATATCGTCCTCGGCAAGGTCCGGCAGAACCGTCTCGAACTCGGTGCGCCATTGCGGATTGCCGCGCGAGACGGCCTGGCCGGCGGCACCGGTCTGCCAGACGCTCAGCAGCCAGATCCAGTCGAACCCCTGTTCCGCGAGCCGTCCACGTGGCTTCGTCAATGTCGGCCAGAGTGATGCCCTTGCCTGCCGCGGCGGACAGCCGCCGAAGCCATACACGCGCATTGATCTCGAAAAGCGTCGGATAACGTGCTGCCGCCATGGATTTTCTCCCCTCGTTGTTGGAGGATTATTCCTTATTCTCGGCTGAAGGCGGCTTCGGTCCCACCGCGCAGCAAAGCTTGCGCGTCGAGCTTACCGAAAAGTTCGATCAGCGTGGCGACCCCGCCGGTCCACCCGGTCTGATGGCTGGCACCGATACCGGCGCCATTGTCGCCGTGAAAATACTCGTAGAACAGCAGATGGTCGCGCCAGTGGGGGTCGTTCTGGAATTTTTCGCTGCCGCCGTACACAGGCCGCCGGCCGGTTTCATCGCGCAGAAAGATCCGCGTCAGCCGATTGGCGATCTCGTGCGCCACCTCGAACAGATTTATCAGCTTGCCGGACCCGGTCGGGCACTCGATCTTGAAATTGTCGCCGTGATACGCGTAGTAGTGCAGCAGCGAGCGGATTATCAGCGCGTTGACCGGCAGCCACACCGGACCGCGCCAGTTCGAGTTGCCGCCGAACATGCCGCTGTCCAACTCCGCCGGCAGATAGCCGACCCGAAATTCCTGACCGCCGACCGAAAAGACATAGGGATGCTCGGCATGGTAGCGGGACAGCGAGCGGATGCCGTAGGGGCTGAGAAACTCGTTCTCGTCGAGCATACGGGTCAGGATCCGGCGTAACCGCTGCTCATTGACCAGACTGTAGATGCCGCGTTCGGCGACGCCAAAGTGGCCTGGACCGGTCGCGTGGATCGATTCGCGAAGCTCCGGCATGCGATCGAGGCGCTCGCGAATATGCTGCACGAGAGTTCGGCCCGTTCCCGCTGCCACTTCTCGATCATCGTCGTGGCGCAGAGCGGCAGGAGGCCAACCATCGAGCGCACCTTGAGGCGCTGCGAGCTGCCGTCGGGCAGCCGCAGCACGTCGTAATAGAAGCCGTCCTCCTCGTCCCACATGCCGCCCGCACCGATGCCGTTCATCGCGCGGGCGATCAGCAGGAACTCGATCGCGTAATTTACTGCCAGCTCCTCGTAGGTCCGATCGTGCGCCGCAAGCTCGGCGGCGATTTCCAGCATGTTCTGACAGAACAAGGCCACCCAGGCCGTGCCATCCGCCTGCTCGAGATGGCCGCCGGTCGGCAATGGCGCGCTGCGATCGAACACCCCGATATTGTCGAGCCCGAGAAACCCGCCCTCGAACAGGCTGCGGCCGAATTGATCCTTGCGATTTACCCACCAGCCGAAATTCGCCGAAAGCTTGCCGAACACCCCCTTCAGGAAGTCGATATCCGTCTTGCCCCGCAACGCCTGTTCCATGCGATAGACATAAATCGCCGCCCATGCCTGCACCGGCGGGTTCACGTCGCTGAAATTCCACTCATAGGCCGGGATTTGACCGGTCGGGTGCAGGTAGAGCTGGTTGAGCAGCAGGTTGAGCTGCTGCTTGGCAAAATCGATGTCGACGCTGGCCAGGGCGATTGTGTGGAACGCCAGATCCCAGGCGGCAAACCACGGGTATTCCCATTTGTCGGGCATCGAGATGACGTTATCGCCGATCAGGTGGAACCACTCGCGGTTGGGACTCCCTGGCGTGTGTAGGGGTGCAGCGGGTCGGCGCCGTGTTCCTCCAGCCATTTGTCGGTGTCGTAAAAGAAATACTGCTTGCTCCACAGCATGCCGGCCAGGGCCTGCCGCATCACATTGGCCGCGTCGTCACTTACACCGGCCGGGGTGATCGCCCGGTAAAACTCGTCGGCCTCGCGCCGGCGCATATCGACAATTCGAGCAAATTGACCATCGAATGGCGCATCGAGGGGACTGTCGCCGAGCCGCAGGCGGATGACCGAGGTCTGCCCCGCCTCTACGGTTACCTGATAGTACGCGGCGGCCTTGGTGCCGGTCCGGTTCGGGTTGACGGCATCCTGTCTGCCGGCCACGACATAGTCGTGGAACGCATCCTTGACATAGGGGCGCGCGTTCGGCGTGCCGAAGACCCGCTCGTTGTTGGTCTCGTTTTCGGTGAACAACAGCGCCGGACTGCCCTCGCATGACAGCGAATAGTCACCCAACTCCGGATGCGTCGCCTCGATCGTGACGGCGCCGTTTTTCCCCTTTGTCTCGCGCAGCGGGGCTTCTCGTGATCCGGCCACCACGTCCAGCTGTTACGGAAGTACAAGCTCGGCAGCAGGTGCAACGTCGCAGCCTCCGGACCCCGATTGCACAGGCCGATCTGAATCAGGATATCGCCGGGCGCTGCCTTGGCGTACTCGACAAACACATCAAAATATCGATCTTCGTTGAATATCCCAGTATCGAGTAGTTCGTACTCCGTGTCATTGCGGCCGCGCCGCCGGCTTGTCTCGATGAGATCGCTATAAGGGTATGCATTCTGCGGATATTTATAAAGATATTTCATATACGAGTGGGTCGGCGTGCTGTCGAGATAGAAGTAATATTCCTTGACGTCTTCGCCGTGGTTCCCCTCGCTGTTGGTCAGACCGAACAGCCGTTCCTTGAGGATCGGGTCCTTCCCGTTCCACAGAGCGATCGAGAAGCATAGCCGTTGTTTCTCGTCGCTGAAGCCCGCGAGCCCGTCCTCACCCCAGTGATAAGCGCGTGAGCGCGCCTGATCATGGGTAAAGTAGTCCCAGGCGTTGCCGCCCTCGCTATAGTCTTCGCGGACGGTCCCCCATTGCCGTTCGCTGAGATATGGTCCCCATAGCCGCCACGGAGTTCCGTCGCGCGCATCGAGCAGCCGTTTTGCTTCCATTGTTTCCAGGCTTTGTCTGTTCGTTTCTGGCATCTACCCCCTCCATGAATTGCAAATCCGACACGCTTTGCGGTGTCAGTGTTCCGCGTGATTGGTCGATGATAACTCCCTGCGGGCCTGCCAAGCACCAATTCTCCTGCTTTTCAGCACTTACGAAAGACCGATCGTATAAATACGACGAACACCGATAGGAAAATATCCTGACGAGCGGCTCCAAACGAGTTTGCATCGGCAAGTTCAGCGAACCATGCATATATGGGTCGCTCTTGAATGCCACCGGCGAAAATCGGCAGGTCGCCGTCGCCGCTGATGATCAGATCGGCGCCGCCATTGAGGATGCCGCCGCGTTCGCGGACATCATGGTTCGCCGCCGCGCGTCCGGTGCGATAATCCGGCCCCGCGCGTTACCCCAGGCCGGGGCGGGCTCGGAACGCGGCCTCGGTCTGCCGAATGACGTCGGCCAGCGACACCTCGGGAGCGAGCTCGATCAGCTCCATGCCGCCGCCCTTCCTGTCGATCGCGAAGACCGCTAGATCGGTGATCACCATATCGACGACCCCCGCTCCGGTCAGCGGCAGGTTGCAGCGGTGCAGCAGCTTCGGCTCGCCCCTGGCGGTGTGCTCCATCAGCACGATAACGCGCTTGACCCCGGCCACAAGGTCCATCGCGCCGCCCATTCCCTTGACCATGCGTCCGGGGATCATCCAGTTCGCCAGATCGCCGTGTTCGGAGACCTGCATCGCGCCGAGGATCGACAGGTCGATATGTCCGCCGCGGATCATGCCGAACGATTGCGCGCTGTCGAAATAGCTGGTGCTCGGCAATTCGGTGACGGTCTGCTTCCCGGCATTGATCAGGTCGGGGTCCTCCTCGCCCTCATAGGGGAACGGCCCCATCCCCATCATGCCGTTCTCGCTTTGCAGCTGCACGGTAATGCCGGGCGGGATGAAGTTCGACACCAGCGTCGGAATGCCGATCCCGAGATTGACGTAAAACCCGTCCCGAAGCTCGGCGGCGGCCCGCCGCGCCATGTCGTCGCGTGACCAGGGCATATCGCTCGCTCCTTCTGTCTCAGGCCTCGCGCTTCCTGACCGTGCGCTGCTCGATGCGCTTCTCATAGTTCGGGTAATGCACGAGGCGCTGCACAAATATCCCCGGCGTATGGATGTGGTCCGGGTCGATCTCGCCGGGTTCGACCAGATGCTCGACCTCGGCCACCGTCACCCTGCTGGCGGTCGCCATCACCGGATTGAAATTCCGCGCGGTCTTGCGATAAACGAGATTGCCCTCGCGGTCGCCCTTCCAGGCATGCACGATCGACAGGTCGGCGACAATGCCGCGCTCCATGACATAAGTCTCGCCGTCGAACTCGCGCAATTCCTTTCCCTCGGCGACGAGCGTGCCGACGCCGGTTTTCGTGAAGAACGCCGGGATGCCGGCGCCGCCGGCCCGGATGCGCTCGGCGAGGGTGCCCTGCGGGTTGAATTCGAGGTCGAGTTCGCCTTTCAGATAGAGATCGGCGAACAGCCGGTTCTCGCCGACATAGGACGAGATCATCTTGCGGATCTGCCGGGTCTCGAGCAGCAGGCCGAGACCGGCGCCGTCGATACCGGCATTGTTCGAGACGAATGTGAGGTCCCTCACCCCCGCGTCGCGGATCGCCAGGATCAATTTTTCGGGGATGCCGCACAGGCCGAACCCGCCGGCCATCATCGTCATGCCGTCGCGCAGCAGCCCCTGGAGCGCCGCCGCGGCATCGGGATAGACCTTGTTCGCCATCGCAACATCCCTTGGCCGTAATGGAACCGGTAGCGTCCGGGTCCAGTGGCGTCCGGTCATAGAGCCGGGGCGCCCCGGCTGTCAATTTGGCGGGTCAATCCAGCCAGTTTGGCGGGTCATCCGGGGTCCAATTCGGCCCACCTCCGTTTGCCTCGACGCGGGGCCGGGAACAAACCGGTCCTGTTCTGGTTCTTGCGGGTATGACAGAAGACCGCCGAACAACCCCCGACCGCCTATCGCCGCTCCCGGGCTCGCCCGAGGCGCACGCCCAGGGCTGCACCTGCCCCGATCCTGGTCACGCGCCGGAAACTGCCGGGCGTGAGCTGGAAATCGACGAGAACTGCCCGGTCCACGGCGGTGCCGCGATCGCTTGGGACCGCGACAGCGAACGCGGCCCGATCGACACCGAGGGCGACATCGTCGACGCCGCCTCGGGACCCGAGCTGCGACGCAACCGCTGACGGCTGTCCGCGCTGGCAAACCGCGCTTTTGCCGCCTGCCGGGTGTTGCCCGCACGCCTGGGGATGCTAGGTTGCGCGCCGCCGCAACCCAACGCGACCGGAGGGCGCAATGGCCGTCGTCGAGACCGAGGAACACGGGCAGATCCTGATCGTGCGGATGAACCGCCCGGAGCGGCTCAACGCGCTGAACGCCGAGCTGCGCACCGCGCTCGCCGAGACCTGGACGCAATTCCGTCATGACGACCGGTTCGAGGTCGCGATCTTCACCGGCTCCGGGCGCGGCTTCTGCGCCGGCGAGGACATGAAGGAGAGTTTGCAGCGCGGCGCACCCGGCGGCGCGCGGCCGGCGATCGAGGACCCGTTCATGACCGGCGCGCTCGAAAAGCCGGTGATTGCCGCGGTCAACGGCTTCGCGATGGGCGGCGGGTTCATGCTCGTCGAGCGCACCGACCTGCGGGTCGCGGCGAAAGGCGCCGTGTTCGAGGTTTCCGAGGCCAAGCGCTGGCTGGTCGGCGGCTACAATCATGGCCACATCGCCAACCTGCCCTACCCGATCGCGATGGAGATGGCGCTTGGCTACCGCTTTACCGCCGAACGCTTCTACGAGATCGGCTTTCTGAACCGCCTCGCCGAGCAGGCCGAGCTGATCCCGACCGCCATCGCGATGGCCGAGCATCTCCTGACCCTGCCGCCGGCCTCGCGCGTCAACACCGTCCATATGATGCGCCAGATGCGCCCGTCGCCGTCCCCGGAGCAGCAGCGTCTCGCCGAAGCGCTGCACCAGCACGGCGCATTGAGCGACCGCATGGAATCGCGCGCCGCCTTCGCCGAAAAGCGCCGCCCCAACTGGAAAGGCTGGGACGACCCGCAAGACCGCTACCGCCTGCCGACGCTCGATTCGGTGAAGGGCTAACCGCCACCACCATCGTAGGATGGGCTGAGCAATGCGAAGCCCATGCTGTGCGGCCGTGATATGATGCCGGGCGTAGAATGTACCGATTAGCGCGAAGCCCATGCTGTCGTGCGGCCGCGACACGATGGGCAATCCGCGGCTTCCGACCGAAGTCGCATAAATCCTTATTATGACAAATTTTCTGAAGTATCCAGGAAGTCGTCGGCTTAACGCTCAGGAAATTCCACGGGCCGGCGCCGGCTAACCCTCCGCTGCGGCCTCCTGCGGGACGCCGCCGAGATTGCGGATCAGCGCGGCCAGCTCGGTGACGGCGGCGGCGAGGCGGGCGGGGTCGGTGCCGCGGAGGACGAGCGTCGTGCCGAAATCGCTGCGGCGGAAATACGGGTAAGAGCCGATCTCGAGGTCGGGGTAGCGCTGCTGCAGGGCCGCCAAATCGGCGGCGATCGTGCCCTCGCCGAGGCCGCAGCTGACGGCGCGGCTGAGCATCTTCGCGCCGCCGCGCAGGCGGTATTTCAGCTCGGTGAAGGTCGCCTGCATGACCTGCGGCACGCCCGCCATCACATAGACGTTGCCGATGCGGAACCCCGGCGCGCGCGAGATCGGGTTGAGCAGCAGTTCGGCGCCTTCCGGCATGCGCGCCATGCGCAGCCGCGCCTCGTTGATCGCGCCAGGCGGATAATGGGTTTCGAGCAGCCGGCGCGCCTCGGGATGCACGACCCAGGGCACGCCGAACGCCGTCGCGATGCACTCGGCGGTAATGTCGTCGTGCGTCGGGCCGATGCCGCCGGTCGTGAACACGTAATCGTATTTTTCCCTCACCTCGTTGACGGTCGCGACGATCGTCGTGGGATCGTCGGGGATGACCCGCGCCTCGCGCAACCGAACGCCGACATCGGTCAGGCCGCGGGCGATAAAGGAGAGGTTCGCGTCGTCGATGCGGCCGGAGAGGATTTCGTTGCCGATGATCAGGACGCAGGCGGTGACGGTTTTTTGCGGCTCGGTGTTGGGCGGCTGGGGGGCTTCGCTCATCGGCTCCTCACGCTGGCGGATCGGTCGGCTGGCGCTGCGTCCGGCCCGACTTGTAAAACGGAATTGATAGGCAAAGCCGGGACAACGTACAACCTGACCCGGCGAGGATTGCCCCGACGCCGACCGCAGCTTACTTTCGCTTTGAATATTGCCATGGCCGATCCGGATGCTGGCGGCCGAGTTAGGGCCAGAATCAGAGCCAGACTAGAGAACGACAGACGTGAAGCAGGAATCCCAGGTCATACAGCGCGACGCGGCGATCCACCCGGCGACGAACCCGGGACCGGGACGCGGCGCGGTGCGCAGCGGCCAGATCAAGATCCACGGCCCCGACGCGTTCGAGGGCATGCGCCGGGCCGGTGCGCTGGCGGCGGCGACGCTCGATTTCATCGCGCCCTATGTGCGTCCCGGCGTCACGACCGGCGAACTCGACCGGCTGTGCTATGGCTTCACCGTCGATCACGGCGCGATCCCGGCGCCGCTCAACTATCGCGGTTTTCCGAAATCGATCTGCACATCGGTCAACCACGTTGTCTGCCATGGGATTCCGGGGACCGCCGGCTGATGGACGGCGACATCGTCAATATCGACGTGACACCGATACTCGACGGCTGGCATGGCGATACCAGCCGGATGTTCTTTGTCGGCGACAGAATCGGGGTGAAGGCGAAGAAGCTGGTCGATGTCACCTACGAGGCGATGATGCGCGGCATTGCGGTGGTGCGGCCGGGCGTGCGGATCGGTGCGATCGGAGACGCGATCCAGCGCTATGCCGAGAGCCACCGGTTTTCCGTGGTGCGCGATTTCTGCGGCCACGGCGTCGGGCAGGTGTTTCACGACGCGCCGTCGATCCTGCATTACGGCAGGCCCGACGACGGGCCGGTGCTGCGCGAGGGCATGTTTTTCACCATCGAGCCGATGATCAACGCCGGCCGCTTCGAGGTGAAGGTGCTGAGCGATGGCTGGACCGCCGTCACCAAGGACCGCTCGCTGTCGGCGCAGTTCGAGCACACGATCGGGGTGACCGCGACCGGGTACGAGATTTTTACGATCTCGCCGGCTGGGCTGCACCGGCCGCCGTATGATCTGGGCAATGGGGTGGGCGGCTAAACGAGGCGAAGCCGGGCCAATGCCGATAGCGCGGCCTCCGCGCAGGCGGCCGGTTCCTCCAGCTGCAGCAG
Organism: uncultured Alphaproteobacteria bacterium; assembly: GCA_963847345.1. Classification (GTDB taxonomy): domain Bacteria; phylum Pseudomonadota; class Alphaproteobacteria; order ATCC43930; family CGMCC-115725; genus DATARH01. The sequence continues at coordinate 24,832 of CAWJZU010000036.1, read as the reverse complement.
GTGGCTCGTGCCGGGTATGGCGCGGTAGTCGAAGCCGCCTTCCCGCGCCAGGGCATGGTTCGATAGGGCGGTTGCGGCGGGATAGGGTGCGTCCGGGTCGGCGCCGATCAGGGCGACCGGGATCGGCAGATCGGCGCGGCTCGGCCACAGCCCGAGATCGATTCCCTGCAGGTACATCGAGGTCTCGCGTTCGCGCGGGCACGCGAGTTCCCAGCCGCCAGTGCTAGGCCGCAAGCACGGCACGCGCCATCGCCATGGAAGCGCCGTGCGCCCAGCGCCGTCCAGAGCGGGTCGCCGCGAAATCGGCCGCGAGGTCGGCTGGATCGGCGAAGCACGTCGGACGCTGGCTTGCCCAATTCGCCAGCTTGTTCTCATACCCGACCATCGCGTCGCGCGCCGGATGGCCCGGAGCCGGCACGTTCGGCGGATCGAACGCGATCAGCGCGTCGAAATGCACCGGGCCGGCGATGGTCTGAAGCAGCGCCGATTGCGCCGACATTGAATGAAACAGCCCGGCCGATGGCTTCCAGCCGAACTCGGCGCGCACCGCACGGCCGACCGCGTCGATGTCCCACGCCATGTGGGCGTAGTCGTGGTTGGCCGGCTCGGCGACTTGGTTGCGGCCGTGGCTGCGCATGTCGAACGCGACGATGTCGAAGTTCGCGAGAAAGCGGCTCCAGAAATCGACATAGCCGTCGATCGCGAACCCGTTGCCGTGGCTGAGGAAGAGCCGGATAGGGGCAAGCGGATTGCCGTGCCGGCGCACAATCAGCACCGCGCCGCCGGCGTTCTCGACCGCGATTTCGGCCAGCGTCGGCGGGAGTGCTTCCGGCATCAGTCGCGGATGGCGCCGCGACCCGGATAGCTGACCGCCATGCCGGCGCGCACGTCCTGCTGGATGCCGTATTGCGGGAACGGGTAGCGCAGCCCGTTTTTCGACAGCGCTTCCATCCCGGCGATCGCCTTCGGCAGATAGTCGGGCGGCAAGGCCATCAGCATCTCGTCGTCGAGCACCCCGCCGTAGCGGCGCTCGGCGAAGCACGGGATCGACAGGCTCGGCGTGCGGGTCTTCAAGGCCCGGCCCCACGAATCGGCGCAGGCCGAACTCGCCGACGATGCTCCAGTCGAAGCGCTTGTAACCGGCCCATTGCAGCCCGTTGATGAAATAGATCATCGCGCCGGGGGTGGCGTAGAAGAGCGCGATGTCGGGCGGGTCGAGCCGGCCGCTCGACAACGGCGACAGCGCCAGCGCCTCGTAGCGCCCGTCAGGGACGCATTCCATCGCCGCCTGGTGGGCGCGGGCGTCCTCGTCGCTGCTGTACCAGACGCCGACCATGTGCTTGCCGGACCGCCAGGCCTCGTCCTTGGCGTTGCCGAGCCCGACAACGGCGCGGCATTGCGCGCCGACGAGGTTGTCGGAGGTGGCCCCGATCGTCCAGCCGAGCCGCGCCGCCTGGCCGACGATCTGGTCGAGCGTGTGGACGTTCTGCGGCCGGCGGATGCGCGGGATCGCCTCCATTTCCTCGCGCTTCTCGAACAATTTCATGCCGAACACGAACGAGCGCAGCTTCAGCAGGCGCTCGAGATCGGCGCTGATTTTTGCCCAGTCCTCGGTCATGAATTTGCCTTTCCGCAGCGGCGATGGGTGCGCGCATTGTGTCGCCAAACGCGCCGCCGCGCTATCCTGCGGACAGATCGGCAGGAGGGAACGATGCCCGAGGGAACAAGGCCTGGAATCCTCGACGGCAAGGTGGCGTTCGTGACGGGAGGCGGCGGCGGGATCGGGCGCGCCACCGCGCTGGCGATGATCCGCGAGGGCGCGCGGGTGGCGGTGGTCGATTTCGACGCGGGATCGGCTCACGAGACGGTGGCGCAGATCACCCGGGAGGGCGGGCAGGCGATCTCGCTGACGGGCGACGTGACCTCGGCCGAGGCGGTCGCGGCCATGGTACGGGACACCGTGAGCGCCTACGGGCGGCTCGACTGCGCCTTCAACAACGCCGGCATCGCGCCGTATCAGGTCGGTGCATCGGGCAAGAAGACCGCCGATTGGACGGAGGAAAGCTTCGACCGGATGATCGCGGTCAATCTGAAGGGCGTGTGGCTGTGCATGAAGGAGGAAATCCGGCACATGCAGGCCCGTATTCAGTCCGAGGGGGGCGGCGGATCGATCGTCAACACCGGATCGATCGCCGGGCTGATCGGGCTGCCGACCTCGTCGTCCTATGTCGCGGCCAAGCACGGCGTGCTCGGGCTGACCAAGACCGCGGCGCTCGAATACGCCGATGCCGGCATCCGGGTGAATGCCGTGTGCCCCGGGTTTATCGAGACCCGCATGACCGAGGACGCGCTGCGGCGGCGCGGCGAGGTCATTCTCGCCAACACACCGATGCATCGCATGGGACAGCCCGGCGAGATCGCCGAGATGGTCGTCTGGCTGTTATCGGAGCGTGCCAGCTATGTGACCGGCGCCTGCTACAATGTCGATGGCGGCTGGATGGCGACGTGAGCGCTGCGGCCATGGTGTCGGGCGGCGGCAGAACGGGCGTGGGTCTCGCCGGGTGGGCCGAGCCGACCTCGGACCCGGCCGAATTCGTGCGCCGCAATACAGTGATCGGCCGGCCGCCGCTGGTCCCCGAGATTGCGCTCCATCTCGCGACCGAGGTGACGCCGATCTGGCAGGCAACCGAGGACAGCCTGTCGCGAGGGGCCGTGCCGCCGCCGTTCTGGGCCTTTGCCTGGGCCGGCGGGCAGGCGCTGGCACGCTATGTGCTCGACCACCCGGAGGTAGTTAGCGGGCGCGAGGTGCTCGATATCGGGTCCGGCTCCGGCATTGTCGCGATCGCCGCTTCGATGGCCGGGGCGAGGCGGGTCGTCGCGGCCGAGATCGACCCGTTCGCGGCGTCCGCGATCGCGCTGAATACGGCGCTGAACGGGGTTGCGGTCGCGGTCGAGAGGCGCGACCTGCTCGATCGCGCCGCGGCCGGGTGGGGCGTCGCGCTGGCCGGCGATGTCTGTTACGAGGAGCCGATGGCGAGGCGCATTATCGGGCTTTTGCGCCGCATCGCCGGCCGCGGCCGGACGGCGCTGCTCGGCGACCCCGGACGCGCTTATCTGCCGCGCTCCGGCCTTGAAGAGCTGGCGCGCTACGAGGTGCCGACCAGCCGCGCACTCGAAGACCGCGAGGCGCGCGAGGGGGTCGTGTGGCGCGTCCTGCCGGAATGACCACGGGCGCGCAGGGATGGCGTCGAACGTGACCTGTGCCGTCGAAAACCATGGTGGGCGCGGCTGGGATTGAACCAGCGACCCCTGCCGTGTGAAGACAGTGCTCTCCCGCTGAGCTACGCGCCCGCCCCGGAGCCCGTTCAGGCCTCGCGCATTTAGGAAGCCGCGCCGATTGCTGTCAAGCGCAGGGTCGACGGCGCCGGACCTACCCGGAAGGATTCGACTTGTATTGGTGCGGCGCGCCGTCGATTGATCTACAAACCAAATCGGTTGCAGCCGCGTGGACGGAGATTGCATGCCGTGGGTTGAGCGGATTGTCGCCAGGCCGCCGAGGCTGCCGGTCCCGGCATGGGTGGGTTATCCGGCCGCGGCGCTCGTCGTCGCGGTCGCCTTCGGCATTCGCGCCGCGCTCGGGTCATCGCTCCTTGGCGTGCCGTTCATCACTTTTTTCCCGGCGGTGATTATCGCCGCGGTGCTGGGCGGGCTGGGCGCGGGAATCCTTGCGACGGCACTGTCGGCCCTTGTCGTTGCGAGCGGATGGCTGCCGACTTTGGGGAACGGTCTCGCCTGGCAGCAGACGAGCGTCATTGCATACGCTTCGTTTGGTTCGGCCTCGCTGATGTTCTGCGCGGTAGTCCACGGCTTCTACACCGCCCTCGACCGATTGCGTGAGGCGCGGCACCGAGAAAGCGAGCTGCGGCTGACGTTGGAGCACCGGGTTGCTGAACGCACCGAGCAGCTGACGGTCGCCAACGAGCAGCTGAAAATTGAAATGAACGAGCGGCTGAAGGCCGAAGCCGCCGTCCGGCAAAGCCAGAAAATGGAGGTAATCGGGCAGCTTACCGGCGGCGTGGCGCACGATTTCAACAACCTGCTGACCGTCATCATTGGCAACATCGAGGTGGCGCAGCGGCTGCTGGCGGGGCGCGAACCGGAGGCGGAGACGCGGATCGCCGATGCCGCGCGCGGCGCCGACCGGGCCACCGCGCTGACGAAGAGGCTCCTCGCCTTCGCGCGGCGGCAGCCGCTCGACCCGACGCCGGTGGATCTGAACAAACTGGTCACCGGGATGTCCGAGCTGATCCGCCGCACACTCGGCTCCCCGATCGCGATCGAGACTGTGTTGGCCGCCGGGTTGTGGCGGACACGCTGCGACGCGAACCAGCTCGAATCGACGCTGCTGAACCTTATCATCAATGCCCGCGACGCCATGCCGAACGGCGGCAAGTTGACCATCGAATGCGCTAACACCTATCTCGATGAGGCCTATGCCGACCGGCACGAGGAGGTTACGCCGGGGCAATACGTGATGATCGCGGTAACCGATACCGGCGCGGGCATGCCGCGCGAGGTCGTCGAGCGGGTGTTCGAGCCGTTTTTCACGACCAAACCGGCCGGCGAGGGCACCGGCCTCGGGCTCAGCATGGTGTTCGGCTTCGTCAAGCAATCCGGCGGGCACGTCAAGATTTACAGCGAGCCCGGGCATGGGACGACGGTAAAGATCTACCTGCCTCGGCTGATCGGCGCGTTCGCCGATCCCGAACCGGCGATACAGACGCTGCCTTCGGCCACGCGCGACGACGAAGGCTGCATTGTCCTTGTTGTGGAGGATCAGCCGGAGGTCAGAAGCTTTACGGTGCAGACATTGATTGAGCTTGGCTACTCTGTTTGTGAGGCGGAGGATGGTCCGGCAGCGATCCGCATCCTGCGTATCGAGCCGGAGATTTCAGTCCTGCTGACCGACGTCGTGCTGCCGAATACCGACCTGCGCATGCTGGTGGCCGAGGCCAGACGCCTGCACAATGGGCTGCGCGTCATCTACACGACCGGCTACACCCGTAATGCGATCGTCCATGGCGGGGTCCTCGACCCCGATGTCGATCTGCTGCCGAAGCCGTTCACGGCGACGATGCTGGCGCGCAAGATGCGGGACGCGCTCGCGACTGCGCCGCAGCACGACCGGGCGGTCACGGACACAGCTGAGGGGGGCCCGGCGGACGCCCTGGGAGACCTGTAGCATGCCGATCCTCGTCAACACCCACCCCTCATACCGCCAGATCACGTTGAATCGGCCGGATCGGCTCAATGCGCTGCTGCCCGAGATGGCCGATGCAATCATCGCGGCGCTCGACGACGCGCAGGCCGACGGGTCGTGCCGTGCGGTGCTGCTGACCGGCGCCGGACGCGGCTTTTGCGCCGGGCAGGACCTGACCGTGATCGCCGGGGCCGACCCGGACGACATTGAGGACCTGCTCGACGCCTATCATCCGGTTATCGAGAAGATCCGCGAGTTGCGGATGCCGGTGGTCGCCGCTGTCAACGGGGTCGCGGCGGGCGCGGGGTGCAACCTGGCGCTCGCCTGCGATATCGTCATCGCGGCGCGCTCGGCGAGTTTCGACCAGGCCTTTGCCCGCATCGGGCTGGTGCCGGACTGCGGCGGCACCTGGTTTTTGCCGCGCCTCGTCGGGACGGCGCGCGCCCGCGCGCTGATGATGCTGGCGGAGAAGCTGCCGGCCGCCACCGCCGCCGAATGGGGCATGATCTGGCGGGTTACCGAAGACGATCGGCTGATGGAGGAGGCGCATGCGCTGGCGGCGCGCCTCGCATCAGGGCCGACCGTGGCGCTCGGTCTGATCAAACAGGCACTTGATGAAAGCGGCGACAATGACCTCGCCGGCCAGCTCGATCTCGAAAGCGACCTGCAGGTCGAGGCCGCCGAAACCCCGGACCATGCCGAAGGCGTGCGCGCCTTTCTTGAAAAGCGCCCGCCGGTTTTCACCGGACGTCGCGATTGAGCGCGATTGGGGAAGCTGAACGGCGTTCACGGCGCATGCCAGCCCGGCGATTTCTGCGCGGATCGTTCCAGGACAGCGGGCAACGGGTGCGATACACTCTACCACGAAGGAGTGCGCCGCAACGGCGCGCGCCTGCGAATTTCTCTTGCCAAAAGGGAGAGTGCGAATGCCTCGGCAGTACCGGCGAATCTCGGCAGATTGTCATCTCGACATGCTTTGGCTGCCCCCGGACCTGTTCACATCGAACGCCTCGAGCAAGCACAAGGACCAGATGCCCTACGTCGCCGAGCAGCCGGACGGCACCAAGGTGTGGACCGACATCCACGGCGCCAATTACGGCCAGTGCGGCGGGGTCGGCGCCACCGGAACACCGCACGTCCCGGGCAAGCAGTTGCGCGCCGACAAAATGGCCGAGGCCGGCCTCTACAGCGATTATTTCGAAAAGGGGCTGCGCCGGCCGGGCGACCCGCATCTGCGCGTCAAGGACATGGACCGCGATGGCGTCGACGCCGAGGTCATCTACGGTATCCTGGCCGCCTGCGCCAAGGCGAAGGATCCCGAGGTGGCGGACGAGATGCTGAGCATCTACAACGACTTCCTGCACGATTTCACCAGCCACTATCCCGATCGCATGATCGGCCTCGCCTGCCTGCCCTACAGCAATATCGAGGGTGCGGCCCGCGAAGTGCGCCGCGTCGCAAAAAAGGGCATGAAGGGCGTCGAGCTGTCCTGCTCCTGGCATATGACCGGGATGTGGCACCCGATGTGGGATCCGCTGTGGGAGGCGGTCAACGAGACGCAGCTGCCGCTGCATTTCCACACCTTCCCGGCGACCGACCCCGAGCTGCGCAAATCGTTGGAGCCGACGGTCGCCCGCCGCATGACCTATAGCGGGCTCGTCCGCTTCCAGATGACGCTGGCGACTATCCTGACCGACCTGATGGGCGCGGCCGTGTTCGAGCGCTTCCCGAACATCCGCATGGTGCTCGGCGAGAGCGGCATCGGCTGGATCCCCTACGTTATCGATCGCATGGATTTCGAGTACAAGGACCAGTATCAGGACCTGAAGCTCAAGAAGCTGCCGAGCGAGTACTGGCGCGAACAGTGCCGCGCGACCTTCCAGTACGACCGGATTGGCACCAAGCTGATCGAGGAGATGGGCGTCGAGACGCTGATGTGGGGTTCCGACTTCCCGCATCCCGACGGGGTGTGGCCGGAATTGGCGAAGTATATCGAGGACCAGTTCAAGGACCTGCCGAAGGACGTCGTCTATAAAATGACCTGCGAGAACGCCGGCAAGTTCTACGGCCTGATGAACTGACGCGAGCGGCGCTTTACGCCGCTTGACGCGCCCTGGCGAAAGCCGGGATTTATTGCACAACGGCACCGGCCCCGCGGGCAACTTCCGCGGGGCTTTTTTTCGCGCGCATGCGACCGGCAACTCGCGAATTGCGTTTGCCGTCGGAAGCCCCGGAGGTCCCGATGAACGCGATCTGGCCCGAAATTCCGTTCGAGCCGTGGCGCGAGACCTGCGCCGCGCTTCATCTTTATACGCAGATCGTCGGCAAATACCGGCTCGCCCGGACGCCGTGGGTCAACCATTCCTGGCACGCGACGCTGTACGTCGACTCGCGAGGACTGACCACTGGGCCCATCCCGGACGGGCCGGGTCTCATCGAGATCGCGTTCGACCTTGTCGAACACGCGATCGCCGGCATGGCCAGCGACGGGCGCCGAGCGGGGTTCGCGCTGGCGCCGATGTCGGTTGCCGAATTCCACGCGCGCTTTGTCGATATGATCACCTCGCTCGGCGGCACCGTTGAATTTCATGGCAGACCGAACGAAGTGCCGAACCCGATCCCGTTCCGTGACGACCGGCACACCAGGCCCTACGACGCCGACGCGGTCGCGCGGTTTTTCCAGGCCCTTGTCGCGATTGAGCCGGTGTTCCAGCGTTTTCGCACGGGATTTCTCGGCAAGGTCAGCCCGGTGCACCTGTTCTGGGGCAGCTTCGATCTCGCCGTTACCCGTTTCTCCGGGCGTCGCGCGCCGCTCCATCCCGGCGGCATTCCGGCACTACCGGACGCGGTGACGCGGGAGGCCTACAGCCACGAGGTGTCGTCCGCCGGGTTCTGGCCGGGCGGCGGGGGCACCGACTTCCCGGCTTTCTACTCCTATGCCTATCCCGCGCCGGAAGGCTTCGCCAATGCGCCGCCGGGGCCCGAGGGCGCTTATTTCGATCGCGGTCTCGGCGAGTTCCTGCTGCCCTATGAGGCCGTGCGAAAATCTCCCGACCCGCAAGCAACGCTGATGGCGTTTCTCGAACACACGTACCGCGCCGCCGCCGGTCTCTGCGGATGGGATCGCGCTGCGCTCGAAACTCCGTTCGGCGAACCTCTGCGGCCTCGCCCCCTATAGACTTTATGCTGGACCTCTCGGGCGGAGCCAGATCAGTGTATCAGAACAACGCCCCGGAGGTGAATACCAGTACCAGTTACCGACCGTCCGCTGCATAAATGTGATTGAGGATTTTTAACATGATGGCATTAGCCGTCGGACGACCGTCAAGTGACACGGTCAGATTCGCCCAGATGATGAGGGTTAAATCGTTGACCGGATCGTATCCCATGAACGAGTTATAGCCCGGCATTTCGCCGCCGTGAAAATATAGCTGGTTAGACCCGAAGCTTAGCCGAGCGATACCGTACCCATACCGTTGACCGTCGGGTTTACTGGTGTCTTCCGGCTCAAGACTCGCAAGCCACCGGCGATGATTGTCGGTGTTGAGAATCTTGCCGGCGACCAGCGCGCTGATCCAGGTCGCCAGATCCTCAGCGGTAGAGGCGACACCGCCTGCCGCCGAAGCATAGGAAGGATTTTTATATGTATCCTCATGCCAAGCGGTCCAAACAAGCGAGTTCGAAACACCTCAACCAGCGGCTTTTCTTCCAGCTCCTCGGCAATGAGACCGAGCAGCGCATAATTCGTATTGCAGTAGTCGTAGCCTTGGCCTGGCGGGAACAACCGGGGATGCTTGAACGCTATCGCCAGCACTTCCTGTGGAGTCCACGCCCTTGTTGGGTCATGGTCAAGAGCCGCCGCAAGCTCCGGCGCATCCATGTAGTTATACAAACCGCTGCGCATTTTCAACAATTCGGCGATAGTGATATTTTCTCCATTGGGAACATCGGAAACGTACTTCGAAGCCGGATCGTCGAGACGCAGTTTTCCCTCCTGTGCCAGCTGCATGATGACGGACGCTGTCATCGTCTTGGTATTCGATGCGATCCTGAAATGCGTGTCGGCGCGCGGAGAAGTCGCGGTACCTAACTTCGTCGTACCGGAGCTGATGATGAACTCGCCCCGCGGGGTTCGCAACAGAACCACGGTGCCCGGCACATAAGCTCCTTTACTGCCGCATCGACGGTGTGTTGAAGCGCAGCGCGATCGATCGGCTTGAGTGATGTTGCAGATGCCGCGACAACGCCTGCCCGCAGAATGCTTCCGACAAACACGATCAGGTGCAACCTTCCGGGCATTCTCTTTGTGACGATCACGACCGCCACCGTGGAAATTTATGGTTGGGCAACTTCACCGCCTCCCAAATAAAGCCGGGCACCGTCCGAGGAAATTCGGACAGCGATCGCCGACACGTGAAACTTCACGGTGGCAAGCGCAAGGTGACGCTTGCGGTTCGGACACGGCTCACCGACGATCACGTTAGGAGTGTACGGGAACCTGTTATCGAACAACGACGACGAAGCAGCCCGGATGATGGAGCGGGCGCGCGGTGGCATGGCGACGGAACGAGCGCGCCATGGAATCATCGCGGGAGCCTCCGGTGGCAATTCGGTGGCAAAAACTTCCGAGTTCCACTATCGTTCCCCTGCGCATGGATAGTAAGTATCTGATTGTGCAGCTATGGGATGGGTGGCCGAGCGGTTTAAGGCACCGGTCTTGAAAACCGGCAGGGATGCAAGTCCCTCGTGGGTTCGAATCCCACCCCATCCGTAGTTCGCTGGTTTGCAACTGTCTCAGGTGATCGCAAAACAACTTGGGATAATGCGGGTTTATCAGCCCCGTCTGTTTTCCACTGTCTCAAATTATTTCCTATGATCTCACGCGTAATTTCACGCGAAGTGGGAAAATCGTCAGCAGTCGCGGTCACGAACGCGAAGGGGCCAGCGGTCCTGCATGATGGAGGCGAACTCTATCTGAGGGTGCCCCGCCCGGCACGAAATCGTGTATGTTCCGGTTTCAGGTCGAGGGCAACCGCCGCGACATGGGTCTCGGTCCGTACCCGGATGTCAAAATTAATCGAGAGTGACCCCAGCAGTGGTTCGCTCACACACCGGCTACTGGCGCAAGCGGCTCGCCCTTCCAAGTGGGGTCGTCAAACACGCTTGCAGGCCAATGCAAGCCATAGTGCTCACGTAGCATTGTCCCTTTGTACTCGGTACGGAACAGGCCGCGCCGCTGCAGAATCGGAACGACTTCGCTGACGAAAACGTCGAATTGCGCCGGCAGTATCGGAGGCATGATGTTGAACCCGTCCGCGGCGCCGTCCGTGACCCAATCCTCGATCAGATCCGCGATCTGTTCCGGCGCGCCGACGGTGACGAAATGTCCCCGCGCACCGGCCAGATAACCGAGTAATTGACGCAAAGTCGGCTTGTCCCGCCTGACCAAGTTGAGGATGACTTCCGTGCGGCTGCGTGCCGCCTCGACGGATTCGGGAGCGGGAAAATCCTCCGGGGACAACGGCCGATCAAGCGGCAGATGCGAGAAGTCATATCCGCCAAAGCGGCCTGACAGCCGTTTGCGCCCGACCTCCGGATCTGTCAGTTCGTTAATCTCGCGCGCAAGCCGCTGGGCATCGGTTTCGGTCGCGGCGATAACCGGGCTTAGGCCTGGCAGGATCAGGACGTGCTCGGGCCGACGTTTCTCGGCGGCTGCGAGCCTTTTCAGATCGGCATAAAATTCCTGCGCCGTGGCTTTCGCCATATGCGCCGTAAACACGGCGTCAGCATGCCGCGCCGCGAAGCGGCGTCCCGTGTCAGACGATCCTGCCTGGACCAGCACCGGCCTCCCTTGCGGGCAACGCGGTATATTGAGAGGCCCGGCGACCGCGTAAAAATCGCCCCGGTGCTTGATCGACCTGATGCGTTCAGGCTTTGCGTAAAGGCCGGCGGCGCGGTCATCGACCACGGCGTCGGCCGCCCAACTGTCCCACAGGTCCTTTACCACCTCCATGAATTCTTCACCGCGGGTATAGCGGTCGGCATGGCTGACCTGCCCACTTCCGCCATAGTTTTCTGCCGCAATGGCGAGCCAGGACGTCACGATATTCCAGGCAGCACGGCCTTTGCTGATGTGATCGATCGAGGCGAATTGGCGAGCGAGATTGAACGGCTCCGTATAGGTGGTCGAGGCTGTAGCGATCAGTCCGACCCGCTTTGTTACCATCGCTATTGCCGCCAAAACGGTGATCGGCTCAAGCCACGTGCGTGGCGCCTGCGCGACATCCCCCCCGAGCGCGAGCTGATCCGCAAAAAAGATCGAATCGAACAACGCCGCCTCGGCGCGCTGCGCCAGATCCTGATAATAGTCGATATCGGTCAGCGCCAGCGGCGATGACGCGGGATGGCGCCACGAGGCCTCGTGGTGACCGCGGCTGTGGATAAATAGGTTCAGGTGCAATTCCCGTTTCATTGGCCACCCTTTGTGCTACGCGCAAATCACCAGATATTGCTACGGAAGACGCTTCGGGAGACGCGGTCGTTGCCGGGTTTCATGCGCATCGTCGACAGAAATACCAAATTGCTCCCCCAGCGTACGACACCTATTCGCCGGTGCCGTAGTTCTTGACCAGATAGTTGACGATTGTCGTGGCGTCTTTCGGTTCGATCGGCGCGCCGAACACATTGATCATCTTGTCGATTTCCGCCTGCCATACCTTGCGGTCCAGAAAAACCGAGTTGATGCGCAGGTAGTCGAGGCTGTGACAGGCGGCGCAGTTGTTCTCGACCGCATCGTGACCCGGCGCCATTTTGATCGGCACCAGCTGCTCGTCGGGATAGGCGGGTGCGGCGGTAGAAATCGTCAACGCGGCGGCGACCAGCAGAGCGCGTTTCATCGGGCATCTCCGATCAGGCCGCGACAATCGTCAGCGGTCGGACGACGTTGTCGTGATACCCGGCCGGGTTGAAGATCAGACTTTCGGCCTGGGTCTGGCCGATAACGTTGCTCGCCTTGGCCATGATCGTATGGTTTCCCGGCGTCTTTGGCGCGAAGCGGTAGCTCCAGGCGCGGAAGGCGAAGCGCCCGAGATCCGGTCCGAGCGTGGCCGCCTGCCATGACGCGCCGTTATCGGTCGAAACGTCGACGCGCCGCAAGCCATAGCCCCCGTCCCAGGCGACACCGCTGATCTCGACCGGCTGGCCGACGCCGACCCGCTGGTTTTCGCTCGGAGCCGCGATCACCGAGTTGACCACCATCTCGGTGATCGGCTCGTCGGTCGCGGTCATCTGGCTGAGGAAATGCCGGCGCAGCGTGACTGGCAGCCGCAGGCCCGCGAGATAGCCCGCAGGCACATCGCGGAGCGCGCCGCCGAGATCGACCGCACCGAACAATACACCTGGGACAATGTTGCGCTACTGAAAGAGGCCGGGTTTTTCGGAATGACGATTCCGGCCACCTGCGGCGGACGCGGCGCCTCCTGTCTTGACGCCGTATTGGTTATCGAGGACATGGCGAAATGCTGCGGCATCACCGGTCGCATTGTCGTCCAAGCCAATATAGGCGCGATCGCTGCGATCATGACATACGGCAGCGAAACGCAGAAGCGGCGCGCCGCCGACCTCGTGCTGTCCGGCGACAAGCCGGCGATCTGCATCACCGATCAGGCGCCGGTTGGTTTCCTTGAGCCGAGTGGCGATTTCGTCAATACCGGAAGCTCGATGTAAGAGGGCGTGGCGGCGTTGTGGTGCACGGCATTCGTTGCGACCCGGATCGCGTCGTCGGCATCGCCCGCGAGCACTGGGTTGCCGCTGTTGGTGTTGCGGGCGCGGCGCGGGAAGTTCGAACTGGTGACGTCGATTTCGATGCGGCTGCCGGCCCGAAACGTATGACACATGTCGCCGAGGCCGATCGTCATCTGATAGATGCGGCCAGGCTGGAGCGGCTGCGGCCCCGCTATCGGATCGCGGTACATCGCGCGCACGACGCCGTCCATCAGCAGCATCGCGCAGCCGTCCGGCTGCAGTTCGATCAGCTTGGCGACGAAATCGGTGTCTGGACAATCCGACTGCGCATGCAGCGTCACCCGCACATTGCCGGCGATCGGCAGATCGGCGCTCAGGATCTCGCCGCGGTAGATCAGGCCGTAATCCGGCAGCGCCTGCGCCGGGCGCTGATCGAGCGGGCCGGGATCGATCAGCATGTTGCGCCCGCCGAATGTGGCGACCGGGCGGCGCGGGTCGTAGACATAGGTGCGCGTCGCGCCCGCCGCCCCGTCGCCCCCTGCCTCATCACCCAGGGTGCCATCGCCGCGCAGATAAAGCCGGCGCGGCATCACGCCCGGCGGCGGCCAGCGCTCGGCATGACGCCAATCGTCGGGACGGTAGCCCTCGCGGTCATCGACCCAGGCGCGCGGCGAATAGTACACCGCATGCGTTGCGATCAGGTCGGTCGGTTCGTCCTTCAGCCAATAGCCGAACCATTCGAAATAAGGATCACGCGGCCAGAAATTCTCGGCGTAGACGAAATAGTGCTCGTTCGGCCCGATCCACAGCTTCTGCGTGCCGGTGCGCGCCTGGATGTCCTGAAACGCCGCGATGACACTGGTCTGGAAAATGTCGAACCAGCTCGTGACGTGAAATCCGGGGATGTCGATCGTCCGGCGGAAATTATGCTTTCTGCGGAAATCGTCGGGCGCCGGGTGGCTGATAATCTCGTCGAGAAACGGCTGCCATGTCGCGAAATCGGGCGTGCCGGCCAGCGGCAGCCGCATCCAGTCGGGCGAATTGACGAAGGGTGGCGAGGCGTCGCGCGCCGCATCGAGCCTGGTGTATCGCGCCGCCGCGCGCTCGGCTGCCGCGTCAAGTTCGGCGGCGCCGATCCCGAAGCGTTGCATCAGCGTGGCGCGGTGCGAGGCGGAGAGGCCGGGAATATTGCGCGACACCCACAGCCACAGCCGTTCCATTTCGATCGACTGGCCCTCATAGACGACGTCGTCGTAGATGCTGGAGCCGCCGGCCTGCGCGAAAAACGCGCACAGGCTCGGGTGGCGGGTCGAGGCGGCGGCGAAGGTTGTCGTGGCGCCGGCCGACGAGCCCGACATGCCGACCCGGCCATTCGTCCAAGGCTGCGCCGCGATCCAGTCAAGCGTGTCATGGCCGTCCGCCGCGTCGTCGGCATAGACTCGGTCCTCGCCCTCGGAGCCGTGGCGGCCGCGGCAGTCCTGGTAGACGGCGGCGTAGCCGTGCGCCGTGATTGCGCGCCAGCCGCGCAGGATCGAACCGCGCATTGGCTCGGCCGGGTTCGGCAGCCAAGCATGAAGGACATCGAATTTGTCGCGCGCGTCGGCTGCGGCGATCCCGTAAGGCGTGCGATGCAGGATTACCGGGAAGCGCGCGCCCTCCGGAGGCAGGAAGACGAACGTGTTGAGACGGGCGCCGTCTCGCATCGGCACCATCGCCTGTATCAAGCGCGCGCCGCTTACGGCATCAGTGATCCAATCCATTCGTCAATCCGGGTCAGAGTGCGGCTGTAGCCGGGGATCGGCTGGTGCACGTCAAGGAGCGCGCTCTGCATCATCGGCAGCCTACCCGAAATCACCTTGTTACCAAGAACCGCTCGTGCCGCCGGGCGACGCGCCGGTTGGCTCGTGGGCCGCGATGTCGTGCAGGATCGGGTCGACGAGACAATCGCTCTCAGCCTCGGGCCAGAGCGTAGATCTGGGTGCCGCCAGGCGGTGGCGGTTGCGGCGTCCAATTCTCGCCGGCGTTGCCGCTGGTCCACACGTCCCCGCCGTTTGTGGCGCACGACATCAGGTTCGGCTGGCGCTCGTCGAAGGCGATCTTGAACATCGTGTGCGGCACCGGCCCGCCGACATCGACCTGCGTCCAGCTGTCGCCGCCGTCGCGGCTGCGCAGCAAAATGCCGAGATCGCTGATGAACCCGGAGCCCGCCGCGCACCACAGGTGACGCGGGTTGCCCGGTACTTCCCTGATATCGCGGCAGTAGATCTGCCCCTTCGTGTTGAGCGGCTCTAGGGGCACATGGCTCCAGTGGTCCCCGCCGTCGACGCTGCGCCACATGCCGGCTCGCGCGATGCCGAACACGGTTCCCGGATGCCAGCGGCTCGCCAGCACACCGTGCATGTCGACCATGTCGTCGTTGATGTACTGGCCGTGGCTCAGGTTCTCCCAGTGCTCGCCGCCGTCGGTCGAGCGGATCGTGCCGCCGACTTCGATCGCGCCGTAGAGGTAGTCTGGCTGGCTGGTGCTGGCATCGAGCATCAGCACCCGCTTGGCCGGGTTGGCGCCTGGCGCCGTCGTAATATCCGGGAAGCGCACGCTCACTGGTAGCCGGGTCCAGCGCTCACCGGCGTCATCGCTGCGGTAGATCTCGCAATTCTCACACCCGATCAGGATCGTCTTGGGATCATGTGGATGGAACAGGATCGACCACACCGGCAGGCCGTGATCCGGCAGTTCCACCTTCTCCCAATGCTCGCCGCGGTCGGCGCTGCGATAAGGGCCGTGCTGCGTCCCGGCATAGATGATCGCCGCGTCTTGCGGATGCACCGCCAGCGCGCGGATCGCCGGACTTTCTGGCAGGCCGCGCTGCAGCGCCTCCCACTCGTTGCCGCCATCGGCGAGCCGGAACAGCCCCGAGTTCGACGACCCGGCCGGGCCCGGTTTCGCCGGCCAGCCCAGCGTACAGATAGGACGATTGGTTTGCCATGATATACGTTGCCTTTCGGCTGCGGTTAGGCTGCGGGAGGACGGCAGTCGCGGAATGGAGTGGCTTTCTCGAGGGCGTCGGCAACGCGCAGCACGGTTACCTCCTGGAACGGCTTGCCCACGAGCTGGATCGCCAGCGGCAAACCTCCGGCGCCAAAGCCCGAGCACACCGATATCGCCGGATACCCGGCAACGTTGAACGGCATCATGAAGCTCGGCTGCTGGAAGACGTCCCATTTCGGCAGCGCGTCGATCCGGGGCGCTTCGGCCGGGAAGACCGCAGTCACGACGACGTCGAGATCGGTCATTGCCGCCTTTAATTCGGCACGCAGCTCACGCCGTCGCCGCACCGCCTGCAGATAGTCCACGCCGGAAACGAACGCGCCGAGCATCAATCGGGTGCGCATCCGCTCTCCGAAATCGGGCAACCGGGTGCGCGACCATTCCTCGTAGGCGGCGGCGCGCTCCACGATCGAGATCAGCGAGCCGCAGGCGTGCCAGTCCTGCAGCGGCGAAAGCTGCACCTCGCGGATTTCCGCGCCAAGCCCGCGCAGCGTTTCGATCGCGGCGGTGATTCCGCGCTGCGTGTCGTTGCTGACCTTGTGATCGGTTTCGTGAAAATGATGAATCACGCCGATCCTGGCGCCCTTGATCGCGCCGCCCAGCGCCGCGGCATAATCCGGGATGGGTCGGTTGGCGCTGGCCGGGTCGCGCGGATCGTGGCCGGCGAGCGCCTGCAGCATCAGCGCGCAATCCTCGGCCGTCCACGCCATCGGCCCGATATGGTCGAGGCTGAACGCTGCCGGTGCGACTCCGGCGCGGCTGACCAGCCCGTAGGTCGGCTTCAACCCGGCGATGCCGCAATAGGCCGCCGGGCCGCGGATCGATCCGCCAGTATCGGTGCCGATGCCGCACAGGATCATGCCGGTGGCGACCGCCGCACCGGTGCCGCTGCTGCTGCCAGCGGTGAAATGGTCAGTGTTCCACGGATTCCGCGTCGGCGGCTTCGGCAGGTCGAATGATGGGCCGCCATCGGCGAACTCGTGCGTCGTCAGCTTGCCCATCAGCACCGCGCCGGCGGCGGCCAGTCTTTCGGCACAAGTCGCATCGGTGTCGGGGATGTTGTCTTGCAGCAGCTTCGACTGGCAAGTCGTCGGGATGCCCTTGGTGTCGACAATGTCCTTGAGGCCAATCGGAATGCCGTGTAGCGGGCCCGACGGACCGTTCGCCATGATCGCCGCCTCGGCGGCGCGTGCCTCGGCGAGGGCTCGCTCCTCGGTGAGGTGGACAAAGGCGTGCAACATGTCGTCGAGCGCGCGCACGCGCTCGAAACAAGCCTTGGTCAACTCGACCGGCGACAGCCGTTTCGCCGCGATCTGCCGTGCCGCCTCGGCGATTGTCGGGATGGCGGCGGTCATTGCAGGTCCTCGTCGGCAAAGCCGTAGGTCATCGCCGGCTCGGCCATGCGGCCGCGCGGCTTGCGCACGCGCTCGGCCATCGCCGCAATACCGTCGCAGACCGCCTTCAGCTCGGCCTTTTCGGCGTCTGTCAAGGTGAGCCCGGCACGGGCCAGCAGATACTCAAAGGCGCCATCGTTGATCGGTATCGGCATGGTAACCACCTTTTGGCTAAAGATTGAAGGCTGGGACGGCGGCTCTCCTCGGGCCCGCTCAGAGACGGTAGCGGAACTCGGCGGGAATCGGCACGGCGTGAAAATCGCGCCGGTCGGTGTTGAAATTTTGGCCCGAACCGTTCATCACCGCCTCCGCCATTTGGTCGACCAGCCAAGCCGAAATCCTATGCAATCTTGCCTGGTCAGGGTCGTCTTCTGCAATAGCGCCCGGGCTTCGGCCCGAGCGGGGTCGGCGCGATGGCGCGCCGCTGCAAGTTTATCGGCAATGCGTGCGGCCGTCGGCGTATGCTCCGCATCGAACTGATCGGAAATGACGCGACCCGCGAGCCCGCCAATCAGATGTGCCGGGAGGCAGTGCGGCTATTCGAGTCCAAGGGTTTATGGTGCAGGCGCGGGGTAGTCATGCCCGCACCAATGTGATCCGCCTGGTGCCGCCGATGGTCAAGTACGGACGCCGAACTCGAGGAAGCCCTCACCATTCTCGACGAGGTGTTCGCTGCCCGCGATCGGGGCGAGGCGAGGAGCATCGCCGGCTCTGCCGCAGGCCTGTAGTCACCTTCGATGCGTCGCCCCGCATATGGCGTCCCTTGCGCCATGTTCCCTGAGAAAGAACAATGAGCAGTGGAGCAGCAAAATCACGGCCACTCTGACAATGGAGACAATGCCATGGAACTCGGATTGCAGGACAGGCATGCGATTGTGACCGGCGGAAGTCGGGGGATTGGCAAAGCCATCGCGCGGGAATTGGCACGCGAAGGGGCCGATGTGGCGATCGTGGCGCGGAACAAGCCGGATCTGGAGGCGACGGCGCGGGAGTTGGCTGCCGAGACGAACCGGCGCATCGTTCCGCTCGCGGCCGATGTCACCAGCAAGGAGCAGGTGGACCGCATGGTGGCGGAAGCGGCACAGCAGCTGGGCGGCCTGCACATCCTGGTCAACAGCGGGTCCGCGCCGGGAGGCTCGGCCACCGCGACCGGTCCGATCGAAACCGTCGTCGACGAGGATTTGATCGAGGATTTCAACGTCAAGTATGTCGGAGCGCTGCGCTGTTCCCGCGCGATTATCCCGTTCATGAAGACGGCGGGCTGGGGCCGCATCATCAACATCAGCGGCGGCAATGCACGCAACGCGGGCAATCTAAGCGGCGGTGCCCGGAATGCCGCCCTGGTGCACATGACAAAAACGCTCTCGGTACAGCTGGGCCGTCACGGGATCACGGTCAATTGCATCCACCCCGGCACGACCCGCACCGAGCGCACGCCGAGCCTGCTCGCCGCCCGCGCCGCCCAGCTGGGCGTATCGCCGGAAGAGGCGGAGCGGCGCGACTTTGCTCCTGACTCGCCGCGGGGCAATGCCATCTGCCGCATGGTGGACGCTTCGGAGGTCGCGTTTGTCGCGGTCTTCCTGGCTTCGGAAAAGGCCTGGGCGGTGTCCGGCGAGTTGGTGGCGGCAGGCGGCGGGGCTGGCCGGTCGGTGTATTACTGAACTGAGCAGCTGTCTGAAGGTCGGGCGTTAACCGGCAACATCCGCAACTCTGTCGGGAGCGCGGCCGACGCCAAGCGCGGTCGATGCTTTGCGATGCCGGTTAGCAACCGTAAGCAGCCCGCCTGATCAGTGATCGCAATGCCTGACGAGCGAGCTTGGTGGACACCGGTGTGAGGAGCGGGTCCACCGCGTCGCGCACGCGCGGCCCCGGCCCCGGCAGCCCGGTCTGCGGGGCTCGCTATCAACAACCAACCGCACGTCCGCGCGCGCGAATCTCGGATGATGAGGCGTCAACGCGGAAACGATGCTCAGGGATTTCGGTGAACAGATCGACATAGCGCCGCGGTACGGGGATGTCGTTCAGCGCGCGGACGCGCCCGGTCGCGTCGATGCGCACGGCCACCAAAAAGCTGCCCCCGGAATTGGCGATTTCCTCAAGCGCATCGTGCATTCGAGCCGCGTCATCGCCATAATATTTCGGCCCGAACAGCCGCTCTGCTGTATCCACGCCGACCACAAACCTAGCCCCCGGAAACAAGCGCGATTTTTCGACGAAGGTGGGCGCTCTTGTGAGTTCGAGCGGCGACTTCCAGGCGAATTGTGCAAGCCGGCTTCGTACCGCGTCGCCCGCCAGCGGCGGCTTGTCGACGTTTGTGACAGAGATTTCGAATGCCAAGGGCTGCTGAGTAAGCTCTTCGGCGGCCCGCGCCAGCAATACATGTCCTTCATGCATCGGGTTGAAAGAACCTGGAAACAGCACGAACGGTTGCGGCGCCGATAGGATCATTTGGCCATCGGGCTGCACGGTGACGCGATCGAGTTCGCCCGCCAGGAGCTGATCAATCGTATCCGCGGCCGCAACGACCGCTTCTGCATAATGTTCATCCGGATCGAGCAAACTGCGCGGCGACGCTGCCGCAATCCCGCATGCGCGAGCCAGCCACAGGACAATCGAACGCGTAACGAGGTCTTCTTCAGCGGCACGATCACGCCGGCCCTTGGCCAGCACGCAAGTGCAATGCGCGATTCCGGCGGAGCCGGAAAACGCGATGTGAAATCGATGCTCACCCTTACGCGGGCGATCGCTCACCAACGCCGCCGTCGCGCCGAGGCCAACCAGATCGGTGCCCGGCGGCACCAGCTTCGCGGCACGTTCCCGTGCGGTTTGCGCCATCTCGATTGCGGCCTCAGCGCTGCAGGCCCGTGCCGGTGCAAAACCGAGAAACGACGCAAGCGCCAGCGCGTCATAGGGAATTTGCGCCTCGATCAGCAGCCGAGAACCGCCGGGAACACGAAGCAACTCGCCGACCGCCCCGCTGCCACCCCCGGTGATCGCGAGCGCAGCCTTGCGACCGGAGCCATGCACTCTCGAGATCAATTGTCGCCACGAAGCGTCCGACGGGCTCATGGGCTGTACATGGTCCGGAGCTGAAGAATACCTCGCGAACCGTGAAAGACAGCTCGGGCCGAGTCAATAGAGGGCATGGCGCGCCATCGCTGGCTGCCCCTCGGCGCGACGAACAAGTCGGACCTCGAATTGCCTGCTCCCCCTGGTCCTCCTCCCCCTGGATCAGCTTCTCTCCGTCGAGTTCGTCGGTGGGCTCATCCTCTGCCTCGACGATGCCATGGACGAATGCCGCCGCTGCGGCAGTCGTCCCGTCAGCGTCGGCGCGTTGGAGCCCTTGCGATGGACCTCCAGGTCTTTGCAAAGGGCGGCAATTGACGAGAGAAGCCGCTGCTGCAAGCCGACAAAGGTAAGGCGGATGTAGCCGGCCTGCCGTGGCGGAAGATTTGCCGTACGGGCACGGATGACCTCGCCATATTCGGCGAGCTTGCGGGAAAGAACCAGTTCCGGGGCGTCGGCCCGCAAATCGGCAATGACGATCGTGTCGACGACCCTCTCCGGAAATTTCTCTCCGAAATGCCGTAGGTCGGATTTAGGGCGGCGAACCATGACCGCATCGAGCTCGCGCGGCCGAACTGGGACGCCGCGCGTGAACCGTTGCGGGTCGAGCATTTCGTCGACTGCGGACGCGTACAAAATCCCCGCGCTGTGGAATTGTCGGCATTGTCGCCTCCCGCCCTGCGTGTCTTAATTAGGCTCGCGAACGCGCCTGGATTGATGGTTGCGACGAGAGCCCCTGTAAATCAGGGAGGGCTGAGTGATCTTCAGACGGGCTTGCGGAGACGCACGATGACGACTACGCGCCGTGCGCGGATTTTATCGGCCGACATTTCGCTCAGTCACGTGAATTGACGACCGCTTCGCAGGCTTTCGCGTAGCGAACCGTGTTTACGCGCGATTACAGGGAGAGAGAGTTTGTTTGCGGGTCATCTCCCTCCGCCACTTCACCGTTCGCCGTAATCCGCACCCATCCCCAAATTGGCGCTGTCAAAGCCATTCTGAGCTTGAAGGCCGTCGAGCCGATTTGGGCGACGAAGCCGGAAACCGCGAGCCGGGTCCGCGGCCGGATTGAAAGCATTCTCGATTTGGGCAACGGCGCGCGGCTACCGGCAGGGCGAGAATCCGGCGCGCTGGCGCGGGCATCTTGAAAACCTGTTGCCGAAGCCGTCAAAGGTGCGGCGCGTCGAGCATCACGCGGCGTTGTCCTATGCGGAGATTGCCGTATTCGTGTAACCGTCCGCTGAGTGCCGCTTTGCGTTGAGGCGCGCTGTCGGGGTCGTCTTATAGCACCGGTGCAAATGACAGTGGGTGCACCAGTGCAAGAGACGGTGCGATGGCGCGAGTTGAGGTGATCACCGGGCCGGAACGGCGGCGGCGCTGGTCCGAGGAACAGAAACGGGCGATTGCGGGTGCGAGCTTGGCGCCGGGGGCGGTGATCAGCGAGGTGGCCCGTCGCGCCGATGTCGGGCCTGGGCAGATCTATCGCTGGCGCAAGGAATTGCGCGCCGTCGCGAACGGGTTTGCGCCGGTGCTGATCGCACCGCCCGACACGGCAGCGGGCGGTCCGGCGTGCGATGAGCCGGCAATCGAAATCGAGCTGACCGGCAAGGTTCGGGTTCGGATAGCGGGCTCGGTTCCGGCGGTATTGACGACGGCGGTGGTCAAAGCGCTTTCGCGGCGATGATCCCGGTCCGGGGTGCGGGTGTGGCTGGCGGTCGGCCACACCGACATGCGGCGCGGCATGAACAGCCTGGCGCTGCAGGTTCAGGAGAAGCTCGGGCGCGCACTGACGGCGGTAACCGAGCTGATCCGCCGCCACGTATTTCGCCGCCGAGCGCGCGCACGGCGACGACACCACGGTGCCGCTACTCGCCAGGGGCAAGACGATCACCGCGCGATTATGGACGTATGTGCGGGACGTTCGCCGGTTCCGACCGCGGCGGCGAGCGGGCCGCAGCGATGTACACCCTGATCGCCACCGCCAAGCTCAACGACATCAACCCGCAGGCCTGGCTCACCGACGTGCTGGCCCGCATCGCCGACCACCCCGCCTCCCGCCTCGACGAGCTTCTGCCCCGGCATTGGAAGCCGATCCAACATCAAGCCGCTGCCGCTTGATCACCAACCCATCGCGGTCCTCGCCCGATGCTTACCAATCGCATAACAGGCTGTGTTTTGGAGACCCACGCCTTCGCGAAGATAGGAGAACAGAGCCTTGCGCCGCTCCTCCTCGCTCGGCGACCAGGCGGCGGCAAGTGCTTGACGAATGGCGCCGGTAAATGGACGGCCGACCGGTAGCGGCATCGACATTTCGATATGGCGCTCGATCAGTTCGGTGAGCGCGATCTCCTCGAGACGCGTCAAAAGCTGCTGTTGGGGCGCAGGGAGCCGCGTCTCGGCGCTGTCGCATTCGTTCGATTCCCAAGGCGTCAAAAGGCGCAACTTTGAAACCCGGCGCACACGTACGTGTACGACGACTCCTTCGGCGTCCCGCATCGGCGTTCGGGAGCGCGCGACCGGCCACGCACCTCGTTGAGCGCCTGCATTTGCGGCAACCACTCAGCATCGGCGGCAGGCGCCGCGAGCTGCGGCCGAGGGTCTTGGCGTTCGACGATGCGGCGGGCGCGCTCAGCCGTGGCTTGCCGCTCGGCCTGCTCCCGGCGGGCATGCTTGAGCTTTACATCGAGCGCGCGCTTCCCGACGCCGCTGCGGGTGCCGGCAATGTCGCGGAGCCGCTCCATCTCGTCCGCGTCGAGGTCGGCAGCGAGCACAACACGAACGAATGTTGCCGCCGTCTCTTCCTTCGAGCTGTTGGCCAGCGCCGCTTCGGCAGCGCGCGCATCCAACCGCAACTCGTAGACGGTCCGCCCGTGGGCGAAGCTGTGTATCCACGGCGTCCCATCCGCGCGGCGCATGATGCACGCGTTGCACTGGCCGTAACCGGCGCCTTCGAGCGGATCGGCGAGGGTCGCGCCTTCGAAACGCATTTTTGGTAGCGGTTATGTAATTGAGCGGGAACCGTGCTGAATATCGAGGAATGCGGATTGCCGGCTATTTACCGAACACCACCTGTTATTTTGATTTCGGGGTTGTGTTCGCCTGCTCCAGGCGACGCAGGGCCATCCGCAAAGCGCCATCACTCGGCGGTAAATTGAGCGTGACATCGGAGCATTCGCTAGCCGCGGCGCTGAGCCAAGCGACGACGGCGGCAGCGAAACGGAAAAATCGCCCTTCGGGCGCGCCAGCGCGCGCCGAGATCGGGGCCTGTTCGCCGGTAATTCCGTGATAGATCGTGGCCAGCCGCGGCGCGAGTTCCTCGAAAACGACACTGCGGCGACGCCCACCGGGGTCGGCGGGCAGTGCTGTTGCGATTAGCTCGACCGATCCGTCTCCATCGCCGCGCTGATCTTCGGCCTTGCCTCGTTCGGTTGGACCGTCTACCGCGACCTCACGAAGGACGGCGATGCCGCGAAAGGCGAACCCGGCGGAAATGGATAGAGAGGGGAGACAGACCGTTTTGAACGAACCCCGACCGTACACCCTGGCCGAGATGGAGGCGCGGTTCGAGTCGCTGCGCCGCGAGCGCGGCCCCGAACATTCCGAAACCCTGGCCGCAATGCTCGAACTGGCGGAAATGCTGTGGACGCGCGGCCGGCTCGCCGAGGTGCGGGCGATCGAGGAGCACGTGCTGCAAGCGCGCCGGCGCGCTCTTGGCGAGGCGCACGGGGATACGCTGAAGGCGCTCGGCAAGCTGGCGGCGACGACCGGCGCGCAAGGCGATCTCGACGCCGCGCGCCTGATGCAGGAGGAGGTGCTGGCGCGCGGCCGCCAGGCGTGGGGCGATATTGGACGCGACACGTTGCGCGCCATGAATAATCTGGCCGGCACGATCGCCGCGCAGGGCGACTTGGCCGGAGCGCGGGCGCTGCTCGATCACGCGATCGACACACTGCATCAGGAATTCGGCCCGGCCGATCCCGACACGCTGATTGCGCTCGCGAACCTCGCTGCGATGTTGTGGCAATTCGGCGAGCGCGGCGAGGCGTACTGGCTGCAATCGGAGCTGATCGAGACGAGGCGGCAGGCGTTCGGCGACGCGGACGCCGGGACCCGGGCGGCCGTCGCGGTGCTCGCGGCGATGCACCGCGACGGCATGCCGTGACACCACCGGAAGGCGACCGGATGGGCGGATCATCGTGCCACGACCCGTTCGTGAGCGCCTCGGCGGCGGTGCGGCCTATCGCGGCGGGCGGCTTCTTCAAGGAGTTTTAGACTAGATACGTCGTCGGCGGGTTCACAAGAATGCCGGCAGACCCACTTG
>CAWJZU010000035.1:0-245544 GCA_963847345.1 uncultured Alphaproteobacteria bacterium | reverse complement strand
GATTTAGAACCTGGGCGCTCGCAGTTCCAGAGAGGTCAGCTATATTTTCGGTGGGTTATGCGAGGTAAAAGCGGCGCCAAGGAAGAAGTTGGCGCGGGCCGCCGCGTCCGGGCCGGCCCATGCCGATGCTGACCGGTGAATGGCGAGGCGCAGTTTACCGCCGCGCCCCGGTCACCACGAAATCGGCCTCGCGCGCACCGCACCGGGAGCAGCGGAGCCGGGCGGCCCAATCGATCACGGTGGCCGCGTCGCCATGCCGCTCGACCAGCTCGGCCGGATCGGGCTCGAACCGGTGCGAACAAGCCTTGCACCACACGATCAGCCGAACATGGCCCGCCGCCGCTTGGCCCAACGTCAACGGCGCCGTATCGTCTCGCTGTCGCCGCATCGCCATATCCCCGCCATGCCCACTGTCGATTTCACGGAAGCCGAGCGCGCCGCCCTGGCCGCTTTTCTGCGGGCCGCCATCGCGGCCGACCGCTACCCGATGGCGCCGCGTTGG
Source organism: uncultured Alphaproteobacteria bacterium (assembly GCA_963847345.1). GTDB lineage: Bacteria > Pseudomonadota > Alphaproteobacteria > ATCC43930 > CGMCC-115725 > DATARH01. The sequence goes on along the minus strand of CAWJZU010000035.1, from coordinate 245,042 downwards.
CGGCCGATCAAGAGCGCGCTGGCGAAGATCGATCCGCAGCCCGAGCGGGCGCCGCAGCCGATGATGCCGCGATCGGGGCCGTCCACCCCATCACTTGATCGCGTTCTTGCCCTCTTTGATGTACTGCTCGCACGTGCCGCGCTGGTTGTAGAAGGCAACGATACCCTCGGCAGACCGCGGCAGATTGCTGACGATAAAGCCGACGCGCGGGTACAGCTCGCCCGGATGCCACTCGACCTTCGCCACGACGTGCCGCGACTTGTTCCAGCTCTGCGCCTGATAGCGAAAGCTGGTGTAGTAGCGCCGTACCTCGTGCGGCGGTCGCCCGACGGGGCGCTTGAGCAAGTATGCGATCTTGTCCTGCAACACCCTGTTGGTGGGCAGTCGAATCGCATAGCCGACACCTTGGGCTTCGAGGTACTCGTACATCTCGGGATTGCCGAACGCCGCATCGCCCCGGAAGTAGAGGCGCTTCACGATGCCCCGGTGACGCGCGATCACCGGCTCCAGCACCGCACGCCAACCATCGGCACTATGCCGTACGCATGTCGGCCAGCCTATCAGCCACCGTGTCGGTCAGACACAGCGTGTTGTCCAATTCGCGGTAAGCCAGCAGTCCGGCATCAGAGGTAATCGTAGAACCGCGAAATTGGAGCATCAGGCGGCGGTCGAAATCGAGCCTCAGCGCCTCGTTGTTCGATTCACCCGTCGGGTCCACCGTTGTCGCCCCAGTTGGCCGCCGGTAAGATGCTGAATTCTAAACCATAATCGTCGCGAGTGCGCTCAAAATGCCCACTTCATCGGGGGAATGCGGGTTTAGGACGGGGCCCGGCTCCTGCAACTTTCGCCGTGACACCGGTTTACTTGGAGCACCGGAGGCGCGCAGCCCAATCAACTGCCCCCGTTGTAAATCACCCTGTTCAAGGCGTACCGCCCAAGCTGGTGGGGGATATAATGGGGGAAAGACAGAGCACCGCCGGCAAGATCGGTCATGTTCTCTGGGAAAATCGCATGGGCTCGACGGAGACCGTAGCGCCTCACTCGCCTGGGCCGCCGTTAAGGGCGGCGCTTATCGTCTCCTTCCGCTCTGTTGCGTCCGCCTCGAGGGCCTGCGCCGCCGCAAAATCTTCTTCGCCGAACGCGGCGTTCAGCATGGCGCGAACCCGCGCTATCTCCTCCTCCGGCGATGGCAGGGGGCGCACCGGCGGGCGACGTCTCTCTAGGGTGGAGACGCGGCGGCTGAGAACGCTCATGTCGGCGCCGCCTCCAGGTCGGCAATGCGCCGTTCGAGTTCGGCTGTTTCGATCGCCCGGCGGCGCGCGTCGAGGATTTGAGATATCGACGCCGCTTCTTCTGGTGTCAGCACACCGGCCGCGGTGGCTTTCAACACTGCGCCAAGCGCGTTCGACAAGTCGGCGACGCCGTCGACATCCGGCATATCGAATTGTACGGGTCGGCCTTTGCGTAGCGGCACGAGACGTTCCATCACGAGCCTCAAGGCGATACCGTCGCCGCCCAACGCAAGATCGATGCACTTTCGGCCGATCGCCTCGGCCTCGCCTTCAAACAGCGCCTCGATCGCTAGTGTCGCGCGGTGTCGAGCGCCCGCCGGCTTGCCGGCCGGATTGCCTGACTGGCCTGGCTTGAAGCGGCCACCCTGGTTTGTCCCTGTATTTTCAGACGCGCTCATAACAACCTCGACCGCGATCGCTCGTTACCGCGGCAGCACGATCCGTTCCTTCCTCAATCCTGGCGACGGTAGCCCAGCGGATTAGCCCTTCAATCATTCGGCAATAGTAGCGCAAACAACTTGCGTTATCAACGCCGGCGGCGATGCCCGTGACCGGGACGACGCGCACATCGATCTCTTCCCAGCCGAGGAACTTCCCGACACGCCCGAAGCCGACGCTCACCGAAGGTGCATGATGGCGGTAGCGTCATGGCTCGTGCGCCGCATCAACCTCGTTGAGCGCCGCGAGTGCCGCGCCGGTGTCAGCGACAACCCGCAACAGCCCGGCGTCTATGCCGTCGAGCGCCGCAAGCTGGCGCAGCGCATCGGCCTGTAGCGCGGAGAGGCGGTAGCGCAAGGTATCGGCGTCCGCGGGGGTCATTTCACATCCTTCCACGTCCGGCCGACCTGCACCTCGACTACCTTGTTCGTCGGTGCCCCGGGGAAGGTCTGCTCGAACGCCTCGATCATTGTTTCCTCGAGGACTTGCCGCGCGGTTTCAGCGTCCCCCTCGGTGACTTCTAGGAGCAGTTCATCGTGCACGCTCGCGACCAGTCCGCCCCGAATGCCGTGGAGCCGGCGGAACACCATCGCGATCGCCCGCAGCATTGCGTCGGCGGCCGCGCCCTGGACCGGCAAGTTGCAGCATTGTTGAAAGGTGAGCCGGCCGCCAACTTCCCAGTTCACCTCGACAACCCGGCCGACACCGATCTCGACATAGCCGCGGGCCTGACACAGATCGGCGTGCTCGCGCATCCAGTCCCGCAGCGTCGCGTATCTGGCGAAGAACCGATCGAGGGCCTGCTGCGCCTCCGGCACCGACATCTCGACGCCGTAACTATCGAAGGCGTTGGCGGCTAGCGCTTTGGCGCCGATCCCGTAGATGCTGCCGAAATTAACCGCCTTTGCGGCGGCACGTTGGAGTTTGGTGATGTCGCTTACCGGAGTGCCGGAGATCGCCGCCGCCGTCTCACTATGCAGGTCGCGCCCGTCGCGAAACACGGCGGTCAGCTCCGGGTCGCCGCTGATCCAGGCGACAGCGCGCAATTCGATCTGGCTCCAATCACCGCCAACCAGCACGTTCCCGGGCGCCGCCACGATCGCCTTGCGGAAATCCGGTGCCCTGGCGCTCGGCAGTTGTTGCAAGTTGGGCTTTGCCGCGCTGAAGCGGCCGGCCTTCGTGCCGGCGATGTTGTAGCTGGCGTGAATGCGACCGGTTGCGGGATTGATGAATTCGACCAGCTTCGACCCGAATATCGAGATCAGTTTCTGCATTGCCAGCATCGACAGGACCGGCTTGGCCGTCGGGATGTCGGACACCGCCAACCGCTTCAGATGTTTCCTCTCGATTGACAGCTCGCCGGTGTCGCTGCGCGGCCATGTGGCGATGCGATCTGCAGCAACCTCGGCCAGCCATAAGCGGATATCGTTGGGCGTTGTCGGCGGCGCCTTGCCGGTCATTTCCTGATATGAGCGTCGGGCTTCGGCCAGTTCGCGAGACCAGTTCTCGACCTGACGGGCATGCTCATCCCGGTCGAACCCCAAGCCTCGCAGCTGCATATCGGCGACCGCCGGGACGGCGCCGCGCTGTAGCTCGTACGCGGCGAGCCGGCCTTTCGCCTCGACGACCGGGCGCATCGCCTGCCACAAATCGTGCGCCAGCACCGCGTCGATTGCGGCGTAGGCCACCTGTCCGGGGCTCAGCTGCGGGGCCGACCAGCACGAGGTCTGCAGGGTTTTCGGCGGCGCGATGCCGAACGTGTTTAGGCTGGCTGTAGCCAGCGACCGGTTCCAGCACCCATACAGCAGGCCGGCGAGCTGCAGCGTGCACTCGACCGAGTAGCGCGCCCGCACGTTGCTTGGCGGGGTGCTGTGCTGCCGCAGGAAGGCGATCTCGAACCCAGCGTTATGCGCGACCAGGTGCTGCTCGCATAGCCAACGCGAGTTGACGACGTAGGTCAGCGCGGCGCCCCGGAACACGAATGCTCTGTTGATGCCGGCGTACAGCTGCAGCGTCATAATTCCAGCACGGTGGGGATCGAGGCCTTCCCCGTTGGGCTGGGGTTGGATGGCCGACACCGAGCCATCGGCGTTGATGCGGACCGGGGCTGGCCGTGCATCGGGCGGCGATGTTTCAACATCGATGCCGATCATGTCGACGCAGGTCAGCTCGGCCATCGCGGCGTCGGCGCCGGCGATGTTCTCGACCAGGACCGCCTCAACCTCGAGCCGCTGCAGGAACGAGATCGCCTCCTTGTCGGCGCGGATGGCGCCCAGGTATTGCCGCAGCAGGTTTGCGGGCAGCGCGGCGCGCAGGGTACCGGGCAGCTCGCCCTCGATCTCAACATCGGCGCCGACGATCCGGAATTCCGCGCCGAGCCGGTGAGCCTCGCGCACCGCCTTGCGCAGGTCCAGCCAGCCCGTCATGGCGCAGCGGCCAGCAGGGTTTCGACAACCGCCTTCGGCTGCCCGAAGTGCTTCGCGATGGCCGCCGGCGACTTCTGCGGGTGCATCCGCGCGTAGGCGACGATCGCGGCATCAAGATCGTCAATTTCGTCGGGATCGGCGTGGCCGTTTGGCACGGCATGCCCGTTCGGCCCTGAGGTACCGTTCAGCCCGGCATCCCCGTTTGGCCCCGCATCGTCGTTCGGGTGACGCCGCGACGCGCTGCTTTCCGGTGTATCTTCGCGCACCCCCTCAGTTTCGTCGTTTTGAACCGTTGAACCGTTGTACTCGGCGGAATTGCTGGGGTTTTCGGGGGTTTTCGAACCGTAACACCCGTCGGCGTGCAACGGTTCGGAATCAGCCTGAAACCCCTTATTTTCTGCGGAGTCTGCCGGTTCAACGGTCTGATCGGCGGAATCTGGGGGCAGTGGCGCAAGATATCGGGCAAACGCATCCTCAAACGCTCTCCGGTAATAGCCCTTGGCCTTTGGGGCGTCCCGGCCTACGCCCAGCTGGATCGTGATCGGGCTGATGTGGAATGGCCGCAGCCTGGCCGCGAGCCCGGTCTTGGTAAGCGGACGGCCCCGGTTTATCTCGGACCACGGGCGGTCTTCCAGGTCGAGAAGGGACGCCAGCATCTCTTGGCTGGAGAGCCGGTCCGCTACCTTCATCGCGGCCGCGGTCTTTGCGGCGGTTCGTTTCGCCTCGAATGCAGCGCGGATATCAGCGAGCAATTCGGTCTCGGGCGTCTCGGTGTCATCCCCGCCGCAGAGCAGCACCGCGGCATGCCGTGCTCGTCCCGGCCAATTTCCACCAGCCGCATCGGCGATCGCGAGCAGCGGCGACCATGCGTCCGCCGCCCGGTCGTTAAGCTGCGGCGGGGTCTCCGGGTCCGCCGCGGCAAGTCCGATCTCGTGATCAGCGGCCCAGCGAGCGGCCTTGCGGGCGAGCAGCCGTAATTCGTCACCATCGCGCGCCCGCAGCCGGCTGACCGTCTCGCTGCGTTTCTTCCGCTTCATCTCGATCTGGATCGAGCGGTCGGCGACGGTATCAGGCAGGCTGCCGATACCGGCCAATACCTGGGGGCACCATGTCGAGAACTCGCGTTCTTCCCACCCGCCGCCGGGCAGCGGCACGTTTTTGATGATGCGGGCGAAGGCGCGGTTGAACCCGGAGTTCAGGATGCCGCGTAATGTCTCGGCCAGCTCGGCATTGCCCCCCATCATCGTGTCGAATTCGTCGAGCAGCAGGGTCGGTCTGCACCTCTCCATCACGCGCAGCAGGGCCGCAGCACTGATCCCGCTGGTTTCGAGCGGCTTCGCCACGAGCCTGATCAGCACCTCGAGCGTGCGGGTCTTGCCGGCCCGTTTCTGGGGCGACCGCAACACCAATTTCGGCGCGATCTCGAAGCTGTCGAAGGAATGCGTGTACTGCACCCACAGGGACACGGCATCGGCCTGGTGCGGCTCCAGAACCAGGTATCGGCGTAACCCGGCAGCGATATCATCTAGCAGGGCCACGCCGTCCACCGGATCGGGCCAGGGCTCAATAACAGGCAGCTCAATAGGGCGCCCTTGCCCCTTCGGGGTCTCGGCGTCATCGGGGTCGTCGCGGTGTTCCGCCGCCCGCTTTCGGGCGACCGCCTTGTCCAGGGTGCCGACACGAATTCCGAGCCGCTCGGCCACCACCTTGCGCTCCTGGTCGTAGTCGAGCGCGTCGAGCCTTGCCAACCGGATGACCTCGCCGTCCAGCGATAAGGTGGCAGGTTCCGCGTCGGTGATCAGTGCGTTGAGTGCGGCGGTGCCGCCGGACTGCAGGAACGCGTTCGCATCCTCGCCGGCCGGCGTGGCGGTCACCCGTACGACGGCGCCTTCGAGCAGCAGATGATCGAGACCGGCGATCAGCCCTTTGTCGGCTCCCGATCCGGGGTCGTCACCATCCCGAACAACGACAATTCGTTCACCTTTCTTGACGGGAATGTGCGCCAGCGTGCCTATGCCGGGAATGCCAATAATGCGCGCTGCCCGGCCCAATTCGAGCAGAGACAACGCGTCCTCGAGGCCCTCGGCGATCAGCGTATCCGCAATGATGTCCGTCGCGCCGTCCGGCTTCGGCATCACAAATACCGCGGCGGGCGCCTTCTCCAGCGCGAACCGACGGCGGTAGGGCGGGACTAGTGTTTTTCGGCCGTCAGGATCGAGATATCCGACTTGTACGCCGACAATCCGCGCATGGGATTTCAGCAGTGCAGCCACGGCGCCTTCCCCGCACCTGGCGTGCGGGAGATATCGGACAAAATCGGGTATGGGTCCGGTAATGCCACGTGACCGCAGATAGGTCTCTGCCGGTGTACCCGCGGGGTCAACCAGCTTGTCGATTATCTCTTGCGCGATCGCCGCGTTCGTTATCTCGCGATCGTCATCGCCGTCGCCGGGTATCGTGCTCCCGGTCCCGGGATGCGACCGCAGGAATGCCCCAACCCATTCGGTTGCAGCTGTATTGCTGCAGCCTTTCAGGAGCGCGACCAGATGGATTGCAGTCCATCCACCTTTACCGGTCGAATGCTGGAACCAGCAACCCTTCTTTGTATTTATACTTAGACCGCCGTGTCCGATGACATGCTGCTCATCGCCCTCACGGCGCCACTTCACCCCTTCGATTATTGTTTCGACAATCTCGACAAGCCACGTATTGGCGCGCTCTAATTCGGCCGGGGACATTCGTGTCTCCCTATTTCATAAACCAATGCAGCGCCATTTACCGGCGCTGCGCCACTATTTCTGGTATGATCTGTTGAGGTCGTACGCGAACTCTGCTGCGTACTCGTCAAGGTGATCGAGTGGGGCAAAGAGCCGGTCGCCAGCCTGCGCACCCACCTCGGGAACTGCCGCGAGGTCGCGGGCGATTTCACGCAAAGCCCGGCCGTCTACGACCGCCTGAGCGCGCAGCTGCTCCAGGCATCGGCGTCGTTGTACGAGCGCCTCGTCGCTCCGCCGCACCATATCAAGCACGTCAATGGGGCAGGCTCAGCGAGGTTGTTCCGCTTGCGTTCTAGGGGCGGGGAGGGCATATGGATGCTGCGGAGCAGACCAAACACCCGCCCCGGTCTCCGCCCGCCAGCGGCGCCGGGTTTTGTGTTTCCGTCATGGTCAGGCCGCAGCTTTCGGCGCGCCATACTCGATAAGCTGCCGCAAGCTCTCATCGGTGACGAGAGTGCGGCGGCCGATCGAGACGGTTTTCAGAGTACCCTTCTTAATTAGACGCCAGACGGTAGCGCGGCTGATACGCGCCTCGGCGCATACATCCTTAATGGTGTGTAGGCGTCTGCGCGGCGATTGAATATCGGTGGGGAACATCAAGCCACCCTGGTTTCGGTGGCCTCGCTGACAAGCCACCTTGGGTTTCGGGTGGTCGGGCTTATATGCACACGCTCTCTGGCTGTCGAAATAGAACAACGAACACAGGGAGCGGGGATGTTCGATTTAGCGTTCGATTTCCTTTTTCCCCGGTTTCTCACCACGCTTGAGCCGCGCCCCAGCCGGCAATCGGTTATATGCTGCTGCCGCTGCTCGCACAGTCGCTCCCATTTCTTGACGGCACTGCCCGATGATCAGGTCTCGTTTTACCCAGCGGGGCGCGTTCGTTTTCATCCACTCGTCCAGTTCAGCGTCAGTGGGGCGGGCTTGCCGGTGAGCGCGCTGGACATCACGCCGCACGTACCCAAGCTCGCGTTGGCTGATCCGCACTTGCGTCCATATCGGCGTTGACGCCATGCCGGCGCGCGGCAGATAGCCGCCCGGCACGTCCTCGCGTAGCCGCAGCGACGCACCCGCGTCGCAGTAATACGCCAGCCCGGGATACTCGGGATGATCGCCATTCTCGCGGCCCGGCCCAGCCATCCAGACGATCGCATAATCAGCCGGGACAGGTTTCAGAGTCGGCGAGAAGTTGCCCTCGTACCCCCACAGCTCCACCTGGCCCATCCGCCATGCGCGCTCTATGGCGGCCATTACCGCCTCGGCGTTCCTCTCATTGTTCACAGAGTCCAGCGGCACCAAGTCGGCGGGCAGTTTTCCCATTTTGCGCCTCCGCATAGCGCTGTCCGCAGGGTGCTCGGGGCGGCACCGTACCCGCTGCCCGCGTTCGGCCCGTCGGCCTAGCCGCCGCAATCTCAGATTATGCCCCGGCGCGCATCGGCACCACGTCGGCCGCTCGCGGCCGCCGCCGTGCAGAACCGCCCCCAGGCTTCCATCAACTGACGGCGCTTCTCGAATAGATCGCCGCGCCGGTAGGCCGCCTCGACCTTGTTCGCGATCGCGTGCGCGAGCGCCATTTCGACAACCTCGCGCGGGTACGCGGTGCGCTCGGCGCACCAATCGGAAAAGCACGACCGGAACCCGTGCGCCGTCAGATCGTCACGGCCCATGCGCCGCAACAGCATCAGCATCGTCATGTTGGACATCGCCAGCGCCCGCCGCGGGCCGGGGAATACCGGCGCCGCCGGATCGGGCTTGCCGTCTGTCGTCAGCGCCAGCGGGCGCACCCGGTCGAGTATGTCGAGCGCCGCTGCCGACAGCGCTACCCGGTGCTCGCGTCCCGCCTTCATGCGCGCCGCCGGGATCGACCAGACCTTCGCCTCGATATCAATTTCGCCCCAGCTCGCGCCCAGCGCCTCGCCGGTGCGCGCTGCTGTTAGGATCACGAATTCGAGCGCGCGCGCCGCCATGCCGGGCCGCGCGCCGAGAGCCGCAAGAAACTCGGGCAGATCATCGAAGGGCAGCGCCGCATGATGCTCGACCCGCCGCACCTTCGCGCGGGCCGGCAGGATATGCGCGAGATTGCCCTTCCACTGCGCCGGGTTCGGCCCCTCGCGGTTACCGCGCACCGTGGCGGCATCGAGCACCGCCTCGATGCGCCCGCGCACCCGCGCAGGCGGTTTCCGGCTTTGTCGCCCAGATCGGATCAAGCACCTGCACGACAAGCCCGGTGTCGATCGCCGCAACCGGCAATTCCCCCAAAGTGGGGTAAACGTAGGTCGCGAGGGTGTTGCGCCATTGCTGCCGGTGTTTGGCGTTGCGCCAGCCGGCTTCGTTGCGGGCAATGTATTCCTCGGCGACTTCGCGAAAGGTGCGCCCCTTGGCCTCGGCGAGAAGCTGCGCCTGCCGCTCGGCGCGCTTGGCGGCAATCGGATCGGCGCCCGCGCGGCTCTGCACCCGGTGTGCGCCGGCCTTCTCCCTGGCCCTCGCGAGCGTGACATCCGGGTAGGCACCGAGGCCCATGTCGCGGCGCTTGCCCTCTATCTGAAAGCGGAAAACCCAGGATTTCGCGCCGGTAGGGGTAACGCGCAGATAGAGCCCGCCGCCGTCGTGCAGCACGGCCGGCCCTTTCGCCTTTTGTACCTCAACTGCTGATAGCTTCCCGGTGCGTGCCATCGCTGTCTCTTGCGACGGTGGCGGGCGGGATTCGAAGCAACCGTTCCCCCATTTATTCCCCCACCGTGAGCGAGATTATAGGACACAATGAGAGACGGCGGAAGACAGTCAGGCTTCCGAGACCCGCTGTGTTCCTAGTTTTTGCGACGATCTGAGACAGTCTGAAATCAGGGATTGGCGGAGGGGATGGGATTCGAACCCACGATACGGGGTTAACCGTATAACGGTTTAGCAAACCGCCGCCTTCAGCCACTCGGCCACCCCTCCACCGATGAGTGGGTGCACGGCGTATGCCTTAATATTCCTAGAGATCCGCGCTGGAGGTGTCAATCCGGCTCATCGGTGCAGCTCAAGAAGCCCAGATTGGACCAACCAGTGGCGCTTGCGGTGGCGGATCTGCAAACAGCGTGGAAGAGTGACCCGGGTTTTTGGGATGACCGGCGTCCAATAACGGCCGGCCGCTGAACCATTGATTACTCCATCCGATTACCCCAGCCCACACCCGCACGACATTGATGCGCTGGCCGAGCCAAATACAGGAATGCCGCCTTGTAGCCGAGACTGGTGATCGTCTGCCGGATTGGAATGATTATCAGCGGCGAGCCGGCGGTCACCGAAGCCGGCAGCGGTCACCCCGGCGCATCGGCCGCGCCTGTCAGAAAACCGCTTCAGAGCGTCGGTCCTCCGGGCTGTCGCCGGCTGTCCGATCTATCGTCGATCAATCGGCGGCGGCGTTGCCGGGTAGTATCTCGCGCAGATAGGCGGCAAGGCCCTTCGTCGCGTCCCACTGGCGCGGATAGCCGAGCGATACCTCCTCAAACCTCGTGCCGTTGCGCCAGTCGGTGCGGCGCACATGCAAATGGCCGCTGACCGCCGCGACGGCGCGATAGCGGATATGCCAGTCGGCGGTGCGCCGCGTGCCGCACCATGGCGTGAAGCGCGGGATACGCGGGATCCGGACCAGCTCCTCGCGCAGCGGGTAGTGGCCGATCAGTACGGTGCGCGCTCCCGCCGGCAACTCGCGTTCGAGCCGCGCCTCCGTGTCGGCACAGCGGCGGGCGCACCATTCAGCGATGCCGAGATCCGGCGTCGGGTCGATCAGGTGTTCGTCCGCACAGACGTTTTTTATTTCGGCGGCCCACCGCACGACGTCGGCAAGCGGCACGTCATCGGGGCGGAAGCTGTAGTCGTAAAGCGTCATCATCGGCACAACGATTTCGCCACCGGGCGGCCAGGCGGGAAATTCGTCCTCGGGCGTCACGACGCCGAGCCGTCGCGCAATGGCGACAAGGGTGTCGTATTTGCGCTGGCTGCCGCCGATCCCGGCCTCGCGATTGGTGAGCCACAGCTCGTGATTGCCTGGCACCCAAATGACGCACGCAAAGCGCCGTGCAAGGAATTCGAGCGCGGCGGCGAACAGCTCGGCGCTTTCGCACATATCGCCGGCAACGATCAGCCAATCCTCGGGACTGGCGGGCAGCGCGGAAAGCGCGGCCCGGTTTTGTTGCGCCGCGAGGTGCAAATCGGAAATCGCAAGAAGCCTCATCGCGCCGCATAACGCGTGCGGCCCCGGTTGGCAAGCCTCGCCGCTTCTCCTATTGCCGCCACAACGGTATTTCTGCGCGATGAGCGATGCGCTGCCCGTGCTTGTGTGGACGATGCGCGTGGACGGGCTCGACGAGGCGGCGGCCGCGCCGTGGCACGACTTGCTCGACGACGCCGAACGCCGGCGCGCCGCGCGGTTCGTGTTTGCCCGGAACCGGATCGAATTCATCGCGGCGCACGCGCTGCTGCGCGCCGCTCTGGCATCGGCGTTCGGTGCACCGCCAGGAGCCTGGGATTTCGTCACTGGAGCGCACGGCAAGCCGGCCGCCTGGGTCGGCGGCGCGCTGGCGCCGCTGTCGTTCAACCTGTCCCACACAATCGGAATGATCGGGCTCGCCGCGGCTGCCGGGTCCGATCGGCAGCTCGGCTTCGATCTCGAAAACCTGGGCCGCACCATCGACCTCAAGGTGGCCGATCGCTATTTCACGCCGCAGGAAGCCGCCTGGCTCGCCGCCTTGCCGGAAGCGGAGCGGCCGCGAGGCTTTCTTCGGCTGTGGACTTTGAAGGAAGCGTTCATCAAAGCGACCGGCAAGGGGCTGACGCAGGATCTTGCCTCGTTCTGGTTCGTGCCGTCTCCGCCGCGGATCCATTTCACGCCAAAGCTCCGGGAGGACGGCGCCGACTGGCGGTTCGAGCAGCGAGTGCTGGACGACGCCTTCATCGCCGCACTCGGGATACGGCATCGCGGGCCGATCGCGGTGAACTGGACTGCGATCGATCCGACCCGGCTCGGCCGCGAAGGCCTCTGCTGCTAAGCGACCACAGTCGGCATCAATTCGGAAGTGGTTTATCGCGCCGCCGGATCAACCGGGACCCAATTGCCGTCTGCACCGATGTCTCAAGCTTTACTCCGGGTTTCGGAGAGCTTAAGGCTACCTTCGTAGCCGGGCTTCATGCGGGTGCGGTTTGGGCCATGGATCAGAGTTCAGGCAATCGAACTCGGTATCGACACGCAAGCAGACACCCTTGAGCGGTCCATCCAGCAACATTATTTTTTCCGATTACCGCTCCGAGGTGCGTGATGGCGAACTCGGCCAGGGTCGCCACGGACACCTCGATCTCCCCGGCCATGCTCGCCATAGGTTCAGGCGAGGGGGATGCCGCGAAAATAATCATAACTCCATGGCTTGAAGGCACGGAGTACGGTGGGGCGTAGCCAAGTGGTAAGGCAGCGGATTTTGATTCCGCCATACGGAGGTTCGAATCCTCCCGCCCCAGCCAACATTTTGAATATGTTGGACGATCGACGGCGGTTGTGATCGATCACGATGTCGGCCGCATGTCGGCCCCAATTCGAAATCTGCCGATGCCCAAAATGCGAATGATCGCGTAATGCCGGCTGACATGGGGTGCCGGCGGAACGGGCCAGTCGAGCTGCACCAGGGCGGATGGTGGCTCAAGATGCTCGGCGCCGCGGCGGGGTTGCTGCTGCTGCTCGCGGCCTGTGCGGCCCCGGTCCAGGTCGATCGGGTGGACCTTCGTTCGGCTTATGACGAACTGAACCGCACCGCTCTGTCCAGCGATCAGCTCAGTGAATCCACTCGCACCGTTCTCCGCCGCGCGGCCCTGCTCGACTACTTCGATACATACCCCGACGCGACCATTGCCGCGCTGCGTGCCGAGGCCATCGCTTCCAGCATGCCGTGGCCGGATCTCTATGCACTATCGGAGATGAGTTACTACGAAGGCCGCCGCACCAAATCGAAGGCGATGTTGCTGGCTTCGGCGCTCTATGCCTACGCCGTGCTGTTCCCTGCCGGCGACGCCGCCCGGCCGAGCCCGTACAGCGCACAGTTCTTGCACGCGGCCGACTTCTATAACCTGGCGCTGACTCAGGTGCTGAGCGGAGCGGGCGCCGACGGCGTCGCCAATCTGCAAAGCGGTCGATACGACGTGCCGTTCGGCGTTGTCGACGTGGCCGTTGACCAGGCCAATCTACAGTTTGCCGGCCGTACCCTGACCTCGTTCGTGCCGACGATGAACCTGACATTTAAGGGGTTCCAGAACGACTACCGCAGCGAGGGACTCGGCGCGCCGCTGGCCGCCGGTCTGGCGCCGGCGTCGCAACCGGACAAGGGCCTTGTGCTGCCGGCGACCCTACGCATCCCCACCTCGGCCGTGCTGCGGATGGATGATCCGCGCAGGCAACTGACCGGTTCGCAGGTGACCGCACGGCTGTCGCTCTACACCATCTATGACACCACCGAAATCAGCATCGACGGGCGCACCGTACCGCTGGAATACGACCAGACTGCGGTGCGGGCTCTGTTCGCGGTGGAGGGCAGGGGCTGGACCCGCGAACTCTCGGGGCTGCTCAATAACGCGCTGGCCGGGCCAAACGGCACGGCCAACGATCACCTGTTTGCGCTGGAGCCGCACCGCCACGGGCGTATCCCCGTGGTGCTGGTGCATGGCACTGCCTCAAGCCCGCTCCGCTGGGGCGACATGGTTAACGACCTGCTGGAAGATAAGGAAATCCGTAAGCATTACGAGTTCTGGTTCTTCACATACAATACCGGCAATCCGATCGTGCTGTCCGCCAACGTGCTGCGTCAATCGCTCAAGGACGCTGTCCAATCCCTTGGCGGCGTTCAGGCCGACCCCGCTCTCGGCCGCATGGTGGTGATCGGCCACAGTCAGGGCGGGTTGTTAACCAAGCTGATCTCGATTGACTCCGGCACGAAGCTTTGGGACGCGGTCAGCGAGAAGCCGATCGACGAGCTGAACCTGAAGCCGGAAACCGCGGCGATGCTGAAGGAGGCGGTGTTCGTCCACCATCTTCCCTTCGTCGAGACGGTGATCTTCATAGCCACCCCCCATGGTGGCAGTTACCAGGCCAGTCAGACGATTGTCGGCCTGTTCAGCCGGCTGGTGACGCTGCCATTGACCGTCGCCAGCGCAACCGCCGAGGTACTGGCCAGCGCCGGGGACGCGCTGAAGGTGAGGACCTTTAACAGCATCAGCGGTATGTCGCCCGGCAACCCGGGGATCGAGGCGGTGCGCAAGATCCCGGTAGCGCCGGGCATCCACGCCCACTCGATCATTCCGACGCTTCAGGACGGTCCGTTGGAGACCCGCAACGACGGCGTGGTGGAATACAAGAGCGCCCACATCGATGGGGTGGAGTCCGAGCTTGTGATCGAACACTCCGGACACTCGACCCAGGGTAACCCGCTGACAGTTCGCGAGGTTCGTCGGATTCTGCTCGAAGAACTTGCCCGGGGAACGCCGGCGACAGCGAGCCACATCGCGAACGCCGCGCCGGCTCCGGTACGCTGGCAGAAGCGCTAATGCCAACCCGCCGCCGCTCCGAGGGGCGAGGAGTAGCGCCGGCAGCGGAACGTGAACACGACCGGCCATGTCGCGGGGCTTCGCAGGTGAAGCCGATTTTCCGACGGCTAGCCCGCTGGACCGGCTTCGCTCTGCTGACCATCGCCATCTTATCGACCGGCGTTTGGTGTTCGATCGCAATCTGGTACCGATGCGGGGTCGGCGACCCAGTGCGCGGCCTTTTGTCGGGAGCAACGCTGGTGTTCGCTCTCACGGCCGCGGCTTCCCTTGCGACGCCGAGGCGATGGCTCGCGGTCGCGGTCTATGCCGCCGCTTTCGCGCTGTTTCTTGCATGGTGGGCGACGATAACGCCAACCAACGACAGGAATTGGACCCCCGATGTCGCGCGCGCCGTCACCGCGACCATCGACGGCGATCGCCTTGTGGTCGAGAACGTGCGCAATTTCGCTTGGCGCAGCGACACCGATTTCGATCAGCGCTGGGAACAGCGGACCTACAACCTCTCGCATTTGACCGACGTCGACCTGATCATGTCATACTGGGCCGGCGAGGCCATTGCCCACACGATCGTCAGCTTCGGCTTTGACGACGGCGCCAGGCTTGCGTTTTCGATTGAGACCCGCAAGGAAAGCGATGAGAGCTATTCGCCGCTCGCCGGGTTCTTTAAGCAATATGAACTGGCCCTCATTGCGGCCGACGAGCGCGATGTCGTGCGGGTGCGCAGCAATATCAGGGGCGAGGACGTCCGGATCTATCGTCTGAGGATGACGCCTGCGAATGCGCGGGTGCTGATGCGCGAATATGTGGATACAGCCAACGATCTGGCGCGGACGCCCCGCTTCTACAACACTTTGACCTCCAACTGCACTACCCTGGTCTTCGGCATGGTTCGGGTCATCCATCCTGGTGTGCCTTTGGACGCCCGCGTCCTCCTTTCCGGTTATCTGCCCAACTACGCCTATGATCTCGGAGCCACCGATACAAGCGTGTCCTTCGAGACATTGCGCGACCTTTCAAAGATCCGCGACAAGGCAGCGCTGACCGATCTCGACCCCGACTTCTCAACGAGAATTCGACAAGGAATTCCGGCGCCTCGTTGAAATCCCTCGCGCCCTTTGCGAATTTTCACGCACAGCTGTTCTGATCTTGTTTTTCGGCTTTTCCAGCGCCGGCGAGATCGGCTCCTTGTTGGTGAATGACGGCGCGCCGGCGAAAATCGTGCCGCAGGCGATCCGGCGGCGTGAGGCGCTGTGGAAGAAACCCGCGCGGCCGGTCGCATCAATGGCCGACGATACATCTCAGAAGCGCGCGGCGGTCTGATGCGGAGCGGCTGAGGTGAGGTGAGCGGCGGCCGCGAACCGTTGAGACGACAGCCCCACTCAACCAGCAGCCGCCGTTAACCAGACCGTCATATCAATCGGCCAATCTGCGTGCGCCGCTTCGAGGGCTTCCCCCAAGCTGGTTCCGTTCCCCCAAGCAGTCTGCGGAACCCTCGCTCGAAGCGGCTCACTTTTCAATCGACCTGCGTATCTGGCCGCAGCCACTGCGACCGGCCCAGTGCCGCCGGCCTGGAGGCGCCGCTAATCCGCGCTCTTTCGCCATCGGGCAGGTGATTATTCGGTCGCCACCTTGTGCCCGGCGAGATGTTCGAGCACCTGCACCAGGCCGGAGTGGTCCCAGCCCTTGCCGCCGAGCGCTGCCGCGGCGTTGAATAATTCCTGTGTTGTCGCGGTGTTCGGCAATGAGAGGTTCAGCGCCCGCGCCCCGGCCAAGGCGAGGCTCAGATCCTTTTGATGCAATTCGATCCGGAAACCGGGGTCGAAGGTGCGCTTTATCATGCGCTCGCCGTGCACTTCGAGAATGCGCGACGAGGCGAAACCGCCCATTAGCGCCTGCCGCACCTTGGCCGGATCGGCGCCGGCCTTCGACGCGAATAAGAGCGCCTCGCCGACTGCCTCGATCGTCAGCGCAACAATGATCTGGTTGGCGACCTTTGTCGTCTGGCCGGCGCCGACGTCGCCGACCAGCGTGATGTTCTTGCCCATTAGCTCGAACAGCGGCTTGACACGGTTGAACGCCGCGTCCGAGCCGCCGACCATGATGGTCAGGCTGGCCGCCTTGGCGCCGACCTCGCCGCCCGATACCGGCGCATCGACATAATCGCAGCCCTTCTGCGCGATTTCGGCGGCAAACACCTTGGTTTCGATCGGCGAGATCGAGCTCATGTCGATCACGGTCTTCCCCGGCGACAGGCCCGCGGCGATGCCGTCCACGCTGAACAGCACGTCGCGCACGTCAGGCGTGTCCGGAACCATGATGATGATTACCTCGGCGTGCTCGGCAACCGCCTTCAGGCTATCGAGCACGGTCGCCCCGTCTCGGATCTCCGGCGGCACGGTACGCTTGCCGTAGACGAACAGCTTATGCCCGCCCTTGATCAGATTATGGGCCATCGGCCGGCCCATGATGCCGAGGCCGACAAAACCGATCTGCATGGCGTGATCTCCGAAAAAATTGCGGGGCCGCCTCACTGCTCACCGGGGGAACCTGTCATTGGGAGCGAAGCGAAGCAATCTCGATCGAAGCGTAATGAACCGAGATTGCTTCGTCGCTCCGTTCCTCGCAACGGCGACGAACAGGCGGTGAGCGAGCGAGGACGGAACCCGCCCCGAGACTACTCTCCGTGCCAGCGCCGGGCCGCTTCGTTATCCTCGGCGCGCGCCTCGACCCAGCGCTCGCCCAGCGGCGTCTCTTCGCTCTTCCAGAACGGCGCGTCGGTTTTCAGCCAGTCGATCAGGAAATGGCAGGCAGCGAGCGCCGCCTCCCGATGCGGCGAGGCCGTCGCGACGAGAACGATGCGGTCGCCCGGTCCGAGCCGGCCATAGCGGTGGATGATCAGAGAGGCGGAAAGCGGCCATCGCTTATTCGCCTCGGCCTCGATCTCGGCCAGCTTTTTTTCGGTCATGCCCGGATAGTGTTCGAGGGTCAGCGCCGAGACGCGGTCCGGCCCTCCCATGTCGCGCACCAGCCCGACAAAGCTCGCGACCCCGCCGATCGAGTGGTCGCCGGCGGCGAGCCGGTCGAGTTCGCGGCCGATATCGAAATCCTCACGCTGCACCCGGATCACCGCTCAACCCCCCGTGACCGGAGGAAAAATCGCGACCTCGTCGCCGTCGCGGATCGGGTGGTCGCGACCGACATAGTCCTGGTTGACCGCGACCCGGACTATCGAGGGGTCGCGCAGCGCCTCGGCATAACGAGGACCGCGGCGGCGCAGCCAATCGAGCAGCCCGGCGACGTCAGTCACCTCAGCGGGCTTCGGCACGTTCTCCTCGGCATGCCCGATACGGGCGCGGAGCCAAGCGAAATACAGCAGCTTTATGCCGCCCTGGACCGCGTGCCTCTGGGCGGTATCGAGGTGGGCGGGGCGCCCGCGATCCGTCAAACTCATCCGAATACCTCGGTGAAGGGCAGAAACTCGACGATTGTCCCCGGCACGACCTCTGTCAGGTCCTCGTCGAGAATGGCGAACCCTTGCGACTGTACGATCGAGGACAGAATCCCGGCGCCGTCTCTCGGAAATCGCCGGGCGATGGCGGCGGCGCCGTCACGCTCGATGCTGGCCCGCAGGTATTCGCGCCGTCCCGCCCTTTTGCGGTATGAGAACCCGGCCTGCACTGGAAAGGTCAGCGGCGGCGTTACAGCCGCGCCGGCGAGACGCAGGATCAGCGGCCGTGCCAGGATCGCAAAGGTCAGCGCGGCAGCCACCGGGTTCCCGGGCAGGCCGATCAGCGGCACGCCGCGCCCCTGCCTGTCCTTTATCTGACCCAGCGCGACCGGGCGCCCGGGCTTGATCGCCAATCGCCAGAAATCGAGCCGCCCGAGCCTTTCGATCGCCGCCCGGACATGGTCCTCCTCACCGGTCGAGACGCCGCCCGAGGTCACGATCAGGTCGTGTCCGGTGCTGATCGCTTCGAGCCGGTCCGCCAAGGCATCGGCGCGATCGGGACAGATGCCGATATCGCCAACGACGGCGCCGAGACCGCGCAGCAGCGCCGCCAGCATCGCCCGGTTCGCGTCGTAGATTTTTCCGGCGCCGAGCGCCGTTCCGGGCTCGCACACCTCATCGCCGGTCGATAAGAGCGCCGCACGCAATGGCCGAAAAACCGGCAGTGTGTCGTGTCCGAGCGCCGCGGCGAGGCCGAGATCGGCCGGCCCGAGCCGCCGCCCGGCGGGCAGGGCAATGCTGCCCTTTGCGACGTCCTCACCGGCGTGGCGGCGATTAGCGCCATTCTTGATGCCCGGTTTGAGCCGCACCCGCCCGTCGGCGAAGACGCAATCCTCCTGCATCATCACCGTGTCGGCGCCGTCCGGCATCGGCGCACCGGTGAAGATGCGGATCGCTTCACCGCGCTCTACAGGTCGCCCGAGCGGGTGTCCGGCGGCGGCGCGGCCGGTCACCGGCAACACCGTGTCCCGGTCCGGGAGCAGGTCGGCGTGGGCAATCGCGAAGCCATCGACGGCGCTGTTGGCGTGCGGCGGTACGTCGATGGCGGCAATCAGGTCGAGCGCCAGGATGCGCCCGCAAGTAGTGGCAAGCGGCAGGGTCTCGGCCTCGACGACCGGCGTGACCCGCTCCTCTATCAGGGCGAGCGCCGCGTCCACGCCGAGCAGCGCGCCGCCGAAGGCAAAGCAATCATCACTCAGCTGTGCCATTGCCCCAGGCCCAGATGATCCGAGATGAACGCCGCCACCGCACCCGGATCGCCGAGCGGCAGCAGCGGTACCGGCGCGGCGAACGGCTCATCGGTCGCGACCGCAACGATCCACGGGTCGGCGGGATAAAGCAGCTCCTTGCCGAGGCTCGGCCGATGCACTTCGATCTTCGGGTGCTGATGATACTTGAAGCCTTCGACGAGCAGCAGATCCACCGGGGTCATCCGCGCCACCAATTCGTCGAGACCCGGCTCCGGGCTGTCGCGCAGCTCGTGCATTAAGGCCCAGCGGCGGGACGAGGCCACCATCACTTCGGACGCACCGGCTTGACGATGCCGCCATGAATCCTTGCCGGGCCGGTCGACGTCGAACTCGTGATGGGCATGCTTCATCGTCGACACGCTCAGACCGCGCGCCGTCAGCTCCGGGATGATCCCCGTCAGCAATGTGGTCTTGCCGCTGCCGCTCCACCCGGCAAGCCCCAAGATGTGCATCCCTTTCCCTCGTGCCCGCGTCTCACTTGGGGGGCACCGCAGGCCGCCGCAAGCTTCATCACGCGCGCCTTCGTTGGCTGCGCGACGGTATATCGCCGCTACGTCAGGTGCTGCGCTTTGCCATGCCGCGGCGCCGGCGTGCGGCTCGTTTGTGCTCGGCTTATATGCGAAAGCCCGGCGCTCAGGTAGTCGTAGCCGGTCACCAGAGTGAGCAGCCCGGCGGCCCATAGCAGCACCGCGCCGATCTGTTCGACGGGGATGAAAGCCGGCCCGGCGTTTCCGACGATCAGGAACCCGATCGCCGTCATCTGGATCGCCGTCTTCCACTTCGCCAGCCGCGAGACCGGCAGGCCGACCCGCAGTTCGGCCAAGTATTCGCGCAGTCCCGAAACCAGGATTTCGCGGCACAAGATCACCAGAGCCGGCAGCAGCGCTCCGGCCGGTAGCCGCTCGAATGCCGTCAGCATCAGCAGGGTCGCGGACACCAGCAGCTTGTCGGCGATCGGGTCGAGAAAACGGCCGAGTTCGGATTGCTGGGACCAGCGGCGCGCGACATGCCCGTCGAGCCAGTCGGTCAGCGCCGCCGCCGTGAACAATACGCAGCTGAACCAGCGCGCCCAATCGCCCGCGACATAGAATGTCGCGATGACGACCGGAATGGCCAGAATGCGCGACAGCGTCAACAAATTGGGAAGGCTGGTCAGGGGCACGCTTCCCTCCGGCGCGACATGACCCCCAATCCTCTGTGCCGCGCAACCTGAGGAGGATTGCCTGCAGACGGACAACCGAACGGCATCTTAGCTGCCCTCATGGAAATGGTCGTAAACCTTTTTTGCGACGGTTTTGCTAATGCCCGTCACCCGTTCGATCTCGCCAAGGCCGGCGCGGGCGACGGCGCGGGCCGATCCGAAATGGTGCAGCAGCGCGTGCTTGCGTTTGGCGCCAATTCCCGGGATGTCGTCGAGCGGCGAGCGTCCGATTGCCTTGGCCCGCTTGGCGCGATGCGCGCCGATCGCGAAGCGGTGCGCCTCGTCACGCAGCCGCTGCAGAAAATACAGCACCGGATCGCGCGACTCCAACGAGAATGGCGGCCGACCCGGTATGAAGAACCGTTCACGGCCGGCGTTGCGCTCGGGTCCCTTGGCGATCGAGACGATCGGGAGATCCGTGATGTCGAGCTCGGCGAAGACCTGTTGCGCCACGGTCAGCTGACCCTGTCCGCCGTCGATCAGCACGAGGTCGGGCCACAGGCCGAGGGCGCGCCCCGGGTCTTCCTTCAGGGCACGCCCGAAGCGGCGGCTGAATACTTCGCGCATCATCGCGTAATCGTCGCCGCCGGCGGTGGGTTCCGCGCTATTGGCGGAGCCGTGCGCGCGTGCTCCCACCACCCCGCGCTCCCCCGCCAGCGGAGGAGGGGAAGGAGGAGCGTCGTCGAACTCTCTTCCCCGCTGGCGGCGGAGGGCAGGGGTGGGGGCATCGGGCGAAGCAATGGTTGCCGGGACAGCCGGTTTCGGTCCGCGAATCGTGAACTTCCGATAGGCGTTCTTCATCAGCCCCTCGGGGCCGGCTACGATCATTGCGCCGACCGCGTGCGCGCCCTGGATATGGCTGTTGTCGTAGACTTCGATGCGGTTCAGCGGACCAGCCAGCCCAAATGCCGTGGCCACGCCGTCGAGCAGCTGGCGTTGCGAGGCGCTTTCCGCGAGGCGCCGGCCGAGCGCGTCGCGCGCGGTGGCGGCGATGCGATCGACCAGCTTCTTCTTGTCGCCGCGTTTAGGGACCGCCAGCATTACCCGCCCGCCACCCAGTGACAGCGCCTCGGCCACGAGATCCTGCTCGACGAGCGGGTGGCTGAGCAGGATCAGCGGCGGTTTCGGCCGGTTGTCGTAGAACTGGCCGACAAACGCGGTCAGCACCTGCTCCACGCCGAGTTGGCGGTCGTGGCTCGGGAAATATGCGCGATTGCCCCAATTATGCCCGCCGCGGAAAAAGAAGACCTGCACGCAGGTATGGCCGCCGGCCTGATGCGCGGCGATCACGTCGGCGTCGGTGATACCGCCGACGTGGATGTCCTGGTGCCCCTGCACCAGTGAGAGCGCGCGGATGCGATCACGGGTCAACGCCGCGGCCTCGAAATCGAGCGCCTCGGCGGCCCGGTCCATCTCGGCCGCAAGCCGCTGCTGGATTTCGCTGCTACGCCCGGAGAGGAATAGCTGGGCCTGGTCCATCAGCCGGGCGTAATCTTCGGCTCCGATGCGGCTGACGCAGGGCGCGCTGCACCGTTTGATCTGGAACAGCAGGCAGGGGCGGGTGCGATTGTTGAAGACGCTGTCGCTGCATGAGCGCAGCAGAAACGCCTTCTGCAACGCGACCAGAGTGCGGTTGACCGCGCCGGCCGAGGCGAACGGCCCGAAAAACAAGCCCGGCTTGTCGCGGGCGCCGCGGAATTTCGTCAGCTGCGGGAAATCGTGGCCGGCGGTCAGATGGATGAACGGAAACGACTTGTCGTCGCGCAGCAGCACGTTGTAGCGCGGCATCAGGCGCTTGATCAGGTTGCATTCGAGCAGCAGCGCCTCGGCTTCAGTCGCCGTGCCGACAACCTCGAACGCCGCCGTCTCGGCGACCATGCGCCGGAGGCGGTTCGACAATCCGGCCGGGTGCGTATAGTTCTGCACCCGGCTTTTCAGATTGCGCGCCTTGCCGACATAGAGCGCATCGCCCTTGCGGTCGAGCATGCGATAGACGCCGGGGGTTGACGGAACATTGCGAAGCGCCGTCCGCAAGATGGTCACCCCGCGCGAGACGCTGCCCTGCGGTTCGCCGTATGGCTCAGCAAACTCGGTAGCGGCCTCGGGAGCTTCGGGTTCGAACGCCGCCGGGTACGCCGGGTCGACCGGCGGAAGCAACCCGCTCGCAAGCGCCTCGGGGCTGCGCCGGGGATCGAGCGGCGTTGTGTTGCGCCGGCGCTCGCGCCGGGAGGCGGATGCAACCGGTTGTGTCGTCATCGATCTCTGCGCCTACCGAATCTAATCCACGGAAGCTGGGGATAAGTTTGTAGAAAACCGAGATCGGCGGCAGCCGATTCCAGCAAACGCTTTGGGGCGACCCGATTGCCTAGCAATTGGGCAAGTATCTAAGTCGTTGAAGTTAGCTGTTTTCCGCATGTCAAGTGTGACGAGAGTGTGGCGGATCGCGATCGCCGCGAAGATCACGGCCACGATGCAGCCCAAACGCCGGCTGTGAAAAAGTCCGAACCGGGAGCCGACACCGGACGCTGCAGAGTTGCGGGCCGGCTGCAAGCAGTTCCGCCGTCTCGGCCGGTGTACGTCTCGCTCATTCCGGTATCGGGGCGTGCCCCGGCCATCCCCAGGCGAGATGCTCGCCGCCGTCGAGAGCGATCATCTGGCCGGTCATCGCCGGTGCTTCGAGGATGAAGCGCATCGCCGCCGCGATTTCGCGAGGGCTGGCGCCGCGCCGCAGCGGCATGTTGCGACAGCGATCGAGGAACTGAGCCGGGGTCTGGAGCGCATTCGGCAGCGTCGGGCCGGGCCCGATCGCGTTGACGCGAATGCGCGGGGCGAGCGCGAGGGCCATTGTTCGGGTCAGACTCCACAGCCCCATTTTGCTGACCGTGTAGGAAACGAAATACGGAGTGAGATTCCACACGCGCTCGTCGAGAAGATTGATGACGACGCCGCCGGAATCGGCGGGCAGCCGCGCGGCGAAATCCTGGATCAGTACGAATGGCGCCCGGAGATTGACGGCCATATGCGCGTCCCAGCTCTCACGGGTCGTTGTGGCCACCGTTTCGTTCTCAAAGATCGAGGCGTTGTTGACGAGCACTCCGATCGGGCCGAGCGACGCTGCCGCGTCCGACAGCAGTTTCTTGGTTGCCGACTCGTCCGAAAGATCGGCGGCGAGCGCCACCGCTTTGCCGCCGTCAGCGGCAATCTCGGCGACCAGCGCCGCCGCCGCCGCGTGCGAGGAATGGTGATGTACGGCCACCGCATAACCAACTTCGGCCAAACCGAGGGCAAGCGCCCGGCCGATGCGCCGTGCCGCGCCGGTGACAAGCGCCGCCTTCGGAATCAGCGGCGTTGGGAAACCCCCGTGCAGTTCCCCCGATTCCGTGGCGTCAGGCGCGGACACGGCGTTCCCTGCCTGCGCCCTTGCCGCGGGCGCGCACCTTGGCCCGCACCATCTCGCGAGCCGACATGCCGGCCCGGCCCAATGTCGAGCGGCCGCGCGGGCCGCCGGCCGAACCGGAGCCCGCGCCGGTCGCCGCTAACCCGAGATCGACCTGTTCGAGGCGCCGGATTTCGTCGCGCAGGCGCGCCGCTTCCTCGAATTCGAGATCGGCAGCGGCGGCGCGCATCTGTTTTTCGAGATCGGCGATGACCGCCTTCAGATCCTTGCCCTGATAGTGCGCCGCCTCGCTCTCGCCGAGACCGACCGTGACGTGATCCTTCTCATAGACGCTGTCGAGAATGTCGGCGATGCCGCGTTGCACGCTCTCCGGCGTGATGCCGTGCGCCGCATTGTAGGCCTGCTGCTTCTCGCGCCGGCGGTTGGTCTCGTCGATCGCCGACTTCAGGCTGTCGGTCATCCGGTCGGCATAAAGGATCGCGCGGCCCTCGATGTGCCGCGCGGCGCGGCCGATCGTCTGGACCAGCGAGGTGCGCGAGCGCAGATATCCCTCCTTGTCGGCGTCAAGCACCGCGACCAGCGCGCATTCCGGGATGTCGAGCCCCTCGCGCAGCAGGTTGATGCCGATCAGCACGTCGAACACGCCGAGCCGAAGGTCGCGGATGATCTCGATGCGCTCGATCGTATCGACGTCGGAGTGCATGTAGCGGACCCTGAGGCCGGCCTCGTGCAGGTATTCGGTCAGGGCCTCGGCCATCTTCTTCGTCAATGTCGTGACCAGGACCCGCTGTCCCTTGGCGGCCGCGTCGCGGCACTCGGCCATCAGGTCATCGACCTGGTTTTCGGTCGGGCGGATGATGCAGGGCGGATCGACAAGCCCGGTCGGGCGGACGATCTGCTCGACGAACACGCCGCCGGCGCGCTCCATCTCCCAAGGGCCGGGGGTCGCCGAGACAAAGATTGTCTGGCCGCGATAGGCGTCCCATTCCGCGAATTTAAGGGGACGGTTGTCGGTGCAGGACGGCAGCCTGAAACCGTATTCGGCAAGGCAGGTCTTGCGCGTCCAGTCGCCGCCGAACATGCCGCCGAGTTGCGGTACCGTCACATGGCTTTCGTCGACGATAACCAGCGCGTCGCGCGACATGTATTCGAAGAAGGTCGGCGGCGGTTCGCCGGGTTTGCGGCCGGTCAGATAGCGCGAATAGTTCTCGATGCCGGCGCACGACCCGGTCGCCTCGATCATCTCGACGTCGTAATGCGTCCGTTGTTCCAGCCGCTGCGCTTCGAGGAGCCTGCCGCCGCGGTGCAACTCCTCCAGACGGATCTTGAGATCGCGCTTGATCTGCTCAATGGCCTGCAGCAAGGTCGGGCGCGGCGTCACGTAATGGCTGTTGGCGTAGACCTTGATCTGCTGCAGCCCGGTTTTCTTCTCGCCGGTCAGCGGGTCGAATTCGTGGATCGCCTCGATCTCGTCGCCGAACAATGAGATGCGCCAGGCGCGGTCCTCGTAATGCGCCGGGAACAATTCGATCGTGTCGCCGCGCACCCGGAACGTGCCGCGGACGAAATTGTGATCGTTGCGGCGGTATTGCAGCTCGACAAATTTCGCCGAGCAGCTTGGTGCGGTTGACGCTGCCGCCGACCTCCAGCGACTCGGTCATCTGCGAATAGGCCTCGACCGAGCCGATGCCGTAGATGCAGGAGACGCTGGCGACGACGACGACATCGCGCCGTTCGAGGATGGCGCGGGTCGCCGAGTGGCGCATCCGGTCGATCTGCTCGTTGAGCGACGATTCCTTCTCGACATAGGTATCGGTGCGCGGGACGTAGGCTTCCGGCTGATAATAATCGTAATAAGAGACGAAGTACTCGACCGAGTTCTCCGGAAAGAAGCTTTTCATCTCGCCATAGAGCTGCGCCGCCAGCGTCTTGTTCGGCGCCAGGATGATCGCCGGGCGGCCGGTGCGCGCAATGACATGCGCCATCGTGAAGGTTTTTCCGCTGCCGGTGACCCCGAGCAGTACCTGGTCGCGCTCGCCGCCCTGCGATGCCAGCGCACAGGGCATCGATTGCCTGCGGCTGGTCGCCGGCCGGCTCGAATTCGGAATAGATGCGGAACGGCTTCTCGATATCGCCCTGGGGGCGTTCGATCCGGGGGCGTTCGGCGGCGAGCAGCGGCTGCATGGCAGGCCTAAAATAGGCCGGCGGGCTCCCCGATGCCAGAAGCGGAATTCACGGAAGCGGAATTCCCTGGTTCAGGGAAATTTTCCCTGATCTGCGTGTCATCAGCTAGTAAACTGTTAATTTCGTTGGATTGTTACGCGAGCGGCAGGGAATTTTAGGAGGCCGATCAGGGAGGCATCAGGGAATTGACGGGAATTCGGGGTCGGAAAGCGGGGAGGGGTTCGATTGATAATCCCCATAGCACCGGATAACGGCCTTATGATGGCGCTGTGGAGGACGCGCCGATGGCGGAAGAGCCCATAGAACGCCGGCTCGCGCCGATTCTGGTGGCGGGAGAGCGCATGGAGCGGCGGCTCGCGGCGATTCTGGCGGCCGATGTCGCCGGGTATTCGCGGCTGATCGGGGAGGACGAGGAGGGCACGCTGGCGGCGCTGCGGGCATTACGGCGCGAGCTGATCGATCCCGCGCATCGCCGAGCACCGGGGCCGCATCGTCAAGACGACCGGCGACGGGATGCTGGTCGAATTCGCCAGCGTGCTCGATGCGCTGCGCTGCTGCCGCCGCGGTACAGCGCGAGATGGCCGGGCGCAACGCCGATGTCGCGGCCGGGCGGCGGATCGAATTCCGGGTCGGCATCCATCAGGGCGACATCGTCGTCGAGGACGGCGACATCTTCGGCGATGGGGTCAATGTCGCTGCGCGGCTCGAAAGCTTGCCGAGCCGGGCGGCATCTGCGTCTCGGCGCGGGTCCAGGAGGACGCCGTCGGGCGACTTGATCTCATATTTCGAGGATTTGGGCGAGCAGGAGTTGAAGAATATCGCCGGCCGGTGCGGGTGTACCGGGTGCGCAGCCGAGACCCTCACCCACTCCGCCGCTGGCGCGCCGAGGTCCCCCTCTCCCGCAATGCGGGAGAGGGTGCCGAGCGCCGCGAGGCGGGTAGGGTGGCTCGTCGGCGTTGCGCCTTGCCCGACAAGCCGTCGATCGCGGTTTTGCCGTTCAGAACATTTCGGGCGATCCGGAGCAGGACTTTTTCGCTGACGGCATGGTCGAGGAGATCATCACCGCGTTGTCGCGCATCCGCTGGCTGTTCGTGATCGCCCGCAATTCGAGCTTCACCTACAAAGGCCAAGCGATCGACATGAAGCAGGTCGGGCGCGAATTGGGGGTGCGCTATCTGCTCGAAGGCTCGGTGCGCAAAGCCGGCAACCGGGTTCGCATTACCGGCGCAGCTGATCGAAGCCGAAACCGGAACGCATCTGTGGGCCGACCGCTTCGACCGCTCGCTCGAAGATGTTTTCGAGCTACAGGACGAGTGGCCGAGCGTCGCCGGAGTCGATTGAGCCGGCATTGAGGCTGCCGAGACGGCAGTGCGGCGCAACCGCCACCGGCGATCCTTGACCGCCTATGATCTTTATCTGCGCGGCCTATGCGCATTTTCGGTTGCACGCGAGCGGCAATTCACAGGCCGATGAGTATGTTCGAGCGGGCCATCGAGCGCGACCCGAATTTCGCACCGGCGCTTGCCTGGGCTGGCTCTGCCACGTTCATCTGCGTCAGCGATGGCCGGACACGAAGACCTGGAGGCGGACTGGCACGCAGAGCGATCGATTTATGCCAGGCGGGCGCTCGCAACTGGCCGGCGCCGACCCGGACGTACTCACCAATGCGGCTACGCGCTGGCCTATTTCGGCGAGGATCATTGGCGCGATGATGGAGTTGGTCGACGCGAGCGCTGACACTCAATCCGAGCTTTGCGCGGGGCTGGCATCGTCAGCGGTCATCTCGGACCTATGGCGGGCGAGCCGCGACATGGCGATCGAGCATGTGGAAACCTGCCTGCGGCTCAGCCCGCGCGCCCGCGTCGGCGCCTCAGCTCGCCGTTCATCGGCATCGCGCATTTCTTCGCCGGCGCTTCGAGGAGGCAGTTCCGAACCTGCTCCTCGCGATCCAGGATTATCCGGGTTGCCCGCATTCTTATCGCTGTCTTGCCGCCGCGCTCGCTCACTTGGGACAGCTGGCGAAGCCAAAGAGGCGCTCGCAGCCATCTCGGTGCGCCGCTCCACTGATTACTGACTGTTATGTTCGCAACTCTGACGTGCCGTCGATGCTGCCGGGACCGCGCCCTAGCTCGAAGGCGAGGCGCAAGAGCCGGGTTGCCGGGCCGGGTTGCCGAAGCATGAGTGCGACCGTGGCCGGGAGCGACTGTCGCAGGCTGATTCGGCGCATCGGACGGCTTCGAGCGTCGGGTGCCTGCGGGATCAGCGCGCGGCGGGTTCGGGAAACCAGTCGCCGAGTACCTGGTCGGCGGTGAACCCGCCTTCTCCAGGCGTGGCCCAGACGGCATCCGCCGACTCGCCGTGACCGCGGTAGGTCGGCGGCTGCGAGATTGCCCGCTATCGGGGTCTGTTCCGCGACCAGCCGATCAACCTCGCGCCGCAAGCTCGGGCTGTCCTGAAAGATTTCCTCGATCTCGACCCGCGCGTCGCGAATCAATTCTGCGCGCCAGCCTCGCCGCGGCCGATCGTCGGGAGAGGCTTCGAGCTTGAACTGGTGTCGAAGAATGCGCCTGAGTTGAGAACTCAAGCGCGGCGCGCTGCGATTTGCCCAAGCTCTCGATCTCCTCGGCAAGGTTCTCCCAGTCGAGCGGCAGGTTCGAATCCTTGGCCGCGCGGCGCAGCGCCATCGCCTGCTGCTCGGTCCACCGCAGGAAATCCTGGTCATAGAGTTCGCCGGCGTCGGCCATGACTGTTCTGTTGTTCCCAGTTTTTGAGCGCCCGGTGGGTTACTCCACCGTGACGCTCTTCGCGAGGTTGCGGGGCTGGTCGACGTCGGTGCCTTTGAGGACCGCGACGTGGTAGGCGAGGAGCTGGATCGGGATCGCATAAAGGAGGGGGGCGACGAACGGGGCGCAGTTGGGTACCGCGATACCGAACGCGCAGCGGTCTTCGAGGCGCGCGACGCCGTCGCGGTCGGAAATCATCACGACGCGGCCGCCGCGCGCCATGACCTCCTCGACATTCGACAGCGTTTTCTCGAACAGATCGTCGGGCGGCGCCAGCACGATGACCGGCACGGCGTCGTCGATCAGCGCGATCGGGCCGTGCTTCATCTCGCCGGCGGCATAGCCCTCGGCATGAATGTAGGAAATCTCCTTCAGCTTCAACGCGCCCTCGAGCGCCAGCGGGTAGGAGGTGCCGCGCCCGAGATAGAGCACGTCGCGCGCCTGCGCGATCTCCTCGGCGATCTGGCGCAGACGCTCGTCGTGGTGCAATACCTCGCTGGCGCGCGACGGGATCTCCGCCAATTGGCCGGCGAGCGCCGCCTCGCCGTCTTCGTCGATCGTGCCGCGCGCCCGCGCCATCGCGACGGTGAACGCGGCCAGGACGGCGAGCTGCGTTGTGAACGCCTTGGTCGAAGCGACCCCGATCTCCGGCCCGGCCAGGGTTGGCAGCACGATGTCGGCCTCGCGCGCGATCGTGCTTTCCGGCTGGTTGACGATCGCGATGATCTTCTGCCCGGCCTCGCGGCAATAGCGCAGCGCTGCCAGCGTGTCGGCGGTTTCACCCGATTGCGAGATCACCAGCGCCGCGCCGTCGCGCGGCATCGCCGGGGCGCGATAGCGGAACTCCGACGCGATATCGGCCTCGACCGGGATGCGGGCAATGCGTTCGAGCCAGTATTTCGCGATCATGCCGGCGTGATGCGCGGTGCCGCAGGCGATCGTCGTGATCTTGCCGATATCGCCGAGCGCGAACGGCAGATCCGGCAGATGCACGCTGCGCGTCGCCGGATTTATCAGCGCGTGCAACGTGTCGCCGATGACCGAGGGCTGCTCGAAAATCTCCTTCTGCATGAAATGGCGGTAATTGCCCTTGCCGATCAGCGCGCCGGACAGCGCCGTTTCGCGCACCGGGCGGTCGACTTTCTCGTTGGCGCGGTCGAAGATCGCGATTTCGCGCGCGGTCACGACGGCCCAATCGCCTTCGTCGAGGTAGGTGATCTGCCGGGTCAGCGGCGCCAGCGCCAGCGAATCGGAGCCGATATACATCTCGCCGTCGCCATAGCCGATCGCCAGCGGGCTGCCGCGCCGGGCGCAGATCAACAGATCGTGCTCGCCGGCAAACAAAAAGACGAGCGCGAACGCGCCTTCGAGCCTCGCCAGGGTGCGCGCGACCGCCTGCGCCGGGCTCATTCCTTGCGCCAGATGATGCGTCGCGAGGATCGCAACCGCCTCGGTGTCGGTCTGCGTGTGGAAGCGATGGCCTGATGCGGTCAGCTCGCGTTTCAGCTCCTGGAAATTCTCGATGATGCCGTTATGGACAACGGCGACCCGGTCGGTTGCGATCGGATGCGCGTTGTCCTCGGTCGGCAGTCCGTGCGTCGCCCAACGCGTATGGCCGATGCCGATCGTGCCGTGCACCGGCTCCCGCTCGAGCCGCTCAGCGAGGTTGGCGAGCTTGCCCTGCGCGCGGCGGCGTTCGATGCGGCCATCGATCAAGGTCGCGATCCCGGCCGAATCATAGCCGCGGTATTCGAGGCGCCGCAGTCCCTCGATCAGTTCGGCGGCGACCGGCCGCTTGCCGATGATCCCGACAATGCCGCACATCAGCGATTCTCCTTTCGCAGCCGCTCGCGCTCGGCGCGCAGCTTTTCGCGCAGCTCGGCGGCGCGCCCCGGTTTGTCCGTCTGGCGGGCGCGGGCGACCGTCAGAGCATCGGCTGGCACGTTCGCGGTAACGACGCTGCCGGTCGCGACATAGGCCCCGTCACCGACCGAAACGGGAGCCACCAGCGCCGTGTTCGAGCCGATAAACGCGCGCTCGCCGATTGTCGTCCGCCACTTGTTAAAGCCGTCGTAATTGCAGGTGATCGTGCCGGCGCCGATGTTGGTGCCGGCGCCGATGTCGCTGTCGCCGAGATAGGACAGGTGGCTGGCCTTGACCCCGGGGCCGAGCCGGGTGGCCTTGATCTCGACGAAATTGCCGACATGCACGTCGGCTTCCAAGACGGCGCCGGGCCGCAGCCGGGCGAACGGTCCGATGATCGCGCCCGACGCGATCTCGGCGCCCTCGATGTGCGAGAACGAGCGGATCCGAACGTTGTCGGCGACCGTTACGCCCGGGCCGAAGACGACGTCAGGTTCAATGACGACGTCCCGCCCTAGCTTCGTATCGGCGCACAAAAACACCGTTTCCGGGGCAACCAATGTCGCGCCTTCCTGCATCGCGCGGCGGCGCAGCCGGTTCTGCATCGCCGCTTCGGCGGCGGCGAGTTCGGTCCGCGTGTTGACGCCGAGCACGTCCTCTTCCGCCAATTCGATGGCGCGGCATAAAAGACCGCGCCGATTCGCGATCCCGACGATGTCGGTCAGGTAGAATTCGCGCTTCGCGTTGTCGTTGCCAATTTCGTCGATCAGGTCGAAGGCGTAGCGGGCGCTGATCGCCATGATCCCGCCATTGCACAACCCGATCGCCAATTCGTCCGGACCCGCATCCTTCGCCTCGACGATGCGGGCGAGTTCGCCGTCGCGGTCTAGAATCAGCCGGCCATAGGCGCCCGGGTCGGCCGGCCGGAAACCGGCGACGGCCACCGTCGCTTCGGGCGCCCGGCGTCGCGCCTCGATCAGCGCGGCGACCGTCTCTGTGGTGATTAGCGGCGTGTCGCCATACAGCACGACAAGGTCGGCAATCGTATGGTCGCCGGCGAGCCGGTCGGCGAGTATCGGACGCGCCATGCGCACTGCGTCGCCGGTGCCGCGCGGCGGGAATTGGATCGCGGTCGGCAATGGCGCCACTTCGCGCGCGACCGCATCCATGTCACGGCCAATAACGACGACTGTTGCGGCCGGTTCGAGCGGCCGCAGCGCCGCGACGACATGGCGAATCAGTGCCTGTCCGGCGATTTCGTGCAGCACCTTCGGCCGCCCCGATTTAAGGCGGCTGCCCTCGCCGGCCGCGAGAATAACGGCGGCGAAACCCGGGCTCATGGCCGCGGCTCCTTGAATTTCACCGAAAAAGCTTCACGGAACGAAACACGATCGAGGAAGGCCAAGCTCCCATTCTTGCTCGCATTTGCCAAGACTCATTCGTGCTTACTAACGGCAACGTGCAGCAAACCGATTCGACGGAACGTGCGACCCTGCTGTGGCGCGGCCATACCGAAACATGCCGAGGCGGCATCGAACCCGAGTGTTACGCCTATCGCTTTGGCCGGCAATTGACAAGCCATGCCGGCGACAGTCTGATTCGGTCATCGGTTGCGCAGGAGGGCAGGGTGGCCAAGTTCAGGATCGCAACGCCGGCGGGGGCCAGTTTTACGGTGGCCGGGGGCGGCTACAACTACGAGATGGAGGCGCTGACGCCCGTCGATGCGGAGATTTTCGAGGTCCCGCCCGGTTCCGAGGACGATTTCGTCGCGGCGGCGCGCGATGCCGACGCGCTCTATGCAAAGGGCCGGCCGATCACGAAGCGCATGATCGACGGGCTCAGCCGCTGCAAGATCATCGCGCTCGGCAGCGTCGGGGTCGATTCGGTCGATGTCGAGGCCGCCACCGCCCGCGGCATCCCGGTCACCAACTGCCCGGACACGTTCATCGAGGAGGTGGCCGATCATGCGATGCGGCTGATTCTCGCGACCCACGGCCGACTTGTCGAGCAGGACCGTCTCGTGCGCGAGGGCCGCTGGGCCGAGGGAAGGCCGATGCTGCTGAAAGTCCCGCGGCTGCGCGGCCTGACCCTGGGGCTGATCGCGTTCGGCCACGTCGCGCGCGCCGTCGCCGAGCGCGCCAAGCCGTTCGGCCTGCACATCATCGCTTACGATCCGTTTATCGAGGAGATCGTAATGGTCGAACGCGGCGTCGAGCCGGTCAGCCTGCCCGACCTCTTGGCGCGCGCCGACATCATTTCGATGCATTCGCCGGCCACCGCGAGCGCGAATCGGATGATTCGCGAGGAGCACTTCCGGCAGATGAAGAAGACCGCGATCTATGTCAGCACCGGCCGCGGCCCGACGACCGACGAAGCGGCGCTGATCAAGGCGTTGGACGAGGGCATGATCGCCGGCGCCGGTCTCGACGTTCTCGAACAGGAGCCGCCCGGCGGCAACAATCCGCTGTTGAAGATGGATAAAGTGATCCTGACCGCGCATGTCGCCTCGGCCACCTCGCGATTCGATCCGGCGCGGCGGCGGCGGGTCGGCCAGGAATTGTCGCTGGTCCTGACCGGACGATGGCCGATGTCGTGCGTCAACCCGTCGGTCCTGGCGGCCAGCGGTCTTAAACGGTGGCAGCCCGTCTCGATGGAGCGCGGCCCGAATTCATAAGCATTCCCACCGGGCGGCTATGCAAGTTTGGGTCAGTTTGAGTTAAAACCGTTGGCATTCCGGGGCGCGGGCCGAATCCGCGAACCCGGAATCCAAGAACACAACCCTGAATGCATTGGGAGGGCGGGTGTTCATGGATTCGGGTTCCACCCGTAGCCTGTCCCCGAGCTGAATGAAGGCCGGACCCGTCGGGGAGGGCCACTGAATGACTAGGCGATCGCTTAAATCCGTACCGAGCCAAGGTTGAAAAGGGTGAGGGTATATGGCAGAAGGAAATCGGGGAAGTTCAGTAGCGGGGGCATGTCGATGATGCCTTTCCGCCCGAGTCGCCGCGCACTGCTTGCGGCGGCTCCGTTGCTGGCGATGCCGCTGGGGGGCGGGATCGCGGCACCGGCGGGAAGCGACTTCAATCAGTTTCTCGCCGGGGTGCGCCGCGACGCGATCGCGCGCGGTATCCGGTCGGCGACGATCGAGGCCGCTTTTCAGCAGATGGCGTTCCTGCCGCGCGTCGTCGAACTCGACCGCAAGCAGCCCGAGCACAAGATGACCTTCGCCGAATATTTTCAGAAGGTCGTCACGCAGCAGCGGATCGACGAGGCGCGCCAGAAGCTCGTCGAGAATCATGGTCTGCTGCAGCAGGTGTGGCAGCGCTATCGCGTTCAGCCGCGGTTTATCGTTACCTTATGGGGCGTCGAAAGCAATTTCGGCCGCATGATGGGCACGTTCAACGTGCCGTCGTCACTGGCGACGCTTGCCTATGAAGGCCGCCGCGGCGCGATGTTCCGAGCCGAACTTCTCGCCGCGCTGAAGATCCTCGACCAGGGCAATACCACGCCCGCACAAATGGTCGGGTCCTGGGCCGGCGCTATGGGCCAGTGCCAGTTCATGCCGACGACGTATCTCACCTACGCCGTCGACTTCAACGGCGACGGCAGGCGCGACATCTGGAACTCGACGCCGGACGTGCTCGGGTCGATCGGGAACTTCGTTTCGCGGCTCGGCTGGCGCGGCGACGAAAGCTGGGGCCAGGTGGTGGTCGTGCCCGGCGATTTCGATTCGCGGCTGGCCGGGCTGGATAACCGCCGGCCGGTATCAGAATGGGCCCGACTGGGGGTGCGTCCGGCGGCGGCGACGGGCTTTTCCGGCGGCGACCCGGCGGCGTCGCTGGTCCTGCCAGACGGAGTGGGCGGGACAGCGCTGCTCGTCTACGACAATTTCCGCGCCATCAAGAAGTGGAACAATTCGAATTATTTCGCCGCCGCGGTCGGCTACATCGCCGACAGCATAGGCAGCGGCTAGCGCGGAGACGGCGTTCCGATGGGGGCGGGCGCCAGGATACGCAAATTTATCGCGCTGATCGCGATCGGTCTGTCTCTCGCTGCTTGTGCCGGGTCCGGGCACCGCGGCTCTGATGCGAGCGGTTTCGGTCGATCGCGGGGCTATTACAAGGTCGGCGCGCCGTACCAAGTTAACGGCGTCTGGTATTATCCCCGGGTGGATTACGCCTACGACGAGACCGGGACCGCGTCGTGGTACGGCGAGGCATTCAACGGCAGACCAACCGCGAACGGCGAGACGTTCGATCTGACGCAGGTCAGCGCGGCGCACAAGACCTTGCAGCTGCCGAGCGTCGTGGAGGTAACAAACCTGCAGAACGGCCGCGCGCTCAAGGTCCGCGTCAACGATCGCGGCCCGTTTGCCGGCGATCGGATCATCGACTTATCGCGGCGCGCGGCACAGCTGCTCGGGTTCGAAAGGGCCGGTACCGCCCCGGTCCGCGTCAAGATCATCAAGGAGGAGAGCATCAAAGTGGCCGAGGCGGCGATGCGCGGCGATATCGGGCAAACCCGATTGGCGCAGGAGCCCCGCATGGTTCGGACTTCTGTAGCCGCCGCGGCGGGGCCGAACCCGGGCGGTATCAGGGAGGCGCCGCCGGCTCCGGTGCGACCTACTGCGGTCGCCTCCGTTGCGGCGGGCTCACCGGGACCGGTCCCAGCCTTGTCGCCACTGCCCGCCGAACCGCCGCAGGTCGCGAGCGAGCGGCTCGCAGAACCGGCCGAGCGTGTCGCCGCGCGCCGGTCGACTTGGCCCGCGCTGATCGCCTCGGCAAACGCCGCACCAATGCCCGCTTCGTTGTCGACCCGGCAGCAACCGCCCGTTACCGCGCCGTCCGGCCGGATCTTCATCCAGGCCGGGATGTTTGCGGTCGCGGAGAACGCGAACCGGGTGCGCGCACGCTTCGCCAGCCACACCGGAACCGAGGTGTCGCGCGTCAGCGTCAATGGCAACGCGCTGTACCGCGTGAGGCTCGGACCGGTGGCGAGCGAGGCCGAAGCGCGGCGTTTGCTTGGAGAGCTTGCGCAGAGCGGAATCTCCGACGCCCGGGTCGTCGATAACTGACGCGACAGGAATCCGCCGGGGAGAACTGGAGAGGAAGCGATGTTGCGCGAACGTGATCAGAAGGGACTTGAAGCGAAATGATTTTGCGCTGGTTTGGCTCGATCGGAGCGGCGGTCGCGCTCGCGATGACGGCCCTTGCGACCGCCCCCGATATCTCTCCCGCTATTGCTGCCTCAAAGCCGCGTCCCGCGACCGGCGCGACGGCCGGGAAGGCCAAACCGCCGATCCCGCTCACGGTTGCCGGGCCGATCGACACGCAGGCGCGTTCGGCCCTGGTCATGGAGGTGGAGACCGGTACAGTTTTGCTCGACAAGAACGCCGAGGAACGCATACCGCCCGCTTCGATGTCGAAGCTGATGACGGCGTATCTCGTGTTCGACTACCTGAAAAAGGGGCGCGCGAAGCTCGACGACGAGCTGCCGGTCAGCGAAAAAGCGTGGCATACCGGCGGCTCGAAAATGTTCGTCCCGCTCGGCGAACGCGTGAAGATTTCCGATCTGATACGCGGAATGGTCGTCCAGTCCGGCAACGATGCCTGCGTTGTGCTGGCTGAAGGCCTGGCCGGCAGCGAGGAGGCGTTTGTCGAGGAGATGAACCGAAAAGCGAAAGAAATCGGACTCCAAGACAGCCACTTCGCCAATGTCGATGGGCTGCCGAACCCGGACCACTGGATGACAGCGCATGATCTCGCGACGGTGGCGATGCGCACGATCCAGGATTTCCCGGATTTTTACGAAATTTACGGCGAGAAGGAGTTCGCCTTCAACAAGATCACGCAGGGGAACCGGAATCCGCTCCTCTACAAGGATCTCGGCGCCGACGGATTGAAAACCGGCCACACCGAGGAAGCCGGCTACAGCCTGGTCGGGTCCGCCAAGCGCGGCGACCGCCGGGTCCTGGTCGTGCTGAGCGGGCTGCCTTCGTCGAAAGCGCGCGCGCAGGAGAGCGAACGGCTGATTGAGTGGGCGTTCCGCGAATACAACACCGTCCCGCTATTCACCGCCGGAGCCACGGTGGACGAGGCCCAGGTGTGGCTCGGAGACCGGCCGAAGGTGCCGCTGACCGTCGCGAAGGACCTCGTCGTGACCGTGCCGCGCAAATCGCGCAAGGACATGAAGGTCACCGTCGCTTACGATCAGCCGGTTGCGGCGCCGATCAAAAAGGGCCAGCCTCTCGGCAAGGTCGTGGTCACAATCCCCGAAATGGCCCCGATGGAAACACCTGTTGTCGCCGCAGCCGACGTCGAGCGCCTGGGTCCGTTCGGGCGAATTGCGGGCGTCGCCGGGCACGTGATCTGGGGCAGCTGGAACTGACCGGGCCGGGCCTCGTGACGGAAGCCGCCCGCGGTCGCTTCATCACGGTCGAAGGCGGGGAGGGGGCCGGCAAATCCACCCAGGTCGATGCCCTTGTCGCGGCGCTGGAGCGGAGCGGGATTCGGGCGCTGCGCACGCGCGAGCCGGGAGGTTCGGCCGGCGCGGAGGCAATTCGCGAGCTGTTGCTGACCGGCGCCGACGAACGCTGGGACGCGATGACCGAGGTGCTGCTGCTGAACGCGGCGCGGCGCGACCATGTCGTGCGCCTGATCCGGCCGGCGCTTGAGCGCGGTGTCTGGGTCGTGTCCGATCGCTTTTTCGATTCGACCATTGCCTATCAGGGCTATGGCCGCGGTATCGCGATTGCCGAACTGATGGCGGCGCACCGTCTAGCGGTTGGCGATTTCCTGCCGGATCTGACGTTGATCCTCGATCTCCCAGTCGCCGAAGGGCTGGCGCGCGCGGCGCGACGTAGCGCTATTGGTGACGTCGGCGGCGACCGTTTCGAGCGGCTGGACCGCGCCTTCCACGAGCGCCTGCGGGCCGGATTTCAGGCGATCGCCGCCGAGGATCCTCGCCGCTGCGTGCTGATCGACGCCGCCCGCGATACGGAGAGCGTTGGCCGCGCCGTCGTCGCGGCGGTGCGAGAGCGGCTCGCGGTCCGTCTCGTTGATGCTTGACTACCGGAATGGCTGAGACATCCGAAAACGGGGCGCCACCGCCGCGCGCCAACCCCGAACTGGTCGGGCACGAAAACGCCGAGGCGGCGCTGCGGCGTCTGTTTCAATCGGGCCGCATGCCGCACGCGGTGCTGATGACCGGGCCGCGCGGCATCGGCAAGGCCACGCTGGCGTACAGGTTCGCCCGTTTCGTCTTGGCGCATGGCGCAAACGGTGGCGAGATAATGGGGTTGGCGGAGGACGAGGGCGCGCTGGCCGTATCGGTCGCTTCAGGCGCATTTCGCCGGGTGGCCTCCGGCGGGCACGCCGATCTGCTCTCCGTCGAGCGCGCCTATGACCCGCGCCGCCGCAGGCTGCGGAGCGAAATCGTCGTTGACGAGACGCGCGAGATCGCTGCTTTCCTGAGGCTGACGGCGGGGGAGGGCGGCTGGCGGGTCGTTATCGTCGACGGCGCCGACGCGATGAACCGGAGCGCCGCCAACGCCCTGCTGAAGATCCTCGAGGAGCCGCCGCGCCGGGCGCTGCTGCTGCTCGTGGCGCACAACCCCGGGCGGCTGCTGCCGACGATCCTGTCCCGTTGCCGGCGCTTTCCGATGACACCGTTGCCGCCGTCGACTGTCGCGCGGCTGCTCGAAACCTATCGGCCCGACCTGCCTCAGGCACAATCCGCCCCACTGGTCGCCCTGGCGGAAGGCAGCATTGGGCGGGCCCTCGAGCTCGCCGAAGCCGGCGGGGTGGACCTGTATCGGGCGATCCTCGCGCTGTTGTCGCGCGAGCCGGGCGTCGATCCCGTCGGCGTTGCATGCGCTGGCTGACCGGCTGGCGCGCGGCGAAGCCGACCGCGCCTATTGCGCCGTCGACGAACTCCTGTCGCATTTGCTGGGCGAGATCGCGGTCTTCGCCACCGGCGGCACTTCGGGCCGCGGATCGTTCCCTGAGGCGGACCCCGTATTGCACCGTCTCGGCGCCCGAGCCCCGGCCGCGCGCTGGGTCGAACTGCGCGAGCAGGTCGCGGCGGGTTTTGCCCGCGCCGACGCGCTCAATCTTGACCGCAAACAGACGATTCTCGGCGCCTTCTTTGCTATCGAGCGACTGGCACGTTAAGACCTCTCGGTATGCCGGCCGCCGCATGCCCCGCTGGACCGCGCCCGGAGTTGTGGACAGTTCGGCCGCGCTCCCATATCTCTGCGGTGGAGGGCCTCATGACCGCCGACCGGCCGTATTTCCTGACGACGCCGATTTACTACGTCAACGACCTGCCGCATCTCGGCCACGCCTACACAACGGTGGCGTGCGACGCCCTGGCGCGCTTCATGCGACTCGACGGGCGCAATGTCCGGTTTCTGACCGGCACCGACGAGCACGGCCAGAAGGTCGAGCGCTCGGCGCAGGCGCGCGGCCAGACGCCGCAGCAGTTCGCCGACGAGATTTCCGGTGCGTTCCGCGACATGGGACGCTTGTTGAACATCAGCAACGACGACTTCATCCGCACCACCGAGCCGCGCCACATCCACGGCGTGCAGGCGCTATGGCGCGAACTCGAAAGCCGCGGCGAAATCTATCTCGGGCGGTTTGCCGGCTGGTACTCGGTGCGCGACGAAGCCTTCTATGACGAGAGCGAGCTTGTCGCCGGTCCGAACGGGACGAAGCTTGCCCCGAGCGGGGCCGAGGTCGAGTGGTTCGAGGAGGACAATTATTTTTTTCGCCTGTCCGCTTGGCAGGACCGATTGCTCGCCTGGTACGACGCGCACCCCGACGCGATAGCGCCGCGCAGCCGCCGCAACGAGGTCATCAGCTTTGTGCGCGGCGGGCTGAAGGATCTGTCGATCTCCCGGACCAGTTTTAGCTGGGGCATCCCAGTCCCCGGCAACCCGCGTCATGTCGTCTACGTGTGGCTTGACGCGCTCATAAACTACATCACCGCGCTCGGCTATCCCGATACCGCGGATGGCGATTTTGCCGTGTTTTGGCCTGCCGATCTTCACATGGTGGGCAAGGATATTCTGCGCTTCCACACGGTGTACTGGCATGCCTTTCTGATGGCCGCCGGTCTCGAGCCGCCACGCCGCGTCTTCGCCCATGGCTGGTGGACCGTGGAGGGTCAAAAGATGTCCAAATCGCTGGGAAACTTCATCCCGCCCGGATTGCTCGTCGACAAATACGGTCTCGATCCGCTGCGCTATTTCATGTTGCGCGAACTGCCGTTCGGGAGTGACGGAGATTTCTCGCATCGCGCCGTGGTCGGCCGATTGAACGGCGACCTGGCGAACGATTTCGGCAATCTGGCGCAGCGCGTCCTGAGCCTGATCAACCGCAATTGCGACGGCAGGATCCCCGAGCCCGGCAAGTTCGCCGAAGCCGACGAGCGGCTCCTTGCCGAGGCGGCCGGTCTTCTGGATCGGATCCGACCGCTTGTCGCCGAACAGGTTTTTCACATCGCGCTCGAAACTATCTGGCGTGTCGTCGGCGAGGCGAACCGATATGTCGATGAGCAGGCGCCGTGGGCCCTGCAGCGCAGCGATATAAAGCGGATGCAGACCGTTCTTTATACATTAAATGAAGTTCTTCGGCATCTTGGGATTCTGGTGCAACCTTTCGTGCCCGGTGCCGCCGCGACGCTGCTTGATCAGCTTGCGGTACCCGCGGAGGCGCGCAGCTTTAAAGACTTGGCGAAGCGTCTCCCGCCAGGACGCAGCGTTCCGCCACCGCACGGCATTTTTCCGCGACACGTCGAAAGCGATGCGGCCGGGTGAGGGCAGGGTTATGCTGATCGACAGCCATTGCCATCTCGATTTTCCTGAGCTGGCCGACGAACGCGAGGCGGTCCTCGCGCGCGCCCGCGCCGCCGGGGTAGCTACAATGCTGACGATCAGCACGCGGCTCGATCAGTTCCCGGCGGTGCGAGCGATCGCCGAAGCGGATGACGACATCTGGTGCTCCGTCGGCGTGCATCCGCATGAAGCAAGCGATCACGCCAAAACCACGGCGACGCAGCTCACGTCGCTCGCCGAACATCCGCGGGTAGTCGGCATCGGCGAGACCGGCTTGGACTATTACTACGACCACAGCCCGCGCCGGG
This sequence comes from uncultured Alphaproteobacteria bacterium, assembly GCA_963847345.1. Lineage (GTDB taxonomy): Bacteria > Pseudomonadota > Alphaproteobacteria > ATCC43930 > CGMCC-115725 > DATARH01. The sequence goes on along the minus strand of CAWJZU010000035.1, from coordinate 204,208 downwards.
TTCAGGAGCAAGTATTCCGTGCTCACATCGAGGCATCCAAGGTCAGCGGACTACCGCTGATCGTGCATGCCCGCGACGCCGACGCGGAAATCGCCAGCATCCTGCGGCAGGAGAACCCGCGCGGCGGCGTTCTGCATTGCTTCAGCAGCGGCCGCGGATTGGCCGAAGCGGCCCTCGATCTCGGCTTTTACATCTCGATTTCCGGTATCGTCACATTCCGCAAGGCCGACGAACTGCGCGCGATCGTCCGGGACGTGCCGCTCGATCGGCTGCTGGTCGAGACCGACGCGCCGTACCTCGCACCGGTTCCGTATCGCGGGAAGCGTAATGAACCGGCCTACGTCGCCGCCACGGCCGCGCAAGTGGCGAAGCTGAAAGGGGTCTCGTGCGAGGAACTCGCCGCCGCGACAGCCGAGAATTTTTTCCGACTGTTCCAGAAGGCGCAGCGGCCGATAACAATCTCATGTAAAAAATGAAAATAACAATCTTAGGCTGCGGCGCTTCCTGGGGTGTTCCTGCGATTGGGCCGGATTGGGGCCGCTGCGATCCGGCCGACCCGCGCAACCGGCGCAGGCGCTGTTCTCTGCTCGTTGAATGCCGCGGCGCGGCCCTGCTGATCGATACGTCGCCCGATCTTCGCGAGCAGCTGCTCGACGCCGGCGTCAGCCGGATCGATGCCGTGCTTTTGACCCACGCGCATGCCGATCATCTTCATGGAATAGATGATATACGTATCATCAATAAATTGATTAAGAAGGTCTTGCCGTTCTATGCCGGCCCGGAGGCATTGGCTGAGGTCGAGCGACGTTTCGGCTATACGTTGTTGCCGCCGCCGGAAAAATCGCTGTACCGGCCCGCCCTGAGCGGGCGGCCGATTACCGGCCCGTTCACGGCCGCGGGAATGCCGATCGTGCCGTTTGCGCAGGACCACGGCTTCTCGACAACTCTTGGATTTCGTATTGGACGTATGGCTTATTCGACCGACGTGACCGAGCTCGACGAGACGGCTTTCGCGGCGCTTTCGGGGATAGACCTTTGGATTGTCGACTGTATGCGGCGTGAGCCGCATCCGACGCACAGTCACCTCGCGAAGACTCTGGCATGGATCGATCGCGTTCGGCCGCGTCGAGCGATTTTGACTCACATGGACCAGAGCCTCGATTATCGCGAGCTGAGAGCCGAATTGCCGGCCGGGGTTGAACCCGCCTATGACAGTCTGACCGTGGAGCTGCCGGATCTGTGAGGACATGACGCGGCCCTGGTTATTTTCCATAATATATCTTATGCGACAAAAGGACGGGTGGATTGGTCCCTTGCCCGCTTGTCTCGCCATGGCGCGGCGTCGGCATGACCATTCGCCCGATTGACCGGCTGCTGGCGATCATGGCCCGGCTCCGCGATCCGGAGCACGGTTGTCCCTGGGATATAGAGCAAAGTTTCGCGACAATCGCGCCGTATACGATCGAGGAAGCCTACGAGGTCGCCGACGCTATCGAGCGGATGGATGTCGCGGCATTGAAGGACGAACTCGGCGATCTGCTGCTACAGGTCGTGTTCCATGCCCGGATGGCGGAGGAAGCCGGACTCTTCCGGTTCGAGGATGTCGCCGCGGCGATCGCTGACAAAATGGAGCGGCGCCATCCGCATGTCTTCGGCGACGCTGAAATCGCCTCCGTCGCGGCGCAGAATGAGGCGTGGGAGGCGCACAAGGCATCCGAACGCGAGGCGGCCGGCGCCGCGGCAAGCGTCCTCGACGGCGTAGCCCTCGCATTGCCAGCCCTGCTGCGGGCCGCGAAGATATCGCGCCGGGCGACACGGATCGGGTTCGACTGGCCGGATGCACGGGCGGTCCTGCCAAAGATTGCCGAGGAGACCGCAGAGATCGAGGCCGCGCTCGACAGCGCCGCGGGACCGGCCGAATTGGAGGAGGAAGTCGGCGATCTGCTGTTTGCCGCCGCCAACCTCGCCCGCAAGCTCGATGTCGAACCGGAGACCGCGCTGCGCCGCGCCACCGCAAAATTCGAGCGCCGTTTCCGCGTGCTCGAGGCGCTGGCGAAGCAGCGCGGCGTCGGCCGCGACCTCGATGCGCTGGAGGCGTTGTGGCGGGAGGTGAAAGCCGAGGAAAACAGAGTCCTAAGCCGAAGCGAAGCCGCCCTCGCCCGCGTGCGCGGCGACCTACCCTCCGGCTTCGATACAATGCAAGCGGAGGCGCGCGCCGAAGGCTATCGCATGCTCGATAAACTGGCAGACGAGTGGGAGGCTCGCGGTGCCCGTTTCGAGCGCGAGGGCGAGGCCCTGCTTGCCGCCTATCAGGATGGGTCGCTTGCCGGAATTGGCGGGCTGACACTTGAACCGGCCATTCCGGGTGCGTTTCGCATGCGCCGTTTTTATGTACGAGCTCGCTACCGCCGAAGCGGGATCGGACGAAAGCTGGCGGCGGAACTGCTGGCATCAGCAATACGGGCCGGGAGAACAGTAATCGTAAATGCCGCAAGGGGCAGCGACCCGTTTTGGGAAGCGCTTGGCTTCGCGCCCGATTGCCGCGACGGATATACCCATATTCTGCGGCCGCTCGCAGCGCACTCTGCAACGAAGCCATAGAGCGGACTGGGCGGAATACAAACCGACATTGGTCAGCCCATCCTGCGACGATCGGCAGTATGAGGTCGGTTAATGCAGCCTCTGACGATGCCGCAACCGGCCGAGATCGGCTTCGGTGAGCCGTACCGACAGGTGCGCGGCATCGGCGTCGTCGCGGCGGCCCAGCACCTCGCCATGCTGGTAGATCCAGGCCAGCGTCTTGCCGTCGGAGAGCGGCACGTCGAGCCGTACCGGGCGGGCGCCATCCTCCAGACGGCGATCGATCAGGCAGAGCAGCGCGTCGCACCCCTCCCCTGTCGCCGCCGATAGCGGAACGGTCTGGCTGTTGCGCTGCGCCTGATTGAGGAGGCTGTCGCGCTCCGCCGCATCCAGCAGGTCGATTTTGTTCAAAACCTCGATTAACCCGTCCTCGGCCAAATGCCCTAGGCCGAGATCGCCCAGCACGGCGAGCACGTCCTCGCGCTGGGCGTCGCTATCGGGATGATGCGCGTCGCGCACGTGCACGACGATATCGGCCTCGGTGACTTCCTCCAGCGTCGCGCGAAATGCCGCGACGAGATGGGTCGGCAGGTCGGAAATGAAACCGACCGTGTCTGACAGGATCGCTTTTCGGCCGGACGGCAAATCGAGCCGTCGCATCGTCGGGTCCAGAGTCGCGAAGAGCAGGTCCTCCGCGGCGACCTCGGAACGGGTCAAGCGATTGAAGAGAGTCGATTTCCCGGCGTTCGTGTACCCGACCAGTGCAATCACCGGGTACGGCACACGTCGGCGTGCCTCGCGGTGCAACCCACGGGTCCGCTTGACGTCGTCAAGCTCCCGGCGCAGTCGGGCAATGCGCTCGCCGATCAGCCGGCGGTCGATTTCGAGCTGGCTCTCGCCCGGTCCGCCGAGAAAGCCGAAACCGCCGCGCTGACGTTCGAGATGCGTCCATGACCGGACCAGCCGCGAACGCTGATACGACAATGCCGCGAGCTCAACCTGCAGACGGCCTTCGTGCGTGCGGGCGCGGGCGCCGAATATCTCCAGTATCAGACCGGTGCGGTCGATGACCTTCGCTTGCCACCGCCGTTCGAGATTGCGCTGCTGCACCGGGGTCAGCGTTGCATCGACAACGACGAGCCCGGCCGCGTTTTCCGCGATGATTCCACGCAGCGTTTCGACATTGCCGGAGCCGAACAGGGTTGCCGGTACGGGGCGGGCCAGCCGGATCGTCTCGGCGCGCACGACCTCCAGATCGATCGCGCGGGCCAAGCCGACCGCCTCGTCGAGCCGGGCGTCGAGCGAGCGTCTTGGCGCTTCCGAGCCACGGCTCGGGGCCGATTTCGTCGCCGGATGGAGGACGAGCGCGCGGCGCGTCGACGGTGCTGTGGCGATGTCGGTGTTGCTCAGAACTCGTTCGGCTCCTTGCCGCCCTCGAACAGCTGGATCGGCTGTGCCGGCATCACTGTGGAAATCGCGTGCTTGTAGACGAGTTGCGAATGCGCATCTCGCCGCAACAGGACACAAAAGTTATCAAACCAAGTGATGATGCCCTGCAACTTGACGCCGTTTACGAGGAAGACGGTGACCGGCGTCTTGTTCTTTCGGACATGATTCAAGAACACGTCCTGGACGTTCTGCGATTTCTCGCTGGACATGGGAAGTCTCCCATAATTTTTGGAGCCGGGCCAACCGACTCGGGGTAGGCTTCGGTTAAAGGAGGAGGTCTTCTTTGCGCCTACGAAGATGGGCGCGGGGCCGCGATGCGCAACCCCTCGAGCGAGTGAAACAGGCTTGCTTCGTCCGCAAAACATAGCCTGGGCGCAAACCGGGCAAACTCCCGGGCAAATTCCTCGGCGGGCTCCGGAGCGCCGAGAAATACCGCGACACAGCCGCTATTCCCGGCGCATTCCATGTCGACCGCGGTGTCGCCGACAAACCACACTTCATTTCCCGCGGGAACCCCGCTCGGCGCCAGCGCGAGGTGGACCGGCTCGCAGGCGGGCTTGTCGAGCGGCGCGTCACCGGCACCGATCACGCTGCCGAACAAGTCCATCCAGCCGAGCCGCTCGACTTCCCGCCGCAGCAGTTCGCCGGTCTTGTTGCTGACGACGCCAAGGTAGATCCCCTGCCCCGCCAGATTGCGCAACATCGACTCGCGTCCGGGCAGCGGTGTCAGGCGCTCCAGGTGGATGGCGCGGAACCGATCGAGATAGATGTCGCGCGCCTCTTCCCAGCGCTCGCCGAAATGCAGCGGGAACGCCTCTCGCAAGCTAAGCCGGACCTTTTCGCGCGTGTCGGCGAGCGACCATTCCGGCCGGTGCATCGCGCGCATCAGGAAATTGAGCGCCTCGTGGATCGTCGCCCAGGTATCGACCAGCGTGTTGTCCCAATCGAACAGGATCGCCCTCGGGGAGCGGAGCTCGGCGAGCGCTTGCACGGCAACCGGCGAAACCGTCATGCCGGCACCGCGACGTGCGCCAGGTACGCTGCGCGCAGCCGTCGAGTGAGCGGACCGGGCGTGCCATCGCCGATCGGGGCGCCGTCGATGCGGACCACCGGCAGCACGTCGGAGGTGGTGCTGGTCAGAAAGGCTTCGCGCGCCGCCTTAGCTTCCTCGACCGAAAACGGCCGCTCTTCGAACCGATATCCTTCGCGAGCGATGATGTCGAGTACGGCAAGACGGGTCACGCCGCCGAGGATCGCGTGGTCGGCGGCGCGGGTCACCACCGCGGCCCCGGTCGTGACGATCCACGCATTTGTCGAGGTCCCCTCGGTGATCCGCCCATCGCCGTCAACCTGCCAGGCTTCGAAAACCCCGGCTTCGCGCGCTTTTTGCTTACCTAGAACATTAGGAATAAGCGATATCGACTTGATATCGCACCGCTGCCATCGGATGTCAGGGATCGTGACCACACCGATTCCTTCTTGCCAGAGGCGGGGATCAGGGCGCCGGCTCTCCCGTGCGGTCACGACGAGACACGGTCTCGCCGATTTCGGGAATGCGTGCTCGCGGGGAGCGATCCCGCGGGTGATCTGGAGATACACGGTCCCGGTCTGCACGCCGTTGCGGCGCACGACCTCGCGGAGGACGATCCTGAGCGCGGCCTCGCCGATCGGCGTCGCGATATGCAATTCGTCGAGCGAACGATGCAGCCGCCTCAGATGCGGTTCCTCGTCCGCCAGCTTTCCGCCGCGCACCGCGATGACCTCGTAGACGCCGTCCGCGAACTGATATCCGCGGTCCTCGATATGGACCGCGGCCTGACGGTGCGGGACGTAGGCTCCCGACACATAGGCGATGCGTGACATCAGCGGCTCTCTACCGGGCGCGCGCGATTTGCGGCCGCTTTGCGGCCGGCGGTTGCGCGTCGGCTCTCATATCGCCGCCGGTCATCGTCACGTTACGACCTTGAGCGCTCGCTCGCTGCCGAAGACCCCGAGCGACTTGAGCTTGCGATGCAGGGCGGAGCGCTCCATCCCGACGAAGGAAGCTGTGCGCGATATGTTGCCACCGAACCGCGTTACCTGGGCGAGCAGGTACTCCCGTTCGAACACCTCGCGTGCGTCGCGCAGCGGCAGGGTCATGATCTCGCTGGCCTTGTCCCATTTGACGACGCTCGGCGCGATGGCCGTAATCTCGTTCGGTAGCATGTCGGCGCGAACCGGCTCCGCCGTGTCACCCGGCGCCATGATCAGCAGCCAGTCGATCACGTTGCGCAATTGCCGCACATTGCCAGGCCAGCTGTAAGCCTGCAGCGCCGCCAGCGAATCCTCGCCGAACTCGCGCGGATGGATGCCCCCCGCTTCCGCGCCGCGCTGCATGAAGTGGCGCGCGAGCAGTGGAATGTCCTCGCGCCGCTCGCGCAGCGGCGGCACCCGGATCGGCACGACGTTGAGCCGATAGAACAGATCCTCGCGAAACCGCCCGGCGGCGATTTCGCTCGACAATTCACGGTTCGACGAAGCCAGCACGCGGACGTCCACTTCGACGCGACGCGACCCCCCTACCCTCTCGAAATTCTGCTCTTGCAGCGCGCGCACGATCTTGCCCTGCGTTTCGAGCGGCATGTCGGCGACTTCATCGAGAAACAGCGTGCCGCCATGCGCGCGTTCGAACGTGCCGACCTTGTGCGGCGTGCCGCCATTGCCCCCTTCCGAGCCGAACAGCTCGACCTCCAAGCGGTCGGGATGCATTGTTGCGCAGTTGATCGCGACAAACGGTCCATCGGATCGGCGCGAGCGGGCATGCAGCAGGCGGCCGACGACCTCCTTGCCGGAGCCCGGCGCGCCGGTCACGAGAACCCGGCTGCCGGTCGGGGCAACCCGCTCGATCTGCTGCCGCAGCTGATTGATCGCCGGCGAGGCGCCGACCAGGTCGATTTCGCCGCCGGCGCGCAGCCGCAGTTCGGCGTTTTCGCGGCGCAGCTGGGCCGCCTCGATCGCGCGCGCGACGACAAGCAGCAGCCGATCGCTCTTGAACGGCTTCTCGATAAAATCGTAGGCGCCGATCTTGATCGCCTCGACCGCCGTCTCGATCGTGCCGTGGCCGCTGATCATCACCACCGGCACCGACGCCATGTCGGCCTGCATCCGCTGTAGGATCTCGATGCCGTCGAGCTGACTGTTCTGCAGCCAGATATCCAGAATGACCAGCGTCGGCTGCCTGGTGTGGATCGCTGCAAACGCGTCGTCGCTGTCGGCAGCTTCGCGCGTTGCATAGCCCTCGTCGCGCAGAACACCGGCAATCAGCATCCGGATGTCAGCTTCGTCGTCTACGATCAGGATGTCATGCGCCATGGCCGACCGTACTCAACTCCGCTGCAGCCTCGTGTTCGGTAAAACGGGCTGCGGGCTGCAATTCGGCGGCGAAGACAAGCTGCACCCGAGCCCCACCTCCCGCACGATCCGATAGGACCAGCTCTCCCGAGTGATCTTCCATGATCTTCTTCACGATAGCGAGGCCCAAGCCGGTTCCCTTAGCGCGGGTCGTGACATAAGGCTCGGTGAGGCGTTCGCGGCCGTGCGCCGGCAAGCCTTTACCGTTGTCTTCCACCGCGATCACGACCTGCGGATCGGCCGCCACGGTCACCACGATACTGCCGGGTGGGTTCGGCTCGCCTTCGGCGATTTGCCCCTCGATCGATTCGACCGCGTTTTTGAGGATATTGATCAACGCCTGTCCGACCAGCCGGACATCGCAACGCAGCGGCACCGGCCGCATTCCGAATCGCGTCTCGAACGCGATCTTGGGATGCGCCGTGCGCTCCAGGAACACCGCCCGCTCGACAATCGTCGCCACGTCTTCCGTCTGCAGCACTGGCGTTGGCATTCGCGCAAATGCCGAGAATTCATCGACCATGCGCCCGATATCCTCGACATGCCGGATGATCGTGTCGGTGCAGATCTGGAACGTCTCGACGTCGTTCTTGATGTCCTTCAGGTATTTGCGTTTGAGCCGCTCGGCCGAAAGCTGGATCGGGGTCAGCGGGTTCTTGATTTCATGGGCGATGCGGCGCGCGACATCGGCCCAGGCCGCTTTGCGCTGTGCCGACAATAGCTCGGTGATGTCATCGAACGTGACGACGAAGCCGCTGATCTCGTCCTCGTCGCGCTCCGCCGCGATACGGACCAGCAGCGTGCGCGTACTGTTCTGGCCGGCGATTTGCACCTGGCCTTGCGCCAGCCGCGACGGCCGCAGCGCAGACTGCTCAAGCAGTTCCGCCATTTCCGGTGCGAGTTCGGCCAGATCCTCGCCGATCGCCTCCTCGAGATCGATGCCGAGCAGGGCCGAGGCGGAGCGGTTTGGCAGATAAACCCGCCCGCCGCGATCGAGCCCGATAACGCCTGCCGAAACGCCGGTCAGGACCGTTTCGGTGAAGCGCCGCCGTTCGTCGAGTTCCCGGTTGGCCTCGAGCAGCTCGCGCTGCTGGCTCTGGATCTGGTTCGTCATGCGATTGAAGGCCCGGCTCAGCGAGCTCAATTCGTCACCGCGCTCGCCCTCCGGCACGCGCGCCGACAGGTCGCCGGCGCGGATGCGATCGGCCGCGCCCACGAGGCCGCTGATCGGATCGGCTATTTGTGCCGCGTAATGGACCCCCATCAGGATCGCCGCAGCGAGAAACAGCATTGCAACAAGGATATAGATTACCGCGAACGTGATCTGAAATCCCGAGCGCTGCACCTCAAGCCGTTCGTACTGCTCGGCTGCGAGGTGGGTGTTCTCGCGATGCGCCAGCACCCGCGGCTCGATATAGCGGCCGACATACAGGAACAGGTTGCTGAACTCGTTCAGCCGGACGAGGGCGCGCACCCGCTCCTCGCGATCGTCGGTCATGATGACGATCTCGCCCTGCTGCGCGCGCCGCAAGGAGTCGAGGCTGACATCCTCGAACCCGAGGCCGAACACGAGACCGGTGCGCGCGAGCATCGTTCCGCGGCTGTCGAGAATCGCCGCCTCGGTCAGCCCGCGCATCGCCGCCTGCGCCGTCAGGACCGGGGCCAGATATTGCGGGTTCAGCTGCAACGATGCCGCGTAGCGGTCCAAACCGGCCGCCATCGCGAGCGCGTCGGCGCGAATGGCCTGCTGATGTTCCTTTACGTAGGCGTCGGCCACCGCGACCGATTCGGAGATCGCGGTGCGCACCTTGTCGCTGAACCAGGTTTCGACCCCGAAATTGAAGAACAGGTACGAAAACACCGCGACAACGATTGTCGGCATCACGGCGATCAAGCTGAACAGCCCGACCAGACGCACCTGCAGTCGTGAACCGGCGAGGCCTCGGCGGCGTTCGAGCCAGACCTCGACGAGCCGCTTGGCGACCAGCGATCCCAACGCGAGCAGCAGGACAAGATCGAGCTGAAGCAGGATCAGGACGGCGCGCGGGTCAGGGCCGAACGGCGGCGCGCCGGTCAGCGACAGATAGGTCGCGATCCCCGAAGCAAGCGCCGCCGCCGCCAGCACGACCGCCATTTTCCGCCACAGGCCGAACCCGCCGGCCCAGGCACGGACCCGCCGCGCCAGGCTCATCGCCCGATCCCCATCCACTCGAAGCAGGCGCAACCAAGCGCCCGTGCCCGCTTTCGCGCGCCGCGGCACACCGGACGGTGGCGCAGCAATGCCGCTATTTTAAGCCGCGGACGACCGGGATGTCCAACTCGCGGATCTTTTTGCGCAATGTATTGCGGTTCAATCCCAGCAGATGCGCCGCCTTGATTTGATTACCGCGGGTTGCGCCCAAGGTCGCGACGATCAGCGGGCGCTCGATCTCGCGCAGGACCCGGTCGTACAAACCGGCAGCCGGCAGGGCGCCCCGGTGCGCCGCGAAATAATCACAGATGTGGCGCTCAACCGCCGCCCCGAGCCCCTCCCCGCCGACGGATTCGGCCGGCGGCATGTCGTTCGGCGAGGACTGGCCCAGTTCCGCCTCGATAATATCGAGCCCGATCACCTCCTGCGAGTAGAGCGCGGCTAGGCGGCGCACCAGGTTTTCCAGTTCCCGCACGTTTCCGGGCCAGGGATGCCGGCGCAGCCGCTCCATCGCCGCTTCGTCAAGGGTCTTGAGCGGCAGCCCTTCCCGGGTCGCCAGCAGGGCAAAATGGCGCACTAGAGCCGCGACATCCGAGCTGCGCTCGCGCAGCGGCGGCAGCCGGATCGGCGCGACATTGAGCCGGTAGAACAAATCCTCGCGAAACAGCCCCTGCCGGATCAGCTGCGAGAGATCGCGATGGGTCGCCGCGACGATGCGCACATCGACCCGGATCGGCGTACGTCCGCCGACCGCGGTGTATTCGCCTTCCTGCAGCACCCGTAATAGCCGCGTCTGCGCTTCCGGCGGCATGTCGCCGATCTCGTCGAGAAACAGCGTGCCGCCCCTGGCCTGCTCGAACCGCCCGATGCCGCTTCTGTGCGCGCCGGTGAAGGCGCCTCTCTCATGTCCGAACAACTCGCTTTCGATCAGCTCGCGCGGAATCGCGGCCATATTGATCGCGACGAACGGTCCGGAGCGGCGCTTTCCGAAATCATGCAGCGCGCGGGCGACCAGCTCCTTGCCGGTGCCGCTCTCGCCGGTGATCATCACCGTCAGATCGGTTCCCATCAGCCGGGCGATTGCGCGGTAGATATCCTGCATCGCCGGCGAGCGGCCGATCAGCGGCAGCTGGTCCTCCGGATCGGCCTCCTGGGCTGTCGCTGGCGCGGTCGTCGGGGCGCTCAGCGCCCGCTCGACAACGCTGACCAGTTCGCGCAGGTCGAACGGCTTCGGCAGGTATTCGAACGCGCCCCGCTCGGCCGCCTTGACCGCAGTCAACAGTGTCGTCTGCGCGCTCATGACAATGACCCGCAGATCGGGGCGCGCCCGCCGGATGCGCGGGATCAGGTCGAGGCCGTTTTCATCGGGCATGACCACATCGGTAATGACGAGATCGCCCTCGCCATCGGCGACCCATCGCCACAACGTCGCCGCGTTTCCGGTCATCCGGACATCGTGGCCGAGACGGGCCAGCGCCTGATTCAGCACCATGCGAATCGCCCGGTCGTCGTCGGCCACAAGAATTGTCGCACTCATTATCCGCCACCGTCTTGCACACTCCCGGCGGGGACCACGCCTGTTGGCGCGACAATGGGCAGAAACACCCGGAACACGGTGCGCCGGGGTTGGCTGTCGAACTCGATCGCGCCGCCGTGATCGCCGATTGCCTTCGCCACTAGTGCAAGACCTAGGCCAGTTCCGTTGCGTTTTGTCGTGACGAACGGGTCGAACAGGTGCGCCTTGATGCCGTCCGGAATACCGGACCCGTTATCGGCGACCGAGACCATCAGCGGCAGCAGGCGCCGCTCGCCGCCCGGCCCCGCGAGACGCAGACCGTGCCGATAGGCGGTGGCAAGCACGATTTCGCCGCCGACCGCCGGAACGGCTTCGGCGGCGTTCTTGACGAGATTGAGAAAGAGCTGCAGCAGCAGGTCCCGATCGCCATGCACCGGCGGCAGAGAGGGATCATAGTCCTCGCGGATCGCGACATGCCGGGCAAAGCCCGACTGCGCTGCCTTGCGCACGCGGTCGAGGATTTCATGGATGTTAACCTCGCCCCGGCTGATCGGGGCGTAGCCGGAGAATGCCTCGACACGGTCGACCAGAGCGACGATGCGATCGGTCTCCTCGCAGATCAGTTGGGTCAGCTCGCGGGCGGCCGGGTCGGCGTCCTGTTCGAGCAGCTGCGCGGCGCCGCGAATGCCGGAAAGCGGGTTCTTGACCTCGTGCGCCAGCATCGCCGCCATGGCCGCAACCGAACGGCCGGCGTTCAGATGGGTCAGCTGGCGGTCCATCTTGTCGGCCATCGACCGCTCGTGCAGCATCAGCACCAGCAGGTCGCCTCCCTCCCCCGCCAGCGCACCCTGCACCGTCGCCGAACACGGCGGCACGCGCGGCCGTTCCACCGGCACATCGTATTCGATGATCGATCCGCCGGTGCGCCATATCGTGTCCGTGAGCGCGAGGATCGGGCTGTGCGGCAGCAGCAGCCTGGCAAACTTGCGGCCGACCAGCGAAGCGGCGCCAGCGCCGAAAAACTGCTCGGCCGCGGGGTTGACGAAGCGCACGATGCCCTGGCGGTCGAGCGCGAGCACCGGGCTCGGCAGGGCCGCCAGCAGGGGCGCCGCATCGGGCGGCGGCGTGCGGATGCGAGACGTAGAGCGGATTCGTTTCAGCGGCGTGATCATGCGACCGCCAACGCCGCCACCCTGCCCTCTCGCGACTGCCGAGGCAGGTGTCGTACCGGCGCTGCCTCGTCTCCATGCACCGGGCCGAGTTCGCCGCCCTGCTCGATCGCCTTTTCGTAGAACGCACGCAGCAGCGCCTCGACGCGCGTCACCTCGTCGGTCTGGTTGACGGCGGCGCGGAATTCCGCCGAGCCGGGCAGCCCCTTCGAATACCATCCCAGATGCTTGCGCGCGATGCGGACGCCCGGCACCCGGCCGTAATGGGTCAGCATGTCATCGTAATGACCGCGGACGATCTCGTATTGCGCCGCGAGCGGCGGGTCCGGCCGGCGCCGGCGATGGCGCAGCCAATCGATCACCTGCGCGATGAACCAGGGGCGGCCATAGCAGCCACGCCCGACCATCAGCCCGTCGGCGCCCGATTCGTCGAGCGCCCGCTCGGCATCGCCTAGGGTCGTGATGTCGCCGTTGGCGATGACCGGGATCGAAACCGCCTCCTTGACCTCGCGGATGAAGCGCCAGTCGGCGCTGCCGGCGTAGAACTGGCAGCGCGTGCGGCCATGCACCGTGACCATGCGAATGCCGCAGGATTCGGCGATCTTCGCCAGACGCGGCGCGTTGCGGCTGTTGTCGTCCCAGCCGGTGCGCATTTTCAGCGTGACCGGCAGATCGACGGCCTTGACCGTCGCTTCGAGGATGCGCGCCGCATGCGATTCGTCGCGCATCAGCGCCGACCCGGCATGGCCGTTGACGACTTTTTTCACCGGGCAGCCGAAATTGATGTCGATCAGCCGCGCGCCGCGATCGGCATTGAGCTTCGCGGCCTCCGCCATGATTTGCGGCTCGCATCCGGCGAGCTGCACAGCCATCGGCTGCTCCTCGGCGCAGCTCTGCGCCATCGTCAGCGACTGCCTTGTCTCGCGGATCGCCGCCTGGCTCGCGATCATCTCGGAAACGACAAGCGCCGCGCCGTACCGCTTGACCAGACGCCGAAACGGCAGATCGCTCACTCCCGACATCGGCGCGAGGATGACCGTGTCCTCAAGCGTGATCGAACCCAGTGAAATGCTCATCTCTTAGTCAAAACAGCGGAACGCCCAACAATTAGGCGGCAATTGTACTCCACTCTTTGCTGCACCGCAATATCGGTCGGCCGCTTCTGTCGGCGGCTGAACGGCTCCGACAACGGAATTTGGTCAACGTGGGCGCGAAGGGTAACGGGTCAGTGTCGGCCGACGCACTGGCGTAGCGACATGCGCTAGGGTTCGTTTGCCTCGCCGCCGTCTTCCGCCGGTTCTTCGGTTTCGACGCGGTACGATTCCTTGAGCCAGCGGCCGAGATCGATGTCGGCGCAGCGGCCGGAGCAGAATGGCTGATGCCGCGGAACCGTGCGCTTGCCGCAGACCGGACACCGGCGCGCGCCGGCCGGGATCGGAATGACGGGATCTGGATCGTCGTGCCGAGCCATCCCGTCGATATCGGCTCACAGGGCCGCGATGTCAAAAGGGGCCGTGTCGCGACCGGGCTCGCTTCCCGCCAATGGCGCGATAGCGACGCGGCGTCCGAGACGGAGCTCCAGCGCCGCGAGCGCCGCCGCCGCCGGACCATGCAGCGCCGCCTCGACGGCCGGGATTGCCGCCAAACGCCAGTTCTCGGCCGGGTTCGCGCGGGCTTCGGCCGCCAGGCGGCGCAGCGCCTCGAAAGCCAGCGTCGCCGGGTTCTTCCGCGGCCCGTGCGCTTCGAGCATTACTTCCGACAAGCGAGCGCAACCGGCGCGGCCGCACGATCTCGAGATGGCCGAGGCGCGTCCAGCCGAGGAGTTGCGGCCGCGCCGGGTCGCCGGCGAGCGCCGCCGCGAGCGCCTGCCGGACCCGCTCGCGCTCGCGCGGTGCGTCGAGCGCGGCAAAATCGACCACGATCCCGCCGCCGAGCTGGCGCAGCCGTAGCTGGCGCGCGATCATCCGGGCCGCGGCGAGGTTGGCGCGACGGACCGACCGTTCCGCCGAGCCGGTTTCCGGGCTGCCGGTATCGACATCGATCAGCACCGCCGCGCGCCCCTCGTCAAAATGGACGGCCCCCCCACCCGACAACGCCACGGTCGGCGCGAGCGCGCTCTCGAACAAACCCTCCAAATCGAGCGGCCAATCCGCCGTCTGAACATGAGCGACGTCGCTATCGGGAAACGCCCGGCGCAATTCGAGCAAGCGTACCAGCGTCATCGACCAGAACCCGCTCCGGGCACCCCGGCAGCCGCAGCTTCAGCGAACTCGCGAAACCCGGCGCGGGATGAACCCGTGCCGGCGGGTCGAGCGCGCCGGCGCCGGCGGCGAGCCGCTCGACCTCGGCGTCGGCAATGTCGATGCGCGCCGACAACCGGGCCCCCTTGCCGCGCTGCGTCTCGCGTCTGACCTGCACAAGAACGCGCGCCCCTTCATGCGGGGGGTCGCCGCGAATCGGCAGGAACCCATACCGCTCCTCGCCGAGATCGACCAGCGCCGCGTCGAGACCGGGGACGAGGCGGACGACCCGGCCGAGATGGAGGCTGCCGGCCGGGTGGATATCGCCGCGCTCGACATGCAATTCGGCCGGCGACCCGTCTTCGACCCAGGCGGCGCGCCATTCGCCCGGGCCGCTCGCGATCAGCAGCTCGCGCCGCACCGGACGACATAGCCGCGCCCGGCCAGCAGCTGCGCGGTTTCATAAAGCGGCAGGCCGACGACATTCGAATACGAGCCCGAGATCCACGGCACGAGCGCGGCAGCGCGGCCCTGGATCGCATAGCCGCCGGCCTTGCCGCGCCACTCGCGGGTCGCGAGATAAGTGTCCAGCTCGTCCGCGCTGAGGCGCTTGAATTGCACCTGGCTGACCACCCGGCGGATCGCGATATCGCCGGTGGGCGTCACCAGCGAGACGCCGCCATAGACCCGGTGCCGCCGGCCGGACAGCAATTCGAGGCAGGAGCGGGCGGTCGCTTCGTCCTCGGCTTTCGGCAGAATGCGCCGCCCGCAGGCGACGACCGTATCGGCGGCGAGGATGAAGGCGCCGGGGTGCCGCGCCGCGACTGGCCGCGCCTTGGCCTCGGCGAGCCTGACGACATGCGCCGCCGGCAACTCGCCGCGCTGCGGGCACTCGTCGATATCGGCCGGATCAACCCGATCCGGCACGATGCCGATCTGGCGCAAGAGATCGAGCCGGCGCGGCGAGGCGGATGCAAGCACCAGGGTGGTCATCGCGCCCCTGCGCAAGTCGCTCCCGGCTTGTCGATCGCCGCCGCCATCTCGCGCGCTCAGGGCGTCTTCTTGAAAATGGCCCGGTAGCTCTGACCCTGCGGCGTCGTGAGGTGGCCTTCGAGGTCGGCGTAGAGCGGGCGGAACGCGAACTGGCTGCCATCCGAATTCTGAAACCTCAATTCGCCGTCTTGCACGATCCCGGTGCCGTTCAGCACACCGCCCGCAGCGCGCGCGCTGGACCCGATCGGACCGAACGCGTAAACAATCGTCGCGGTCCCGTCCGGCGCGATATTCTCGACCACCAACGCGGCGCAAAGCTGCGGCGACCAGGCCGCGTCGCTCCAGATACCGAGAAATCCGCGATAGCGTTCCGGAACCGTGTCGCGATCGGCGAGCCGGACGGTCACCGGCTGCTGGCAGAAGACACGCGCGGTCGCCTCGGGCTTGGGGGACGGGGTCAGCGAGCCGGCCGGCGCCGGCGCGGGCTCCGCGTTGGGCATCGGCCCCGGCGAGCCGGGCATTCCCGGTCCGGGCAATGGCGCTGATTCGAACGACCGCGGCGGCGGCGCCGGAAGCAGCGGGATCGGCGCTCCGGTGTCCTGCGCGAACGAGGTGGTGGTGTCGAGCAGCAAGGCAATGCCGACTATCGAGAGGGCGCGGACCATCCAATGCTCCGAAGGTTCTTGCGTAATCCGTTCATTGCCAAAATGCCCCGGGGGCGACGCGCCAGGCAACCGCGGAAAACCCGGTCAAATCTCAACCGCTCGATCGTTTTACAGATCCGCCTCGGCGCTGCGGCCCGGGAACAACGTCGCCTTGGTCCAGCCGGTCCAAACCCCGGGCTCGGGCTTGTCGGGATTGCGGTCGCGCCGCCAGCATAGCGTGGCGCCGTTCGGGACATCGATGATCTCGAGCTTGTTCCGTGGCATCAGCACTTCGCGGCTGTCGACAAAATCGTCGCCGCGGCTGTCGCAATCGGTGCCGCGCGTGATCACGAACTGCACATTGACGCGATCCCATCTGGGGTTGTTAAGCGTCAGCCGCGCGCTGTCGGGCGGCGGGGATGACCCGCACCCCCCCAGGCAGCTTACCAGAAGCACCAGCCCCGCCGCCGCGAGCGCCCGCAAAATTCGCATCCGTGCCCCCGCCCCTACAGCGGGCGGTCCCCCTTGATCTGAGTGCGGTGCATGACGCGACGTGTCGCCGGGTCAAACGCATCGCGGCGGTGCATGACGCAGCGATTGTCCCACAGGATCAGATCGCCGGCGCGCCATTGCTGATACCAGGTGAATTCCGGCTTTGTACAATACGCCCACAGCGCGTCGAGCAGCGCCTCGCTCTCTTCCAACGGCAGGCCGACGATATAGGCATTGCGACGCCGTCCCAGGAACAGCGCCTTTCTGCCGGTAACCGGGTGGGTGCGGACGAGCGGGTGCTCCGCCCCGACGGTCTGGGTCGGGTCGGGCGCATCGACAAAGCCGCGCCGCAACTCGCCGGCGCTGTTGCGGCTGGCATCGTGGCGGCAGCGGCGGCCCTCGACCTGTCGCCGCAATCCGGCCGGCAGCGTATCGTAGGCGAGATACATGTTGCAGAAGCCGGTATCGCCGCCGGAGGGGGGCACCTCCAGCGAATAAAGGGCCGAGGCGCTCGGCGGCTCGTCGATATACGACATGTCGGTGTGCCAGATCGCCTCGTAGGCGCCGAGCTGGCCGATCGGCTTGCCCTCTTCGATCACGTTCGAGATCACTAACACGTATTGCCGGCCCTCCGGCGCGTCCCCGACGGCGGCGATCGGCGCCCAGTCGAGTTCGCCGAAATGGCGGCTGAAGCGCATCAAATCGTGATCCGATAGCGTCTGACCGCGGAACCGCAGCACGAGGTGCTCGCCCCACGCCCGCCTGATCGCGCCGAGCGTCCCGGCATCGAGCGGCCGGGACAGATCAATCCCTTCGACATCGGCCGCAAGCGCCGCCCCGGTCGGCCGCGCCCGCACCCGATCGCGTTCGATCACCGTCGCCATGCCGGACCTCCCATCTCGCTCTGCTGCGCCTGACATGCACCGAATTTGCCGCGTCCCGCCGCGATACGCAAACCCGCAGACGAACCAACCGCGCCGCCGTCCGTTTGGCTGAACCGCGCTGCGCCGCTAGCCGGCTTCGCGGGGCCACTATCGAGCCGCCAGAGCGACCCCATCGCCTATTCATGGCAGTGGTATCGCTCGTCATCCGCCCAGGCCCGGTTCGTTGCACGCATGGGAGCATCGTCGAGCAACTCGGCCCGCGAGGAGCTCCGGGTAGCGATCCAGAATTGTTTAGAACGAAGAGCCGGTTCCCGGCACGAGCCAGGGGCTGTTCGGCGGTTCCTGTATCGATGATTCAATGTCGTCGCTCGGCGGTTCGGTGATCGCGATAGGCGTGGCCCCGCCGGAATTGTCGTCGTCATCGTTGTCCGGCCGATGAGTATCCGACCATTTTCTGAAGCCGTTCGTACGGCTGGTTGTCAGGGAAATGTACATTGCCACTATCCTTTGGTTGAGTGTGGGACCGATGGGAATGGCGCCGGGCCCCCAAGCGATGTCGCGTTGTCGGTCAGATGCCGCTGGACAATTCCGAGTATCCTGATCCAGGACTTTGCTTGCGCTAGCTGCGCAGCAAGCGCTGCGGCGCTTGCATTGGCTCGCGCAACGGCAGCGGCTTCGGCGCCGTGTACCTCGATCATATCCTGGGCGAGCAACTGCTCATCGGCCGCCGCGTTCAAGGGGTGCGGCAGCGCTCCGCGCGGCACTTCTCGGGAAATCAATGGATCGCTCGGATCATCATAAGTGACGCCAGGCCGAGGCCGATCGGGATCGGAACAAAAATCGGCGGAACGAACCAAGTTTTGTTCACCTGTGTTTGACCGATACCACCGGCATGTTCATGCCGCGCCAGTACCGTCCTCGGCCCGGTCGCTGGTTTCACTGGCGACCTCCTTTTCGAACCGCTCGGACAGCTCGATCTCCTTGGCGACCGTCACAGTCTTTGGTGATGCGGGGGGCTTCGCTGCCGGCTCTACCCGACGAGTCACGGCGTGGTCCTGCAACGGACGCAGTCGCATTCACGGTCTCCTCGGATCCCAATTTTTTTAGAGAAGGCTGGCACTGTCGGGATCCGATTGCCAGCGCACACGCTCTCACATGGAGCGAGACTGGCTAAATACAAGCAAAATATTTTTGCGCCCATCCTTTTATAAACGGCACAAATCCTATAGAATTTCCGTCGTGTTGCTAGATTGTATTTGCCACATTCGACAGGCTATAGAGTTTTCGCCGCTAATAATGGGAAGATTGACATGCGTACTCACGCAGGACGCAACGGCGCGGTGATCGCGTGGTGCGATTATTGCGCCAACACGGCAGAATTTCTCGGTCTTCGGCAGGCTGAGGAAAAGGTCAAGGCTCAGGGGTGGACGGTACGCCACGGCAAGGCCAGATGCCCGGCCTGCACCGAAGATGAGCGGGTGACCCTTGCCCGTTCCGTTTGGCGTTCATCGCCGTCCTGATCGGCAGCGGCTGGCGCTAACTCGCTGGAGATCGCGGAATCCTCTGACCCGTTCCATCGTCGGACACACGGGCGAGCCGGACCGCATGCGAGGCTTGCTGCGATCGTACCAGCGTCTGCCGGCACTTTGCTCCTCTCGCGGTCGCCTTCGATCGTTGCATGAACATCCCGGCGCGGTATTGCACCGGCTACCTTGGTGATTTTGGCGTACCGGTGTCGGCGGCGCCAATGGATTACGCAGGCTGGTTCGAGGCCTTCCACGACGTTCGGGCGGAACACGCTGAAAGCAATTCACGGTGCGAACAGAGGCGCGCTGCCAAGGCGACGTGATCGGGCCGCCGCGGCTCGCCCGGCATCTCGGAAAGCAACGCGGTATTGAGATCGGGGTTTATGGCGGCGCTCCCGCGGCGCCGAATACGATTGGCCGCGTAACGTGAGGACTTTCACACCATATTGGCGAAGACCTCGGAGCGCGAGGAGATCGGTTTAACCGGCGTCGCATTAGGCGCAAAGCCACGGTCCCGGTGCGATGGCTGGCGAATTGTCATTGGAGAAACGGAATGTTGGACCACAAATTTCGCGTCGGCCAAGCGGTCAGCTTCAGTCCCGGCCGGGGAATCGATCATAGAAGCAAAGGCGGCTACACGGTTAGCCGACTACTCCCAGTTGAGGGAAATACGCCTCAATACCGGATCAAGAATGACGTGGACGGGCACGAGCGGATGGTTCAGGAGAACGAACTCGAGATCACGATAACTCCGTGGGTAAGCAAAAGCCACACGATGGATCGTGAGCAGTGATTTTTCTCCAAAAGCGTGAATTAACGGGCGGCCCGCGTCTGTGGGAAGCCGGATAGGCTCAGTCGCAGGAGTTGACGAATGTCGAAAGGACAGAAGAGATCGAACCGAGAAGTCAAGAAACCCAAACAGGCGAAATCGGAAAAGAAAAAAACCAGCCTACCGACACCTTTGGTACCAGAGCGGGGTCCAACACGGCTTCAAACAAGCCGTGACGCACCTCGACGATAGAGACGATAGGCTCTACCTGTCGCAGGGCCGGAGAGCTACCGTCGCTGCAGATTCCCTACAAAATGCAGCAGAAGCATCAAATGCGCGCAGCGGCGGTGATTGATCGCGGACGGGGACGCGGCTACGGTGCGCGACCCCGATCCAGGAGATCGCCCATGCCCGACGACGTTCGCCATCCGGTCATCGACAAATCGCGGCTGCCGAGCCGGCATGTCACAGTCGGCCCGGAGCGCGCGCCGCATCGCGCCTTCCTCTATTCGATGGGGCTGACGCGCGAGCAGATCGAGGACCAGCCGCTGGTCGGCGTCGCGACCACCTGGAACGAGGCGGCGCCGTGCAACATCGCGCTGTCGCGCCAGGCGCAGGCAGCCAAGAAAGGCGTCGCCGCCGCCAACGGTACGCCGCGCGAGTTCACGACGATCACCGTCACCGACGGCATCGCGATGGGCCACGAGGGCATGAAATCGTCGCTGATCAGTCGCGAGATCATCGCCGACTCGGTCGAATTGACGATGCGCGGGCATTGCTATGACGCGCTGGTCGGGCTCGCCGGCTGCGACAAGTCGCTGCCGGGCATGATGATGGCGATGGTGCGGCTCAACGTGCCTTCTGTCTTCATGTATGGCGGCTCGATCCTGCCGGGCCGTTTCAAGGGCAAGGACGTAACGATCGGCGACGTGTTCGAGGGGGTCGGCGCGCATAATGTCGGCGATCTCTCGGACGAGGAGCTGCACGAGCTCGAATGCGTCGCCTGTCCGTCGGCCGGATCGTGCGGCGGGTTGTTCACCGCCAACACAATGGCCTGCGTCTCCGAGGCGATCGGCCTCGCGCTGCCCGGCTCGGCCGGGGCGCCGGCGCCCTACGATTCGCGCGATGCCTATGCCGAAGCATCGGGCCAGACCGTCATGGAGCTGCTGCGCCGCAACCTGCGGCCGCGCGACATCGTGACCTTGAAGGCGCTCGAAAACGCCGCGACGGTCGTGGCGGCGGCGGGCGGTTCGACGAATGCCGGGCTGCATCTACCGGCGATTGCCAACGAGTGCGGCATCGATTTCGACCTGCACGCGGTCGGCGAAATCTTCAAGCGGACACCGTATATCGGCGATTTGAAGCCGGGCGGGCGCTATGTGATGAAGGATCTGCACGATATCGGCGGCGTCCCGATACTGATGAAGGCGCTGCTCGACGGCGGCTACCTGCACGGCGACTGCATGACCGTGACCGGCAGAACGATCGCCGAGAACCTCGCCAGCGTGCGCTTCCCGACCGATCAGGATGTCGTGCGCCCGGTATCGAACGCGATGTCGCCGACCGGCGGCGTCGTCGTGCTGAAGGGCAATCTCGCACCGGAAGGGGCCATCGTGAAGGTCGCCGGCATGAAGACCGTGCGCTTCGAGGGCACGGCGCTGTGCTTCGACTGCGAGGAGGACGCGTTCGCCGCCGTCGAACAGCGGCGCTATAAGGAGGGCGACATCGTCGTCATTCGCTACGAGGGGCCGAAGGGCGGTCCGGGCATGCGCGAGATGCTGTCGACGACGGCGGCGCTCTATGGTCAGGGCGTGGGCGAAAAGGTCGCGCTGATCACCGACGGGCGCTTCTCGGGCGCGACGCACGGGTTCTGCATCGGGCATGTCGGCCCTGAGGCAGCGGTCGGCGGACCGATCGCGCTGCTACGCGATGGCGACCGGATCACGATCGACGCGGTTTCCGGCACGATCGACGTCGCGTTAAGCGAGGCTGAGCTGGCCGAGCGCCGCCGTGCCTGGACGCCGCGCAAAAACGACTACCAGTCGGGCACGCTGTGGAAATACGCGCAGACCGTCGGCACCGCCGAGAACGGCGCCGTGACGCATCCCGGCGGCAAGGCGGAAGTGCGCGCCTACGCGGACCTGTAGAAGGCTCTGACCGACGCCGCCCGGCAAGGACCGACCGTCAACGTTCGCCCTGGTTCCGGGTCCCCTTCCCATCCGTGCCGGGGATGAGCCTCCGATGGCGCCGCCGCCGGCACGACCCGACGGCGGGGCTCGCCGATCTCGAAGCCGCGCTGGCGGACGAGGGCTGTCCGGTTTGTGCCAGAACCGCCGGCGCCGACGAGCGTTGGCTCGACCGTTTCCTCGACGACGGCTATCTCGAGCGCGACGTGATGCGCCGCATCGCGGCAAGCGGCGGGTTCTGCGCGTTTCATCTGTCCGCATGGCGGCGATCGGTCAGAGCGCGACGGTCGCGCTGGTGTATCTCAGCCTGATCGAGAACTGCCTGCCGCGCCTCGCGGCTCGGCGAGACCACCGCGGCGGGCACGTTCCGTTACTCCTCGCGCCAGATGCGCTGCGAAGCCTGCGCGCACCAGCGGGAAGTCGAACGCCGCGAGTGCTTTTTTCTCGCGCTAGTGATCCGGGCGCGTGGCCTTCGTTGCTATGGCGCCCCGGCGCTCTTGTGCCTGCGGCATCTGCCGCCTCTTCTTGGCCATCTCGACGAGCGCGACATTGCCGGCACTATCGCCCTTCACCGCGGTGCCGCCGGCTCGCTCCGGCCCGAGGACAATGCCGATCCCGTTATCCGCCGGCTTCTCGGCCCACCGCCTCCGTCCCGCGTCCCCCCTGCCCCGCCGCCGGACCCGAATGGCGCTGATATTCCCGATCCTGTCCTGCGAATGCGCCGCCGCTTGAGCGATCTCCCCTCTTGCGCGATCTGCGCCGAAATCGCGGATGCCGTCGCCGAGTGGCTGGGCTGGCTCGCGCGCACGGCCGAAAAGGGCGGCGACGGGGCCGGGATATGGGATGTGTTGCCGCTGTGCCGCGACCACGTCTGGCAGGCCCGTGAGGTTGCCGGCCCGGCCCTCGCGCCGGCGCTCGCCGCAATCGTCCTGGGCGAGGCCGCACAGCGCCTCACCTTTGCCGCAGATGCCGCGGCGGCGTACGCGGGATCGCGGCGCCTGCTCGACCGGCTCGGACGCGTTTTCGGGGCCGCCCCGGCGCGGCGCGCTGTCCTCGCATCACTGCGCCGCGGTCGCGAGTGCCCGCTCTGCGCGCGCGCCCGCGACGCCGGCGATCGCGCATTGTCGCTGCTGGCGGCGCTGGTCGAAAGCGACGACGGGCGCCGCGCCTTCGAGAGCGGCTACGGTTTGTGCGTCCGTCATGCGGCTCGGGCGATGGCGATGCCCGGCCACTCGACCCTCGGCGACATCGTGGCGCAAACCACCCATGCCCGGATGGCGCTGCTGCGCTGGCAGCTCGAAGAACAGCTTCGGCGCGGCGCGTGGCAGGCCAGACCGCAGCGGCGCGGCGTCGAATTGGCCGCCTGGCTCAGAGCCGGCCCGCGTTTCGCCGGCACCGTTTAGCGCCAGCCGGTTGGCAACGACCGGTTGACGCCAGCGCGTCGGCGCGACATCTTCTCGGATGGCATTATGGGGATGGAGTTCCCCGAAACCGCCCGCCAGGGCTGATGACTCCTACCGCGATGGCGGTGGGAGTGCGCCCAGAACCCGCCGCCCGGCGGGTTTTTTGTTGCTTGCCACGGGCTGGGAGAGGGCTTTGATCTGGTCCTACCTCTGTGTAGCGGTTGGAAGCGCGATCGGCGGCGTGCTGCGGTTCGTGTGTTCCGGGCTGATCGCGGAGGGGATCGGCGAGACATTCCCGTGGGGGACCCTCGCCGTAAACGTCGCGGGCTCCCTGGTCATCGGCTTCTTCTTCACGCTGAGCGAGCCGGACGGGCGTTTGCTTGTCGGTACGACGGCGCGGCAGTTCGTGATGATCGGAATCTGCGGCGGCTTTACGACATTTTCGTCGTTCAGCCTGCAGACACTTACACTGGCGCGCGACGGCGATTGGCTGCGCGCGTCGGCGAATATCGTCCTGTCCATCGTGCTGTGCCTTATCGCGGTGTGGCTCGGCCATATCGCCGCCGCCGCCTTCAACCGCTGAAAGGCGGCCATTTGAGAGGTGTCCCGATGCAGATACCAAAACAGGCGACGCTGCTGCGCATCTTTATTGGCGAGGACGACCGCCACGGCCATCAGCCGCTCTATCAGGCTATCGTCCTGAAGGCGCGCGAGATGCATCTGGCCGGCGCCACGGTGCTGCGCGGGCCGGTGGGCTACGGCCATTCGAGCCGGCTGCATACCACGAAGATTTTGCGGCTATCGGAGGACCTGCCGATAATCGTCGAGATCGTCGACAGCGAAGACCGGATCACTGAATTTCTGCCGCTGCTCGACGCGATGATGACAAGCGGCCTGATAACCCTGGAGCGCGTCCAAGTTCTGCAATACGGCACCGAGCGGGCCGGCGCGGGAGGAGATGCCTGAGATGGGGTTGAACCGCATCCCGATCGGCCCCGAGCCACCCGAACGGCGCTCCGGTGCGAACAAGCTGTGCAACGCGCTATGGACCTGCCGGTATTTCGCCCTATTTTACCGCTAGGGCAACCTGTCGCAGGGACCTCCCGGTATGCGACGAACGCCGCGACGGGGAGGATGACGGTTGCCGAAAGTCCGGGTATAAGGCGCCGCCGCGTCGCGAGACACCCAATCGCGAGGGCGCTGGCCGATCGCGAAGGAACTGGCCGCCAGTTCGATTGCGGGGCAGGAGAAGCCTATTGCAGCCTACCGACATCAGTAATCCCGACTATTTTCATAAGGTTGTCGATTGCCAGTGGGCCTGTCCGGCGCACACGCCAGTGCCGGAATACATCAGGCTGATCGCCGCCCGCCGGTTCGGCGAGGCCTGGGCGATCAACTGGAAGTCGAACGTCTTTCCCGGCATTCTCGGGCGCACCTGCGACCGCCCGTGCGAGCCGGCCTGCCGTCGCGTCCGGGTCGAGAACGAGCCGGTCGCGATCTGCCGGCTGAAGCGCGTCGCGGCCGACAACAAGGGCGATATCAGCCGCTTTCTGCCGCCACCCGCGGAACGAGAGAACGGCAAGCGCATCGCGCTGGTCGGCGCCGGTCCGGCCTCGCTGACCGTCGCGCGCGACCTCGTCCCGCTCGGCTATCGCTGTGTGATGTTCGACGGCGACGCCAAGGGCGGCGGCATGATGCGCACCCAGATCCCGCGCTTCCGCCTGCCCGAATCGGTAACCGACGAGGAGGTTGACCGCATCGTCGATCTCGGCGTCGAAACCCGCTACGGGCATTTCATCGGCAGCATGAGAGAGCTGCTGGCCGAGGGCTGGGACGCGGTGTTCGTCGGCTCGGGGGCACCGCGCGGCCGCGAACTCGACATCCCCGGGCGCCAGGAAGCCGCCGCCAATATCCATATCGGCATTGACTGGCTGTCCTCGGTGTCGTTCGGCCATATCGACAAGATCGGCCGGCGCGTTGTCGTGCTTGGCGGCGGCAATACGGCGATGGATTGCTGCCGCTCGTCGCGCCGGCTCGGCGGCGACAAGGTTACGGTCGTCGTCCGGTCCGGCTTCGAGGAGATGAAGGCCTCCCCCTGGGAGAAGGAGGACGCGATGCACGAAGGCATACCGATCCTCAACTTCCTCGTGCCGGTCGAGTTCACCCACGAGAACGGCAAGCTGACCGGCATCTTGTTCGAAAAGGTGAAAGCCGAGTACGACGCACGCGGTCGCCGCAATCTGGTGCCGACCGGCGAGCCGCATACCCACATCCCGTGCGACGACGTGCTGGTCGCGATCGGCCAGGAGAATTCGTTCCCGTGGATCGAGCGCGATATCGGCATCGAGTTCGACCGCTGGGACATGCCGAAGGTCGATCCGAAGACAATGCAATCGAGTTTGCCGAACGTGTTTTTCGGCGGCGACGCGGCGTTCGGCCCGAAAAACATCATCTGGGCCGTCGCGCACGGCCACGACGCAGCGATCTCGATCGACAAATATTGCTAGGGCGAGGATGTCGGCGACCGCCCGCCGCCTGGCGTGACCCTGGTCAGTCAGAAAATGGGCATCCACGAGTGGAGCTACGATAACGACATCTCGAATGACCAGCGTTACCGGGTCCCGCTGCGGGATTTGCAGGTCGCGCTGCATGACATCAGGGCCGAGGTCGAACTCGGGTATGATGACAAGCTCGCCTATCTCGAAGCCGAGCGCTGCCTGAACTGCGATATCCAAACGGTGTTCAACGGCAAGCTGTGCATCGAGTGCGACGCCTGCGTCGATATCTGCCCGATGGATTGCATCACCTTCACCGAGGACGGTGACGAGGATGACCTGCGCGGGCGGCTCAGCGCCCCGGCGCTCAACCTCGAACAGGACCTCTACATCGGCAACTCGCTCAAGACCGGGCGCATCATGGTCAAGGACGAGGATGTCTGCCTGCATTGCGGCCTGTGCGCCGAGCGCTGTCCGACCGGCGCATGGGACATGAGCAAATTCGATATCGACATCACACAGGCCGGGCCCGCATGCCGCAGCCGATAACCAGCGTCAACGACTTCGTCGTCAAATTCGCCAACGTCAACGGCTCCGGCTCGGCCAGCGCCAACGCGCTGTTCGCCAAGTCGGTCCTGCGGATGGGCATTCCGGCGAGTTCGCGGAACATTTTTCCGTCGAACATCCAGGGGCTGCCGACCTGGTTCGAGGTCCGGATCAGCGAGGCCGGCCATCTCGGGCGGCGCGGCGGTGTCGACATGATGGTTGCGATGAACCCGCAGACCTGGGACGAGGACATCGCCGAGATCGAACCCGGCGGCTATCTGCTGTACGATTCGACCAAGCCGATGCCGGCGTCGCGGTTCCGCGACGACATCAACGTGATCGGCGCACCGCTGACCGAGATCTGCAACCGCACCTACAGCGACGCGCGGCAGCGGCAGCTGTTCAAGAACATCATCTATCTCGGCGTGCTGTCGGCCCTGCTCGACATGGACGTGCCGGCGATCGAGGCACTGATCGGCGAGCAGTTCCGCGGCAAGGACGCGCTGATCAAGCCGAACCTGCACGCGCTGCATCTCGGTCGCGATTGGGCGACGGGCGAACTTGATTGCCCGCTTGGGGCTGCGGCTCGAAACCCGCGACAAGGTCGGCGACCGGATCTTTACCAGCGGCAACGACGCGGCGGCGCTCGGCGCGGTCTATGGCGGTGCGACGGTATGCGCCTGGTATCCGATCACCCCGTCCTCGTCGCTCGCCGAAGCCTTCGCGGCGCACTGCTATCGGCTGCGCCGCGACCCGGAAACGAAAAAGAGCCGCTTTGCGATCATCCAGGCCGAGGACGAACTGGCCTCGATCGGCATGGTGATCGGCGCCGCCTGGAACGGCGCGCGCGCGTTCACCGCGACCTCGGGCCCCGGCATCTCGCTGATGCAGGAATTCATCGGCCTGGCGTATTTCGCCGAGATCCCGGCGGTCATTTTCGACATCCAGCGCGGCAGCCCCTCGACCGGCATGCCGACCCGCACACAGCAGGCCGACATCCTCTCGGCCGCCTATGCCTCGCACGGCGACACCAAGCACGTGCTGCTGTTCCCGCAGGACCCGAACGAGATGCTTCACCTTCGCCGCCGAGGCCCTCGACCTCGCCGACCGGCTGCAGACGCCGGTCTTCGTGATGATGGATCTCGACATCGGCATGAACGACTGGCTGGTGCCGCCGCTCAAATGGGACCCCGCGCGCAACTACGACCGCGGCAAGGTCATGACCGCCGAGGAACTCGAAGCCGGCAAGGAATTCGGCCGCTATCTTGATGTGGACGGCGACGGCATCCCGTACCGCACCTATCCCGGCACGCATCCGACGCGCGGCGCCTTCTTCACGCGCGGCACGACCAAGGACCGCTACGCCCGCTACACCGAGGAGGGCGGGCCGTATGTCGACAACATGCAGCGCCTGTTGCGCAAGTTCGAGACCGCGAAGCGCTACGTGCCGCGTCCGATCAAGCGCGACGCGAAGGAGCCGACCAAGTTCGGCGCGATCTATTTCGGCTCGTCGTCGCTGGCGATGGAAGAGGCGCTCGATGCCCTCGAGGCGCGCGGCATCCATCTCGACACGCTGCGCATCCGCGCCTTCCCGTTCCATGACGACGTGTTCGACTTCATCGGCAACCACGAGCGCGTCTTCGTCGTCGAGCAGAACCGCGACAAGCAGATGCGCACGCTGCTGACGACCGAACTGGAGATCGACCCGGCCCGGCTCGTGCCGATTCTGCACTATGACGGGACGCCGATCACCGCGCGCTTCATCGTCAAGGCGATCGCCGACATGCTGTCGGTCGTCACCCTCGCGCCGCTGCGCAAGGCGCTGCCGTAACCCAAATGTTCTTTCACCACAGAGGCACAGAGGACAAGGAGGAACTGATTAAAGTTGCCTTCCGGCGGAAGCCGGGATCCATTTGTCCGATGCTCGTCCGATTTACAAGTGGCTCCCGGCTTTTGCCGTGAATGCGGAACATAGTCTCAGTGCCCTCCGTGTCTCTGTGGTGAATATTTCTTCGTTGTTGAGGTCCCAATGACCTATATCGCCAAACCCAAGCTGCATCACCCGAAACTCCCGACCAACGCACTCGGCTACACGCACCGCGACTACGAGGGCTCGGTCTCGACCTTGTGCGCCGGCTGCGGGCACGATTCGATCAGCGCCGCGATCATCCAGGCCTGCTTCGAATTGTCGTTGCCGCCGCACCGGATCGCCAAGCTGTCCGGGATCGGCTGCTCGTCGAAGACGCCGACCTATTTCCTGGGCCAGTCGCACGGCTTCAACAGCGTGCACGGCCGCATGCCGAGCGTTTTGACCGGCGCCAACCTCGCCAACCGCGACCTGATCTATCTCGGCGTCTCGGGCGACGGCGACTCGGCCTCGATCGGGCTCGGGCAATTCGCGCATTGCATCCGGCGCGGTGTGGATATGGTCTATATCGTCGAGAACAACGGCGTGTACGGGCTGACCAAGGGGCAATTCTCGGCCACCGCCGACAAGGGCTCGAAGGCCAAGCGCGGCGCCGTCAACTCCGATGATCCGATCGATCTCGTCGCGATGGCGCTGCAACTCGGCGCCTCGTTCGTCGCGCGCAGCTTTTCGGGCGACAAGTCGCAGCTCGTGCCGCTGGTCAAGGCGGCGATCCAGCACAAGGGCGCCGCCTTTATCGACGTGATCTCGCCCTGCGTCGCGTTCAACAACCACCCCGGTTCGACCAAGAGCTTCGATTACGTGCGCGCCCACAACGAGGCGGTGAACCAGCTCGACTACATGATCGAGCGCGCCGCCATCACCGCCGATTACGCGCCCGGCACGGTCGAAACCGTCGTGCAGCATGACGGGTCGGTGCTGCGGCTGCGCAAGCTCGCGACCGATTACGACCCGCATGACCGGATCTCGGCGCTGACCTATCTGCAGCAGCGTCATGCGGCCGGCGAAGTCGTCACCGGCCTCTTGTTCGTCGAGGCCGATCACGGCGATTTGCACGCGTTTCTCGGCACAGTGGATGAACCGCTCAACGCGCTGGGCGAGACCGAGCTTTGCCCGCCGCTCAACGCGCTCGACCGCTACAACGCCGCGCACCGCTGATCCGGCGTGGGTTCTGTGTGGACCGCGGGCATCCTGCCCGCAAGGCAGCCGGGACGGCCGCGGTCCAAATCGAGCGTTCAGCGATGAACGACGTTTCCGCAGCATCCGAGGCGGTTCGCGCCAAACCTGCGATCGTTCGGCCGCGCGACGCCGCCTCGCTGATCCTGCTGCGCGGCAAGGGCCGCGACCTTGAGCTTCTCGCCGGCCGCCGTCCGGGCCATGTCAAGTTCATGCCGGGGGTGTGGGTATTTCCCGGCGGCGCGATCGATCCCGAGGACAAAAAGCCGTGGCGCGTCGAAAGCGGCGGCGCGCATCTTCCGCCCCGCCTCGCACGCTCCGCCCGGGCCGCGCTGCGCGAGACCTGGGAGGAGGTCGGGGTGCTGGTCGGCCGGCTCACCTCGTCGCCGTCACAATCGGCCGAGGACCGGCACCGCCTCAGCCCGATCGAGGCGGCCTATGCCGGGCGCGGGGTCAGCGCGGCGATCGACGTCTTGACCTATGTCGGAAGGGCCATCACCCCCACCCCGGTCTTCCGCCGCTTCAACACGCGTTTTTTCCTGGCCGACGGCGATTTGGTGTTCGGCGACCCGGCATCGAGCGACGAACTCGAGGATGTCGGCTGGCATCCGATCGGTCACAAGGAACTCGTGCCTTTTCGCGATGTGACGCAATTCATGCTGGCGCGCGCCGTGGCGGTGCGCAACGGCACGGCGTCGGCGGAGGTCCCACTGTTCTGCACGATGCGCAGCAAGCGGCGCATCCTGGTCTGCCGCGAAGCCGTGCGGGATATTTAGAGCAGGATCGGTTTGGTATGTGACCAGATCGGTCCCGGTGATCCCGTATGGCCGGGCCTGACCCGGCCATCTATGGACCCCCAGGTCCAAGCCCAGGGATAACGATATGCGATCTAGCCTGTCGCTTTAGGATCGAATCCGGTCGCGGCTGCGGTCAGAAATTTTCGAGGCTCAGCACTTCGTCATCGTAATCGTAGGCGAAAATCTCGGCGTGGCGGCCCCAGTCGATGACGGTGGCCAGCACGCGCTCGGCTTCCTCCTCCGACAGATGGTCTTCGAGCTCACGCAAAAAGCGGGCGGCGGGAGCGCGATGGCCGGGTCTCTCGTCGAGCACGCGCCTGATATGCGCCGCCAGCGGTATGTTCTTCAATAAGGCGGCGGCGAACAGGCGCTTGCGCTCGAGCATGTCCGCGTCGGCATAGGCGCGCCCGGCCGGGGTCAGCTCGATATCGCCGCGGCTGACATTCGCGAAGCCGAGCAGCTGCAGCGCCTCGATCATCGGAAACAGCTCGTCCATGTCGAGGTTTTCCTCGTCGGCGAGCTTCGGCAGATCGGCGCGGCCGTTATAGGCGGGTTCGGTCAGCCGTTCGAGCAGGCCCGAGAACTGCTGCTCGGCGGCATCGGGCAGGCGGTGGCCGATTCCGATCGGTTCCGGCTTGGCGCCGCGCCGCCCGTCGCGGCCGGGAACGGTCGTCAGCAGCGTATAGACCTGATCGACGATGTACCGGAACGCCGGGCTTTCCCAATCGCGCGGCCGCGGCAGCGGAACGCGCACCTCGCCCGTGATGCGGCCGGGATCGCTGCCGAAGATAAGAATACGGTCGGCCATCTCGACTGCCTCTTCGATGTTGTGCGAGACGAGGATGATCCCCTTGGTCGGGATGCGCCGCTGTTCCCATAGCTCGGTCAAGTCGTTGCGCAGCGTTTCGGCGGTCAGCACGTCGAGCTGCGAAAACGGTTCGTCGAGCAGCAGGATGTCCGGTTGGACGACCAGCGCCCGCGCGAACCCGACGCGCTGCCGCATGCCGCCGGATAGCTCCTTCGGATAGGCGTTCTCGAAGCCGTCCAGACCGATCTGATCGATCGCCGCGACCGCGCGGCGGCGCCGCTCGGCGGACGGTACGCCCTGCGCCTCAAGGCCCAATTCGACATTGCCGAGAACCGTCAGCCAGGGAAACAGCGCGAAGCTCTGGAACACCATCGCAACCCCGCGCACCGCTCCCTCGATCGGCACCCCGCCGTGTTCGACGCGGCCCTCGCTCGGCTCGATCACCCCGGCGAGGATCCGCAGGAATGTCGATTTTCCGGCGCCGGACCTGCCGAGGATAGCAACGATCTCATCCTGCCGCAGGGTGAAGTCGATCCGTTCGAGGACCAGCCGGCCGAGATGGTCGGGCGTCCGATACGTCTTGCTGATGCCGACCGCGCGCAGCAATGGGGCCGCTGCACCGCTGGCAGCACGCGCGGGCTGGTTCTCGGCGACAAGTTCAACCATTCATCCTGCCTCAGTCGAGCCGCAGCCGCTCGACCGCAATGTCATACAGCCGGTGCCACAGCAGCCGGTTCAGCAGCAGCACGTAAAGGCACAGCACGGCGATGCCGAGCGAAATGCGGGCCGCGTCGCCGGTTGCCGTGTAGACGGCGATGTAAGCGCCGATTCCGGTCGCGCGCAAGGTCGTGTCCCCCCATTGCACGACTTCGGAGACGATGCTGGCGTTCCACGAGCCGCCGGCGGCGGTCACCGCGCCGGTAACATAGGCCGGGAAAATCGTCGGCAACATGACGCGCCGCCACCACAGCCAGCCGCGTACCCCGAGCGTCGTCGCGGTGAGCTGCAGATCGCGCGACAGACCTGTGCTCCCAGCGATGACGTTGAACAGGATGTACCATTGGGTCCCGAGGATCATCAACGGGCTGAGCCAGATGTCGGGGTTGAGCCGAAAGCTCAGAATCAGCACCACAGCCGGCGGAAAGAACAAATTCGCCGGAAACGCGGCAAGGAATTGCACGATCGGCTGCGCCTTGTCGGCGAGGCGGGGATGCAGGCCGATCCATACGCCGATCGGCACCCAGACGGCCGAGGCCAGCACGATCAGCACGAAGACCCGAACCGCCGTGATGAGGCCGAGGACGAACACCCATCCGATTTCCGCGGCCGGCACGCTCTCGCCGATGAACCGAAACAGCCACAGCCCCCCGGCAAGCCCCAGAGCCAGCAATACGAGATCAAGCACCCGCTCGAAGCGCGGCGCCGCCGCGGTTGGCACCCGCCTGACTGACAGTCTGCGCGAAATCCCGCGCAGGGCGTTGTCGATGGCGCTGCTGGCTGTGCGCCCGAGCATCTGCACCAGGTCGAACACCCGCGCGCGCTGCAGTACGATCAGAAACCACGGGCGGAAGTAATCCTCGTCCGCGGACAGGTCCCCGGCGAATTTGCGCGACCATGCGAGCAGCGGCCGGAACAGCAGCTGGTCGTACAACAGAATGACGATCAGCATCGTGACGAGGGCGTACCCGATCGCGCCGAGATCGCGCTCGGAGATCGCCGTCGCGATATACGACCCGACGCCCGGCAGCAGTATCGTCTGGTTCGCGACCGTAATCGCTTCCGAGGCGACGACGAAAAACCAGCCCCCCGACACCGACATCATCATGTTCCAGACGAGGTTCGGGACCGCGTGCGGGACTTCGAGACGCCAAAAGCGCTGCCATGTCGAAAGCTGATAGACGCGCGCCGCGTCGATAAGCTCGGCCGGCAGCGTGCGCAGCGACTGGTACACGCTGAACGCCATGTTCCATGCCTGCGAGGTGAAGATCGCGAAAATCGCGGCACACTCGACGCCGAGCAGCCGTCCTGGAAACAGCGCCATGAAACCGGTGACGGTGGCCGCGAGAAATCCGAGAATCGGCACCGATTGCAGGATATCGAGCGCCGGGATCACGATCTTCTCGGCCTGTCGACTCTTGGCCGCGAGCGCGCCGCAGGCGAGGCTGAAGACCAGCGAGACGAGCAGCGACACCACCATGCGCAGCACGGTGCGCAGCGCGTATTCCGGCAGGTGCCACGGGTCGAGGCTGATCGGCAGCGCGTCGCCGAACTTGTAGCGCGCTCCCATCGCAAAGCCGCCCCATGCGACGAGAGCCAAAGCCCCGAGCACCAGCGGCAGCGCCACAATGTCCCAGGCGTTCGGGCGCAGCCGCGACGGCCAGGCGATCAGCGGCAGCCCCCAGCGCTTCTCCATCCTGCCTCACCTCTGGCTCGCCGGTTGCAGCCGTGACGCGATATTCGCCTCGTAGCCGAAGGGTACGGCAATGGCGAGCGCTATTCCTCGGCATGACGCCGCATCGGCGGCTCGCGCGCATGGCCTCCCGCCGCGCGCTTTAATTTGCCCGACAGCGTCTTCATATTCGCGACATGGCTCTGCTGAAGATCGCCCGCATGGGACATCCGGTGCTGCGCGTTCCGGCCAAGCCGGTCGAGGACCCGACCGCCTCCTGGGTGCGCCGCCTCGTCGAGGACATGATCGAGACGATGGAGGATGCCGGCGGTACGGGTATTGCCGCGCCGCAAGTGCATATGCCGTGGCGCATCGTTGTCTTCCGCGTCGGCGGCGAGCGGCTCACCGGTCTGCCCGGCGACTCGGAGCAGGACCTGACCGTATTGATCAACCCGGTCATCGAGCCGGTCGGCGACGAGGTCGCGTTCGGCTGGGAGGGTTGCCTGTCGGTGCCGGGGCTGCGCGGGGTCGTGCCGCGCCACCTGCGCATCCGCTACACGGCGACCGGGCTGGACGGGGGCGTGATCGAGCGTGAGGCCGCCGGGTTTCACGCCCGCGTCGTGCAGCACGAATGCGATCACCTCGACGGCATTCTCTATCCGCAGCGCATCACTGATCACCGCCTCATCGGCTTTGTCGAGGAATTGCAGCGTCACCCGCTCGATGTCGCAGCGATCCTCGACGCGGAGCAGCCCGCATGAGAAGCCCGTTCGCCGACAGCGAACGCGAGCGGCTGATCGAGGCAATCCTTCCCGACGTGCCGTTCGACGGCTGGTCGCAGCGCGCGCTGCGCGGGGCGGCGCGGCGAGCCGGCATCCCGTTCGAGGAGGCTACGGCGCTGTTCCCTCGCGGCGCGCCCAACATGGTCGCCGCAATGAGCCATTGGACCGACCGCCAGATGCTTGGGCGGCTCGAAACGGCGCTGCTGCAAGCCCCCGGCCAAGCACCAGGGGCCGAGCCGCTCGGCCTGTCGCGGCGCGTCGCGCTGGCGATCCACCTCCGGTTCGAGGTCGTGCTGCCGTGGCGCGAGGCGCTCAGGCGCGGCCTTTCGGTGCTGGCGCTGCCGCACAACCTGCCGCTCGGGCTGCGGCTCCTGTACGACACCGTTGACACGATCTGGGAAGGGGTCGGCGACCACCCGACCGACTTCAGCTATTACACAAAGCGCGCCAGTCTCGCCGCGATCCTGGCCGCCGCGACATTGTATTGGCTCGACGACCGCTCGCCGAATTTCGAGGACACGGACGCGTTCGTCGAGCGCCGCCTCGGCGATTTGTACCGCTTGACCGGCATCCGCCGCCGCTTCGGCGCCGCCTCCGACGCGCTGCCGAACCCGTTCCGGCTGTTCCGCCCGTCACGCTGAACCGCGGCGCCAGCGCGCCGGCTTTGCCGAGAAATCCGCGTGACAGGTCGCGGCGAACGCGCGAGGCTGCGCCGCCTTAATTCGCTTCAGCAAGGATTCGCGCGATGCTCGAAAAGGACGTTATCGTCACGACCAAATACGGCAGGATGCCGACCTTCGCGGTCTGTCCCGACGCGCCGGGCCAGTATCCCGGCATCATCTTCTACATGGACGCGCCGGGGATTCGCGAGGAGCTGCGCAATATGGCGCGGCGCATCGCAAGGGCCGGCTATTTCTGCCTGCTGCCGGATATGTACTACCGGCTCGGTCATCTCCGCTTCGACGTGCATCGCCGCGACGACGCGATGTTCCAGTGCATCCGCGGCGCGATGAACAGCCTGACGAACGCGATGGTGATGGACGACACCGGCGGGCTGATCGGCTTCCTCGACGCGCAGGACAAGGCCAAGCCCGGCCCTGTCGGCTGCGTCGGCTATTGCATGAGCGGCCAGCACATCACCAACGCAGCGGCGTTCTTCCCGCACCGGATCGCGTCGGCGGCATCGCTGTACGGTGTCGGCATCATCACCGACAAGGAAGATTCGCCGCATCTGTTCCTCGACCGGATCAAAGGCGAACTCTATTACGCCTTCGCCGAAACCGACCGCAGCGTGCCGCCGCATATTCCGGGCGAGCTGAAGGGCTTGTTGGAAAAGCACGGCATCAAGCACGAGATAAAGGTATTTCCGGGCACCGAACACGGTTTCGCGTTTCCGGAGCGGGCGATCTACAACACGCTCGCGGCCGAGGAGACCTGGGACAAGATGTTCGCGATGTGGGAGCGCACGCTGAAGTAGCGCCCGACCGCTGCCGCTTATCACCCGCGCCGGTTCTTGAGGATTCTGACGGAAGCGGAAATAACTCCGTCCGCGATCAGATTGCGCAAATCGGGGGCGGCGATTACCTCGACGAGCCGGCCTCGCGGCGCGCAGCGCGCCGGGTCGGTGCCGGCCGAGAACAGCACCACCACCGCGCACCCGGCCGCCGCGGCGAGATGGCAGACCCCGGTGTCGTTGCCGACCGTCAGCGCCGCGCGTTGCGCGAGCGCGCCGAGCAGACCGAGATCGGTTTGCCCGGTCAGATCGATGGCCTCCGGGCAGATCCTCGCGAATGCGCGAAGCGAGCGGCGCTTCCGGCGCGGTCCCGACAATTACGGCGCGATAGCCCGCCGCGTCGAGCGCCCGCGCCAGCGCGCCGAAGCGTTCGGCCGGCCAGCGCTTTTCGGGATGGGAAGGCGACGCACCCGGAACCAGCAGCACGAAATCGCGGTCTCGCAATTGGCCCGGCAGCGGCCGGTCGAGCGGCGGCAGCACCGGCAGCGGGGTCGGATACAGCCCGGCCATCAGCAGCTGCTCAGCCTGCTTATCCAGCGTGTGCTGCGAGTCGCGGTCGCGGTTAGCGTGCGGATGCGAGCAGCGCCACGCGGTACCGCACCATTCCGGCATGCCGGGCCGCAGCAGCAACGCATAGGCCGCCGAGCGGTGCGAGGTCTGCAGATCGTAGACCCGGTCAAAGCGGCCCTCGCGCAGCCGCCGGCGCAGGCGCAGCCAGCCCCGAAGCGCGAGCACGCCCGGCCGCTCGTCGACGATCACCTCGTCAAAATAACCGAGTTCCCCGGCGAAGCCGGCCAGCGGCCGCGTCGTCAGCAGGCTCACATGGTCGCCGGCGTGATGGCGGCGGATCGCCGCGATCGGCCCCAAAGCCTGAATGAAATCGCCGAGCGCGCTGAGCCGGATCACCAGAATGCGCCGCCGGCCCTCGCCGGCGAACCGCGACGCGCGCTCGAAAGTTGCGAACACCTTCGCATGCGCCGCCAAATCGGCGCTACCGATCGCGTACTGCAGCGCCTGGGCAACCGGCTGCGGCAAGCGTTCGGGTCTCCGCGAAAGCAAATAGCGGCGATCTCGCCGCCACCACGGGACGGCGTCGTTCCACGCGAAGAAGTGGTAAAGCGGGGTGCCGGGCGGAAAATCGCGCGCCGCAAGCCTCATCCGGGCGAACCGCCCATCACGCGCAGCAGTATCGCTTCGAGCCGTCGCGACTGCGCCACGGCTCCGAACCGTTCGGCCGCGACCTCGCGCGCCCGCTTGCCCATGGACCGGCGCAACTCCGGATTGCTTATCAGCCGGCGCAGCGCCGCGGCCAGTGCTTCCGCATCGCCAGGCGGCACCAAGCAGGCCGGTTCTCCTCGTGCGCAACCGCCTCGGGGATACCGGCATGCAGCGAGGCGACGACCGGCACGCCTTCCGCCATCGCCTCCAGGACCACGTTCGGCAGCCCTTCGGCGTCACCGTCCGCCGCCGCGAGGCTCGGCACACAGACCGCCAGCGCTCCGCGCATCCGCCGCCGCAACTCGACGTTCGGCAGCCACCCCACAAATTCGACATTGCCGAGCGGCCCCGCGATGCGTTTCAGTGCGTCACCCATCGGCCCGTCCCCGGCCACGACGACAGGCGGGCGGATGGCCGGGTCGAGCCGCCGCACCGCCTCGAGCAGCACGCTCGCCCCCTTCTTCTCGACAAACCGCCCGGCGAACAGAACGGGACCCCCCTCCCCTGCCCTCTCGTCCTGACCTTCAGAGCGGTCCTCCGGACCGAGTTCGACGCCGTAACGATGCACGAGCAACTTGTCTGCCGGGAAACCGCGTTCGAGGAGGCTGTCGCGGATGTACTCCGACACGCAGACGAACAGCGCCGCCTCGCGCTGCAAAACGGCGAGACGGCGCTGAAATACGGTCGGCGGCATGCGCCGCCGGTAATGCTGTTCCTTTGTCGCGTCGGCGCCGTGGAACGTGACCACCAGCGGAACCCGGAGCGCTCGCGCCATCGGCAACGCCAGCGCGCCGCCGCGACCGAAATGCGCATGGACGAGCCCCGGCCGCAACGCTCTCAGGTCGGGCATCGCCGGCAACGCGCCGAGATGCTTGAACAAAGCCCGCTCGATAACGCCGCGCACGCCGCCGCCGCCGAGCAGCAGCGGCTCGGCCCCGAGATCGCCGAGCCCGTCGCCGCGATGCCGCCCGATCCAGACCGGCGACAGCTGCTCGAACCCGACATAGAGCCGCCGCAGGAAGTGCACCTCGGACAGCGGCACGACGCGATCACGGTATACCAGGATCGTCTCACGTGAGATTGTCTGCCGACCGGGGCCGGCTCTATCCGGCCGCAACTCAGCCAATCAGCGCCTCGTACCGGGACGCGACCTCATCCCAGCTCAGCCCGCGCTGCCGCGCCAGCGCCTCCCGATGGAAGCGCCGCCACGTCGCGTCGTCGCGCAGCAAGCGGATCGCCGCCGCCGCGAACGCCGCGTCATCGGCCGCCACGATCCCGGTAACGCCATCGACGACGCGCTCGGCAACCATTCCGACTGGCTGTACGACGACTGGAAGCCCGATCGATTGCGCCTCGGCCAGCGCCGTGCAGAACGCCTCGCCCGGGTCGCCGCGATACAGCATCACCCGCGACCCGGCCAGCACCGCCGCCAGATCGTCGTGCCGGACCGGCGGATGGCGCCGCACGCCGCTGTCATACAGCGCCTCGACACGCGCCAGCACCGCCTCCATTTGATGCGCCTTGTCGCCGCCGGCGCCGTACACCGCCGGGCCGCAATAGACATGCAGCTCCGCTCCGGGCACCTCCGGCGCGATCCGCGCCGCCCACAGATCGAGCAGCCAATCGAGGCCGCGCAGCGGGTTCGATGTGAATACCGCCCGCGGCGGCGGAGGCTCGCGCGGCTCGGCTTCGCGGAACGGCGCCAGCAGCCCGTATGGCATGATCGCCTCGCCGCCGCGCGGCAGCCAGCGCGGCACCGTGCCGGCATGGTGCCTGCCGCACAGGACCAGGGTCGGACGGTACCGCGCGAGCGGCCATAAATTGCGCGGCTTCTTCAAGTATCGCGCCGGATTGTGCAGCCAGAACAGCCGCCGCCCAGCCCGCTGCACCAGCCCGAGAAGCCGGGCGCCGCGATTGGCGATCAACAAATCGCAGCTCTCCGGCGCGCCGGTCTTCAATGGCGCCCAGGCGACGCCGTTATGCACGACCGGCGCACGGCATTTGCTGCGCGCCTCGACACGGTGGCCGCGCGCCGCCAACGCTTCTGCGAGCGCGATGAACGCCGTTTCGGCGCCGCCGAGCGGTCCCGTCTCGACGCTGGTGCCGTCGAACGCGATACCGTCATCGGCCATCACGATATGCGCCATCAGCCCGGGCCTGTCATTCGCGTTCGAGCCGCGCCTTCAGATACGACAGCATCGGATACAGCGCCGCGCACAGCGCGATCAGAAACCCCCATTCGCCTTCGCGATAACCGCGGCGGGCGACATAGCATTTCCAGAACCGCGAGAAAATCCGGCGCAGATTATGCCCGAAACTGCCGATATCGCCGCTGTCGCGCAAATCCCGCGCCCGCGCGCTGGTATACCGATCGAGGCGGCGCAGCATGTCTGAAATGTTGCGATCGACGTAATGCACCAGCGGCGCGCCGAGCATCGGACCCTGGCTGCCCGACAGCGCTATGGCCGGATGTACGCGGCCTTCGCCCCACCGCTTGGCGCCGCGCCGAAACAGCCCGGCATGCGCCGATCGGCCGAATGACGCCCCCCAACCCCAGCGCACCAGACGGTCCCCAATATAGTTGTCGATGCGGATCAGGTGCCAGTCAGCCGGCGAGCGCGCGACCACGTCGCCGATTTCGGCGGCGAGCTCCGGTCCCGCCCGCTCGTCAGCGTCGATTTCGAGGATCCATTCGCCGCTACACGCCGCGATGCCGGCGTTGCGCCGCTCCCCTTCGCGCTCCCACGCGCCCTCGATAACTCGACCGGTGAACCGCCGGGCGATCGCGTCCGAACCGTCGTCGCAGCGGTCGAGCACGACGACGATTTCGTTGGCAAAGCCGAGGCAAGAGAGGCAATCCGCCAGCTGTCCCGCCTCGTTGCGCGCCACGACCAGCGCCGATAGGATCGGGCGCGCGACCGGTTCCCGCATGGCGACGGCGGCTGCCGCCATCACGATGTCGGAGCTGCTCATGCCGCTTCGCTCGCCGCGCGCCGCCACAGCCGGACGACCGCGGCCTCGACCGCCTCGACCGACAGACTGTCCATCAGCGTGTCGGTCGTGCGGTGGTGGTAATCCGGACCGAACAGTTCTTCGCGCGGCGTCGCGGTCTGCACCACGGCAGTGTAGCGGCCCCACGGGGCGTATTGTTCGACCGGGCTCGGCCCGAACAGTCCGAGGGTCGGCGCACCGGAAGCGGCGGCGACATGCATCAGCCCGGTGTCGTTGCCGATAAACAGCAGGCACCGCCGCAGCACCGCGGCGGCGGTCAACAGGTCGGTGCGCCCGACCAGGTCGATCATCTGCCGCGGCGGCAACGACGCGAGCAGCGGGGCAGCCTGCGCGCATTCGTGCGCCGCCGCCATCACCACGACCCGGGCGCCGGCAAACGGCCCGTCACCGGCCGTGAGCCGCCGCGCCAGTTCGGCGAATCGCTCGCCGCGCCACTGCTTGCCGCGCCAGTTGGCGGCGGGACCGATCGCCACCACCGGCGGCCCCGGCGGCACCAGCACCGCGGCGGCGCGCTGATGCTCCGGCGCGGTCCACAGACGCGGCGAGGGCGGCGGCTGCAGGTCGAACAGGCGGGCGAGCTGGCGCACGCGATGCTCGCGCGGGTCGCCCTTGGCCATCACCCGGCGCTCGCCGGCGCGCAGCATCCAGGCGAGCGCCGAGCCGCGCAGATCGACAACCAGATCCCAGCGCCGCCCGCCAACCCGCGCCAGCAGCGGCAGCCAGTGCACCGACCCCGGCCGCTTCGTCACGGCGATCAGGCGTTCGAGCCCGGGTACGGCGGCGAATAACGGTGCGGCCAACGGTCCCGCAGCGATCGTGAAACGCGCGCCCGGATAACGCTCGACGAGATGCGACAGCAGCCCGGTCGACAGTACGGCGTCCCCGATCCGGGTCGCGGTGACGAAAAGAATCCTCATCGACGGTACGAAAAGCGGCACGAATGCACGTTTCTACCGGCGCCCCGCCGCATTGACCAGCCCATCGTCATAAGTCATCGGACCGGCTTGGCGCAGCGTCGGGCCAGCGGCGGTGCACCCAGAACCACTGCTCCGGCTGCTCGCGAATCCACCGCTCGAGCGTCCCGTTGACCGCCGCCAAGATCGCCGCGACATCGGCCGCGCGGTTGCCGGTATCGGACAGCTTCAGCGGCGGCTCGACCGTCAGCCGGAACCGCACCCCGCCAACCCGTTCGACACGCACCGGCAGCACGTCGCAGTCGTAGCGCAGCGCGAGCAGCGCCACGGTCGGCGCCGTCATCGCCGGCCGGCCGAAAAACGGCACCGAAATGCCTTCGTTCAGTTTCTGGTCCACGAGAATCGACAGATGCGCGCCGCGCCGCAATGCGGCCATCGCACGGCGCCCGACCGCCTCCTTCGGGATGACCTCGCCCAGTTCGCCGCGCAACCGCATTACCATCCGATCGACAAACGGATTGTTGGCGGTGCGATAGATTTGGGCGCTGTCGAGCCCGTATTGCGCGGCCGCCAGCGGCAAGATCTCCCAATTCGCCAGATGACCGGAGAACAGGATCATGCGCCGCCCGTCAGCGAGGGCGCGTTCGACATGATCGAGGCCGCAAACCTCCACTCTTCCATCGCTCGGGAACACGCGAATTCGCCGCAGATGCGGGTATTCGGCGGCGACCCGGCCGAGATTGTCCCACATGCCGCGAATGATGCGCTCGATTCTATCGGCCGGCAGATCGGGGAAGGCGGCGGCGAGATTGCTGCGGGCCTGCGCCGTGACGCCGAGAGCGGGTCCTACCCGCCGCCCGAGCCACCCGCCAAACCACGACGCCAGGTCGAGCGGCATGATCCGGCAAAGACCGAAGAACGACGCCACGAGAACGGCCTCGACCCGGTACCAGGATTGCCTCGACGAAGGCAGTCGCCGGGGTTCGGACAGGGTGACCATCGCGGCTTGATAGCCCAGCTCGGCCGCCCGCGTCATCCGTCCACCCCCGCGCCGCCTCCGCGACTGGCAACCTACCGCCTGCCGACCCCATATCGGCATTGACATGCCTCAATCCACCGCGGAGCCGAGCCGATGAGCACCGCCAGTATCGCCCTGTTGCCGGAGCGCGGCATTCTCGCCGTGTCGGGTCCCGACCGCCGCGTCTTCCTGCAGGGTCTCGTCTCGAACGATACGGAAAAACTCGCCTCCGGGCGCGCCATCTATGCCGCGCTGCTGACGCCGCAGGGTAAATACCTGCACGATTTCATCATGGTCGAACAGGACGAGGCGGTCTGGCTCGATGCCGAATTGGCCCGGCTCGCGGATTTGCGGCGGCGCCTCTCGATGTACCGGCTGCGCGCCAAGGTAGAGATTGCCGAGCGTCCCGATCTCGCCGTGGCGGCGGTGTTCGGCGACGGCGCGCATCGCGGCGCTCGGTTTGCCCGACGAGCCGGGCGCGGTCCGGCCTTGCGAAGACGGCATCGCCTTCGTCGATCCGCGCCGCCGCCGAGCTCGGCGCCCGCCTCATCGTCAACCGCGAGCGTCTCGCCCGCCTTGTCGCGGGAGGACTGGTCGCGGCGGGAATCGCCGAGGCTGACTTCGCCGCCTACGACCGCCACCGGCTCGCGCTCGGCGTGCCCGACGGCAGCCGCGATCTCGTCCCGGAAAAATCGATCCTGCTCGAATCGGGCTTCGAGGAGCTGAACGGCGTCGATTTTCAGAAGGGCTGCTATATCGGCCAGGAGCTGACCGCCCGCACGAAATATCGCGGCCTCATAAAAAAGCGGCTTTTCCCGGTACGCATCGACGGCCCGACCCCGGAACCCGGCGCCCTGATCATGCAGGGCGGCAAGGAAGCCGGCGAAATGCGCTCCGCCCGCGACAATCTCGGCCTCGCGCTATTGCGCCTGGAGGCGGTCGCCGAAAACCGCCCGCTCTCCACCGATTCGTGCAAAATCACCCCGCTTCGCCCGCCCGAATGAATTTCCGATGCGTCGTTGTATGCTTTCCGCTTACGCTCCGTAACCGGCTCCTTTGCGTCGTTAGCCGCCGATCATCCTACAGCGAGCGAGTAGGCACCGGCCGAATCAAAGGAACCGCTCGTTCCTTCATAAGATCACGATTTCACAGATAGAAATTTTGTAGCTTCGGCTTTCACATCCATTCCTGTTTCATGTTTATGAGCGCTTTCATTAAGCATGAGGTCGCAGATACCTTACGCTTTGGGCTTTAGCGAGAGCACGAGGGCTCTCAAACACGAAAGGTGGATGGGGCATCGCGCAGCGATGCCCCAGACGTCGAGCGAGAAGTCAGTGGTATCCCCCACCGGAAGCGTCCTGAATCTGCGCTAACACAGCATCCAGGTTAAAGGCCGCCGGCTTCTGGCGCGGAGGGAATTTAGTGAATGCGTCGATCTGCTGGGCGACGAGCGCCTGCATCTCGTATAGCAGGTAAGCATGGGAAATCACCCAGTCCCAGTAGGTATTCGAGTTCTCGTCGGCCCGCTCGAACGGATCCCGCCGCAGGTTGAACATCTTCGGCGCCCGCAGCTTCACAAACGGCTCAAACCAGCACATCAGCTGCTTGGCACGTTGCTCGGCCAGGACCATTTTCCAGTCGTTCATCCGGACCGCCAGGATGTCGCCGTCGTCGCTGATGTAGAAGAAGAACTTGCGCGGCCCCTCCTTGGTCTCGCCCTTCAGGTAGGGCAGCAGGTTGTAACCGTCGATATGCACCTTGTAGGTCCGCTCGCCCACCTGGTGACCTTCTAGCAGCTTCTGTGAGATGTCGGGCACCCCGGCAGCAGCAAGCAACGTCGGCAGCCAGTCCTGGTGTGACGCGATATCGTTGTACACCGAGCCAGGCTTGATGACCTCTGGCCAGCGCACGAAGATCGGCACGCGCCAGCCGCCTTCCCAATTGGTGTTCTTCTCGCTGCGGTAAGGCGTAATTCCGGCATCGGGCCAACTGTTGTAGTGCGGACCATTATCAGTCGAGTACATAACGATCGTATTGTCGGTCATACCGAGTGCGTCGAGCTTCGCCAGCATTGTACCGATGTTTTCGTCATGCGCGACCATGACGTCGTTATAATCGCCTTGACCGCCGCTCTTGCCTTTGTGCTTCTCCGGACAATGGGTCCGGAAGTGCATGGCGGTGGTGTTGTACCACATGAAGAACGGCTTTTCCTCGTTGTGGCACTTGTCCATAAAGTTCAGCGCATGCTGCGTGACCTCCTCGTCGATGCTTTCCATGCGCTTCTTGTTCAGCGGGCCAGTGTCCTCGATCCTTTGCCCACCTTTGCCATCCGCCCAACTGTGCAAAACGCCGCGTGGCCCGAACCTCTTCCGAAACTCCGGGTCCTTCGGATAGTCGGGATCCTCAGGCTCCTCCTCGGCATTAAGATGATAAAGATTGCCGAAGAACTCATCGAACCCGTGCATAGTGGGGAGAAATTCGTCCTTGTCGCCCAGATGGTTCTTTCCGAACTGCCCGGTCGCGTAGCCGAGCGGTTTCAGCAGTTCGGTGATGGTGGGGTCTTCCGCCCGCAGCCCGACATTCGCGCCTGGCATGCCAACCTTGGTGAGGCCGGTGCGGATCGGGTTCTGGCCGGTGATGAACGCGGCACGGCCGGCTGTGCAGCTCTGCTGACCGTAGTAGTCGGTGAACGTCGCGCCTTCGTGGCCGATGCGATCGATGTTCGGCGTTCGGTATCCCATCTGCCCGCGATTGTTGTAGCTGATGTTCCACCAGCCGATATCGTCACCCCAGAGGATGAGAATGTTGGGCTTGTCCGTCTTTGCCATCTTGATCTCCCAGGTTGGCCGGCGTTCACAGACACTCCCTCGGGCCGGGCCGATCATGCGATGCGCAGCAGCACCGCCCCGAGGGCAAACAGGCCGATGC
Organism: uncultured Alphaproteobacteria bacterium; assembly: GCA_963847345.1. Taxonomy (GTDB): domain Bacteria; phylum Pseudomonadota; class Alphaproteobacteria; order ATCC43930; family CGMCC-115725; genus DATARH01. The sequence continues at coordinate 159,253 of CAWJZU010000035.1, read as the reverse complement.
AGGTCAGCAGGACAGCAACCGCGATGATCGGCGACTGCATTCCTCCCTCCTTCAATCCGGCGACTTGAGCGAATGGACCGGTGCTGAGGTAGCGAGTGGTCCACCTGTACTGCCAAATCGAAATCAACAGCGCCAGAACGCCGCAGAAAATCAAGGCAGTCCCAAGGTACTTCGGAGCGTTCGGCAGATAGGCGGGCTGCGTTCCGGGCGCATGTTGCAGGCGCTCGAAGAACTGCTCGATAGCGAAACCAAACCCGATCAGAGATACCGCCGTACGCACCCACGCCATCATCGTGCGCTCGATGCTCAGTCGCGTGCGAAGCCAGGCAAAATGGCTGTCCGCTGTGACCCTTACTTCAAATCGACTCTGATTTTCGGTGAAATCTGCATCCGCCATGATCGTTGTCCTCGTCAGACCCGATGGACGGAACTTCGGCTGCGCCATCGGCGTGCGATACGCAGCGCCAGGCCGCGGAGGACCACATAGGGCACAAGAGCAAGTAACAGCGCGATGATAACTGCCTCGACCGGAAAGAACCTTTGCAGCACGATGATTTGGTAGATCGTGTCCATCACGAGCCCAAGCAGCACGATCCGGGCCGTTGCGTTCGCTGCTTCGCGCAATCGTGCGATGCGTTCGGGCGGGTTGTGCAGCATAGTCCACACAAAGGGGGAGCGGCCCAGTCGTGCGTCTATGCGAGCGTCGTGGATCGCCGCGATCGCTGCCATCGCCGGCTGCAGGATGAAGCGGAACGACATGGGTCCGCCGGGCCGCTCGGCGAGCTGGCGCAGCACGCGCTCTATCGTCGCGAACGCGATGCCGTACCAGAGCACGCCGGACGCGATCAGCACGATCGCGATGACGATGACAACCTTTGCCAAAACGCCGAGCTCTTGACGTTTGATGTCGCTCATCACAGCGCCTGTGCTTGCCTGACGTCTCAATGAAATCCGACGTTACTCATACCGGCGTCGCTCGGTTCGGGGTGCCGAGCGGCCGTGCGAAGCCGCAGCAATAATTGGGCGCACACAGACGCGGGCCGCCCTCGACGAGCGTGCAAGGAATGTGCCTGAACGAGTTGCTTGCGCTCTCGGGCTCTGCGGAATGCAGCACGCGCTCCGAGCGGCAGCGGCATGCACTTGCGCAGCGGCCGCCAGCAGCAAGTTAGTCCGTGCGGAACTCCGGTGCAAATTTTCTCTTCCCGACCTCATCGTTGCCCAGGAATTTGCAAAAGGTGCGTTTCGGGGCAATTTTGGTCGTTGCAGCCGAAGGCGGGAACGCGCCCGGGCTGACCGGCGGCAAAAGCGACACAATCACGTGCAATCATCGCATCGGCGTATACGAAGTCGGAGCCGGGCCCGTGTTGTAATCGCTGCTGTCGCTGATGTTCTGCTGCAAAACCAGGGCGGGCCGGAGCACCGGGCCGGCGCATCGCTGGCGGAAATCCTGGGCTTTTGCGGCTCGGCGCAACCGGTGCGCGTGGGCGTTTGCTGTTGATTTCCTGCAGATGCAGCAAACAGCTAAACCGACGGTTGAACCCGGTGCGGTGACGCTAGCAATCACAAGGCTTTGCGGTCGTCGGTTGAATCGGTCAAGCTGGGGCGGGTTCGCTGCTGGAGTGAATTGATGGAAACGCGCGCCGCTGTTGCCCATAAGGCCGGAACGCCGCTCTCGATCGAGACCGTGCGGCTCGACGGCCCGCGACAGGGCGAGGTGCTGGTCGAAGTGAAGGCGACCGGGATCTGTCATACCGACGCCTACACGCTGTCCGGCGCCGATCCCGAGGGGCTGTTCCCGGCAATCCTCGGCCACGAAGGCGCCGGTATCGTCGTCGATGTCGGTCCCGGGGTGACCAGCGTCAGAAAAGGCGACCACGTCATCCCGCTTTACACGCCGGAATGCCGCCAGTGCCCGTCATGCCTGTCGCGCAAGACCAATCTCTGCACCGCGATCCGCGCGACGCAGGGCCAGGGCGTGATGCCCGACGGCACCAGCCGCTTTTCACTGGGCGGCGACAAGATTTACCACTACATGGGCACCTCGACCTTCGCGAATTTCACGGTCTTGCCCGAGATCGCGGTCGCCAAAATCCGCGAGGACGCGCCGTTCGACAAGGTCTGCTATATCGGCTGCGGCGTGACGACCGGCATCGGCGCGGTCATCAACACGGCGAAAGTCGAACCCGGCGCGCGCGTCGTCGTGTTCGGCCTCGGCGGCATCGGGCTCAATGTCGTGCAGGGAAGCCCGCATGGTCGGTGCCGACATGATCGTCGGCGTCGATATCAACCCGCGCCGCCGCGAACTGGCCGAGAAATTCGGCATGACGCATTTCGTCAACCCGACCGAGGTCGCGGGCGACCTCGTGCCGTATCTGGTCGATCTGACGAAAGGCGGCGCCGATTACAGCTTCGAGTGCATCGGCAACGTGCAGACGATGCGGCAGGCCTTGGAATGCTGCCACCGCGGCTGGGGCGTCTCGACGATCATCGGCGTCGCCGCCTCCGGCCAGGAGATCAGCACGCGGCCGTTTCAGCTGGTCACCGGCCGGGTCTGGCAAGGCACCGCGTTCGGCGGCGCCAGCGGCCGCACCGACGTGCCGAAGATCGTCGACTGGTACATGGAGAAAAAGATCAACATCGACGATCTGATCACCCACACGATGCCGCTCGCCGACATCAACCAGGGCTTCGACCTGATGCACCAGGGCGAGTCGATCCGCAGCGTGGTGGTCTATTGAGAAGTTCGTGACGAAGCGCAAGCGGACGGCGGGCCGGTACGCGGATGCGCGTCCGTCGGATCAAGCGCCGCGGCGGCGACTCGTTATCGCGGCGCCAAGGCCAGCCAGCGCAGTGCCGAGCAAGGTCAGCGATCCCGGCTCCGGGATATCGGTCGGAATGTAGTTTGTCCAGATCAGCTTCGCCGGCGGCGCGCAGCAGCTCCCGTATGACAGCCGGAACGCGTAATCCCCGATCGCCGGGGCAATCACATTGATCAATTCGGAAACCGGCGGCGTGGGATCAGGCTCATCGACGACCAGACCGATGCCGTCGATAAACAGCTGCACCCCGTCGTCATGCACGAGGAGGAACCTGTTGTCGCCGGCCTGCAGCGCGACGGTCCCGGTCAGCAATATGACGACGCTGTACAGATCGCGGCCCGCAACACTCGGATCGCTGAAAATCGGATTATGGAGGAATGGGCCGACGTAAAAATCGCTGACCGTACTGTCGAAATCGATTGCATCTGTCGTGAACGTCGCGTTAGGCGCACTGAGTTTGGCGACCTCTTCCAAGGTCGGTCCGCGGGCCAGGACCGGCCGGTCGAGCCACAATTCTCCGGCGATCGCGGCCGCACGGCTGACATGCGCGCCCAGCAAAATGAAGGCTGTCAGCGCTATCGCGCCAAGCCTGAACGTTCGCATCACTCTGTCTCATCCAACAGCTGGGTCATCGATTTCGGCAACACCCGTCCAAGCAGCGCAATCAACAAGCCATCCTGCCGAAATCGCCGCTTCTGGAGCAAGTTTTGGCCAATCGTGTTGGCATCTTATGCCTTGATCTCCGCTTTTGCAGCCCGCCTTTTGAAAGAATCCGACATAAATCTTGCCGCCCAGGCCGGTATTCTACTTCTACCAGACACGAATCCAACAACTCAGCGAGCAGCGGGGCAAGCCGAAGTAGTGTCGGCATGGTTTACAACCCACCCTTCAACACCGTTTTAAGGCGACCATTTGACCGCGCCTTCGTTCGGTCGTACGAGCTGCTTCCGCGGCGCTCGCCGGACGGCGTCGGAAAGGCATATCGAGGGACGGGAGTTGCCTGATCAACCTGCCGGGAGCGCAGATCTTCTGCTGGCGATCGACCAGGGGACGACCAGCACGCGGGCGATCCTGTTCGATGCCGCAGGCGATATCCATCACACCGTGCGGGTCGCGCTGCGCCAGATATATCCGCGGCCGGGCTGGGTCGAGCACGACCCGGAGGAAATCTGGCATTCCGTCGTCGCGACCTGCCGCGAGGCGATCGCCGCCGCGCGCGGTCGTCCGATCGCCGCGATCGGCATCACCAACCAGCGTGAAACCACAGTGTTGTGGGACCGGAGCACCGGGCGTCCCGTGCATAACGCGATCGTCTGGCAGGACCGGCGCACCGCCAGCCTGTGCGAAACCTGGCGCGAGGCCGGGCTGGCCGATCTGGTCGCAAGCCGCACCGGTCTCGTCATCGACCCGTATTTCTCGGCGCTCGAAGATTTACTGGCTGCTTGATGCGGTGCCCGGTCTGCGCGAGCGCGCCGTTGCCGGCGAGATCGCGTTCGGCACGATCGACAGTTTTCTATTGTGGCGGCTTGCCGGTGGCGGGCTGCACGCGACCGACGCGACCAATGCCTCGCGCACGATGCTCTTCGATCTCCACAATCTCGCCTGGGATGACGAGCTGCTGCGGGCATTCAATATCCCGCGCGGGCTGCTGCCCGAAATCCGCGACACCGATGCCGATTTCGGAACCACGGCGGCCGGCCTGTTCGGCGACGCGATCCCGATCGCCGGGGTGGCGGGCGACCAGCACGCCGCGCTGATCGGGCAGGCGTGCTTTCGCCCGGGGATGGTCAAATCGACCTACGGCACCGGCGCCTTCGCGCTGCTGCATACCGGAGCGCGGCCGGCCCCGTCGCATAATCGGCTGCTGACGACGCTCGCCTATCGGCTCGGTGGCAAGACGGCCTATGCGCTCGAAGGCAGCATTTTTGTCGCGGGCGCGGCGGTGCAATGGCTGCGCGATCGTCTCGGGGCGGTCGGCGCGGCGGCCGAGACGGGTGACCTCGCGGCACAGGCCGACCCGCGCCAGCGCGTCTATTTCGTGCCGGCCTTTGCCGGGCTGGGCGCGCCGTATTGGGAAGCCGGCGCGCGCGCCGCGCTGAGCGGGTTGACCGCCGAATGCGGTCTGCCTGAGATCGCGCGCGCGACGCTCGAATCGGTCGGGTTCCAGACGCGCGACCTGATCGCGGCGATGAGCGCCGATTGCGGCCTGGCGATCGAGCCGCTGCGCGTCGATGGCGGGCTTGCCGCCAGCGACTGGGCGATGCAGTTCATCGCCGACATCCTGCCGGCTGCGGTCGAGCGGCCGCATTCGCTGGAAACGACCGCATGGGGCGCCGCCTATGTCGCCGGCCTGTCACGCGGGTTGTGCCCGGCGCCCGATGAAATGATGGCGCGCTGGTCGGCGGCGGAGCAATTCGCGCCGGCGATGGACGCCGAAGAACGCGAGGAGCGCTATGCCGGATGGCGGCGCGCCGTCGCCGGGGTGCTCGCCGCTTCTGCGCCGCGATGATCGCGATCGCAAATCTGCTGCGCGATCTGCCGGATGCGCGCGGCGGCGAAGTCACCGAAACGCTGCTCACCGCGTCGGGAATGCGGGTCGAGCGCATCGTCTCGCTCGGCCAGGCGAGCCCGCCCGGCTTCTGGTACGACCAGGACGAGGCGGAATGGGTGCTGCTGCTGGCGGGCGCGGCACGGCTGCGGTTCGCCGACGAGGCCGAGGACCGGCTGCTCGGCCCCGGCGATAATGTGCATATCGCGCCGCGCCGGCGGCACCGGGTTGAATGGACCGACCCCGCCATGCCGACCGTATGGCTCGCGGTCTTTCACCACCAGTGACGCGCGACGCAGCACTACGGCGCCTGACTCGCCTCACCTTGCCCTGGACACCGCAGCGCGCCGCGCCCATCGTAGTTTCATGGCCGATGATGCCGAGCTGGTGATCGCCGGGGCCGGGCTGAACGGGATGCTGCTCGCCGTCGCCTGCGCCGGCGCGGGCCTCCCGGTCGCGGTCGTCGATCCGCAGGACCCCGCGGCGATGCTCGACCGCGGCTTCGACGGGCGGACCTCGGCGATCGCCTACGGCTCGCGGCTGGTGCTCGACGGGCTCGGGCTGTGGCCCGACATCGCCGCCGACGCCGAACCGATCCGAGAGATCCGCATCGCCGACGACGAGTCGCCGCTGTTCCTGCATTACGATTGCCGCGAGCTGATCCCGCAACATCGGCGATGCGCATGCCGCTCGGCTACATCGTCGAGAACCGGGTCCTGCGCCGCGTCCTCTTCGACCGGGCGCGCGCGCTGCCGAGCCTTACTCTGATCGGCGGGCGCCGCGTCACCGATAGGCGCGCGACCGAGACCGCCGCCGAAATCGCGCTCGACGACGGAACGCGCCTGCGCGCCCGGCTGGTCGCAGCGGCCGACGGCAAGGACTCGCCGCTGCGTCGCGCCGCCGGGATCCGCGCGATCGAGTGGCGCTATCACCAGATCGGCATCGTCACGACTGTGGCCCACGAGCGGCCGCATGCCGGCATCGCCGTCGAGCATTTCCTGCCTTCCGGCCCGTTCGCAATCCTGCCGATGACCGACGAACCGCCCCGCTCGGGCCATGCCCCGGGCCACCCCCCGCGCGGCCGCTCGTCGATCGTGTGGACCGAGCACGCCGATCTAGCGCCGCGGCTGTTGGCGCTGCCGGAAGCCGATTTCGCCGCCGAATTGCGTGCCCGTTTCGGCGGCTTTCTCGGCGAGATCGAACCCGTCGGGCCGCGCTGGAGCTACAAGCTGTCGCTGATGCAGGCCGAGCGCTATGTCGCGCGGCGGCTGGCGCTCGTCGGCGAGGCGGCGCATGTGATCCATCCGATCGCGGGCCAGGGTCTCAACATCGGCATCCGCGACGTCGCGGCGCTGGCCGAGCTGATCGTCGACCGCCGCCGCCTCGGCCTCGACATCGGTGACGAGGAACTGCTCGAGCGCTACCAGCGCTGGCGCCGGGCCGATGCGCTGCTGCTCGCCGCCGTCACAGATGGCCTCAATCGCCTGTTTTCGAATACGATCGTGCCGCTGCGGGTGGCCCGCGATGTCGGTCTCGCGATCGTCAACCGCCTGCCGCCATTGAGGCGAATTCTGATGCAGCAGGCGATGGGCCTCCTCGGCGACCGCCCCCGCCTCGCCCGCGGGATGAAGCTGTAAAAACGAAGCATCACGAGGTCAAGGCGGCGATCGTTGCCGACTCGATTTTCATCCCCAGGCAGTACCACCTGCCCGCCCGCCAGCGACAGCGCGATTTCCGCGCGCACCCCCTGTTTGCCAAAGCTTACCGAACCAACCGTCCCGATCTGCTCCGTGAGCCCGATTTCGATCAACCCCCGGCCGTAATCGGAGCCGTCCGGTGCTTTCGCCTCCGGTCCTCCGAATTCGCGCCAGCGGATCACCAGCCGGCGGTCAGCCCCCTCGGCAGCTCCCCCGGCAACCCCCTCGGCAAGCCCTTCGGCCGGTTCGATCGCCCACTCGATCCGCACCCGGCCTTGCGGCACCGACAGGGCGCCTGCCGCAACCGCCTTCGCCGCCAGTTCGTGCAGCGCCATCGCGAGACTGATCGCGACGTGCGCCCGCAGCAAAACCGGCGGCCCGTCCACCGCGACCCGGGCCTCCTGCCCGATACCGAGATCCGCCAGCTTCCACCTCGCCAGCTCGGCCAGCGACACAGCTTTCCAGTCCGCGTCCGACACCAGCCGGTACGCGTCGGACAGTGCCCGCAGGCGATCTTGCAGCGGAACGGCCCCCGATTCGCTATCCACGCTGCGTTGGGCGATGTCGAGCACGGTCCGCAGCATCGCGTCGATCCGCTGCCGCAGCTCCTCCTGATAGGCTTCGGCCTCGGCGATGCTGGTCATATCGGTGAAACTGACGAGCACGCCGTCCACCGGCCGCTCGGCGGTGCGGTACGGCACGATGCGCATCAGGTAATGCGCCTTGCCGCCGCGCGTCGTCACGCGGCGCTCGCGGGTCGCGCCGGTAGCCACCACCGGTTCGATCTCCTGCCGCAGATCGAGATCGACGATGCCGCTGACAATGTCGGTCAGCGGGCGGCCGCGATCGACGTCCATCAGCTTGAAGATGCGCCTGGTCGCCGGCGTAAAGCTGCGGACCAACAGGTCGCGATCGACGACAACCGTCGCGATTTCGGTAACATCGAACAAATTGCGCAGATTGTCGTTGGCCTGATCGAGTTCCTCGACCTTGCGCTCCAATTCGTTGTTGACCGTCTGCAATTCCTCGGCGACCGATTGCGCCTCCTCGCGCGAGGTCTCGAGCTCCTCGTTGGTTGATTGTAGCTCCTCGTTTATCGAAACCAGCTCCTCGTTGGCCGATTTCAGCTCCTCGAGCGCGGTCTCGTATTCCTCGACCAGCGATTGCAGCCGCTCGCGGGCTTCGCGCAGCTCGCGTTCAAGGTTCTCTTTCGCGGCCGTCTGCTCGTCGACCACCACGGGCAGGCGCCGCTCGGCAGCGAGCAGCGCGCCGAAATCCGCGAACACGACCAGGAACAGCGGCTCGGTGTCGTGATCGGCCAGCGGCTCGATCGTCAGGTCGAGAAACTGGACGCTATTGTCGATCTCGACATGCAATCCGTGCCGCACGACGCGACGGCGCTCCTCAACGGCCTCGGTCAGCGCGGCCCGCAGCTCGACCCGCAACCCGCGCCGTGCCATCGCGACGATGTTGCGCGTGGGCGCGCCGGGCGCGTTCTCGAGATATTTGCCGGTTCGCGTCGAGAAATGAACGATCTCGCCGTCGCGCGTTATGACGACATGCGCCGGCGCGAACTGCTCGATGATCCGGCTTTCGACAACGTGCCGCAGCGGCGACCCGCTATAGTTCGGGAGCGCGATCTTGTACTCGACAAGCGCCGGCCGCCGGGTTGACAGCGCCAGCGGCGGCAGCCTCGGATGGACGCCCGGCAGATCGCGACGCCGAAAGATTCGGGTTTTCTTATCGGTCGGCGTGAACAGGTCGGCGTGCTGGGTCAGCGTCTCCGAGGAACCGAGAAACAGAAACCCGCCGGGCCGCAACGCGTAGTGGAATACCGGCAGGATCTGGTTCTGCAGATCCTTGTCGAGATAGATCAGCAGGTTGCGGCACGAGATCAGATCGATGCGCGAAAACGGCGGGTCGCGGATGACGCTGTGCGAGGAAAAGATGCACAGATCGCGCACCTGCTTGGTCACCGTGTAGCTGATGCCGTCGCCGGTGAAATAGCGGTCGATCCGCTCTGGGCTGACATCGTGCAGCATCGCCGCCGGGTAGTGGGCGAGGCGCGCGATCGCGATCGCCGGCTCGTCGATGTCGGTTGCGAAAACGACGGCCTTCGGGCGCGCCGTAAGCGTTGCGAGGTGTTCGAGCAGCAGGATCGCGACCGAATACGCCTCCTCGCCGGTCGAGCAGCCCGGTACCCAAACGCGCACCGTGTCCTTCGGACCCCTGCCCTCGAACAACCCCGGAATAACCGTCTGCGCCAGTGCATCGAACGAGTCGCAATCGCGGAAGAACGCGGTGACACCGATCAGCAGGTCCTGGAACAGAAGGATGACCTCCTGCCGGTCGGTACGCAGCAGCTCGGCGTAGGCGTCCAGGTCGTCGATATCGAGCACCTGCATGCGGCGCTCGATCCGGCGCAGAAACGTGCGCTCCTTGTACCCGCTGAAATCGTGCCCGGTCTGATCCTGCAGTATTGTGCAGATCGCGCGGCGTCCATCGATGAGCCGGGCGCGTTGGCCGCGCTGCTGTCTGTCCGGGTCGAGCTTGCCGAGACCGCGGGCGTATTCGATCAGCTTGCCGGCCATGTCCTCGGCCGGAAGCCGCAGGTCGATCGCGCCGGAGGCGATCGCATGCGCCGCCATTTGCGGATACTGGGGGGCCGTGTGATCGCCGATCTGCGCGATTGTGAACCCGCCGCCCTCCTTTATCGCCTTGGCTCCGAGCGTGCCGTCACGCCCGACGCCGGACAGGATCACCCCGACCGCGTCTTCTCCGCGGTCTTCGGCGAGCGAGGCGAAAAACACATCGATCCTGTTGTGCTCGCGCCCTCCGGCGGGCTGCGGCGCGAGCCGAAGCCGGCCCTGGTCCAGTGTCGCGATCGCGTCGGAGGCCAGCACATAGGCGTGATTTGTCTCTATCGACGCGCCGTCTTCGATCGGCTCGATCGGCAGTGTTGTCAAGCGCGCGAGGATATGCGGCAGGGCGCTCTCCTGTCCCGCCGCGATATGCGTCACGACGATGAACGCCATGCCCGGATCGGCCGGCATCGCCTTGAAAAATGCCTGCAACGCATCGACCCCGCCGGCCGATGCGCCGATGCCGACAACCAGAAACCTGTCTCCGGGCAACCGGCCCTCCTCCGCATCCACCGATGCGTCAATTCCACAGGTTGCGGCGCGCCGCCGCCGCGCGCAACAGCCTCACATCCGGGTGTTGCGATTACGTCTGTTCGTAACCATATCGCAATTGCCAATTGACAAATGAGGCCTGAGTAGCAATTCCCTCTTAATCTCTGAAACCCAGCACGGCGTCCCTGATCCGGTTCCGGAAATCCCTGCTCGCCGTCCCGCCATTCGCGCGAAAACCCAAACCGCGCAATGGATTGCATCTATTTGCGGCGCGTCGGCCCCGAGTTTTTCCCTGCCATCAGGGAATATCAGGGTGCATCCGGCGCAGTCGGCTCGCCACGCGGTCCAGACTCGGCCGGCGGCGGCTGGCGTTCCAGGAAACGCGCCAGGACTTCGAGCTGCTCCTCGGCTTCGCCCTCCAGCCGCTCCCAATGCCCGACGCCCAGGTCGCGCCCGGCGGCGCGCGCGCTCTCCTTCATCTGCCGGCACAGCTCGGCCCGCTCGTTGAGCACCCGCACCGCGACGACAAGCGCCTCTTCGAGCGCCAAGCCTTGGCCGTCGGCGATCTCAATCGCGCCGAACCGGTGTCCGGTGTGGCAGCGGAATTCCGGCGGTGGACCGCCGGTCCGGCGCAGCGCGCCACCGCATTCGGGGCAGGTCAGCGCAACCGGCCGTTCAAATTGCTCCATGATCGTGCTCGCTTGCCCGGCTGTCGCGGCTTCCGAAATGGGCGCCATCTGCGACGACAGGCGCAGCAAGAGACCCGTCAGTTCCTCTTTGCCGACGAGGTGCCCCGCGACACCGTCGGCCAGCACCGAAGCGGCGGCGTTGCGCGGCATCTCCGGATACAGGGCGGTGCCCGGCTCCTGGATAACCGCCACCCCGCCGGCCCGGCAGATCTCCCGCAGTCCTCTCGCACCGTCGCTGCCGGTACCGCTCAGCACGACGCCGATGACGCGTGGCCCGAATGCACGCGACAGCGACAGGAACAGCGGGTCGATTGCCGGCCGCGTATAGTGTTGGCGCGGACCGCGCGACAGCCGAATCACATCCCGCGACACCAGCATGTGCCGGTCGGGCGGCGCGATATAGATGATCCCGGGACGGATTGGCTCGCCATCGTCGGCGTGCCTCGCCGGCAGTATTGCCGCGCGCGACAGCACCTCCGGCAGATAGCTGCGATGCGAGCCGACATGCGATACGACAAAGACGCTGCCGCCGAAATCGGGCGGTAGGCCGGCGACCGCCGCCACGATGGCATCGAGCGACCCCGCCGAGCCGCCGATTGCGATCACGTCGCGGCGGCCCTTCCGGCCGTCGCTCGCGCCCGAATAATCTTCCCGCAGGTCGTCCAATCGGCCCAACCGTGAAACCGGGGCGTAGCGTTTACCGCACCCGTCTTTCTCCCGAACGGCATTGCCGCCGGCGCGTTCCTGGACAACTTAATCCGGCCCCTCCTATTTTGCGATACGCTGGGGCCGCAACATCGTGGGTTTCAACGCAAGGGAGGCAGCGTGGCCGGAGTACTCGACGGCATCCGCGTTCTCGATTTCGGCCGCTATATCGCCGGGCCGTTCTGCGCCGCGCTGTTGGGCGATCTCGGCGCCGAGGTGATCCGCATCGAGCGCATCGGCGGCGGCGAGGACCGCTCGTTCATCCCGGTCGGCGCCGGCCCTGACGGCGGCGGCGCGATGTTTCTGGCGATGAACCGCAACAAGCTCGGCATGACGCTCGACCCGGCCGCGCCGAAGGGCCGCGAGATCGTCGCGAAAGCTCGTCGCCACCGCCGATGTCGTCGTCGCCAACCTGCCGCCCGCGGTGCTGCGCTCGCTGGAGCTCGACCTCGACAGCCTGCGCCGCACCAAGCCCGACATCATCCTGACCACCGTGACCGGGTTCGGCGCCGGCGGGCCGCTCAGTCACAAGCACGGGTTCGACGGCATCGGCCAGGCGATGAGCGGCGCCGTCTACCTGTCGGGCACGCCGGAGCAGCCGATCGCGCTCAAGGTGCCGTGGGTCGATTTCGGCACCGCCTGCCTGTCGGCCTTCGGCACGATGGCGGCGCTTTACGAACGCGGCAAGACCGGCAGCGGCCAGAAGGTCGAGGGCGCGCTGCTGCGCACCGCGGTCGCCTTCGCCAATTCGCTCCTGATCGAGCAGGCGCTGACGCAGGTCGAACCGGGTCGCGACCGTCAATCGCGGCTTCAACTCGGCCCCCGCCGACTATTACCGGACGAAAGACGGCTGGATCGTCGCGACGGTGATCGGCCAGCCGATGTTCCGGCGCTGGTGCCGCATGATCGGCGAGGAGCACTGGCTCGCCGACCCGCGCTTCGCCGACGACCAGGCGCGCGGCGATCACGGCGAGATCGTCTCGGCGCGGATGGCGGCGTGGTGCGCCGAACGGAATTGCGATGAGGCCCTTGCCGAACTCGAAAAGGCCAGCATCGTCGCCGGTCAGGTCTATTCGCCGCAGCAGGCGCTCGACGACGCCCATATCCGCGCCGCGCACCTGCTCGAGGAGCGCGACTATCCGGGCCTCGACCGACACCGTGCCGCTGGCGCCGACCCCGATCGAATTGTCCGAGACGCCCGGCACCTATCGCCGTCCGGCGCCGCTGCTCGGCGAGCACACCGACCAAATCCTTGGCGCGCTGGGCTATGCCCCGGATGAGATCGCCGCGCTGCATGCGGAAGGGGTCGTCTGATGAGCAAGGCCTTCGTCAAGGAAAGCGACGGCGACGCTGCCGACCCGCCCGATGACACACCGTCGATCCCGAATGGCGTCAAGAATTACATGACGCCGGCCGGCTGCCAGCGCCTGCAAGACGAGCTGCGCCGCCTTCTCAGCGAAGAGCGGCCCAAAACGGTCGAGATCGTGTCGTGGGCCGCCGGCAACGGCGATCGCTCGGAAAACGGCGATTATCTTTACGGCAAGAAGAGATTGCGCGAGATCGACCGGCGCATCCGCTTTCTGACAAAGCGGCTGGAGAGCGCCGAAATCGTCGATCCGGCGCGGCAGACACGGCGCGACCAGGTGTTTTTCGGCGCGACGGTGACCTACACCGCGAGCGACGGCGCCGAGAGGACGGTGACGATCGTCGGCATCGACGAAGTCGATCCCGACCGGGGCCGGGTCAGCTGGATTTCCCCGATTGCCCGCGCCCTATTGAAGGCGCACGAGGGCGAAATCGTCGAGCTGCGCACCCCCTCCGGCATCGAACCGATCGAAATCGTCGAGATCCGCTATGATACGGCCGCACCCGACGCCTAGCCGCCACTCTATCCGCTCTTAAGCCATTAACCGGGCGGCCTAACCTCGACCACGTCCTGCGCGAAGACCATTTCCTCCTGGCCGAGGAGGGCCGGATCGCGGGGAGATTCGAGATAGCGGGCGAACAGCCAGACGCCATCCGCCGGGTTCGACACGATCTCGGCGACGGCGCCGTCGGCCAGTACGATGCGGCTGCCAGGGGCGAGGGTGCGGATGTTGATCGGATCGCTCATGCGTCGGAATGCCTCCTCAGAACGCCTTTCCGTGCTCGCCGGCCATGTCACCCGGTCCGTTGTCAAGCGGCCAACGCGGACGCACCGGTGCATCGAAGCCATCGTCGAGACCGAGGCGCAGCCGTTCGAGCCCGGCCCAGGCTACCATCGCGCCGTTGTCAGTGCACAGCGCCGGCGGCGGCGCCACGAAATCGAGCCCCGCCGCTCCGGCCAGCTCTTCCAACCGCCAGCGCAACGCCGTGTTGGCGGCGACGCCGCCGGCCGCGACCAGCGCTTGGCCTCGCGGATATTCGCGGCGAAACCAGGCGATCGCGTTGGCGGTGCGGTCGGCGAGCGTGTCGCAGATCGCCGCCTCGACCGAAGCGGCGAGATCGCAGACATCCTGCGGTCCGATCGGGCCGGCGCGCGCGTCCATGTCGGCCACGATGTGCCGCACCGCGGTCTTCAGCCCGGAAAACGAGAACTCGCACCCCTCGCGGCCCTTGAGCGGACGCGGCAGCGCGAAGCGTCGCGGGTCGCCGTCGCGCGCCGCAAGCTCGATCGCCGGGCCGCCCGGATAGCCGAGGCCCAGCAGCTTCGCGGTCTTGTCGAAGGCTTCGCCGGCCGCGTCGTCGCGGCTCGTGCCGAGCTGGCGGTAGTGGCCCACCCCGGTGCAGGCGAGAAGCTGAGTATGCCCCCCGGAGACCAGCAGCAGCAGGTACGGAAATTCGACGCCCGGCGCGAGCCGCGCCGCCAGCGCATGCGCTTCGAGATGATTGACTGCGAGAAACGGCTTCCTCGCGGCCCAGGCCAGCCCCTTGGCGGCCATCGTGCCGACGATCAGCCCGCCGATCAGCCCCGGACCCGACGCGGCGGCGATCCCGTCGAGGCGATCGAAGCCGATTTCCGCTTCCGCCATCGCCCGTCGCACCAGATCCTCGATATGGACGAGATGCGCTCGCGCCGCGATCTCGGGCACGACACCGCCATAGGGCGCGTGCTCGGCGATTTGCGAATGGATCAGATTCGCCCGGATCGTCGGACGCGGCATGTCGCAGACGATCGCAACCGCGGTTTCGTCGCAGCTTGTCTCGATGCCAAGGATTGTCAGACCGCCATCCACAAGCGCCAGATAGCGGCCCCTCGCATCCCCCGCAAGAGAGCCGCTCAGCCGGATCGCGGGCGCTGCTCGACGACGCTGCCCAGAGCCGCCCCATGGCGCACCACGACCGTGACGGCGGAAATCAAAATCGGCCCAACCCGTGCGGCCGTTCGCGACAATGTCGGGCCGGCAGCCAGGCGGAGATCGAATTTGCGGTTACTTGGTGGACCATGTGGCGACCGGTCGGCGTTGTTCTTGACTTAACTCGGGATTCCGCGGGAACTGCCGCCTAGTCCACAGCACGAGATACCGGTCCGAGCGAACCAGCGATGCGGCAGCCATCTGACGCCGCCGAACCGGCAGCCCCGTCCCGCAACACGCTTGACCCAAGCCGAGGCCGAGACGCCGCAAAGGGATCGGGCGTTATCGCGCGCCTGGCGCGGATACGATGGTCAACTCGACGGCATCTGACGGCTCTCGTGTTGGCGGTTCTCCTTCCGGTGCTCGCCTTCGCCGGGATGCTGCTGTGGCAGGTAGCACAGACCCAGCGCCAGGAGCTTCAGCGACAAGCCGTCCACTTCGCCGATACGCTGGCCGCTAGAGTGGACCGGCAACTTCTGAGCTTCGTCTCCGCGTTGCAGGTGCTTGCGTCTTCGCCGGCTTTCGGCCGGGGCGACATCGACGGGCTGTATCGTCACGCGGTGGAGATGAAGCGCATCCTGGGTTCCGATATCTTGGCAAAGAACGTGTCGGGCCAGGAACTCGTCAACACGCAAATCGGTTTGTCCGGCCCGCTTCCGGTCTCGCTGCCGGAGGGCGACCGAGAGGCGATTGCGACCAGACAGCCGGTCGTGTCGGACCTGTTTTCCAACTCGGCCGCACAGCGGCCGATCGTCAGCGTCACGGTTCCGATAATTCGCGACGGCAACGTCCTCGGCCTTGTCAGTGCCCAGATCGACCCGGCTCGCCTCGCCGCAGTGCTGGGACAAGTCGAGCTGCCGCCGGATTGGCTCGGCGCGATCGTTGATGGCGCGGATCGGATCATCGCCCGAACCCGCAACCAGGAGGAATTCGTCGGCAAGCTCGCGACCCCGGACCTTCGGCAGAATGCTACTGGATTGCGGGGCTTGTGGATCGGCAGCACGGCGGAAGGGCTGCCGGTCCTTGGTGCCTATGCGCGATCGGCGCTCTCCGATTGGCGGATCGCGGTCGGCGTGCCGGTTTCGGTAATCGAGCAGCCGCTCTATCGCTCGATCGGGTTGCTGCTTGGCATGGGCGCTACCGCGCTCATCGCTTCGGCGCTGCTTGCCGGATTTTTCGCGCGCAAGCTCGCCGCTCCGCTGCGCGCCCTCGCGGTTCAGGCCGAGCGCCTCGGACGCGGCGAAACCCTGCAGCCGACCGCGTCGGCAATCGCCGAAGTGTCGAATGTGTCCGGCGCGCTCGGGCAAGCCTCGACCGAACTGCGCCAGCGCGAGGCGGAGCGGCAGCGGGCGGAGGCCGAGTTGCGCAGCAGCCGGGCCCGGCTCGAACGCGTCCTGGATACCTCGCCGGTCGGCATCGTCGAGATAACCCGGCACGGCGAGTTCCTCTATGTCAACACGACTGCGGAGCGGATATTGCAGGTCGGGCGCGGCGAGCTCGAAGGGCGACGGTACCAGGACTTATCATGGGTGCTGAAAAGCCCGGACGGAGAAACGTTGTCCGCCAGCCAATTGCCTGCCGCTCGAGCCTCTGCCGGAGAGCTGGTGATCGGAACCGAGCTCGAAATGTTCAATCCGGCCGACAAACGCACCCTCATGCTGTCGGTCAACGCCGCCCCGATGATCGAAAACGGGCAGGTCCAGACCGTCCTGATCGCGTTTGGCGATATCACCGAGCGATACCGGACCGAACGGGCGCTCCGAGCCGCCGAAGGCAAGCTGCGGGCTATGAACCAAAACCTCGAACAGCGCGTCGCCGATGAAGTGGCGAGCCGGCAGCACATCGAGGAGGCGCTGCGCCAATCGCAGAAGATGGAGGCCATCGGCCAGCTGACCGGTGGCGTCGCGCACGATTTCAACAACCTGCTGACGATCATCCTTGGCAATTTGGAAAACCTCGAGCACCGCCTCCCGCCCGAGGACGGGCTCCAGCGCCATATCGCGGCGGCATCGCGCGGCGCCTCGCGCGCCGCCGCGCTGACCAATCGCCTGCTCGCTTTCTCGCGGCGCCAGCCGCTGGTGCCAAGCGTTGTCGACGTGAACGCGCTGGTTGCGGGTATGTCCGAACTGCTTCGCAGCACGATCGGCGAGGGCACCAACGTCGAGACAGGCCTCGGAGATGAGGTGTGGCCGGCCTTTGTAGACGCAAGCCAGCTTGAAAACGCGTTGCTGAACCTCGCCGTCAATGCGCGGGATGCGATGTCGTCGGGGGGCAAGCTGACGATCGAGACCGAAAATTGCGAGATCGACCCGGCCGAGGCCGCAACCGAGGAGGATTTGCAACCAGGTCAATATGTCTGCATTTCCGTCGGCGATACCGGCTGCGGCATGTCAGAGGAGGTTCTGGCAAAGGCATTCGAGCCGTTTTTCACGACCAAGGATATCGGTCAGGGCACCGGGTTGGGCCTATCGCAGGTCTACGGGTTCATCAAACAATCGGGCGGGCACGTCAGCATCCGCACGGGCATCGGCGAGGGTACGACCGTGAGACTGTACCTGCCGCGGCGCCCGGAGCCCGTTAAAACCCAGGACGAGGCGCCGTCTCCGCCATCGCCGCGAGGGCGCATCGAAGAAACCGTGCTGGTGGTCGAGGACGATCCTGACGTGCGCGCCTATACCGAGGGGATGGTCGGCGAACTCGGCTATCGGGTGCTGGCCGCCCACGACAGCGCCGCCGCGCTCCAGGTGCTCGACGCCCATCCGGAGGTGGATCTGATGTTCACTGACGTCGGTCTGCCCGGCGGGTGCGACGGGCGCCGGCTCGCCGACGAGGCAAGGCAGCGCCACCCGGCCTTGAAGGTGCTGTTCACCACCGGCTACGCCCGCGACGCGATCGTACATGGCGGCCGGCTCGATCCCGGGATCGAGGTCGTGTTCAAGCCGTTCCGATATTCGGAGCTGGCGCTAAGAATCAGGCACGCGCTCGACACTTGAGGACACCCGGCCCGCGCTCCTGCGCTCAGAAGAACACAGTCAGGTTCTTCGCCAGGAGCACGTTCTGATCGAGCAGAATCTCGCGCCGGGCAAGCCGCCAGCTTCCGCTGTCGCGGCGCAGCAGGTCGTTGCGGCGGCCGGCAAACAGGTAGGTCTCAGTCTCGACCCTGTTCTGGTAAACGATGAAGCGGCTGCCGACCTCGACCTCGCTCGCTGTCGCGACTGTCGGGCGGGCGGCGGCGAGCCGGATATTGGTCACGAAATGGCAGACCCGCGACAGCGGCTCCTCGGCCCAGTGAATGCCGGTCATGATCTGATCGACGCGCTTCGACAGTGTCCACTTGTCCTCGTCGAACCAGCTGATGTCGTGACCGGCGCGGGTGTTCTCTTGCTCGGCGTGGGTCCCGAACGCCACGTTGCGCCGCATCGGCATGAAATAGTGCAGATCCTCGGCAAGTCGGTCGAGCCACTCGCCGAACCGGCGCTGGTCCAGCAGATCGGCTTCCTCGTAAAGGAAATCCTCGATCTCCTGCTTCAGCCGGAAATACGCCAGATCGTGCTCCATTCATACTCTCCGGATCGGAAGCGCCACGATACATACGCGCCGTATCGGACCGGTTTTAGCGCGATTCAGCGGCCTGGCACGCCCTTTGTCGTCGAGTACTCGAAATGCAGCGCCTGGCCCGGATGCACCAGCGGGTGGATTGCGTGCGCCGCGAGCGCGGCCTCGGCGAAGCCCGACAGGATCAGCTTGAGCTTCCCCGGATAGGTCGCGATGTCGCCGATCGCAAAGATGCCGGGCCGCGATGTCGCGCAGGTTGCCGGATCGACCCGGACATGCTGGTGCTCGATATCCAACCCCCACTCGGCGAGCGGGCCGAGATCGGTCGCGAGGCCGAAAAACGGCAGCAGGCAGTCGGCATCGAGGCGGCGCGTGCTGCCGGCCAGATCGGCGACGATCACGGCCGAGAGCTGCCCACCCGAGCCTTCCAGCGCGTGCAGCTGGTACGGAATGACAAGGTCGATCCGGCCTTCGTGGGCGAGGCGCTGCAGCCGCGCGGCCGATTGCGGCGCGGCGCGGAACTTGGGACGCCGGTGCACGACGAGGACACGCTCGGCGATCTCGGCCAATGACAATGCCCAATCGACCGCCGAGTTGCCGCCGCCAGCGATGACCACCCGCTTGCCGCGAAATTCGTCGCGCCGCCGCACCAGATAGAACACGCTCGTTCCCTCGAACTCGGCGATGCCGGCGAGCGGCGGCCGGTTCGGTCCGAACGCGCCGGCCCCGGCCGCGATGACGACGGCGCGGGCGGCAACGCGAGTTCCCGCGGCGGTCTCGACCGCGAACCCGCCATCTCCGGCCGCGGCAAGACCCGACACGGCATGGCCGAGATGGAATGCCGGCGCAAACGGCGCGGCCTGCTCCATCAGCCGGTCGATCAGTTCGGCAGCAGCGATTCGCGGATAGCCCGGTATGTCGTAGATCGGCTTTTCCGGATAGAGCGCGGCGCATTGTCCGCCCGGCGCGGGCAGCGCGTCGAAGACATGACAGCCCATCTCGAGCATTCCGCATTCGAAGACCGCGAAAAGCCCGACCGGTCCGGCGCCGATGATTGCAACGTCGCAGCTCTCGGCATCATTGCGCATGTTGTCCCCTGTCATGGCTTTCCGCCGGCGCGCGCCCGCGCAAGTAGAACGTTGCGGGCTCTCGCTTCAGGGATATACAACGCCTGGGCAATGATCGTTACCGAGCTGCCCGACGAAGAAGCCACCGCGGCGCTCGCTGCGCACATCGCCGCGCTCGCTCGGCCCGGCGACGTGATCGCGCTGAACGGCGAACTCGGGGCCGGCAAAACAACGTTCGCGCGCGCCTTCATCCGGGCCCGCGGCTATGCCGAGGCGGTGCCGAGCCCGACCTTCACGCTGGTCCAGATCTACGAGGTCGGCGACGTCCCGATCTGGCATTTTGACGGCTACCGGCTGCGCGATCCCGACGAGGCCTGGGAATTGGGCATCGAGGACGCGTTCCGCGACGGCATTTCGCTGATCGAATGGCCGGAGCGGCTCGGGACGCTGCTGCCGGCCCGGCGGCTTCTGCTCACCCTGTCCGATTGCGGTCCGCCGAACGCCCGGCGCGCCGCGCTTGACCCCGGCGACCCTGGCGGCGACTGGGCCGAACGGCTGGCCGGCCTCACCCTGGAGCTCTGAGAAATGGGCGCGGCGGGGAGCGGCGACACGGCAGAGGAGCGACAGGCGGCGCTGGCTGGGTTTCTCGCCGCCGCGGGCTGGGCCGGAGTCGCGCCGGTCATGCTCGCCGGCGACGCGTCGTTCCGGCGCTACTACCGGCTGACACAAGCCGCAAGGCGGGCCGTTCTGATGGACGCGCCGCCCCCGGTCGAGGATGTCGGACCGTATATTGCCGTCGCCGAGATATTGCGCGACCTCGGGCTCAGCGCGCCGGAGATCCATGCCGAAGACCGCCCGCGCGGGTTTCTGCTGATCGAGGATTTCGGCGACGACGTCTATACGCGCCTGCTGGCGCGCGGCGCCGACGAAGGCGCGCTTTACGCGCTGGCGATCGACACCCTTGCGGCGCTCCATCGGGAAGTCGGGGGGCGAGGCTGCCCGGCGCTGCCGACCTATGACGAGACGCGTCTGCTCGACGAGGCCGCGCTGCTGGCGGACTGGTACGCGCCTGATGTGCTCGGCGCGGCGTTGCCGGACGAGGTGCGCGAGGAATACCTCGCATGCTGGCGGCGGATCCTGCCGCTCTCGGCTTTACCGGAGACAACGCTGGTGCTGCGCGATTACCACGTCGACAATCTGATGCTGCTGCCCGGCAGACCGGGGGTGCGCGCCTGCGGGCTGCTCGATTTCCAGGACGCGGTCTGCGGACCGGCGAGCTACGACCTCGTCTCGCTGACCGAGGACGCCCGCCGCGACGTGACCGAGGATTTGCGCATTGCGATGACCGAGCGCTACCTCGCCGCCTTTCCGGAACTTGACCGCGCCGCCTTCGCCCGCTCCGCGGCCATCCTGGCCGCGCAGCGAAATTGCAAGATCATCGGCATCTTCACGCGGCTGTGGCGGCGCGACGGCAAGCCAGCCTATCTCGCCCATATCCCGCGCGTATGGCGGCTGCTCGAAGGCGATGTCCGGCGCGAGCCGGCGCTGCGCCCGATCGCGGACTGGCTTGACCGCTATCTGCCGGCAAACCTCCGGCGCACTCCGAGGACGGCACCGTCGCGGGCGCGCGCCCTATGATCGGCGTGCCGAAAACGGCGATGGTGCTGGCCGCCGGACTCGGCACGCGGCTGCGCCCGGTCACCGACACGACACCGAAGCCGCTGATCGAACTCGGCGGACGCACGCTGCTCGACCATGCGATCGACCGACTCGCGCTGGTCGGCGTTGAGCGAATCGTCGTCAACGCGCACTACAAGGCGGAGCAGATCGAGGCGGCGCTCGCGGGCCGGTCGCATCCGCGCCTCGAGCTATCGCGCGAGGAGGAACTGCTCGAGACCGGCGGCGGCGTGGCGCGGGCGCTGCCGCGTCTCGGCGAGACGTTCTTTGTCGTCAACAGCGACGTATTCTGGCTCGACGGCAGGGACTATGCCCTCGCACGCCTCGCCGCCGCGTTCGATCCGGAAACGATCGATGGCGTGCTGCTGTTTCATCGCACCGCAACGGCGGTCGGCTATGAAGGCAGCGGCGACTATTTTCTCGACGCGCTCGGGACCCCTCGACGGCGTGGCGAACGCGAGATCGCGCCGTATCTGTTCGCCGGCATCCAGCTGCTGCACCGCCGCGCCTTCGATGGCATCGCCGAGCCGCATTTCTCGCTGAACTTGGTGTACCGCCGCGCCGAGGCCGCCGGCCGCCTGCGCGCAATCCTGCACGACGGTGAATGGTACCACGTGGGCACCCCCGAGGGATTGGCCACAACCCGCGCCCGTCTCCAATCGCACCGTATCGAGCGGTAGGATTTATGGTCACGATGGAGATATGAAGAACACCGAGGCTCGATCAGCCTGTCACATAGATTTTGATCTATTTGCCGCCAAGGCCACGCTTGGCGCGGCTCTTTTGATCAATTTTTAACAATATCGTCCTCAAAAACGGCCTGCGCCGCGTCGTCCTGTGAGAGAATGTCACATCCGTGATCTCCGTGTCTCCGTGGTGAATCCGGCGGCTCCGACCCGTTCGGTGTTCTGAGGGCAGGCTCAAAATAGGCCCGAACGTCTTCACGATAGCGCCGCACCGGCCGTTCCTCGACACGCTCGCGCGAGGGCTGGTGGCGCTGGCCGGGGACGATCCGCTGCTGCTGCCGCGGATGACGGTCCTCCTGCCGACGCGGCGCGCGGCTCGGTCGCTGCGGGAAGCGTTTCTGCGTCTCAGCGCGGAAGGCGCCGAACCCGCGCCGCTGCTGCTGCCGCGGCTGCGCCCGATCGGCGACCTCGACGACGACGATATTGCCGTTGGCGGCGCGGGCGAGGCGACGCTGGCGATCCCGCCCGCGATCCCGGAATTGCGGCGGCGACTGCTGCTGACTCGTCTCGTGCTCGGCTGGAGCGCGGCCAAGGACGATGCCGCGCTGCTGCCCGGACAGGCCGCCGCGTTGGCCGGCGCGCTCGCCCGACTGCTCGATATGGCGGCGAGCGAGGAGGCGAGTTTCGACGGGCTGCGCGAGCTGGCGCCCGCGGAGTTCGCTGAACATTGGAAGCTTGTGCTCGATTTTCTCGACCTGCTGCCGAATCTGTGGCCGCCGATGCTGGAGGCGGAGGGCGCGATTGACCCGGCCGATCGGCGCAACCGTCTGTTGCGGCGGCAGGCGCGGCTGTGGCGCGAGATCCCGCCCCGCGCCCCGGTGATCGCTGCCGGCCTGATGGGCGGCATGCCGGCGCTGTCCGACCTGCTCTCGGCGGTCGCCTGGCTCGACCAGGGCGCCGTCATCCTCCCCGGGCTCGACCGCACCGCGGGCCCCGAGGAATGGGAGCTGATCACAGCCGAGCCGAGCCATCCGCAGCACCTGACGGCGCTGCTGCTGCGGGACCTGGAAATCGCGCCGGACGAAGTCAAGGACTGGCCGCCGCGACCCGGTCGGAGCGCGGCCTTTCGCCCCGTCGCTCCCCTGCCCGCCTCGCTCGTCCGCCGGCTTCATCTCGTCAGAGAGGCACTGCGCCCCGTCGCCTTGACCGATTCCTGGCGCGACCTGCCGGTGGAGGGCGCGGATGCGCTCGCCGGGCTATCGCGCTACGACTGCGCCAGCCCGCAGGACGAGGGGACGACGATCGCGCTGCTGTTGCGGCGGGCGCTCGAGACGCCCGGAATGACGGCGGCGCTGGTCACGCCCGACCGCGAGTTGGCGCGCCGCGTCGCCGCTGAATTGCGCCGCTGGGACATCGATATCGACGATTCGGCCGGCGTGCCGCTCGGCCGCACCCCGCCCGGCGTGTTTCTGCGCCTGGTGCTCGATCTGGCGGCGAGCGCGCTCGCCCCAGTACCGCTGCTGGCCGCGTTGAAGCATCCATTCGCCGCCGGCGGGCTGGCGCCCGAAACGTTTCGCGACCGCGCCCGGCGCCTCGAAGCGGCGATCCGCGGACCGCGGCCGGCGCCCGGCTTCGCCGGCCTCAAGGCGGCGCTGGCCGGCAAGGACCCGCACCGGCTCCGGCGCTTTGTCAGTGGCCTCGAAACCTGCCTCGGCCGCCTCGCCGGGTTGCTCGAATCCGAGACGGCACCGCTCGCCGAGCTGGTTGCCGCCCATGTCGACGCAGCCGAGCGCCTCGCTGCCACCGACAAGGAGACCGGGATCGCGCGGTTGTGGCGCGACGCGGCCGGCGAAGCGGCGGCGCGGTTCTGTCACGAGCTGATCGACGCCGCCGCCGATTTTTCCGCGCTGCCGGGCCGCCACTACCCGGCGCTGTTCGACGCGCTTGCTTCCGGCATGGTGGTGCGCCCGGCCTATGGCCGGCATCCGCGCCTCGCGATCTGGGGGCTTGTCGAGGCGCGGCTGCAGCAGGCCGACCTGCTCGTGCTTGGCGGCCTGAACGAAGGCACCTGGCCCGGACCAGCGGCCTATGACCCGTGGATGTCGCGCGAGATGCGCCGGGAATTCGGGATCGCGCTGCCCGAGCGCGCGATCGGCATTGCCGCGCATGATTTCGCGCAGGGACTCGGCGCGCCGCTCATAGCGCTGACCCGGGCCGCGCGGCGCGAGGGAGCGCCGACAGTGCCGTCGCGCTGGCTGCTGCGGCTCGACGCGGTGCTGCGCGCGGTCGGCCTCGACGGCGCGCTCGGACCTGAGTCCGACATCCTCGCGGGGGCGATTCTGCGCGATCAGCCGACCCGCCGCCGCCCGGCGCCGCCGCCGGAGCCGCGCCCACCGCTGGCCGCCCGTCCGCGCCGGCTGTCGGTGACGCAAATCGAGACCTGGATCCGCGATCCCTACGCGATCTACGCCCGCCACATTCTGCGCCTCCGAGCGCTCGACGAGCTAGACCAGGACCCGGGACGCGCCGATCTCGGTATTGCGGTGCATCACGCGCTGGGCGAATTCGTCAAGCATTATCCCGCCATCCTGCCGCTGTTCCCGGAACACGAGCTGCTGTCGATCGGCCGCGAGTGCTTTGGCGCGATCCTGTCGCGGCCCGGCGTGTGGGCCTTCTGGTGGCCGCGCTTCGAGCGCATCGCGGGCTGGTTCATCGCCGAGGAGCGCGCTCCGCCGTACCGAGATCCTCGAACGCATCGCCGAGTGCCGGGGGAGCGTGCAGCTGCCGGCCCGCGCCGGTCCGTTCACGATCACCGCCATCGCCGACCGCATCGACCGGCTGCGCGGTGGCGAACTGGTCGTGATCGATTACAAGACCGGCAGTCTGCCGTCGACACGCGAGATCGAGGAGGCGATCGCGGTACAGCTGCCGCTCGAAGGCGCGATCGCCCGCGACGGCAGCTTCGGCGGGGTGAGCGGCATGCCGTCGTCACTCGAATACTGGCGGCTGTCGGGCGGCGATCCGCCTGCCTCGCGGTGCGCCGTCGGCCGTGACGGTCCGCCGGCGCTGATCGACCGGGTGCTCGCCGAAGTCCGGGCGCTGATCGACCGTTTCGACGACCCGCGCACTC
Organism: uncultured Alphaproteobacteria bacterium; assembly: GCA_963847345.1. GTDB lineage: Bacteria > Pseudomonadota > Alphaproteobacteria > ATCC43930 > CGMCC-115725 > DATARH01. The sequence goes on along the minus strand of CAWJZU010000035.1, from coordinate 134,211 downwards.
CCTATTACGCGGTGCCGGACCCGAGCCGGGCGCCGCGCTACTCCGACTATGCCCACCTCGAACGGCTCGGCGAGGCCGCGGCCGAAACCGGGACCGGAGGCACGACGTGACCGGAAGCGCCCGGTGAACGGTTTCAACATGAACGGGGTCGAGGCGGCCCGCGCCGCGCAGCGCCGCGCGCTGCATCCGGAGGAGTTGGTATGGGTGGCCGCCTCGGCCGGCACCGGCAAGACCAAGGTGCTGACCGACCGGCTGCTCGCGCTGATGCTCGGCGGCACCGATCCGGCGCATATCCTGTGTCTGACCTTCACCCGCGCGGCCGCCGCCGAGATGGCGAACCGCGTCAACGACCGGCTGGCCAGGTGGACGACGATGCCGCCGGGCGCGCTGGCGCTGGAGCTTGTCGAGCTGACCGGCCGCAATCCCGAGGAATACGATCTGGCCCTCGCCCGCCAGCTCTTCGCGCGCGTTCTCGACGTCCCCGGCGGCGCCAAAATCCAGACGATCCACGCGTTCTGCCAATCGCTGCTGAGCCGCTTCCCGCTCGAAGCCGGCGTGCCGCCGGAATCCGCCGTGCTCGACGAACGCGGCGCCGGCGAGGCGCTCGCCGAGGCCGTCGAATCCGTCATCAACGCGGCGCGGACAGAACCCGGGAAAGCAGCCATCGGAGAAACGTCCGGATTGGCCGAGGCGCTGGCGAGTGTCGCCCGCCACGCCCCCGAGGAGCGTTTCATCGAGCTAATCGCTGAAATCGCCGCCGAGCGCGGCAAGCTGCGCCGTGCGCTCGCCGACGGCGAGACCGCGCTGCGGCGCCGGCTCGGCGCGGCCGTTGCGGTATCGCCCGACACCAGCGTTGACGGGTTGCTCGCGGCATTCTGCGCCGAGGGCGCCGGCGACGCGGCTGGGCTGCGCGCCGCGGCGGCGGCGCTCGCCGCGGGCACGGACGGCGACCGGCGGCGCGGCGCCACCCTTACCCGCTGGTGCGAGCAGCCGGCCGCGCGCGCCGTCATGATCGAGGCGTATATCGACCTGTTCCTGACCGTTACGGGTCAGCAGCGACAAAGCCTGATCACCAAGCCGGCGGCGGCGAAGGCGGCCGGCGACCCGGTCGCGGCGCTGCAGGCCGAGGCAGCGCGCGTCCTGCGCTTTGTCGCAGACCGCGCCGGTCTTGGCGTGGTCGAGGCGACGCTGGCGCTGGCGCGGATCGGCAACGCGGTGCTGGCCGCCTATGACCGGCGCAAGCTTCTGTCCGGGCTGCTCGACTACGACGACCTCGTGCTGAAGGCGCTTGATCTGCTGCGCCGCCCCGGGATCGCGCCGTGGGTTTTGTTCAAGCTCGACGGCGGGCTCGACCACATCCTGATCGACGAAGCGCAGGACACCAATCCCGAGCAATGGGAGATCGTCGCCGCGCTCGCCGCCGAGTTCTTCGCCGGCGACGGCGCCCAGGATCGGGTTCGCACGATCTTCGCGGTCGGCGATCCGAAGCAGTCGATCTACAGCTTTCAGCGCGCCGACCCGCGCGCCTTTGTCGAGATGCGGCAGCATTTCGCGGCGCGCGTGATCGCGGCGAAGCAGCATTGGGTCGAGGTGCCGCTCGAAATCTCGTTTCGCGCCGCCGAGCCGCTGCTGAAAGCGGTCGACGCGGTGTTCCAGCAAGCCGACGCGGCTGATGGCGTGGCGCTCGATGGCGTCCCGATTCGCCATGTCGCGGCCCATCGCGGACAGGCCGGGCTCGTCGAGCTGTGGCCGCCGGTGCCGGCCGATCCAGACGAAGCCGATAAAGCCGAGGGGCGCGGCGACATTGCCGGCCCGCGCCGTCCGCTCGAACCGCGCACCCGCCTGGCGCGCGCGATCGCGGCGACGATCTCCGCTTGGCTCGAACGCGGCGAGCGACTGGAGCCGCGCGGACGCGCGCTGCAGGCCGGCGACGTGATCATCCTGGTGCGCCGGCGCAACGAATTCGTCGGCGATTTGCTGCGCGCGCTGAAGCAGCGCGGCGTGCCGGTCGCCGGCGCCGACCGTTTGGCACTCGCCGACGAGCTCGCGGTGCAGGATCTGATCGCTCTCGGCCGCTTTCTGCTGCTGCCGGAAGACGATTTGACTTTGGCTACAGTGCTGAAGGGGCCGCTGTTCGGCTTCTCAGAAGATGCGCTGTTCGAGCTCGCCTACGACCGCGGCGACGACCGGCTGTGGACCCGTCTGCGCCGTCTTGCCCGCCAGCAGCCGGCGATGCGGGAGACCTACGAGCGCCTTCGCGCGCTGCTCGCCCGCGCCGATTTTGTCCCGCCGTTCGAGCTTTATGCCGAAATTCTCGGGACCGGCCCAGGGACCGATAACGGGCGGCGCGCGATCCTCGAACGGCTCGGGGCGGAGGCGGCGGACCCCGTCGAGGAGTTTCTCGCGCTGGCGCTCGCGTATGAGCGCGAGCACGTGCCCTCGCTGCAGGGGTTTCTGCATTGGATCGCAGCCGGCGACATCGAGGTCAAGCGCGATTTCGGCGAGCGCCAGCGCGACGAAGTCCGCATTCTGACCGTGCACGGCGCCAAGGGGCTGGAAGCCCCGGTCGTGTTTCTTCCCGACACCGTGCAGTTGCCGGACCGGCATAACGGGCTGCTGTGGACCGACGGCGACGGCTTGCCGCTGTGGTGTCCGCGCCGCGAGTTTGCCGCCCCGGCCTATGTGCGAACGCGGGACGCGTTGCGCCGCGGCCAGCTGCAGGAATATCGGCGCCTCCTCTACGTTGCGCTGACCCGGGCGCAGCACCGCCTCTATGTCTGCGGCTGGCAGAACCAGCGGCCGACGCGCGAGGCGCTTTCATGGCACGCGCTGTGCGAAGCCGGCTGGACCGGGTTGGCTGAGACGGTCCCGTTCGACACGCGCCCGCTGATCGGCGAGCGCCATGGCTGGACGGGCGAGACGCTGCGGCTCAGCAGCCCCCAGACCGCGCCGCCGCGCCGCGACGAGCGGATCGCCGGGTTGCGGGTCTCTGGGCCCCCGCCTGCCTGGGTGTCGGCGCCGCCGCCGCCCGAGCCGATCCCGCCGAAGCCGCTGCTGCCGTCGCGGCCGAGCGGCCCCGAACCGGCCACCCTCTCGCCGCTCGCGGTCTCCGGACGCGACCGCTTCAAGCGCGGCCTGCTCGTGCATCGGCTGTTGCAGAGCCTCCCCGAGCTGCCGGCGTCGGAGCGCGACGCGGCCGCCCGGCGGTTTCTCGCCTTGCCGGTGCATGCCCTCCCCCCTGAGGAACGGGACGAAATCCACGCCGAAACGATGGCCGTGCTGACCGACCCGGATCTCGCCGAGTTATGGGGACCGGGCGCGCAGGCCGAGGTTTCGGTCGTCGGCCTGATCCCCGGCGACTCCGCCGGCGCATCGCATGCACTGTCGGGCCAGATCGACCGTGTCGTCGTGACCCGAAACCGCGTGCTGATCGTCGATTTCAAGACCGTGCGCCCGGTCCCGGCGCGCGACGACGAGGTCCCGGCGATCTATCTGCAACAGCTCGCGATGTACCGCGCCGCGCTCGCCCGCATCTACCGCGACCGCCCGATCGAGTGCGCGCTGTTGTGGACCGACGGGCCACTGCTGATGCCGATCAGCCCGGCGCTGCTCGACCGGCACGGCATCACCGCAACCGTCTGGCCGTGACGCAGCTGCTTCACGGTGTGATTCATCGATAAGGGGCGAATGATATGCAAGCAGCTGCGCGCGTTTTATTAGCGGCGCTGATGATGGCGTCGGCTGCCGCGAGCCAGGCGGAGGTCGGCGCGCCCGGTGCCCGACAAAAGCAGAACCCGCCGCCGACTGTGGCGCCGGTTTTCCTGTTTCCGGAAGCGGCTGGAACCAGCGACTATCGCCCGGTGCTGAACGCTGACGCAACGGCCGTTGTGTTCGAGCGCACGATCGCGGGCGCCACCGAGCTGTACGCGGCCGCGCTGCCGGGGGGAACGCCGGCGGCGTTCACCGGCGTCGCCGGGTCGGAGCGCGCCGACTGGTGCTGGTTTCGGTCGGGCGGTAGCGTGACCAGCGGCCCCATCGCCTTCAGCGCCGCGGATGGCGTCTATGTGATGTCGAGCACGACGGCGGCCCCCACCGTGCTACCGAACACCGCCGGGATGATCTATCCGGCGTGGTTTCCCGATTGCGGCTCGCTAGCCGTCGATGGAGGCCAGTCGCACGTCACCTCGGTGATCAACGCGACAACCGGCGACACGCTCGTCCCGCAGGTCGGTGACGAGAAGGTGTGGGCGGGTTTCGCAAGCGTCAACCAAGCCGATCCGAACCTGATCTCGTTCGCCGGCCAGTTCAATCGCGAGAGCAATTACTACAACCAGGACCTAAACTACACTTGGGTTGCAGCTGGCTCGAGGGGCCGGACGCGGGTCGAACCGATGGATCGCCATGCCCCGAAGGGATCAGGCTTCCTGCAGCCGTATCAGGCGCGCGCCGGCTGGTGGTCTCCCGACGGTAAATGGTTCGCCTTTGAATCGAACCGTGTCTGCAACAATGTCGATGGCGCCATTTATGCGATCTTCATACAGGATTCATCCGGAAAGAACCCGGCGATGCAGGTCACGAGCTGCAACTGGAATGCGCAGCACCCGAAATGGTATCCGCCCGAGGCCGACGGCCGGAGCACGATGCTGATCGCGGCCGTCGCGGTGGCATCGCCGACCGGGATGGCGCCGTTCCGCGTCGCCAGCCTCGACGTCACCGCCTTCGTCGCCGGAAAGTGAGGCGCCGGCTCGGTTGTAAAGACACGGCTTCCAGGCTAACCGAAGCCGAATTCGGGCCCGGCGCCGCGCCGCAATTGGTCGCCGAGCGCGGTACCGATCGCCGCCGCATCGTTGACCGCACCCGCCAATCGGCCGCGCCGCTCGGCCGCGCCGTCCGGCGACAGCAGCAGCGCGTCGAGGCTGAGCCGGCCGTCCGCGATCGTCGCGAGCCCGGCGATCGGCGTGCGGCAGGACCCGTCGAGCGCCGCCAGCATGCTCCTCTCGGCGAGCACGCAGGCCGCGCTCGGCTCATCGTGCAGCGGAGTGAGCAGGTCGCGCACCGCGTCGTCGAGCGCCCGGCATTCGATCGCGAGCGCGCCCTGCGCGACCGCCGGCAGCATGATACTGACGTCCAGAATCTCGCCGATCGCGCCAGCCTTGCCGAGCCGTTCCAGCCCGCACAGCGCGAGGACCAGCGCCTCGACCTCGCCGGCGTCGAGCTTGGCAAGCCGCGTGTTGACATTGCCGCGGATCGGCACGATTGCGAGGTCAGGACGCCGCCGCAGCAATTGCGCGCGCCGCCGCAGCGACGCCGTACCAACCCGCGCCCCTCGCGGCAAGCCCGCGACGGTGAGCGCCCCGCGACCGACCAGCACGTCGCGGGGGTCGTCGCGCTTGAGCACGCCACCGATCGCAAGTCCGGCCGGCAGCACCGTTTCCATATCCTTCAGCGAATGCACGGCGAGATCGATGCGGCCGTCGAGCAGCGCCTCCTCGATTTCCTTCGTGAACAGGCCCTTGCCGCCGATCTCGGCGAGCAGGCGCGTCTGCACGCGGTCCCCGGTCGTGCGGATCGGGACGAGTTCGAGCGCGCCGTCGGCGGCAAGCTCGGGATGGGCCGCGCGCAGCCGGTCGCGCACAAGCTCCGCCTGATACAGCGCCATCGGGCTGCCGCGGGTTCCGATGCGAAGCGGCCGGCTCGGCACGAATGCTCCTTTGGAAGAGAGAATCTCCGTTGTACCGGGTGCTTCGATGCCCCGCCAGTCCACCGAAGCCCCGTTTGCCGTACCTGCCTCGCTCACGGCAACGGCGACGGAACGGGTGGCGGCGTTAGCGGAAGTATCCCGATAGCCACCAGCCAGAAGCTCGCGAAGGCGAGCGAGACGACCGCGATCGGCATGCCGGCGCGCGCGTATTCGCGGAAGCTGACCGGTGCTCCCATCGCTGCCGCGCGCTCGGCAATCAGCAAGGTGCCCAGACTGCCGCTCAACAGCAGATTTCCTGCCAAACTCGACAATAACGCCAGCGAATACAGAACCGAATCGGGCGGCAGCGGCCAGATCTGCAATACCAGCATCGCCGCCGGGACGCTGCCGATCGCATTGCTGGTAACGAGCGCGAACGGCAGCAGCACCGCGAGATTGTTCGGCAGCAGCCCGCTGCTGCTCAGCAGGCTCAGGGTCTTCGCGGCGATGCCGGCATCGTTGAGCTGCCCGGTAATCGCGAACAGGCACGCGACGAGCAGCAAGAGCGGCCAGTCGACCGTCGCGATCATCGTGCGGCTGGTGATTTTTCGGTTCGCCAAAAGCAATGCCGCGATGATCAGCGCCCCGATCTCGCGCGGCAGCGGCGTCGAAAACAGGATCAGCAGCGCGATCAGCGCGACGACGGCCTTGATCATCTGAAACCGGTCGATCGGGTGCACCGGCACCGGCGCCGCGATATTGCCGGCCTCGACAGCCGCCGTCTCGATGCCTGTCTGGTCGATGGTGGGCTGGCGCATGCGGCGGCTCCATTGCAGCCAGACGACCGCGAACACGCTGACCAGCGCGAACAGCGCCGGCACCCCGTTGATCGCGAGGAAATGCCAGAAGCCGAGACGGCCGATCGCGCCCAGCAGAATGTTTTGCGGGTTGCCGATCAGCGTCGCCGCGGATCCCGCGTTCGTCGCTGCGGACAGCGCGATCGCGAAAGGCCGCGGGTCGAGACTGCGGCGTCGGGCGCCGGCGATCAGCAGCGGGGCGATCGCGATGATCAGGATGTCGTTGGCGAGCACCGCCGCCAGCGCGCCGCCGATCGCGACGGTCAACGCCAACAGCGCCGCCGAACCGCCGCGCGTGCCGATGATCGTGCGCGCGCAAAGGTCGATAAACCCGGATTCGGCGAACTGCGCCGAGATGATCATCATCGCGAACAACAGCGCCAGGGTCGATAGGCTGACCGCCGCCCCGAAATCGTCGAGCGTCATTTCGCCGCTGGCAAGCAGCGTAATAACGGCGAGCAGCGCGATGCCGGTCCGATCGACGCGCAGCCAGGCAATGCGCCCGGCGGCCATCCCGACATAGGTCAGCGTCAATATCAGCAGAACGATCGCGGCGTGCATCGGGCGCGGCGTGCATCGGAAAGGCAACGGATGATCCCGCATCATACCGTCGTATCGGCTCGCCGGGTCAGAGGGTCGCTTTGTTGCAACGGATCAGGGCCAAGGCGTGGCTTTTGCGCAACGGATGAGACGCCGCAGTTGCCAGCCGTACTTTTCGCGCGGTGTCGATAGCCCGGCGACAGACGCGAAATCCGCCACATTGCCGGAGTATGAAATACCCGGTGCCGTGGGTCGGAGCGATGGCGGGCGGGCGCGTTTGCTGTTCTTTTGCTGCAGAATCCACCCGCCGCCGCCGCGAAACCCGCGCGGAGCCAGGGGTCGCACCGGCGTTTGCTGTTCTTTTCCTGCAGAAAACAGCAAACCGGCACCCGCGGCGGGCGGAGGGAGCGCTCGCGCCCCGCAATTCAAACCGAGGCAGCACCGCGTCCCTTTGTGTCCCCGTTCCGGCGAATTGCTATATCATGTGGTCATGACCAGCATCGCCGCCGCCCGACACGCCGCGTCCGATCGATCGGAGGCGCTGTTCGCATCGCTCAACGAGGCGCAATCGCGGGCCGTTGCAGCGGTGGAGGGCGCCGTGCTGGTGCTGGCCGGTGCCGGTACGGGAAAAACCCGCGTCTTGACCACCCGCCTCGCGCATATCCTGGCGAGCGGCCGCGCCAATCCGGGCGAGGTGCTGGCCGTTACCTTCACCAACAAGGCGGCGCGGGAGATGCGCGAGCGGCTCGAGGCGATGATCGGCCGCGCCGCCGACGGCGTCTGGCTCGGCACATTTCACGCGCTCGCCGCGCGCATCCTGCGTCGCCACGCCGAGGCGGTCGGCCTCACGTCGAATTTCACTATTCTCGACACCGACGACCAGCTCCGGCTGCTGAAACAAATCATCGCGGCGGCGAATATCGATGAGCGGCGCTGGCCGGCGCGTGCCCTACTCGGCATTATCGAGCGCTGGAAGGATCGCGGCCTGGTGCCCGACAAGGTCTCGGCGGGCGACGCCGGAGACTGGGCCGACGGGCGCGCCGTCGCGCTCTATCGCGATTATCAGCAGCGCCTCGCGACCGTGAACGCGGCCGATTTCGGCGATTTGCTGCTGCACAATCTGACGCTGTTCAGCCAGAACCCGGAGATCCTTGGACATTACCAGCAGCGCTTCCGTTATCTGCTGGTCGACGAGTACCAGGACACCAATCTCGCGCAATATCTGTGGCTGCGGCTGCTGGCGCAGCGCCATCGCAATCTGTGTTGCGTCGGCGACGACGACCAGTCGATCTACAGCTGGCGCGGCGCCGAGATCGGCAACATCCTCAAATTCGAGAGCGATTTCCCCGGCGCGCTGATCGTGCGGCTGGAGGAAAACTACCGTTCGACCCCGGAGATCCTGGCGGCGGCGGGCGGCGTCATCGCGCATAACCGGGGCCGCTTGGGGAAAACCTTGTGGACCCGCGCCGGGGGCGGCGAGAAGATCGTTGTGCGCGGGCTGTGGGACGCCGAGCACGAGGCGCGTTGGGTCGGCGACGAGATCGAGGCGCTGCAGCGCCAAGGCCATGCGCTGAGCGAAATCGCCATTCTCGTGCGCGCCGGCTTCCAGACCCGCGGGTTCGAGGAGCGCTTTCTCGCGCTGGCGCTGCCGTACCGGGTGATCGGCGGCCCGCGCTTCTACGAACGCCAGGAGATCCGCGATGCGCTGGCCTATCTGCGCCTCGTACGAACGCCGAGCGACGACCTTGCCTTCGAGCGCGTCGTCAACACGCCGCGCCGCGGCATCGGCACCGCGACCTTGCAGCTTCTGCACGCGGCCGCCCGCGCCGAGGGGGTGCCGCTGATCGAGGCGGCGCGCGATCTGATCGCTGGCGACAGGCTCACGCGCGCGGCGCGCAACGCGCTGGCCGGGTTCATCGCCGCGCTCGATCGCTGGCGCGCCGAAGCCGAGCATCTGCCGCACACCGATATCGCGCAGATCGTGCTCGACGAAAGCGGCTATACCGGCATGTGGCAGGCCGAAAAGACGCCGGACGCGCCGGGCCGGCTCGAAAACCTGAAGGAACTCGTCGTCGCGATGGCCGAGTTCGAAAACCTCGGCGGGTTTCTCGAACATGTCAGCCTGGTGATGGACAACGCCGCCGACAGCGCCGGCGACATGGTCAATCTGATGACGCTGCACAGCGCCAAGGGCCTCGAATTCGACACGGTTTTTCTGCCGGGCTGGGAGGAAGGGGTGTTCCCCAGCCTGCGCGCGATCGAGGAATCCGGGCTCAACGGTCTCGAGGAGGAGCGCCGTCTCGCCTATGTCGGTCTGACGCGGGCGCGCCGGCGGGCGTTGATATCGTTCGCCGCCAATCGGCAGATCCACGGCAAATGGCAGAGCGCGGCGCGCTCGCGCTTTATCACGGAATTGCCTGACGAGCATATCGAGCTGACAACCGAGATGGGAATGGCAGCGACGCCGGCTTGGGGAGGCGCGGCGACCGACTGGTCCAGCGGATGGACGGCGGGATCAGGACCAGGTTGGGGCGCCGACTGGAACAACGTCCGAAGGGACAAAGCCCAGGCGTCGCGCCAGCCGCGCCCATCGAGGCTGATCGAGAGCGCCGCGCTACCGCGTCGCGGCCAGGAGATCCGGCGGGTCGGCGGTTTTGCGGTCGGCGATCGCGTATTCCACCAGAAATTCGGCTACGGCACGGTCCGCGCCGTCGAGGACAACAAGCTCGCGATCGATTTCGAGCACGCCGGCGACAAGAAGGTCATGGACGCCTTCGTCGACCACGCCTGACCTGAAGGAAAGGGTCGTCATTGCGAGACGCGTTTGCGAGGAAGCAATCTCGGCGAAGGCGCTACCCGGCCGCGACCTTTCCGACGCCGTCGATCACCGTGTCCCAATCGTCGACCTCGCGGTCCTGCGGATGGACCATGATGTGCTGCACGCCGGCATCGGCATAGGCGGCGACGCGCTCCTTCATCATCCCGACATCCCTGCCGTCCCAGTGCGAGCGCACCGAGATCGTGAATTCGGGTTCGGGGCGGTCGCGGCGCAGGCGCTCGACGACTGGTCTGGCCTGCTCCGGCGTGACCTGGCTGCCATGCCAGCCGTCGCCAAGTCGTACGGTACGGCGATGCGCCGCCTCGGACCGGCTGCCGTGCCACATCGGGATCGGCGTCGCTGGCTGCGGCAGCATCGTCATGTCGCGGATTTCGGCCGGGATGTATTTGGCCTCGAACGTGACCGGGTCCTGCGACCACACCGCGCGCATCATCGCGATGCCCTCGTCCATGCGCCGGCCGCGCTCGTTAAACGGCACCCCCAGCGCGCTGAACTCGGGTTCGAGCCAGCCGACCCCGACCCCGAGGATCAACCGCCCGCCCGACAGGTTCTGCAGCGTCGAAAGTTCCTTGGCGAGCGGCAGCGGGTGGCGCATCGGCAGCACGATGACGCTGGTGCCGAGCCGCACCCGTTCGGTGACCGCGGCGACCCAGGTCAGCGTCAGGATCGGGTCGTAGAACAGCGGCGAACGCGGGAACTGCGCGCGCGGCACGATGATATGTTCGCTGACCCAGACGTCGCTGAGCCCGATATCCTCGGCGCGCCGCGCATGCCGCCGGATAAGGTCGGGTGTGGCTTGGCTGCCGGCATGCGGCAAGTGAACTCCGATCTGCATCCCCCGCCCTCCCGTGTTGCGTTGACCAGCATGCCGCCGCATGCACAGCGCGGGAAGGAAAATTCGCTAATCGACCGCCGGCCGGTTCGCCGCGTCGCGGATCGCGCGCCAGATCCGCTCGGGGGTGGCCGGCATCGGCAGATCGCGGATGCCGAACGGTTTCAGCGCATCGATCAGCGCGTTGCCGACCGCCGGCATCGCCCCGACCGCGCCGGCCTCGCCCGCCCCCTTGACGCCGAGCGGGTTGGTTTTGGTCGGCACCGGGTTGGTCTCGCAATGCATCATCGGGATGTCGGCGGCGCGCGGCATCGCGTAATCCATGAACGAACCGGTCACGAGCTGCCCGGTGCCGGGATCGAAATGGATGTCCTCGAGCAGCAGTTGCCCGATCCCCTGCGCGATGCCGCCGCGGATCTGGCCTTCGAGCAGCAGCGGATTCATCACCGTGCCGACATCGTCGACCACGCTGTAGCGAAGGATCTCGACCTCGCCGGTCTCGGGGTCGATTTCGAGTTCGCAGACATGCACGCCGTTCGGAAAATTCTGCTCCCCGGCGGCGTAGGCGGCGCTCGCGACAAGACCCGGCTCCATGCCCTCGGGCAGGTTTTTCGGGTCCCACGCCTCGGCCGCGATCCGGCGCAACGGCACCGTGCGGTCGGTGCCGGCGATCGAGAATACGCCGTCGGCGAAATCGATGTCGGCCTCGGCGGCTTCGAGCAGATGCGCGGCAATCGCCTTTGCCTTCTCGATGATCCGGTCGGTCGCCATCAGCACCGCCGAGCCGCCCAGGGTCGCCGAGCGCGAGCCGCCGCTACCCTCGCCGAGCGCGACCTTATCGGTGTCGCCCTGGATGTAGGTCACCTGATCCGGATGAATGCCGAGCCGGTCGCACACCAGCTGCTTGAACACGGTCTCGTGCCCCATTCCCTGCGTGATGGAGCCGCACACCAAGGTCGCGGTGCCGCCGCGGTCGAAGCGGATCTCGGCCGCCTCGAAGCCGCCCGCCGCGGCGCGCTCGATCGTGTTCGAAAAGCCGAGCCCGCGCAGCCGCCCGCGGGCGCGAGCCTCCGCGCGGCGTGCCTCGAACCCAGCGAAATCAGCGAGTTCAAGCGCCACATTCATGTTCTTCTCGAACTCACCGCAATCGTAGGTGAAGATCAGCCCGGTCTTGAACGGCATCGCCTCGGGCGGGATCGTATTGCGCCGGCGCAGCTCGGCTGGGATCGATGCCGAGTCTCGGCCGCCGCCTCGTCCACCATGCGCTCGATGACGTAGGCGAATTCGGGCCGCCCGTTGCCGCGATAGGGCCGCACCGGGTTGGTATTCGTGTACACGGCCGTGACCTCGGCATGCATCGCCGGCGTTCGGTACACCCCGGCGAGGGTCCCGAGATTCATCACGAACACGTTCGAGTTCTGCTGCGCATAGGCGCCGGTCGCGGCGATGGTGCGGGTGCGGAAGGCGAGGAAATTGCCGTCGCGGTCGAGCGCCAGTTCGGCCTCGGTGACGTGGTCGCGCGCCTGCGCGTCGGACAGGAACGCCTCGGAGCGGGTGCTGGTCCACTTGACCGGGCGGCCGAGAAGCTTGGAGGCCAGCAGGACCAGCGCGACCTCGTTGTAAATCGCCGATTTCATCCCGAAGCTGCCGCCGATGTCGCCCGCCACGACCCTGATGCGGCTCTCCGGAACGTTGATGATCTGCGCCAGATCGGCGCGGTAAGCATGAGTGCGCTGCAGCGTCGTGTAGATCGTGTAGCGCCCATCGGCCTGGTTGTAGTCGCCGATCGCGCCGCGTGGCTCCATCGCCGCGGCCGTCACCCGGTTGATGACAAAGCGGCGCCTGACGATGCGATCGGCGCGCGCGAAGGCAGCCTCGACCGGCCGCCCGGTCGCCGACCTCGTGCACGAAGCAGATATTGTCCGGCGCGTCCTCCCAGACGCGCGGGGCGTCCGCGGCGAGCGCCGCCTCGCTGGCAACGACCGAAGCCAGCGGCTCAAACTCGACATCGATCAGCTCGGCCGCGTCGGCGGCCTGTTCGCGGCTCTCGGCAACGACAAAGGCGACATAGTCGCCGACCCAGCGCACCCGATCCTGGGCCAGCGCCGGGAAACTATGGCGATAGGCCGGCGCTCCACCCCGCCGCCGCAGCCCGCTTGGCGTCGGCAGATCCCCCCAGTCCGATTCGCGCCAATCAGCGCCGGTCAGCACAGCCAGTATGCCGGGCGCGGCTTTGGCCCGCGCCGTGTCGATCCTCCGGATGCGAGCATGCGCGTGGGGGGAGCGCAGTACATATGCAAACGCCATGCGCGGCAGCACCATGTCGTCGACATAGCGCCCGCCGCCGCGCAGCAGCCGCGGATCCTCGAAGCGCGGCACCGGCTGCCCCAACGCGAATTCGCCCATCCCGCACCCCCGAAGTATTCTTGCCGGCTCCACGTTTAGCGGAATGGGTCGACAATCTATACCCTTCCGCCCCGCGGTTAGTTCATATGTCCGCAGAGAAAGCCGCGGCGCGGCACCCGAGCGCACCAGCCGGCAGGCAGGCCGACCTGCATCACGGCGCCTGTGCGAACAGCTTAAGGTCGGCCGCCAATCCTTCGTCCCGCTCGATCGCATAATCGTCGAGCGCCAGCGGGCCGCGCTTTTCCTTGACCAGCAGGAGATTGGGATCGCTCGTCTCGTATATCCGCAACTGGCGCCCTTCCGCGGCGATTTCGGCCAATTTGGCGGTGATCGGCGCCGGGTCGAAGCGTTCGCTGGCGTCGATCAGTTCGACGAGCCCCTCGGGGCTGATGCCGGCCTCCTTCAGACGCTGCTGGTAGGCCGCCACTTCGGCCGCCTTTTTGTCTGCCTCGGCGGCACGCATCCTGGCGGCCTCACCCGCCCGTCGGCGGTGTTCCTCGAATTGCGGACGCAGCCGCTGCACGAGCACCGGAGCTGGCACGTCGCTTGTATCGATCCATTGTTTGGCGCGGGTCCAGGTCCGCCCGAGAAAGGCGCGGAACGGCTCGCTCGCGATCTGCTGCATTCGCTCGTCGCGGATTGTCGCCGCCCAGCGCTTCTGCTCAGGCGTGCCGGTCAGCTCGGGCCAGTTGCGTTCGGGATGCCGAGCGGCGCCGGGTGGGGGCACCGGGCGCGGTGCGACAGGACTAAGATCGCCGCCATGCCGCTGCCTTAGAGCCGCGAATTGGCGGCGATACTCCTCCTCCCACTCGTCGCTATCATCGCTCGGGACATAGCCGAGCCTGTCGTCAAGCGCCCGCGCCGTCGCCTCGATCGCCGTCTCGCGCAATGTGTTCAGATCCATCGCCCCTCCTGTTACGGTTCTGGGCCGAGAGCGCCGCGCGGCGCCCGCTCGTGGGACCTCGAACACTGGCACGCCGCGCGGCCTCTTGCCAGTTTTTCGCGGACGCGATGTAGTGCCACGGCGAACCGATACGGAGGACAGGCGATGAACCAGGACGCCAAGAAGACCGCGCTGCGCATGATCCCTTATGGGATTTACGTGCTGACCGCCGACGATGGACAGGGCAACGTCGCGGCGGCCACGGTCAACTGGGTGACGCAGACGGCGTTCAATCCTCCGCTTGTTGTCGTCGGCGTCAAAACCGACAGCGGCGCCTATTCGATCGTAAAAAACACGAAGAGCTTTGTCCTCAATATGCTCGGCAAGGAGCACAAGGGGATGGCGTTCACGTTCTTCAAACCGGCCCAGCTGGCGGACGGCAAATTGTCGGGCCAGGCGATCCACAAGGCCGGCAACGGCGCGCTGATCCTCGACGCCGCACTGGCCGCCGTCGAATGCAAGGTCACCAGCATCGTCGAGCAGGGCGATCACCACATCGTCGTCGGCGAGGTTACCGAAGCGCACCTGCCGAAGCCGATCGAGGGCCGCCCGGACGTCGCGATCCTCGAAATGAAAGATCTCGGCGACAACGTCTTCTATGGCGGCTGAAGATATCAGCGGGGTGCGCCAAGCTGGAATGCTGGCCGATGCATGCGGCCGCGCTTATCTGCCAGGGGCAGCCGGGGGAGCCCTGACTCCACCCGGCGCCCTGTCCTACAGCGGACACGGATCCTACAGCGGACACGGACCTTAGTGGACCCGTATCCATCCGAGGGGCTCCTCCATGGAAATCGCGGGTCCCGTCCTCGACGCTACAAGGGAGTAGCATTGCGCTCGACGCAACCTCGCTCCGCAATGCCGTGGTGCGGCTGAGCGAGGGACCTGCCCGTCGCGACCACGAACCGCTCGATGAACCAATCGCGCGACGAGCTGATCCAGCGGTTCGAGTTCACCTGCGAAATTGGCGCACAAGACACGTTGCGCCGCTATTTGCGCGAGAACGCCGCCTCTCCCGAAGAAATCGACCATCTGCCGTTCGCCGACCTGATCTGCGACGGCAGCGCACAGGGGCGGCTGGCCGGTGTGGCGACGGTTTCGCGAAATGCACACGAGCACACCATTCACGCTTATGACTCGGCAACCGCGTCGGCGGGGAGGGCGTTCCCGGTTTTCTCCGGGAAGCGGATCATCTGTGCGCCGAACTGGAGCGACATCTTGCATGGATCGCCCGCTGACCCTTGATATCGCCAAGGAACTTGTCCGGATCGTCCGCGACAGATCTTTCTATATCCGCGAAGTGCCTTAGTAGAGATCCGCGAAGTTTTCGAAGCGTGAACACGCTATTTAACTTTCTCCAATCTGCCAACGTCCCGCGGAGCCACCCGAACCTCGTCCCGAGTAGCCGAACAATTCGGTTGTTCGCATTTGGCGAGACAGTGCCGCTAGCGCGAGTCATGCCGCAGAACGGCGGCTTTTGGGAGCGCCGTTTTTTCCGGTCGGGTAATGTTGGCTGGACTTGGCCGTATAAGGACCCATCCGAATGCGCTACGGCTTCTACCTCCCGACCCGCGGCCCGACCGCGACACGCGACGGCATTCTCGCCCTGGCGCGCGAAGGCGAGCGACTCGGCCTGCACTCGGCGATGGTCGCGGACCACATCGTGCTCCCAGTCGAAAGCCGCTCGACCTATCCGTACACGCTCGACGGCAAGCACCCGAGCGAAGGCGATGCGCTGGAGACGTTCTCGATCCTCGGCGTCGTGGCCGGCGCCACCGAGCGGCTGCGGCTCGTCACCTCGGTGCTGGTGCTGCCCTACCGCAATCCGGTGCTGACCGCGAAGATGGCGGCCTCGCTCGATGTCCTGTCCGACGGCCGGCTCACTTTGGGGGTCGGCGCCGGCTGGCTCCGTGAGGAATTCGAGGCGCTGCACAGCCCGGCCTTCGAAGCGCGCGGCGCGGTCACCGACGAATGGATCGCGATCTTCAAGCAGCTCTGGTCGCAGTCCCCCGCCAGCTTCGCCGGCCGCTTCTACCGCTACGCCGATATCCGCTGCGAACCGTTTCCGATCCAAAAGCCGCATCCGCCGATCTGGGTCGGCGGCCATTCGCGCGCCGCTCTGCGACGGACCGCGAGACACGGCGACGGCTGGCACCCGGTCGGCGCGATCGCCGCCTCGCCGCTGCCGCCGCACGAGTTGCGCGCGCACCTCGATACACTGAAGCGGTTGACCGAGGCCGAGGGGCGCGATTTCTCGGCCCTGACGATCTCCTACAAGGCGCCGCTCTACGACACCGGCATAACGTCGCCGGACGGGTCGCGTCGGCCGTTTTCTGGCACGCCGGACGATATGGCCGGCGACATCCGGACTTTCGCGAAAATTGGCGTGCACGAATTAATCTTCGATTTCCGCGGCCAATCCATCGCGGAAAGCATCGAGCGCCTGCAACGGTTCGCGGCGCAGGTCATACCGCTCGCGACGGACTGAGGCTTGTCCCCTATGGCGGCTTCCTCGATGGCCCTCCGCTTAGAGTAGAGGCGGTACACCGATGTGTACGCGCCTTGATTTAGATCAAGCTATGAGAGGCGGCAGAGCCTAACCTCGCCTCCGATTAACGCTTGTTAAGCCGCCGAGCTGCGCTCATTCTGGTGTCCGTATTTCAGGAGAGGCAAGGGGCAGAAATCATGGACCCGAAAACGCCAAACTCCGATCACCCGCCGTCCCGCTCGGCCGTCGTGGATATTGCGCTTCAACTCGGACTGATAGCCCTGCTGGTCTTCGCCTGCAGCCGGATCATAGTGCCGTTTATCAGCCTCCTGCTCTGGTCTGGAATTCTGGCGGTGATGCTGTATCCGCTGCATCGCCGTCTCGCCGTCCACCTCGGTAATCGCTGGTCGGCGCTGCTGATCGGACTGGTCGGCGTCACGGTGATGTTGGTGGCGATGGTCACGGTTGTGACGTCGCTTGCGTCTTCCGTGTACTCGCTGATCTCGGGCTTCCTCAATCAAAGCCTGACCATCCCGCCGCCGCCGCCATGGCTTGCCGACATCCCGCTGGTGGGTCAGAAACTGACGGCGGAGTGGGCGCGCGCCGCCGCCGATATGCCGGCGGTGGCTGCCGAATACGGCGGGACGTTGCGTGAACCGGCGACGCGGCTCGTGTCCTCTGCCGGTGGTTTGGCCGCCACCCAACTATTGTTCGTTCTATCTTTCGCAATTGCCGCCGTGCTCGTCGCCTACGGCAAGGGTGCCGCCGATTTCGCGCGGCGTCTGCTGGGGCTTTTTGTCGGCAGCGAGGCGCGCGGGGCCCATCTTGCCACGCTGACGGCCGCTACGATCCGTGGGGTGGCGATAGGGGTTGTCGGCGTGGCCGTGATCCAGTCGCTGCTTCTCGCAGTCGGCTTTTTCGCCATCGGTCTTCCGGCAGCTGGGTTTTGGACCGTCCTGCTTCTTTTACTGTGCATCGTACAGGTGCCAGCGGTGCTGGTAACGCTGCCGATCATTGTGTATGTCCTTATGACGCAAGCAACGCAGCCGGCTATCATCTTCACGGTGTGGACAGTTATTGCGGGGCTCAGCGACAATATTCTGAAGCCATTGATGCTCGGCCGCGGAATGGAAGTGCCGATGCCGGTCATTCTTATTGGCGTCATCGGCGGCATGATTACCGACGGTCTGCTCGGCCTGTTCGTGGGGCCTGTGGTTCTGGCCGTTGGTTATGTGCTGCTTATCGAATGGATGGATGACCGGCGAGCCCGAACCGTATCGCAGATCGCCGATCGGGCGGCGTAAAATGCAACTCCTGCGTTCGCCACGCGCTGGGCTCCGGCAGGCTGGCGCCGGAGTCCGGGCTGCCAAACGCGTCTTGTCTCGATGAGCGCTGATCCTGAATTCAGCAGTAAAATTGCGGTGGTGGAGCGTTCGCCCGCGGCGCCCGCTGCGGTGGAAAGCGACTCCGCGAACCCGCTGCGCAGGGCGGCGCTCATCGTCGTCGCCGTAACGATTCTGTTGTTTGGCTTGTCGATTGTCATGGAGCGGTACACGCCCTCGTCATCGCAAGCGGTCGTACAAGCGTATGTTATCCGCATGGCGCCCGAAGTCGCGGGACGCGTCATAGGCGTCGAGGTCGCCGACAATGCTCGTGTCGAGGCCGGGCAGGTCCTGTTCCGCATTGATCCGCGCCCCTTCGAGATTGCCGTGGCTGAAGCCCAGGCTCAGGTCGAGCAGATCGGTCAGACGCTGGGAGCCTCCACGGCCGCCGTGGAGTCGGCGCAGGCGCGGGTCGTCAAGGAGGCCGCCGAACTCGAGAACGTTCAGGCCCAGACCGAGCGTATTTTCGAACTTGTCAAACGGGGCGTCTACCCCGTTTCCAAAGCCGATACCGCCCGCGCCGCGCTGGAAAGCGCACGGGCGGTGCTGAAGGCCAGCCAGGCCGACCTTGCCAAGGCGCGGGAGGAGCTTGGGCCCAAGGGCGCCGACAACCCGCAGCTCAAGGAGGCGCTTGCGACGTTGGAGCGTGCGCGGCTCAACCTTCTTTATACAACGGTAAAAGCCCCCGCCGACGGCCTGGTCTCGAACCTTCAACTTGCGACCGGCCAGTTCATCGGGGCAGGGCAGGCCGCCCTTACTTTCATTGACTTGAGCACGGTTTGGGTTTCGGCGGAGTTCAAGGAGAATAGCCTCGAATACATGTCGACCTCCGACCGGGCCGAACTGGTATTCGAACTCGTTGCCGGGCTCGGTTTTCAAAGCTCACGTCGAGGACATCGGCTGGGGCGTCTCGCAGAAAAGCGTCGATCCGAATACCGGCCTGCCGACCATCAAGAACGCCACGGGCTGGGTACGCGACCCGCAGCGCTTTCCAGTGCGCGTGATCGTCGACGAGATACCGCCGCGGGGCAGCGTGCGGTTCGGTTCGCAGGTGAATGTCGTTGTTTACGCCAGCGGCAATCCAGTCACGGACGCCCTGGGCGCCGCGTGGATTCGCATTATCTCCATCCTGACCTATGCCAGCTGATGCTTTCGGCGCCGCCGATGCGGCCCTGTCACGCCAGCGCCGCATCGGGCTGCGGGTCGCCCTCGCGGTTGCTACGGGATTGACCTGGAACGTCGCCACCGGCGCCGTCATTCCGTTCTTTGGGCCGGTCCTCGCCGTGCAATTCCTGATCCTCGGCGCCGGGCCGTTGCCGCTGTCGAAGGCCGTCGCATTCGTCGGGCTCGTGCTGGTCGTAGGACAGGGCTTCATTGTCCTTAGCGGTGTCTTTGGCGGTCATCCGATCCAGCTGTTGATACTGCTCGGGTTTTTCTTTTTTTTATGCTTCTTCGTGCAAGCGCGGGGACAGGGCGGGCCTGTAATCTTCCTCTGTCTGACGATCGCGATCGTCGTTACCCTGCTGGACCGGGTGCACTCGACTCTAGACACAGGCATTATCTCGATATTGCTTCAAGCTTACCTGAGTGCCGTGGTCCTGTCGTGGCTCGCCCACGCGATCTTGCCGGGCCACGACACAACAGAGAGCGCGGCGCAAACGGCCCCTGCCGCCGACAGGCCTGCCATAAGGGCTCTCGCCAATGCGGTCATCCTGCTTGGCGCCATGGCGCTTTGCCTGACCAACAATGCGCTCTCCTTGGCGATCGTCCTTCCGATTACCGTCGCGTCCGTGCTGCTTCAATTCGATTTCGCAGCCAGTGTTCGCTCCGCCCTTAGCCTTGTTGCCATCAATCTGCTCAGTGGAGTGCTCGCCTCCCTGGCCTTTGCGTTCGTCGAGCTGCGCCCGTCATCGCTGCTTGTCCTGTTCCTGACTGTCTTCCTAGTCGGACTGATCCTGGCTGGGCGGGCGGCGGCCGGCCTCGCCAAGATGTACGGCGGAGCGCTCACGACATTCCTCATTTTGTTCGGGTCGGGCATAACGCCGTTGCCCACGACGACGCCGGAGTCGTTTGCGACGCGGATCGGGTACGTCCTGATGGCGGTCGGGTACACCCTATGCATGACGGCGCTGCTCTGGCGGGGCGAACAATATGTTTCAGCACAACTGCGGTGGTCAGGGCACGCCGCGACTCGCTAGCATCTCCGCTCCCGAGGCGTGGCGAGGCCAATGAGAGGACACCTGCATCTCTCAGATGATGCCTCTGCTTGTGCAGGCGGGCCGAAACGAAGACGATAAAGCCTCGTCGGGTAATGATGATCGGCAAGAGCGGCGGTTCGGCTGCGGAGGCGGTGCATGGCGGATGGCGGAGCTGCGCGGGAACACATATCGCGGCGTTGGCCGGAGACGGCGGCGCGGGTGCCGAACTGGGTCTACACCGACCCCGACATCTTTGCCCGCGAGCAGGAGCTGATCTTTTCCGGGCCGTCGTGGCTCTATACCTGTCTCGAAGCCGAGATCCCCAATCCCGGCGATTTCAAGCGCAGCCGGCTCGGCGCGCGCGAAGTCGTCGCGGTTCGCAACCGGGACGGCGCCGTAGCCGTGCTGGTCAATCGCTGCGCCCACCGCAGCATGCAGTTCTGCATCACCAACCGCGGCACGGTTAAGGAATTCGTCTGCCCGTATCACCAATGGACCTACGACCTGGACGGCAAGCTGCTCGGCCTGCCGTTCCGTCGCGGCTACAAGGGACAGGGCGGCATGCCGGCCGATTTCGATCCGGCCGAACACGGACTCGAAAGCCTCGCGGTCGCACGCCGCAACGGCGTCGTGTTCGCCAGCTTCGCTCAACCGAACGAGACGCTCGAAACCTATCTCGGTCCGAAAATGCTCGGCTGGTTCGACCGCGTCTTCGACGGCCGCAAGCTCGAAGTGCTCGGCTACATGCGGCAGCGCATTCCGAGCAACTGGAAGCTTATGATGGAAAACATCAAGGACCCATACCATGCGAGTTTGCTGCATGTGTTCCTGATCAGCTTCGGGCTGTTTCGCGCCGACCAGGAATTGTCGATGGAGATGGACGAGACCGGCCGCCACGCGGTGCTGGTCAGCCGCCGCGCCGAAAGCGGCGATCCAGCGGCTACTGATGGGGCGGCCACCGGTGAGATGCGCTCGTTCCGCGAGCGCTTCACATTGCAGGACCCGCGCCTGATCGATCCGGTGCGCGAATTTCCCGGCGGCGCCACCGTGGTCATGCAGACCCTGTGGCCAAACCTCATTGTGCAGCAGCAGTCAAATGCGCTCGCGGTGCGTCAGATCGTGCCGATCGACCCGCAGAATTTCGATCTGGTGTGGACCGTGTTCGCCTACGCGGACGACCCGCCGGAATTGCGCGAGCGGCGCATGCGGCAGGCCAATCTGTTCGGCCCGGCCGGTCTCGTCTCGATCGACGACAGCGAGGCGATGCTGCTGTCGCAGGCCGGCATCACGGGCAATGAGGAGCACAATAGCGTCGTCGAACTGGGCGGGCGCGATGTCGCCGACGCGCCGACGATGGTGACCGAAACGCTGATCCGCGGCATGTATCGACATTACCGCGCGGTCATGGGGCTATAAGCGGCAACCGGCATGATCGCCGCTCCGGGTCTCGACGCGCCGCTCGAACTGCGCCTGCGCCTCGCCGATCTTTACGCCGCGTACGATGAGGCGCTCGACGAACAGGAATGGGAGCGCTGGCCCGGGTTCTTTACCGACAGCGGCATGTACAAGGTTCTGCCGCGCGAGAATTTCGCCGTCGGCTTGCCGGCGACGATGGTCTATTGCGAAAGCCGCGCGATGCTGGCGGACCGGGTCGTCGCGTTGCGCGAGGCCTTGGTCTTCGCCCCGCGCCTGATTCGCCGCATCACCGGCGCGCCGTGTCTGCGGGGACTGGGGTCGGACGGGATGCGGCTCGGCTCGAGTTTTGCGCTGTTTCAAACGATGCTGAACGAGCCCTCTTCCGTGTTCCTGTGCGGCCGCATCTATGATCGTGTCGTTGACGATGCGGGCGATCTGCGGTTTGCCGAGCGCGTCGTCGTCACCGACGCCACCAATGTGCCGCTGTCGCTGATTTTCCCGATCTGATCGCCGGCCGAGCCGCCGGGCCCGGTGAGCCTCACTTGGCGGCTGCGCCCATTCCGTTTACGCGCGCGTCGCTCAGGATCACGTCGGCGGCTTTTTCCGCGACCATATACACGGCGCTGGCGATGAAGAAGCCGGGAATTCGCGGGAACACCGAGGCATCGACGACACGCAGGCCGCGCGTGCCGTGCACCGTGAAGTCGGACGCCAGCACGCCGTTCCGCTCCCTGCGGGCCGATGGCGCAGGTGCCCGAGGCGTGATGCCCCCAGGCGTTGTCGCGCACATACCCCGCGAGTTCTTCGTCGGTTTGCAAATGCGCTCCCGGCAGTTCCTCGTCGGCGATCCGTTCCGAGCGGTTCAATGCCTCGGAGAGCCGGCGCGCCATACGAATGCCGGAGACGACCGCGCGCAGATCGTCGCCAGCCGTGTCGTCACCCTCATCGAAATACCGGAAATTCACCTCCGGCGTGTCGCGCGGATCGGCCGAGCGCAGCGTCACGCTGCCGGCACGGTTTTCGGTGTGAGCCTTCAGGATGGCCCAGGTCAGGTAGTCATGGTGTTCGACGATCTCGCGCGAGTAACCGGGGTAATACCCGGAGAAACGGGCGAGCAGCGCCATCAGGAACAGGTCGGGGTTTGGCTGGTCGGGAACCGAGCGCCGCGCCAGCGCGATCGCCGCCCCGTTCGAGATATACATGCCCTGCCGCCGCTCGCGCCATTCCCGGTACAGCCGGTCACCGCGCTCGAAGCGGGCGCCGTCGAGTACGGCCCAGGGCCGCGTCATCCGATTGACGACGCCGATCTCGTAGCGGTCCTGCAGGTTGCGCCCGATCCCGGGCAGGTCCACCCGCACCGGGATGCCGTGACAGCGCAGCTCCTCCGCGGGACCGATGCCCGACAGCATCAGCAGCTGCGGCGAGTTGAAGGCGCCGCCGGCGAGGATGACCTCCCGCCGCGCGTTGACCCGACGCGGCTCGCCCGTCACGCTCGCGGCGCGGCCGGATCGGCCCGGTAAAGATGCGCGCCTTCGAGGTACTCGACACCGACGGCTCGATCCTGCTCATCGAAAACGATGCGGGTGGCCAGCGCATGCAGCACGACCCGCAGCCGTTCCGGATGCCGCGCGGCGACATCGAGAACCCGCTCGCGGGCGCCGACCCGCTGGTGACAAGCCGTTGACAGCGGCGTATAGCAGACGCCCTCGAACCCGCCGCGGCCAAAGCGGCGGTCGTTGGGGTCGGCCGCGCCAAAGACGAGCGTGCGCAGGCTGCGCAGCGGGTGGCTGGCGGCAAGCGTCGCCGCACGCGCCGAGCCCATCACCAGGTCCACCAGCTCGTCGTCGCGCAGCGCCTCCCGCGGCAATGCGACTTCGCTGTCGAGCCAGCCCGACCAGCCGTGCCCGGTCGCATCGATGCCGTACCGGTCGAAGAAGCCGCCAAAGCGGGCGGTAGCGGCAGTTCTCCAGCCGTTTCCAGTAACTGCCGCATGTTGCCGGCGCGCCATGACGGGTCGTTCGTCAGCGCCGCGATGCCGTCCCAATCGCTGTCATGCGGCGCGACGAGGATCATCGCGTTGTGCGCGGTGCAGCCGCCGAGCGTGCCGGCGCGCGGGTAGAGAATCCCCTGCGGGCGCCACTTCGGGTCGCGACGCTGCCTCGCGTCATCGTCGTAGTGGCGGACAAAGAAATCCCAGCGCATCGCCGGATGCTCGGAAGCGAGTGGGTGAAAGGCCGGCACCTCGTAATCCTCGGGCAGTCCCGGCGCGGGCTCGCGCAGCGGATCGCCGCCCGCTTCCAGCAGAACCACCCGCATGCCCGCCTCGGCCAGCCGGGCGGCAAGCGTGCCGCCGCCGGCGCCCGAGCCGATCACGACATAGTCGCAATCGCCATCCGCGTCCGCCACCATTGCCCGCCGACGGCTCAGAAGGTCTTGAGGAACTCGATCAGGGCGCGCTTGTCGTCATCGCTGAGCGGAGGCTCCTGGTTCTGCGTTGCCGTCCCGAAATAGTGGCCGCGATTGACGACGAAATCGGGACATTTGCTCAATTCCAGCATCGGTTCCCGTAGATTGGCGAATTTCGCCCGCAGCTCTTCGTCGCTCGCGTTCTCCGGCAGCGACCGCATGTCGTGCTTCAATCGAATCAGCAGGCGGATGACTTGCTCCAGATGTCTCAGCCGCTCGATCGGATTGTTGGATTCGGAGATCGGCCGCAGATTGGAAAGCAGATTGACCGGCACACCGGCCGGGATCGGCCCGATCGTGATGTCGCCATTCTCGTCGAACAGCTGCGGCAAGAGGTCGTGCAACGGCCCGCTCACCGGCCGCAGCAACTCGGGAACAAACCCCGACGGTATCCGTATCTCGCTGCGCGCCGTCGTGCGGTCGATGACGCCCGGCACCTTGTCGCCGAGAACCTTGTCATGCGCCCGCTTTTCCGGCCACAGCAGCTGCTCGATCGAGGCGTTGAACACGCGCATGCGCGCATCGACCGACGGGTCCTGCTCGAACGGGCCGACGCTGTTGTTGAGCAGGAACGGCGCCGTCGACCACAGGCTGATCAGCGTCGGAGGCCGCGTATAGCCGCGCCCGCCGTCCGGCATGTCGTAGGGTCGCGGCTCGCCGGTGAAGGGATCGTGCACCGTAATCTGGCCGACCGACGGCAGGTTCTTGTACGCTTGCGACGAGAAATTGTCCCAGATGTTGCCGCCCAGCGCGTTGGTCGCGAGCGGGCTGCAGGCGTTGGTCTGCAGCAGCGTCACCGGCACCCGCAGATCGGTCGATAGATAATTGCCGTCGAGGAAATCGGGAGCGCTGACGATCGCCCGCATTTGCTGCTTGTAGTCGTCGGTCTTGGTCCAGGCCCAGTAGCGGTTCCAGCAGCTCATGTAATCCGGCCCGGCGCATCCACCCGGATCGAGACCGGCGACTGGTTTTGGCGCCTTGCTAGAATGACAGCGGGCGCAGGTATCGGCGAAAACCTGCTTGCCGCGATCGAGCACGGCCTGATCGGTGGTCAGGTATTTGTCGCCACCCGGCGCGTCCTTCAGGTGGTGCGGATTCGTCGCCTTGAGAAAGAATAGCGCGGTTTGCGGCGTCGCCGCTTCGGTCGCCTGCCAATACGTCGAATTGCGCTGCGCCACCGCGATTTCGATCGGCGTGATCGGCTTGCCGCCCGCCACCGGATTGAAATGTAAGAGCCATTCCTCGCTGAACAGGCCGATATTCAAGTAGACCCGGTTGAGCGCGCCGAGGGCGCCGACCGAGTCGGACCCGTCCTTCAAGATCCGCGGCGTCCACACTGTGTTCGGCGGCTCGAAGAATTGCGGCGAGCGGCCCGCTGGAGACGAAATCGTTGAACTGCTTGTTTTTCAGCTCGCCGCCCTTCAGCGTCTCCTGTCCCCAGCGCTTGGCGATGTCGAGCCGCGCGCCGAGATCGTAGACCGCGTTCATCGTCCGCGGGTTGTTGATGTAGTCGGTCGACACCAGCGAAGTGTCCATCGCGCCCGGCCGGTAGGTGTGCACCAGCTGATACATGAAGTTCTTGGGGTCCGCATTATACACGAACAGCCGGTCGACCCACATGTACTGGGCCCCGACAATCGAGCTCAAATTCGCCCATTCGGGACGCGCCGCATTGGCCGGCGGGTTGGTCGGACTGGGGCCGACATGGCAGAACCCGCAGGACATTCCAACGCGATAGGGACGCACCAAATTCTTGTCGTTATAGTAGGACGGGTCGGTAAAATATTTTTCCGCGTCCCAGTGCTGCGCCGCCGCCTCGTCGAAATCGGGATTCGGGAACAGGCGCAGCCCGACGATGCCGGTCGGAAACCCATAATAGGACCCGACCGGGACCGTCGCGCCGCGCGCGCCGATCTTGACCCCGGGATATTTCTGCTCGTCGGCGAACGGGTCGGCCGGACAGTCGGAACGACGCACGTCCAGCATCAGACCGAAGCGGTCCGGGTCGGGTTTGCTCGGCGCGTCGAAGCACGGCTCGTTGATCACGCCGAGATAGCTCCAGCGCCGGTCGCGGTCGGCCTGCTTGGTCGGGTCGTACGCGACGATCTTGAGCAGATCGAACGCGCCGAAGGTGCTGGTGGTCATCCCGTCCCAGAAACGGTCGTTGCCGCCGGCCCATAAGAGCCACGTATTGCGGCCCTTGATCTCGTCCGGGGTCAGGGCAACGCCGCCGTCCATGTCGTGGAAATAATCTTCATCGGCGGCCGGAAAGGAGGCCGCATCGCGACCTGCGGCGCGCGCTTCGTCGATGACCTGCCCGGACCGCGGAGCGCTGTCGAACCCGGCGAGGAACAACACGCACAGCAGAGCAGCCGCCTTGCTCGCCAAAGGCTTCAGCCGTGACTGCATGCACACCCCCAACCGGTCCGGCTCGCCAATAACGAAAGGCGCCCGTCACACTGTAGATCGCGACGATAGAAAATGTCGCGCGAGGGCCGCAAGCGCCCAGTTCACATCCGCGCACCGTCGGGCACCTGAATTTTCGCGATTTCACCAGCACCTTGACCCGAAGCGGGCGGCGCACGAAACTCGGGCCGCGCGCGGGTCCTGGGTAAGCGCCGGAGGCGAGCGCCCCAGGGGGCAGAACAAGGGAGGGTTGCGATGCAGAAAACGGTGAGCCTGACGGTCAACGGCAAGCCGGCGACGGCCACCGTCGAGGGGCGCACCTTGCTGGTGCAGCTCCTGCGCGAGCATCTCGGCCTGACCGGCACGCATGTCGGCTGCGACACCAGCCAGTGCGGCGCCTGCGTCGTGCACATCAACGGCGAGGCGGTCAAATCCTGCACGATCCTCGCGGTGCAGTGCGAGGGCGCCAATGTGCTGACCATCGAAGGCGTCGCAAACGGCGACCAGCTGCACCCGATGCAGGAAGCCTTCCGCGAGAACCACGCGCTGCAATGCGGCTTCTGCACGCCCGGCATGGTGATGAGTGCGCTCGACCTCGTGAAGAACAACCCGAACCCGAGCGAACGCGAAGTGCGCGAGTATCTCGAAGGCAATCTGTGCCGCTGCACCGGCTACCACAACATCGTGCTGGCGATCATCGCCGGGGCGGCGATGATGCGCGGCGAGGCCCCGCCGGCGCCTGCCCACGGAGTGGCGGCGGAGTAGCGGCGATGCCCGAGATCGGCCAGCCTGTCCGGCGGCGCGAGGATTACCGGTTCCTCACCGGACAGGGAACCTACACCGACGACATCAACCGTCCCGGGCAGCTCTACGCCTTTATTCTGCGCAGCCCGCACGCGAACGCGCGGATCAATCGCATCGATACGAGCGCGGCGGCAACGGCCCCGGGGGTCGTCGCCGTCTTCACCGGCAGGGACATGGCGGCCGACGAGATCGGCGGTCTGCCGTGCGGCTGGCTGGTGAATTCGAAGGACGGCTCGCCGATGGCCGAGCCGCCGCATCCGGTGCTCGCGGTCGAGCGCGTGCGCCATGTCGGCGACCCGGTCGCGGTCGTGATCGCCGAGAGCGCTCGGGCAGGCGCGCGACGCGGCCGAGCAGATCGACGTCGATTACGCCGTCGAGCCGGCGGTGGTCGATCCGGCCGAGGCCCTTAAACCGGAGGCGCCGCAGGTCTGGCCTGCCTTGGCGCCGGGCAATGTCTGCTACGACTGGCACCTGGGCGACCAGGGAGCGGTCGATGCCGCGATCGCCAGGGCCGCCCGAATCGTCAAGCTTGATCTCGTCAACAACCGGCTCGTCCCGAACGCGATGGAGCCGCGCGCCGCGATCGGCGAATTCGACCGCGCGACCAACGAATTCACGCTTTATACGACGAGCCAGAACCCGCACGTGATCCGGCTGTTGATGGGCGCCTTCGTGCTGCACATCCCCGAGGCGCGGCTACGCGTCGTCGCGCCCGATGTCGGCGGCGGGTTCGGGTCGAAAATCTATCACTACGCCGAGGAGGCGATCGTCACCTGGGCTGCCGGCAAGGTGCGCAAGCCGGTGAAATGGACCGCCGAGCGCTCGGAAAGCTTCATGTCCGACGCGCACGGCCGCGACCACGTTACGCATGTCGAACTGGCGCTCGACAATAACGCGAAATTCACCGCGCTGAAGGTCTCGACGGTCGCCAATATGGGCGCCTATCTGTCGACCTTCTCGACCTGCATTCCGACCTACCTCTACGGCACGCTGCTCGCCGGCACTTACACGACCCCGGCGATCTATGTCGAGACCAAGGCCGTGTTCACCAACACCGTGCCGGTCGATGCCTATCGCGGCGCCGGCCGTCCCGAGGCGACGTTCCTGCTGGAGCGCATCGTCGATGTCGCGGCCGACGAATTGGGGATCGACCCGGCCGAGCTGCGCCGCCGCAACTTCATCCCGGCCGACGCCTTCCCGTACCAGACGCCGGTCGCGCTGCAATACGACAGCGGCGACTATCAGACGACCTTGCGAATGGCGCTGGCGGCCGCCGATTACGCCGGCTTCGAGGCGCGGCGGCAGGCGGCGGCGAACCGCGGCAAATATCGCGGCATCGGTATCGCCACCTATATCGAGGCCTGCGGCATCGCGCCGTCGGCCGTGGTTGGTTCGCTCGGCGCGCGCGCCGGGCTGTTCGAAGTCGGCCGCGGTGCGGGTGCACCCGACCGGCAGCGTCACGGTGCTGACCGGGTCGCACGCGCATGGCCAGGGGCACGAGACGACCTTCGCGCAGCTTGTCGCCGATCACCTCGGCGTGCCGTTCGAAGCGATCGAAATTGTCCACGGCGACACGGCCAAGATACCCTACGGCATGGGCACCTACGGGTCGCGCTCGCTGGCGGTGGGCGGCAGTGCGATCATCAAGGCAATGGACAAGGTCGTCGCCAAGGGGCGAAAGATCGCGGCGCATCTGCTCGAAGCGGCCGAAGCGGACATCGAGTTCCGCGACGGGCACTTCCGCGTCGCCGGAACCGACCGCGAAAAGACGCTGGCTGAGATCGCGCTGACCGCCTACGTGCCGCACAATTTCCCGCATGACGAGCTTGAGCCGGGTCTCGACGAAACCGCGTTCTACGACCCGAAGAACTTCACCTTCCCATCGGGAGCGCATATCGCCGAGATCGAGATCGATCCCGATACCGGGCATCTGGAGGTTATCAACTTCACGGCGGCCGACGATTTCGGCCGCATCATCAACCCGATGATCGTCGCCGGGCAGGTGCACGGCGGCCTCGCGCAGGGCATCGGGCAGGCGGTGCTCGAAGGCTGCGTCTACGACAAGGAGACGGGGCAGCTGCTGACCGGCTCCTACAATGACTACGCGATGCCGCGCGCCGGTGATTTCCCCGAATTCAAGCTGTCGACCAACACGACGCTGTGCACGCACAACCCGCTCGGCGTCAAAGGCTGCGGCGAGGCCGGGGCGATCGGCGCGCCGGCGGCGATCGCCAATGCGATCGTCGATGCGCTGTCGCCGCTCGGCGTGCGCCATGTCGAGATGCCGGCGACGCCGCACCATCTCTGGAAGATCATCCGGGAACACCAGACCCGGATGGCGGCGGAATAGGCACACACCGCGGCATGAAGACCATACGATCAACACAATTCCGTCACCCCCGCGAAAGCCGGGGTCCAGGGCACGCGACGGATGGCGGCGTCCTGAGTTCCCGCTTGCGCGGGAATGACGGGTAAGGGGAGAGGCCCGATGTACGAATTCGACTACAGCCGCGCAACGAGCCTCGACGATGCGGCGAGCCGTCTCGGCAGCGACGAGGAAGCGAGGCTGGTCGCCGGCGGCATGACGCTGCTTCCGACCTTGAAGCTGCGTCTCGCGAAGCCCACTCAGCTGATCGACCTTGCCGCATTACCGGAATTGAAGGGCATTCGCGAGGAAGGCGACGCGATCGTGATCGGGGCGATGACCCGGCACGGCGATGTCCACACCTCCGATGTGGTCAAACGCGCGATCCCCGCGTTGGCGGCGATGGCCGGCATGATCGGCGACCCCGCCGTGCGCAACCGCGGCACGATCGGCGGCTCGATCGCGAATAACGACCCGGCCGCCGACTACCCGGCCGCCGTCGTCGCCCTGGACGGGGTCGTGCGCACCAACAAACGCGAGATCAAGGCGGACGATTTCTTTACCGGCCTGTTTGAAACGGCGCTGGAACCCGGCGAAATCGTGACCGCGGTACGGTTTACAAAGCCGCAAAGCGCGAACTATCAAAAATTCCGCAACCCGGCGTCGCGCTACGCGATTGTCGGCGTGTTCGTCGCGACGATCGGGCGGCGGGTGCGGGTCGCGGTGACCGGCGCCGGGCCCTGCGTGTTTCGCATGACCGAGATGGAAAACGCGCTCGCCAGCTCGTTTCATCCCGATACGATCAAGGACATCCAGATCCCGGCGGATGATCTGAACTCGGACATCCACGCCAGCGCCGAATACCGCGCCCATCTTGTAAACGTCATGGCGCGACGGGCCGTGGCAGCCTGCGCCTAGCTTCGAGTGGGGCCGTCAGGCGGGATCGGTCGAGGTCCCCCGCGGCTATCTAAGGCAGCGGCCGCTCGCGGGGCGGACTGGGTGTCGGCCGTTTACCCGCTGGCCGGCGGGCTGTTTGCGGCGCTGCTGATCGGAATGGCGTTTGTCGCCGACCCGGCTCCGGCCGCAGCCGCGCCGGAACATTCCCGGGGCGCCGCGGGTTGCAGCGCGGTGCCAAACAAACCGATTCCGTTGGAGAATGTGAACGGCTTCGCGCTCGTCAACGCGCTCGCTGATGGCGCAGCGCTCAGACTGGTTTTGGATACCGGCGCGGAGAGAACGGTTCTGACCAGCAGCGCCGCGGACCGCATTGGGGGAAAGGCGCCGCGGATTCAGTTTCAACGCCAGCTCAAAGGTGTAGCGGCGGCCGTCCAGAGCGAGGATATCGAATTCGAGAGGCTTACCATCGGCGGCGTCGATATTCCTTGGCGGCGCGCGATGGTCGCGAAAACCACGTTGCCACAGATATTTATGGGAGCTGACGGCTTCCTTGGAACAGATGTGCTCGGCAAGTTCGATATCGATCTCGATCTGCCGCATCAACGAATGTGGTTGTACGAAAGAGGGAGCTGCATGCCGGATTGGGCGGATGCTCACAGCAAAATCGAGATTGGCCGGTCGGCTATCAACGGACACATGTTTTTTCCGGTCCGTCTCGATAACCGCAAGATCACCGCGACAATCGACACCGGGGCGGATCGAACCACACTGTCGACGTCGACGGCCCGTGCGATGGGGCTCGCGGATGCGGTTTTGGCCCACGACCGGCCGGGGGTCACCAGAGGCTTCGGTGGGGGCCAGCTCACGTCGCGCATCCATCAATTTACGAGCTTGACGGTGGGCAGCATCAGGCTAAACGACCCGGAAATCGTCGTCACCGACCTGCGGCTGCGCGGTATAGACCTGATATTGGGACTGGATTTTCTGCGTTCGCGGCGCCTCTGGCTCTCCTACGCAGGCTTTCGGGTGTTCCTGTCGGACCGCCCATCCGCCGGCACGGTCTCCACGCGCTAAAGCTCGGTTCCGGCGCACCGCCGGACGCTACGCCCGTCGCTCAAGCTCGCGCAGGATCGCGTCGCCCATGACCCGGGTCGGCACCGGCTGCGCATCCCGCCGTGCGATGTCGGCCGTGCGGGTGCCGGCGGCGAGCGTGTCACGGACCGCGTTCTCGACCAGATCGGCTTCGTCCGGCATGTCGAACGAATAGCGCAGCATCATCGCGAAGGACAGCACGCAGGCGAGCGGGTTGGCAACGCCCTTGCCGGCGATGTCCGGCGCGCTGCCGTGCACCGGTTCGTAGAGGGCCTTGCGCCCTCCGGTCGCGTCCAGTGCGCCAAGCGAGGCCGAGGGCAGCATGCCAAGCGAACCGGTCAGCATCGCGGCGCAATCCGACAGGATGTCGCCGAACAGATTGCTCGTGACGATCACGTCGAATTGTTTCGGCTGGCGGACGAGCTGCATCGCGCAGTTATCGGCGTACATGAACGACAATTCGATATCCGGATAGTCGGCGTGCACGCGGCGCGCTACCTCGCGCCACAACACGCCCAATTCCATGACATTGGCCTTGTCCACCTCGGTCAACCGGCGCTGCCGCTTCTGCGCGAGGTCGAAACCGACGCGCACGACCCGCTCGATCTCGGCCTCGGTGTAGACTTCGGTATTGATCCCGCGACGGGTGCCATCGGGCAGCATCTCGATGCCGCGCGGGTCGCCGAAATAGATGCCGCCGGTCAGTTCGCGCACGATCATCAGATCGAGCCCGGCGACGAGATCGCGCTTCAGCGCCGAGGCGTCGGCCAGCGCCTCGAAGACCACCGCCGGGCGCAGATTGGCGAACAGATCCATCTCCTTGCGCAGCCGCAGCAAGCCGCGCTCGGGCTGCAATTCGAACGGCAGGCTCTCCCATTTCGGCCCACCGACCGAGCCGAACAGCACCGCATCAGCCTGTTGCGCCTGCGCTAACGTCTCGTCGGTCAGCGGCACGCCCGACGCATCGTAGGCCGCACCGCCGACCAAGCCCTCGCCGACATCGAACCGTGCGATGTTGCGTCGATCGAAAAACTCGATCACACGCATCACTTCGCCCATGATCTCCGGCCCGATGCCGTCGCCGGGCAGGACGAGAATTTTGCGGTTGGAGCGGGTCTCAGCCATTCGAAATCGCCTTCATTCACGGCGGCACTCGTACCATGCCGTCCCCTTGGCCGGGCTTGACCCGGCCATCCACGTCTTCAAATGGTGCCGCAAAAAAGACGTGGGCGGCCGCGGCAAGCCCGGCCGCGGGGGCCCGCGTTTCTAGCCGTCGATCTTCGCCATCCCGAACACCCACGGGCGCTCGGCGCGGGTCTTTTGTTCGTAAGCCGCGATATCGGCGTCCTTCTGCTCGGTCAGGCCGATATCGTCGAGGCCGTTCAGCAAACAATGCTTGCGGAACGGATCGACGTCGAAATGGATTTTTTCGCCGTCGGGGCGGGTGATCGTCTGGCTTTCGAGATCGATCGTCAGCACGGCGTTGGCACCCTTCCGGGCATCGTCCATCAGCTGATCGACTGTCTCCTGCGGCAATGCGATCGGCAGCAGGCCGTTCTTAAAGCAGTTATTATAGAAGATGTCGGCGAAACTCGGCGCGATAACGCAGCTAATGCCGAAATCGGTCAGCGCCCAGGGCGCGTGCTCGCGGCTCGATCCGCAGCCGAAATTGTCGCCGGCAACGATGATCTTCGCCTGACGATAGGGGCCCTGGTTGAGCACGAAATCGGGGTTCTCCGAGCCGTCGGCGCGGAACCGAACCTCTTGGAACAGCCACTGTGAGAGGCCGGTGCGCTTGATCGTCCGGAGATAGATCGCCGGGAAGATCTTGTCGGTGTCGATATTGATCATCGGCATCGGCGCCGCGACCCCGGTCAGCGTTGTGAATTTTTCCATGAATATACGGGTCCTATTGAGGAGTTGCTCTCTCGCCGGGTTGGGGCGTGGGTACGACGATGATTTGCGGCGGCGCGGGTTGGGCCTGACGGGTCGCGGTAATCGAGTTTGCTATCGCGCTCGTCTGCGCCGCCATCTCAGCCCGCATCGCCCGGAATTCTTCGGACAAATGCGCCGGGATTGTGGCGACGGCCGTTTGAATGCGGTCTATCCGCCCTTCGAGCCCGCTAATCTGGAAACCCAGAAAACTGAAGCCGCCGATCATTATCACGGCGACGATCCCGACAACCCAGCGCGAGGAGTCGATGGCGCCCTTCAAAGCCTCAAGCCGCGCATCGACCGAAGACCGCCAGCCGAGCCATGTGCCAGATGGAGGAGGTGTTCCATTGCCACCCCCGACGCTTGTCTCTCCCGCGCTAGTAGCCTCGATTCGGTCAAGTTGACGGCGAAGCATATCGATATCAACGTTGCTCAAGATTCTTTTCCATGAGAGCGACGAGTGTTCTTATGTGCTCGAGGCTTTGCTTTCTGGCTTCATGCGACAGCTTTATATGATCGACAACCTTTTGATTACGCTCGGTTTCAGGAAGTTCCAATAACGGGGAATCCAATTCGCTCACTGCATCAACGAGTGCAAGCAAGACCCTGGTGATGGTAGCTGTTTCCTCTAAGGAGGCCATTTCATGGTCCGCACTTCGAATGGCGTCACCCCAAATCCCGCACATCCGCCAGATGGCCGGTCACGGCGGCGGCGGCGGCCATCGCCGGGCCGACGAGATGCGTCTTCGCGCCCGGTCCCTGGCGGCCCTCGAAATTGCGGTTCGAGGTCGAGGCGATGCGCTCGCCGTGCTCGGCGCGGTCGTTGTTCATCGACATGCAGTTTGAGCAGCCCGGTTCGCGCCATTCGAAACCGGCTTCGAGGAACACCCGGTCGAGCCCCTCCTCTTCGGCCTGGTGCTTCACATGCCCGGACCCCGGCACGACCATCGCCCTGACGCCCTCAGCCACCCGGCGACCTTTGGCGATCGCCGCGGCGGCGCGCAGATCCTCGATCCGGCTGTTCGTGCACGACCCGATGAATACGCGCTGCACCGGGATTTCGGTCAGCGGGGTGTTCGGCTTCAACTGCATGTATTGCAGCGCGCGCTCGACGGCGGCGCGCCGCATAGGATCGTCGATCTCGGACGGGTCGGGCACCTTACCGGTAATCGGCGCGGTCTGCTCCGGGTTGGTGCCCCAGGTGACGTGCGGCGCGATCTCGCTGGCGTCAAGCGACACTTTCTTGTCGTACTGCGCGCCGGGATCCGAGGGCAGCGTTTTCCAATAGGCGACTGCCTGCTCCCATGCCTCGCCCTTCGGCGCATAGCGCCGGCCCTTGACATAGCGAAGGTCGTCTCGTCCGGCGCGACCAGGCCGGCGCGGGCGCCCGCCTCGATCGTCATATTGCAGACCGTCATGCGGCCTTCCATCGACATCGCGCGGAACGTATCGCCGGCATATTCGATCACATGGCCGGTGCCGCCAGCCGTGCCGATCCTGCCGATGATCGCGAGGATCACGTCCTTCGGGCTGACCCCGGCGCCGAGGCTGCCGTTGACCTCGACCAGCATGTTCTTCGCGTGGGCCTGGATCAGCGTCTGCGTCGCGAGCACATGCTCGACCTCGGAAGTGCCAATGCCGAAGGCGAGCGCGCCCAAGGCGCCGTGCGTCGCCGTGTGGCTGTCGCCGCAGACAATCGTCATGCCAGGCTGCGATAGGCCCTGCTCCGGACCGATAATGTGGACAATGCCCTGGTCCAGGCTGTCGATCGGGAAATACGGGACGCCAAACTCGACGACGTTGCGTTCGAGCGTTTCGACCTGCAGCCGCAACTCCGGATCATCGATGCCGGCGGCGCGGTTGCCGGTCGGGATGTTGTGGTCGGCCACCGCGAAGGTCGCGTCGGGGCGGCGCACCTTGCGCCTGGCGAGTTTCAGCCCTTCGAAGGCCTGCGGCGTTGTCACCTCGTGGATCAGGTGCAGGTCGATATAGATCAGGTAAGTGCCTTCGCCCTGCGGGGCGATCACGTGGCTGTCCCAGATCTTGTCGAACAACGTGCGCGGTCGGGTCATGCATTCACTCCACAGTCAACGTCGTGCCCGCGAAATCGGGCATCCAGAGGCAAGGTCCGGCCGGTGCCCTGGACTCCCGCTTGCGCGGGAGTGACGAGCCAAAATTCCTTTCCTCTCCGCCTCACGCCTCTGCTTCGGCCGAAGCGCTGCGTTCGCGCCGGTTGTCGTCGCGGGCGCGTTCGGCGATGCGCGCGGACTTGCCGCGGCGGCCGCGCAGATAATAGAGCTTGGCCCGCCGCACGGCGCCGCGGCGAACGACCTCGATCGCGGTGATGCGCGGCGAGTGCAGCGGGAAGACGCGCTCGACGCCCTCGCCGTAGGAAATCTTGCGCAGCGTAAAATTCGAGTTGATCCCGGCGTTCTTTCGCGCGATGCAGACGCCTTCGAAGGCCTGGATGCGCTCGCGCTCACCCTCGACAACGCGCAGGCTGACGCGTACCGTATCGCCCGGCTGAAACGGCGGCACCGCGCGCGCCGCGACCAGTTTCGCGACCTGCTCGGCTTCGATCTGCTGCAGGATATTCATCTTTGTTCACCCTCTCGCCTCAACTCGCCGCCGTCCTGCGCCGCGAGGTAGCGCCGCCACAGATCGGGACGCCGCTCGCGCGTCAATCGCTCCGCCTGCGCCCGCCGCCACATCAGGATCTGCCGGTGGTTGCCCGATACCAGCACCTCCGGCACCTCCCGATCCTGCCATATCTGCGGCCGCGTATAATGCGGATATTCGAGCAGGCCCGCGGCAAAACTCTCTTCGTCCAGCGTGTCGGCGCACCCGAGCACCCCCGGCAGCAGACGCACGCACGCGTCGATCAGCGCAATCGCGGCCGGCTCACCGCCCGACAGCACGAAATCGCCGAGACTGATCTCCTCGATCGACCTCGCCTCGATAACGCGCTCGTCCACGCCCTCGAACCGCCCGCAAATCAGCGTGACCCCGGGCCCCTCGGCAAACGCCCGCACGGATTCCTGGTCGAGCGGACGCCCGCGCGGCGACAGCAGCAGCAATGGCCCCATCCCGCCGGAACCGGCGATCGCCGCGTCGAGCACGTCGGGGCGCATTACCATGCCCGGGCCGCCGCCAAACGGCGGATCGTCGACGGAGCGATGTTTATCGCGCGCGAAATCGCGGATGTCCACCGTTTCCAGCCGCCAAATCCCTGCCCGGTGCGCCTTGCCGGCCAGCGAATAGGCCAGCGGCCCCGGCAGCATTTCCGGGAAAATCGTCAGGACCGTCGCGCGCCAGGTCATGCGTCGCGCTCCGCATCCGCCGGCACGAAAGCGGGCGCGTTCTTCCGGTTGCTCGCCCGCTTGCCCCCTCCCCTTCCTTCCCCCGCAAGCGGGAGAGGCTTCTCATCCCCTCTCCCCTCCCCTGCAAGCGGGGTAGGGTTAGGGTAGGGACCGCGCCGCCGCGGCGCTGCTTCGTCGAGCAATCCGGTCGGCGGATCGATCACCAGGCAGCCGGCATCGAGATCGACCACCGGCACGACCGCCCGGGTAAACGGCACCATGACCGGCGGCCCGCTCGCGCGTTCGATTTCCAGCATGTCGCCGGCCCCAAACTCATGCACCGCGCGTACCCTGCCGATCGGCGTGCCGTCGGCGAGCGCCGCGTCGAGCCCGATCAAGTCGGCGTGGTAGTACTCCTCCTCTTCCGGCGGCGGCAGCGCCGAACGCCGCAAATAAAGACGCAGCCCGCGCAGCGCCTCGGCGCGATCGCGGTCGTCAATGCCGGAGATCGCGGCGATCAGCACCCCTTTGGCACTACCGACGATGCGCAGCGCGAAGTGCCGCTCGCCCCGCTCGTCTTCGAGCGGACCGTAGCCGGCGACATCCTCGGGTTCGGCCGTGAAGCTCTTGAGCCGCACCGCGCCGCGTATCCCATGCGCGCCGGTGATGACGCCGACGCAGACCCGCTTCTCCTGCGCGTTCATGAGCAAGCCCAGCTTGTCAGCTCTCGCGGGATCAGGCGCTCCCCGAGGCGGCAGACGCGGCCTCGGCGGCGGCCTTGGTGCGCTCCTGCGCTTTGGCCTTCGGGGCCGACTTGATCGGAGTCTGGCGAACTGCCGGCTTTTCGATGACGCCGGCGTTCCCAAGGAACTTTGCCACTCGCTCGGTCGGCTGCGCCCCGACACCGAGCCAGTGCCGGATGCGCTCTTCCTTCAAGGTTACGCGGTCCGTGTGATCGCGTTCCAGCATCGGATTATAGGTGCCGAGCTTCTCGATAAACCGGCCGTCGCGCGGGCTGCGCGAGTCGGCAACGACGATCGAATAGAACGGCCGCTTCTTGGCGCCGCCGCGCGCCAGCCGGATTTTCAGAGACATACAGGGTCCTTTTGTAGGATGGGCTGAGCGAGGCGAAGCCCAGCGGGTAGTCCGGATGCAAACGGGTGATGGGCTCCGCTGCGCTCAGCCCATCTTGTGAATTTCGTTACCAGGCATGCGGACATCGGCTAATGCCGCAAGCCCTGCGGCAGGATCGCCGACAGGCCGTGACGCATCAGCCCCTTCTGCCCGAGTTTTTTCATCTTCTTCATCATCCCGGCCATGTCCTGATACTGCTTCAACAGCCGGTTGACGTCCTGCACCGAGGTGCCCGAGCCGCTCGCGATGCGGCGCCGGCGCGAGCCGTTCAACAGCTTCGGGTTGCGCCGCTCGGGCTTCGTCATCGACCCGATGATTGCCTCCTGGCGCTTGATGATGCTCTCGTCGATATTGGCGTCCGACATCTGCTTCTTGATCTTGCCGACCCCGGGGAGCATCCCGAGCATCCCGCTCATCCCGCCCATCCGGCGGATCTGGCGGAACTGGGCGGCGAGATCGTCGAGGTCGAAATTGCCCTTCTCCATCTTGCGGGCAAGCTTTTCGGCCTCTTCCTCATCGGCGGTTTCCGAAGCACGCTCGACGAGGCTGACGACGTCGCCCATGCCCAGAATGCGCCCCGCGATCCGGTCCGGGTGGAACGGTTCGAGCGCGTCGATTTTCTCACCGGTGCCGATCAGCACGATCGGCTTGCCAGTGATCGCCCGCATCGATAAGGCGGCGCCGCCGCGCGCGTCGCCATCGACGCGGGTCAAGACGATCCCGGTAATCCCGGCGCGCTCGCCGAACGCCTTCGCGACATTGACCGCGTCCTGGCCGGTCATCGCGTCGGCGACGAGCAGGGTCTGATGCGGCGTCGCCGCCGCGCGCACCGCCGCGACTTCGAGCATCAATTCCTCGTTGACGTGCAGCCGGCCCGCCGTGTCGAGCATCACGACGTCGTAGCCCTCGCGCCGCCCGACCTCGAGCGCACGCCTGGTGATTTCAACGGGACGCTGCCCCTGTACGATCGGCAGTGTCGTGACGCCGATCTGTCGCCCGAGTTGCGCCAACTGCTCCTGTGCCGCCGGACGCTGCACGTCGAGCGAGGCCATCAACACCTTCTTGCGCTCGCGGTTCTTCAGCCTGAGCGCGATCTTGGCGCAGGTCGTCGTCTTGCCCGACCCCTGCAGCCCGACCAGCATGATGCCGACCGGCGGCGTCGCGTTGAGGTCGATGCCGTCGCCCTTGCGGGGAGCCTCGCCGCCCCCGAGCACCTCGACCAGATGATCGTGCACGATCTTGACGACCATCTGCCCCGGCGTCACCGAGCGCACGACCTCCTGCCCGATGGCCTTCTCGCGCACGCTGTTGACGAAGTCGCGCACCACCGGCAACGCGACGTCGGCTTCAAGCAAGGCAACGCGGATTTCGCGCATGGCGGTTGCGACATCGTCCTCGCTCAGCGCTCCCTGCCGGCGCAGCCGGTCGAAGACATCGTTCAGGCGATCGCTGAGGGCGTCGAACATGGCGAATCCGATCTCGACATAACCGAAAGGCCGGCGCGCGAAACTCGCGGACCAGCCGGCCTTCCCCCATATGGGAAGGCGAAACCCACACCGCTATCGACGGCGGGCGGACGCTACAGCCGGCCGGCCGCCGCGTCAATCGCGCCACTGTAACCCTTCTCAGGACAGTGTATGTCCGCAGTCTCCAGCCCCCACCCCCCGCGTCACCCTCGCAGAAGCGGGGGGCCAGGGTAGCGGCGAAGTGATGGCCGTCGGCCCCGGTTGGCGCGCGAATGACATCGAAATCGCGGCCCGATACAAGGGGCGTGCGATACTGCAGCGAATAGAACGGCAAGGAACACCCACCGCATTCAGGAAATGACATGACAACGATCATCGAGGGAATAGCGGAACGCATCGGCCGCA
Organism: uncultured Alphaproteobacteria bacterium; assembly: GCA_963847345.1. Classification (GTDB taxonomy): domain Bacteria; phylum Pseudomonadota; class Alphaproteobacteria; order ATCC43930; family CGMCC-115725; genus DATARH01. Next base: position 94,364 of record CAWJZU010000035.1, on the reverse strand, counting down.
TCTCATACTCCGCTCTGCCGCCGGAAGCGGTGCATTGGGCGAAGGCGGCGATCCTCGACACGGTCGGCGTCACGCTGGCCGGCGCCGCCGAGCCGTGCGCCCGGATCGTTGCGCGTGTCCTCGGAACCAGCGCCGGCAGCGACGGCGGCGGCGAATGCCTGATCTTCGGGGCCGATCGCCGCGCCGCGCCGCTCGATGCTGCGCTGATCAACGGCACGGCGGCGCACGCGCTCGATTTCGACGACGTCAGCAATTCGATGGGCGGGCACCCATCGGCGCCGATCGTGCCGGCGCTGTTTGCCTTGGGCGAAACCCTCGACTGCACCGGGCGCGACTTCATCGCCGCCTATGTCGCCGGGTTCGAGACCGAGACCCGCATCGGCCGCGGCGTCAACCTGTACCATTACGAAAAGGGCTGGCACCCGACCGCAACTTTGGGCGTATTCGGCGCGGCGGCCGCCTGCGTTCACTTGATCGGCCTCGACCGCGCGAAAACGGGGCAGGCGCTGGCGATCGCGGCCTCGCTCGCGTCGGGCGTGAAGGCAAATTTCGGCACGATGACAAAGCCGCTGCATGTCGGGCACACGGCGCGCAACGGCCTGTTCGCGGCAACGCTGGCGCGCGAGGGGTTCACCGCCAACGACGCCGCACTCGAGCACAAGCACGGCTTTCTGCGCGTGTTCAACGGCGCCGGCAATTTCGAGGCCGACGCGATCCTCGCCGATTGGGGGCGGCCCTACGACATTGTCTCCCCCGGGCTCGGCATCAAGCAGCATCCGTGCTGCGGCAGCACGCACCCGGCGATCGATGCGATGCTGACCTTGCGCGCCGAATACGAAATCGTGCCGGACAAGGTGGCGCGCATCGAATCGTGGACCCATCCGCGCCGCCTCGCCCACACCGACCGGCCGGATCCGCAATCCGGGCTCGACGCAAAGTTCAGCGTGCAATATTGCCTCGCCCGCGCGCTGCTCGACGGCCATATCGTGCTTGAGCATTTCGAGGGCGAGGCGTTCCGCGATCCGGCCGCGCGCGCGCTGATGCGCCGCATCCACGCGGCGCCGTTCCCGGAAGCGGCAAACGGCGGCGGCGAACCGCTCGGCGCCGAGGTACGAATCACTTTTGACAACGGGCGCACGATCGCGAAACGGATCGGCTACGCGCTCGGGCGCGGCCCCGACAATCCGCTCCCGGCCGAGACATTGCGTGCGAAATTCGCGAACTGCGCCGGACGCGCGCTGCCGCCGGCCCAGGTCGAGCGATTGCATCTGTTGCTGGCACAACTCGATCAGGCAGCCAGCCTGCGCGATGTCGTCGCGGCGATTGCGCTGGCGCCGGATCGCTGACCTTCGTCAGGCGGCGAATGCCGAGCCGGATCGCAACCGCAATCGTCTGCTTCGTCCTGGCGTGGCCGGGCGCGAACCCGGCCGCCGCGGCACAGCCGACGCTGCCCTGCGCCCCATTTACGTCGGAAGCGCTGCCCAGGCCGGCGCCCCGCGTCACCGCGTGGCCGGTGAAGCGGTTCGAGGCAATCAACGAACAGGTCAGGACCACGCCGCGCCGCGTGCTGTTTCTCGGCAACTCATTGACCGAGCGCTTCCCGCACGATGCGCCGCACGTCTGGCACGAGCATATGCAGCCGCGCGGGGTCCTCAATGCCGGGGTCAGCGGCGACCGGACCGAAACGCTGCTCTGGCGGCTGCGGAACGGCAATCTCGACGGTCCGCCGCCTGCCCTGGTGATTTTGCTGATCGGCACCAACGATCTGTCCTATGACGGCCCGCCGCGCTCGCCCGAACTGGCCGCCGAGGGCGTCCGCGCCAATCTGCTGTATCTGCGAACGCGGCTGCCCGAGACGCCGATCCTGCTTTTGGGACTGCTGCCGCGAGGCCCCTCGCCCGCTTCCGAGCTGCGGCGCAAGGTGGTGGCCGTCAACCGGCTGATTTCCAGCTGCACCGACCGCCGGACCGTGTTCTACGCCGATATCGGCGGCGCATTGCTCGATGCACAAGGAATGCTGACGGCAGAAATATCGCCGGACCGACTGCATTTCAGCGAAATCGGCTATGCCAGGCTGGCGCCGCTGCTGGATTCGCTGATCGATAACATCGTCGGCCGAAACTGAGCAGCGCCGGCCGGCGCATTTCCGGGAGTGAGACGTGCCGAGCCAAATTGCAGGCGAGGACGCGCTTATCGGCGAAGGGCTGGCCTGCCGGCGCGGCGGGCGGCTCGTCTTCGCAGCGCTCGACCTTCGCTTGCCTGCGGGCGGTGCGCTGGTGCTGACCGGCAGCAACGGCAGCGGCAAGTCGAGCCTCTTGCGCCTGCTCGCGACACTGCTTGCCCCGGTCGAGGGGCGGCTGCTCTGGGAGGGCGAACCGGTCGCGGCGGATCCGGCCCGCTATCGCGCCGCGATCGGCTATGCCGGCCATCTCGACGCGATCAAGCCCGCGCTGAGCCCGCGCGAGACACTGTCCTTCTGGGCGGCGCTGCGCGGCGCGGCGAACCCGGCAATCGAGGCGGCGCTCGACCGCTTTGGCCTGGGAGGCGTCGCCGACTGGCCGTGCCGAGTCCTCTCGGCCGGGCAGCGGCGGCGGCTCGCGCTGGCCCGGCTGGTCGCCTCCCCCTGCCCTGTCTGGCTGCTCGACGAACCGACTGCCGCGCTCGACGGCGATGGCGAGGTCAGGCTAATGACCGCCATCGCCGAGCATCGGGCCGCCGGCGGCCGGCTGGCCATCGCAACACACCAGTCATTGGCGCTGACCGGTGCGGCCACGATCCGGCTCGACGATTACGCCGTCACGCCGGAGGATGCGCTCGCCTCGGTATGGTGATATCAGCCGGCATTGAAGCTGACCCGCGCCGCCACCCTTTGCTCCACCGCAAGCGAAGCAGGGTCAGGGTGGGGGCGCGGCCCCCGGGTGTCCCGGACGCGGCGCGGGTTGGTGAAAATCACTGCCGCAAACCGAGAGTGACGGCGAGCCGATGACGGCGTTTCTCGGGCTGCTGCGCCGCGATCTCCGCCTGTCGCTGCGCCAGGGAGGCGATGTCGGGCTGGCGCTCGGATTTTTCGTCATGACCGTGCTGCTGTTTCCGTTCGGGGTCGGCCCGGAGCCGGAACTGCTCGGCCGCATCGCCGGCGGGATCATCTGGACCGCGGCGCTGCTTGCCGCCGTGCTGAGCCTCGACCGCATGTTCGCCGCCGATCACGCCGATGGCGGCCTCGATCTAATCGCGATCTCGGCGACGCCGCTGGAGATTTCGGTGCTGGCCAAGGCCGCGGCGCATTGGCTGACGACCGGCCTGCCGCTGACCGTGATCAGCCCGCTGCTGGCCGTGTTCGTCAGCCTCGATCCGGCGGCGATACCAGCGCTGGTCGGGAGTCTGCTGCTCGGTACCCCGGCGCTGAGCCTTTTGGGCGCGATTGCCGCCGGCTTGACCCTGGGCGCGCGGCGGCCGGGCGTCTTGGTATCGCTGCTCGTCCTGCCGCTATACCTGCCGCTGCTGATCTTCGGGACCGGAGCGGTCGAGGCGACGCTGACGGCGGACGGCGCGCGCTCTCACCTGCTGCTGCTCGCCGCCTTGACGCTTGCGGCCTTACCGCTCGCGCCGCTCGCCATCGCCGCCGCGCTCCGCCAGGCGATCGAGTGACGCGGCTCGAAAGCCTTAGCTGCGGCCTTCCGTGACACCGGCTTCTGCTGGCGTGCCTGCGGAAACGCGCTAAATATACCGGCATTCATGCGGCATCCGATGAGAAAGGCAGCACGATGCTGACCCGCTTGGCCAACCCGGCGCGCTTCATGCGCGTGAGCGGGACGGTGTTGCCGTGGCTCGGAGCCGCGACCGCCGCCATGCTGGCCGTCGGCCTCGTCTGGTCGCTTGTCGGGGCCCCGCCCGACTACCAGCAGGGCGAAACCGTCCGGATCATGTTCATCCATGTCCCGTCCGCCTGGATGGCGCTGTCGGTCTATCTGTTCGTCGCGGTGTCGAGCGCAATCGCGCTGGTCTGGCGCCATCCGCTGGCCGAGATCGCGGGGCAGGCGGCGGCGCCCGTTGGCGCGGCCTTCACGCTCGTCTGCCTGGCGACCGGCTCGCTGTGGGGGCGGCCGATGTGGGGCGCGTGGTGGGTGTGGGACGCGCGGCTGACCTCGGTGCTGGTGCTGTTTTTCCTCTATCTCGGCTATATCGCGCTGGTGAACGCGTTCGACGACCGCAGCCGTGGCGCGCGCGCCGGGGCGCTCTTGGCCCTGGTCGGCGTCGTCAACCTGCCGATCATCAAGTTTTCCGTCGATTGGTGGAACACGCTGCACCAGCCGGCCAGCGTCGTCCGCATCGGCGGACCAGCGATCGCCACTTCGATGCTGCTGCCGCTGCTGGTGATGTCGTTCGCGTTCACGTTGCTGTTCGTCTGGCTGCTGCTGCTGCGCATTCGGACCGCGCTTAACCAGCGCAAGATCGAGGCGCTGCATCTCCATGCGCCGGCATTCGGCGCCAAAACCAGGACGGAGCCAGCGATCCAAGCCGTCCGCCCGGCGCTGCGCTGAGGCCGCCATCATGGAGAGCATTCTGCCGGGAGTCGTCCACTGGCTTGCCGAATGGAGTTCAATGGGCGGATACGCGGCGTTCGTCTGGCCGGCCTATGCGGTCGCCGGCGCGGTGCTCGGCGGTCTCGCCTGGCATTCCTGGCGCGCCCATCGCGGCAGCGAGGCGTCCCTCGACCGGTTGCAGCGGCGACCCGATCAGCCAAGCGGCCGGCGCCGATGACGCGCAAGCGGCGCCGTCTCGCCGCGCTCGGGGTCGGCATGTTCCTGCTGGCCGCCGCGACCGCTTTGGTGTTGGTCGCGTTCAACGACAATCTCGTGTTCTTCTACAGCCCGAGCGACCTGGCCGAAAAATCGATCGGCCCCGACCGCCGCATCCGCATCGGCGGGCTCGTCGAACCGCAGAGCCTGCGGCGGCAGCCTGCCGGGCACGGCGTCGATTTCCGCGTCACCGACGGCAAGGCGACCGTTTCGGTTATCTATGACGGTGTGCTGCCGGACCTGTTCCGCGAAGGCCAGGGTGTCGTTGCCGAAGGCCGGCTGCGCCGGGACGGCGTATTCGCCGCCACCAGCGTCCTCGCCAAGCACGACGAGAAGTACATGCCGCCGGAGGTCGCCGATGCGCTGAAAAAAGCCGGGCGCTGGCAGGAAGGCGGCCCCGCCGCAGCCGTGCCGGCCGCCGCTTCCCGCTAACCGATCTCGTGTTCTAAGATCGCGGTTTCCTGACGAAAATCGTCGGGACCCAGGGCGGCGGCGCGCCGTCGATCCGTTCGCGGCGGCGCCGTTCGGTGTCGCTCTCGCCGCGCCGCGAACCGGTTCGCGCCGGCTGTGCTGCCTCACCGGACAGGCTCTGTTCGCGCTCTCGGCGCAACTCCTCCAGGCGAGCGCGTATGGTTGTATAATCGTCGGCAGCGCGCGGACGGCTCACCGGTCTCCCTCCCCTCTCGGATCCAGGCGTTTCGAGCGACGCCGCCCGGCATGATGGAGGCGGAGTGCGCCGGCGGTCAAACGCCGGCCGAAACATAGCGGCTATTCGTGACAGCCGAGATACGTCATCGCCGCGTCGACCCCGCCCTTGCCGTGCGGCACGCCGGCCGCCTCGAGCGTCATCTCGACCGCGGCGATGGCGCCGATCAACATCGGCTCGTTCAGATCGCCGAGATGGCCGATCCGGAAGACCCGGCCCTTCAATCGATCGAGCCCGCCGCCGAGCGACACGTTGAACCGGTCGAGCGCGATCTGGCGCACCGCGTCGGCGTCACAGCCTTCCGGCACCAGCACCGCGGTAATTGTGTTCGACTGCGCCTCTTTTTCGACGGAATAGATCTCCGGACCGCGGTTACCGGTCCACGCGCGCACCGCCGTGCGCGTCGCCTCGGCCAGCCGCCGATGGCGGGCGAAGACGTTGTCGAGCCCCTCCTCCTCCAACATCCGCAGCGCCTCCCGCAGCCCGTAGAAAAAATGCACCGGCGCCGTACCGTTCCAATAAGCCTGCGAGCCCTCCCCGAGCAGCCGCTTCCAGTCCCAATAAACCCGCGGCAATTTGGCGTCGGCGGCGGCTGCGAGCGCCTTGGCGCTGACCGCCGTAAAGGCCATGCCGGTCGGCAGCATCAGCCCCTTTTGCGAGCCGGCGACGACGACATCGACGCCCCATTCATCCATTCGGAAGTCGATCGAGGCGAGCGAGGAGATCGTATCGACCAGGAACAGCGCCGGGTGACTTGCCGCGTCGATCGCCTGCCGCAGTTCGGCGACCGGATTGATGACGCCGGTCGAGGTTTCGCAATGCACGAGCAGCACCGCCTTGATGCGGTGCTCGCGATCCTCGCGCAGCCGCGCTTCAAGCTTTGCCGGGTCGGCCGGATGGCGCCAGTCCTTCGGCAATGTCTCGACATCGAGACCGAACGCCTCGCCGCGCATCCCCCAGTTCAGCGAGAAGAACCCGCTCTCCACGACCAGAATCCGGTCGCCCGGCGAGAACAGATTGACCAGCGCCGCCTCCCACGCGCCATGCCCGGTCGCGGCATAGGCGAGGATCGTGCCCTCGGTCTTGAACACGCGTTTCAGACCGGCGAAGCACTCCTCCGAGATCGCCTTGAACTCCGCCCCGGTAAAGTCGATCGCGCCGCGGTCCATCGCGCGCAAAATGCGGTCCGGAATATTCGTCGGCCCGGGATTCATGAAGAAATGCACGCCGTGCGCCATGCCCTGCCCTCAATCAGTCCTCTTACGCGGAGGCGGCGCACAGTACACCCGACATAGCTGAGCGGGTAGGCGTCATGCGCCCCGCCCCGGTGGTCACGCTTCGGCCGGGACGATAGGATCGCGGATTGCCCAAACTCGCGGCACCGCCCGGCGTGAAGCGGTTGCCTCGCGGCGTGATGGGAATGTGGTCCGCGTTCGTGCCCGGTAGCCTGTCTTGTCGATAGCCGACACCACCCGCGTCGCAGCACCGTCGCAAAAACCGGCGCCACCCCCCGCTCGAGAAGCCACAAGCTCCGCCGCGAAGCTGCCCGGTCTGTTCAGCATCGGTCTGCGGCAATGGATGGTCCTGTTGACCGTGCAAATGTCGACGCTGCTGTTCGGCATGACGATCACGCTGGCCAATGTCGTGCTGCCGCAGATCCGCGGCAGCCTGTCGGCGACGCAGGACGAGATTTCCTGGGTTATCACGCTGAACCTCGTTGCCACCGCGGTAGGGACGCCGATGACCGGCTGGCTGGCGAGCCGGCTCGGCTGGCGCAACGTGATGTTCTATTCGGTACTCGGCTTTACGGTCTCGTCGTTCCTGTGCGGCATGGCCGATAGTCTCGAAACCCTCGTTCTGTACCGCATCGGCCAGGGTCTGTTCGGCGCGACAATCATGCCGATGGGCCAGGGCATCGTGCTCGCGACGTTCCCGCGCCACCTGCATACGGCGGTAATGGTGATCTGGGGCGCAGGCAGCGTCATGGGCCCTGTGTTCGGTCCGATCTTCGGCAGCGTCATGGCCGAGGCCTACAACTGGCGCGCCGCCTTTTTCATGATCGTTCCGCCCGGCATCGTGGCCATGGCGCTGATTTGGGTCTGCCTGGCGGAGTACCAGGACCGCAGCCGCACACAGCTCGACTGGACCGGGTTCCTCGCGCTCTCGGTGGCGATCACCTGTCTGCAGTTGATGATCGACCGGGGGCAGCGGCTCGACTGGTTCGAGTCGCCCGAGATCTGTCTGGAGGCCTTCACAGCGGTGGTCGCGTTCTGGATTTTTCTGGCGCACAGCCTGACCGCCACCCGTCCGTTCCTTGACCTTCGCCTGCTGCTCGACCGCAATTTCGCGATCGGTCTCGTGCTCGCGTTCTTCATGGGGATGCTGGCCTTTACCAGCCTCGTGCTGATACCCGGCTTGCTGCATGATCTGCGCAACTATCCCGACAGCGCAATCGGCCTCCTGCTGGCCTCGCGCGGCGTCGGCAACTGGATGGCGTTCCTTGTCGTCGTGCCGTTCTCGCGTCGCTATCCGAGGCTGTCGGTAGCCATCGGACTTTGTGCGCAGGCCTACGCCGCCTGGTCGATGTCCGGGTTCGACATCAATGTCGGAAGCTTCGACGTGTTTTGGACGAATGCGTTGCAGGGGTTCGGATTCGGGCTTGCCTTCACGCCGATGACGGTGCTCGCCTTCGCGACATTGCCGGCCAACCAGATCACCGAGGCATCGGGCGTGTTTACCCTGGTGCGCAATTTCGGCTCGAGCCTCTACATTTCGGTGACCGTGGTGCTGCTCGTGCGTTCCGCCGCGGCGAACTATTCGCGCCTCGTCGAGTTCATTTCGCCCTACAACAAGGCACTCTCGTTTCCCGGGCTGCCCGACGCCTGGAATATGGAAACCGTAGGAGGTCTGCTGCGGCTGGCCGGACAGGTTCAGCGGCAGGCGCTGATGATCGGCTATATCAATTCTTTTTATCTGCTGGCGCTGACCGCCGCTTCCGGCGTCCCGCTGGTCTGGCTGATGCGCGCCGCCCCACGGCTGCGTTGAGCCAGCGTCACGGCTGCGCCTCCGGCTTTTCAAGCAGCGCCAGAAGCTCCATGCCGAGCCCGTAGCCGAGCAGATCGTGCATCTGGCGGCGCAGGTACTCGGTCAGCAGCAGCCGCGTGTAGCGCAGCGCCAGGGTCGGCTTTTTCGCGAGATCCTCGGCCAGTTCCCAGGCGCGCGACATCAGCCGGTCGGGCGGCAGCACCTCTGCGACAAGACCGAATTGGTGCGCCTGTTGCGCATCGAGCGTCTGCCCGGTCAACAGGTAATAGCGCCCGCGATTGAGGCCCAACAGCAGCGGCATCACGATGTGCATCCCGTCCCCGGGTACCACCTCCGACGGGAAATGCGCCGAATCCTGGAACTGCGCCGTGTCGGCGGCGAGCACGATATCGCCCAAGAGCGGGATCTCCGAATGACGCCAGGCCGGGCCGTTGATCGCGCTGATCACCGGCACTTCGATTTCAAGCAGCCGCATCAAGAGATGCCGGCCTTCCCAATGGATGCGGTCGATGCGGTCGGCCGGCGGCCGGGTCGGAAAGGACGAGGTGCCGGGGGTGGCGCGCGGCCCGGAAAACTCGGCGCCGGTACCGGTCAGGATCACGACCCGGTTGTCGCGGTCGCCGCCGACATCGTGAAATGCCTCGGGCAATTCGGCATGCGGCCCGAACCCCCAGCGCAGCGAATCCCCCTCGGTGTGCAGCGTCATCTGCAGGATGCCGCCGCGCCGCTCGAAACGGACGCATTGGTATTTGTTCGCGTAATCTTCGAGCCTGCTCATCCGACTACTCCGCCGCCATCTTCAGCGGGCGGACCGCGGCGCGCATCTCGCGGTCGTAAGCGTCGCGCCAGCCGAGCCGCGCATCGGTTACGAAGTCGCCGCTCCTGACCGGATACATGATCGCCGGCTCGTCGACGCCGGGCGGCACCGTGCCCGCTTCCGCCAACGCCCGCGCCGCCTCCAGCAGCCGGCGGCGGGTCGCCATGATCATCCGGTCGCTTGGCGCCAGATGCTCGAATAGATGGTCGGTGATCGGTCCCATGCTCTCGGTCACCGCCTGGTCCTGCGCGTGGATGCCCTCGATGCCGGTGTAGTTGCCGCCGTGCCGCTGCGCCTCGCGATCGATCAGCCAGTCATTCTCGGGCCGGCCGCGCAGCCGCCAGCGTCCGTACCAATCCGTATTGTTCGGCAGGTAGTCGAAGGCGCGCTGGAACCCGGGCATCGTGCGGCCATCCTTGTCCGGACCAATCGAGGGCGGGTGCCGCCGCCACGTCAGGCTGACGAACATCGTGTGGTTGTCGTCCATCGGAACCCAGGCGCGGTTGTGCAGATGCTCGGTGAACTTGCCCTGCGGCGTCTGCGTCCAGAACGGCAGCATGAAATTGGCGAAGCGCCAGTAGGTCTTGCCCGGCTCGGCCTCCCGATAGGCTGCGTACATCGTGCCAGCGTCGGTGTCGGTCACATGGTATTCCGGCGCACGGTTGGTCACCGTGAAGCGGAACAGGCTGTCTTCCGGCACGATCTCCGGCTCAATTCCGCCTGCGTGCAGAAATCCGAAATGCGAAGTGTCGATATCGCCTTCCAATGCCTGCAGCCAGTTGCACTCGCGCTGCACGAACGAGATCGTCACGTCGCTCTCGGGCAGCAGCGTCGCCTCGATCTGCGGCAGCGGCGGCGCCGCGGCGCGCTTGCCCATAAAGACCCACACAAGGCCATTGCGCTCCGCCACCTGGTAAGCCTTGGCCTTGATGCGGTTCTTAAAATCCGGGTTGCCGGCGAGGTTCGGCGTGTCGAGACAGTTGCCGTCCGCGTCGAATTTCCAGCCGTGATAGATGCAGCGGATGCCGTTTCCCTCGTTGCGCCCGAGGAACAGCGAGGCGCAACGGTGCGGGCATTTGTGGTCCATGATGCCGACCCGCCCCGAGCTGTCGCGGAATGCGATCAGTTTTTCGCCGAGCAGCACGAGCCGCATCGGGTCGCCGTCGGCTTTCAGCTCCGCCGACATCGCCGCCGGAATCCAATACTGCCGCATCAATTCGCCCATCACCGTGCCCGGCCCGACCCGGACGAGATCCTCGCTGTCCTTGCGGTTCATGGTGTCTCCTTCAGCCCGGCATCATCCGGTTCGCGGTTGCCGTTGCAGACTGCGTCAGCGCGACGGCCAGCGGATTAAAGCACGTTTGGCCGCGATAGATGAGGGTGTTTGGGATGCAAGAGCAAACCACTTGCGCCATAACCCTCCATGACGCCTCGGCATGACCGCTGGCATCCGACGGCCCCTTGTGCGGCGGCGCGGTTCCCTCTAAAGATCGGCCCCAAGGAGTGCCAAAACGGGCTTTTTTGGAGCCCTTTGGGAGGATGTGTTTTATGCGTCGCCGCCTTGCTCGACGTGATAGGTCCGCGAAGGCGGTCCGGGGCAACGGCGCCTGCGGTCGCGATGAAGTGGTTACCTAAGCATCACGTGAGGATTCACGGCTAAATTCCGGCGCCGCCGGGAGGAACGCACGATGGCAACAATCGACCAGGCGGCGCGTACCGCGAGCTACACCGCGCTGCCGCGGCGCGGCCCGATCACCCGGGTCCTGGAAGACGAGCGGTGGCTCGCGACCGCCTTACTACTGCCGACTATCGTGCTGCTCGGATTGTTTATCGCCTATCCGTTTGTAATGGGCGTGCTGCTCGCGGTGACCGACACGAAGGTCGGGGTGCCCGGCCATTTCGTCGGTCTCGATAATTTCCAAAAACTGTGGAATGACAGCATCTTTCGCGTCGCGGTCTACAACACGTTTCTCTATACATTCGTCACGACGGTGTTCAAGCTGGCCCTCGGTCTCTGGCTGGCGCTGTTGTTGAACCGGCATTTCCGCGGCAAGGCGTTCGTGCGCGCCTTCATTCTGTTGCCGTTCATCATCCCGACGGTGCTGTCGACCTTTGCCTGGAAGTGGATGTTCGACCCGACCTTCAGCGTCCTGAACTGGATGCTGTTTCACCTTGGGCTGATTGACGGCCGCATCAACTGGCTTGGCGACCCCGATCTGGCGATGATCTCCGTGATGATCGTCAATGTCTGGCGCGGCGTGCCGTTTTTCGCGATCACCTTGCTCGCCGGGTTGCAGACGATCAGCCCCGAATTACACGAGGCCGCGGCAATCGACGGCGCCCGCGCGTGGAACCGCTTCCGTCATGTGACCTGGCCGCTGCTGCTGCCGGTGACAATGGTCGTCGTGCTGTTCTCGGTAATCCAGACCTTCGCCGACTTCCAGCTGGTCTATGTGTTGACCGGCGGCGGACCGGCGAATGCAACGCATCTGTTCGCGACCTACGCCTATCAGATCGGCGTCGGCACCGGGCTGTTGAGCGAGGGAGCGGCAGTATCGCTGGCAATCTTCCCGGTGCTGTTGCTCGTCGTCATCATTCAGCTCTTGTACATTCGTCGGGTGGAGACGGTCTGAGCCATGATCGAAGGAGCACGCTGGCGCACCTGGGTATTCTACAATATCCCGCTGATCCTGTTCGTCATCGGGCTGCTGTTCCCATTCTACTGGATGATCGTCACGAGCTTCCGACCCGACAGCGAATTATATCGGCCATGGAACGCGGCGAACTACACGCCATTCTGGACGCTGAACCCGACGCTCGTTCATGTCCGCGATCTGCTGACCGAGACGCTATTTACGACGTGGCTGCTGAACACGATGATCATCGCGATATCATCGACAGTGATCTCGCTGATTTGCGGTCTGTTCGCCGGATACGCGCTGTCGCGCCTCAAATTCCCGTTCGCCGGCGGCATCGGTACCGGCATTTTCATTACCTATCTGGTGCCGCAGACGCTGCTGTTCATCCCGCTCGCCGACATCATCCGCAATTTCAAGCTCGGCGACACGCCGTGGGCGTTGATCCTGACCTACCCGACTTTCCTGATCCCGTTCTGCACCTGGCTGATGATGGGCTATTTCAAATCCATCCCGAAAGAGCTGGAGGAATGCGCCCGCATCGACGGCGCGCCGCGCTGGAAAGCAATGGCTTACATCATCTTTCCGATCGCGATTCCCGGCATTTTGTCGGCCGGCATCTTCGCGTTCACGCTGTCGTGGAACGAATTCATTTATGCGCTGGTCTTCCTGTCCTCTCCCGAACAGAAGACCGTACCGGTCGGCGTTACATCGGAACTGGTCCGCGGCGACGTGTTCTACTGGGGTCAGCTGATGGCCGGCGCGTTGTTGGGGTCGATCCCGGTTGCGTTTGTGTATTCGTTCTTTGTTGAACATTACGTATCCGGCATCACCGGATCGGTAAAGGGATAGGCGCCGATGTCTCAGGTCGTGATGCGCAGCCTCAACAAGAAATACGATGAGGTGCATGCGGTAAAGGATGTAAATCTCGACATCCACGATAAGGAGTTTGTCGTTCTTGTCGGTCCCTCCGGGTGCGGCAAGACAACGACATTGCGCATGGTCGCCGGGCTCGAAAGCATTACGTCGGGACGTGTTCTGATCGACGACACGGTCGTCAATGATCTGGCGCCGATGGATCGCGATATCGCGATGGTGTTTCAGAACTACGCACTTTATCCGCATATGAGCGTCTACGACAACATGGCGTTCGGCCTCAAAATGCGGAAATTCGACAAGGACGAGATCCGGCAGCGGGTCCATGAGGCGGCCGAGATCCTCGGCATCCACGAATATCTCCGGCGCAAGCCGCGCCAGTTGTCGGGCGGGCAGCGTCAGCGCGTTGCGTTGGGGCGCGCGATTGTCCGCCATCCCCGGGTGTTTCTGTTCGACGAGCCGCTGTCGAACCTCGACGCCAAGCTGCGCGTGCAGATGCGCGTCGAATTGAAAAAGCTGCACGAGCGGCTCGGCACGACGGCGATTTACGTGACCCACGATCAGGTCGAGGCGATGACCCTCGGCGACCGCGTTGTCGTGATGCGCGACGGCTGGGTACAGCAGGTCGGCGATCCGATGGAGCTGTACAACGAGCCGGCCAACCGCTTCGTCGCCGGGTTTATCGGCTCGCCGGCGATGAACTTCGCGCCGGTCCATATCGAGGCCGAGAATGGCGGTCTCTGGGCGATCGGCGACGGCATCCGCCTCAAGGTGCCGGCGGCGATGACGGACCGTCTCGGCCGCTATGCCGGCCGCGACCTCACGTTCGGCATACGCCCGGAGGATTTGCACCTCGCCTCCGAGGCCGACCCGGCCAACCTGACGCTCGACGCCGTCGTCGAGGTCGTCGAGCGGCTCGGCTCCGAAATCCTGCTCGACATCGCGGTCGGGCGCGTGACGATGGTCGCCTCGGTCGAGCCGACCGCCACCGCCAAGGTGCACGAAAAGCTCCGCCTCGGCGTCAACCCGCACCGCATCCATTTCTTCGACGACCAGACCGAAAACGCGATCTAAAACGGCGTCAGTCCGGTGCAGGGATAACCAAAATTCATCGGCGACCGAAGACCCGCGGGCCGCAACGGGTCTTGTGCGGTGCCATGCCGCTATCTACCATCCAGCGGCAACATCCGGAGAAAATGGGGAGAGACGCGATGACCCGCATCGACCGCCGCAGGTTCGTGCAGCTTTCGGGCGGCCTCGCCGCGACGGCGGGGTCCGGCGGGCTCGCTGCGATTCTCGCCGCTGGGCGCGCCCCGGCCTATGCCCAGGGAACCACCGTGCACTGGCTGCGCTGGGCGGATTTCGTGCCGGCATCCGATCAGCTGCTGAAGGGAAAGATCACGCAGGAGGCGCAGAAGGCGCTCGGGATGAAGCTCAACATCGAAACGATCAACGCCAACGACATCCAGGCGCGCGTCACGTCGTCGATCCAGTCCGGCACGGGCCCCGACATCATCCTTGCGCTGAACAACTGGCCGCAGCTCTATGCCGCGAGCCTCGCCGACGTGGGCGATCTCGCCGACGAGATCGGCAAGGAGCAGGGCGGGTATTACGACATCAACAAGAGAGTCGGCACGGTCGGAGGCAAATGGATCGGCCTGCCGTGGTGTGTCGGCGGCGGTCTCGTCGCCTATCGCAAGTCGTGGCTCGCCGAGGCGGGGTTCCCGGATAAATTCCCGCAGAACTGGGACGAATATCGCGCCGCCGGCAAAAAGCTGAAAGCGGCCGGTCATCCGTACGGTCAGACCGCCGGGCACACCTTCGGCGACGCGCCGGGATGGTGGTATCCCTATCTGTGGTCGTGGGGCGGCAAGGAGGTCGAGGCCGACGGCAAGACTGTCGTGCTCAACAGCAAGGAGACGATCGAAATCGGTGAAGTTCGCGGTGCCATTGTGGAAAGAAACGATGGATGAGGGCGGGCTCGCCTGGGACGATACCAACAACAACCGGGCCTTCCTGTCGGGCAGCATCAGTGCCACGAACAACGGTGCGTCGATCTATATCGAGGCCAAGAAGAAGCCGGATTCATACCTGACCGAGGCCGGCAAGCCGATGAAGGACGACATCCTGCACGCCGGCATTCCGGCCGGCTCCGGAGGTCAATTCAACCTGCCCGGCCCGTTCACCGACATGCTGATGCAATATTCTAAGAACCAGAAGCCGGCCAAGGAATTCATGCGCTGGATCCGCTCGAAGCCGGTATTCGACCAATGGTTTACCTCGCAGCAGGGCTATACCGCCGGCGCCACCAAGATGTGGGAGGAGCATCCGGTGTGGAACCTCGATCCGGTGCTGGCGCCGTTCAAGAAAATCCCGGTTACCGGACGCCTCGCCGGCTATGCCGGCCCGCCGTCGCAGAAGGCCGCGGAGGTCACGACCAAATACATCATCGTCGATATGTATGCGAAGGCGATCCAGGGCATGCCGGCCGAGGACGCGGTCAAGGCGGCGCATGACGAACTGGTGAAGATCTACTCTTAGCAGAACGTTCGCGCGCCGGATTCTTTGCGCGATTGCTGGACGGCCGCAGAACGAGGGAACGGACGGCACCGCTTCGTTCGCAACAACGCGCCTTCGTACCACAAGGGAGGAACAGCAGATGACGCGCATCGATCGACGCCGGTTCGTGCAGCTTTCGGGAGCCGGCGCCGCTACAGCCGCGACCGGCGGCCTGGCCGGCATTCTGGCATCCGGCCGGGCGCCCGCTTTCGCGCAGGGCACGACCCTGCACTGGGTCAGGGGCTCCGACTATGTGCCGCTGTCCGACCAGACCATGCGAACCAAGATCAACGAGCAGGCGCAAAAGGATCTCGGAATCAAAATCAACCTCGAAACTGTCGATGGGTTGACCATACAGGCGCGCGTCACCTCTTCGGTGTCCTCCGGCACCGGCCCCGACATCATCGGCGCGATCAACAACTGGGCGCAGCTTTATGCCGACAGCGTCGTCGATGTCAGCGACATCTGCGACGCGATCGACAAAACCCAGGGCGGGTTCTACGACACCTCGAAAGCGATCGCGTTTGACGGAAAAAAATGGCTCGCGGTGCCCAATACGATAGTCGGGCTGCAGATCGCCAATCGAACCTCGTGGTGGGACGAGCTTGGTTATGGGCCCGAGAAATATCCGGCGACCTGGGAGGAATGGCGCGAGGCCGGCAAGAAGCTGAAGACCAAGGGGCGCCCGCTCGGTCAGACGTTGGCGCACGCGTTCGGCGACGCCAACGCGTTCTGGTATCCGTATCTGTGGTCGTGGGGCGGCAAGGAGGTCGAGGCCGACGGGAAGACGGTCGTGCTCGACAGCCCGGCGACGCTCGAATCGGTAAAGTTCGCTGTCGGGCTATGGAAGGACGCCTGCGACGAGGGCGGCCTCGCCTGGGACGATTCGGGCAACAACCGCGCCTTTCTCTCCGGCTCGATCAGCGCCACGAACAACGGCGCCTCGATCTATATCGAATCGAAACGCAAGCCCGATTCGTACAAGACCGCGGACGGCAAGCCGCTCCGTGACGACATCTTCCACACGCCGCTGCCCAAGGGGCCGGCCGGGCAGTTCAGCTGGCACGTGCCGTTCGCCGACATGGTCATGGCCTACAGCAAGAACCAGAAGGCGGCGAAGGATTTCCTGCGTTGGTTCCATGACCCGAAGATCTACGAGCAGTGGTGGGTGACACAGCAGGGCTTCTCGGTCGGCCCGACCAAGATGTGGGAAAACCACAAATTGTGGAAGGAAGACCCGATCATGGCGCCATTCCGCACCGCGGCGGAGAGCGGTCGGTTCGCCGGCTACGCCGGGCCGTCCACGCGAAAGGCCGCCGAGGTCATCTCGAAATACCTCATCAGCGACATGTACGCGAAGGCGGTGCAAGGAATGGCGCCGGAAGACGCCGTCAAATGGGCGCATGCCGAGCTCGTCAAGATCTACGCCTGATGGGCAGATGGCGTGAAGCCGGGCGACCAAAGGCGAGGCACCGGCTCGCAGTTTAAAACCGGCAGGCGGTGTCGCGGACCATTACTCGACGCGCGAAGCAGAAGCTCGCTCCTGCCGCTCGTGGTTTTGTTTATGCTGATACCGGCCCTGTGCTTCGCCGCCCCGGCGAGCGTCTATATCGAGGACTTGACCTGGACGGAACTGCGCGACGCGATCACCGCGGGCAAGACAACGGCGATCATTCCGATCGGCGGCACCGAGCAAAACGGGCCGCATATGGCGATCGGCAAGCACAATGTCCGGGTCAGGCTGCTTGCCGGAAAGATCGCGGCCGGGCTGGGCAACGCGCTCGTCGCGCCGGTCCTGCCTTATGTGCCCGAGGGCGGGCTCGACCCGCCGACCGGGCACATGCGGTTCCCCGGCACGATCACGGCGCCGCAGGACGCGTTCGAGAAAATCATCGAATACGCGGCGCGCAGTCTCGCGCGGCACGGTTTTCGCGACATCGTGCTGATCGGCGATCACGGCTCCTATCAGAACGATCTCGTCGCGGTGGCAACGCGGCTCAACCGCGAGTGGGCGAAATCGTCGGCGCGCGCGCATGCGATCCGGGAGTACTATGACGAGAGTACGCACGGTTTCGCGAAGCTTTTAGAAAAGAGCGGTTATCCGGCCGCTGAAATCGGCACCCATGCCGGGCTTGCCGACACATCGTTGATGATGGCGCTCGACCCAGGCCTCGTGCGCGGCGACCGTCTCAGGCCCGGCGAGGGAGACAATGGCGATCCGAGCCGGGCCAGCGCGACACTTGGCGCGCCCGGCGTCGCGCTAATCGTCACGAACACGATCGAGGCAATTCGACGAGCCACCGCACGGCGCTGATCGGGAATACGCGATACGCTCATCCGTGGATCGGAACACGGTCCGCTACCACACGCATGGTTTGTGCCGGGGGCTGACCAGCCCGCCTTTCGATTTCCGTCATGCCGCTCGAGTGGACCCAGCGGCATTGACAGGCGCCGTTCCGGTCGGCTACGCCGCGCCTCGATCGGCAGGCGCTGCCGACCCCGTGGCAGCTCCGACGAGACATGCTCGCCCCCCTGTTCGCTTCCGCCGTCATTCTCGGCATCGTCGAGGGTCTGACCGAGTTTCTGCCGGTGTCCTCGACCGGTCATCTGATCCTCGCGGCCGAACTTCTCGGGTTCACCGGACCGGGCAGCAAGGTCTTCGAGGTCGTGATCCAGCTCGGCGCAATCCTGGCGGTGTGCTGGGTCTACCGCGAACGGCTGTTCGGCGCCATGGCCGGGTTACTGACGGAACCGGCGTCGCAGCGCTTTATCCTGAACATCGTTGTCGCATTTCTGCCGGCCGCGGTGGCGGGTGTCCTTCTGCACCGCTTTATCAAGGAAGTGCTGTTCTCTCCCTGGGTGGTGGCGGTCAGCCTTGTGATCGGCGGCTTTCTGATCCTGCTGATCGAGCGGATACGGCCGCTGCCGCGGATCCGTATCGTCGAGGCGATGCCGCTGCGCACCGCGCTCGGCGTCGGGTTTTGTCAAATCCTGGCAATGATCCCGGGCGTCTCGCGCGCAGGGGCGACGATCATGGGCGCGCTGATGCTCGGGGTCGGTCGCCCGGCGGCGACCGAATTCTCGTTCTTTCTCGCGATCCCGACGATGTTCGGCGCGTCCGCCTACGACCTCTACAAGAGCCGCGGCGAACTCTCGTTCGATAACGGCTGGGTCATTGCGGTCGGTTTTATCA
This sequence comes from uncultured Alphaproteobacteria bacterium, assembly GCA_963847345.1. Taxonomy (GTDB): domain Bacteria; phylum Pseudomonadota; class Alphaproteobacteria; order ATCC43930; family CGMCC-115725; genus DATARH01. The sequence continues at coordinate 75,733 of CAWJZU010000035.1, read as the reverse complement.
TCGCGTTTTTCGCCGCGCTGGTGGTGGTGCGCTGGCTTGTCGACTTCGTCTCCCGGCACGGTTTTGCCGTTTTCGCCTGGTACCGCATCGCCCTCGGAATGGTCGCGCTGATAGCGCTGTGGTACGCCCGAAGCTGAGGCTCCGGGGTGGCGCCGCCGGCCGTCCGCAGCCGGCTATCGATGGTGCGAGGGCGCCTCGATCGGCGCGCAGTTGCGCCGCCCGGCCATCAGGCAATCCTCGATGCTGGTGCTGACGCGCAACTCGCGAAACAGCAGCACGCCGGCGATCGCGAGCACGAGGATCACGACAAAACCCATTAGCGCCGCCGTGCGGCGCGAAGCGGCCTCATCGTCGCGGACGCCATGCTCAGCCATGATCATCCGTCCTGTTGCCGGACCCGGCGGCTTTGTTCGACGGCCCGCAAGATCCTTTCGCGGCAATTCTAGCGAGAGAGGCAGGCTCGGGCGAGCGGGAAGTTTTGAATTGATGCAGTCGGCCCGGCGGCGGCGGCCCGAAAGCCGCAATGGCGCCCGAGGCGCCCTTGCGAGCCAAGGTGCGGGTTTTTCCCTCGCCGCTTATGACGCCTTGCGCCGACGCCGGAACAGTCCCACCCCGAGCAGCGCGGCACCGAACACCGCCAGCGAGGCCGGTTCCGGAACCTGAAATGTCTGGAGGACGAAGCTGAAGGCGGCCAGATCGCCGGCCGCACCCCCGCCGGCAGCCAGATCTTTCACGATGTAAAGGTCGTTGTACGTTGCGCCGAGATCGGCGATCGCATTCCTGGTTAGAGCGTCGCATCCCGCGGCCGAGCAGCTAACCAGAATCTGCGCGATCTCGTTCGTCATGGCTGCGTCAGAGAATACCGTCTCGATGATGGTCGATACCCCGCCGTTCATGAAAGCGCCGTTGTAATGCAGATCGACTGCGCTGACCCCGGATATCGAATTCAGATGATAGCTTATCAGCGCGTCGACAGACGAGTTCCCGCTGGCAGAGAAGTTGGCCTGTATCGTTAGGTTGCCGGTGCCGGCAATTCCCGGCGAACTAACGTCGATCAAGTCGCAGCTGTTCGGTGTTGCCCCGAGCGCTATGACGTTGCAAGTGAACGAGTCAAACGTGTTGCCGCCCGACGACAATGTCGGATTCGTTGTGATCGGTACTGCCATTGCCGACGACGAGCCTAGGATCGCACTGACCAGAGCTGCTGCGAAGGAGCTCCGTCTCAATGTCGAGACCGAAAATAAACGACCGAACATCGCCTTATCCTCATTGCAGGACTTTTGCCTCGACGTAGTTTGAGCAAGCACCATGCCATGCGGGAAAAACAAATTACGAATCATTGGCTTACGATATCCCGGCGCAAAAGAAGACTGCATTGTCATCGATTTTCGCCGTGCTTTGTAAAACAAACCGGCATGTGTATTTTTCAACTTGAAGAGGCAATTGTTTCCAGCAAGAAGGTGATGATGAGCTGTGCCAACGAGTTAACCACAAAGCAGGTTTCTCGAAAACGCGGTTCGACCGTGTACGAGCTGTTAAAGATTCCGACGGAGGCAAGAGCATCATCCGCTTCAGGCGGCCTGTCCGGACGCGCTGCGGAGATTTAGAGTACCTGCCGATGCGCGGCGGCGAGAGGGTGTCCGCCCGCCCGGCGCCGCCGTTAGAGTTGGGAAAAGCCAGCCAGGAGCATCCGATGCCCGATCCTCTGTCCCTCCCCGCCCGCGAAGCAGCACAACGAATTGCCGAAGGCCGGCTCAGCGCCGAGGCGCTGGTGACGGCGTGCCTCGATCGGATCGCCGCGCGCGAGCCGACGGTCGGCGCCTGGCAATATCTCGATCCCGAGGCGGCGCTCGCCGCGGCACGGCGGTGCGATGCGTCGGCCCCGAGCGGGCCGCTGCACGGCATCCCGATCGCGGTCAAGGATCTGATCGATACGGCGGACATGCCGACCGGATACGGCTCGGCAATCTATGCCCGCCATCGTCCCGCGGCCGACGCCGCCTGCGTCGCCTTGGCGCGCGCCGCCGGTGCGATCGTGCTCGGCAAGACGGTCACGACCGAATTCGCCTGTTTCACCCCGGGCAAGACCGCCAACCCGCGCAACCCGGAGCACACGCCCGGCGGCTCGTCGAGCGGCTCGGCCGCGGCGGTGGCCGACCTTATGGCGCCGCTCGCCTTCGGCACGCAGACCGCCGGCTCGGTAATCCGCCCAGCCGCGTACTGCGGTATCGTCGGCTACAAACCGAGCTTCGGCACGATCCCGCGTGCCGGGGTCAAGATGCTGTGCGATAGTCTCGACACGATCGGAACGATGGCGCGCACTGTCGCCGACGCGGCGTTTTTCGCCGGCGTGGTCGCGGGCCGGCCGGAATTGCGGGAGATTGCGCCGCCCGCCGAGCCGCCGCGCTTCGGCCTCTACCGCACGCCGATGTGGGACGAAGCCGAGCCCGAGACGGCCGCAGCGCTGGAGCGGGCGCAGGACGCTCTCAAACGTGCCGGCGCGCGCGTCGAGGAGATCGCGGTGCCTGCCGAGCACCGCCACCTCACTGAGGCGCAGCAGGCGATCATGGGGTTCGAACTGGTCCGCTCCCTCGCCCACGAAAGGCTGCTTCACAGCGCCGAATTGTCGCCGCCGCTGGCGCAGCTTCTCGATGCCGGGCTGACGGTCGGCGCCCCCGAATACGACGCCGCCATCGCCCGGACCGCGGCGGCGCGCGCCCGACTCGACGTATTTTTCGGGATGTGCGACGCAATGCTGACCCCGGCCGCTCCCGGCCCGGCGCCGCGCGGTCTCGGCTATACCGGCAACCCGGTGTTCAACCGGATGTGGACCCTGCTCGGCGCGCCCTGCGTGACCATTCCCGCCGTTTGCGACGATGGCGGATTGCCGACCGGCATCCAGCTCGTCGGCCGGATCGGCGATGACGCCCGGCTGATGGCGGCGGCGCTATTCGCCGAGCGCGCTCTGGCCGACGCCACGTGAGCTCGCGAGCCACCGCCGCGCTGGCGCTGCTCGGCGCGATGGAGCTGGCCGGCTGCGGCGCGTTCAGTCCATACCCGACGGCGCCGAGCCCGGCGGAGCCGGGGCAGCCCGCCGGGCCGCGCGTCGCGATTTGCTACAATGCGCTGACCACATCTCGCGAAGCCGCGCAGGCCCAGGCGCAGAATGAGTGCCCAGCCGGCACCACGGCCGCCGAGCGCGTCGATACCGACTACATCCTCCAGTACTGCCCGCTGCTGCTGCCGGCGCGCGCGACGTTCGCGTGCACGCCAGCGAAATAATCGATCCCGGCGAAAATTCTGCTTGACGCCGACTTCCGGAGAGCGCATCACTTAACCTAATAGTTAAGTGTTAAACCTACAAACGGGAGGAATAGACATGCTCGACCCCAGCGCCTCGGCCCACGCTCGCGAGTCTCTCTACAAGCGGCTCGGCGGCTATGACTCGATCGCCGCCTTCGTCGCCGACCTGATGCCGCGGCTGTATAACGATCCGACGCTATGGGTGTATTGGAAGGGCAAGTCCGTCGACAGTCGGCGCAAGGGGGAGCAGCTCCTGGTCGATTTTCTCTGCGCGGCGTTCGAGGGCCCGGTGTTCTATGCCGGTCCCGATATGAAGTCGTCGCATCGGGGCCTTGGGATCACGTTGCAGGAATGGGATATTTTCCTGCAACACCTCGCCGCCAGCTTCGATGCGCTCGGAGTGCCCGAACCCGAACGGGCGGACGTCATGGCGGCCTCGGAGAGCTTGAAATGGGATATCGTGGAGACACCGCCCTCGGCGGCAGCCGAGTGACGGCGCACGCATTCTCGTAACTGCAGGTACCGAACGATTGCAGCCTGGGTCCGCCCGCACCCGCCCCGCCCCGATCCCGTCCGCCACGGAACGCCAGCCGCTCGACGAGGTTTTCGCCGCCCTGTCGGACCCGACACGGCGAGGCATCGTCGAGCGGCTGGCGCAGGGGCCATGCTCGGTGACCGAACTCGGCGCGCCTTACGATGTCTCGGCGCCGGCGATCTCGAAGCACCTGGCGGTGCTCGAACGGTGCGGCCTGATTGTCCGCTGGAAGATCGGGCGCGTGCATTATTGCCGGCTGATCGGGCTGCCGCTGGCCGATGCCGCGGCATGGATCGAGCGGCACCGGGCCTTTTGGAGCCGCCAGCTCGACGCCCTCGGGGAATATCTGGACAGGGAGGACGAGGCATGCGATCCGCCCCCACAGGCGGGCCAGCCGGAACAGGACCCGCGGTAGCCGGCATTGCGCTGCAGCGCCGGTTCCGCGCTACTCCCGCCCGCGTTTTCCGTGCCTGGACAGAACCTGCGGCGCTGCGCGAATGGTGGTGTCCGCCGGGCTGGATTGCCGGGGACATCGAGATCGATCTGCGTCCCGGCGGGACCTACCGGATCGAAATGCGACGGATCGGCGGCGGCGAACGCGTCGCGGTGGGCGGCAAGTTCCTCGAAGTGATAGCGCTGCGGCGGCTCGTCTACACCTGGAGCTGGGAAGGCGCCTTCCCCGAAATAGCGGCGACACTGGTCACAGTCGAGATCGATGGTACGTCGGACGGGACGCTGCTGACGTTGCGTCACGAGAGCTTCGACGATCTGGGTATTCGAAACCAGCATCGCACGGGCTGGATCGCGGCCTGTAATCGGCTCGATAGCCTGGTAACGCCTTCGGGCGAGTTGTACCGTCATTCGGCCGAGTAAGCGGAGCCGGTTCATCGACTGAACCGGTAGCAGCGGCCGGACTCGGTGGCCTTGGTTGGCGGGCGCGACACCGCGCGCATGGCAGGATCGGTCCGGCTTTGTTAACGTAACATTCCTTCCGGGCAGCGGCGACATGGACTACGACGCTTATTTCGAACGACGTCTCGACGCGCTCCGCGCCGAGGGGCGGTATCGTGTCTTCGCCGACCTCGAACGGCGCTGCGGCCGGTTTCCGCGCGCCTGGGACCACCGGATCGGCGCCGAAGTCACCGTGTGGTGCTCGAACGATTATCTCGGGATGGGCCAGCACCCGGCCGTATTGGCCGCAATGACCGAAGCGCTCCAGGCGCTCGGCGCCGGTGCCGGCGGAACGCGCAACATCTCCGGCAACGGGCACCTGCATCTCGAACTCGAACGCGAACTGGCCGATCTGCACCGGCGCGAGGCGGCGATCGTCTTCACCTCGGGCTACGTCGCGAACGAGGCAACGCTGTCAACGCTGGCCCAGGAAATTCCCGGCACCATCGTGCTGTCGGATGCGCTGAACCACGCCTCGATGATCGCCGGCATCCGCAACAGCCGCGCCGAAAAGCAGATCTTCCGCCACAACGACCCGGACGATCTCGAACGCCGCCTCGTCGCCCTGCCCCGCGAGCAGCCGAAGCTCGTGTGCTTCGAGTCGGTTTACTCGATGGACGGCGACATCGCGCCGATCGCCGAATTGTGCGACGTCGCTGACCGTTACGGCGCGATGACCTATCTCGACGAGGTCCACGCCGTCGGCCTCTACGGACCGCACGGCGGCGGCATCGCCGAACGCGACGGCGTTCCGGAGCGCCCGACTGTAATCCAGGGCACCCTCGCAAAGGCGTTCGGCGTGATGGGCGGCTATGTCGCCGGCTCGGCCGCGCTGATCGATTTCCTGCGCAGCCACGCGCCCGGCTTCATCTTCACGACCTCATTGCCGCCCGCGCTGGCGGCGGGCGCGCTCGCCGCGGTGCGCCACCTGAAAGAGAGCGAGGCCGAGCGTCTGCGGCACCAGAACCGCGTCGCGCTCGTCAAACGCCGTCTGACGCAGGCCGGGCTGCCGGTCATGCCGTCGCCGAGTCACATCGTGCCGGTGCTGATCGGCGACGCGGCGCTGTGCAAGACGGCGAGCGATATGCTGCTTGAGCTACACCGGATTTACGTGCAGCCGATCAACTACCCGACGGTGCCGCGCGGCACCGAGCGTCTGCGGCTGACCCCGACCCCGCTTCACGGCGACGCCGATATCGACGCGCTGGTCGCGGCTCTGATCGAAGTCTGGCACAGCCTGACATTGCGGCAGGTCGCCTGAGGCGCGCGCTTTATCGTGCGTTTGCATCCATTACTCGAGCCCCTGAGCGCTAGCCTTTATGGACGGCCGATGGAGTTCAGTGAGGATCTGCGCTCGACTTCCAGTCGCAACGACGGAGTCATGCAGTGCGATGAGGAGGTTGCCGAAGGTCAAATTGCTGCCATGGTAGCGGCAGGATCTGTGGCGCTTGCGGCAACTCATCAGGCGCACAGGCCCTAGTGCACCCCGCAAGATCATCTTGTGATCGATGATATCGCAATAAAAGCGTGCCAGCCTGTGGCATTTGATGTCCAGCCGCCAGTAGTCGATTTAAATGGCTCAGATGCAGATCATAGAACCTCTCGGCGAGTTGCGTGGCCTTCTTGAACTCGAAGCCAGGGCCGACCCCCTTCGCCGGGCGGTGAATACACGCGCGTCGATCCATCTGTGACAAGGCGGCCAGTTCATGCAATGGCCTGAAGAGATTATAGCGGAGAGGCCGACTGTTGCGACTGCCATCGATGCCCCGATAGATTTATCTGTGATATGGCGGCATGGTCGATGCGCTTCCGTCTGCGGTCATGTCTTCTTGCGAACCCGAAGCCACACAGATCGCAGTCGAGACGGTAACGGTCGCCGGCGCGGCTCTCCGGCTGTTCCACGGCGGTCCCAGGGCGGGCAGCCTGTCGTGTTCCTGCACTGCGTCGGCGGGCATACCGGCTGGATGGCGTTTCTTGGCGAATTGGCTAACCGCTTCGACGGTGTTCGCGCCCGAGCATCCCGGTTTCGGCCAATCGGACGATCCGCCCGGCATCGACGACATTACCGACCTCGCCTACCTCCATCTCGACCGTGCTCAAGGCGCTCAGCCTGGACGGGCGTGCATTTGCATCGGCATGTCGTTCGGCGGCTGGGTCGCGGCCGAGAGGCGGTGCGCAGCACGGCGCGCCTCGGGAGCCAGACGCCGCGGGCCGCATCCTGGCCAACGACGAGTTTTATCGCGGTATGGCATCGCCCGCTCCTTGTGAGCCCCGCGCCGATATGCGACATGTCCCGGCCCGAACATGTCCGCCTTGCCGGAGTCCGAACCGATGGCTGCCGTCTCCCCCCTCGCCCCCGAGCGTTTCCCGGCCCTGGAGCCGATCGCCGGCGTGCGTCTCGCGGCGCATGAAGCCGGCATCCGATACAGTGGGCGCAAGGACATGATGGTCGCCGAACTGGCGCCCGGTAGCACCGTCGCTGGCGTGTTCACCTTGTCGCGCACCCCCGGCCACCCGGTTGTGTGGTGCCGGCAATGCCTGCCGGGCGGCACGGTGCGGGCGATCGTCGTCAATTCCGGCAACGCCAACGTGTTCACCGGTCGGGCCGGCTGGCAGGTGGTCGAGCAGACGGCCGAGGCCATGGCGCGGCTGCTCGGCTGCGACAAACGTGAAGTGTTCATTTCCTCGACCGGCGTGATCGGCGAGCCGCCGCCGCCCGACCGCATCGTCGCGGCGCTGCCCGAAGTGGTCGAAAAGCTGTCGGCCGAGAACTGGGAGCCGGCGGCACGGGCAATCATGACGACCGACACGTTTCCGAAGGGCGCCACGGCAACCGCGACGATCGACGGCACCACCGTGCGGCTCAACGGCTTCGCCAAGGGTTCGGGCATGATCGCGCCTGATATGGCGACGATGCTGGCCTATATCTTCACCGACGCTTCGCTGCCGGCTGATGTGTTGCAGGCGCTGCTGTCGGCGGCGACGGTGCCGTCGTTCAATTCGATCACCGTGGACAGCGATACCTCGACCAGCGACACGGTGCTGCTCTGCGCAACCCAGCGGGCACGCCATCCGCCCGTCACGACCGCCGCCGACCCCCGCCTCGCCGATCTCCGCCGCGCACTCGACGCGGTCATGGTCGACCTCGCGACGCAGATCGTGCGCGACGGCGAAGGGGCCGAGAAATTCGTCACGATCGACGTCAGCGGCGCCGAGAGCGACGAGGCGGCACGCCGTATCGGGCTGGCGATCGGCAACTCGCCATTGGTCAAGACCGCGATCGCGGCCGGCGACGCGAACTGGGGCCGCATCGTCATGGCAGTCGGCAAGGCCGGCGAGAAGGCCGAACGCGACCGGCTGTCGATCTCGGTCGGCGGGGTGCAAATCGCCGCCGAGGGCGGTCCCGTGCCGGGCTATGACGAAGCCCCGGTCGCCCGGCACATGCAGGGCCGCTACATCACGATCGGCGTCGATCTCGGCATCGGCCACGGTACTGCGACGGTGTGGACCTGCGACCTGACGCACGGCTATGTCGACATCAACGGCAGCTACCGGAGCTGACGTCGAAGTGCCACCGATCCAACATTGTCATTCCGGGGCGCCGCAACGCGGCGAACCCGGATCTATGAACACGAACCCATGGCTTAATGGCACCGCCCGTGTTCTGGATTCCGGGCCTGCCCCTTCGGAGCATCCCGGAATGACGGATGATCCGACGCCGATCGTCCTGGTCGCGGCGGTCGCGCTGATCGACGCGGACGGCCGCGTCTTGCTGGCCGAGCGTCCGCCCGGAAAGCACCTTGCCGGCTTGTGGGAATTCCCCGGCGGCAAGGTGCAACAAGGCGAGACGCCGGAGGCGGCGCTGATCCGCGAACTCGCCGAGGAACTCGGGATCGACGTTCACGCCAGCTGTCTCGCGCCGTTCACCTTTGCCTCGCACGCCTATCCCGATTTCCATCTGCTGATGCCGCTTTATGTCTGCCGCAAATGGTCGGGGATCGTGACCGCGCGCGAGGGCCAGCGCCTCAAATGGGTGCGTCCGGCGCGGCTCGGCGACTTTGAGATGCCGCCGGCCGACAAGCCGCTCGTGGCGATGCTGCGCGACCTTCTTTAGCTCCAATCGCCCAAGACTGGGCCCCATCCTCGCCCCGCCCGATGGCGCCGGCTTGAACGCCGCGAAAATTGCCGCATTCGCATTGCATACTGCGCCCTAGTTCATACGCGAAGAGGCGCGGCGATGCGTTGGTGCGGTTCCCTGCTCGGCTATGGAAATTCCCAGATCGGCTGCAAAAATTCGCTGTTCGGGTCCGACGATTTCCCTGTTTCCCGCGCCGTGAAACCGGTCCGTCGCCCGCCAAGTCTCCGGCAACACGGGAAAAATCCAATTGAAGCAAGCGCCGAACCGAAAAAAATTCCCTGCCCGCAGGGAATTCACGTCCGTCGCAGCACCCGATATACCGGCGGGACGCGGCAGGTCATGACTGCACCGAACCGGTCAGGATCGGACCGAACAGCTTCCACTCCTTGCCATCGAACCGCGCCATCTGCAGCTGCTCGATCGGAAAGAAATCGGTCGGGCTGGTGTTCACCTTGATCCCGGGCAACAGCATCGGTAGTTCGAGATCCTCGATGTTCGCCGCCTGCTTCATGATGTTGTTTCGGGTCAGTTCGTCGCCACAGCGTTGCAGCACGTTCATCAGACCTTGCGCAACCGTGTAGGCATAGACCGTGAACGAACTCGTCTTGTCGCCGTCGGGATAGTATTTTTGCATGAAAGCGAGCCAGCCTTTGTAGCCAGAATCGTTCTGCCAGGTCGGGTCGGTCGGGTCCTTGAAGTAGAATGTCGAAAGTGCGCCCTCGGCATTGTCGAGACCGGCGGCTTTCAGAACGCCACCGATCGAATTCGAAACGCTGTTCAACAGATGCACCGGGTTCCAGCCGATCTCGGCGGCCTTCTTCATAGCCTGCGCGGCGAATTTCGGCGTCGTCACATCATAGAACACATCGGCGCCGGAAGCCTTCAGGCTGACGATCTGCGAATCCACGGTCGGGTCGCTTGTCTCGTATGGCAGTTCCGACACGATCATTGCTTTCGCCTTGTCGCCGAGACCGTCCTTCAACCCCTTGACGTAGTCCTTCCCGTAATCGTCGTTCTGATAAAGAATGCCGATTTTTCCGTTCGGGTTATGCTCTTTGAGGTAAGTGGCATAAATGTGCCCTTCACTCTGATAGTTCGGCTGCCAGCCCATCGTCCATGGGAAATGCTTCGGATCGCCCCATTTTGTGGCGCCGGTCGCGACGAACAGCTGGGGCACTTTCTTGGCATTGCAGTATTTGTGGATCGCGGTGTTGGTCGGCGTGCCGAGCGTATTGAACAACAGCAGCACCCCGTCGCTTTCGACCAGCTTGCGCACCTGTTCGACCGTCTTCGGCGGGCTGTAGCCGTCGTCATAGGAAATGAAGTTGATCTTGCGCCCGTTAACCCCGCCCTGCTCGTTGATCATGTTGAAAAACGCGGTTTCGGTCTTGCCGATCACGCCATAGACCGAGGCCGGGCCGCTATAGGGGTTCGTGTGGCCGATCTTGATCTCGCGGTCGCTCGCGCCGGTATCGTATTTCTTCTGTCGCGAACGCCGGCATCGCGCCGAGTGTGATCGCGCTCGGGACAGCGGCGAGGATCGTGCGGCGGGTCAGACGGGTCATTGTTGGACCTCCGTTCGGCTTTGTACTTGCGTTTCCCCTGGGCGATGCCGTCCGCGAATCGCCCAGGCAAACACGAGGCGCGCAAACCCGGCCGCCCCGGACGGCATCACGAATATAACAAGCAGCATAATGACGCCGTAGATCGCCCCGGCAAGGCCGGTCGAGACCGCCTCGGCGATGTTCGGCACGAACATGACGAAAACCCCGCCGATAAGGCTCCCCGGGATCGAACCAACCCCGCCGATCACCAGCCCGACCAGCAGCGATATCGACAGCAGAAACGTAAAGCTGTCCGGCGCGACGAACTGCACTGCGATCGCGCCAAGCGCGCCGGCGATCCCGGTATAGAGCGCGCTGACGCCGAATGTCACGGTCTTGTACAGCGCGGTGTCGATGCCCATCGCCGCCGCCGCGATCGGGCTGTCGCGGATCGCCATGATCGCGCGACCGCTGCGGCTACGAACCAAATTCGCAGCCGCCCAGAACATGACCAGTAGCACCGCCAGGGTGAAATAGTAGAGCCATTGGTCGGCGTCGATCGGCAAGCCAAGCGGCGGGTCGGGCTTCAGGATCACGATCCCCTGCACGCCGCCGGTAAACGGCGAGAGCGGGTCGAATTTCAGGATCTGCGGCATCGCGGTTGCGAGCGCGAAGGTAGCCAGCGCGAGATAGATCCCTTGCAGCCGCAGCGCCGGAAACCCGAACAGGAATCCAACGACAAAGCACACCACGCCGGCCGCCGGCAGCGTCGCCCAATACGGCACGTCCCAACGGTCCATCAGGATCGCCGCGGTGTAGGCGCCAATGCCATAAAACGCGCTGTGTCCGAGCGAGAACTGGCCGTTGAACCCGGTCAGCAGATTGAGGCCGAGGATCGCCAGACCGTAAATCATCACCAGCGTCAGCTGAAACGTCGCGAAGCCGCGTGCGAACAGCGGCACCAGCAGCGCCGTGATTACCACCGCTGCGATCGCGAGCCTCCGGATCGTCAGCGCCCGCATTGCCGACCGTGCTGCGGCGTCTTCCGCTCGCGCGATCCCGATGTCCTGCAAGGGCGCGGTCATACGCGGGTCACCACGCGGCGGCCGAAGATGCCGCTCGGCCGCACCATCAGCACCGCGACGATCAGCACCAGCGCGATTGTCAGCTTCAATTCGCGGCCGACATAGGGGATGAACGCACCGGCCAGGTTCTCGATGATTCCGACCGCGAACCCGCCGAGCACCGCCCCGCCGGGGCTGGTCAGCCCGCCGAGCACGGCGCCGGCAAAGCCGTAAAGCAAGACGCCGAGCATCATGTTCGGTTCGAGAAACACGACCGGCGCGATCAGCATGCCGGCCACCGCGCCAATCGACGCCGCCATGCCCCAGCCGAGCGCCGTCATCCAGCCGACCCGTATGCCGACAAGGCGCGCCGTTTCAGGGTTCGCGGCGGCCGCGCGCATCGCCAGACCGAGCCTTGTGCCGCGGAAGAACAGGTAGAGCAGCACAAGCATCGCCAAGGTCACGCCGATCATGCCGGCCTGATGCGTGCCGATAAGGCTGCTCCCGAACAGTGGGGTATTACCGAACGGCGTCGGGAATGTCTTGATGTTGAAGTCCCAGATGAAGCCCGCAACACTGTTCAGTATGCTGAACAGCGCGATGAAGGCGACGATCTGGCTCAGAATCGGCGCGTTATGCAGCGGCCGAAACAATATGCGCTCGATCAGCACGCCGCCGGCAAATGACAATACCACCGACCCGACGAACGCAACCCAATAAGGCTGCTCCCATTGAATGAGCTGCCAGGCGATAAAGGTCGAAAACATCGCCATTTCGCCCTGGGCGAAGTTCAGATGGTCGATCGCCTGATAGATCATCACCACCGCCAGCGCCATCGTCGCATAGATCGCGCCGGTCGCCATCCCCGCCAGAATTTGTTGCAGCAGGAGTTCCATGCCGGTGCTATAAGTTGGTATTCTGAACCGCGAGCAATCGTTCCACCGATCCCACGCTAATATCCCAAATACGCCCGGCGGATCGAACTCGTCGGCGCCGATCACGGCAGCAGGAGCGTCCATCACGATGCGCCCCGTTTCGAGTAGATAAGCGTACTCGGCCATCTCCAGCGCGAGCGCCGCATTCTGCTCGACGATCAGCATCGCTACGCCGGTCTCGAGGTTGACCCGGCGCAGCGTCGCGAACAGCTCCTCCACGATCAGCGGCGCCAACCCGAAAGACGGCTCATCGAGCAGCATCAGCCGCGGCCGCAGCATCAGCGCCCGGCCGACCGCCAGCATCTGCTGCTCGCCGCCGGACAGCGTGCCGGCCTGCTGCGCGCGCCGCTCCCTGAGCCTCGGGAACTGGTCATAGACGCGCTCGATGTCGGCGGCGATGCCGGGCCGGTCGCGCCGCGTCATCGCGCCAAGCTGCAGGTTCTCTTCGACCGTCAGCGTCGTGAACGTGCCGCGCCCCTCGGGCACGTGCGCGACGCCGAGCCGCACAATGTCCTCGGTCGCCCAGCCCGCGATCCGCCGCCCGTCGAATCGAATGTCGCCGTCGGTTCGCACCATGCCGCACAGCGCGCGCAACACTGTCGTTTTGCCGGCGCCGTTCGCCCCGAGAAGCGTGCGCACCTGCCCGTCATCAAGCTCGAAGCCGACGCCAAACAGCGCCTGCGCCTCGCCGTAAAACGCGTCGAGATCGCCAACCTCGAGCATCATCGCGCGGCCTCCGGCGCGTGTTGCGCCCCGGTCCCGAGATAGGCCTCGATGACGGCCGGGTCCTGCTGCACCTCGGACGGCGTGCCTTCGGCGATTTTGCGGCCGAAATCGAGCGCAACGACGCGGTCGGACACCGCCATGACGAGCTGCATGTGATGCTCGACAAGCAGCACGGTCGTGCGGCGCTCGTCGCGGATGCGCCGGATCAACCCGGCAAGCCCGGCGACCTCTCCATGAGTCAGCCCGCCGGCCGGCTCGTCGAGCAGCAGTAACCTGGGCAGGGCGGCCAGTGCGCGAGCCAGCTCGACCCGCTTGCGAGTGCCGAGCGGCAGGCCGGAAGCCGAACGCAGCGCGACATCGCGCAGGTCGAGCATATCGAGCAGAGCCCAGGCCGTATCGGTCAGCGTCGCCTCGCGTCGCCGTGTGCCGGGCAGCCGCAGCGCGTCAGTCAGAAAATCGCCGCGGCTGCGCGCATGCCCGCCGATCCGCGCATTGTCGAGAACGGTTTGCGGGCCGAACAGCGCCAGGTTCTGAAATGTGCGCGCGATCCCAATCTCGGCCATGCGATGCGGCGGCCGGTCCAGCAGCGAGCGCCCGGCGAACAGAATATCCCCTCGGTGCGGCTTGTAGAGGCGACTGATGCAGTTGAACAGTGTTGTCTTGCCGGCGCCATTCGGACCGATCAGCCCCAAAATCTCGCCTTCGTTCAGCGTTAGCGAGACGCCGGCCAGCGCGATGATGCCGCCGAACCGCAGCGCGAGGTCGCGAACGTCGAGCAGCGTGCGCGCACCAGAGCCGACTGACGCGCCGCCCGCTTGGGCCGAATCAACGGCCGCCACGGTGTGGCATCACGCACGACATTACCGATGTGCCCCGGACCGGGCATACATTGGCGTTCACTCCCCTATAACGTGACTGACGTCGAGGCCGCCGCGAACCAACCGGCCCCTTGCCGGCAAGTCAACAGGCCGCCTCGCAGCATACTGCCGCGGATCGACAAATTGCTGGAAATCCGCCATTATTGCTATGGATGACACGGGAACAAAATCAGTACGCTGCCGTAACCGAGCCCGTCCTTGCTTCGCCTAGCAAGCTTTCAGGCAGTACCACTGGCCGTAACCGGCGTAACCCGACACGACCGTCACAATGATCCTGACCTGCCCGGATTGCCATACCCGCTACACCGTCGCCGACGCGGCGCTCGGCGGCGCCGACGGCCGCGATGTTCGCTGCACGAAGTGCGGCAAAGTCTGGCATTATCGCCCTAAGCAAGCGGCGATGGGGGAGCCGGTTGCCGATATCGCCCCGGCAGCGGCGGATGTGCCGCTGGAACCGATGGCCGCACGCCTGGCGCGAACGCCGGCTCCGGCTCGGCAGACGACCGAGGAACTGCGCACAGAGCCGACGTTCGGAACACCCGCGCTGACGGTCGGCCCGGCGCCACCGCCGCGGAGCTTGCCCGAGCCGTTGCCGGATCGCGACCTGGAGAAGGCTGGACGGCCGGCGGTACGTCATCATCGCTTCCGCTTCGCGGGTTTTGTGCTCACCGGTTTAGTGCTCGGGCTTGTGCTGATCGCGATTTGGGCGCGTGATCCTATTATGAAAAGTTGGCCGTCGGCGATCCCGTTCTACCGAGGCGTGCGGCTGGCGGATTCGGCCGGCGCCGGGTTGCGGGTCACGGTGGACCCGGCGCGCACTCCCGACTCGCTTGTCGTCAACGGCAAGATCACAAACACCGCGCAGACCACGCGCGAGATTCCGCGGCTTCGCGTTGCGCTGCGCGATGGCAACAACGCAGAGGTCGCCTCTCAGGTAATTGAGCCTCCCCGCTTCTCGCTGGCCCCTGGCGCTACGACAGGGTTCAGCACCGTGTTCAAAAATCCCGACAGTGCGGCAACCGGCGTCGCCGTAACCTTCGCATCCCAGTAATTACGCACGATTAAGCGCACGCGGGCTAAACATGTACCGGCTCGCGGCGAAGCACGGCGCGAGCCGCGGTCGAGACGCGGCGCCACACCGGGGGAGCGGGATGGGTAACGGGATTCTGATATTCCTCGGGGTCGTGGCGATCATTGTGCTGGCCGTGGTGGCCCGCGGTGTTCGCACCGTTCCGCAGGGCTACGAGTGGACCGTCGAGCGCTTCGGCCGCTACCGGGTCACGCTGTCGCCGGGGTTGCGGCTGATCAACCCGTTCATCGATGCGATCGGCCATAAGATCAATGTTCAGGAAACCGTCCTGGAAATCCCGGCGCAGAACGTCATCACCAAGGACAATGCCGTGGTGATCGTCGACGGCATCGTCTTCTACCAGGTAATCGATGCGAGCCGCGCGGCCTACGAAGTCCGCGACCTCGAACTGGCGGTCAGCAACATCACAATGACCAATATCCGCACCGCGATCGGCGCCCTCGATCTGGACGAGACGCTGTCGAAGCGCGATGAAATCAACGAGCGGCTGTTGCGGGTGCTTGATGCCGCCACCGAGCCGTGGGGTACCAAAATCACCCGTGTCGAGCTGAAGGACGTGCGCCCGCCGGAAGACGTACAGGTGTCGATGGCCAAGCAGCTTGCCGCCGATCGCGAGCGGCGGGCCGCGATCCTGCGCGCCGAAGGTCTGAAGCAGGCGGCGATCCTCGAGGCGGAAGGGGCCAAGCAGGCGCAGATCCTGGCCGCGGAGGGGACGCTGGAGGCGGCGCGGCGCGAGGCCGAAGCGCGCGAACGGCTCGCCGAAGCCGAGGCGCGAGCCACCGCCGTCGTATCGCAGGCGGTCGCGGAAGGCGATGTGCAAGCGCTGAATTATTTTATCGCGCAAAAATATGTCGAGGCGATGCAGCAGATCGGAGCCTCACCGAACTCCCGACTCGTGCTAATGCCGATGGAGACCGGCGGGCTGGTCGGGACAATTGCCGGAATCGCCGAACTCGCCAAGATTGCCGCGCGACCGGCAGAGTAGCCGGGATGAGCGGCATTCTGACATGGGCGTGGCCGTGGTGGGCCTGGATTGTCGCGGCCGGCGTCCTGGCGCTGGCGGAGATGGTTGTGCCCGGGGCGTATCTGATCTGGATCGCGCTCGGGGCGGCGGTAACCGGGATCGCCGCGGCCAGCACCGGGATGTTGTTCGAGGGCCAGCTCGCGACGTTCGCGACCGCGACGGCGGTGAGCTGTATCGGGGGTTATTTTGCCTATCGTCGAAGGGAATCGGATCGCGATGCCGTGGTACCGCCGAATACGCCGCGACGATCGATGATCGGCGCCCGCGGTACGGTAGCCGAGGCGTTCGTCGACGGGCGCGGCAAGGTGCGGATCGGTGATACCGTGTGGCTCGCCGACGGGCCCGACCTTGCGGAGGGGACACCGGTGGCCGTCGCCGGCGTCCGCGGAACGCGGCTCGAGGTAACGGGCCACCATAACGCACGCGCCGAGGCGAAACCGGCGGCCTCCGGAGGCTGACGCACCGACAACGGCCGCTCCTCAACGCACGACGCCACGCTCGCGCAATGCGGCGATCTCGGCGTCGGAATAGCCGTAGGCGGCGAGCACCTCGTCGCTATGCTGGCCGAACACCGGCGCGGCGGTCGGCGCCGGGCCCGGCGTCTCCGAAAATTTGACCGGCTTCGTCATCGTCCGGTAGCGGCCGACAACCGGATGGTCGAGGGTCGCGACGAGATCCTCGCCGAGGACCTGCGGGTGATCGAACATGTCCTCGATCGGCCGCACCGCCGCGCACGGCACGCGCTCGCCGAAAATCTCCTCCCATTCAAGCGCGGTGCGCGAGGCGAGCGCGGCGCGGATTTCCGGCACGAGGTCGGCGGCATGTTCGGCGCGGCTGCGCATCGAGATGCAGCGCGGGTCGCTCGCCAGCTCCGGGCGGCCGACCAACTCGCACAGCGCCGCGAAGAAATGGTTCGAATGCACTGAAATGTAGAGGGCTCCCTGCTTTGTCGGATGAATGCCGGTCAGCCCGCCGGTCCCCGAATCGCGGGCCACGTCGCGGCCCTCGCTCTCGGCCCAGACAAAGCGGCCGGCCTGGATGGTCAGCGCGCTGCGCAGCAATGACAGGCTCAGGTATTGTCCTTTGCCGCTGCGCTCGCGCTGAAACAGCGCGGCGGCCACGCCATAGGCGAGCAGCGCCGACGTGAAATAGTCGAGCACCGAACCGAGCACCAGCTGCGGCTTCTCCGCACCGCCGCCCTGAAAAACCGCCATTCCGGAGAGGCACTGCAACACCTGGTCGAAGCCGCCCTTCTCGCTGAGCGGTCCCTCGTCGCCATAGCCGGTCAGGCCGGCATAGATCAGGCGCGCGTTGATCGCCTTGAGGCGCGGATAGTCAATCCCGAGCCGCGCCGGCACCGACGGGCGGAAATTCTCGACCAGCACGTCGGCGCTCTCGACCATCCGGTGCAGAACCGCAAGCCCTTCGTTCTGCTTCAGATCGAGCGCTAGCGCGCGCTTGCCGCGGTTGGTGCCGAGGAAAAATCGGGCCTCGCCGGGCAGGCTCGACGGAAACTGGCGCAGCATGTCGCCCTGCGGTGATTCGATCTTGATCACGTTGGCACCGAGATCGGCCAGCAGCGTGCAGCCATAGGGCCCAGCGAGATAGCTGCACAGGTCGAGCACCTTGACGCCGTCCAGCGGCCCCGCCGGATTTCCGGTCATTGGCGGGGCTCCAGAGCGCGGATCGCGGCAATACGCTGCAGTGTCCGCCGCGCCCGGTACACGATCGGGTAATCGATGAATTTGCCGTCGAGCTGGATCGCCGCGCTCCCCGCGGCCTCGGCCTTGGCGAACGCAGCCACGACGCGCTCGGCGAAGGCGATTTCCGCGTCGGTCGGCGTGAAGACGCGGTTGATGATCGGAATCTGATCCGGGTGGATGCACATCTTGCCCTGAAAGCCGAGAGCAAGCGCGGTCCGCGCCGAGGCTTCGAGACCGTCGGGATCGGTCAGATCGACCCAGACCGTATCGAACGGCGCCTCGATGCCGGCGGCGCGGGACGCCGTGACGATCGTGGCGCGCGCCGCCGCCAGTTCGCTCTCGCTGCGGCTCCAAAGCATGTTGACGTCGAGCGTGAAATCGCCGGCCCCGAATGCGACCCGCCTCACCCGCGTGCCGGCCGCTAGGATCCCACCGAGCCGATCGAGGCCCGAGGCCGTCTCGATGATTGGGATCAGGTCGATGCCGCCATGGGCCAAGCTGCGCTCGCGTTCCAGCTGCGCCAGGAGCCAGTCGACCGTGACGAGCCCGGCGGCGCTTTCGACCTTCGGCAGGATGATGCCGTCGAGCCCGGACTGCACGATCGCGACCAGATCGCCGTAGCAGAATTCGGTATCGACCGCGTTGACCCGGACATACAGCAGGCCGCGCCGGGGCCGCGCGAAGGCAGCCGCCACAGCTTCGCGGGCGGCCGGTTTTTCGGCAGTTGCGACCGCGTCCTCAAGGTCGAGGATTATCGCGTCGGCATCAAGAGACAGTGCCTTCTCGACCCGGCGCGCATGATTGCCCGGAGCGAACAAAAAACTGCGCAACGCCCGCCCGTCTCCGCTCATGGCCCTCGCTCCGATCGGTCGGTGCCCAGGATACCAGCAGCAAAGTCCGGCGCCAGCTACAACCGCGCGCTGATCAATGGTTGTGACGACGCGACGACGATTTCTTCGCCGACCTGGATCCCCGCCCCGGCACAGCTCCAGCCTTCCCGCTGACCTTACCTTCACGCGGCCGCGGCGGCAGCGGGCGATCCGGAGCCGGCAGGTCGGGACGGTTCGACGCCTCGAGCGGCACCGAGGGCGTGTCCAAAACCTCGTCTTCGGGAGACAGCTTGAGCCACAGGAATTCGTGCCCCGGCAACGTCACGAGATACGGCCGCGAGGCGATCGCCGGAAAGCGGCAACCGCCAAATACGTCGACCGGAACCCGCCCTTCCCACTCGGATAGATCGAGTTCGGCCGCCTGCGCGGTCTCGCACAGATTGGCGATGCACAGCAGCACCTCGATCTCGTCGCGCCGCACGTACGCCAGCAGCTTGTCATTCTCCGGACGAAGAAAAACGATCTCACCGCACCCGAATGCTGGGTGTCCCCGGCGCACCCGAATAATCCAGCGCATCCAGTTGAGTAGCGAGGAGCGCAACTGGCGCTGCTGCTCGACGTTGACGGCTTCATATCCGAACCGGCGGTCGCTGATCGGCGGCAGGTAAAGCGCCACGTCGTCGGCTCGGGAAAACCCCGCATTGCGGTCCGCCGACCATTGCATCGGCGTCCGCACCCCGTCCCGATCGCCGAGAAACGGATTGTCGCCCATGCCGATCTCGTCGCCGTAATAGACGATCGGTGTGCCGTTCAGCGAGAACAACAGGCTGTTCAGCAGCTCGACGCGGCGCCTGTCGCCGTTCAACAGCGTCGTCAGGCGACGGCGGATGCCGAGATTGATGCGCAGTCGGCGGTGGGTTGCGTAGAAGTCCCACAGGTAGTGCCGCTCATCCTCGCTGACCATTTCGAGCGTCAATTCGTCATGGTTGCGAAGGAACAGCGCCCATTGACAGCCGGCGGGCAGGTCGCACGTCCGCTCGACGATATCGATAATCGGCGCTGTGTTCTCTCGCGCCACCGCCATGAACACGCGCGGCATCAGCGGGAAGTGAAACGCCATGTGGCATTCGTCGCCAGTGCCGAAATACAACAGCGTGTCCTCCGGGGCCTGGTTCGCCTCCGCCAACAGCAGGCAATCGGGGCGGCGGCGTTCGACCTCGGACCGGATAAGCTTCAGGATCGTGTGCGTTTCCGACAAATTCTCGCCGTTCGTCCCGTCGCGTTCGACCAGATACGGCACTGCGTCGAGGCGAAACCCATCCACGCCGAGATCAAGCCAGAAGCTCAAAACCTTCTTGATTTCACGAACGACAAGGGGATTGTCAAAATTCAGGTCCGGCTGGTATGCATAGAAGCGATGCCAATAATATGCCTTGGCCACCGGGTCCCAGGTCCAGTTCGACACTTCCGAATCGAGGAAGATGATGCGGGCACTCTCAAATTCGCGTCCGGTGTCGCTCCATACATAAAAGTCGCGCTCGGGACTGCCGGGCGCCGCGCGGCGGGCGCGTTGAAACCACGGATGCTGGTCCGAGCTGTGATTGACGACCAGCTCAATTATTACGCGGATGCTGCGGGCATGCGCCTGTTCGACAAAGTCGCGGAAATCGTCGAGCGTACCGTACGCCGGATGCACGGCCTTGTAGTCGGAAATGTCATAACCATCGTCGCGCAGAGGCGATTGGTAGAACGGCAGAAGCCAGATTGTATCGGCGCCGAGATCGCGTATGTAGTCAAGCTTTTGCGCCAGCCCGCGAAAGTCTCCGACACCGTCATTGGTCGAGTCAAAAAACGCGCGGACATGAAGTTGATAGATGATCGCTTGTTTGTACCAGGGGATCGCCGCGTCGTTTTCTTTTCTCTTCTGCCGGGCGCCAGACATGAAATCACCGGTTCCGCTTCGGCCCGGGTGCGAGGCCATATCGCGATCCGGAACAGGCGCTCGCCGATCGAAGTTCCGCCGAAATTCGACACTCCCCTTGCGGCCATTCGTCCTCAGACCGCGAGGGCCCGCTTTCTCGCCTCCCTCGCTGCGATCGCCTCCTCGCGCTGCAACAGCAGCTTTGGCGCGCTCGACGATCGGCACGTCGATCATCTTGCCGTCCACCGTAACCGCGCCGACGCCCTCGGCGAGCGCCTTGTCATACGCGGCGACGACCCGTCGGGCGTGGTCGATTTCGGCGGCGCCGGGACGGAATTCCTCGTTGAGGATCGCGATCTGGCTCGGATGGATGACACTGGCGCCGACGAAGCCGAGGCGGCGCGAGCGGCGCACGGTTTCGCGGAAGCCGTCGAGATCGCTGAAATCGGCTACCGTGCCGACGAACCCCATCGGCATGATCCCGGCGGCGCGCGCCGCGAACACGCAGGTCTGCTTTGGCATGAACAGCCCCTCGGCCTCGGGCAGCATGCCGGCCGACAGCGCGAAGTCCTCGGCCCCAAGGTTCAGCCCGATGAGGCGGGGATGGGCGCGCGCGATCTCGGCGATGCGAAAGAAGGCCGAGGCGGTCTCGACCATCGCCAGCATTTTCGTCGTGCCGATCGCGACACCGCGCTCGGCCTCCAATTCGTCGATGATCTCAGCAACCAGCTGGACGTGCTGCGCGCTTTCCGCCTTCGGCATCGCGATTGCATGCACACCGTATCCGACGACGGCTTCGAGATCGCGCACGGTCATCCGCATCGGCCGATTGATGCGCACGACGACATCGGCGCCGCCGCGCGACACGATCGCCGCCGCCTCCGGCACGAGGGTGCGCGCCCGCTCCTTTTCCGACGCGGCGACCGCGTCCTCCAGATCAAGGATGATCGCGTCGGCGCCGCGCTTCGCCGCGCCGTCGACAAAGCGCCGTTGCGTGACCGGCACGAACAGCATCGAGCGCCATACCGGCAATTCCTTCTGGGTCATCATGGCCGCTTCTTGTTGTTTCCGCAGCGCCGGTTCAACCGGGCAACCCGCCGGCCGCTTCTTCAAGCAGACACCAAGCCGCCGGATCGAATTGCGCCCGCCACCGCGTATAAAATCCACCGAGCTTGGCGCGGATGCTGCCGGTGTCGGCACTGTTGACCACCATCCCCTGGCGCGCCAGCGCTTCGGCCCCCGCGGCGTTGATCGCTTCGATGTCAGCCCGCTGCGCCAAGGCGGCGGCCTCTGCATGGCGCTCGACCACCGCCCGCATATCGGTGGGCAGCGCGTTCCAGGCGGTCGCGTTGGCGAGCAGCGTAAAGCCGGTCCACCAATGCGCGGTCAGGCTGAGATAGCGCTGCACCTCGTAAAGCCGCAGAGACAGCACGACGCCGAGCGGGTCGCTCTGCCCGTCGAAGGTTTTCGCCTTCAGCGCGTCGTACATGCCGCTGAATGGCACCATGCCGGCATCGGCGCCGAGCGTCCGGAAGAAATCGGCGGCGATCTCCCCGCCCGGGGTGCGGATTTTCAGTCCCCTGAAATCGGCGGCCGTCTCGATCGGCCGCACATCGTTGGTCAAGTGGTGAAAGCCGTTCTGAAACGAGCGGCGGAATGCGTGGAAACCGGCGCCGGCCAATTCACCGCGGATGCGGTCGCCGAGCGAGCCATCGAGCGCGATGAAGACGGCTTTGCTGTCGCGGAACGCGAAAGGTAGCAGCGGCAAAGCGCTGGTTGGCGCGACCCCGCCGAGCAGCGCACCCGACAGGTAGAAGTCGAGCGCGCCGCCGCGCAGGTCGGCGAACATCTTCGGATCGGGGCCGAGCCGGCTCTCGGGATAAACGTCGAGACGCAACGCGCCGCCGGTATCGCGCTCCACCGCCGCCGCCATCTCGGCCAGCCGTCTCGCCGTCGCGCTCTCTGCCGGCTGGTTGAGGCCGAGCCGGTAGTGAAACCGAGCCGTTCCTGTCGTGGTCATCGCGCGGCGCCGCCTCCCTGAAGAGCCGGCGCATGATAGCTCAGAACGCCAGCGTAGTCCGCAAGCCGAGAACGAGCGCGTTCGGGACCGCCTCGGTGCCACCGGGGCTACCGACATTATTGCCGGGGTTGATGACGTATTGCAGGTCGGGCTGCACCGTCCAGCCTGGCAGCACGGCGGCCTTGTAGCTCAGCTCGATCACCGCTGCGTAATTGCGCACCACAGCCGGCGGACCGGCCAGGCGATCGGCGCGCGCCGCGTCGGCGCTGATATTTCCGTAAGCCGCTCCCAGCGTCACGGCATCGTCGGGACGGCTGACGAACGGCGAGCGAAAACCGATCCCGGCATCCGCGTAGAACGAGAGGAAATTGCGATCGGACGGCCCGCCGCCGATGCGCAAAAAGAAATTGAGCCCCTGCTCGTCGCTGCCGGGACGTCGCCAGATCCCCTGGTCGACGACAGCGTACACGCCCCCATTGTTGTTTTTGCTCACCGTCGGGTCGAGTTGCCAAGGGAATGGACCGGTCTCATACCACCCGCCGAGCTTGTAGACACCCGGCAGTCCGGCGGCTCCCTTGCCGCTATTGGCGCTGTACGCAACCTCGCCGATCCACAGGGTCCCGGCGCTGAACGGAAACAACACACCGTGCAGATCGCATTGCTGCGGATCGCCGCCGGGACAGTCGTTGCCGCCGGGGTTGCCCGTGAAGGCGGCGGCGCGCAGAGTCAGATCGGCGGCGGGCTCGACCTGCAGCCGCACCCCGAGCTGCGGCAGCGGGTAGGCTGGGCCGCCGCCGCGCACATCGGCCGCGGTCCAGGCCGGCCAGCCAAATGTGCCGTTTATCAGCCCGCCGGCGGTGTCGCTGGTGATGAACTCGTCATCGGCGGCGATCTGGCCCAGGCGAACCGACGCGCGGTTCTCGAACAGGCTCTGCTCGAACCAGAGACGATAAAGTCGGGTCGTCGGCAGCGCCTCGATATTGCTGACCGTCTCCAGATTGCCGCCGAGCAACGTTCTAGACGCGCCGCGTCCGTGGATCTGCAGCGCGTTTGCGTAGATTCTGGCTCCGGACCAGCCGAGCATCCTTTCGAGATCGAACGCCAACCCGGCGCTGGCCTGGCCATCATAGACCACGCCTTGATTCACGCCGCCATGCAAGACACCAAACGTCTCACCGATATAGGAGAGGCCGACGTCAATCCCGTATGTGTCCAAAGCTGTTCGCAGACCCCCGAAATCCCCGCCCAGCGTTGGCTCGCGAGGAGGTCGGGCCTCCTCCGGCTCGGCCGGCTGCACGGCTTCGTCGCGGGGTGGCTCGGCTTCGGACGGCTCCTGCGCCAGCCCGTCGACACCGCTCAGCATCAGCGCCGCCGCAATTAACAGACCTGCGTCAGTCCGTAGCGCCGTGAACAACATTCGCCGCTTCTCAGTAGCCGCCTTTTTTTCCGGTACCGGCGAAGCTGAATTCCCATTCGACATCGAACGGCGCCCACCATTCGGCGACCCCGGTCTCCTTGTCGGTATGGCGATAGAACCCGTTATAGACCGGCGGCTGGATGCGATAGATGAGCTTGTACCTGCCGGGGCCGTCGAGCTTGACGTTGGCGCCGTAATGCGGCCCATCGGAGGCGACCATCGGCATGAACGCGCCGGAGGCCAGCCATGGCGAGCCCTGTTTCGAGATGCGATAGGTTATTCCGAGATAGGGCACCCAGTCGCCGGGGCCGAAGCCGTTCTTGTTGTCCTTGACCGCGTGGATGTCGGCTTCTAGGTGGATATCTGCCGGTTCGTGCATGCCCGGCAGCATCGGCTCCATCATCACGGGCTGCAAATAGACGGCACCGATCTCCATGCCGTTTTTTTCGATGCTCTCGCCGATCTTGACCTCGGCCGCGCCGGCGCCTGGAATTGAGGCTGCCAGCGCAGCAAACCCAATGACGGCAGCAGCAGTTTTTTGCAGCATGCTTCCCCTCCTGATTATTAGTGAATGCGACGCATTTGCATTTGGTTCGAAAAAAAATCAGCCGCCGACAACAGCCGGCCACCATGCGGCGATGATGGCCACCCCGCCCGCGACGCAGGGCAGCAGCGAGGCCGCGGCGCCGGCGCCGCGCAACCCCATTCCGGCGAGAATTCGCCGTCCGAGAAACGCGCCCCACACCACCGCCCCGACCAGCGCGGCGATCTTGATCGGCTGCGCTTCAGCATCCGGCAGCAGCTTGAACAGATCGACCCCAAGCCCGAGCAGCAGCGAGATCATCGCGGCCGGCGCCGCCTGATAGCTTAGAGCCACGAAGCGGTCGCGGAAGCTTCCGGCCGCGCCGAACCGGCCCGCGATCCACGCACCGGCCGCGTGCAGCATCGCAAGCGCGGCGGCGAGCAGCAGCATCACCGCGATCATCCAGCCTGTGATCAGCAGGAAGTCGAGCCACACGAAGACCTCGCGCGCCTCGGGATGCACCACCATCAACCAGGACGGTCCGGGCTCGCCAAGCCAGGTGTACCCGGTGCCCATCGCCCAATTGACCAACGTCATCCGAAGCGTCTGGTATTGCGGCAGCACCAGCCACAGAAAACCGCCGAGCGCCACGCCGGTGCCGAGGAACAGGAACCACACTTCCGATCCCGCCGGGTGTCGTCCGGCGATCTTGGCTATCTCGGCTCCCGGCGCTCGCAGCCGCAGCGCCAGCCCGCCCTTCTTTTCGGGGCTGATACAGCGCGCGCACATCACGCAGTGCCGGCTCTCGGTCTTGCGCCGCAGATCGATCATCGTCGGGCACAAGCCGCGCGTATCGTACGCGTCCCCGCCCGCCTCGGGCCGCTTGGGCACGAGATCGACCGGCCCCAGCCGTGAGAAGACGCCGAGCAGCAGCCCGATCGGGCAGGCGTGCCGGCACCACGCCCGCTTGCGCTGACCCTGGCCGTAGAAATAACCGATCGCCAGCGCCGCTAGCAGCGTAACGCCGAAAACTTCCAGGATCGCCGATGGATAATCGCGCACGCCGACCGTCTGACCGAGGATCGTCACGATCAGGAAACTCGCGATCGGCGTACCTTCCCAGCGCAGCCAAGCCGGCACCGGCCGCTTCAGCCCGATGCCGTTCATCCATTCGGAAGCCGCCCCCATCGGGCACAAAACGCCGCACCAGCTGCGCCCGGTCACCAGCACCGACAGAAAGACGAGCGGGAACCAAAGGGTCCAGATCAGAAACCGTGCCGCCTCTCCCAGAGGCTTCGTGACCTCGCTCGCCGGCAGCACGACCGGCGCCGCGATCAACACGACAAAAGCAAGAGCCATCCCGCCATGGACAAACGGCAGGTACGGCCGCAGCTTGACTACGGCTTCCTCAATGCGCCGCGAAACCGAATGCGCGCCTGGGCTGCGCGAATGCGCCGTGTCGATCGAACCATCCATAATCTCAGCCTGTAATGCGAAGCATTCGCATTTGCAAGCCGGATTATATAAGGGACGCGCAGATCAGCCCTGCAGCGTCCCGACCAGCACGGAAACCGGAAATTGCCGAAACAGCTCGGCGACCCGAACGCGATCGCGCGCATCGATCGCCTCGCCGGTGAAGACGTTGCGCCACATCTGCACGGCGGGTAGCGCCATATCGGTCGCACCGAAATCGGCCGGACCGCCGTCGCGGAACAGGCCGAAGGTCAGCCGCGGCACGGCCACGGCCAGCACCTCGTCGCCGCGGCGACGAGAAAAGGCGCAGACTCGATCCGAATTGCGCCCCTCGCCGATTTCGAGCGGCTGGTAATCCCCCGCGGCGAACAGCGCCGGACGTAACCGGCGCAAGCCGAGCAGCCGCGCCGTCACGAACAACTTTTCGCGGCCGTCGCGCCAATGCGCGGCCAGCTCCGAGAGACTCGCGTCGGAGATCTCATCCAGCAGCCGCGCCCGTACGGCCCAATCCACCGGGCCGCGATTGTCCGGGTCGACCAGGCTGAAGTCCCACAACTCGCCGCCCTGATAGATGTCCGGCACGCCGGGGACCGT
This sequence comes from uncultured Alphaproteobacteria bacterium, assembly GCA_963847345.1. Classification (GTDB taxonomy): domain Bacteria; phylum Pseudomonadota; class Alphaproteobacteria; order ATCC43930; family CGMCC-115725; genus DATARH01. Next base: position 49,064 of record CAWJZU010000035.1, on the reverse strand, counting down.
CAGCTTCAGCACGAGCTGAGCGAGCGACGCTAATGCCGCCGGCCGCGCAATCTGCCCGACAAAATCCGCGAAATCGACAAGAAACGGGTTCGGCCGCGTCGCATCGAGTACGCCTCGCACAAAACGCTGCACCCCGGCCTCATAAAGCGCGTTCGGATAGCTCCAGCTCGACCGCTCCTTCCCTTCGCGCACCGATTTGATCATCGCCGCCTCGACGCGCTCGCTCAGCGCCGTGATGCCTTTGATATCGCCCGGATCGAGACCCGGCGCCCAGACGCCAACCAGCATCTGATAGAACAAATATTCAACATTCCGGTCGGGTACCGGCTCGTCGTCAACGTCGCCGCGGTGACGTCGGTTAAAGCGGATCCATCCGGCGACGCGGCGTCCCCACTCGCGTGGGATCTCCGACAACAGCGCGATGCGTAGCCTCGCGTCCTCGCCGCGCTTCGTGTCGTGCGTCGCCGTTGTCAGCATCGCTTGCGGCCATGCCTGGCCGCGGTCGGCAGCGACGTGGTGAAACGCGGCGCACGACGTGCCAAACCGGCGCGGATCGCCGCCGACCTCGTTGAGCGCGATCAGCCGGAAGTAGCGATAGAAGGCGGTATCCTCAAACGCCTTGGCCATGACCGGGCCGGTTACCTGCTGAAACTGCATCGCGGTGCGCAGCACGTCCGCTGACAATGGGTGTCCGGGCAGGTCGGCGATCAGCACGCCATGGATAAAGTCGAGGATCGTCGTGTCCTCGGTGGCCCAGCGCTTCTTGGCGAGCCCAATCGCCCATTCGATATAGCGGTGATCGTCCGGGCCGGCGCCGTCGGCCGAGACGTAGGTCCGATAGACTGGAAACGCCGCGACGACCTCTTCGAGAGCGGTCAGCATGGTGCGCCACGTGAAGTCGCGGGTGCGCCAGTCGCTCATCGACAGACGATGGAACCGGCGGGCGAGCACACTCATCTCACTCGCCAGATTGACATGCATGATGCGCTGCTTCGCGACGTACAGAACGTCGTCGAAAGCCTCGCGACGCCGGGTGATCCGGCGATAGAGGCGCGTCATCGCCGCCTCGGCGCTCGCATCGACGAACAGTCCGAGCACCTGATTGACGAAATCGTATCCGGTCGTGCCGGCAATCGGCCAATCGGGCAGCCGCTCGTAGCGTGCCAGGATCTTCTCGGCGACAATATACGTTTCCTCGCCGGCGCACTGCCGAAGTGTCGCGCAGTATCGGGCGGGATCGAACAACCCGTCGATATGGTCGATGCGCAGGCCTTGCACTTGTCCGCGATCGACCATGCCGAGGATCAGCCGGTGCGTCGCCTCGAACAGCTCCGGCAATTCGATGCGCAGCCCGGCGAGGTCGTTGATGTTGAAAAAGCGGCGGTAGTTGATTTCCTCCGTCGCGACGCGCCAATACGCGACCCGGTAGGCCTGCTCTTCGAGTAGAAGGTGCAGCCGTCGGGAGCCTTCGGATCGGCCCGGATCCCCGGCGAACGCCCGCACCGCCGTATCGAGCGCCGCCGCCGTCTCGGGATCGGCAGCCGCCTCGCCCAATCGCCGCTTCAATTCGATAGTCTGTTCGTATGCCGTGCTCGACGCCGGCCGCCGCAGCCCTTCGAAGGCACCGGACAGTTCGCTCAGCGCCGGGCCGCCGTGGCGCAGGATGTCGGGATACGACAGCGGGCAGATCGGAAAGCGATGCTCGTAATACCAGGCGCTGAACGTGCCTTCATCCGGATCGAAACGCAGCTCGATCTCGCCGCTTTCGAGAACCGCGCCGTACTGGTCACCGAGCACCGGCAACAGGACCCGGCCCTTCAAATCGTCGCGGATCGGGTCCCAGTTGATATCGAAAAACGGCGCGTAGGGCGAATTCTCGCCCCACTCGAGGACGTCGAGCCACCACGCGTTGTCGGCACCGCCGACCCCCATGTGGTTCGGCACAATATCGACGATGAGTCCCATGCCGTGCGCCGCGAGCGAAGCGACGAGCGCTTCGAACTCGGCCTCGGTGCCGATCTCTGGGTTGAGCCGGTTGTGGTCGACGATGTCGTAGCCGTGTGTCGAACCGGGCCGCGCCTGCATCAGCGGCGACGCGTACAGATGGCTTATGCCAAGCCGGGAGAGGTAGGGAACGAGTGCCTCGGCGTCGCGGAATGTGAACCCATTGTGGAACTGCAGCCGGTAGGTTGCGCGTATCGCGGCCGCTTCGGTGCCCGCCTCGCTCATCGGGCCGGCTTGGAGGCGTGCGTATCGGCGGCCGAACGGCGTCGAGCTTCCGCGACCAGCGCGGCGATCCGGACCATCTCCGGCCCGGCAAGCAAGTCATCGAGCCGAGCATGCAGGCGCCGGCGCCAGTTCGGGTGGGAATCGGTCGTACCGGGCAGGTTCGCCTGCTCGCACTCGCCGGCGACGTCCTCAAGCTGCACGAGCATGAGGCGGGCCCGCGAGCGCCCGAGATAGACGAGAATAGCCTCGCCCAGTTCGGCGTCATAGTTTGGCCCGCTGCCGTCCGACAGATAGGTGTCGAAACGCTCGCGCGCGACCAGCCCCTCGCGTGCCAATGCCTCGAGCAGCAGCAGCCGGTCGCGGCGGCGTTCCTCGTCTTCGGCCGTTTCCGCCGTCTTGTCGGGATAAGCCCCGAGCCGCCTGCGCCACTCTATGTCGCGGCCGAGCCAGAAGCCTTTCACCGTTGCCAGGTCGTGCGTCGCGGCCGACGCCGCGGCGAGCGGCGGGTACTCGCCGGGCGGTTTGAAACTGCCGTCGTCACGACGCTCGAACGCTAAAATTCGATACGACAGCACCCCCGCGGCCTGCATCGTCTCGCGAAACCCGTCGGGGACGGTGCCGAGATCCTCGCCGACCACGGCGCAGCCGTGGCGACGGCTTTCGAGCGCCAGGAGCCGCAGCACCTCCCCGAACGGGTATTCGACATAGGCGCCCGAAGTCGCCTCGCTGCCGCTCGGGATCCAGTACAGCCGGCGCAGCCCCATCACATGATCGATCCGCAAGACACCGGCATGCCGCATGTTGGCGCGTAGCGCCGCGATCAGCGGGGCGAAGCGGCGCCGCCGCAATACCAGAGGATTGAGCGGCGCCAGTCCCCAATTCTGGCCGCACCGGCTCAGCGGGTCCGGCGGCGCGCCGATCGACGCCCCGGCGGCAACCAGGCTCATTGTCGGCCCAGGCCTCCGCGCCGTGCGGGTTGGCCCCGATCGCGAGGTCGCGATATAGGCCGATCCCGAGGCCGGCGTCGTGCCCGCCCGCCGCCGCCCGACCGAGCTGGCGATCGGCGAGCCATTGCAGATACTCAAAGAACATGATGCGGTCGGCGCGGTCCCGGGCGAATTGGCCGACCTCGGCCGAACGCGGATCGCGCATTGCCGCCGGCCACGAATGCCAGGAAAATTCGCCGCCTGCCCGCAGGAAATTCTCGTGCAGCGCCTCGAAAACCGCAAAGTCGACAAGGCTTTGTCCGCCCGCTTGACGGAAATCTTGAAAATCCTGCGCGAGTGCGCTGCCCAATCCCAGTTCGTTGCGGCAGAAGCGCTCGAACAGCGCTTCCAGGAGCGGGCGCTTCAAGGCGGCGACCGCTTCGTAATCGACCAGCGCGGCGTCGTGCGCCGCCGCAATCGCCGCCGCCGGCGCGAGAGCTTGCGCTGAATCGTCCTCGGCAAAACCCGGCACGGCAGTCACGTCGATATAGAGGTAGTTCAGCCAGACACGACTTGATGGCGAGTACGGGCTGAAATGGCGCGGCTCCGCCGCGAACAGCGCGTGCAGCGGGTTGACCCCGACCGCCGCGGCGCCGAGCGACCCGGCACGACGGCACAGCATATCGAGTTCGCTGAAGTCACCGATGCCCCAATCACGGCTGCTGCGCAACCCGTAAACCTGCGCCGTCAGACCCCAGCTGCGCGCCCCCGGCAGCAGCCCTTCCGGGAGGTGGCAAGATCGCGGCGCAACGATCAGGTCGATCTCGGTTTCACGACTTCCGGCCTTTCCCGCCGTGAGCGCCAGCCGATGATAGCCGAGCGGCAGTCCGCTCGGGAGATGCAGCGCACCCGCCTCGCCGCGGCCGCGCCATTCGCTGCCGTCTTCAAGCCTTACATGCCACTCCACGCCGCCCTGCGGGGGCCGCGGTAGAGGCAGCACCGGGCCGGGGTCCTCCTGGTCCAGGATGTGGACCGGGTCAAGCCCAAACGGCGCGGTAAAACGTTCCTCGTCGAGCGCGTTGGCGGCTTGTTTCGGGTCGCTCGGCAGACCAAACGCCGCAATGAGTCGCGAGAGCGTTTCTTCATCGGCCTCATGCTGGTTGCCGAACGCATCGACATGACGGGTCGCGATTCCGAGCAGACCGGCGACACCGCGGAGAGCGTTGAGCCGGCTCACCGCGTCTCGCTCGCAATCGGGATCAGATAAAAGGCGGCGCAGCCGGGCGCGATATTGCCGCGCGGCGGTCGCGGGACGGTGCAGTACAGCAGATTTTCGCTGGACGACGCTCCCCCGGGCGGCGCAAGGCCGAGTGGAACCGCATCATCGCCGAAATTGACCAGCAGCATCAGCTGCGCGCCGTCCCCCAATGTCCATTCAACCCGCAGCGCCGCCGGTCCGAGCCGCTGGAACGCACCGCGCGGCCCGATGCCGGCGAGGCGGGGCACGATCGCCTCCCGCCGCACCCGGAGCAGCCGGCGATAGCGGTCAAGCCAGGTCCGATGCGGCTCGCGCGCGCGCTCCGACCAGTCAAGGCGGCACGTCTCGAAACTGCTTTCGGCGGTCGCGTCGGGGATGCGGCCCTGCACCGCCGCCTCGCCGAACTCGGCGAATTGCGCGAATTCGCGCTTGCGCCCCTCGCGCACGGCTTCGGCAAGCTCCGGCTCGAAATCGCAGAAGAACATGAACGGCCGGCGCGTCGCCCATTCCTCGCCCATGAACAGAAGCGGGATCTGCGGCGACAGCAGCACGATCGCGACCGCCGTATGAACAAGCGCGTCGGCCGCATCGGCGGTGATGCGCTCGCCGGTTGGCGTGTTGCCGATCTGGTCGTGATTCTGCAGAAACGAGACGAAGGCAGTGGGCGGCAGCATGCCGGAGGGCTCGCCGCGCGGTTCGCCGCCGCGATACGGCGACGGTTCGCCCTGATAGACAAAACCGCTGGCCAGTGCGCGGCCGAGCAGCGCGATCGGTTCCCTGGAATAATCGCCGTAATAGCCGCCGGCCCGCCCGGTCGCGAGAACGTGCAGTACATGGTGCAGATCGTCGTTCCACTGCGCCGTGTAGCCGACCGGCCGACCCTCGCGCCGCGGTAGGCGGCGCGCCTCGTTCGCGTCGTTCTCGAGCACCAGATGCACCGGCTTGTCCGTAACGCGTTGTCGCACGGTCTGCGCCAGCTCGGTCAGGATGTCGGGATCGCTGTCGTCGATGATCGCGTGCACCGCGTCGAGGCGCAGCCCGTCGAAATTGTACTCTTCGAGCCAATACAGCGCGTTCTCGATCATGAAGGCGCGCACCGGGCGGCTCGCGATGCCGTCGTAATTGATCGCCGCCCCCCACGGCGTGTGATGCCGCTCGGTGAAGAAATCGGGCGCGAGGACGTGCAGGTAGTTACCCTCGGGGCCGAAATGGTTGTAGACGACGTCGAGCAGGATCGCGAGACCGCGCGCGTGACAGGCCTCGACGAGCGCCTTCAGATCCTCCGGGCGGCCGTAAGCGGATGCAGGTGCAAACAACTGCACGCCGTCGTAGCCCCAGTTGCGCCGTCCCGGGAATTGCGCGATCGGCATCAGCTCGACCGCGGTCACGCCCAGCACGACGAGATCGTCGAGCCGGGAAATCACGCCGGCGAAATCGCCGCTCCCGGAAAATGTCCCGACATGCAATTCGTAGATGACGATTTCTTCCCAGTGACGGCCGCGCCACCCGGTGTCGGACCATTTATAGGCGCCGGGGTCGACAACCTCGCTGGCGCCGTGCACGCCGTACGGCTGAAAGCGCGAAGCAGGGTCGGGGTAGTCGCCGCCGTCCACGCGGTAACGGTAGCGCGAGCCCGCGCCGGCGCGGTCGCTCGTCACCGACCACCACCCGTCCGGCTCCTGCTCCATTGCGACCGGCGCCGCCGTATCGTGTCCTTCCAGCACCAGCGAGACGCTCGTCGCCCGCGGCGCCCACAGCCTGAAGCGCACGCCCCCTGGAGCAATCTCAGCACCAAACGGCAGGGGATGATGCCGCCGCATCAGCCGTCCTCCGCGTCCGGCGCGGTGGGCTTTGGACCGCTGCAATCGGTCGCCTCACCTGTCCCGCTGCGCAGTCCCGCCGTCGGCGCCGGCGCACGGTTGATGAACAGCGCAAAGGAATGCGCTCGCAGCAGATAGGCTTCGCCTGGTTTCCAGATCCGTCCCGGTTCGGCGCGGCCGGTCGGCTCGGCGGTATCGACCACCGCTTCCCACAAGAGCGGCGTGGGCAGCTTGGGAAAGTGGAAATCGAGATCGCCGTGATAGGCGCTCATCATCACCAGAAAGCTCTCGTCGATGTCGCGCTGGCCGCCCGGCGTATAGAATTCGCCGGCGGCGCCGCACAGCACATAGCCGAGCGACAACGCGACCGGATTGGCCCAATCCTCGGCCGCAGCCTCGACCCCAGCCGGCGTGACCCAGGTGATGTCCTTGAGACCGGCCTCGGACAACATTTCGCCGCGAAAGAACCGCGGCCGCGAGAAGACCCGGTGTTGCCGGCGAAAATGGATCAGGTAGCGCACGAAATCGCGCAACGCCGCGTCCTCGGGGCGAACGTTCTCCCAGTCGAGCCAGGAGATTTCGTTGTCCTGGCAATAGGCGTTGTTGTTCCCCTGTTGCGTGTGCCCGCTTGCGTCGCCAGCCAGCAGCATCGGGACCCCGAGCGACAAGAGCAGCGTCGCCATGAAATTGCGCTTCTGCCGGTCGCGAAACGCGACAATCGCCGGATCCTCGGTCGGCCCCTCGACGCCGAAGTTGAAGCTGAAATTTGCGTCGTGCCCGTCGCGGTTGTCTTCGCCGTTGGCCTCGTTGTGCTTCTGCTCGTAGCTGACGAGGTCCTGCAGCGTGTAGCCGTCATGGGCCGTGATGAAATTGATGCTGGCCCATGGCCGCCGGCCGCGATAGCCGAAAATGTCGGAGGACCCGGCGAGGCGCGATGCCATTTCGGCCACCAGGCCCTTGTCGCCCTTCCAGAAGCGGCGGACGCCGTCGCGGTACTGGCCGTTCCACTCGGCCCAGCCCGGCGGAAAATTGCCAAGCTGATAGCCGAACGGGCCGACATCCCACGGCTCGGAGATCAGCTTGGTTTGGGCCATCGCGGGGTCTTGGCGCATCGCATCAAAGAACGCCGCGTCCTGGCTATAATCCCCGTGCTCCCGCCCGAGCGTCGTGCATAGGTCGAATCTGAATCCGTCGACATGCATTTCCTCGACCCAGTAGCGCAGCGAGTCGAGGACCATCTGCAAGACGCGCGGATGATCAACGTTCAACGTGTTGCCCGTCCCGGTGAAGTCCTGATAGAGGCGCCGATCGGCCTGCAGCCGGTAATAGGAGAGATTGTCGATGCCGCGGAACGACAGCGTCGGCCCGAGGTGGTTGCCCTCGCCGGTATGGTTGTAGACGACGTCGAGAATAACCTCGATGCCGGCCTCGTGCAGGCGTTTGACCGCGGTCTTGAATTCGGCGATGGAGCCCGCCGGCAGAAAGCGCGGATCAGGGGCGAAATACCCGATCGTATTGTAGCCCCAGTAGTTGACGAGGCCGCGCTCGGCGAGCGGGCGCTCGGTGACGGCGGCGTGCACCGGCAAGAGCTCGACCGCGGTGACGCCGAGCTCGATCAGGTAATCGATGACCGCCGGCGAGGCGAGCGCCGCAAAGGTGCCGCGGTCACGCCCCGGCACCGCCGGGTGGCGGATCGTGAAGCCGCGCACGTGCATCTCGTAAATGATCGTCTCTTCCCACGAGGTGCGCGGGTGACGATCGTGGTTCCACGTGAAGGCGCTCTCGACGACGCGGCATTTCGGCATGTAGCGCGCGTTGTCGCGGCGATCGAACGACAGATCCTCTCGCGGGCTTCCGACCCGATAGCCGAACAGCACGTCGTTCCAGCGCAGCGTTCCGGACAATGCCCGCGCGTACGGGTCTAGCAGCAGCTTGTTCGGATTGAAACGATGGCCGGCGACCGGCTCATAGGGGCCGTGCACCCGGTATCCGTAAAGCAGCCCCGGACGCGCCTCGGGCAAATAGCAATGCCAGACCTCGTCGGTGTACTCGGGCAGCCGGATCCGCGCTTCCTCGTGATGCCCCGACGCGTCGAACAGGCACACATCGACCCGCTCGGCATGCGCCGAAAACAGCGCGAAGTTGACGCCCTTGCCGTCCCAGGTCGCGCCCAGCGGATAGGGTTGTCCGGGCCACACCCGGGCCGATCGCATTTTCGGGAGTATCCTTACGCTTCAAGCGTCAGTATCAGGACCCCGAGCGGCGGCAATTGCAACCGCAACGATTGGCCGTGTCCATGCATCGGATGCGGCTCGGTCTCGACCGCGCCGGCATTGCCGACGCCGCTGCCGCCATAGACGCCCGCGTCGGTGTTGATGCGCTCCAGATAGCGCCCCGGGCGCGGCACGCCGATCCGGTAGTCAGGCCGCGGCACCGGCGTGAAGTTGCCGACGATCACCGCCAATTCGTTCGGATCGCGGCCGCGGCGGACATAGGACAACACGCTCTCGTTGGCGTTGGCGGCGTCGATCCAGGCGAAACCCTCGGGCTCGCAGTCCAGCCGATGCAGCGCTGGCGCCGCGCGATAAAGCCGGTTCAGGTCGCGCACGAGAAGCTGCACCCCGGCATGCAGCGGATCGGCGAGCGAACCCCAATCGAGCCCCCAATCGTGGTTCCACTCGCGCTCCTGGCCAAACTCGCCGCCCATGAACAGGAGCTTCTTGCCGGGATGCGTCCACATGAACGCGAAATACGCGCGCAAATTGGCGAACTTCTGCCAGCGGTCGCCCGGCATCTTGCCGATCAACGAGCCCTTGCCGTGCACCACTTCATCGTGGCTGAGCGGCAGGATGAAATTCTCGTGATAGGCGTAAAGCAGCCCGAACGTCATGTTGTTGTGGTGGTATTTGCGATGGATCGGATCGAGCGACATGTAGTTGAGCGTGTCGTGCATCCAGCCCATGTTCCACTTGTAACCGAAGCCGAGCCCGCCGACATAAACCGGCCGCGACACCATCGGCCATGCCGTCGATTCCTCGGCCGCCGTCGTTGCGCCGGTCCCTTCGCCGAACACCAGCTCGTTCATCCGGCGCAGGAACGCGATCGCGTCGAGGTTCTCCCGTCCGCCATAGGCGTTCGGGATCCACTCGCCTGCCTTGCGGCTGTAGTCGAGGTAGAGCATCGAGGCGACGGCATCGACCCTGATCCCATCGATGTGATACTCGCGGAGCCAATAAAGCGCGCTTGACAACAGGAAATTCGAGACCTCGCGGCGGCCGTAATTGTAGATCAGTGTATCCCAGTCGCGGTGCATGCCTTGCCGCGGGTCGGCGTGTTCATAGAGCGCGGTGCCGTCGAAACGCCCGAGACCGTGCGCGTCCGTCGGAAAGTGGCCCGGCACCCAGTCGAGCAGCAGCCCGAGACCGGCCCGGTGGCAGGCATCGACAAACAGCCGGAAATCATCGGGCGGGCCAAACCGCGACGTCGGCGCGAACAGCGAGATGGGCTGGTATCCCCAGGACCCGTCGAACGGATATTCGGTGACCGGCAGCACCTCAAGATGGGTAAACCCGAGATCGGCGGCGTAGGGCACGAGCTGCTCGGCCAGCTCGCGATAGGTCAGATAGCCGCCGCGCTCGTTGCGCCGCCACGACCCGAGGTGGACCTCGTAAATCGAGATCGGCGCGTCGCGCTCCTGGCGTCGCCAGCGCTCGCCGATCCACGACCCGTCCTGCCACAGATGGCGCGAGGGCGGCGCGACGACCGAGGCGGTGCCTGGCGGGTGCTCGGCCTGCCCGGCATAGGGATCGGCCTTCAACGGCAACAGAGCGCCATCGGCGCCGATCAGCTCGTATTTGTAGAGATGCCCGGGACGCAGACCCGGGCACGAAAATCTCCCACAAACCGCCGGCGTGCCGCCGCCGCATCGGCATGCGCCTGCCGTCCCAGTTGTTGAAATCGCCGACGACGCTGACCCGTTGCGCGTTCGGCGCCCAGACGGCGAACCCGACGCCCTCGACGCCCTCGTGCACGATTGGATGCGCGCCCAGCTTCTGATAGCTGGCGAGGTGGTTGCCCTCGACGAGCAGATGCAGGTCGAGTTCGCCGAGCACCGGCCCGAAGCGGTAGACGTCCTCGAATTCCTGCTCATGGCCGCCCCATCGCACGCGCAGACGGTAGCGGAACATCTCGCGGCGGTCGGGCATGCTGGCAACGAACACCCCGGCCGGGTGGATGCGCTCGCAGCGCGCGGCGATCTGGCCCGTCGGCGCTCTCGATGACCGCGACACTTTCGGCATCGGGCAGGAAGGCGCGGACGTAAAGCCCGGCCGAGCTCTGGTGCATGCCGAGAAAGGCGAACGGGTCGCCGTGACGGGCGTTGACGATCGCCTCGACTTCGGCGCTGGGGCGGTAAGGCATTAGCCGCTCCCGCCTAGCTTTGTCCGCCGGTCTTCGCGAGTACGCGAAGAATGCCGGTGAGCGGGATCGAGACCCAGTCCGGCCGGTTCGCCAGTTCGTAATTCACTTCGTAGACGGCCTTTTCGAGCGTGAAGAAATCCACCAATGCCTTCCCTTGCAGTTTGTTGGCCGGATAAACTGGCGAGCCGCGCGTCGCCATGCGATAGGCGGCGCGGAAGCCGTCAACCGCGACATGGCGCCAGGAGTTCGGCGAGTTCGGCGGCGCGCGGCAGCGAGGCGGGACGGGTCTCACCGACATGCCGCACCGCCGCGCTGACGGCGTAATCGAACGAGCGGATCATCCCGGCGACGTCACGCAGCGGCGAATTCTTGCGCCGCCGCTGCGCCATCGGGCGCGCCGGCTCGCCCTCGAAATCGATGATGAAGAAATCGTTCTGCACCGCCAGCACTTGTCCCAGGTGAAAATCGCCGTGATGCCGGCACTTGACCGCAGAGACATCGTCGGGCGCCAGCCGCCGGATCGTTGCTTCCAGTCTATCGCGAGCCTCGATCACCTGATCGACGAGGTCGCGCGCCGGTTCTGGCAGGCTGTCGCGGCTCGCGCCAAGTCGGACGAGCATCTCCTCGGCCGCTTCCTGCAATTCCCGCCGCCATGCGGCGATATCGTCGGCGGTGATCGGCTCCGGCTCGAAGGCCGGGTCATCGCCGCCGAATTCGGCGAGCGCCCGGTGCATCTCGCCGGTGCGGAGCCCGAGCTGCCGCGCCAGCCCCAAAAAGAAGTGATCCGGGTCAGGTAGTTCGCGGGCCTGGTCGGGCGGTGCCGCTCCCGGGGCGGCCTCGTTCAGCGCGTCGTCGAGATAGCGCGAGAGATGGTTCAGCGCCTGCGTCCAGGCATCGCCCTGATTGCGGACGAACCCGAACAGCACGCCCATCGCAATGGTAGAGGCCGCCTCGCCGGCTTCCCCTTGCGCCCGCAGCGACATCTCGATCGTACCGAGCAGCGGCGGCGTGTTCGCGAAGCCGGCACGCTCGACGAGGAACCGGCCCATCTCGATCTCCGGGTGTACCCCCGGCTGCAGCCGACGGTACACCTTCAGCACCGCGTATTCCTCGAACAGCACCGAGGTGTTCGACTGCTCGGCCCCGAGGCGCCGCACGACGAGCCGCTCGGGGGTCGCCGCGTCGGCGAATAACGGCGTGTGGCGGAACCGGATCGCACCGTTGCCGCCGTCCGCGGTATTGAGGGCGAGATCGGCCTGCCGCTCGATCGCGCCGAGCAAGGCCAGCGCGAACCCGTCCTGCGAGGCGGCGTCGACCAGCGCGCCCTCGCGGCGGGATTGGCGTAGCTCGGCCAGCGTGACCGGCAACAGCGTATTGCGCAGATCGCTACCCGAGGGCGACCAGCATGCCGCCATCGGCAACGCATAATGCTGCCGCTCGCCGCCCGACAGCGACGCCTCGACCAGCTGCATCAGATAGCCGGCCGGCTCTGACATCGCCAGCCTCGCCCGGCGCAGACCGGCAACTCGCCATTCGCCAGCACGCGCACGCCGCGAATCCGCTGATCCTTGGCGCCGAACCAGCGCTGGCGCGGCAGAAACGCCGGGATCACGTCGCGTTCGAGCTGAGGCAGGTTGTGCCGCGTGAACAGATCGTTCCACCCGTGCGGCATGACTAGCGTGACGAACTCCGGCGGAGCCGCCTCGACGGCTTCGCTTTCTGCGGTCGCGACCAATTCGAACCAGTAAAAGCTGTGACCCTGCAGGGTCAGCAGATATGTCCATTCGCCGATCCGCGGGAACACGCTGCGTCCCAGCACCTCGAGAACCTGACGGCCGCGGAAATCCGAGAGGTCGAGCTCCACGGCCTGCGCCGTGCGCGACAGATTGGCGACGACGAGGATCACCTCCCCGTCATACTCGCGCAGATAGGCGATGACCTTGCGATTGCTCGGATAAAGGAAGCGCAGCGTGCCGCGTCCGAACGATTGGCGCGTGCGACGCGCCGCGATCAGCCGCTTGGTCCAGTTCAGGAGCGATCCCGGCGAGCGGGTCTGCGCCTCGACATTGACCGCCTCGAACCCATAGACCGGGTCCATGATCGGCGGCAGGTAAAGGCTTGCGGGATCGGCGCGGGAGAACCCGCCGTTGCGGTCGAACGACCACTGCATCGGCGTGCGCACGCCGTCGCGGTCGCCGAGAAATACGTTGTCGCCCATGCCAATCTCGTCGCCGTAATAGAGGACCGGCGTGCCCGGCATCGACAGCAACAGCCCGCTCAGCAGCTCGATTTTGCGGCGATCGTTCTCCATCAACGGCGCGAGGCGACGGCGGATGCCGAGATTGATCCGCGCGCGGCGGTCGGCGGCGTAGTAGTTCCACAGATAATCGCGCTCGCGATCGGTCACCATTTCGAGCGTCAGCTCGTCATGATTGCGCAAAAAGATCGCCCATTGGCAGGTTTCCGGGATTTCCGGCGTCTGCCGCATGATATCGGTGATCGGGTGCCGGTCCTCGGTCGCGACCGCCATGTAGATGCGCGGCATCAGCGGGAAGTGAAACGCCATATGGCATTCGTCGCCGTTGCCGAAATACTGCAGCACGTCCTCCGGCCACTGATTGGCCTCGGCGAGCAGCATGCGGTCGCCGCAGCTTCTGTCCATCTCGGCGCGCAACCGTTTCAGGACTTCGTGCGTCTCTGGCAGATTTTCGTTGTTGGTGCCTTCGCGCTCGATCAGGTACGGCACGGCATCGAGCCGCAGTCCGTCCACCCCGAGGTCGAGCCAGAATTTCATCACATTGGCGACGGCGCGGAACACCCGCGGATTGTCGAAATTGAGGTCGGGCTGGTGCGCATAGAAGCGATGCCAGTAATAGGCCTGCGCGACCGGGTCCCAGGTCCAGTTCGACTTCTCTGTGTCCACGAAGATGACCCGCGTATCGAGAAATTTCTGGTCGGTGTCGCTCCAGACGTAAAAATCGCGGTACGCCGAGCCGGGCGGGGACTTTCGCGCACGCTGAAACCAGGGATGCTGGTCGGAGGTATGATTGACGACGAGCTCGGTAATGATGCGCAGCTTGCGGCGGTGCGCCTCGCGCACGAAGGCCTTGAAATCGGCCATCCTGCCGTAGGCCGGATTGATGTCCTTGTACTCGGCGATATCGTACCCGTCATCGCGCAGCGGCGACGGGTAGAATGGCAGCAGCCACAGTGCCGTGACCCCGAGATCCTGCAGATAGTCGAGCCGGCGGGTCAGCCCCTCGAAATCGCCGACACCGTCATTGTTGGCGTCGAAAAACGCCTTGACGTGCAGCTGATAGATCAGCGCGTCCTTGTACCACAGCGGATCGCCGCTGCCAGCCTGCGGACGCACGAAACTTTCAACGGCCGACAGCACGCCGGCCGGTGCATCATCGGGCGGGCTCATGCGACGTTCAACCGATAAAGGCTTCGGCAACAAACTGAAAAAATACTCCCCCCAGCGCACTTCCTAAGCCTCCTCAGCTGTAATCTCTCGCTCAGCCCCTCACCCGCTCGCCGGAATCACCCGGTACAGCAGCGCTGGATTGATCTGCGGGTCGAGAACAAGGTGCTGCCGATCGCCGCGCCAGGACACGACATCCCCGGTAAACGCTTCTTCCAGCCAAAATTCCTGGCCGGGATCGATTCCCCACTCATGCAGCGGCAGAGTGATGTGGCCGCCATGCACGCCATGTGGATCGAGGTTGACGACCGCAACCACGACGTTGCCGCCGTCCGCCGATACTTTCGCGTACGCTAGGATGTTTGGGTCGGGACAATCCAGAAACCGCAAATTGCTCAACTCGTGCAAGGCCGGGTTGTCGCGCCGGAATCGGTTCAGGATCGCGACGTCGCGCTTGATGTTGCCGGGGCGGTCCCAGTCCCACACCTTGTATTCGTATTTCTCGGAGTGGATGTACTCCTCGCGGCCCTGGATTGGCGAGTTCTCGCACAATTCGAACCCGTTGTAGATGCCGTAGCACGGCGACAGCGTGCCGGCGAGCGCGAGCCTGATGCGGAACGCCGCACGCCCGCCCTCCTGCAGATACACGGGCAGAATGTCGGGCGTATTGGCGAAGAAATTCGGCCGGAAATACTCTTTTGCCGCTCCCTGCGTCAGCTCGGTCAGGTATTCGGTCAGCTCACCTTTCGTGTTGCGCCAGGTGAAATATGTATAGGATTGGGTGAACCCGGCCTTGGCGAGCGCCCGCATCATCTTCGGTCGGGTGAACGCCTCGGCGAGGAACACCGCGTCCGGGCAGCGCGCCCTGACCTCGCGAATCATCCATTCCCAGAACGGCACCGGCTTCGTATGCGGGTTGTCGACGCGGAACGTGCGCACGCCCTGGTCCACCCAAAACAGCACTATGTCCCGCAACTCGCGCCACAGCCCCTCGTGATCCGGGTTGTAGAAATCAACGTTGACGATGTCTTCGTATTTCTTAGGCGGGTTCTCGGCGAATTTGATCGAGCCGTCGGGACGGTACTGGAACCAGTTCTTGTGCTCGCGCACCCACGGGTGATCCGGAGCGCACTGAATCGCGAAATCGAGCGCGACCTCCATACCGCGCTCGGCGCAGGCGACGACAAAGCGGCGGAAATCGGCCAGCGTGCCGAGATCGGGGTGGACCGCATCGTGCCCACCCTCCTCGGCGCCGATCGCGTACGGGCTGCCCGGGTCGCCCGGCTGCGCGACGGTGTTGTTGTCTTTGCCCTTGCGGTTGATCGCGGCCGATCGGGTGGATCGGCGCGAGGTACACGACATCGAAACCGAGCCCGGCGATCTCGTCGAGCCGCGCGATCATGTCGTCGAACGTCGCGCTCTTGTTCGGGTCGGTTCCCTGGCTGCGCGGAAACATCTCGTACCACGCTGCGAACCGCGCCTCGACCCGATCGACGACGATCTTCCAGCTCGCGCGGATAACGCACCGCATCGGGCCGATGGTCGGCGCGCGCCATCAGCCCGCGCAGCTCGTCGGACAGCATCAGCGCCGCCCGCCCTTCCGTATCGGCGCCCGGCGAATTCCTTGGCGATCGCTCGCAGCCGCGCCTTGTCGTCGCCGCTCGGCATGCTCGATCGCCTCCTCGACTAGCCGCCCGCCCTCGACCAGTTCGAGCGCGATGTTCTGCCCGGCCTCCTGCTTCTTGAGCAGATCGGCGCGCCAGCTACTCGAAATGGTCGGTCCAGGCCTCGATCGTGTACCGCCAGCATCCGACCCGATCGGGCCGGAAGCGCGCCACCCAGCGGTCATTGTCGAAGAACGCGAACGGCGCCTCGCGCCAATTCTCGCCCTTGGCCTCGCCCTCGAAGGCGTATTTGAGGACCGCCGCGATCTTGTCGTGGCCGTCGCGGAAAATATCGGCCCAGACCGTGACCTCGTCGCCGACGACCCGCTTGATCGGATAGCGGCCGCCATCGATCTCGGGCCAGACATCCTCGATTAGAATGCGCGCCTCGGGTCGCCATTCCGGGCGATGGCCGGGATCGCGCCCGACATCCGGGCACGGCGCGATCGGGACAAGCCGCACTGGACGAGGCGCCGCGTGCAGCACGCGCACATCGAGCGGCGCGACGCGGAAACGCGCCGGCACCGGCTTCGTCTCGCCCTCCCCCAAGGCATCGTCGACCAGCGCGTCGGCAAGCACGAGAGGACCCTCAAGCTGGCCCAGCCCTGCCGCCGACAGCAACCCCTGCAGAACCACGTCGCGCGGCTCGCGCTCCTGCGTGTTGACCAGTACAAGCGCGCGGTCGCCGTTACTGCCGGGGCCGCTCTCGGTCCGGCGCAGCAGCACGAGAAGCGGATCGTCGGGCGGCGACAGGCGGCGCTGCGGCCCCTCCTCGTTGAGAGCCGGGATCGACGCCTTCATGCGGTTGACGGCGGCGATAAACGATTGCAGGTCGAACCGCGCCGGCTCCACCTGGTTCTCCTCGCCGTTCGGCACGACCGAAATGCGCCGCGCCCAACCGAACTCAAACCCCATCGGCATCATGACGCCGGCGGAGAACGCCGCCGATAGCGCATAGGCCTGCCGATAGCGCGTCTCGATCTGGCCCTCGGGGAAACCGGCCGCCAGCAGTTCGGTGACGAGCCGCTCGGTGTCATGGCTCTCGGGAAACGCGATCGACGGCGCGATATGGCGGAATTTCTCATACTGATCGAGCAGCCACGGGCTCTCAAAATCCCACCATTTGAGGCTGTTGAACAAATAGTCGAAGCCGGCTTCCCCCAGCGCCAGCACCTCCTCCTCGCGCGCCCCGAGATTCTCGGCGCAAAACACGACGTCCGGATCACACGCCTTTGCGGTATCGACCAGCCGCCGCCATACCGCGGCGGGTACCTTGTACGCCGCGTCGCAGCGGAAGCCGCGGAACCCGAGCCCGATATAATGGCGCACCAATTCCTCGAAATACGCCACGATCTCGTCGCGCTGCGGCAGCCGGTAGTCGAGTTCGGCGAGATCGCCCCACACGGTCTTCTTTTCCGGATCGTCGGGATCGACCGCGAACGGCGACTGAATTTCGCCTGTTGCATCGCGGGCAAACCATTGCGGCCGGCGCACCGCCAGCTCGCTGTCCTTCGCCGTGTGATTGACGACGAGGTCCATGATGACGCGCAGTCCGTGTCCCGCCGCCGCCTTCGTAAAACCGCGCAGCACATCACCATCGGACCTGCGCGCGTTGCCGCGAAAGCGCGGGTTCAGGCGATAGTAATCCTTGACCGCGTAAAGGCTGCCGGAGAAGCCCGGATAGTGAAACGGGTTGACGTAGACCGCGTTGAACCCCATCGCGGAAATCCGCGGCAGCTGCGCCGACCACTCCGCAATCGACCCGGCGAGGGTCGGAAACAGATTGTAGATGCGCAGCCCTTCCCTCATTGTCCCGCCCCCTGTGATTGCGCCCGTAAGTCCGCGGCTGATCACAGCGCGCCCGGGAACGGGTCTGCCGCATGGAACTGCCGCCGATCAGGGTGGGCCGAAAGACCCTGCCCGTGACCGGCGGCATCCGACACCGCAACCGCGATCTGCGACCCGATATTCTCGGACTACGCCCCGATGCACTTGCCCGGGATCAGCATCGGGGCCGCGCCATACATTCCGCCGCGCGGAATTTTGTACGCAAGTGGGACAAGGTTCGGCTACGACCCCTTCCCCGCACGGTCCAGGACCGCGCCGTCGCAGACAGCTGCCCATTAAACGCCGAAATTGCCGCTTGGTTCCCGCTCCGGTCATTTTCTGTCATCTTCGGTCATGCGCCGTCGCGAACCGACACGGAACGATGCCAATTCGCAACCGCTACGCGCGCTCCGGAGAAACGCCAGGCAGCGGCGCCGAGATCGGCGGCCTTGTCAGGCGAAACTCGCTGGCCTGCTCGAAGGCATGGCCAACGCGCAGCACGGCGGCCTCATCGAACGGCTTCGCGGCGATCTGGAACGCCAGCGGCAGCCCGTTCTCGAACCCGATCGGCACCGACATCGCCGGTAGTCCGGTGATGTTGTACGGCGCCGTGTAGGACGCGCGCTCGAACGTCGCATAGGTCCCGACCGCGTCGATGCGCGGCGCCGGACCCGTGGCGTTGGCAGACACGATCGCATCGACACCGGCAAGCGCCTCACCGATTTCCAAGCATAATTCACGGCGCTGGCGGACGGCCTCGATGTAATCCGTCGCCGAGAGAAACGCGCCCAGCCCGATCCGCGCGAACATGTGCCGCCCGAACAGATGCGGCCGCTCGCGGAAATCGCTCTCGTGCAGCGCATAGGCTTCAGCCATCATGATAACCCGGTTGGCATCCGCGAAATCAAGCAGCGGCGACACCCGTTGATCGACCAGCCTGGCCCCGAGGCGCTCCAGCATGCGACAGGCCGCATCGAACGCAGCGACATAGGTCGGCGACGGCGCGCTCTCCGGACCGAACCCGGCGACCGCATCCTGCTCATGCCAGTGGCGGATCACACCGATCGTCATGCCGTCGAGCCGCTTGTCGGCGAGCGCGGCGCGGTAATCGGGAACAGGCACGTCAGCCGAGGCCGGATCGAGCGGATCGTAGGCGGCCAGCGCCTGCAGCATCAGCGCGCAATCCTCGACCGTGCGGGTCAGCGGCCCGCAATGGTCGAGCGTGTAGGACAGCGGAAAGACGCCGCGACGGCTGACCCTTCCGTAGGTCGGCTTCAGCCCGATCAGCCCGCAATACGCGGCCGGGCCGCGGATCGAGCCACCCGTATCCGACCCCATGCCGGCGGCGCACAGATGCGCGCCCACCGCCGCCGCTGTGCCGCTCGACGAACCGGCCGGATAGTGCGCCGTATTCCACGGATTGCGCGCCGGTGGGAACGGCAATGTGAAATCGGGGCCGCCGATCGCGAATTCGTGTGTCTCCTGCTTGCCGAGCAGGATCATGCCGGCGTCGCGCAGCCGCACCCAGCTCTCAGCGTCCTCGTCCGGCACATGGTCGAGATACACGCGCGACCCGGCGGTCGTGCGGATGCCTTTCGTCTTGTAGATGTCCTTCAGACCGATCGGGACGCCGTGCAGCGGTCCGCGCGCTCTACCGTCGCGGATCTCGCGCTCGGCGGCGCGCGCCGCCTCCAGCGCCTCGTCGCGCAACACCAACACGTAGGCGTGCAGTTCGCCGTCGAGCGTGGCGATTCGGTCGAGATAGGCCTCGATCAGCGCGACCGGCGACAGGCTGCCGGTGGCAATTGCGCGGCCGGCTTCGGCGGCCGAGAGTTGCGTCGGGTCCATCGCTTCGCCCTCAGGGCTTCGGGTGGACAAAGATATGCGCCGGCTCGGCGGCGCGATCGCGCAGTTTTCCGCCGCGGCTACGGCGCACGCTGCCGCGGAACCGATCGAGAAAACGAGTACCCTGCCGCAGCTCCTCGAACCGCTCGGCCCCGATCTTCGCCGCGTCGAGACCGGCGCGCCCGGCAAACAGCGCGAAATCGCTCGGGTGACATCGGCTCGGACATCGTCTTCCCCTCCGGATTGACCGAGTTCAGCCGCCCGGAGCATCGCACATCCGGCGCGATCGTTGCACGGAATGTGTTGTGACCGGAGAACGCGACTACCGCCCGCTCCCCGGGCGGAGCGGCGAGTGCAGTGCCGGGTTGTAGTAGCCGCCCGGCCGCGGCAGGGTATTCGGGTCAGCGCCGAGCGCCACCGCCCTATCGCAGTATTCCTGGGCCAATTCAAGAAGCCGCCCGGCTACCGTTTGGTCGGTACAATACGCCGCCAGCCGATAGCAGCGCGCGGCATTCTCGATCAGCTCGCCGATCTCCGCATCCATGGGGCCGAGCAGACATGCCCGGCCGCTCCCGCGCCCTGATCCAGATCAACCTGCCGCGAGGCGGAATCCGGCAAGACCGTCCCGCGTAATCTCGCCGGGCAGCTCGGTCTCCCAGCGCAGATACGCCCGCATCGCCTCCTGGTTACCGGCATGGCGATCGTGGTTCCAGAAGACGTAGTCGATCCGGTCGGCGTCCTGCGGATCGTCGGGCGAGGCCGCGAAGAGATGTCCTGCGGCACGCCAGCCTTCGACCCCGCCCTGGACCAGCGCGACCGCCCCGGCGGCGATGTCCGAGAGATCGGCGGCGGCCAGCGCACCAACCGTCGGATCGTCCGCGAACACAACAATCCGACGGGCACGCAACACGGTATCGGGCAGGCGGTCAAGACGCGGGCGGATCGCCCATATGGCGTCCTCGGGATGCCCATGGCGATATTCGCCGCTCGGCATGATCGCGACTGAGGCGGCATCGCCCTCGTTGATCCAATGCGCCGCCTCGGCCGCGCCAATCACCGGCACGTCAGGCAGAATTGGGTTCGGTTCGGGCACGCCGGTTTCGAGGGTCTGGCCGTCAAACGCCCGGTCAAGCACGGTGACATCCCACCCCATCTGTTGCAGCCAATGCGCAGACATGATCGCGCGCGTGCCGGTGTCGTCTACCAGCACGAGGCGGGCACCGCGGATCCCGACCCAGCGGTCGACCGCCTGCACCAGCTGGCCGCCTTCGGCCGACACCGATCCCGGCAAATGGCCCGCTGCGTATTCATCCGGCGTGCGCACGTCGAGTAAATAGGTCGCCCGCGTCGCGCTCTCGCCAAGCCAGTTATCCAGCGTCGCGCGGTCGATCCGCCGCACGCCGTATCGTCGCGCGACATCATCCGCCAGCCGCCGCGCCGCTTCGGCCGCCGCGGCGCTGACCGGGGCGAGCGAGGCGCGCGTGTCGCGCTCCAGATCCAGACCCTGCAGCCGCCAGGCCTGGGTGCCGCCTTCCAGCGAGACGACGCGGTTCGACACCCTGGCGTTGATCAGCGACTGCGCGCCGATGATGCTGCGGGTGCGACCGGCGCAGGACACGACGACCAGTGTATCCGGATCGGGCACCAGATCTTTGAACCGATGCACCAGCTCGGCGCCGGGGCAAGTCACCGCGCCCGGAACATGAAAGCGGTTGAACTCCTCGACCGTGCGGCTGTCGAGCACCGCAACCTTTGTTCCCTCGCGCCTGATCCGGTCAAGTTCGGCCGGAGTGACATGCGGCGTATGCCGGTCGATCTCGATGATTTCGGCAAAGGCCTTGCTCGGCACGTTGGTGCTCGGAAACAGCGGATGGCCCGCCGCCTCCCAGGACGCCACGCCGCCCTTTACGACATGCAGCGCCGAATACCCCACGCCATCCAGCCGACGCGCTGCCCGATCGGCGACGCCATTGCCGTCGTCGATCAGCACGATCCGGCAGCCGCGACGCGGCACGAGCCGACTGATATCGATCTCAAGCCGGCTATACGGCAAGTTGACCGCCAGCAGCGGATGCCCGGCGCCGTGCTGCCCTTCCTCGCGGACATCGAGAAACGCGATCTCGCCCCCATCGCCGAGCCAGCCTCGCAAAGTTGCGACATCGACCTGGGTATGGTTCGGCATATTCGTTTCCTCAGGCGAAGGCTTTAATCACCAGCGACGCAACACCGGCGATCACGATCCCCAGCATCCATTTGATGACGGCCAAATCCGTCTCGATTTTCGCGAAGCGGCGCTCATACTCGGCCAATTCCTCAGCCGCCGCACGCGCTTTCTCCTCCGGCGCGCCGGCAGCGATGAAGGCTTCATATGTCTTCGAGAGCATCACGGCCATCGAGCGTCTCTCTGGTCCCAAGCCTCAGGCTTACAGATAAGACGCTCGGTGGCCTCTGCTAAGCGGCGTCGGCTACCGCCGGTTGCGAACGAGGCGTCCCGGGCGGGCACCGGTGTCCTCGCCGTTCTCAAAAATCGGCGCGCCGGCAACCAAGGTCGCGCGGTAGCCGTCGACCCGCTGCACCAGACGGCGGCCGCCGGCCGGCAGATCGTGGACGATCTCGGGCTGGTGCAGGCGCAGCCGGTCGAAATCGATCAGGTTGACGTCGGCGCGCAGACCCGGCTTGAGCCGGCCGCGATCGTGGAAGCCAAAGAAATCGGCGGTCTCGCTGCTCTGCATCCGGACCAGATGTTCGAGCTTCATCCCGGGACCGCGGCTGCGGTCGCGCCCCCAATGCGCCAGCATGTACGAGGGCAGCCCGGCATCCACGATCTGGCCGCAATGCGCGCCGCCGTCGCTGAGGCCAAGCAAGGTCGCCGGATCGAGCAGCAACTCGCGGATCTGCTCGTGATCGCCCTGCACATAGCCCACCACCGGGAAGAATAGGAAATTTTCCGGCCCCTCGGTCAGGTAGTCGTAGGCGATCTCGTCCGGCGTGTGGTTCGTCCGCGCTGCGATCGCGGCGACGCTCTTGTCCTCCGTCGGCTCGTAGTCGGGCGGACTGCCCATAACGAACATGCGGTCCCAGCGCGTCGCGACAAAGCGGATGAACTGCCCCTGCCTCGCGAGTTCGCGCTCGGAGGGCGGCTCGGCGAGAATGCGGGCGCGCACCACCGGATCGCGCAGCCGCGCCCAGCGCTCCCCTGCCGGTAAATTGTCTAATTCGCGATAGGCCGGGCGGAACGTGAACGGGTTCATCGAGGTGTTGTGCCCGAGAATCACCCCGACCGGCCTCCCCGCAACCTGCGCCGTGATGTGTCCGCCCTCGGCCCGCGCCTGATGCACGCCGCGCATCAGCCGTCGCCAGCGCTCCGGATCGGTCGGCCGGTCGGTCAACAGGAACCACACCGGACGTCCCGTTTCCTTAGACAGCCGCGTCATCCAGGCGAATTCGCGCGCCTCGTCCTCGAAATCGCTGTTCATGCCGAAAGCACCGGCCCCGGCCGCGCCAATGGCCTGGCCGATGCCAGTCAACTCGGCTTCTTCGGCGCCGTGCGCCGGGACGAGATCGCCGCTCTTGGTCTTGTGCGAATAGGTCCGCGACGTCGTAAACCCGAACGCGCCGGCCCTGAGCGCCTCCTCGGTCAATCGCCGCATCATGTCGATGTCTTCCGGGGTTGCTGCCTCGCGCCCGATGCCGCGTTCGCCCATGACATAGACGCGCAGCGGATGGTGCGGGATCTGCGCCGCGACATCGATCGTGCGCGGTAGGCGGGCCAGCGCATCGAGATATTGCGGAAAACTCTCCCAATCCCAATTCAGCCCTTCCGACAGCGCCGTGCCGGGTATGTCCTCGACCGCCTCCATCAGATCGATCAGCTCGTTGCGGTGCTCCGGGCGCACCGGCGCGAACCCGACGCCACAATTGCCGAACAGGATCGTCGTGACGCCATGCCATGACGACGGCGCAAGCACCGGGTCCCAGGTTGCCTGCCCGTCGTAATGCGTATGCACATCGACCCAGCCCGGCGTGACCAGCAGCCCGTCGGCCTCGATGACGCGCCGCGCCGGACCGGCCTTGCCGCCGACCGCGACAATGCGCTCGCCGCCGATCGCGACATCGCCGGTAAAGCGCGGCGCGCCAGTGCCATCGATTATCGTCCCGCCCCTGATGACGATGTCGTGCATCGCGCCCTCTCCGCCAATTTCCGTATATGACCATTCAGGATGCGGGCCGCAGCCTTACGGCGCAACGACCGCTGCCGCATGGCGCTCATGTCGGCGCCGCGCTCGGCTCTGTTGGCATTGGCGGAGTGGGGCGCAGCCGCCGATAGACATAGCCGAGTCCGACCAGCGCGCCGCCCAGCCCGATAAACGAAAGAGCCCGTAACACACCGTCGAGTTCGGCCATGTCGGACAGGAACACCTTCGCGACTACCAGCCCGACACCGATCAGCCCGACGCGCCGCAGCCAATCGTTGCCGCGGACAAGCCCGATCACCAGCGCCGCGACGGCGAAGGCGAGCCACGCGACCGAATACAGGTACCATTCGACATCGATACTGCCGCCGAACAGCTCGACCCTGGCATGGAAGCCGTGGCGGATTTCGAGCGAAACCCAGGCGAGCGCGTACCCGGCCGCCAGCATGGCCGCAATCCTGCGCAACGCCGGCCGATGCGGGACGAGCCAGGAGAGGACCGCGTAGATCAGGGCGGGGAGTCCATCGGCAAGCAGCAGCGCGTTGAAGACGACGAGGTCGCCTGTCCGCACCCCGAACACAAAACCGATCAGCTGCCATAGAATCGAAAACGCCGTCGCAACGCCCAGCAGCAGCAGGCCGCCCCAGCGAAGCACCGGCCTCTGTCGCGCTTCACCGAGGGCGATCACGGCAACGGCGAAGGCGAGCCACAACGCAATCAATGCCGAACCGGCGGCGAAATCGTCGAGCCACGCCATTGTCAGCCGGCCATAGAGTGCGTGGATCAACTCCAGTGTCAGCAGCAGCAGCGAAAACGCGAGGCTGCCGCATTCGAGGACCCAGACCAGCGCGTCGTCCCTGGTATCGCCGAACTGCCGGGTCGCGACGATGAAAGCCGCCGCGGGCACGCCATAGCCGTAAAGCAGCCAATTAAAGACCGGGGTCGCGCCGAGCGGGTAATCAAGCACGTACGGGTTCGCCACGAGCCGCACCAGGACGACCGTGGCGATTGCCAGCGCGACCCAGCGCAGCGCCGCCACCCGGGTGCGGCTCTCGACCCAGCCGATCGCCGGCAGATGCAGCGAAAGCGCGACGGTCAGCCACGCCTCGGAGAGTCCGAACGCGGCCGCAATGATGGTGCCGCCGAGAACCCCGACGGCATAGGCGGAAAGCGCGATCTCGATCTCGATCGCGGCAACGGGCTCGCCGTCGCGCCGCTTCAGGACCGCGAGAGCGGCAACGAGTTCCACGCCGGCCAGAACCAGCCCCAGCAGTGTCCAGGCGATATGAAGCTCGAAAAGCTGCAGGCGCCAATACGCCACGATCAGGATCAGCAATGGCGCGGCGGCGGACACTCCCGCCCAGCGGCCGGGCCGCGGCACGCCTTGCAACGCGGCAAACCCGCCGCCACCGAGCAGCGCCGCGTACAGAATGGCAGCCGTCGTAAAGTTCCCGACATGGTCCGGCTCCAGGCGGAACACACCAAAATTCAGGTCGGGCGCGGGCAGCGGCAGGTTCCACGAGGCGAGCATCGCAAGCGCCAGGCCGCCCGCCGCCGCGATCGTATCGTCCAGCGCCGCGTCACGGTACGCGACGACAAGCATGCCGATGATGGCGGCAGTCGCCGCCGCGACGCTCGTCAGCGAAAAATGATCTTCATGCGCCGTCAGCAGCAGCCCCCCGGCCACCGCCCAGAACGCCGCGCGCACCGCCGCCCGGACTAACGCCGTGTCGGCTGTACCAGCGAGGAACGCGACCCGCGGGACGCCATGGCGCAACGCCACAAATAGCGCGAATTGCACCAGCAGGTACACCGCTACGGTTGCTGTCGCGGGATCAACGGTAGGTGCGGCCGCGAACCACAGCGGCACCCACAGCATCGCGCCGGCGAGCGAGAACCAGACGAGCCACCACCACGCGCGATGCCGCACCAGCGCCAATGAAGCGGCCGTGACGATTGCCAGATACGAAAACAGCGGGGCGGCATGCGGCGCGTCGCTCTCGACCAGCAGCGGCACGACGTAGGCACCGACCAGACCGAGCGCGGCGACCAGCGGGCCGTGGCGCAACGACAGCGCGACCGCCGCCCCGGCAGTGACCGCGAGCAGGGCGAACGCGATGCCGGACGGCAGCAGACCATAGAGCTGATGCGCGGCGTAGATCGAGGCGAAGACCGTCGCGGCGCCGGCCGCCGCCAGCGCCTGCGGCACATAGGAAGAAGCTGCGTCTGCCGGCTCGCGTCGCCGCAGCCACTCGGCGGCGCCCGCCAGCCCGATCCCGAACACCGAGGCGAGCATGACCCGCACCGCCGGCGTCAACAGCCCGTAATCGATCGACAGCTTGACCAGGAACGCGCCGCCCAGCGCCAGCGCCCCGCCGCCGAGCCAAACCAGCCAGTTCTCGACAATTTTCGGCTCCCAGTATGCCCAGCTCTCGGCGAGCGGAGAGACAGGCTCGGGAAGCGGCGGAACAGCCGCCGTCGGCGCGGGCTCGATCGCCTCGCGCCCGGACGCTTCTTCCCCGATCGATGCCATTTCCAGGTCCGCGGCAGGCTCGGGAATCTCGGCCGGCGGTGGCGGCGATGGCGCTTCGCCCGGAGAGGGTGCGTTGATCCGCTCGGTCAGCTCCACGACGCGGCGATCGAGGGTGCCGTATTTCTCGCCGAGCACGGCAATTTCGCCACGCAGCGCCCGCACCTCTCGTCGCGCCCTGCCGAGGAAAACGGCCAGCCCCAGGAGGACGATCACCAGGATCGGAAATGTGTCGTCCCAGTCCACAGCCGCCTCCCCGGCGCCCCGTTCGCACCCGGAAAAGGGCATGCCGGCGCCACTTCGATTATGCCCTGATCGAACGCATCGAACGGCGCCACCAACCCGGAAAAATCCGCCGGACGGCAGCCGTGAGGCTTAAACCGTCAGTATCCCAGCGCCATGCCGTCCTTGCGCGGCTCGGAGCCGCCGATCAGGACGCCGCGGTCGCGGTCGATCCAGATCGCCTGACAGCCGCCGACCGGGACGTCGAGCATCTGGATGGCGTGACCGCGGCGCGTGAGGTCGGCGCGCACCGGTTCGGGGACGAAATGCTCGACCTGCAACACGCCTTGATAGGCGAAGACGCGCGGTCCCTCGGCGGCCTGCTGCGGGTCCATGCCGCGATCGAGCAGGTAATGCAGGAAGGTCGCGTGCCCGACCGCCTGGAACTGCCCGCCCATCACGCCGAACGGCATCACGGCGACGCCGTCCTTGACCAGCATGCCGGGAATCAGCGTGTGAAACGGCCGTTTCCTTGGCGCGATCGCGCTGGGATGTCCCGGGGTCAGGCGGAACCCGCTACCGCGATTATGCAGGATGACACCGCTTTCCGGTGCCATGATGCCGGTGCCGAAGGCTGAGAACAACGAGTTGATGAACGACACCGCGTTGCCGTCGCGATCGACGACGCACATGTAGATCGTGTCCTTGTGTTCGATCGCCTCCCAGTGTTGCGGCGGCAGTGCGCGGTCGAGGCGGATCTGGCGGCGGGTGGCCTCGGCCCATTCCTCGGACAGATAGGTCTCGACATCGACCGGCGCGAAATCGGGGTCGCCGATCCTGGTATCGCGAATGTGAAAGGCGGCCTTGGTCGCCTCGGCGATCAGGTGCAGCCGGTCGGCCTCGGTAAACGCGTCGCCGCCGAGCGCATAGCCCTCCAGCGTCTTCAGGATCATCAGCGCCGTCAGACCCTGGTTGGCCGGCGGACACTCGTAGACATCGTAGCCGCGATACGAGGCATGGATCGGCTCGACCCATTGCGAGCGCTGCGCCGCGAAATCCGCCTCCTCGTGCAGACCGCCCAACTCCTTCAAGCGGTTGACGATGTCGCGTGCCACCGCGCCCTCATAGAACGCCTCGCGACCTTCGCGGCCGATCCGCCGCAGGGTGTTGGCCAGCGCCGGGTTGCGCATCGTGTCGCCGGCCCGAGGCGCGCGTCCGCCCGGCAACATGACCTTGGCGGTATGCGGGTCCTGCAATTTGTTTTCGTTGCGCGCCCAGTCATGCGCGACGCGTGGCGTGACGACATAGCCGTGCTCTGCCGCCCTGGCCGCCGGTTCAAGAATTTCCGACAGCGGCTTCGATCCGTGCTCTCGATTGATCAGACACCACGCGTCGATTGCGCCCGGCACCGTGACAGCGTGCGGCGTCTGCACGCCGATCTCGCGGATCTGCCGCTCGGCGTACCATTCCACATGTGCCTTGGCCGGAGCGCGCCCGGCGCCGCTCAGCGCGATCGGCGGCGCGCCGTTCTTCGAATAGAGAACGAAACAGTCGCCGCCGATGCCGGTGCTCTCCGGCTCGACGACGCATTGCATCGCCACCGCCGCGATCGCCGCGTCGACCGCGTTGCCGCCGGCGCGCAATATGTCGAGCGCGGTCAGGGTGGCGAGCGGGTGCGAGGTCGCCGCCATGCCGTTCGCCGCCATCGCCGCCGACCGGCCCGGTACGTTGAAGTTGCGCATCTCTCTCCCTTTCGCGCCGCGTGGCGCTCTCTTTCGCGGCCGCGCAATGCTGTTCGGCGGGCTTACTGCTTGTACCAGCCCGTGGCAAGGCTCTAGCCTCGCGCGCTTTGCGTTACCGGAGGCTCTGAATGGACGGAGTGTTGGATTTTCCGGTCGCGGAGGCGCCGGCGCCGGGCGAGGTCATCCCGATCGCGCCCGGCGTTTTGTGGCTCAGAATGCGCCTGCCGTTCGCGCTCAACCACATCAACCTGTGGCTGATCGAGGACGGACCGGCCTGGACCGCCGTCGATACCGGCTTCACGCTGCCCGAGACGCGCGAGGCATGGCGGCACATCTTCGCGACGCATCTGCGGGGACGGCCGATCCGGCGGGTCATCGTCACCCATTTCCACCCCGACCACATGGGTATGGCCGGCTGGCTCACCGAGCATTGGCAGGCGCCGCTGTGGACCACCGACAAGGAATGGCTGCACGCGCGCATCAACGTGACAAGCGGCGAGGACGCCGCCCGCCAGCGCCGCGACTTCGCCCTGCGCGCCGGGCTCACCGACGAGGACAGCGCGATTTTCGCCGAGCGCCAGGGTAATTACCGCCGCGGCGTGCCCTCGGTGCCGGCTTCCTACCGGCGCATCGCCGAGGGCAGCGTTATAGACATTGGCGGTCGTCAATGGCGCGTCTTTATCGGCGAGGGGCACGCGCCCGAGCACGCCTGCCTTTTTTGCGAGGAAACCGGCGTGCTGATCGCCGGCGACCAGATCCTGCCGCGCATCTCGCCGAATATCAGCGTGCAGGCCTACGAGCCGGACGGCGACCCGCTCGCGCGGTATCTGGCGTCGCTGAAGAAGCTGAGTGGACAGCTGCCGCCGGACATTCTCGTTCTGCCGTCGCACAATCTGCCGTTTCGCGGAGTCCACCAGCGCATTGACGAACTGGCGGCCCATCACGACGAGCGCTGCGCCGAGGTGCTGGCCGCCTGCTACCGCCCGATGAGCGCCGCCGACATGGTGCCGGTCCTGTGGCGCCGCGAACTCGACCGACACCAGATCGGTTTCGCGCTCGGCGAGGCGCTGGCCCATCTGCATTACCTCGCCGGCCACGGCGAGATCGAGCGCATGCCGGACGCGCATGGCGTGAACCGATTCGTACGCAAGGCGGGGTGAGGCTCTCGACCGGATGCGCTCCCGCCTCGCTCAATGTGCCGCCGGTTTGGCGGACTCGGCCGCTTCAGGCGCCGCATGTGCTGCATCCCCGTGCGGCAGCGGCACCAGTAACAGATATCCGTTAATCGTGAGCGCCAGTCCGCACGCCGCCAGCACGCCGCTCACCCCGAGCAGCCAGGGCGAGGCCGCCACGATCGCGACCGAGCCGAGCACGATCGCGATCTGATACAGCGCCTCGGCATATTCGAAGTTCGGCAAGCGCGCGGCGGCGTGGTCGCGCGTGTCCTCCCACCGCTTGGCCCGGGCCATCAGCTCCTTCTTGCCTTCGCCAGTGGCCGGTTCGCTGTCGTAGCGGAGCGCGGTCTCGCGATAGCGCTTCGTGAGCTGATCGACCTTGGCGCGCTGCTCCGGCGGCAGATTGGCCGCCACGGCCGCGGTCAGTTCGAGTTCTTCCGCCGCGGTCTGGAGAAGAACCTGCCGGATATACTTCGACTGGTAGAACGCGTAGGTATCCGAGGCATGGATGTTCGCATTCAGCATCTCCTTGGTTGTCTCCGCGCCGCCGAGCGCCGATATCGCGAGCAGCATCGCGACCACTCCGACGTAGACGGCGGTAAGCCGGCGGAACCGGTCACGGTTCGGTGCGGCGTGCCGGTGCGGCTCGGCGTTTTCATGAATCTGTTCGGCGATTTCGTGCGTTTCCATTTGTGGCCCCCTCAGGCCGTAAACCGTGTCGGAAGCTTCGCGAACCATACACCCGAGCCCTGGGGCCGCCGCAGCCGCTGGAATCCGCTCGACCGGGATCATTAGACGATTTAGCATGGCTGAGTTGCCGACGGCGCGGAGAGCGGCCCTCGCCCGGCGATCCGCAATTTCCGGAGTGAGCCAGTAATCGACAATGGACATCCAGCTCATTGCCGATTATGGCGTATATTTCTATCTCCTTGTCTTCGTTTGGACCTTCTTCGAGGGCGAAACGATCGTGCTGTTCGCCGCGTTTGCGGCGGCGCAGGGCCTGCTCGACCCATGGCTGCTGGTGGGGTTTGCCGGGCTCGGCAGCTATCTCGGCGATCAGTGCTACTTCTGGCTGGGCCGCAAATACGGCGTGCGGCTGTTGAAGCGTTTTCCGAGATGGCGCCCGGGCGTCGAGAGCGCGCTCTCCTGGCTGGAGCGGTATGATGTCTGGTTCATTCTCTCGTTCCGCTTTATTTACGGCGTGCGGAATTTCTCGTCTTTCGCGCTCGGGCTGAGCGCGGTTCGCTGGGAGCGGTTTCTCCGCCTTAATTTCCTCGCGGCGATGGTTTGGGCCGCCGCTTTTGTCGGGATCGGCTATTTCCTCGGGCACGCCTTCAACACCGCCGTAAACATCGCGAGCTGGCTTGGCTATACGCTGCTCGGCGTGTTCGTCGCGATCGCCGCCGGCATCTGGCTGCTGCACCGGCGCCATCGCCGCCGGAGTGCGCACCGGTTCAACCGTGGCAAGCGGGTCAGCGCCAAGCCGCTACCACCGAACTGACCGGCAGTCAGCTTAACGCCCGCGCACCCGCGGCATGACGAGGGTCGGCCACGGATCGGGCATCTCGCCGACCGGCACCTCAATGAGGCTCGGGCCGCGCCGTTTCAGCGCGGCGGCGAGTTCGCGGCGCAGCGCATCGGGGCTCTGCGCGCGCACCCCCGCAATGCCATAGCTCTCGGCCATTTTCGGAAAATTCGGATTGAGCAGATCGACCGCGATCATCCGGTTGCCGTAGTCGTTTTTCTGCATCCGGCGGACATTGCCGTAGGCCCCGTCGGCGAACACGATCGCGATCGCGTCGATGCCGTGCAGCGCCGCGGTCGACAGCTCCTGCACGTTGTACATGAAGCCGCCGTCGCCCGAGACCGACACAACCGGCACGTCGGGCCGCGCCACCTTGGCGCCGAGCGCCGTCGCATAGCTGAACCCGAGCGTGCCCTGATAGCCACTATGGATATACGTGCGCGGCCGGTACACCGGAAACGCCAGCCGCCCGACATACCCGACCTGCGTCAAATCCTCGACATAGATCCCCTCGTCTGGCAGTTCGGCGCGGATTGCGTCGAGATACTCGCATTGCGGCCCGAGCGTCTCGAGCAGCCGCGCCGCCGTCTTCGCCTTCAGGGTCTCAAGTTCGTCCTTGCGCGAGGCGTGCTCCTTACCTTCCAGCGCGCGCGAGAGCGCCGCCAACGCCTCCTTCGCGTCGGCGACGATCGCCACCGAAGGCCGCGCGACACGGGTGATCTCGACCGGGTCGAGATCGATGCGGATCACCTTGATGTCGCCGTCGAGACCCCAGCGGGTCTGTGGCTGGTTGAAGCGCGTACCGACCGCCAGCACGACATCGGCGCCGCGCCACCATTCGTGACCGGCGAGCAGGTTCTGCGCCAAATAGTGCCGGTCGCTGACGATTCCCTTGCCGCCGGTATAGGTCACGACCGGCGCCTGCACCTGCTCGGCCACCGCAAGCACTTCGACAGCAGCCTCGGCAACGCCGCTGCCGATATAGATCATCGGCTGTTTCGCGCTTCCGAGAAGCTTCGCGGCCCCGGCGATCAGC
Source organism: uncultured Alphaproteobacteria bacterium (assembly GCA_963847345.1). Taxonomy (GTDB): domain Bacteria; phylum Pseudomonadota; class Alphaproteobacteria; order ATCC43930; family CGMCC-115725; genus DATARH01. The sequence goes on along the minus strand of CAWJZU010000035.1, from coordinate 17,229 downwards.
TCCGGGTCCGGCGGCGGCGGAGCGGGCGGCGCATCGACCGCTGGCAGGTCCACCTCCCCCTCCAGCGCCATGATGTCGAGCGGCATTTCGAGCGCGACCGGCCGCGGCCGCCCGTGCCGCATCTGGCGGAACGCCTCGTTGACGAGGAAGCCGGTCTCGCTCGGATGATTGATGCGCTCGGCCCATTTCGTCAGACCGCGCAGGACCGCGAGCTGGTCAGGGATCTCGTGCAACAGGCCGAAGCCGCGGCCGATCAGGTTCGACGGAATCTGCCCGGAAACGCAAAGCACCGGCGCGTTGGTCGCGTAGGCGGTGGCAATCGCCGCCGTCGTGTTGAGCAGTCCCGGGCCCGGCACCACCGCGAAGGCGCCCGGCCGGCCGCTGGCGCGTGCATAGCCGAACGCCATATAGGCGGCGGCCTGCTCGTGCCGCGGATGAATGACCCGGATCGCCTCGCCCGCGTCGTACAGCGCGACGAATAGCGCGTCGTTCTGTACCCCAGGCAGCGCGAACAGCGTATCGACCCCGTGCCGGGTCAGCATCTCGACCAATGCCCGGCCGCCCGTCATCCGCGCCATGTCCCGCCTCCCCGCTACTTGCCCTGTGCCGCCGCCACCGGTCATACCATTTCTGCGAGAGCGCGAGGAGATCGCGCCGCCCGAATTCCGAGGTGGCAATGGCTTACGAAACCTACCGCGTCGAGGTTACGCGCGACGAAACGCTCCAGACCGGCGGCGTCGGCATCGAGATCACCGCATATTTCGACCGGATGCCCGAAACGCACGACTACACGGTCGGGATGCTGACCCGGGCGCCGCGCGGTGTTTGGAATAGTCGGCTCGCTTTCGCTGGTGATTTCGCGACTTTGGGCGAGGCGCTGGCCGCGATCGGCGCAGCCTTTCCGGAGATCGACCATATCCGCTGCTACGAATACACCGTCGACAACGAATTCCCGGTCGAGGTGCCGCCGCTCGTCCGTTCGGGCGACAAGTGGCGCGCGGCCGGCTAGTTGCCCAAATCCGAATATGGCGCCGGCCCATACGCTCCCTGGCCATAACCGCGGGCGACATCGACGTCGTAAGCGCCGGTACCGCGATTGGGCCCGGGCGAAGTACGCGTTGCGGCATGCTCCGGCTGCGGATAGCTCGCCCGAGTTCGCCGGCCGGCCGACCGCCTCAATCCGGCATCGCGGCGCGGCGCGTGCGCGTGGCGGCTATCGGCGGCGTGGGTTCGTGGCGGCGGCGCTGCGGTCGCCTCGCCGGGCGGCCCGGTTCGGGTCGCTTTGGCATCCTTCGTGACTGCCGCCTGTGGCTTTTCGTCCGCCTTCTTCTCGCCCCCGTCCGGAGGCGCTGCCGTTTCGGTCGGTTTCGCCAGAGCTGCGGATAGGGATTGAATGACCTGCGGAGCAGGCGCCGAGCTGGCCCGCGCTTCGGCGGGCTCCGTCAATCGCTCGACCAATTGCCCGATCGGATCGGGATCGGCGGCATTCGATGTTTGTGTGGCTCCCGCCTCTAACCGATCCGCGGAAACTGTCTCCCGATCTACCACGGCGACCCGTTGCAGCGCCCCCGGGACAGCCAAATCCGGTGCGCCGGGTAGCGATACCGATTGCGTCGACGGTTTCATGACCTCCGCAGCCAACGCTGGGCGATCTACTGACGCACCCGGCATCGCAACCGCTTCGAATCCATAAAAGGGTTTCGCCTGTACGGCGGCGGTCGTTGGATTTGCATCGCGGCCGCCGCGCAGGAGTAAAAAACCGGCGATCGAGGCCGAAGCAACTGCCCCCGAATAGAGCGCCCAAAACCCGATCGACGCCGCCATGCTCGGAAGCTTGCGCGACCAGAACCTCTCCTGATCGCCGAAATCAAAGGCTGCGTCGTGTCCCCCGGAAGCATCTGCGCCGGCTGAGGCGATGATCTGAGGGCCGGCACCCGCCAAGCTTTCGGAAGAGCGTGGTTTCCAGCCGTCCAATCCGGGCTCCTCGGAGGGCGCGCCCTGAGATTTCGCAGTACGGCGGGTTTCTGCTTCGCCGAAGCGGTTCAGGCCGCGAGTGGATTGTGCATTTGCCCGAGAAATTCCGGCAGCCGCGACCTCGGCAGCACAGTCAGTCTGCGCACTATCGCGCCCCGATTGCGGCTGTTCCGCAACTGCCGTCCGATCCTGTTCGGAATTGCCTCGAACGGGACCGACACCGTTCAGAATCTCGCGTACCGAGTAACCCGAGCTGAGCATTTCGTAGTACAGCTCGATCTCGCCTTGTTTGTCGCTATTCTCCCATCGCTCATTCAGCGAGCGATGCAGCTGCGCCGGCGCCTTCGGTTCATTTGCCATCAATGCCATCGACACGAGCAAATCTCACCTTCGCCGAACGTTAACCCTAACGGTCCCGGCGTTGCAAGCCTGCTCGCTTTTGCGCGGTCTATGGAATCGCCATGCGAGCTGGTTCCGATCCGGCGCGAAACCGTCAGGGTCTTATCCCGCCTATGGACAGCGACGGCCGGCGCGCGTGGTCGCGCCGACATTACCCGGGAGTGAACCTGATCCCGCTTTGCACCACGGGCGGCCTATGGCGCCGCCCTCTATCGCCGGCCGTGTCGGCGCAGGAAGTCGATGAACCGCGCCGCGAGCAGCCCCTCGCGCGCGTCCCAGTCGGCAAAGGCCTCGTCGAGCGTGCCGCGCTGTTCGGTCACCACCTCCGCGTATTCGGCGTTCGGCATCAGCCGGTGTGCCGCCTGACCCGCCGCCGTCGGATGCACCGGATCCATGCCCGGCGCGATGCAGGCCGGCATCGTCAGCGAGTGCAGCTCGGCCGGCGAGAGGCCGATCACCGGGTGCTCGGCGCCGGCCCGAAAGCTGCGCCGCCACATCGTCATGCGTACGACAAAGTCATCGGGATCGAGCGCCATCAGCGAATCGCGCGCCTCCGGGTTGACCCCGATCACCTCGCTCCAATGGTCGAGCTTGCAGACCGCCTCCATACCGCCGCGCTGCGCCGCCTCGATGTGTGAGGTGTAATACTGGTTCGTCAGGTGCTCGGCCGCATGCGCGCCGCCCGTGACCCGCCACAGCAACAGGCCGCGGACCGCCTGCTTGTGTTGCAGCGCCAGCAGCAGAGCCAGCCGGCACCCGGAAGAACTGCCGCCGACAAAGGCCGGCCGCGCGTCGATTTCGCGCATCAGCTTGTTCAGGTCGTCGGCCCATTCCTGATTTTCCGAGTCGCCGTCGATCTCGATGCTGGAGGCGCCGGTGTTGCGGCGGTCGTAGATGACGACACGGTAGCCGGCCTCGGCGATCTTTTCCGCCAATGACCGCAGCGACGACCCGGCTCGCCGCCCGCCCGGCTGCAGCACGACGAACGGCCCGCCGTCGCCGAGTATCTCGTAATTCAGAGCGACGCCGCGAACCTTGGCGATCGGCATGTTCTCCTCCCTCGCTGATGCGCACCGGTCATGTTACCCGCAGCCGTCGCCGGCGCAAACATCCCGGTTCCGGCCGGGCGGAGAAGCGGTATAAGCTCGCGCCGGGCACGCCGGCGGAGAGCCCGCGCGGCTCAACAATGCGAGGCAAGGGAGAGCCACATGAAAATCCTCTATTTCGACGACTTCAAGCTCGGCGTGCTGAAGGGCGACAACACCGTCGTCGATGTCTCGGCCGTCGTGCAAGACATCCCGCATATCGGCCCCGGCGACCTGATCAACGGGCTGATCGAGCGCTTTTCGAGCTATCGCGCGAAGCTCGAACAGGCTGCGTCACAGGGCCAGGGCGTCCCGCTGTCGAGCGTGCGCATCCGCCCGCCGCTGCCGAAGCCGACCAACATCGACTGCATGGCCGTCAATTACATGGAGGACGGCACCCGCAGTTCCCCGGCGCCGATCAACGCCTTCCACAAATCCCCGTCGGCGGTCATCGGCAACGGCGACACGATGGTGCTGCCCGATGCGCCGGCCACGATCTTCGAGGGCGAAGCCGAGATGGCCATCGTCATCGGCAAGCGCGCCAGCCAGGTCAAAGCCGCCGACGCGATGGACTACGTCTTTGGCTACACGAATTTCATCGACGGCTCGGCCCGCGGTCTGCCGGCCGGCGGCTTCTTCCACATGAAATCGCGCGACACCTTCGCGCCGATCGGCCCCTAGATCGTCACCAAGGACGAAATCCGCGATCCGCAGAAATTGCAGATCCGGCTGTGGAACAACGGCCAGCTCTACGCAGAACTTCAACACCGACGACATGGCGCACAAGATCCCGCAATGTATCGAGTGGCTGACCTCGATCCACACGCTGGAGCCCGGCGACATCGTCGCCACCGGCACCAACCACCGCGGCCTCAACCCGTTCATGGACGGCGACAAGGTCGAGATCGAGATCGAGGGTCTCGGCCGCCTCGCCTTCAACATCAAGGACGACCTCAAGCGGAATGGGAGCGCCGCACCCGCCTGCAATGCCATGAAGCGGCGGCGCAAAAGACCGCCGGCCTCTACCCCGACTACACCCCGCAAGTCTCCGGCAAATACGCCAAAACCAGCTGACCCCAAAGGCGCCGCTCGCCCCAATGCGGGCGGCGCCTTCTCGTAGTGACGATCGCCGAAACCAGTCAGGCGATGACGTCTACGAGCAGCGACGGACAGTCACGGCAATTCCGGCCTGAGCAGTCCCTCGGCCAGCTTTTCCGCCGCCGCCTGTAGCGTCGGGTTCTGATGTCGGGCATTGGCGGCATGATGTTCGGTAATCCGCGCCAATTTCCATTCCGGGTACGGCTTCAAGAATTCAACGCGCAGCCTCCCGCCAAGCATCCGCAAGGCGGCTTCTGATTTCTAGATTTGTATATGGGGTTAGCGTGCGGATATGCTCGTCGGCGAGCTGCTGGTTGCCGCTCTTCAGGATTTTGACCAACGGCTCACCTTTCTCCAAGGATATATTCATCTCATTCGCTGCCTCCTCCTTCCGACCAAGCTCACTGAGGACAGCCACGAGGTACGAGCGGGCCGGCCTATAATTGTCGTTTTTCTTGAGGGCTTCCCGAAGGTGCATCTCGGCCTCTCGAAAACGTTGCCTGCTCGCGTCAGGGTCCTGTGCTGAGGTCAGGACGCCCCATACGTAATAAGCTTGGCCGCGGTGGTAGTCGTAGTAGAACGGATATATCGGATTGCGGTCGATAGCTTCTTGTGATTTGCTAAGCGCTTCTTCCGGTTCTCCCAAATAGATGAGCACTTGTGCCGATAAAGCATAGCCATCCGCATAGTTGGGATCGAGTTTGACCAACTCCTCTGCCGTCTGCCTGGCCTGGTCATATTGCCCTATGTACAAGAGAACCCAGCCCATTTGTTCGAGAGCAAATGGCAACGAAGGCTTAGGTTCGAGCTCGCTTCTCGCCAGCTCAACCGCCTTTTGGACGATGCGATAGGCGAGGTCCGCTGAAGATTGAGGGTCCTGACTCCACCTCCCTTGGAAATCTCGCCGGTGGGTGGCGGCCGAGACTCGCATACGCCTTTGCAAACTTCGGGTCCAGGCCAATAGCTTTCTCGAAAAAGTCCCGTGCATTCGCATTATCCTTGGCTGTGGAGCGCCGAAAGAGCTCTGCCCCCTGCATGAAATACTCCCAGGCCACCTCACTGCTCGTGTATGGTCGTCCCATGTGCTTCTCCTCGTCGTTTGTTAACTTCACTGCCAGCGCACTCGTGATCCTCCGGGCAATCTCCTCTTGCACGGCAAAGACGTCGTGTAAGTCCCGGTCGTAATACTGAGCCCACACGTGATACCCCGTGTTGGCGTCGACCAATTGTGCCGTGATCCGAATCCGGTCGTTGGCCTTGCGCACGCTTCCCTCGACCACATATCGTACCCCCAACTCTCGGCTCACTTGCTCAGTTTTGACCGCCTTTCCCTTGAATGTGTAAACGGAGTTGCGGGCGATGACGAACAGCCCTCTGAGCCTGGAGAGCTCCGTAATGAGATCCTCGGTCATCCCGTCGCTAAAATACTCTTGCTCGGGGTCGCTACTCATATTTACGAAGGGGAGAACGGCAATAGAGCGCTTGTCAGGGAGCAGAGCGGGGTTCTGCACCTCGCGGATTACTTGCGATGGAGAGGACAGGTGGGAGACTACTTGCCAGAGGGGTTCCCCTCCGCCCAGGAGGGCAAGCAGCGCGACCGCGACCAGGCTCCCTCGCAGCCTGGATCTGGCGGCGCGCGGTTTCCGCTGGATGACCGGAGGGGCAGGCACTCCCGAACCTGTCCGTATGCGGTATAGGTGCACCCGCCGCGCAATATTCTTTAGTTGCTGCTCGCCCGCGTCCTCAAACCCGATGTCGAGCTTGCCCTTGGCATCCTCCTGCACCCGGCCGGAAACGCAAATCCCTCCGGGCTCCGCCAGCGCCTCCAAGCGTGCCGCTATGTTCACGGCATCGCCCCAAACGTCGTCACCGTCAATGATGAGCTCCCCGAAGTTGATGCCCATCCGGAACTCGATTCGCTTATCGTCCGGCACTTCAGCGTTGCGGGAAGCCATCCCGCGCTGCACCTCAACGGCACAGCGCACGGCGTCTACAACGCTCGCGAATTCCGCGAGCATTCCGTCCCCGGCGACCTTCACTATCCGCCCGTGAAATTCATTGATCTTGGGCTCGATGAGAGCGTGCCAGTGTCCCTTCCACTGGGTGAACGTGCCCTCCTCGTCGTTTTCCACGAGGCGGCTATACCCGGCAACATCGGCGGCAAGGATGGCCGTTAGCCTGCGCGACTGGTTCTCAGGCATAGCAGTTCCCACTTTCGCGAAGCGTCTCCGCCGAAAAGCAAGCCGATATTTGCCGGATCTTGATCGTTTTGGAGATTTGCCGTCCCATTGAGGCGCGCTGCAAGGAAATTCAATCGGTGGCTGACCGTGCCGGCAGCCAAATCGTTTGGCTTGCCGCCGCAAAGGCCTGGAGCGAATGGCGCGGCCTTCGTCAGGGCACAACTCGACCCCCACGCTATCACATTTGCTCCCACTGCCTGCAGGCGGTGCGCACAGTCGGGCGATCAGCGACAGGATTTCGGCGAACATCCGCGGGGCACCGCGACCTCGGCCATCTGGAACGTGACATAGCGCCCGTGGCGGACGACCTTCACGCCAATCTTGATCAGCTTCTCGCGCAAGCTGCCCAGCGACCACGGCTGTGCTATCTAGTATCTCCGTCAGGCGGCGGGTGGCCGGCACGGTGACCGGATCAAGCACAAGACTGCGGCTGATCGGCGATACGGTGTCGTTCGGCATTTGCGACAGCGGGCCAGAGGTTTATCCGGACGGCCTCCTGACTCTTGGCCATCCCGGAACTAAAGTGACATTCGATACTAAATTATGCAATCCTATGTTTAAGGAATTTTAACTCGAAGTCAGCAGCGCCGGGCGGATAAACGCAGCGCAATCCGCTATCGCCCGCCTGCTTTGGGGAATCCGCGGGCAGAGCGGCGTTCCGTTTCATTCCCCCAGGCAACGCGTCGAATGTGGGCCTGTCCGTGTCCGAGGCGGCGCGTCGCATGGTGTCTCGCGCAGTCGCTGCAGCCTTGTTGCGGCGCGAGAGCGCCGTCACTGCCGAGATGGCGCTGCGCTTCGGGCGCCTCGTCGGGGGCAGCCCCGAGCTTTGCGTCCAGATGCAGGCAAACCGTGACTTGTGGGAGGCCGAACGCAAGCTCCAAACCGCGCTTCCTCGATAATGCCCCATGGTCCTTGATCCACAAAAACGAACGTGGAGCGGATAGCGGAGTGCAATCCGCGATCCTGATTTGACTTGACGTGCTCGGCGGGAACTTGCCGAAAGGGAACCAGGTTGACTTCCGGCGTTTGTTCCTGTAGTGTTCCTGCGGTGGGCACGGCTCCGGATTCCGATGCTCTCCCTGATGCGCTCTACAAATTCCCTGTAACGGCTGAGGAAATTCCCTGTAACTAACGAGGAAGTTCCCTGTAACGGCTGAGGAAATTCCCTGCTCGTCGCCCCGCCATTCTTTGTTTGTCAACAACTTGCGAGGCAAGGCTCGAAACATTTCCTGCGAACAGGGAAATCGGCTCGGCGACGGACATGTCGGTAAGCGCGGTCAAAACGGGTATCCCAGCAACGAGAAAACCAGCATCAGCAGCGGAATCAACGCCGCGCCGACAAGCATCGGCGCGAACAGCATGGCAATCATCCTGAGTATGTCTCTAAGGAACTGATCCGGCACTGGTATTGGTGTCCTTCCCTTCGGGCAGAGGGTTGCAAACGGTGCCGGATCGATCGGCGTCTGGGAACGATCGAGCATTCCCGCGCCGGCGCTCGTGTTAATCCGCCTGCATTCGCCGCAACAATACGGGCGGATAGGCAGGACACAATTGCCGATCCTGATTCAGCTCGAGGCGCTCGGCGGAAGACCCTGTCCGACGGACCGCCCAATCGATCGCGGCGTTCGCGTGCAAATGGAACCGGGCTCAGAACCGATTTGCCATGGAGACGATCAACCACATAAGCACGATCATAAGGATTACGGCACCCGTCCAGGCTATCATAAACAGCCCGAAATCATTGCCGTGATCGTCGTCGTTGCGCATTCCAACACCCCGCAGCCGCAATATAGCGCCGATCGACGAACTGCCATCCCGGACGGTGCGCAGTGCGGTTTCTCCGGCTCGGCGATGAGCCGCGCAACGCGCCGCTCCGAGACAAATCGGCGAACTCCCAATATCAGGGCAACGAAGTGAACAAATAGCCCCTCGTCGGCGCTATGCTCGCCCCGTACCGGTCCGCGCGAGGCGCCCCATGACCCAGCCCGATCCGATTGCCTATTCCGACGCCCAGATCCGCTCGATCCTCGAACGGGTCAAGACGATCGCGATGGTCGGCGCCTCGTCAAACTGGAACCGGCCCAGCTACTTCGTCATGAAGTATCTACAAGGGAAAGGCTATCGCGTCATCCCGGTCAATCCTGGCATCGCCGGCCAGGAGTTGCTCGGCGAAACGGTTTACGCCTCGCTCCGCGACATCCCGACCGACCTCGCCGAACAGATCGATATGGTCGACATGTTCCGCCCCGCCGCTGATGCGCCGAAAATCGTCGAGGACGCGATCGCGATCGGCGCGCCGGTCGTGTGGATGCAGCTCGGCATCCGCAACGACGAAGCGGCCGCCACGGCCGAGGCGGCCGGCATCGAAGTCATCATGAACCGCTGCCCGAAGATCGAGTTCGGCCGCCTCGGCGGCGAATTGTCGTGGAGCGGCGTCAATAGCGGCATCATTCAGAACCGCCCGCCGCAAGCCCCGAAGCCGCGCCGCGCCCGCGAGACCCCGGCCTCTTCCGCCTCGGCCACCGGCGGCAATCGCCCCTATGGTTTTGAGACGCTGGCGGTGCATGCCGGCGCCGCCCCCGACCCGACGACCGGCGCCCGCTCGACGCCAATCTATCAGACGACCTCATACGTCTTCGAGGACGTCGATCACGCCGCCTCGCTCTTCAACCTGCACAATTTCGGCTACATCTATTCGCGCCTGACGAACCCGACCGTGTCTGTCCTCGAAGAGCGCATTGCCAGCCTCGAGGGTGGGCGCGCCGCGGTCGCCGCCGCCTCGGGCCACGCGGCGCAGTTCCTCACATTTTTCACGCTGATGTCGCCGGGCGACGAATTCGTCGCGTCGCGCAATCTGTATGGCGGATCGCTGACGCAGTTCGGCCTCTCGTTCAAGAAGCTCGGCTGGGCCTGCCATTTTGTCGATCCGACCGATCCCGAGAATTTCCGCCGCGCCCTGACGCCGCGTGTTAAGGCGATCTTTGTCGAGAACCTTGCCAATCCGGGCGGGATCGTCGTCGATATTGAAAGGGTCGCGGCGGTCGCGCATGAGGCCGGCATCCCGCTGATCGTCGACAACACCTTGGCGACGCCGTATCTGTGCCGCCCGTTCGACTGGGGCGCCGACCTGATCGTCCACTCGACAACAAAGTTTCTCGGCGGCCACGGCGCCGCGCTCGGCGGCATGCTGTGCGAAAGCGGACGGTTCGACTGGGGCGCGGGTGACAAGTTCCCCTCGCTGAGCGACCCGGAGCCGGCCTATCACGGGCTCAAATTCTACGAAAACTTCGGCGATTTCGCCTTCACGACCAAGGCGCGCGCCGTGGCATTGCGCGATTTCGGCCCGACCCTGTCGCCGATGAACGCGTTTCTGACGCTAACCGGCATCGAGAGCCTGCATGTCCGGATGGACCGGCATGTCGAGAATGCGAAGAAGGTGGCCGAATTCCTGGCCGACCATCCGCACGTCGCCTGGGTCTCCTATGCCGGTCTGAAGACCAGCCCCTATCACGAGCTGGCCAGGAAATACATGCCGAAGGGGCCGGGCGCGGTGTTCACATTCGGCGTCATCGGCGGCTACGAGGCGGGCACGCGCCTCGTCGAAAGCGTGCGGCTGTTCTCGCACCTCGCCAATATCGGCGACACGCGCAGCCTCATTCTGCACCCGGCCTCGACAACGCACCGCCAGCTGTCCGACGAGCAGCGTCTCGCGGCCGGCGCTGGCCCCGATGTCGTGCGCCTGTCGATCGGCCTCGAAACCGCCGACGACCTGATCCGCGATCTCGACGAGGCGCTCGGCGCGGCATGATCTCGTGTCCCGACACTACGGCGACAGGCGCCGATCCGAGCGCGCACGACCGCAATTCGCGTATCGTGGCGCATGCTGGCGGTACGCGGGGCGGTGGGGGCCGCGGATATAGTGTCAGTACAGCGGCACGCTGTAGATAAGCAGCAACGACTGCTCTCCAGGGTTACGCTTGGTCAGGCCGGCGTTTGACATGTGACTGAACGCAATGCCGAGCCGGCTCATGTTGTCAAAACGCCAGGCAAGCTCAGCCCCGGTGCGGAATTCCCACCACGACCCCAGATCGGTCCCCGAACCGCGCGCGAAATAGCCGCCGGCCACGTTCGGCGTCAGCACCACGTTCGGACCGAAATTGATATCGATCCCGAACCCGCCATAGCCGTAGAACGCCGCGTCGCTGGTCCCCATGACGCCGATGAACGGCGACACGAACCACAGCACATCCCCAAAGTGGTATTCGGCGCGGAATTCGGCGGCGGTACTGGCGGTGCTGCTGCTGCCGGGCGAAATGTCGAAAGCACCGGCACCGACGGCGACGCGCGGCGGATCGGACGGCGAACCAACGCTCAGTTGCGCCTTTGCGGATGCCGGCTCGGCGACGAACCCACAGATCGCGAGGGCAATCGTCAGCGCCGGAAGCGCAGCAGGCCGTGCCGCTCGCCGTTGATCAACCGACAACACCATTCTCGCTCCGCACGAACTTACCGGAGCCTGCCCTTGGCGCGGTCGTCGAACGGGCGCGCTGCGCTCCCCGTCGCGCCGGCTTCGGGCCGGTCTCCGCAACGCATCTTAGAGGCGATTACGCCTGCCGCAAGCGTAACCCAGGCGGGAGCATTCATCGCCAGCGCTTTGCCCGTTCGGTCGCGAGGACAAGCTGCTCGCGAATGCCGGGCTCCATCGCCGAATGGCCGGCGTCACGCACAATGACGTACTCGGCCTCAGGCCAGGCCAGGACCAGTTCGTCGGCGCTGCGAATCGGGCACACCATGTCGTAGCGGCCCTGCACGATCACCGCCGGCAAATGCCGGATGCGCCCCATATTCGCGACGAGGTCGGAATCGGGAGGGAACAGGTGCTCGGTGAAGAAATGCGCCTCGATCCGAGCCAGCCCCAGCGCCAGCCGGTCCTCGCCGAACGCAGCGACCGTTTCGGGGTTGGGCAGCAGCGTTGAACAGCCGCCCTCGTAAATGCTCCAGGCGCGCGCCGCCGGCATGTGCACACGCGGATTCGGGTCGGTCAGGCGGCGGTAGTACCCGGCCAGAAGATCGGCTCGCTCGGCTTCCGGCAGAAACCCGGCAAAGGCGCGCCACGCCTCCGGGTACACGGTGCGCATCCCATACAAAAACCAGTCGATCTCGCTCCGGCGGCAGAGAAAAATCCCGCGCAGGATCAACCCGGCGACCCGCTCGGGATGATCCTGCGCGTAGAGCAGCGCCAGCGTAGAACCCCACGAGCCGCCAAACACAACCCATTCCGCGATCCCAAGCTCGCGGCGCAGCCGCTCGATATCCGCGACGAGATGCGAGGGGGTGTTGTCGCGAAGCTCGCCGAGCGGGGTCGAACGGCCGCTGCCGCGCTGGTCGAATACGACGACGCGCCAAAAGCCCGGATCGAAGAACCGGCGATGCACCGATGTCGCGCCGGCCCCCGGACCGCCGTGCAGAAACAGAATCGCCGGACCTTGCCGATTGCCCAACTCCTCCCAGTACATCGTATGGCGCGCGTCGAGCTTGAGCTGGCCGGTGCGGTAAGGCTCGATCGGCGGGAACAGGTCACGGCGGGTGTTCATCGCCACAGTTTATGGGGGAGTGCGGAGTTGCGGTAGCGGCGAGCAATTTTGACCCCGGTGGCGCCCGTGGCGAGGCTGTGAGATCATGCCGCCAGCGCGGGAGGGCGGCCTATGGCATTGACACGAATGGTACTGCAGATCGGCATGGGAACCGACATTCGCGGCCGTGACTACACCAAGGCGGCGGTGCGGGCGTTACGCGACGCCCTCTGGCACAATTCGCTGAGCGTTGCGAACGCGCTTGGGCAACCGGTCGACGCGATGCGGGTCGAGGTCACGGTTGGGGTACCGCACCCGGAGCTGGTGGATAAAGCCGCCGTCCTGGCCGTGCTGCCGCACGGCACCGGAACCGTCACAGTCGTCGAGGGCGGACTTGAAATCGCCAATGACGAGGGAACCAACGCTACGGTCGTCGCCAACGCCGCGGCCGTGGTGAGGCTCGACCTGCCGGAGCCCCGGCCATGACGCTGAAACGGATCATCACCGAATTCGGCACCGGGAACGACCTGCACGGCGGCGATTACACGAAGGCTGCGGTGCGCGCCGTTCAGGACGCGATCCACCACAGCTCGCTGAGCCTGATCCGCAGCCTTGGCATCAATTCGCGAACGATGCAGGTCGCGGTCACGATCGGCGTCCAGCAGCCGGACCGCATTCAATCCGAGGCGATCAAGGCAGCGCTGCCGCACGGGCAGGTCAGCGTTACTGTCGTGAAGGGCGGTCTCGACGTGCCGGACGAGGCGGCCGGCGATGTCGCGATCATCGCCAGCGCGGCCGTAACAGTGCGCCTCGACCTGCCCTGACCGGCGCCGCTACCCGTTCGGGAAATGCTGTATTTCGAGGATATCGCGGCCGGTCAGACATACCGGTCACCAAGCCTGCGCGTCGATGCCGCGTCGATCACCGAATTCGCCGCCGAGTTCGATCCGCAGCCGTTTCACCTCGACGATACGGCGGCGCGCGAACTCGCTGTTCGAGGGGCTGGCGGCGAGCGGCTGGCACACCGCGGCGCTGACCATGAAATTGTGCCTGATGAGCGATTTTCGACCGGTCAGCGGAATTCTGGGGATCGGCGGCGAATTGTTGTGGCCCCGGGCCGTGCGCCCCGGCGACGAGCTGCGCGTCGAAATCGAGGTGCTGGAAACACGGTCGTCGCGCTCGCGCCCAGGCCAGGGTCTCGTCAAACTGCGCATCACGACACTGAACCAGCAAGGTGATGCCGTACAGACATTCACGCCGACCCTGTTCGTCGACCGCCGACCGAACGGCTGAAAGACGGGCTTCGATCGGACCGCCGGCGTCTCGCCGGCTGGCGGAGAAGGCCGGCAGTCCGCCAGCGCCGGACCAGTTCAGCCGAACAGCTCGGTGGCGGCGCGCACGACGACCCGGGCATCGCCGACGCGGCGGGTCGCGCCGACACGGTCGAGATGTTCGAGCACCTCGATCGCCAGATTGCGGCCGATGCCGGAGCGGTCCTTGAACGCGGCAGCCGTGAAGCTGCGATCCGGCGACTCGTCTGCCAATGCGGCGGCCAGCGCAGCCAGCTCGCGCAGTGTCTCGGGCAGAAAAAACCGGTTCGGCGCGACCGGGGCGACCCGGCCGAAGCGTTCGACGCGCCGAAAAAACCGGATCAGCTTCTCGGGCTCGATATCCAGCTCGGCGGCCAGCTCGCGGACCCGCGGCGGCCGCAACCCGTCCGCGGCAAGCAACGGCCGCACCCGCTCCCACAGCCGTTCGTCCTCGCGGTTGAGCCGCGCCTCATGCGACGGCAGCCGCAGCATGCTGCCATCGCGCACGATCCGCCCGGCCCCGATTTCCGCCGCCAATGCTGCGTCGAGCGCCGCCTCCGGCGCCTGCCCGCGCAGCCGCGCGAATAATGCCCCCCGCGTCGGGCCAAGCGCGTCCGGCTGAGCTCGGTGCCAATCGGCCAGCATCGCCGCGATCCGCTCGCCGAGTTGCACCAGTCGCTCGGCGCCGAACGCAATCGCGGCATCGCCCGTCCCGAAACGCGCGATGCCGGCGGCATCGGCCAGCGCCTCGATCTCGGGCAGCGGCAGGTTGCGCGCCCAGCCAAACGGCGCCAATGCCACGATCCCGGCAGCCTCGACCAGCTTCTCGAGCGCGTCGCCGGCGTCGGTAGCGGCCAGCGCCGCCAGCGCGCCGAGCCGCTCCTGACGCGAGCGTCCCCGGCGCAGCGCTACGGGATCGAGCACCCGCCCGCCGGCCAGCGTGTGCCGCGCCGCGTGGTCGCGGATGATCGCGCGATCGCCCCACAGCGCCGCGATCTTGTGTTCGAGATCGACCTGTGCGAACCCGGCCTCGCCCGGTGCTATGGCCCGCGCCCCGAGCACGGCGAGCCGGCCGACGACGTCCTCCGTCCCGAGATGAAAATGCACCGGCAGCCCGTCGCGCAGCGGGGCCGGCGCGGCGCGCGACACGGTAATGCCGAGATCGAGGCGCCCGACCGGCTTGTGCAATGCCGGATCGATGACCCAGTCGCCGCGCCTGACCTCGCCTCCTTCCGGAAAGCTGCCAGCCAAATTCAGCGCAACGCGCTCGCCGGCGCGGGCGCGCTCGATCGGGCGGTTGTGCGCATGGATGCCGCGCACCCTGATCTCGACCCCGCGCGGGCTGACCAGCAGCCGGTCGCCGACCGCGACCTCGCCGGAAGCCGCCGTGCCGGTCACGACCAGCCCGATGCCGGGCAGCGAAAACGCGCGGTCGATCGGCAGGCGAAACAGTCCGCTCGCCGGCTGGGCGGCGCGCGCCGCGTCGGCGGCCCGCGCACTCGCGCTCAGATGCTCGGCCAGCGCGGCGATCCCGTCGCCGGTGATGCTCGACACCGGGAAAATCGGACTGCCGCCGTAGCCGGCCGCGTCGAGCAGCGCCGCAACCTCGGTTCCGACCTCGGCGAGCCGCTCGGGTGGCACGCGGTCGATCTTGGTGATGACCCCGGTGATTTCGGCGACGCCGATCAGTTCGAGCACGTCGAGATGTTCGAGCGTCTGTGGCCGGGGGCCATCATCGGCGGCGACGATCAGCAGCACCCGGTCGATCGACAACACGCCGGCCAGCATGTTGGGCAGAAACCGCTCGTGCCCTGGGACATCGACAAATCCCAGTTCGGTCCCGTCCGGCAAGCTGGTGTACGCAAAGCCGAGATCGATCGTCATGCCGCGCCGCTTTTCCTCGGGCAGGCGGTCGGCATCGACGCCGGTCAGCGCCCGCACCAGCGCCGTCTTGCCGTGATCGATATGGCCGGCCGTCGCCAGGATCATGGCGTCAGCTCCCGCTCGGCGGCCGCGTCGATCAGCAGCGCGCGGAACCAGCCTGCGCCGGCTCGCTCGCGGCGCGGCGGTGCCAGGCCATCGAGACGGTCATCGAGAAATCGATCGGCAACGGCATGATCGCGATTTCGGCGGTGGCGGCGATCTGGCGGGCGGTGCGGCTCGGCACGGTCGCGACGAGGTCGGAGGCGGCGAGCGCCGCCGGCAGTGCCAGATAGGTCGCGACCAGCAGCGCGATGCGGCGGCGCAGTCCGAAATCCACCAGAATGCGGTCGAGCGCGCCGCTGGTGTCGCCGCGCGGCGAGACCAGGATGTGGTTGAGCGCCGCGTAGGCCTCGATCGACAGCGGCTTGCCAGACGCGGGTGGCCGCGGCGGGCGACGACGACAAACGGGTCGCGCAACAGCAGCATCGACTCGATATGCGCCGGCAGGGCGCGCAGATGGGCGACGGCGACATCGATCGCGCCGCGGTCGAGCTGCTCGGCGGCATCGACGCCGGTCAGCGGCGTCAGGCGCAGCGTCGCCCTCGGGGCCTGCTCGGCGAAGGCCTCGGCGAGGCGCCCGACCAGCGCCACCTCGGCATATTCGGCCATGCCGGCGGTGAAGATCCCCGTGCTCTTTGCCGGATCGAAGCCGATGCCGAGGTTGAGCGCGGCCTCGATATGCTCGATCGCCGCCGCGACCAGCGGGGCGATCTCGCGCGCCCGCGCGGTCGGCTCCATGCCGGTCGGGGTGCGCACGAACAGATCGTCGGCAAACAGGCCGCGCAGGCGCGACAGCGCGTGGCTCATCGCCGGCTGCGACAGGCCGATGCGGCCGGCGGCGCGGGTCACCGCCCGCTCGTTGGATCAGCGCGTCGAAGGCTTTCAGCAGGTTGAGGTCGACCGCTCGAATATCCATGGATGAATGAATAATATATAATCAATCGATTTGATAGATGATCCTCGATGCTATCTTATCGTGCAAGCAGCAAACCGCGAGGGAGAATCCGCCATGCCGCAGGACACCGCGCCGCGCCTCAGCCATGTCGGGCTTTATGTCCACGACGTGCCGAAGATGATCGATTTCTACTCCAACGTGCTCGGCTTTGTGGTCAGCGACGGCGCCGAGGACGGCCGCATCACCTTCCTGTCGCGCAACCCCAGCGACCATCACCAGGTCGTGCTGGTGCGCGGCCGCACCACCGATGCCGAGGTGCCGATGGTGCAGCAGGTGTCGTTCAATGTCGGCACCCTCGCGCAGGTGCAGAAGGCGTTCCGCAAGGTGCGCGACGCCGGCTGCGAGGGCATCCGCCCGATCTGCCACGGCAATGCCTGGTCGGTCTATTTCCAGGACCCCGAGGGCAACCAGATCGAGATGTTCTGCGACACGCCGTGGTACGTGCCGCAGCCCCTGGGCTTCAAGATCGACCTCGACAAAGCCGGAGGACGAGCTCTTCCGCGAGACCGAGGCCTATTGCCGGGACCGCGAGGGCTTTAAGCCGATGGAGGAGTGGCGGGCCGAAATCAGCAAGAAGATCGCGGCGAGGCTCGACGCGCAAAACTGACGAAA
>CAWJZU010000034.1:0-140415 GCA_963847345.1 uncultured Alphaproteobacteria bacterium | reverse complement strand
GGGGGTTTTCCCCTCGGGCAGAGGCGGGATGCGCAAGAGGTCGGCGATCGGTTCGCCGGCCTCGTAGCGGCGGCATAATTCGTCGGGATCGTAGGTAACGCCGACCGGGTTGGCGGCGAAGGCGGCGCTCTGGAAATAACCCTGCAGCTCCGTGACGGTGGCGAAATTATCGATCTGCAGTTCGACGCGGTTGTTGTCCGGGTCGCGGTAGTACATCGACGTCGTGACGCCGTGATTGATTGGCCAATGCGGGACGATGCCGTGCGCCTTGAGCCGCCGGTAGGTCGCCAGCAGCTCGCCGAGATCGCGGTAAGTATAGGCGACATGATCGGTGCCGGCGCTTTCCGGGTCGCGCGGTGACAGGCCCGGAATATGGATCAGCGCCAGCCGGTGGTGCTCGTCGTCGTAGCTGAGGAAGCACAGCCGCTCGTCGCGGAACACGATGCGGGCCGCCAGCACGGTCTTGTACCATTCCGCCATGCGGTCGAACTGTCCCGTACGCAAAACGAAATGCGCGAATTTCGCCGGACTGATCGGCGCTGTTTCCGGAGCGATCTGGCGGATCGGAGACATGTCGTTCATCGTCGGCTCTCCCTGTCGGACGGTATTCGCTCGGCCGGCTTTCTGGTCGCGGCCTCGCGCCGGCCGAAGTCCGCGCGGGATGGTATCACGCCGATGCCGCGGGACCTATTGCGGTTCGGCCTGTTTCGCGATCGGTTCGCAGCGCGGTATCTCGATCCGCTCGCGGTCTTCGTGCCCTTTGCTGACATGGCTCAACAGCACGCAGCCCTCGCCCTTCGGCCGGATTTCGACGACATGGAAAAGGTAGTTCTTCGGACTGCTGCTGCCGAAGGTGAGATCCAGCCTGTCGCCGACCGCGATCCGCGGCGGCAGGTCGAGCTTGTCATAGTGCTTGCACGAGCGGAAAAGAATCCAGTTACGGCAGATCGTCAGGACGGCCTTGCTCGACACCGTGACCACCGCGAGCGGATCGGCAAGGGCGGCCGGGGTCGGGGAGAGGGCGATGCCGGCGCAGACTGCCGCGAGCGGCAGCCGGAACATCCGATGTGGCACGATCAAGGCAGGCGTACGACCTTGCGAATGCGGTGGTTGTTCGTGTCGCCGATATAAATCGCGTTGTCAGGCCCGACGACAGCGCCGTGCGGGCGGTCGAGTCCGGCCTCGGTCGCGAGACTGCCGTCGCCGTGCCCACCCCTGCGGCCGCCGGCGATTGTCGTGACGACCCCGCTCGCTCGGTCGATGCGGCGGATCGCGTGGTTCTCGGTATCGACGATCAACAGGCTGCCGTCGCGATCGAGCGCCATCTCCTTTGGGGCGTCGAACACGGCCGCGACCGCCGGCCCGCCGTCGCCGCTATAGCCGCGCCCGGTCGTGCCGGCGATCGTGCTGATGAGGCCGGTGGCGGGATCGACGGCGCGCAGGCTGCTGCCCTGGCGTTCGAGGATATAGACCGTGCCGTCGGGCGCGAGTTTGACGGCGCGGGCGCCGAAGATCCTGGCTTCGCGCGCCGGGGCGCCGTCGCCGCCATGCTCGGCCATGCCGGTGCCGGCGAAGGTGTCGATGACGCCGCTCGCCAGGTCGACGACCCGCACCCGATGGTCGGCGACATCGGCGATATAGAGGCGCCGCTCGTCGGGATCGAAGGCGAGCCCGTTCGGCTCGGCCAGCCCGGCGCGCGATGCCGGGCCGCCATCGCCGGACCAGGCCGCCTCGCCGTTGCCGGCCAGCGTCGTGATGATGCCGGAGACGGCATCGATGCGGCGCACCCGGCGGTTGAGCCGGTCGGCGGTGTAGAGGTTGCCGGCGCGGTCCACGACGACGCCATAGGGTTCGTTGAGCGCGGCCTCGGTCGCCGGGCCGCCATCGCCGGAATGGCCCGCCACGCCGTTGCCGGCGATCGTAGAAATGATCCCGGTCGCGGCCTCGACGCGGCGGATGCGGTGGTTGAACGTGTCCGAGAAATACAGATTGCCGTTACGGTCGAACGCGATGTCGAACGGCCCGTTCAGCAGCGCTTCGCTGGCCGGGCCGCCGTCGCCGGCAAACCCCTTCTCGCCGGTGCCGACCGCGGTCGTGATGATCCATTCCGCCATAGCGAGCCCTCCCGGCAGCGAAGATAGAGCGATATTGGCTCAATTTCACCACGGACACACGGAGGACACGAGGTTTCAAGTTTCCGTGTCGCCGACTTGCGCCGGCCCCGCCGGTGGGGCCAAATGCCGCGACGCTGTTGATCGATCGGAGCACCGAATATGAGTGACGACAGAAAGCCGCGGCTGGTCGGGATCAACCATGTCGCGATCGAGGTCGGCGACATCGACGCGGCGCTGGCCTGGTACGGGCGGATTTTCGATTTCGCGTTGCGCGGCAAGGGCGAGCGCAACGCGTTCATCGACATGGGCGACCAGTTCATCAATCTGACGCTGGTCCCGGGCGGACGGGGTGATGGCGTCGAGCGGCGGCATATCGGGTTCGTCGTCGATGACCGATCCTCGGTCAAGGCGCGCGCCGAGGCGGCCGGCGCCGTCATGGTCGAGGGGCCGTTCCTCGATTTTCTCGACCCCTGGGGCAACCGCATCGAGATCATCGAGTATTCGAATATCCAGTTCACCAAGGCGCCCGAAGTGCTGCGCGGCATGGGGCTGACGCTCGACAAGAACGACAAGGCCAAGAAGGAACTCGCCGACAAGGGGATGGCACCGGAATGAGTGAGAAGAAGATGCAGCTGAGCCTGATCGTTCGGGGACAGCACCCGCCCGGCGACATCGCAGAGCCATTTCCGTGACGACATGGAGCTGGTGAAACGCGCCGAGGCGGTCGGGTTCGACGGCATCGTCAAGGGCTCGCATTACAGCGCCCACCCGTTCGAGTATCTGCAGCAGATCCCGTTTCTCGGCTATTGCGCCGCCGCCGCGCCGAGGCTGCGGCTGATCTGTGGTCTCGTGCTGCTGCCGCTGCACAAGCCGCTCGACCTCGCCGAACAGCTCGCGACGCTGGATATCATGTCGGGCGGAAAACTCGTGTTCGGGTGCGGCATCGGCTATCGCGATGTCGAGTTCAAGGCGTTCGGCGTGCCGCGCGCCGGTCTCGGCAAGCGTTTCGAGGAAGGGCTTGAAGCGATCCGCCGGCTGTGGACCGAGGATTTCGTGACGATGAAGGGCTCGCATTTCGAGCTTGATGATGCGAACTGCACGGTAAAACCGTTGCAGAAGCCGACCCCGCCGATCTGGATCGGCGCCAACGCCGATGTCGCGATCCGCCGCGCCGCGCGCATGGGCGATTGCTGGTACATCAACCCGCACAACACGATGACGACCATCGAACGCCAGATGGACGTCTACAAACGCGCGCTCGACGAATACGGCAAGCCGTTTCCGAGCGAGGTGCCGATGCGCCGCGAGGTGTTCGTCGCGCCGACCCGCGCCGAGGCGATCCGCCGGGCGCAGCCCTATCTCGAAGAAAAATACAAAGCCTATCGCGATTGGGGGCAGGACAAGGTCATGCCGAAAGGCGACGATTTCGATCATGAATTCGCCGAGCTGTTGGAGGACCGCTTTCTCTTGGGATCGCCGGCGGAGGTCGCCGAGCAGATGATCCGGTTAAACCGCCGGCTCGGCGTCAACCACATCGTCGCCTCGATCCATTGGCCGGGCATGCCGAACAGCCTTGCGCTCGACCAGTTGCAGATCTTGGCGGAGGAGGTCATGCCGCAGGTGAGGCGGGCGATTTAGGTTCCGGGTCAACGGTATTTGGCTGCGGAGATTTCTGTCATGGCGACCGTATTCGTTACCGGAACAAGTAGCGGGATCGGCTTGGCCACCGCCCATGTTTTGGCACGCGCCGGTCACGCCGTTATCGCGGGCATGCGCAATCCCGATACGGACGGCGAACTCGCTCGCCTTGTTTTGAAAGAGCAGCTGCCGGTGACGACCGTTGCCCTTGATGTAGACGACGATGAATCGGTCTCCGAGGCCTTTCGAATCGCGCTTTCGCAACACGGACCAATCGATGCACTGGTAAACAATGCCGGAATCACCCAGCCCGGGTCCGTTGAGGAGACGCCGCTGGATTCCTTCCGGGCAATGATGGAAACTAATTACTTTGGAGTGCTGCGCTGCATTAAAGCGGTGGTGCCACACATGCACTCGCGACGCACCGGCTGCATTGTCAATATCAGTTCGGTCGCGGGTCGCATCGCCCTGGCGCCCCAAGCGGGCTATGTGGCCTCGAAACATGCCCTCGAAGCGATGAGCGAATGTCTCGCGCAGGAAGTGCGGGCATTCAACATTCGGGTGGCTTTGGTCGAACCGGGCATCGTCGCAACACCGATCTTTCAGAAGATCAGGTCGCCAGTAACAACCTACCCGCAGGGACGGCGGCTGTTCGCATTCTTCGCCGCGCTGGCGAAGGAACCGACACCGCCCGAGGCGGTTGCCGAGCAGGTGCGAGAGATCATCGAAGGAGATAGCTGGCGGCTGCGATATCCGGTCGGGCCTCACGCGCCGATCGCACTGGCATGGCGTGCCCGAACGAGCGATGAGGATTGGATCGCAATGCATGACGGCAGCGACGCGGACTGGGCCGCACGGATCAAGCGCGAGTTTGGCATCGATCTGGCTCTCTGATCGCGCGACCGAAAACGGTCGGTGGCGTCCCGACAACCAAATCAAACCTTGATGGAAGGAAGCTCCATGACCAAAGCCCTCGAAGGCATTCGCGTTATCGACTTCACGCATGATCAGGCCGGGCCGTCTTGTACGCAGATGCTGGCGTGGCTTGGGGCCGACGTCATCAAGATCGAGCGGCCGCCGTTTGGCGACCGGGCGCGGCGACTGTGGAACATGGATAACCCCGATGTCGACAGCTTTTTCTTTCTGCTGCTCAACAGCAACAAGCGCAGCACGGTCATCGACCTGAAGACCGACGAGGGGAAGGAAATCGCCCGGCGCATGATCAAACAGGCCGATGTCGTGGCCGAAAATCTCGGTCCTGGCGTCATGCAGCGGCTCGGACTCGGCTATGACGCGGTCAAGGAGCTGAACCCGCGCATCGTCTACGCCTCGGTCAAGGGGTTCGGGTCGTATGGACCGTACAGCGACTACAAATGCTTCGAGCCGGTGGCGCAGGCGACTTCGGGGGCGATGAGCGTGACCGGCGAGGCCGAGGGACCGCCGATGGTTAACGGCGCCAATATCGGCGACAGCGGCACCGGCATGCATCTCGCGATGGCGATCCTCGCGGCGCTGGTGCAGCGCGGGCGCACCGGGCAGGGCCAGCTCGTCGAGGTGGCGATGCAGGAGGCCGTCCTGAACCTGACCCGCGTCAAGTTCACCGGCACGCTCGCGACCGGCAAGCCATTGGAGCGCAGCGGCAACCGCTCGGCGACCGGCGGCTATTCCGATCTGTTGCGCTGCGCCGGCAGCGGCAAAAACGATTACGTCTACATCATCGTGCCGCCCGACAATCCCGAGATGTTCCGGGCGGCGATGGCAGGTGATCGGCCGCCCCGAACTCAAGGACGACGAGCGCTTCAACACCGCCGCCGCCCGCGCCCGCAACGGCGCCGCGCTGACCGAAGTGCTGGAAAGCTGGACGCTGCCGCGCAACAAGAACGAGGTCATGAAGGCGTTTGCCGGGCGCGGCATCGTCTGCGGCGCGGTGTTCGACACCGCCGAGGTGCTCGCCAACGAACATCTGCGCGAGCGCGGCACGATCGTCGATCTCGACCATCCGACGCGCGGCCGGTTCTCGACGATCATCAGCCCGCTGCGCCTGTCGGAATCGCCGGTCGAGCCGCGCCGCGCGCCGCTCTATGGCGAACATACCGAGGCGGTGCTGCGCGACCTCGCCGGCTACAGCGACGCCGAGATCGCGGCGCTGCGCGAGAAGAAGGTCGTTACGCAGGGCTGACGGGCCGGAATACCGCCACCCCAACCCTCCCTCCCGGGCTTGACCCGGGGATCACGGGGGATGGAGCCAGTGTACCGCGCCGCCGTGCCCGAATTATGTTAAGATGGCGAAGCGCGCATACCGGGAGGAACGGATGTCCGACAAGCTGATCTCGTGCGATGACCACATGGATTTATCGCAGCTGCCGGCCGATTTATGGGCGATGCGGCTGCCGGCCGGGCTGCGCGACCGCGCGCCGCGTGTCGAGGAGCGCGACGGTCAGGCGGCCTGGGTCTGCGACGGCAAGGTGTGGGGCCGCTGGGACGGCAAGCCGCCCGCGACCGGCAACGCGCGGCCGGTAAAGCCGCTCTATAATTCGTTCGACCGCGCCGGCATCTACGACCAGAGCGCGCGCCGCCCGGCGCATGGCGAATTGCGGCTCGCCGACATGGACCGCGACGGCGTTGAGGCGCAGGTCATTTTCGGCCCGATCTTCCAGATTTCGACCGACGACCCGGCGCTGCGCGAGGCGTGCTACAGCGTCTACAATGATTGGCTGCATGGAATTCTGCCAGGCGGCGCCGGACCGGCTGATCGGCGTGCCGATGCTGCCCGAGACCCCGTCCGGCGCGCTCAAGGAGCTGCAGCGGCTCGCTGCCAAGGGCGGCGTCCGGCAGGTCACGCTGATGATCGCGAACGTCAACCCAAAGCTCGATGACCGGGCCTGGGAGGGGTTGTGGAACGCGCTCGAGGAGAGCGGGATCATCCTGTCCTGGCACATCACCGTGTTCGGTCCCAACCCGAACAGCCGCGCCAACGGCAAGGCCGCCAGCGTGTTCGAGAACACGAAGTTCTTCATGGCGAATTTCCTGGAGCCGTTCGTCGACCTGTTCGCCTGGGGCATTCTCGAACGGCATCCAAGGCTCAAGATGGTCATGGCCGAGGCCGGCACCGGCTGGCTGCCGTGGCTGATGCAGGAACTCGACTACCGCCACTGGCGGCTGTGGGAAGCCAAGGAGTTCTGGGCCGATAAGGGCGGTAAGGAACTCGAAACCAAGCCGTCGGAGCTGTTCAGGCGGCAGATCTGGGCGACGTTCCAGGAAGACTACGTGACCATGTCGCTAATCCCATTCTTCGGCGACGGGCACCTCTTATGGGCCTCGGACTATCCGCACCCGGACGGCGTGTGGCCCAATTCGCTCGCTGCCGTCGAGCGCCAGATGAAGGATTTGCCGACGCAGCTGCGGCGCAAGCTGACGCACGACAACGCCGCCGCGCTGTACGGTCTCTGACCTTTCGGGAGCACGATCGGGTGACGTTCAACTGCTCGTCACCCCGCGCGCGCCATTCAGTGGCCGTCTTGACGCAGACCTCGAAAGAAGCGGCCACCGTTTTCGGGGTCTGCCCGGCGATGATCCGGCCCACCGTGATCTCTCGACCTGCCGGCGTCAGCGGCACATTCTGGTGGACATCCATTCGGTCCTCCCAGGCTCGCCAAAGCATCAGCAGCTTCAGCTTCCTCGGGCCCGACCGAACGGACAACTTGTTGGAACGGCACACCTAGCGGGTGCGTGGTGAGCCCGACAAGCGAAAAAGCGAAAATGCTGGCCGGCGTGCTTTATGACGCCGCAGCGCCCGAATTGGTCGCCGAGCGGCGATGCGCCCAACTCCTCCTGGCGCGCTATAACGCCACCGGCCCCGACGATGCCAAAACCCGAGACGCCTTGCTGGGCGAGCTGTTCGGCGCGATCGGCGACGGGGCCAATATTCACCTGCGGTTCTGCTGCGATTACGGCTACAACATCCGCATCGGGCACCGCGCCTTCATTAATTACAACTGCGTGTTCCTCGACTGCGCGCCGATCGAGATCGGCGACGATCTGCAGATGGGTCCGGCGGTGCAGCTCTACACGGCGACCCATCCGCTCGACCGCGCGACCCGCGCCGCCGGTCTCGAATATGCGCGCCCGCTCCGCATCGGCAGCGGCGTGTGGATCGGCGGCGGCGCGATCGTGCTGCCGGGGATCACGATCGGCGACGGCGTTGTCGTCGGGGCTGGCAGCGTCGTCACGCGCGATCTGCCGCCCGGCACTCTTGCGGTCGGCAACCCGGCCCGTATCATCCGCTCGCTCCGCTAGAGCGCCGCGACCCGCATCGAGAGGAACAAGGCGATGGCATACCAGACGCTCCAGGTCAAAAAGCTGACGCCGCATGTCGGGGCCGAGATTTCTGGGGTCGATCTGTCGCGCCCGCTGGGCAACCAGCAGTTCCAGGAAGTGCACGACGCGCTAATGGAAAACCTGGTGATCTTCTTCCGCGACCAGCATCTGACGCACGACCAGCACAAATCGTTCGGCCGACTGTTCGGCGAATTGGCGATCCATCCGGCCTCGCCGAACGCCCCCGAGGGCCACCCCGAAATCCTGACGATCCACGCCGACGAAAAGTCAAAGCACGTCGCGGGCGAGGAGTGGCATTCCGACGTGTCGTGCGATCCGGAACCGCCGATGGGCAGCATCCTCTATCTGACCGAGGTGCCTCCCGAGGGCGGCGACACGCTGTTCGCCAGCATGTATGCGGCCTATGACAAGCTCTCGCCGCCGATCCGCACCCTCGTTGAAGACCTGACCGCGATCCATGACGGCGAGCCGGTCTATCGCGGCCGCTTCGGCTGGCAGGACGCGCGCGGCCGGGAATTTCCACGGGCCGAGCATCCGGTCGTCCGCACGCATCCGGTGACCGGCAAGAAGGCGCTGTTCGTCAACCCGAATTTCACGACCGCGATCAAGGGCCTGAGTCGGCTCGAAAGCGACGCCCTCTTACAGATGCTGTACCGCCACTCCGAGACGCCGGAATTCCAGTGCCGCTTCCGCTGGCAGCCGAATTCGGTCGCGTTCTGGGACAATCGCTGCGCGCTGCATCACGCGATGTGGGACTACTTCCCGCAGCGCCGCCACGGCTACCGCGTCACCATCAAGGGCGACCGCCCGTTCTACCGGGCCTAGCCGCTTTACCAGCTTAACCGCGGCAAGGGAGTGGCGGCTCGGGCTTGACCGTCAGCCGCCTTCCTATCACTTTGCCGGCGCCTTCTTTCGGCGAAACGCAGTCCACGACTCCGCCCCGTTGTAAAGGAACCGACATGAAATTTTCACGTCGCGCCATAACGGTTGGCGGCTTGGGTTTGCTCGCCGGATCGTCGGTCAGTTCCCTGGCCCGCGCCGGTTTGGGTGAAAGCCTGTCGGCCCCCTTCACGGGTCTCGAAGATTTCTGGCTCGCCACCGACGCCTACGTCTACGGCTACCCGCTTGTGACAATGGAGATGACCCGCAGAGTCATCACCAATGTCACCGCGCCCGAAGGCACGCGCGCGTCGATGGGTCAGCTGATAAGGCTGCGGGAATACCCGAGTGCCTCGTTTCGCGATGTGACGGCGCCGAATGCCGACACGCTCTACACGACCGCGTTCTTCGACGTCGGCAAGGAGCCGTGGGTCGTCAGCATCCCCGACATGAAGGATCGCTATTATTTGATGCCGATGCTGGACGGCTGGACCACCGTGTTCCAGGCGCCCGGCAAGCGCACGACAGGAACCGGTCCGCAGACCTACGCCGTCAGCGGACCGGGATGGAGTGGCACACTTCCGGCCGGCGTAAAAGAATACAAATCGCCGACGAATATCGTCTGGCTGATCGGCCGCATCTATTGCACCGGCACGCCGGAGGATTATGCCGCCGTTCACGCGCTGCAGGATGAAGTAAAGCTTGTCCCGCTCAGTTCCTACGGAAAACCGTATACACCGCCGCCCGGTACGGTCGATCCCGCGATCGATATGAAGACCCCGGTGCGTGACCAGGTGAACCGGCTGGACGCGGTGGCCTTTTTCACGCTTCTCGCGCAGCTCATGAAGACGAACCCGCCGGCGCCGGCCGACGCGCCCGAATTGGCGAAGTTCGCCAGGATCGGACTGGTAGCGGGCCAGGATTTTGACGCGAGCAAACTCAACGCGGACTTCGTGAAGCGCATTCCGGAGATCGGGTTCGACCGTATCATGCTCCAGTTCAAGGTCAACCCGGCGGTGCAGAATATCAACGGCTGGGCCTTCACGACAAAGACCGGCATCTACGGGACGGACTATCTGATGCGGGCCCTCGTCTCCGCGATCGGTCTCGGCGCCAACCGCCCGCAGGACGCGGTTTACCCGACCTCGCAGAAGGACGCCGCCGGTGACGCCTATGACGGCGCGAACAAATACGTCATCCGCTTCCCAAAGGGCCAATTGCCGCCCGTCGAAGGCTTCTGGTCGATCACGATGTACAATTCCGACTACTTCTTTGTGCCGAACCCAATCAACCGCTATTCGATCAGCCCGCGGCAGAACCTGAAGCAAAATTCGGACGGTTCGGTTGATATCTACATCCAGAAGGACTCTCCGGGACCGGAAAAGGAGTCCAACTGGCTCCCGGCCCCACCGGACAAGTTCATCCTGATGCTGCGCATGTATTGGCCCAGCGAAGGCGACCCCTCAATCCTGAGCGGCACCTGGACGATCCCGCCCGCGACGAAGGTGAGCTGAGCACGGCAGGGCGGCGGAAAGCGATGCGCTGCCGCACGCTCGCGCTCCAAGCGGACCTCACGAGATTACAGAAACATGGCGGCTCGATGAAATCGCTGTCATGTCCCCTGTCCTCGGGTATGCGCCGATCCGCCCGTCCCTAAAAACCCGGTGAGGAGCGCAAGCCGCTCTTTAACCAGAGGTCCCGAAATGACGAGATTACAGAAGCCTGTCCTCGCTGCGGCGCTGTTCACCGGCATTGCCGCGATCGGATTGACGCCCGCGTTGGCGCAGAATGCCCCGGCCCCGGCCGATGCCGGCGCGGCGGCGAGAGAAGGGCACCATCACGCCGGGGCGCGGATGATGCCCGGGCAATTCATCGATGGGCGCATCGCGTTCCTGAAAGCCCAGCTCAAGATCACGCCGGCGCAGGAGGGGCCGTGGCAGAAGGTCGAAGCGGCGATGCGCGACAACGCCAAGGCGCTCGATCAGGCGATCGTGACCGTGCGGCAGAAAGGCGGCGATAAGAACGCGGTCGAGCGTCTGGAGATGCGCGATCAATTCGCGAAAGTGCGCTCCGAGAACAGCGACCGTATGTTGGCTGCGTTCAAGCCGCTCTATAGCAGCCTGTCGCCCGACCAGCAGAAAATGGCCGACCAGCTGATCGGCGCTGCCGGCCAACACTGGCGCCATCGCGCCTGACCCGTCTTTGGGTCATGATCGGAAAGCCGCCGGGTTCGCCTGGCGGCTTTTCCCGCGCCGCGTTTTCGCGAATAAACGCTACTCCGCTGCGACGTTATACACCGCGACCGCCTGCATCAGCCCCTTCAGCGCGAGGTCGCCGACTTCTTCGAGCCGCACCATGTCCTCGACCGCGGCGGCGACCCGGCGCGCGATCAGGATCTGCCCGTCCTTGGCCTCGGCGCAGAGACGCGCCGCGAGGTTGCACACCGTGCCGATCGCCGTGTAATCGATCCGGTCGGCAAAGCCGATCTGGCCCAGCGTCGCATAGCCGCGCGCGATCCCGACGCCAAAGCCGATCTCGCGCCCCTGCCGCCGCCACTGCGCCTGCAATCGCCCCGCCGCCACACGCATCTCGATCGCCATGCGCACGGCGCGCTCGGAGGCGTCCGGCACCGGCACCGGATCGTTGAAGAACACCATGATGCCGTCGCCCGAGAAATGGTCGAGCGTTCCCTCCGACGCGCTGACGACGGGCCCCAATGCGCCGTGATACTCGCGCAACAGGTCGAGCACCTCCTCGGGCTCGGCGGTCTCGGCGAAGGCGGTAAACCCGCGCAAATCGCAGAACACGACGACGATGTCCCGGCGATGCGTTTCGAGGATGTTTTCATCGCCCCGCGCGACGATCAGTTCCGCCAGTTGCGGCGCGAGAAACCGCTTCAGCCTGCCGGCCCGCTCCAATTCCCCGAGCTGCGCCGCGACCCGCTCCTCCAGCTCGCGGTTCCACGCCGCGACCTCGTCGGTGCGCGCCCGCAATTCGCCGAGGAGCCGCGCGTTCTCCATCGCGATGACCGCCTGCGCCGCGAAATTCTGCAACAGCGCGATCTGCTTGTCGGTGAACGGCCGGACCTCCTGGCGATAGACGGTACGCAAACCGACGGCCTCGTCGTCGAGCAACGGCACGTTCGAGGCTGCGGGCACCGCCCAGATCGACGAGCGCCGCGGCGGTTCGGGTCGCCTGCGCGATAGGCTCGTCCTCTCGGTCAGATCCGGGATGTGGACGACGCGCTCGCCTGCCAGTATCTGCGCAACGGCCGGTCCGGCGCCATGTACCGGCTTGTCGCAGCGCATCAAAGTCGGCGTAAGCCGCCCTCACATCGCGACCGCCACTGCGCGAACACGCTCGCCCTCGTTGACGCAAAGCGTCGCGAAGTCGGCGCCGCAGAGCCGCGTCGCCTTTTCCGAGCATCGCGTCGAACACCGGCGCGAGGTCGCCGGGCGAGGCATTGATGACCTGCAACACCTCGGCGGTCGCGGTCTGCTGCTCCAGCGCCTCGCGCGTCTCGGTCAGCAGCCGCGCGTTCTCCATCGCGATGACCGCCTGCGCCGCGAAATTCTGCAAGCAGCGCGATCTGCTTGTCGGTGAACGGCCGGACTTCCTGGCGGTAGACGGTGATGGCACCGAGCAACGTGTCATCCTTGCGTAGCGCGACGCTGAGCATGCGTGCGCGCGCCGCCGAGTTCGACGAGTGCGCGGCGGTCGGATTGCCGTCCGGTAGGCGGCATCGTCCGTGACAGTCGGCGATCTGGACGAATGCGCTCGCCGTCGCAGCAATCCGGTGCATGGCGTGCTCGGGCCGGGCTGATCGGAGCCGCTCGCATCAGCCACTCGGCAATGCGTCGGCATGCCCCGTGCACCGCGACGGTACGAAACCTCGCCGTCATAAGTCTGCAGGCTGCCATAGGCGGCCTCGCACAGCCGCATCGCCTTTTCGAGCATCGCATCGAACACCGGCGCGAGGTCGCCGGGCGAGGAATTGATGACCTGCAACACCTCGGCGGTCGCGGTCTGCTGCTCCAGCGCCTCGCGCGTCTCGGTCAATCAGCCGCGCATTCTCCATCGCGATGACCGCCTGCGCCGCGAAATTCTCTAGCAGCGCGATCTGCTTGTCGGTGAACGGCCGCACTTCGCTGCGGTAAACGATAATCGTCCGAGCAACCGTCATCCTTGCGCAGCGGCACGCGACAAGAGTACGCGCGCCTGCCAAGCTCGACGAACGCGCGGGCCAGCGGATCGCCTCGCGGATAGGCCTGCTTCCGCGTCGCATCACGATGTGAACGAAGCGTTCGCCGTCCAGCAATGCGGCCAGTCGCGGCCGCTTGGCCCGGGCTGATGCGGCGTCCGCGAGAAATTCGACGAATTCCGCGGGCAGACCGCGCGTGCGCGACGGTGCGGAAGTGCTCGCCGTCATAGGTCGTGGAGACTGCCCGAACGTCGCGCCGCACAAGTCGCATCGCCTTTTCGAGCATCGCGTCGAACACCGGCGCGAGGTCGCCGGGCGAGGAATTGATGACCTGCAACACCTCGGCGGTCGCGGTCTGCTGCTCCAGCGCCTCGCGCGTCTCGGTCAGGAGCCGCGCGTTCTCCATCGCGATGACCGCCTGCGCCGCGAAATTCTGCAACAGCGCGATCTGCTTGTCGGTGAACGGGCGCACTCGTGGCGCTAGAGCGTAAACGAGCCGAGGAGCGGTCCTCCTTGCGCAGCGGCACGCGGCAATCTGGGTGCGAGCGCCGCCCAATTGCACGATGGCGCGTCTTCCGGGATCGCCCGAGCGATATGCGTCTCCCGAAGCGCTATCGAGTATGTGGACAATATCGCTCGCCGCGCGCGAGGCGCGCCAATGCCGGTTTCCGGGTGAGGTCGTATCGGCTCGCGGAACTCGGAAATTGGTCGGAAGCCGCGCCAGCGCAGCCGGCAAAAAACACGCGTCGGCATAGGTACAAAAGACACCCGCATCAGCGTCGCACAAGCGGGTGGCCCTTTCCAGCATCGCATCGAACACCGGCGCGAGGTCGCCGGGCGAGGAATTGATGACCTGCAACACCTCGGCGGTCGCGGTCTGCTGCTCCAAGGCCTCGCGCGTCTCGGTAATGAGCCGCGCGTTCTCCATCGCAATGACCGCCTGTGCCGCGAAGTTCTCTAGCAGCGCTATCTTCTTTGTCGGAGAACGGCCGGACCTCCTTGCGGGCGGCGACGATTTGCCCAAGGAGCGTGGCCCTCCTTGCGGAGCGCCACCAAGAGATGCGTGCGCGTGCCACCGAGTTCGACGACCTCTTGCGCAGAGTGGCTAGGTCGCTCTCGGCGAGATCAGCGATCTCGACGAAGGGCGCGCCTTCCAGGAGCGTGTAGTTCGGCGTGCTCGGGTTCGGGCTGTAGCCCGCCGCTCAGCCGCTCCGCCAATGTCTCCGGTAGCCCATGCACCGCGACCGCACGAAACTTTTCGCCGTCATAAAGCTGAAGACTGCCGTGCGCGACGCCGCACAAGCGCGTGCGCCTTTTCCAGCATCGCGTCGAACACCGGCGCGAGGTCGCCGGGCGAGGCATTGATGACCTGCAGCACCTCGGCGGTCGCGGTCTGCTGCTCCAGCGCCTCTCGCGTCTCGGTCAAGAGCCGCGCGTTCTCCATCGCAATGACCGCCTGCGCCGCGAAGTTCTCCAACAGCGCGATCTGCTTGTCTGTAAAGGGTCGGACTTCCTGACGGTAGATCGTGATCACGCCGAGCAGCGTCTCTCCTTTGCGCATCGGCACTGCGAGGTAGCTGCGGGCGCCCTCGACGTCCACTATTCGCACGCGGCTCGGATCGCCGGAGCGGTAGGCATCCGAGTCGCGTGCGTCGGCGATGTGCACAAAGCGCTCGCCGCGCACCAGTCGGCCCGCTGCGGATTGCGGTCCGGCGCTGAAGGGCCGCTCAATCGCCACCTTCCGATTGCGAGTCGCGGCCTGATGGAACAATCCGTCTTCGTAGGTAAACAAGGTGCCAAAAGCGCCCTCGCAAAGCCGTAGCGCCCGGTCGAGCATCGCGTCGAAGACGGGGGTCAGCTCGCCGGGCGAGTTGTTGATGACAGACAGTATCTCGGCGGTCGCGGTCTGCTGCTCCAAGGCCTCGCGCGTCTCGGTCAGGAGCCGCGCGTTCTCCATCGCGATGACCGCCTGCGCCGCGAAATTCTGCAACAGCGCGATCTGCTTGTCGGTGAAGGGCCTCACCTCCTGACGAGCGGCGAAAATACTGCCAAGCAGCGTATCGTCTTTGCGCAGTGGCACGACGAGGAGCGTGCGCGTGCCGCTTTGCTCAACCGACCGCCTCGCGCGCGGGTGGTCAAGCTCCGCCGTGTCCAGGATGTGAACAAATGGCGCGCCGTCGAAAAGTTGCTTGCCGATCGGTCCGTCCGAAAAGGGTTGGCGCTGACGCAGTTCCTCCGCGTATTCCGCACCGTGTCCGCGCAACGCTACGGAGCGGTTATATCCGCCTTCGATAATCCGTAAGCTGCCCAGCGTGGCGCCACACAGCGTGTGCGCCCTTTCCAGGATCGCATCGAACACCGGCGCGAGATCGCCGGGCGAGGCATTGATGACCTGCAGCACCTCGGCGGTCGCCGTCTGCTGCTCCAGCGCCTCGCGCGTCTCGGTTAAGAGCCGCGCGTTCTCGATCGCGATGACCGCCTGTCCCGCGAAATTCTCAATGAGAGCTATTTGCTCTGTCGGAGAACGGCCGCACCTCCCGGCGAGCGGCGACAATCATCCCGAGCAGCACATTGTCCTTGCGCAGCGCTACGGCGAGAACAGTGCGGGCCCCGGCAATCTCCACCGCCGCCCGCGTGATCGGATGGTCGACCAGCGCGATGTCCACGATCTGGTTGAACCGTTCGCCGGCGAGCAGCGGTTCGGTCAACGGGTAACCGCGCACCCCGCATGCCCGCTCTCATGCGGGCATTGAACGCCTCCGGCATGCCGCGGGTCGCCACCGCGCGGAAGTGCCCGTCGGTAAACAGAAACATCGCCCCTTGCACCGCGCCGCACAGCGTGTGCGCCTTCTCCAATATCGCGTCGAACACCGGCGCGAGGTCGCCGGGCGAGGAATTGATGACCTGCAACACCTCGGCGGTCGCGGTCTGCTGCTCCAGCGCCTCGTCGCGCTCCGCGGTGCGCTCGGCAAGCAGCCGGCGCAACTCGGCATTTTCGCGTTCGAGTTCGCCAACCCTGTCGTCAACCAGTGTGCTCATCAGGTGCCGGCCCGCCTTCTCCCCGGCACAAACTTAACCCGCATGCGACAGATTGACAAAGTGGCCTCCAGTAGCTACTTTTGTGCCGGATGAAGACCGTTGGCCTGAAAACCCTGAAAAACAAGCTCAGCGAATATGTCCGGCTCGCCGCCTCCGGGGAAACCATCGTGATCACCGACCGGGGGCGGCCCGTCGCCGAAATCGTGCCGTCGCGGGCCGAGCCGGAGTCGGTAATGGAGCGCGGCATTCGCGAGGGCTGGATCACGCCCGCGGTGCGCGGTCCGGACTGGCCGCCGCAGGGCGAGCCGGTGCCGGGGCTGACATTGGAACAGATTTTGGCCGATCTGGACGAATCCCGAAAAGACCCGTGGTGCTGACCTACGTCGATTCCTCTGTCGCGCTGGCTCAGCTGTACCGTGAATTTCGAGCTCCCGCACCATCGTTCTGGCTGGGACCGAAGGTCTCCAGCAGGTTGCTCGAATACGAAATTTGGAACCGGCTTCATGCTCACGACCGGGCGGATAGCCACGGCGAAATGGCGCGCGGCCTTCTCGGAGGTATCCAGTTGCTGGACCTGAGCAGCGGGATTTTGTCGCGCGCCCTTGAAGCCTTTCCGGTTCCGGTGCGCACGCTGGATGGGCTTCACCTGGCCACAATCGAGTTTCTGCGCGATTCCGGCGAAGAGAGCGAGCTGGCGAGCTACGACAATCGCCTTCTTGAAGGCGCACGGGCGCTCGGCATCCCTCTCGCGGCGTTGTGACTTGCGGGCACTCGCGTCGCGGACACGCTTCTCGCGGACGATAAAATCGCCACACTTGTCCGGCATGTTCGACGCGAGCTGGCCGGTGCGGTCCGATTGAAGGAGGCGGGCGTCCACTGCGAAAACATCCCTGATCGGCGCGTCTCGGTTCCCTGATCTGGGCGACTCGGTTCCCTGTTCGGGGACGGAACTTCCCTGTTTGCGGCGCGGCAATTCCGCGAAATGCCAGGAAATCCGTCGCGTTCCGCCGCCGCCCCTCGAAATTTTCGCTGCTATTAGGGAATTCCGCATTGCCGCCCCACGGGGCGCCGCGACAACCTGCTAGAGTGGGCCGGTCAAACTGCTCTGGTATAGGGGTCCGATGCCTGCCGCCGTCCGTCCGCTGTTCGCGGTGCTGCTGCTGTTCCTCGTCGCCGCGCCCGCCACCCTCGCGCAGTCCTTGCAGACATTTCCGACCGGCGAATTGACGATCGAGAGTGCCAAGGGGGCGCACAAATTCACCGTCGAGATCGCGACGACGCCGGCGCAGATGGAGCAGGGGCTGATGTTCCGCCGGAAGATGGCGCCCGATGCCGGCATGCTGTTCGTGTTCAATACGCCATCGAAGGCCTCGATGTGGATGAAGAACACCTTCATCCCGCTCGACATGCTGTTTATCGACCCAGAGGGCCGCATCATCAATATCGCCGAGCGCCGGGTGCCCGAGTCGCTCGATACAACCGGGCCCGCCGCGCCGGCCCGCGCCGTCTTGGAGCTGAACGGCGGCACCGCTCAACGGCTTGGCATCAAGCCCGGCGACCGGGTCCGGTCCCCGGCTTTCGAGGGCGCCTCGTAAGCGCGGCGGCGGGAAGAGGGGTTCCGCGATGGCGATCCTGTTCCGCTCGACCCCGGCCGCGACCGCGCGCTGGCGTCCGCTGCTGGCCGACCTCTTGCCCGAGCATGAAATCCGCTACTGGCCCGAGATCGGCGACCGGAGCACGATCGACTACGCGCTCGTCTGGCATCCCGAGCCGGGTCTGCTCGCCACTCTGCCGAACCTCAGGATGATCTTCGGGCTCGGCGCCGGCATCGACCACCTGCTGCGCGACCCCGACCTGCCGCGCCATATTCCGATCGTCCGCCTCGTCGATCCGTACATGACCGACGCGATGAGCGAGTATGTCGCGCTGTCGGTGTTACGTCTGCACCGCCAGGACCTCGACTACCTGACGCAACAGCGCGCGGCCCTCTGGCACGAGCGCGAGCAGAAAAACGCAGCCGAGCGCCCCGTCGGCATTCTCGGGTTCGGCACGCTCGGCCAGGACGCCGGCAAAAAGCTGCGGTCGCTGGGCTTCGATGTCGCCGGGTGGAGCCGCAGTGAAAGGCCGCTGCCGGGCTTCGCGACGTTCGCCGGCCCGGACGGGCTCGATCGGCTGCTAGCGTGCAGCGAGATCGTCGTCTGCCTCTTGCCGCTGACGCCGGCGACGCGCGGCATCCTCGGCGCCCGCGCGTTCGCGCGAATGCCGCAAGGCGCCGCCATCGTAAACGCCGGGCGCGGCGGCCACGTGGTCGAAGCCGACCTGCTCGCGGCGCTCGATTCCGGGCGCTTGTCGGGGGCGGTGCTCGACGTGTTCGACGACGAGCCGTTGCCGCCGGCACATCCGTTCTGGCATCACCCGCGCGTCATCGTGACCCCGCATGTCGCGGCCGAAACGCACCCCGCCACCGCCGCGCCGCTGGTCCGCGACGCGATCCGCCAATGCGAAGCCGGGCTGCCGATCGCCAACCGCGTTGACCTCGCAAGGGGTTATTAATATCAGAGCGTTAACCGTGCGTCGATCCGAACCGCCAATTCACCCGTGACGCTGCTCAACTTTCTGCTGCTGTTTCTGCTGCTCGCCGTTCCCATTCTGGTAAGCGCCTGCATGCCGGACCCGCGCAGCGGCGTGCCCTGGTATCAGGCGCGCCGCGATCCGACCGGCATCGCGCCGGACCCTGCGGCGACGCACGAGGCGGTGATCCAGGTCTATGCGGCCCCGGCCGTATCGTGGCGCGGCGTCTTTTCGGTGCATACCTGGATCGCGGTCAAGCCGAGCGGAGCGCCGCGCTACACGCGCTACGAGGTGGTCGGGTTCGGTGTCGCGAACGGCGCTCCTTCCGTGCGGATCGACCGTATGGGCCCAGATAATTTCTGGTTCGGGGCGCGGCCCGAACTGCTGCTAGACCGGCGCGGCTCCGATGTCGACGCTATCATCGACAATATCCGCGCCGCCGTCGCGAGCTACCCGTATCCAAACGCCTATCGCGCCTGGCCGGGGCCGAACAGCAACACCTTCATCGCCTACCTCGCGCGCCAAGTGCCGGAGTTGGGTCTCAGCCTTCCGGCGAACGCAATCGGCAAGGATTTTCTGCCGGGCGGGGCGCTGGTCGCGGCGGCGCCGAGCGGCACCGGGTTTCAGCTGTCGCTGTATGGTCTCGCCGGCATTCTCGTTGCCGCCAAGGAGGGTGTCGAGATCAACGTACTCGGCCTTTCGACCGGCATTGACGCCGCTTCTCCGGCGCTGAAGCTGCCGGCGATCGGCCGCCTGGGATTTCGGCCGCGGATCGTCGAGACATCCTCCTCCGCCGCGCCGTGACGTTGCGGCGATCGCGTCAGGCGCCGCGCAATTCGCCGATCAGGCCGCGCAGCCGGCCTTCGTCCTCGGAATCGGCCAGCGGGATCGCGAAATCGATCGCCGTCGCCACCGCGGCATAGCGGGCGCGCAATTTGGCGGCGATCTCGTCATGGGTGCCGGTCACGGTGAATGTATCGAGCATCGCGTCGTCGACCAGCGCCGCCATCTCGTCCCAGCGCTGCGCCCGCGAAAGCTGCTGCAAATTGCGCGCGACTTCGCCATAGCCTTCGCTTTCGAACGCGACGAGATAGG
Organism: uncultured Alphaproteobacteria bacterium; assembly: GCA_963847345.1. Taxonomy (GTDB): domain Bacteria; phylum Pseudomonadota; class Alphaproteobacteria; order ATCC43930; family CGMCC-115725; genus DATARH01. The sequence goes on along the minus strand of CAWJZU010000034.1, from coordinate 120,540 downwards.
CCGGGGTCGAGGCGTAGAACGCGACGCGGGCGCGGATGTCGGCGATCCGCGCGTCAAGGCCGGCGCGGTCGGGTGCGGTCGCGACGAGCGGCATCACGCACATCGTAAAGCCCGACAGGTCGCGGCCGGTCTTCGCGGCCCCCTGGCGCACCGCCGGGAGCATCGTCTCGGCGATATAGCGCGGCGTCGCTATCGGGTGGGCGCGGATGCCGTCGGCGACCTCGCCGGCGACCTGGCACATGTACGGGTTGACCGCGGCCAGCTCGACCGGGATGCGCGGGTGCTCGATCGGCGCCGGGGTGAACAGCGGCACCATCAGGTTGAGCTTGTAGTGCTCGCCGCGGAAATCGAGCTTCGTGCCGTTCTGCCAGCAATCCCAGATCGCGCGCAGCGCCAGGACGTACTCGCGCAGCCACGGCCCAGGCGCCGACCAGCTCATCCCGAAACGGCGCTCGATATGGCCCCTGACCTGCGACCCCAAGCCCAGCGTGAACCGTCCGCCGGACAGGCGCTGCAACGTCCAGGCCGACATCGCGGTCACGGTCGGGCTGCGCGGAAAGGCGAGCGCGACGGCGGTGGCCAGCGACACGCGGCTGGTCGCCTGCGCCGCCAATGCCATCACGATATAGGGATCGTCCTTGGTTTCCTCGGTGATGATGCCATCGTAGCCGAGCGCCTCGGCCCGCCGCGCGTCGTCGGCGACGGCGCTGATGTCAAGCGCGGCGGCGGTGGCGCGCACCCCCGGATCGAGTTTCCCCAACGGCAGCCGCGTTTCGACTTTCACCGCGCCCTCCGCCCGTCTTACTCCCGCGTCACCTTGACCGGCTGACGCGTCGCGGCGGAACGGACGATCGCCTCGAACACCGCGACGCCGTGCAGGATCTGGTCGGCCGGTATCGGGTACGCCGCCCCGCCGTTTATCGCGTCGGAGAAGGCTTCGAGTTCGGCCAGCAGCGTGTTGGCGCCGCGGTTCTCGATGATTTCCGGCACCGGCTGCGTATGGCGGCCGGTCGGCATCGCGTCCGGGGTCGCGGTAAAGCGGAAATCGAGGTTCGGCGTGACCAGCTCGGCGCATCCCTTGCTGCCGAACACGGCGAGACGGTAGCTGACAGCAGTCGCGAGGCACGACAAGAGGCTCGCCGACATGCCGTTGGCAAACCCGAAGACCACGCTCGTGGTGTCCTCGGCATTGTACGCGACGGCGCGGCGGATGCTCGACGCGTAGACCTCGTCGATTTCTCCGAACAGCCCGATCATCGCATCGACATTGTGGACGCCCATCGCCGTCATGCCGCCGGCCGGGGCCTCGGCCGGGTCGGCGCGCCATGAGCTTGGGTCCATGAACAGCCCGGCTGGCGAGTTCTGCTCGGCATAGCAATGCGCGACCGTGCCCAGCCGGCCGTCGTCGATGCGGGCTTTCAATTCCCGCAGGTTCGGATGGAACCGCCGCGGATACGCGACCCCGAGCACGACCCCGGCACGCGCCACGGCGTCGAGCGCCCGCGCCGCGCTGCGCCGGTCCAAGGTGAACGGCTTTTCCATGAAAACGTGCTTGCCGGCGGCGGCGGCGCGCTCGACCTGTGTCCCGTGCTCACTGTGCGGGGTCGCGAACACCACGGCGTCGATCTCGGGGTCGGCGAGGATTTCGTCGAGACTGTCGGCGAGCCTCAGACCGTGCTCGGCGCAAAACGCCTCGGCATGGGCGCGGGTGCGGTTGTATCCGGCGGAGAACCGGAATTGGTCGCTCTTGCCCTGCACCGAGCCGACCAGCGTTCGCCCCCACCGGCCGATTCCGACCATCGCCGCACGGATCACGCGCCCCTCCCGGTTTGATGCACCGATCAGGTTTTATACAGCGCGGGCGCGCTCCGCCACTGCCGCAGGCAACGCGATCGGCTCAGTCCGAAGTCGCGAGCTCGCTTGCCGGATGTGCCGCTCGATAAATCCGACCGCGATATCGAGCGCGCCGAAGTCGTCGAGATCGCCGTGCCCGGCCCGCGGCGCGATCCATTGCTCTTTCGGCTCCGGCGCGGCGGCAAACAATTTCTTGCCGAGGCTCAGCGGAACTACGTTATCGCGTCCGCCGTGCAGCATCAGGATCGGCGCCACGACCTGCCCGATGCGCGCCAGCGAATCGTAGCGGTCCGCCACGAGCCACGCGGCCGGCACGAACGGGTAGTGAAACTGCGCCGCCGCGGCGATACTCGTGTACGGCGCTTCGAGCACGACCGCGCCGACCGCGTGGCTGGTCGCCGCGTGCACCGCGACCCCGGTCCCGAGCGACTTGCCGTACAGCACGATCCGGTGTTCTTGTATGCCCCGCGCCGCGACAAAGCGCAGCGCCGCGGCCGCATCCTCGAACAGACCAGCCTCGCTCGGCGTGCCGGGATTGCCGCCGTACCCGCGATATTCGAGCATCAGCACGCCATAACCCTCGCGTGCGAAATGCTCGACCCGGTCGGCGCGATATCCGATATGGGCGCCATTGCCGTGAAGGTAGACGATCATCGGCCGTTCGCCCGCCGGTTCGCCATCGGGCGCGCCACGGCTCGGCAGATACCAGGCGAGCAGCGACAACCCGTCGGCGGTCGGCACGGTGATCTCGCGCACCCCGAGCCGGGCCAGGGTCCCGAGCAGCGGCCGCGTCCGATCAGGGCGGTAGAGAAGCTGCCGCTGGTACAGATACAGGCCGGCGACGAGCATCAGATACCCGGCAGCAGCGATGCTGGCGATCAATATCACAGCCGCAGGATAATCGACGTATATTGCTGTATTTAGACAAAAGGTGCGGCATTTAGACAAAATGTTGCGGCGCGACCGTATGTGGGCGGGCCGTCGCGCCTCGGCGCGCCCGGACGCTCTCCGATTTGAGCTGACCGCAGGCCGCAGCGATGTCGCGGCCGCGCGGTGTGCGCACCGGCGCCGAATAGCCGGCGTTGAACACGATCTCGGAGAACGCCGCGATCGACGCCTCGGTCGAGCACTCATACGGCGCGCCGGGCCAGGGATTGAACGGAATCAGATTGACCTTGGCCGGGATGCCCTTCAGCAGCCGCACGAGTTCGCGCGCCTCGGCCGGACTGTCGTTGACCCCCTTCAGCATCACGTATTCGAACGTGATGCGCCGCGCGTTGCTCGATCCGGGATAAGTCCGGCACGCTTCGAGCAGTTCGGTGATCGGATATTTGCGGTTGAGCGGCACGAGCTGGCTGCGCAGCTCGTCGGTCACTGCATGCAGCGATATCGCGAGATTGACCCCAAGCTCGGCGCCAACGCGGGCGATCATCGGCACCACCCCCGCGGTCGACAGCGTGATCTTGCGACGCGAGATCGCCAGCCCCTCCGGGTCCATCGCGATCTTCATCGCGGCGGCGACGTTCGCGAAATTGTAGAGCGGCTCCCCCATGCCCATCAGCACGATATTCGTGAGCTGCCGGTCCTCCTTCGGCGACGGCCATTCGCCAAGCGCGTCGCGCGCAATCATCACCTGTCCGACGATCTCCGCAGCGCTCAGATTGCGCACAAGGCGCTGGGTCCCGGTATGGCAGAAGCTACAGGTCAGCGTGCAGCCGACCTGCGAGGAGACGCACAGCGTGCCGCGGTCGCTTTCCGGGATGTGGACGGTCTCGGCCTCCTGCCCGTCGTCGAACCGCAGCAGCCATTTTCTGGTGCCGTCGATCGACGTCCGCGCCGTCGCGATCTCCGGCCGGCGCAGCGCGTACCGTTCGGCGAGCCGCTCGCGGAACGGTTTCGCGAGGTTGGTCATTGCCGCGAAATCGGTGACGCCGCGGTGGTAGATCCAGTGCCACAGCTGGCCGGCGCGGAATTTCTCGGCGCCGAACGCGGCCATCTCCTCGGCGATCTCGACCCGCCCCAAACCCACAAGATTACGACCGGCGAGATTGCGCCGGCTCGTGGTTGGCTCGTCACAGACAGACATGCCGAAGATATGGGCCCGGCGTCGCTTCCGGAAAACTCAGTCCTTCGCCTGTGCTGATTTCTTCGTCGAGGTCTGCTTCGACGCCTTCCTGTGAGAGCTCTTGGAGGTCTTGCGCGCGGACCGCTTCTTGCTCGACGCCACGGCTTTTGCCGGCGCCGAGACCGTTTGCGGCGAGACCTTTTGCTCCGCGGGAGGCGCTTGCGTGGCGGCGGCGGTTTCGGGACGGCTGATCCCGCACGCCTCGTCGATCAGCGCCAGCGCCTTGGTGAAACCCGAGAGAGAATAAACATCGGTCGTCGCCTTGCCGCTGTTGGGAGTGCCCTGGACGGTCGCGGTCCGTCCCGCGACCAGCGCCGAAACGATCGTCCGGTCGAGGTCGGCGGTGCGGGCCCAGGCGCTGTCGTCGTTGGTGAACATATCGAATTTCTTGTCGTCGACTTCGAGTGCGACGTCGGTGCCGCTCTTCAGCGAGTAGCCTTCGACAAAGCTGACGACGTTCGAGATATTCTCGCTCGGGCGATGCGTCACCATCGCGACCGGCGCCTTGCGGTCGATGCCGGCCGAATTGGTCTTTTGCGGCCGACCGACCAGATAGCAGATCCGGCTGGATTTTTCTCCCGAGGCATAGGCCGACCACGCCCCGACCGTGCCGAGCGATTGTGTCTTCGGCGCGGCGCTTACCGCGGCAGGCTGGGCCGGAGGCTCCTTCTTTGGCTTGGCAGCCTGGCTCGGCAGGGCGATGGTCGAAAACAGCGCCGCCAGACCGGGCGCACCCAGAACATAAAACAAGCATCGCTTCATGCGGCAAGCATAGCGTCGACGGCCTGCGAGTCCATCGCGGCGCGTTCCGAACGCTTCCCGCCGCCGGTTACCCCTCCCCAGATGCGGCAAAACCGGGCACAATGGGTAGCCATGAGCGCGATCACGATCCGTGCCGCACGCCCCGGCGACGCCCGCCGCATCGCTCGAACTCGACGTCGAGACATGGCGAGCCGCCTATGCCGGCATCCTGGCGACGCCGTTTCTCGTTGGCCTCTCCGCGCCGCGCCGCGAAGTCGGCTGGGCGGCCGTTATCGAGCGCGAGCCGCGCGATATTCGCGTTGCCGTCAACGGCGACGGCGAGATTGTCGGGTTCGGGAGCTGCGGCCGGAACCGGGACAGCGCCGAGCACGGCGGCGAGGTTTTCACGCTGTACGTCGCGCCCGACTGGCAGAACCAGGGCATCGGCCGCGCGCTGTTGCTTGCCCTGTTCGAGCGGCTCGTCGCGCAAGGCGTCGCTTCGGCGCTGATCTGGGTGCTGCGGGACAATCCCGCCCGCTATTTCTATCGCCGGCTCGGCGGCCGCGAGGTGCGGCAAAAAAATTTCGTCGTCGGCGGCAAGCGGATCGAAGCCGCGGGATACGCGTGGGGAGATCTGCCGCGCTATCTCGAAACCGGCGCTCGAGCCGACGGCCGCCCGGAGCCGTAACCAGCCCGATTTTCAGAACCAGGGGACAACCGCAATGTTCATCGTCGACTCGCAGATACACATCTGGGAAAACGCCAAGATGTCGGCGCATCACCGGCAGATCCCGACCTATGACGTCAACGATGCGCTGAAAGAAATGGCGGGGGCCGGGGTCGACGCCGCGGTGCTGCATCCGCCCAGCTCGCTCGGCGAGGCGGTCAACGTACAGGCGGTCGAGGCGGCCAAGGCGCATCCCGACAAGTTCTGCATTCTCGGCCATTTCGATCTCGAAGCGCCGAACCGCGAGGAGATCGTCCGGAACTGGCGATCGCGGCCGGGAATGGTCGGCTTCCGCTTCACGTTCAACCAGCCGAAGCAAAAGAGCTGGTGGACCGACGGCAGTCTCGACTGGTTCTGGGCCGCCTGCGAGCGCGAAAAGCTGCCGGTCGGGCTGCTCGCCGGCGGCAACATGGCGGCGTTCCGCAACATCGCCGAGCGCCACCCCGGCCTCAAGTTGCATATCGACCATTACGGCCGAGCCGGCGGCGGCAGTGGCGCGACCGGTGCGGCGGCATTCGCCGATCTGGCCGAAATGCTCGCGCTCGCCGGATTGCCGAATGTCGCGGTCAAGATTTCGGGTGGTCCGAGCTACTCCGCCGAGCCTTATCCGTTCCGCGACGTGCAGGAATACACAAAGCGGATCATCGACGCGTTCGGGCCGCAGCGATCCTTCTGGGGCACCGACATCACGCGGATGCCCTGCAGCTATCGGCAATGCGTGACGATGTTCACCGAGGAAGCGCCATGGCTCCAGGGCCGCGACCTCGAACTCGTCATGGGGCGGGCGGTCTGCGAATGGCTCGGCTGGAACCCGCCCGGGCTGGCGAAAGGCTGAGGCGAAACGCCCCTCACCCCGAAACCTGCCATTGCCGCGGGGACGAATTTCTGTCGCGCGCGTATACCTCGCGGCGATCAACTTCTAACAGGGGCGTCTCGATGCACAAATCCACGCTCGGCGCGGCCGCCGCCGGGCTCGTCCTGGTGCTCGGTCTGTCGGGCTGCACGAACCCGTACGACCCGGGGCAGCGCGCCGTCGGCGGCGGCCTGCTAGGAGCGGGGACCGGCGCGGCTATCGGCGCGGCTGCCGGAGGAGGCAGAGGGGCCGCGATCGGGGCCGCGGTTGGCGGCGCGACCGGCGCGGTGATCGGGGCGGCAACGACACCGCCCCCTCCGGGATACCCGCCCCCTCCGGGATATCCGCCTCCACCGCCTCCGCCGCAGGCCTACGGCCCACCCGCTCCCCAGCCGATCGGCTACAACCCCGACTTTCCGGGCTACGTGGCGCCGCCGGGCTACCCTGGCGCGATGCAACCGTGACGTTGATGGCGAGGTCCCGTTCGCTCGTGCCCTCGCGGCATCGGCTCGCCGACGATCGTGTCCCTGGACGTGGTGTGGGAGCGGCGGCGTTGTCGCGCTCTCCGGCGGGGTTGGCCGGCGGTATCGGGCGGCCACAGCGGGCCGCTTGAGGATACGTCGCGCAACGGCCGCGATCGTTTGAGGCCATGTAGCGGGCCCGCGGCACCGCCTATTCGTCGCGCAGTTCCCGAGAGGATGGCGCCGACCCTTCCCAACGAGCCCGCCATAACCCGGTTGGAATACTCACGGGACGCATGAATGCGCCGAGCCGCCGTCATATTCATCGCTCCGACGCCGCCCGATCAGACCACGCCGATCTTCCGGCCATTGTCGTGCCGGCGCAGTGCCCGGATCAGGTTGGGTCAGCCCGCGCGCTCAGTCGAGCCGATAGAAACGGCCGGCAGTGCCGGCGAACAGCGTTTCCTTCTCGCCGGCCGTATAGCCCGCGGCGATGCGCTTGAACGCGTTCCAGAACACCGGATAGCTGCCGCTTCCCTTGTCAACGGGGAAATTGCTTTCGAACATCGCGCGCTCGGGGCCGAACGCGGCGATGCAGGTTTCGATATAAGGTCGCCACGCCGCCGCGAGCTGTTCGGAGCTGGGCGGCATTTCCCCCGTGTGCACGTCGAAGCCGAACAGCCGCATCCCCAGCCCGCCGAGCTTAACGAACACGTTCGGGCAGCTTGCGACCTCCTCGATGCCGCGGCGCCATTGCGAAAAAACCTCGTCGCGCTTGCCGGCATAGGGTCCGATCCCGATCGCGCCGCCGACATGGTTCAAGACGATCGGGGTCGCCGGAAACGCTCGCGCCAGATCGGCGAGTTCGTGAAGCTGCGTGAAATACATCCAGGCATCGAAGCTGAGCCCGAGCGGATGCAGCTTGGCAAACCCTTCGCGCAGCTTCGGCTCCATCAACAGGCCGGCCGGGCGGTTGACCGACGAGCCGCGCGCCGCCTCGTCCGGGTGCGAGGCCGTGATAAAGCGGATGCCGCGAAACCGCCCGCCGCCGGCCGCGATCATCGCCTCCAGCACCGGCTCGACCCGCGCCCCGAGCATTAGATCGGCGTGCCCGACAATACCGGCGCAGACCCGTGTCTTGCCGTACTGTCCCGAGGCGGCCATCGCCGCGACACCGTTCGCGAACTCGATCTCGCCGACGGGCCGCATCTCGGCCGGCCCGTCCTGCCGGTACATCGATAGCCATTCGAGATACACGGTCGCGACGATGTTGTGCCCGGTATTCGTGTCCTTGAGCAGCTCGGGCAGCAAATAGCGCCCGGTATTGGCGCGATCGACCAGATGATGGTGCGGATCAACGATCGGCAGTTCCGGTTCGAGGATTTCCTCCCGCCGCAGCGCCAGCCAATCCGGCCGGGCCGCCAGATGCGGGTTCGGCGCGGTCATCGGATCGACGGTTTGCATCTGGCGGCCTCCAAGACGGAATTTGGCCCACAATAACAAGATCGAGGGATCGTAGGATGGGCTGACCCCGGCGAAAGCCGGGGAAGCCCATGCGGTGAAGCGGCAAGGTGATGGGCTTCTCTTCGTTCAGCCCATTCTACAATCGGCCCGCACCCCCCGATCGATCAATACCGGTAATAATCCGGCTTGAACGGCCCGTGTCCTGCGACGCCGAGATAATCGGCCTGTTTCGGGTTCAGCTGCGTCAGCTTGGCGCCGAGCTTGTCCAGATGCAGCGCCGCGACCTTCTCGTCCAAATGCTTCGGCAATACATAGACCTTGTTTTCGTACTGGCCGTGATTGGTCCACAGCTCGATCTGCGCCAGCACCTGGTTGGTGAACGACGCGCTCATCACAAAGCTCGGGTGGCCGGTGGCACAGCCGAGGTTCACCAGCCGCCCCTTGGCCAGCACAATAAGGCGCTTGCCGTCCGGAAACACGACCTCGTCGACCTGCGGCTTGACCTCTTCCCATTGATAATTGCGCAGCGAGTCAATCTGGATCTCGCTGTCGAAATGGCCGATGTTGCAGACGATCGCGCGGTCCTTCATCTGCCGCATGTGGTCGAGCGTGATGACATCAACATTGCCGGTCGCGGTGACAAAGATGTCGGCGCGCGGCGCGGCGTCCTCCATCGTCGTGACCTCGTACCCCTCCATCGCCGCCTGCAAGGCACAGATCGGATCGACCTCGGTCACCATGACGCGCGCGCCCTGGCTGCGGAGGCTCGCCGCCGAACCCTTGCCGACATTGCCGAAGCCGCACACGAGCGCGATCTTGCCGGCGACCATCACGTCGGTGGCGCGCTTGATACCGTCCACCAGGCTCTCGCGGCAGCCGTAGAGATTGTCGAATTTCGACTTCGTGACGCTGTCGTTGACGTTGAAAGCCGGCGCCTTCAGCGTCCCCTCCTTCATCATTTCATAGAGCCGGTTGACCCCGGTCGTCGTCTCCTCGGAGATGCCGCGGATGTCGCGCAATATCTCCGGATAGCGGTCGTGGATCACCTGCGTCGCGTCGCCGCCGTCGTCGAGCACCATGTTCGGCGTCCAGCCGTCCGGCCCCCTGAGGGTCTGCTCGATGCACCATTCGTATTCCTCCTCGCTCTCGCCCTTCCAGGCAAAGACCGGGATGCCGCGCGCCGCGATCGCCGCCGCCGCCTGGTCCTGCGTCGAAAAGATGTTGCACGACGACCACCGCACCGTCGCGCCGAGTTCCATCAGCGTCTCGATCAGCACCGCCGTCTGGATCGTCATGTGCAGACACCCGACAATCCGCGCCCCGGAAAGCGGCTTCCTCGCCCCGAACTCGTCGCGCAGCGCCATCAATCCCGGCATCTCGGTCTCGGCGATCGCAATCTCCCGCCGCCCCCAATCCGCGAGGCCAATATCGGCAACCTTGTAGTCGGTGAACTCGGGCATCGCTAAACTCTCTTCCCCGGGAAATCGTCATGGCCGGATGCGCCGCGCCCTCCCCGCCGATCCCGCGACCGACGTCTCAGCCGACGCGCCCCAACGCGCTGATCTACAGGACATAAAGATATCTTTATATCGGAATATGCAAGCGAAAAGGCCGCAGAGCCCGATGCAATGGAGTCAAAAGCTGGCCGTTATCGGGCACCAGCGTCCGGTCTCAGGCATCTATTGCCGAGTAAGAGTCAATCTCTCCTACGCCCGATGTGAAATCGGGTGGTTATGGATAACGGGCACTCATCAGCATCGTGCGGCCGATATGTTGTGGCGCTTGGGCTGGGACACAATTCGACTCTGCTGCGAGAATGCCGAGGAAGCGGCCGCGCTGGTCGACTCTCCGCCAAGCCGTCGCGAGACACCGCCGATGATTGCGTTAGGTTTGTTACAATAAAGAGGCAGTTACATTAAACCTGCGATAATCCATTGCACCCGGAAGGGTAATTAATTTAAGCTCGCGCGAGCCATAGAGGTACCCCGGTCAGGGGTACCCTGTTGGCCTCGGAGGGTTCCCTATGAACCGAGGGCCGCCCAACAATCGTGATCCCTTAGATGATCCGGAGTATCTGCGCGGCGAGACGCGCCGACTGATAAAGATAGCACAGACAATCTCTGATCTGGAAATAAAGAGAGAACTGGCTGCACTTTCGTTCCAACTGGCACAGCGGGCAGAAGCGATCGCCAGAACAAAGGAAAACCCGCCTGAAACCTCGATGAATATTGAGCGCTATCGGTCGATTTTCGGCTCTGATGCGGCTGCGGACGAGAAGCGAACCATGCAGCTCAAGCTCGACGAAGTGAAACAGGGCCCCAACGGCCGCCGCACGCTGCGCGAACTCGCCACATGGTATCGGAGCTTTGCCGAGCGCGCGGGAAACCCCGTCATCTGGGAGGCCCGGCTCCTGACGGCCGATGACCTCGATGCCGAAGCCGCGCGTCTGGAGCACCCATTGAATTGATCCAGATCAATGGAACGCGCCGCTGATCGATCAACTTTCGGCAGCAGAAACGCCGAGAAGAGGGTCTGAAATGACCTTTGTCGTTGAACTCCGTTGTTTTGACGGCGATTTGTCTGGCGCCATGATCGGCATGCGGGCTTGGCTTGACCATAAGCGGATCGAAACGGAGCGGTTTGATTGCTGCTCGGGATGTCCCGGGTTGGCATTTCGCATCGATTTCAAGAACTGGGATCACGCCGCAAGCTTCGCGGCAGCGTTCGGGGGAGGGGTACAAGGCACCAATCCTGAGGGCGCCGGTATGCGTTGGACCCGTGCTCCGTCAGCACGCGAGACCGATGGAGCGGCCGTTTCGAAACCGCCGGGGCGATTGCCGCGCGAGATCGCGATCCGGCGGTAAGGCGGCCGGGCAGGAAACAGGCTCGCGCCGTTGATGCCGCTGGTCGCGTGAACCGCGCCGCGGTGACAGTAAGATGTTGCCCCCACAGCCAAGCCTGGCCATGCCGCGATACCGGCGGAGAGAGCAGGTCGGTCGACGCCGCGCTCGAAGAAGGGCGCGACCTCGGCCATGAAGCGGGCCATCTCGTCTTGACCTGGGCGTGCGGCTTCAGCCCGACATTGATAGAGAATGATCGCCTCTCCAAGCCGATTTTTGCGCGTACGCGTCTCGGAGCCGTAAATGCCGTTCGTCGTCGGCGTTGACGGCCTGATGCGGCGAGGATAGGGATGATCCGGAGGAATTCCTGATACGCGACGCGAAATACCCAGCTCCTGCCGCGAAATTCCCTGTTCCGCGACAAGAAATTCCCTGCCCGATCGCGGGAATTTCCTAAGAAGACGAGCGTTTTCATATGCTTCCGCCGGCCCCGCCGCGAATTTTCCCTGCTGGCAGGGAAATCCGGGGCTAGGCCGGCTCGAGGCTGGCGTTGAAGTCGTCGAGCAGCGCGGCGACGCGCTCGGTGTCGGCCTGGTCGAGTATCGCGCGCGCCCGCCGTGTCGCGGCCACCATGTCGAGGTTGCGGATACGCTGCTTGACGCGCGGGATGTTGCGCGGCGACATCGACAACTCGCGCAGCCCCAGGCCCAGCAACAGCGCCGCATAGCGCGGGTTGCCGGCCATCTCGCCGCACACGCTGACCGGGATGCCACGCCGCTCCGCCGCCTCGACCGCGAACTGGATCAGCCGCAAGACCGCCGGGTGCAGCGGCGTGAACAGATAGGCGACCTGCTCGTCGGTGCGGTCGATCGCCAGCGTGTACTGGATCAGGTCGTTGGTGCCGATCGCGAAAAAGTCCGCTTCGCCGGCCAGCGCGTCGGCCGCCAGCGCCGCCCCCGGCACCTCGATCATCGCGCCGAGCGGCGGCAACTCCTCCGGGATCGGCACGTTGCGGCGGCGCAGCCGCCGCGCCACCTGCTCCAGCGCCTCGCGCGTGCGCACCAGCTCGGCCAGCGTCGAGACCAGCGGCAGCAGGACGCGCACGGGGCCATGATTGGCGGCGCGCAGCATTGCCGCGAGCTGCGTGTCGAGCAACCGGCGCTCGCGCAGCGACAGGCGGATCGCGCGCAGCCCCAGCGCCGGGTTGGCGCTGTCCGACGCGGCGTAGCCGGCCAGCGCAGCGGGCAGCTTGTCGCCGCCGACATCGAGGGTGCGCAATGTCACCGGACGGCCTTCCATGCCGCGCACGAGGCTCGCGAAAAACTCGTACTGCTCGTCCTCGCTCGGCAATTCCTCGCGGTTCATGTAGAGGAACTCGGTACGGACCAGTCCCAGCCCCATCGCGCCGTTGGCAATCGCGTGTTCCAGTTCGACGGGCAGTTCGAGATTGGCTTCGAGCACGATCTCGACCCCGTCGCGAGTCACCGCCGGGACCCGCCGCAGCCGCGCCAGCGCCCGGCGTTCGCGGGTCAGCTCCTCGCGCCGGGCGCGGTATTCCTCGACGGTGTCCGGGCTGGGATCGATAATGACGACGCCCTCGGTCCCGTCGACCAGAACCGGCGCGCCGGCCCGTGCCCATTCGAGCAGCGCCGGGACCGCCAGCACGGCGGGTAACCCCAGAGCGCGCGCCAGGATCGCGGTATGGCCGTCCGGTCCGCCGAATTCGGCCGCGAAGCCGCCGATCCGACGCGGGTCCATCAGCGCCGTGTCGCCGGGCGTAATCTCGTCGGCGAGGATGATCGCGCCGCCGGTCAGCGAGGAATAGGCGATGTAAGGTTTCTTGAGCAGATTGCGGATCAGCCGCGTCCCGACTACGCGGATATCGTCAATGCGGGCCGCGAGATACGGGTCGCCGATCGCCGCGAACGACTTGCCGATCTCCTCGATTTCGAGCTGGATCGCACGCTCGGCGTTGATGCGCTGGCGGGCAATGCGCTGATTTACGCCACGCACGAGCCGCGAGTTCGCCAGCATCGCGAGATGCGCGTCGAGCAGATACCCGATCTCGTCGGCCGCCGAACCGGGCAGCGCTGTGGCGCGCGTCCGGAGCTTGCGCAGCTGTTTGGCCGAAACCGCTACGGCCTCGGCGAACCGGGCGCGTTCGGCCTCGATCCTCGCTTCGTCGATCGGGGTTTCCTCGACCGGCAGATCGCCGCGCTCGCCGACATAGGCCGGGCCGATCGCGATACCGGGCGATACGCCGATGCCGGTCAGCCGGTGTTCTCTGGGTGCCGCCGTTCCCTCGGTCCTGTCGATCTCGTCAATCCTGCTCATCGAACTTGCATTCGATCAGGCGCGCGAGCGCCTCAACGGCCGCGGCGGCACCCGGTCCGGTCGCTGTGACCTCAATGACGGTACCCGAAGCCGCGGCCAGCATCATCAGTCCCATGATCGAGCGCCCCGAAACGGCGGTGCCATTCTTGCGCACCGTCACTTCCGCGTCGAATTGCGATGCTGTCTTGACAAAGCGGGCGGCGGCGCGAGCGTGCAGGCCCTTTTGATTGCAGATCTTCACGAGGCGGCGGGCGGCCACGTCGCCGTTCGGAGCAATGGCAGCCATTGCCGCGAAATGCGCCTGAGAATTCATCGGCGAGCATCCGCCAGGATCTGGGAGGCGACGTTGATGTATTTTCGGCCGGCCTCCTGCGCCCCGAGAACAGCGCGCTCAAGGCCTTCTGACTGCCGCAGACTGGCCAGCTTGATCAGCATCGGCAGATTGACCCCGGCGATCACCTCGACCTTGCCGCGGTCCATGACCGAAATCGCGAGGTTCGATGGCGTGCCGCCGAACATGTCGGTCAACAGAACGGTGCCGTCCCCGGTATCGACCTCGCGGACCGAACGCAGAATGTCCTGCCGGCGCTGTTCCATGTCATCCTCCGGGCCGATACAAACGGCGGCGACTTGGCTTTGTGGCCCGACCACATGCTCCAGCGCGGCGACGAACTCGGCCGCCAGCCGCCCGTGCGTAACCAAGACCATGCCGATCATCGACACCCCTTCGCTGAGGGCCGCCGCTCGCGTGATTCGGCGTTCTCGCCGATCCGTCGTCCGGTCCGGCAGGCCGCGATCGGTGTTGCCACCGCCATGGCCATCTCCGCGGCGAGGCCGCCGCCGCTGCAGATCAGACTCGTCATCTCGAAATCGGGACTGTTGCTACGCAGGGCAAAGGCCGTATGCCGCTTGCACCGATCCAGACATGGGGGATGATCGGCGGAAGCATGGGGGTTCGGTCGACTCGTATAGCGCCGGACGAGCCGTCCGTCATCACGCTTGATAAACAGGCGGCATCGCGACGGAGTGCCGCGTCGGCATCCGGTCGTCGGCAATCGGGAAACGGCGCTATTCGGGCATTAGAGCGGGCAACCGGCTGCCGTCGTTTTCCGGTGAGTGGGTAAGGGCGCGCAGCGCCAAGCGCAATTTCGCCGCGGCGGAGGCCTCGAACGGCGCGATCTCGATCAGCGGGACGGCTATGCCGAGGATCGCGATGGTTCGAAGCGGCGGCAGGCGTTCAATCCGGTCGGCCGGCACCAGATCCGCGATCAACCGGACCGGCGCCTCGGCCAGCGTATCGAACCGCAAGATGCCGAGGCCACGCACCTCAATGAGGCCGGCGATCGTCACCGGCGCGTGCACCAGCAGGACATCGCCGCGCCGCCGCAGCTCGCTCTGATCATCGGCGATGAGACACGCCCCGGCGTCAATCAGCCGCAGCGCCAGATCCGATTTCCCGCAGCCCGACGGGCCGCGCAGCAGCACGGCGTGCCCGTCGATCGCGACGGCGGTCGCGTGCAGCAGCGTGCTCTCGCTCACGGGCCGCTGCTCACGGGTCGCCGGGCAAGCGGATGAGGAAACGCGCACCGCAGACACGGCCGTCCGGGTCGAGCCGGTTCTCGGCCCAGATCCGGCCGCGATGCGCCTCGACGATCTGCTTCGAGATCGACAAGCCGAGACCGGAATGGGTGCCGAACTTCTCACCGGCCGGGCGCTCGGAATAGAAACGGTCGAATATGGCGGTCAGCTTGTCCTTGGGAATGCCCGGGCCCTGATCCTCGACCGTCACAAGAACGGCGCGGCCGTCCGGCCGCGCGGCAATGTGGATCTCACCACCGGGCGGGCTGAACGAGACGCCGTTGGCGATCAGGTTCAGGAAGACCTGCGACAGCCGGCTCTCGATTCCGGGCACGATCAGCGGCCGGCGCCTGCCCGACTGGTCGGCGGGAAATTCGAGCACAAGACGCGGCGCATCCTGTGCACGGGTCGCTTCATGGATCTCGACCAGCGTGCGCAGCATCGCCGCGATATCGGTCGGCGAGAATTCGAGGCGGCTCAGCTCCGCGTCGAGTCGCGAGGCATCGGATATATCGGTGATCAGCCGATCGAGCCGCTCGACATCCTCTTGGATGATCGCGATCAGCCGGCGCTGTTTCTCGGGATCGCCGATGCGCGAGACGGTTTCGATCGCGCTGCGCAGCGACGAGAGCGGGTTCTTGATCTCGTGCGCCACATCGGCCGCGAAGCTCTCGATCGCGCTCATCCGCAGCCACAGTGCGTCGGTCATGTCGCGCATTGCTCCGGCCAGTTCGCCGATCTCGTCACTGCGCCCGGTGACCTCTGGGATTTCGATGCGGCCGCCGCGGCCGCGGGCGCGCTGCGCCGCCGCCGCGAGCCGCCGGATCGGCCGTGCGATCGTGCTGGCAAGATAAAGCGACACCAGCACCGTCACGAGCAGCGTCACCCCGAAAATGCGCAGTACCTCGAGCCTTACCCGGCGCAGCTCGTCGCGGATCTCGCGATCGCTGGTCGACAGCATCACCGCACCGAGCACCTGCTTCTGGCGCTTCAGCGGAACCGCGACGCTGATGACCAGCCCGCCGGTCTGCGGGTCGCGGCGAACCGCCGATCCGCCCTCGCCCCACAATGCCGACCGTGCTTCCGTGTACGACGCCGCGGTTTCGGTCTCCTCGTAAATGGGCTGCTTGCGGCCGTCGGGCGAGAATGCGGCAAACCAGTCGCAGACTGCGTCTACGAGGCGCGACAGCAAACCCTTGGGCGGCGCCAGTTCGGTCACCAGCACAGGGTCGCCGGGCCCGCGCAGCACACGGCTGTCGGCGATCAGCCGCCCCTGCGCATCGAACAGTCGGGCACGTGTCCGGGTCGGCTCCACCAGCCGGCGCATCATCTGGCGCGACAGCTCGGGCAGCAAGACTTCGCCCTCATCGGCCGAGTTCGAGCACGGCGCCCTCGCTGAGAGCGGCGGCGAAAATCTGGCCCTGCATATGCAGCGACTCGATCTGCTGTCCGACCAGGCTCGCCTCGAACCTGCCCAAATAGAGGAAGCCGAGTGCAAGCAGCGCCAGCGGTAATACATTGACCGCGACGATGCGGCGCGTCAGCGGCGATATAAGCGGCCATCGCAGCCGCCAATGCCGAGATGACGCGGCGCGAGCGAAGCCTACCCGGCGCGGCGCCGCCGCTGGGGCCGCCGACGCTTCGCCGGCGACAGCGAAGCCTGCCGGCGTCGAGGCTTCAGATCGCTGGCTTGTTGCTTCAGCGGTCGCGGTATCGATAGCCGACGCCATAGAGTGTTTCGATCTGCGCGAACTCCCCGTCGACGTTCTTGAACTTCTTGCGAAGCCGCTTGATGTGGCTGTCGATCGTCCGGTCGTCGACGTAGATATGCTCGCCATACGCCGCGTCCATCAGCTGATCGCGGTTCTTGACGTGGCCGGGGCGCTGCGCCAGCGATTTGAGGATCAGAAACTCAGTCACCGTCAGTTCGACCGGCTGACCATGCCAAGTGCACAGATGCCGAGCCGGGTCGAGCGTCATCGGACCGCGCACGACGACCGGTTCGCCCTGTACCTCGTCCCGGTTGCGCGCCAGTTCGCCGCGACGGATCAGTGCGCGAATGCGCTCGATCAGCAGGCGCTGCGAAAACGGCTTCCTGATATAGTCATCCGCGCCCATACGAAGGCCGAGCAGCTCGTCGACCTCGTCGTCCTTGGATGTCAGAAAGATCACCGGGATCGGGCTCTGCCGGCGCAGCTGGCCCAACAGCTCCATACCGTCCATGCGCGGCATCTTGATATCGAGCACTGCGAGATCGACCGGCTGCGCGGTGATCGCCTTCAGCGCCTCGGCCCCGTCGCTGTAGCAGCGCACTGCGAACCCCTCCGCCTCCAGCGCCATCGAAACCGACGCCAGAATGTTGCGGTCGTCATCGACGAGTGCAATCGTACTGGTCACGGGCACATCCCCCAATTGCCCCCGCGGCGCGTTCCGCGGCGTGCCGCGCGCGGCCGGAGCAGTCGTCTTGCGCCTAAATATGGCCGCAGCGCGGCAAACCGAAAGGGCAGCGGGAATTGCCGGCAGCGGCGGACTCGCTCTTACCGGCGGATTGGCTCGCCAGCACGGTCGCGAGAAAGCGGCGTGTGGCGATCAGATTCGCAGACACTTGACGCCGCAAGCGGTTCCTTTTCTGGGCAGGGTAATACCTCCGGAAAACGAATGGTTGGATCATTTCTAAGCATCGGGTAATAAGCATCTGGTGAACGACGATTTGCCGAAGCGCGCGATCGAAGCCCGAAGATTGATGCGCGCTCGCGGACCATGCGGCGCTGGCCACCAGCCTCGGCGGACGGCCATATGTGTCGCTCGTCGCGGTGGCCTGCGACATGGACGCCAGTCCGCTGTTGCTGCTGTCCGACCTCGCACAGCACACAAGCAACCTCGCCGTCGATCCCCGCGTGTCGCTGCTGTTCGAGGCGACCGCCGGGTATGCCGATCCGCTCGCCGGGCCGCGGCTGACGCTGCTCGGACGCGCCGAACGTTGCGGTGAACAAGATCGCGCGGCCCGCTTCGCGGCGCGACACCCGGCGAGCGCGGCCTACGCCGGCTTTGCCGATTTCCATCTTTATCGGGTCGCCATTGAACGCGGCCATCTGGTCGCCGGGTTCGGCCGCATCGCCTGGGTCGATGGGGAGCATCTGCGGTTTGCCGCCGACGCGTCCGCGCTGGCCGCCGCCGAGCCGGAGATCGTCGCCCACATGAACGCCGATCATACCGATGCTGTGCAGCTTTATGCACGCCGGCTTCTTGGGCGGGCCGGGGAGGGCTGGTCGATGACCGGGATCGACCCGGAGGGGCTGGACCTGCGGCGCCAGAGCGACACCGGAAGCGAGACGGCTCGCCTCGATTTTCCGGAACCGGCGCTGACCCCGGCGGCGGCGCGGCGCGTTCTCGTCTGGCTCGCCGAGCAGGCGCGCCAACGGCCGGACCCGTCCTAGTTGTGGATCGCGTCGGTTTCGCCGCAATCGGGCTGCTTGCCGACGGAATGTGCCGGGCTTATCTTGTTCATAATTTCAGCGCGCGGCCTATGCCCGGCGTCAATGGAGGAAAGCTTGGATCAGGCGGACAAACGCTTGCTTGCGCGTACTCCCCGCTTCGGCCTCGTCGAGCAAGGGATGCCTCACCTTCATCCGGTGCATTGGAACCTGACGGCGCCGTTCCTTTACGAACACGCGGTGCGGCGGGGCGAAGGCGACGTCGGCCTTGGCGGCAGTTTTGTTGCGAATACCGGCCGCCACACCGGCCGCTCACCGCGCGATAAATACATCGTCAACGAGGCCGGCACCAAGGACACGGTCGATTGGGGACCGATCAACCAGCCGATCGAGCCGGAGCGCTTCGACAGCCTGCATCAACGGATGCTGGCCTATCTGCAGGGGCGCGAGTTGTTCGTGCAGGACCTCTACGCCGGCGCCGATCCCGAATACCGGCTGCCGGTGCGGGTTGTCAGCCCCAACGCTTGGCACAGCCTGTTCGCGCGCAACATGTTCATCCGGCCGCCGAGGGCCGAGCTCGAGGACTTCCAGCCGGCCTTCACGATCCTTCACGCCCCCGATTTCCGCGCCATTCCGGAGCTCGACGGCATCCGTTCCGAAACCTTCATTTTCGTCAATTTCGCATCGCGGCTCGTGCTTATCGGTGGCACCCGCTATGCCGGCGAGATCAAGAAATCGGTTTTCGGCTATCTGAATTTCGTGTTGCCGGCGCGCGACGTGCTGCCGATGCATTGCTCTGCCAATGTCGGGCCGAAGGGTGACGCCGCAATTTTCTTTGGCCTGTCGGGCACCGGCAAGACAACCTTGTCGGCCGACGCCTCGCGGACGCTGATCGGCGACGACGAGCACGGCTGGAGCCCCCGGGGCATCTTCAATTTCGAGGGCGGCTGCTACGCGAAGGTCATTAATCTGTCGCCAACCGCGGAGCCGGAAATCTACGCCACGATCACCCGCTTCGGCACGGTGCTCGAAAACGTCGTTCTCGACCCGCTGACGCGGATGCCCGATGTCGACGACGCTAGCCTGACCGAGAACACCCGGGCCTGCTATCCGCTCGACTTCATTCCGAACGCCGACCCGCACGGGCTGGCGCCGCACCCGAAGAACGTGATCATGCTGACCTGCGACGCGTTCGGCGTCATGCCGCCGATCGCGAAACTCAGCCCCGAACAGGCGATGTACCACTTCCTGTCCGGCTATACGGCGCAGGTCGCGGGCACCGAGGTCGGCCTCGGCAAGGAGCCGAAGGCCGTGTTCTCGACCTGCTTCGGCGCGCCGTTCATGCCGCGGCATCCGTCGGAATACGCCAAGATGCTTGGCGAGCGGATCGCGCGCTACGGCGCCGATTGCTGGCTCGTTAACACCGGTTGGTCGGGCGGGGCCTATGGGGTCGGCAAGCGTATGGCCATAGCGCACACGCGCGCGCTGCTTCGTGCCGCGCTCGACGGCAGTCTCGCCGACGCGCCGATGCGGCAGGACCCGAACTTCGGATTCCTGGTTCCGGAAAGCGTTGCCGAGATCCCGAGCAATGTGCTCGATCCGCGCCGCACCTGGCCAGACCAGCACGGCTATGACGAGACCGCGCGCAGCCTGCGGGGCCGGTTCGAAAGCAATTTCAAGGCGTTCGAATCATATGTCGACGGTGATATAAAGCGCGCCGCGATCCGCGCCGCCGCGTAGCGTCAGCACGAAAACCCCCGCCCGTAAGGCGGACGGGGGCGTAGGCTCCCAACTGCGCCACGGGTGGGAACATCGGGCGATCCTCCCGTGTTTCCCGCCACATGCTGACGATCGAAGAAGCCCAGCGCCGCACCGAGGCATTCTTGACCGGGCAAATGCTCGAGGGCTTGCAGACGGTCGAGTACGAACTTCCGAGCTTCGACACCGGGCCGGTCGAGGTGACGCTCGCCGAAATGGCGCGAAGCCGGGTCGAAATCCGCCATGTTCGCGGTGCCGCCGACGCCCACTACATCGTTCAGGCCTTCGGCGACGAACTGCTGATGCAGCTGCAGCTCAATGTCCATCGTTTGGTCGTCGTCTATCGCGTGCCTGCTCTCGACGCGCTCGACGCCAACAGCTTGTCGGCGCGTCTGGAGCGCTGGCGCCTCGGGGCTGAACATGCCGGCTGGAAATTCGGGTGGCGCGACGCGCCGCTGCCCGGCGATAGCGGACGGCGCTGGGTCGAGACCTATTGCTATGCGTTCGCTGCCCCGGACCTGCTCGAAAACGGACCGGAGCAGCTCTACTGGCGCACCGACATCGTGCAGATGACGCGCTACTACCTGCTCGAGGCGGCGCGTTGCGGTGTTCGCCTCTCGCCGCGGCGCGCCGGTTTCCCGGTCTGACCCGGTCAGCCGGTCAGAAACGGTTCGACGAGATCGAGAAACGCCTGCGGCCGCTCGGCGTGCAACCAGTGGCCCGCATCGGGGATGCGCTCAATCCGCGCTGTCGGGAAAAGACGCCGGATCTCCTGCTCGTGCTCGGGGCGCAGGTAGTCGGAGCGCCCGCCGCCAATGAACAGCGACGGCCCGCTATATGTAGCCTCCGGCGGCAGCGCCGGAAACCGGATCAGCGTCGGCATCTCCCGCTCGATCGCCTCGAGGTTGATCCGCCACCGCGCCGCCCCGTCCTCGAAAACGAGGTTCTGCAGCAGAAAGGCACGCTCGACCGGGTCCGGCACGGCCGCTTGGAGCCTCGCATCAGCCTCGGTCCGGCGTCGCACGCCCGCAAGGTCCAAGGCGCGCAGTGCTGCGGCAAGGCGAGAATGGCGCGCCCGATAGGCCACCGGCGCGATGTCGGCGACAATGAGGCGCTCGACTGTGTCGGGATAACGCAGCGCTGCAACCATCGCGACCTTGCCGCCCATGCTGTGCCCCAGCAGCGCGAAGCGGCGATGTCCGAGCGCCGAGAGGGTGGCGCGAACGTCGTCGGCCATTTCGGGATAGGCCATCGTCATCGCCCAGGGCGAGGCGCCGTGATTGCGCAGATCGACGGCGATGACCCGATAATGGGCGCCCAGACGCTTCGCGACCGAGGCCCAGTTGCGCCCGGACCCGAACAGTCCGTGCAGGATCGCAACAGGCGGGCCCGCGCCGTATTCGGTCGCTTGCAGCAAAAGAGGCGCCATTCCCAAGCCAGACCCGCGCCCTCTGGCGGGCGTCAGGTCAATCGATCGCGGCGTGAACCAGATTGGCGATGCGGTCGAGCCGCGCCGAATGCCAGGGGTCGTCCTGCATGTAGTTCGTCAGATACGTGAACGACACGCCGCTCGTCGGGTCGGCCCAGGAATACGAGGTCCCGGCGCCGCCATGCCCGAAGGTCTGCGGCGCGCCGATCGTGCCGAGGCCGCGGATGCGGTCGCTCTCGCCGCGCACATGCGGCCCCAGACCGCGATGCATCGGGATGCCGGCCATCGCGGCATCGCCAAGTTCCCCGGTATGGCTTTTCGTCACATAGGCGACCAGACGCGGCGACAGCAGCCGCACGCCGCCGAGCCGGCCTTTCCCGAGCAGCATCTGATAGAACGCCGCCAACCCGCGCGCCGTCGCGTAACCGCCGCCGCTCGGCAGCCCGGCCGCCTTGAACTCCGGCGAGTTGTCGCGTGTCTCCTTCGCGTAGGTATCGGCGCAGCGCCCCTGCGCGGCCTCCGGCACCCCGACGAACACGTCATCGGCGAGGCCGAGCGGCGCCAGCACGTTATCGCGGATCACGTCGCGGTAGTCGCGCCCGGTTACCGCCTCGATCACCATCGCCTGCGTCAGGTGCGCGGCGCGCGGGTGGTATTGCAGCCGTCGTGCCCGGGGTCCAGTCGAGCGAGAAATCGCAGACCTCGGCGCGCATCCGCGCATGGTCGGCCCAGCTCTCACGGCTGACATCGCCGGACGGAAACCCGCCCTGGTGCGTCATCACCTGGTGCAGCGTGATCTCGCCCTTGCCGCGCGCGGCGAATTCGGGCAGGTGGTCGCTGACCTTGTCCATGAACGACAGCCGGCCCTCCTCGACCAGCGTCCACACGGCCGCGCTGGTCAGCACCTTGGTCTGGCTGAACAGCAGGAACAGCGTGTCCTCCCTCGTCGGTGACATTGGATGTTTCGGGTCAATAACAAAGGCAACCGGCTTCGCGTGGCCATAGCTGCGGAACAGCGCGAGCTGGCCGTTGCGCGCCAGCGCGATCTGCGCACCCGGATATCGACGTTGTTCGATATGCTCGCGGATTAGCCGGTCGAGATGTTCGAGCGGCTTTTGTGCAAAGCCGAGCGCCTCGAGGTTGCTCGACGGAAGCGGGTATTGTTCAGGCATGGCGTCCTCCGATGTCATGCTGAACCCTCTCACCGCGTGCGCTATGGCGCAATCGCGTCGTCGCTGATCAGCGTCGACAAGGCGCCGATCGCCCCGGAAGTCGCGCGATTGCCCGGCATCGAGCACCGCCGCGACGTGCCTTCGTGCTCGACCCGGCTGCGATCGGAAAGGTGGACTGGCTGCTTTCCGACGTGGCGTACTATCCGACGCGGCTTTGGCGCTGGTCGTCCGCTGGCTCGCTGCCGGCAGCTGCCGGCGCTTTGCTCGGGCGGGGGTGAAATACAACGCGGCCGCGTGCGGAATTGACCGATGGGGGCCTGTCCGGGGACAATCCGAACACGCTGCGGCTTGGCCGCGGCTTTGCTCGCGAGCGCCGATGATGACTTCCGAGTTTCTGCCCTTTGCCCGGCCGCGTCCGGGGACGACGCCGCCCTATCTCTATCCCGACTATCAGAGCACTCAGGAACGCGCGCCGAAACGGGCACCGATCCGTTTCGAGCACACGCTGTCGGAGGTGACCGGGCCGGATTTCGCCGATGGCTGGGCCGGGCCGGACGCGACCGATCTGACCCGGCAGCACGGGGGCGAACCACTCGGCGAGCGCATCATCGTGACCGGCCATGTGCTCGACGAGGATGGGCGCCCGGTGCCGGGCACGCTGATCGAATTGTGGCAATGCAACGCCGCCGGGCGCTATCACCACCCGTCCGACCAGCACGACGCGCCGCTTGACCCGAATTTTACCGGCGCCGGGCAGATCGTGACCGGCCGCGACGGCGCGTACCGCTTCGTGACGATCAAGCCGGGCGCCTATCCCTGGCGCAACACGCCGAACGCGTGGCGCCCCGCGCATATCCATTTCGGCGTGTTCGGGCCCGGCTTCGCGACGCGGCTCGTCACCCAAATGTATTTCCCCGGCGACCCGCTGCTGCAATTCGACCCGATCTTTCAGAGCACGGCCGACCGGGAGGCGCGCGAGCAGCTAATCTGCGCCTATGACCCGGCGCTGAGCGAGCCGGAATGGGCGCTCGGCTACCGCTTCGACCTGGTGCTGCGCGGCCGCGCCGCCACCCCGACGGACCCGGTATGACGATGCCCGACAAGCTGATCCCGACCCCGTCGCAGACGGTCGGCCCGTTCTTTCATCTCGGGATGACACGGCCGGAATGGGCCGATCTGACGGTTGGGAACCCGCGCGGCGAGCGCATCGCGATCGAGGGACGCGTGCTCGACGGCGACGGCGCGCCGGTGCCCGATGCCGTGTTGGAGATGTGGCAAGCGAATGCCGCCGGGCGCTACCGCCATCCCGACGACAGGCGGGACGACGCGCCGCTGGATCCGGGGTTCCGAGGCTTCGGCCGGGTCGCGACCAGCACCGAGGGCGAGTTCCGGCTCGCCACGGTCAAGCCGGGTCCAGTGCCTGGACGCGGCAACACCTTGCAAGCGCCGCATATCAATGTCGCCGTGTTCGCTCGCGGCCTCTTACGGCACCTCTATACGCGAATCTATTTCGAAGGCGATCCGCGCAACGCCGCCGACCCGCTGCTCTTGTCCATCGAGGACGATGCGGTGCGCGGCACGTTGCTGGCCCGGAAGGCGGAAGAAAGCGAGCCGCCGGTCTGGCGCTTCGACATCGTCCTGCAGGGCGAGAACGAGACGGCGTTTCTCGATATTTGATGAACGGCGCACCAGAGCACCAATCTCAGAGTGAAACAAGCCGACCGGCCTTATCGGAGGGTTACTCTTCAAAACAATCAGCATTAGAGATTGTTAGAGCGTGGTCGCCTGTGCTCACTGTGGTAGGGGTGCCTTGTGGGGTTTATATACGTATCTTGACGAGCAGCGAAACGCCCCGGAAAAGGGAGCCGGTGACGAGATTAATTGAAGCGTTTTTTGGAAAGCAGCTTAAGATCTATTTCGACACTGCTGAGATTGTCGGAAGACTTGATACCACAACCCCTGCTTCACCGGAATAGGAACGATTAGAAAAATGATTTTGGGAGCTCTATTGGAGCGAGAGCTGTCGTTGGTTTCAGACAACGACACAGGCCCGGCGTTGGTCAAATTCGCTGAAGCGCTCTCCACCAGGGGCTCCAACCTTAAAGAATACTCTTTTGGTCTGGTCAAGGCGTTGCGCGCACCGATAGAAGCAGGCTGGAGCGCAGAAATCAGACGCCAGTAACCTTCGCTCTCACACTGAAAGTTGGTACTAGCTTGGGGTAACATGGTCGGTGCAAGGTCAAAGTAACTGCCCGCCATCGACCGATATCGTCTGTCCGGTGACCCAGTTGGCGAGCGGCGACGCCAGGAACACGACGACGTTGGCGATCTCCTCGGGGTGGCCGAGCCGGCCGAACGGGATGCCGCGCAGGATCGCGTTATAAAGGTTCGGCGCGTCGGTCTTGCGCTTTTCCCAGCTGCCGCCGGGGAACTCGATCGACCCCGGTGCGACGCAGTTGACGCGGATACCCTTGCGCGCCAGCGAAGCGGCCTCGCTCATCGTGTACTCGATCAGCGCCGCCTTGACCGCGCCGTATGGCACCGTGCGCGCCGCGGCGCGCAGCCCCGAGATCGAGGAAATGTTGACGATCGCGCCGGAACCGCTCTTTTCGAGATACGGCGCCGCCGCGCGGATCGCGCGCACGGTGCCGAGCAGATCGACATCGATGCTGCGGGCCCAGCCGGCCTCATCGTTGCTGGTGCCGAAGCCGGAGGCGTTGCACACCAGGATGTCGATCCCGCCGAGTGCCTCCGCCGCCGCGTCGATATAGGCCGACAGCGCCTCTTTGTCGGCGACGTCGCAGGCCTGCGCGTGCGCGGCGACGCCATGCGCGGTAATCGCGGCGCAAACCGGCGCGAGCCCGTCGGCGCCGCGGGCGCAGACCGACACCGAAGCCCCGGCTTCCGCTAGGCCGAGCGCGATCGCGCGGCCGATGCCGCGGCTGCCGCCGGTGACCACCGCCCGTTTTCCCGACAGATCGATCTTCATTCCCTTTGACCTCCCGATGCCGCGATTCGCTGATGCAGGCCGGCGATCATGGCGGGGATTGTCGCGGGCCGCCAGCCCCCGGACCCAGCGTCGGAACGATGCGGCCGCCTGGGCCTCCACGGCGCGGGACGATAGTGGTGATGGCATAATGCGGCCGGTCGATCGTTTACCGACTCGCTTGCAGCGCTCCGCGCGCGCTAGGCTGCCGGACTACCTGTTCACCTCCACTCAACAAGCGGCAAGGAATCCGACCCATGCCATACGCGCTCGATCGCCCGGATTATCGCCAAGTCAATCGCCGGGGGCGTCCCGCCGCGCTGCGGCTGCTCGCCGGCGCAATTCTGATGCTGTCGCTCGGGGTCGCCGCGGACAGCGCGACGGCGCAAACCGGGAGCCGGCCGGCTCCGGCACAGACCCAATCGCCGGCCGGGCAGAAGGGGGCGCAATCGGCCGGCGATCCGGTCGAGGCGCAGCTCGGCAACATCAAGAAGCGGCTCAACATCACCGCCGCGCAACAGCCGCAATTCGACGAATTTGCAACCGTCGTCAAGCAGAATGCCCAGGCGATGGAGGCGCTGATGCAGAAAGCAGCGCAGGGCGCCGAGAAAAGCGCCGTCGACGGCTTGCGCACCGCCGCGAGTTTCGCGCAAACCGAGGCTGACAACTTGAAGCGTCTGGTCCCGGCGCTGGAATTGCTTTACGCGAGCCTCACAGACCAGCAGAAGCGGACGGCCGACCAGCTGTTTAGTACTGCCCCGCCGTCGGGCGCGCCGCCGCAGGGCGCACCCAAAAGCCAACGCCGGGGCTGACCCGCCGACGGGCGAGACGCCGCAGGCCGGCCGTCATCCCGGGGCCGGCTCCGGGATGACGGCCGGCTTTCGGGATGACGAACCTTGTTGCGACGGCGGCGGGCTAGGCGACCCGCTCGTAGGGATAGCGGCGGATCTTCTCGACGTTGCGCCCCTCGATGCGGATCAGCTTGGTCGAGGCGTCGCGGCGCGGTGAGTGCAGATCGCCCTCGTTGTAGACATAGGCGGCGCCGGGGGTCAGCGTGTAGTCGCGCACATGCCGCACCTTGCCCGGTTCGGCTTCGCTGGCCGGCGAGATTTTCGCCCAGTCCGTCATGATCGTCTCGCCCTCGGCCTGGCCGTATATCGCCCAGGTGGGCCCGTGATCGTGCGGTTGGCTCGCCTTGGCGCCGCGGTTGACGTGGCCGAGGATGCAGAAGCCGAGTTCCGGGTCTTCGTAGAGGATTTTGCGCTCCGGGCCGTCATCGGGCAGGTGCTTGGCGACGAATTCCGGGTCGGTGCAGGCGCGGCCGACCAGCTCGCAAATCTTCTTGCGGCCCTCGGGGCCGGGGTCGGCGGCGAGAATGCGGTGCGCTTCGGTTGAAAATTCCTCGAGTGTGAACGCCATCAGCTTTCCCTCCATAGGATATCGGCTGCGGAAATCGCCGTGCGGGTAGAAGATTATTCCCCGCCGATCGGGCAGGCAAGCGCGGCCGGGCGTGACGATGGTTTGTCATTTTCTTACCATGTCCTGGCGATACACAGGTTGCTGTTGACTTGCTCCGGCGCCGGGATTTTGCTCTCGCGACATCGCACGTTCATCCCCCGCGATGCCGGAAAACCCCGGAAGGCATGATGGAGGACGCATGCGTTACATTTGCGACGCCCCGGGCGGCAGGACGTGGTTTCGCATTGAGAGCGAGGCCGAGGCGGTCGCCGAATTGGAGGTGATGCATCACGCGGTCGAAAAATATTTCCGCAAGGAGCACGAGCGCGCGGCGCAAAGCTTTCGCCCGATCTCGAAGGTGAATTTCGAACAGCAGATCGGGCTGAAGGCGCATGTTCAGCGTGAGATGCCGCTGTTCCTGACATTGCGCGACGACAGCGGCACGCCGCTCGCGACCGCGATGCTGCCGCCGAACGGCCACGAGGACCGCAGCTTTCGGCCGATCATCGTCGGTCCCGGCAATGCCGACCCGTATCCCGAGCACGGCGACGCGGTTCGCGCGCTGGCACAGCATTACGGCATCCCGCTCGAACGCTCGCGCTGCTATCCGTACCGCCGCGACTGAGGGCCTACCGCTGGTGCCGTCGCTTCGATCCGGTCTCACGGGGAGAAGACAGACATGAACCCACGCAAGGTGCTGCGAGAGCTGATCGCCGGCAGCGGCTACACGATGGTGCCCGGCGCCTATGACACGCTGACGGCGCGGCTCGTCGAACAGGCCGGCTTCGCGGCGGTGTACCTGACCGGCGGCGGCTATTCGCGGGCCAGCGGCTATCCCGATCTCGGGCTCTTAACGCTGGTCGAGAACGTCCGCTTTATCGGGCTGACGGTCGAGGCGGTCGGGATTCCGGTGATCGCCGACGCCGATACCGGCTACGGCAACGCGATCAACGTGATCCGCACGGTGCGCGAGTACGAAAAATCCGGAGTCGCCGGGTTCCATATCGAGGACCAGGTTGCCCCGAAGAAATGCGGGCACTACGAAGGGAAAGAGGTCATCTCGCGCGCCGAGATGGTCGGCAAGATCAAGGCCGCGGTCGATACCAGGCGCGACGCCGACATGGTCATCATCGCCCGCTCCGACGCGCGCGCGATCGAGGGGCTGCAGGCGGCGATCGACCGGGTCAACGCCTATCTCGAAGCCGGCGCCGATGTCGGCTTTGTCGAGGCGCCGCAGACGGTCGATGAATTGCGGGTGGTCGGGCGCGAGGTACGCGGCCCGGCGCTGGTCAACGTCTTCGAGGGCGGCAAGACGCCGATGCTGTCTTCCGCCGAGTTGGAGGGCATGGGTTTCCGGCTCGGCATCTACCCGTCGCAGACCCACCGGGCCGCGATCCGCGCCGCCCAGCGCGTCTTGCGCGCAATGAAGGAAGACGGCGACACGCGCCGCGTCGAAGCCGATCTCGCGACCTTCCAGGAGCGCGAGGCGGCGGTCGGCACCGAAGGCTGGCGAGCGTTAGAGCAGAAGTATCTGGAAGATATTTGATGCCGTCCGAAATTTAACTGATGCTGTAGTTGCCGCTCCAGCGAACACATGACGGACGAAGCTGGCCGAGCTCTGCGCAATGCGATTGCGGCAATCTTCGCGCCATGCGCTTGCCTCGCCCGGCCTGACGACGACGGGTCCGGGTTTTCGAGCGGTCGGCATGATGCGGAATCCAATCAGCAGGACTCCGTCACTCTCGGATGGCCTGGTCGATCCCAGGCATCACGGTTGGAGAGAGGTTCGAGGACAGAGCGAACCTGCCGCAGAGCGGATCACGGTAGTAGATCCCCTCACACACCCACGTCATCCGCGGGCTTGACCCCGCGGATCTCGACAGCGAAACCGCCCGTCACGCCCAGTACGCAAATCCCAGCCCGGTTCCGGTGCCGGCGGGGGTGCGGTAGCCCGGTTCGTACAGCGACCATTCGAGCGCGAGGTGCGAAACGGCTCCGGCGACACAGATCCAGTTGCGGATCTCCGAGCTGCCGGAGTTGAGTTTCTCGCGCGGCAGGGCCTGGATCGCGGCGCCGTCCCTGCGGCGCAGCATGTCGATGAAGCCGCGATCGAGCGCCTCGTCCACGACGAAATGCGACAGCCCGCCGGAACCGATGACGCCGACCCGCGCCTTGCCCGGATAGGATTCGACGGCGGCGCGGATCGCCTGGCCGAGCTTGTAGCAGCGCTTCGGGGTCGGCTGGTTCGGCGGGTAATAGGTGTTGATGCATACTGGCACGATCGGCACGACTTCCGGCATCAGGCGCTGGTGGACAAAGCCGATCGCGTGGCCCTCGCCGTGCCCGTCGGGCACCCGGTTCGACGCCGCGATGTCGAATTCGCGGTCGATCAGCATATCGATCAGGTGCCGCGCGAGGGCGGCGTCGACCGGGTAGTCGCGCGGCGTCTTTTCCTCGAACCAGCGCGCCGTCGCGCGTCGCGCCCATTCCGGGCCCTTGAAGCCGGGGCCGAGCGGTACGTTCGGGATCGTCTCGCCGTAATAGACGAGAATGCCCGGCATGTTGTCGCGGTGGTACAGCTCTTCCTGATCGTCCCCGACGACGATCAGCGCGTCGAGCTGCGCGTCGCCGAGATACTCGGCGAGCCGCGTGACCGCCCCCTGCACGGTCTCGTGCCGCGTCCGCATCCGCTCGGGCGCGATCTCTTCCATGATGTCGGCCGGAGCATGCCGCAGCTGCGCCTCGTATGTCGTCAGCCGCCCCTCGACATCGAGCAGATCCGGCCGGCGCGAGTCGCGCTCGATAAACCGTGGCCAATCGGTCGCCGGCGCATTCAGCATCGGCGTGTGCGAAGTCGCCATTCCCAGGACAATTTGGGCCATCGCGTGCTTCCTCCCTGCGGTGTTCGTGGCGATTGTAGCGCAGTTTCACCGTGTTTCCGCGCGGCATTGTTGCGATGATCGCGAGCGTCCGAAGTCGGGCCGCCGCCACTGTGCTCGGGCTCGAGGGCCGCCGCGAATCCAAGTGATTTTCCCCGAAGCTGAGATAAACTCGCGTGCGCCTCTCGCGGTGCGAAGGAAACCTAGGACGCGGAAGCGCTACCGCTAAGTAGAACACAGGGACAAGACATGACGACAGGTTCACCCAGCAGCCTTGTGATTCCATTCAAGACGTGGCAGGGTGTCATCGCTTGGCATTGTTTGCCGTTGCCCACGCGGAGGACGCGGAATGGCTGACGATTATACCGCAGATACCACAACGACGGGTAGACTCGATTCCGGCTTGGCGATCGGGGATCTGGAGGTAGCGGGCGATCGCGACTGGTTCAGGGTGTTCCTCTATGCCGGCCATAATTATGTCATCGACGAAAGGGGGCAGCCAACTGCCGGAGGCACCCTTACCGACCCCTTACTCAACCTGCAGAATTCGGCAGGGACGTTGCTTACGAACGACGATGATGGCGGATTTGGCTTGGAGTTGCAACTTGCCATCCATGTCACTAACAATGGTTACTACTATGTCGATGCGGGCGGCTTTGCTGCTAACATCGGAACATATGCTCTGCAATTAACGGATTTGGGCATCGGAGCCGCTACCGCTCGATTCGAGCCGATTGGGAACGGTCCGCCAAACCTGCCGGTATTCGGCGCATCGAGTGACGCCGGTGGCTGGAGCAGCCAGAATTCCTATCCTCGGGCAGCAGGAGATGTTAACGGTGACGGCGAAGCCGACATTGTCGGATTTGGCGGCGACGGCGTCTATGTGTCCCTGTCGTTAGGGGGCGGGCATTTTTCTTCTCCTATCAGGGTCCTGGCGAACTTCGCGCCTAACGCCGGCGGGTGGCTTTCTCAGGAGGTTAATCCGCGGCTGTTGGGCGACGTCACTGCCGACGGCAGGGCGGACATCGTCGCCTTTGCATCGAATGGTGTTTATGTATCGTCTGGCAATGCGGACGGGACATTCGCGGCTCCGACTTTCGCTCTGGCCGCGTTGGGCAGCGACGTAGGCGCTGGCGGCTGGAATTCGTTCGACCGGTATCCCCGCCAAATTGCCGACGTAAACGGAGATGGCAGGCAGGACATAGTGGGGTTTGCCAGCGATGGCGTCTATGTCGCTCTCTCGAACGGCGACGGGACCTTCCAGCCTCTCACGACGGCCTTGTTGGGGATGTTCGGCAGCAACGCGACCGCGGGTGGATGGGCATCACAGGACACTTACCCGCGGCTCACGGGCGATGTGAATGGCGACGGCCGCGGGGACATCGTGGCGTTTGCACAAGACGGCGTCTATGTCGCGCTGGGAAACCCGGATGGAACCTTTGCCTCCGCGGCTCTAGCTCTGAGCGGATTCGGCAATGATGCGGGGTTCGCGAGTCAGAACCTCACGCCACGCTTGGTCGCGGACATCAACGCGGATTTCAGAGCGGACATCGTCGCGTTCGGTCCTTCCGGCGTTTCTTTCGCACTTGGTCAGGCTGACGGAACCTTTGGTGCGATCTCTACGGATTTAGCGCAATTCGGGTCGGATCCCGCGGCCGGCGGATGGACTTCCAACGACCTCTATCCCAGGCTCTTGGCCGATGTGACCGGCGACTTCAGGGCCGACATAATCGGGTTCGGTGAAGCCGGGACGTTTCTGTCGCCGTCACATGACTTTTTCACCGTAACGTGACCGATCGGCTATAGGCGCTAGCCAAACTGCAAACTTCGCAGTGCGCCATCGGGAGAATGTCAACGCAGAACCGCCCGGTTCTCACGGACCGGGTGATCGGGGATCACGTTTGGGATCGGCCCAGGTCCAGCGCAGGATATAGACGGCCGTCTAACAAAATAAATGAGCGCCACTGAACGGAAGAATGATCGCCGGGTTTCGTCATCCCCTTGGGCTGCGCAAAGAAAACCTCTCTCGAACACGTGCTTTGTGCTCTAATATTGAGTCCTCTAGGACGGCCTAATTGATACATCAGCCGAGGGGGGTTAACATGGTACATTCGATAGCACGGCGACGCGTTCTGACGACCGGCGTGGCCGCAGTCGCGACATCCGCGCTGCCGTTCGTCCGTGGCGCGCATGCCGCCGGCAAGCTCAATCTCGCGTTCTGGGATCATTGGGTGCCGGGCGCCAACGACGCAATGCGCAAGCTGTGCCAGGAATGGGCCGACAAGGAAAAGGTCGATCTCAAGATCGACTTCGTCACATCGCAAGGTGACAAGCTGATGCTGACGATCGCCGCCGAGGCGCAGGCCCGCTCCGGACACGACATGCTGACGATGCCGAGCTGGTACGGCGCGGCGCAGACCGACAATCTCGAACCCTCCGACGACGTGTGGGCGGAACTGATAAAGCGCCACGGCGAGACGACGCCCTCGATGAAGTATCTCGGCCAGCAGAAAGGGCACTGGATCGCGCCGCCGGCGATCCCCAACACGCTGACCCTGCCCTCGGTCGGCCGCATCGACATCTTCAAGGACGCGGTCGGGCTCGACCTGACGCAGATGTATCCGCCGGGCGGCACCGGCAACAAGGAACTGACCGACAAGTGGACCTGGGATTTCTTCCTGACAGCGGCCGAGAAATGCAACAAGGCCGGCCACCCGTTCGGCGTCGCGCTGGGGCAGACCGGCGACACCGCCAACTGGGTCGGCGCGGTCTTCACCGCTTACGGCGCCGAACTGGTCGACAAGGACGGCAACACCACCGTCAAATCCGAGCCAGTGAAGCAGGTCCTCGAATGGTTCAAGAAGCTGGTTCCGAATCTGCCGCAGGATGTGTTTGCCTGGGACGATTCGAGCAACAACAAGGCGCTGATCTCCGGGCAGGCGGCGCTGATCTTCAACCCGCCTTCGGCCTGGGCGGTGGCGGTGCGCGACGCGCCGAAGGTCGCCGAGCAATGCTGGCATTTCCCGTCGCCGAAAGGACCGAAGGGCCGCTTCGACCCGGCGCAGCCCTCCTTCTGGGGTATCTGGAAATTCTCCCCGAACAAGGCGGCGGCCAAGAGCTTGGCGCTGCATCTCTGGGAGAAGCCATCGGTGCAGGCGCTGGTGGCCGGCAGCCACGGCTATGACCTGCCGTGCTTCGCCACATTGCGCGATTTCCAGACCTGGGCCGACGAGGGCCCGCCGAAAGGCAGCATCTGGAACTACCCGCCGCGCGGCGAGGTCATTGAGTCGGTCTCCGGATCCCCCGCCCCGACCAACATCGCCAACCAGATCTATTCGCAGGCCACGATGGCCAAGATGATTGCCCAATGCACCCAGGGCGGCAAGACGATCGACCAGGCGATCGACTGGGCGGCGGATGAAATCGAGGGCTTCAAGCGCAGCTAGGGTGCGCTATTCCCCAGACGTCATGGCCGGGCTTGATCCGTGCGCCTTCAGCCCACGGGCTCGCTCCGTGGGCATCCCGAGAACGGCGGGTTAGTCCCGAGGTGACGGCTCAGTGCCGCACCAGCGCTGATCTCTGGATCGGGATTTGACGACCGGTCCGACAGTGGCCGAGGCGGCGCGGAACCGGTAAGGTGGCACCAGCCTGTGCTGGAGCCGCCATGCCGATCATCCCCGACATACGGGACTGCCTCGACGAGCTGACCCGGATTCGCCGCGACATCCACGCACATCCCGAGATCGGGTTCGAGGAGGAGCGCACCGCCGACCTGGTTTCGGAAAAACTCGCCGAATGGGGCATTGAGGTGCATCGCGGATTGGCGACGACCGGGGTGGTCGGCACAATCCGGCGCGGCAATTCGTTGCGCGCGATCGGCCTCAGGGCCGATATGGACTGCCTGCCGATGCAGGAGATGAACCAGTTTCCGCACCGCTCGATGCATGACGGCAAGATGCACGCCTGCGGCCATGACGGGCACACGACGATGCTGCTCGGCGCGGCGCGTTACCTCGCGGCGACGCGCAACTTCGACGGCACTGTGCATTTGATCTTCCAGCCCGGCGAGGAGGGGTTCGGCGGTGGCCGGGTGATGGTGCAAGAGGGGCTGTTCGACAAATTTCCGTGCGACGCCGTGTTCGCGATGCATAACAAGCCCGGCATCCCGGTCGGCAATATGGCGACTCGCGCCGGGCCGATGCTCGCCGCCTCCGACCGGTTTGACATTCATATCAAGGCCCGGGGCGGCCATGCCGCGCACCCGCATCTCGGCAGCGACCCGTTCGTGATCGGCGCGCAGATCGTTATGGCGCTGCAGACGATCGTGTCGCGCAACGTCGATCCCGTCGACTCGGCGGTCATCAGCATCGGCTTTATGCGCGGCGGCTCGGCCTTCAACGTCATCCCCGACGAACTGCATATCGGCGGCACCGTGCGCAGCTTCCGGCCGCAGGTGCGCGATCTGCTCGAACGCCGCATGGGCGAGATCGTGCGCGGCACCGCCGCCGTGCATGGCGCCGAGGCCGCGCTCGACTATCGCCGCGGCTACCCGCCGACGATCAACCATGCCGACGAGGCGAGTTTCGCCGCCGATGTCGCGGCCGAAATCTGCGGCGAGGAGCATGTCGAGCGCAACGTCGCGCCGTCGATGGGCGGCGAGGATTTCTCGTACATGCTGCTGGAACGGCCGGGCGCGATGATGTGGATCGGCAACGGCCCGGGCGAGGGCGGCTGCGGCCTGCACAACACGCGGTACGACTTCAACGATGACGCGCTGCCGGTCGGCGCCAGCTTCTTCGCCCGCCTCGCCGAGCGGTTTCTGGCGCGGCAGGACTGATCCGAAAAAGATCGCGTAGGGCGAATAATCCCGGCGAAAGCCTGGGGCAATCCGCCGAGCCCACTGCGGCCTGGGGTGGCGGGTTACGCTCCGCTCACCCGCCCTACGCCGCGGTACAAATAAAGGGGACTACTTCCAATGAAAGTGCATGTCGTCAACGTCACCCGGCCCGATCCCGCGATCGCCGGGCACACGCTCGACCGCCTCGCCGATCTGGCGCGGCAGGTCGAGGCGCGCGGCTTTGCCGGGCTGTGGGTCACCGATTCGTTCGGCCGGGGACGCGCGACGCTCGATCCGGTGGTGCTGATGAGCGTCATCGCCGCGGTCACGAACCGGATCGAGATCGGCACCTGCGTGTTGCAGGTCCCGGTGCGGCACCCGGTCGAGCTGGCGCACCGGATACAGTCGCTGCACGCGATGACCGGCGACCGGCTGCAGCTCGGTCTCGGATGCGGCTCGACGCAGGCCGATTTTGACCTCGTCGGGGCCGATTACACACAGCGGTTCAAGGGGCTGATGCCGGCGTTGGAAACGATGCGCCGGGCCTGGCGGGGCGAACAGCTCGACGGCGGCACGCTGACCCCGTGGCCGGGCACCGAGGGCGGGCCGGCCCTGCTGCTCGGCGCGTGGCGCAACAAGCGCTGGATCGTCTACTCGGCCGAGCAATGCCAGGGCTGGATCGCCTCCGGTCTTTATCCGAAGCCGGAAGAACTCGAAGCCGGCATCAAGTTCTATCGCGACGCCGGCGGCAAGCGGGCGGTGCTGTCGAATGTCATCGTCGATTTGCACGGCGACGCCGCGGACATGCCGCTTGGCGGCAGGGCGCAGGTGATGCTGACCGGCGGCGAGTCGGCAGCGCGCGACCGGCTCAAATGGATCGGCGATGTCGGGTTTGACGACGTGCTATGCATGGCGCGCCCCGACTCGCTCGACGATCTGGCCCGCCTGCGCGACGCGGTGGGCTGACCGCACGCGCATATCGGGACCGCCGGCATGCCGGCATGGGGCGATATTGACCCGCGCCGACGCGCCGCTTACCTAGCCGCATCATGGCCCTGTTACCGATCATCACCGCGCCGGACCCGCGGCTCAAGATCAAGGCGAAGCCGGTCGCGGCCGTCGACGCGAAGGTACGGCGCCTGATGGACGACATGGTCGAGACGATGTACCGCGCGATCGGCGTCGGCCTCGCCGCGCCGCAGGTCGGGGTGGCGCAGCGGGTGATCGTCGTCGATGTCGCACGCGAGGGCGAGAAGCCACAGCCGCTGCGCATCGCGAACCCGGAAATCCTCTGGCGCTCCGAGGCGCTGACGCTGGCCAACGAAGGCTGCCTGTCGCTGCCTGAGCATTACGCCGATGTCGAGCGCCCGGCCGAGATCCGGCTGCGCTATCTCGACCACGAGAACGAGATCCGCGAGATCGACGCGAAGGGCCTGCTCGCGACCTGCATACAGCACGAAATCGACCATCTCGACGGGGTGCTGTTCGTCGATCACATCTCGGCGCTGAAGCGCAACATGATCCTGCGCAAGCTGGCGAAAGCGAAGCGCGGCCGCGAACTCGCGGCGGCGCAGTAGCCATTGTGGCGGGTCATGGGTGGCGGAAGGGCCAGGGCGAATGACCCGGCCCGCTCGACCTTGTCTTCATGGGGACGCCGGATTTCGCGGCGACGATCCTGTCCGCATTGATCAAGGCCGGCCATCGCATCCGCGCCGTCTATACGCAGCCGCCGCGTCCGGCCGGACGCGGCCATCGCCTGCATCCCTCCCCGGTGCAGACCCTCGCCGAGCAGCGCGGCATTCCGGTGCATTGTCCTGCGACTTTGCGCGACCCGGCGGTGCAGGCCGATTTCGCCGCGATTCCGGCCGATGCCGCCGTTGTCGTCGCCTACGGCCTGCTGCTGCCGAAGCCGGTACTGAAAGCGCCGCGTCTCGGTTGCATCAATGTGCATGCGTCGCTCTTGCCGCGCTGGCGCGGCGCGGCGCCGATCCAGCGTGCGATCCTGGCCGGCGACGCCGAGACCGGCATCACGATCATGCAGATGGATGAGGGGCTCGACACCGGCCCGATCCTGCTGCAACAGGCGATCCCGATCCGTCCGAAAGAAACCGCCGGAATGCTCGGCGACCGGCTCGCCGCGCTGGGCGCGGGGCTGATCCTCGAAGCGCTCGACGGTCTTGCACGGGGGAGCATCGAGCCGCGCCTGCAGCCGCGCGAAGGCGCGACCTACGCTGCAAAATTGCGCCGCGACGAGGCCCGGCTCGACTGGCACCGCCCCGCTGTGGAGTTGGAGCGGCAGGTGCGCGCCTTTGATCCGTGGCCCGGCGCCTGGTTCGAGGGACGCGGCGAGCGGCTGCGGGTGCTCGACTCCGACGCCGTTCCCGAACCCACACTGCCACCTCCCGGAACGGTGCTCGATGAACGCCTGTCGATCGCGTGCGGCGAAGGCGTGTTCCGTCCGCTGCGCCTGCAGCGCGCCGGCCGGGCGCCGCTCGACACGCCTTATTTTCTGCGCGGTTTCGCACTGCCGCCCGGGACGGTACTGCCGTGCCCCGCTACAGACTGACGATCGAATATTGCGGTGCGGGTTTTGTCGGCTGGCAGCGCCAGGCCAACGGGCTCTCGATCCAGGAGGCGCTGGAGACGGCGGTGCGCCGCTTCTGCGGCGAAACAGTGACCGTGTTCGGCGCCGGGCGCACCGATGCCGGCGTGCACGCGTTGGCCCAGGTCGCGCATATCGATCTGCCGCGCGCCGCGCCCTCCGACGAGATTCGCGGCGCGCTCAACCATCACCTGAGGCCGCACGCGATCAGCGTGCTGGCCGTCGAACCGGTCGCGCCGGATTTCGACGCACGGCTGTCGGCCACCGGCCGGCGTTATGTCTACCGCATCCTGAACCGTCGAGCGCCGCCGGCGCTCGATCGCGGTCGCGTGTGGCACGTCGCGCCGCCACTCGATGTCGCCGCGATGCGCGACGGCGCCGGCCACCTGATCGGTCATCACGATTTCTCGACATTTCGTGACTCGCTGTGTCAGGCCCGATCGCCGCTCAAGACGCTCGATCGACTGGACGTGACACGCGCAGCTGACGAAATTCACATTGCCGCCGCCGCCCGCTCGTTTCTGCACCATCAGGTGCGTAACATGGTCGGCACGCTGAAGCTGGTCGGGCTCGGACGCTGGCGGCCCGACGACGTCGCCCGCGCGTTGGCCGCCCGCGACCGCCGCGCCGGCGGGCCGACCGCTCCGGCCGAGGGGCTGGCGCTGGTTGCGGTTCGCTACGATGATGTGCTGGCCAACGACGGAACCCCCTGAACCCTCGCGATGCTGACGATTTCCGGCCTGACCTATCGCGTCGGCGGCCGCCACGGCCGCGCGCTGCTGAACGAAGCCAACGCCCAGATCCCCGACGGCAGCAAGCTCGGTCTCGTCGGACGGAACGGCGCCGGCAAATCGACCCTGCTCGACCTGATCCGCGGACGTCTGCTCCCCGACAGCGGCGACGTGTTCGTGCCGCGCGGCTGGCGCATCGGGTTTCTGGCGCAGGAGGCGCCGACCGGCGAGGCGACGCCGTTCGACACGGTGCTGGCCGCCGATAAGGAGCGGGCCGCGCTGCTGCGCGAACTCGACCGCGGGCCGGAGCCGCTGCGCATTGCCGAAATCGAGACCCGGCTCGACGAGATCGGCGCGCGTTCGGCGCCGGCCCGCGCCGGCCGCATCCTCGCCGGGCTTGGTCTCGATGCCGCAATGCAGGCGCGCCCGCTCTCCGAGCTGTCGGGCGGCTGGCGCATGCGCGTGGCGCTGGCGGCGGTGCTGTTTGCCGAGCCCGACCTGCTGCTGCTCGACGAGCCGACCAACCACCTCGACCTCGAGGCGGCGCTTGTGGCTTGAGCGCTTTCTGCGGCGCTACCGTCATACGTTCGTGCTGGTCAGCCACGACCGCCAGCTGCTCAACGCCGCGACGACTGCGACGCTGCATCTCGAAGGTGGCAAGCTGACGCTGTATTCGGGCGGTTTCGAGAAGTTCCTGCGGGCCCGCCGCGAGGCCGCCGCGCGCCAATCCGTGCTGGCGCGCCGCCAGCAGCAGGAGCGCGAGCGGCTGCAGGGCTTTATCGACCGCTTCCGCGCCAAGGCCAGCAAGGCGCGCCAGGCGCAGAGCCGGATGAAGGCGCTGGCGAGGCTGGAGCCGGTCGCGCTGATCGAGGACGCGCCGCCGCCGGTCTTGCGCCTGCCGCAACCGCCCGAACTGAGCCCGCCGCTGGTCGCGCTCGAACGCGCCAGCGTCGGCTACGAACCGGGACGGCCGATCCTGTCGCGTCTCGACCTCAGGCTCGACCCCGACGACCGCATTGCGCTGCTCGGCGCCAACGGCAACGGCAAGACGACGTTCGCACGGCTGCTGGCCGGCCGGCTGGAGCCGCAGTCGGGCCGGGTGACGCGCTCGCCGAAGCTGACCTGCGGCTTCTTCGCGCAGCACCAGATCGAGGAGATGCGGCCCGACGAATCGGCCTTCGACCATCTCGCCGCGCTGCTGCCGGACGCGCTGCCCGAGACCGTGCGGGCCCGTCTGGGCGCGTTCGGCTTCGGCCAGGAGAAGGCACTGTTTCCGGTCGGCGAGCTGTCCGGCGGCGAGCGCGCCCGGCTCAATCTGGCGCTCGTCACGCACGACGCGCCGTCGATGCTGATTCTCGACGAGCCGACCAATCATCTCGACATGGAGACCCGCGAGGCGCTGGTCGCGGCCATTGCCGAATACAGCGGCGCGGTCGTACTGGTCAGCCACGACTGGCACCTCGTCGAACTGGTCGCCGACCGCCTCTGGCTGGTGGAGGGTGGCACGGTGCGGCCGTTCGAGGACGACCTCGAAGCCTATCGCCGCCGATTGCTGTCGCGCGAGGACGCCGCCCCGGAGCGCGGCAACGGGGCGTCGGGTCCGGGCGACGCGCGACGCGCCGCACGCCGCGACGCGGCCGAACGCCGGGCCACGCTCGAACCGCTGCGCCAGAAGTCGCGCGAGGCCGAGCAGATGGCGGCCCGGCTTGCGGCCGAGCAGCGGGCGCTCGACACGAAGCTGGCGACGCCGGGCGCGTTTGGTGGACGCGGCCCGGCCCTCGCCGACGCGCTGAAGCGGCGCGCCGAACTCGCCCGCCGGATCGCCGAGGCAGAGGCGCAATGGGTCAACGCCGAGAGCGAAATCGAACGGATGACTCAGGTTTAGCCGATCGTGGAACGCTTCGCCCCGTCGCTGGAGGTGAAGCAAGGCGCCTGCCAAAATCGACGCGGCCAACAGCCGCAGCCGTCGCCGTGAGCGTCGTTTGACACCGATCCGGCGGCGGTTTATGCAAGACTATCGGCAGAACGCGCGTCTGTCCGCGCTTCGCCGGCTCAAGCTCCGCACTGTTGTCGCTACCCAGGAATAGGCCGCGCCCATGGCAGAGACACCCGCGATCAGCGACCGCAATCTCGAGGCGTCGACGAACATTTCGCTGAAGCGCGAGCCGGCGTGCTTTGCCTTCCTGTCGTCGCGTTCGATAGCGCCACCGATGCCGATCGACTCGATCAACCTCGACCTCGCCTCGGCGGATTATTTCGGCGGCCGCGCCTCGCTGTGGACGACCCTCGAAATGCGTTCGTCGGTAAACAATGATCGGCCGACCGCGATCCTCGGTTTTGACGAAACGTTTTTGCGTCCGTTCGCGCGTGCGCTGGTCGAGGCCGCAACGACCCGCGCCTCCTACCGCATGACGATCCTTACTGAGAACCGCGACAGCGAACGGTGCCGGGTTGTCGAATATGTGACGGGTCCGGGCAAGCCATTGAAGGAGCTGGTTCTGCAGCCGTTCGACAACGTCGTGCTGATCAGCGCGACGACCCCGAAGGACAGCGACGAGACGCTGTTTCAGCTGCCGCGCACCGACAGTTTTCTGCGCGCCTTCGCCAAGATGGCCTATACGGCGGACCAGGCCCTGCACGACCTTCTGGAGGAGATGCAGCGCGTCGCGCGTCGGCACAATAGCGAGGGCGCCGGCGCCGCCCCCGGCTAACCGCTTCGCGGTCGATTCACAGAATTTTGAACGGTGACGCGGAAACGACTATGGCCGGACCAGGGTCCGGCCATAGCGTTCCGATGGTGGGGCGCAGCTCAGAGCACGCCGCCGGTCTTCAGGTTGGCGAACTCGCCGGAATCGATGCCGAGCCAGCTCTCCAGCACCTCGGCGCTGTCGCCGCCAAGCGCCGGGGCACCCTTTAGCTGGATCGTCTTGCCGTCGATTCGTACCGGCCAGGTCGCCATCTTGTCCTCGCCGTTGTGGTGCTTCACGTGCTGCATGAAGCCGCGCGCCTCGAAATTCGGCTCGTTCTGCAGCTCCATTGTGTCGAACACCGCGCCGGCGGGCACCCCGATCGCAATCAGCTTCTCCATCGCCTCGCGCTTGTCGTGCTGCAACGTCCATTCCGAGATGATGCGGTCGAGTTCCTCGCTGTTCTGGACGCGGGCGTCGCCGGTCGCGAAACGCGAATCTTCGAGCAGCTCCTCGCGCCCGATCAGCTTCATCAGACGCGTGACGTGCTCGGGGTTGGCCCGGCTGGTCGTTATGTAGAGGTAATCGTTGGGACCGCTCCCCTTGCAGGGATACAGGCCGGCCGGTGCGTTGTTGCCGGCGCTCGGCTTCGAGCCGCGCCGCGTCGCCGGCTTGCCGGTGCGCATCATCGTCGCAAAGCAGGTGCGCATGTAATGGATCATCGCGTCCTGCATCGCGATTTCGAGCAGCCGCCCCTGGCCGGTGCGGTTGCGCTCGTGCAAGGCGCCGAGGATCGTCGCCGCCATCAGCATACCGGTCCCGGTGTCGCCAAAGCTGAGGCCCGGCTTGACCGGCGGCTGATCGGGCCAGCCGGTGACGCTGATCGGGCCGCCGGCGGCCTGCGCGATCATGTCGAAGGCAAGCCCTTTCTCCCACGGGCTGCCGGGGGAGAAGCCCTTGATCCGGCAATAAAGGATGCGCGGATTGATCTTTTTGACAGACTCGTAGTCGAGCCCCAGGCGCTCGATCGTGCCGGGCGCCATGTTCTCGGCCGTGATGTCGGCCTTTTTCAGCATCTCCTTGACGATATCGAGCCCCTTCGGGGACTTCAGGTTGATCGCCAACGACTTCTTGTTGACGTTGAACTGGCGGAAATACCAGGGGTCGTCGTCGGGCTTGCCGGGTCTGAGGCGCCGTCCGGGGTCGCCGCGCCCCGGGTTCTCGATCTTGACGACCTCGGCGCCGAACCACGCCAGGACCTCGGTGCAGGTCGTACCCGCCTCGAACTGGGTGAAATCGACGACTTTTACGCCCTTCAAAAACTCGAAATCCTGCGTGGTGTCGCTCACTGCGCTTTCCTCCCGTCGAATTCGCCGAGCACTAGCCTGCCCGTTCTCGGCCCGCACGGCAATGACTTCGCATCCGAAAAGATTGCGATTGCGCATGCGAGTCATTCTCATTATCAATCCGCGGTCGATCTGAAGGGAAAGACCGCATGTCCTTGTCAGCGCCTGCTACCGGGCTCCTAACCAGCCATTTGTCGCGCTCCGATCGCCTCCTGCTTTGGGCGATACGTGCGTGGGTGATCGGCTTAAAGCGCCGGTTGGATGTGGCCCCTCCATTGAACGTCGCGTTTGACAGGGTCGGCATACCCGAAGCCGCCGAACTGGTTGACGCGTTGATGAGCGTCGTAGCCTGCGGCGCGGTCCGGACTCTCGCCGTCGAGTGCGTTTGCGAGACCGGCGTCAGCGAAGACGAAAGCCGCCTGCTTGCCGCTGCCGGGCTCTATCAGCAGGGCCGCAGCTTCGAAGCGCGATTTCTGCTGCGCGAGCTCCTGACACCGGCAGCCAGCTGCGACGCCGGGCAGCTGCTGGAGCGCCTCGGCGCCGTATTGACTGCCGGAACCCTCGGGCTCTCCACCTGGACCATCGATGTCGAGCGGTTCGTTTTCGGACCGCCGCCGAAGCCGGCGGAAAACCCTGCCCGGCCGACGCTTCATTAGATCCGCGGAGCGGGTGACAAAGCGTAATCCACCGCTGGACGGAATGCGCTTCGCTCGCCCCCCAGAGCTTGATCGCCTTTAAGCCGAACCACTCATCTGTCGTCCCGCGTGATCCCCGGATCAAGTCCGAGGAGGGATCAGAGCGCCGTTCGTCTCACCGCGTCGGAGCTGTCTGACCCAAGTCTCGGAACTCTGCTGAGAACCGGCCGTTCTCGGGCCATTACTAGGGACGGCGCGAGCGATGGGATCGGTCCGCGGGTTTGTGACGGCGGTGCAGGAGGGACGCTTCTCTCTCGTTGCCGAGGATGGACGCGTGCTGCGGTTCGTGCTGTCGCACAAAACGGGCGCCGAGCCTCAGGATCTGCCGCTACTGCAGGCCACCGCGGCATCCGTATGCGTCGAGTACAGCGACGCCGGGCACCTGATCGCCGCTGTCGCGCATCGGATCGACATCGAGGAGAAGCCGGCGTGAAACTGAAGCAGACGGCGCGGAAGCGCGTCACCGGGTTCGTGCGCGACTGGTCGCTGCCGCGCCAGGCGGCCGGGGCCGATGCCAGCCGCGAGGCCGCCGAGAGCACGATGTCGCGCAATCTGCGGCCGCGGCTCGAGGACGCCGATACGATCGGCACCAGCATCTGCCCGTTCTGCGCGGTCGGTTGCGCTCAGCTTGTCTACGCCAGGAACGGCAAGCCGATCCAGATCGAAGGCGATCCGCGCAGCCCGATCAACCAGGGCACGCTCTGCCCGAAGGGCGCGGCGACGCTGAGC
Organism: uncultured Alphaproteobacteria bacterium; assembly: GCA_963847345.1. Classification (GTDB taxonomy): domain Bacteria; phylum Pseudomonadota; class Alphaproteobacteria; order ATCC43930; family CGMCC-115725; genus DATARH01. The sequence continues at coordinate 76,820 of CAWJZU010000034.1, read as the reverse complement.
CTGCTCGCGTCGCCGACCCGGCTCGGCACCGTCAAATACCGCGCGCCCTACTCCGACCACTGGGAGGAGCGGCCGCTCGACTGGGCGATGGACCGCATCGCGCTGTTGACCAAGCGGACCCGCGACGAGACCTTCGTCTCGAAGCTGCCCGACGGCACAGCGGTGAACCATACCTTGGCCATCGCCTCGCTCGGCGGAGCCACCCTGGACAACGAGGAGAACTACCTCCTCAAGAAGCTGTTCAGCGGCGGCCTCGGCATGGTGTGGATCGAAAACCAGGCCAGAGTTTGACACAGCTCGTCGGTGCCTAGTTTAGGTGCTTCGTACGGGCGTGGAGCAGCTACCTTAGCCGAATGGGATATCGCCAATTCGGACTGCATCCTGGTGATGGGGTCGAATATGGCGGAGAATCATCCGGTCGCCTTCCGCTTTGCGCTGCAGGCGAAGGAACGCGGTGCGATTCTGATTCACGCCGACCCTCGATTTACCCGAACCTCGGCGCTTTGCGACATCTACGCGCCGGTGCGGGCCGGCTCGGATATCGCCTTTCTCGGTGGCATCATCAATTACGTGATCGAGCACGATCTGTGGTTCAAGGAGTACGCGCTCGCCTATACCAACCTGTCGACGATCATCGACGAGCGCTTCCGCGACACCAGCGAACTCAACGGCCGGTTCTCCGGGTTCGACGAGAAGAGCCGCTCGTACAAATACGATTCCTGGCAGTACCAGGGCGAGGTCGTGCCATCGACGCTGGCCGAGCACTATGTCAACACCACCGAATCGTTCGCCGAAAAAACCAAGCGAATGGAGAACGGCCCGCCGCCGACCGATCCGACGCTGCAACACCCGCACTGCGTCTTCCAGATCATGAAGCGGCACTATGCCGCCTACACGCCGGAAATGGTCGAGCGCACAACCGGGTGCCCGCGCGAGGTCTTCATCAAGGTGGCGGAAGCCTTGGCACGCAACTCCGGGCGCGAGCGGACCGGCGCGATCTGCTATGCGGTTGGCTGGACGCATCATACGACGGGCGTCCAGATGATCCGTGCCGCCGCCATCATCCAGGGCCTCCTGGGCAATGTCGGGCGCCCCGGCGGCGGCATCCTGGCGCTGCGCGGCCATTGCAGCATACAGGGCAGCACCGACATCCCGACCCTCTACAACATGCTGCCGACCTACCTGCCGCAGCCGCACGCCCATAAGCCGCACAGCACGCTCGACGAGTACCTAAAGAGCGAAACCACCCCGACCGGCTGGTGGCACAATTTTCCGAAATACGCGGTGAGCCTCTTCAAGGCGTGGTACGGCGAGGCGGCGACCGCTGCGAACGAGTTCGGCTACCAATGGCTGCCGCGGATCGTCGGCGATCACTCGCAGCTACCGATGACGCTGGCGGTGCGCGACGGCACAATCCGCGGCATGTTCGTGATCGGCCAGAACCCGGCAGTCGGCGGCCACAACGCGTACATGGTGCAGCGCGGGCTGGCCGAACTCGAATGGCTCGTCGTGCGCGACACCGACGAGAGCGAGACCGCCTCGTTCTGGTATGCCGGCCGGCCGGTGCGCGACGGCGAAATCGCGCCTGATGACATCGCCACCGAAGTGTTCCTGATGCCGGGCGCGCTTGCCGCCGAAAAGGCCGGCAGCTTCACCAACACCCACCGGCTGCTGCAGTGGCATGACAAGGTGGTCGAGGCGCCCGGCGACAGTCGTTCGGAAAGCTGGTTCGCATTCCAGCTCGGGCGTCGGCTGAAGCGGCTCTATGAAACCAGCGTCGAACCGAAGGACGCGGCGATCAAGGCGCTGACCTGGGATTACCCGGTGGCGGACGAGAAGGGCGAACCGGATGTGGCGACCGTGCTCAAGGAAATGAACGGCTACACCGTTGCCGACAAGAAGCAGGTCGGCAGCTTTCAGGAGCTGAAGGACGACGGCAGCACGGCGTGCGGAGCCTGGCTCTACAGCGGCGTGTTTCCGGGCGAGAACGATAATCGTGCACGCTCTCGCCGGCCGGATGGCCCGGATGGGCCGGGCACGCATCTCAACTGGGCGTGGGCATGGCCCGCCAACCGCCGCAACATGTACAATCGCGCTTCCGCCGACCCCGAGGGCAGGCCGTGGTCGGAACGGAAGCGACTGATGCATTGGGATCCGGCGCAGAAGAAATGGGTCGGCCCGGATGTCCCGGATTTCGAGCCGACAAAGCCGCCCGACTACCGGCCGGATTGGAGCCGCCATCCGGAAGGCATGGACGCGCTCGGCGGCGACTGCCCGTTCATCATGATCGCCGACGGCAAGCTTTCGATATTCACCCCATCGGGATTGAAGGACGCACCGCTGCCGGCGCATTACGAACCGATCGAGTCGCCGGTGAAAAACCCGCTTTATGGCCAGCAGGAAAATCCGGTGGCCAAGATCTGGGAGCGCCCCGACAACCGCCTCCATAAGGTAGCCGACCCGCGCTTCCCCTATGCGCTGACGACCTACCGGCTGACCGAACACCATTCGGGCGCGCTGCCGACCCGCACGATTCCGGTCACCGCCGAATTGCAGCCGGAAGCCTTTGCCGAGATCGCGCCGGAACTCGCGGGCGAGCTCGGGATCGCCAATCTCGACTGGGTGACGCTCTCGACCGCCCGCGGCGAGGTCGAAGTCAAGGCTCTTGTCACCGACCGGCTGTATCCGCTGCGGGTCGAGGGCCGCATCGTGCACCAGATCGGGATTGTCTGGCATTTCGGCTGGGTGGGCTTCGCCAAGGGCGACATCGCCAACATCCTCACCAGCGTCGTCGGCGACCCGAACACAAGCATGCACGAAGCAAAAGCCCTGACCTGCAACCTCCGCCGGGGGCGCCGCGCATGAGCATCCATCCGCGCGCCCTGGAATACACCGGGTCCTTCCTCGACCATCCGATCCCCCACGAGGCGGAATTGACAACCGGCGTACGGATCGAACCGGGCCGGCGCTACGGCTTCTTCACCGACACGACGCTGTGCATCGGCTGCAAGGCCTGCGAGGTGGCCTGCAAGGAATGGAACCTGTTGCCGGCGGACGATCTCGGGCTGCGCGGGACGAGCTACGACAATACCGGCGACCTTGGCGCGATGACGTGGCGTCACGTCCACTTCATCGAGCATATCGTCGAGCCGGACGGCGGCCGCGTCACAACGATGCCGCCGTTCCAAAGCCACTGGCTGATGATGAGCGACGTGTGCAAGCACTGCTCGCCCGCGCCGTGCCTCGAAGCGTGCCCGACCGGCGCGCTGTTCCGCACCGAGTTCGACACGGTCGTCGTGCAGCAGGACATCTGCAACGGCTGCGGCTATTGCCAGCCGGCCTGCCCGTTCGGTGTGGTCGAGGTCGCGATCGAGGACGGCAAGGCGCACAAATGCACGCTGTGCTATGACCGGCTGAAGGGCGGGTTCGAGCCCGCCTGCGCCAAGGCGTGCCCGACCGACTCGATCCGCTTCGGCGAACTCGACGACCTGCACGCCAAGGCCGATAAGAGGGTCGCCTTCCTGCATGAGCAAGGGGTCGGCACGGCGTACCTCTACGGCACCCCGGAGGGGCCGGGACACGCCGAGGGCCTGCGCGAGCTGAACGCGTTCTTCCTGCTGACCGCGCCCCCCGAGACCTACAACCTGCCGCAGGCGCCGACCCGCCCGGCGGACCGCACCGGGCCGGGGCTCGCGGCCGGGCTGGTGACGATGGCCGGGCTCGCGGCGGCCGCGCTCGGCTTCCTCGCCCTCGCAAAAGGCGGCCCCGATGAGTGAGGTTCTGCAAGCGTCGGCGCAGCTAACCGTGACGCCGCACGTGCCGCAAGCGGTGGGGGTCGCAAAGCGCCGCGATCCAACGACCAAGGCGGCAATCCCGACCTATTACGACCAGCCGGCTCTGAAACCGAGCTTCTACGGGTGGAAGGTATCAGCCTACATCTTTGTCGGCGGGCTCGGCGGCTCGGCGCAGATCCTCGCGACATTGGCGGACTTCGCCGATGGCGAGCGCTTCCCTGAGGTCATGCGCAGCGGGCGCTACCTGGCGTTCGCCAGCGCCGCGGTCGGCGCCCCGCTGCTGATCATCGACCTGCACACGCCGCGGCGCTTCTACAACATGCTGCGCATATTCCGACCGACCTCTCCGATGTCGATCGGCAGCTATGTTCTGGTTGGCTTCGGCGGTCTCAGCGCGCTGCTTGCCGGCGCCCAGCTGATGAAAGATCTGGGATCGCGATCGGCCGCGGTGGAGACGGCAGCGAAGCTGCTGGAGGTCCCGGCGGCGCTGCTCGGGGCGGCGATGAGCACCTACACCGGTGCGCTGCTCGGCGCCACCAGTACCCCGTTGTGGGCCGCGGCGCCGCGCGTCCTGCCGGCGACATTCGGGGTCGCCGCGATGAGTTCGGCGGCGGCGGCGGTGTCGCTGGCCGGCGCCGGGGCGGCGACTCCCGCCATCGAAAAGCTGGAGCGGCTTGCCAGCATTGCCGAACTCCTTCTGTTGCGGCTGCTCCACCGGGAAATCCGCGACAGCGGGATCAAAACCCGGATCGGCCTGCTGCCGATCGCACTGTTGTCCGGCGCACCGTTGCTGAAGACGGCGCTGCCGCGCCTGTCAGGCAGAACCGAGCCGTCGCGCCAGGCGCGTTCGCTATGGGCGCCGATTGCCGTGTTGGCCGGCAGTCTGCTGTTGCGACATCTCGTGCTGCACGCGGGCAACCGGTCGGCGCGGCGCCCGCGCGACTATTTCAGGTTCGCGAGCCGGCGATGAAACAGGACGATGTCGAGGCGGCGATTGCGGCGGTCGATCGCGCTCTGCGAGAGGATGTGCAACTCGTGTACGACGATCTCGCGAATGCGGTGCGGCATATCGTGCGGCTGCGCGACGGGCTGATTATGCACGCCCGTCGCGGCGAGGCGGGCAGGGAGTGCCTCCCCCGCGTCAATGCGATCCTCAGCCAGATCGTCGGCGCCGAATACCCGCTCGAAGGGATTCGCCGCGAGCGGGTAGAGAATGTACGCGAACAGCTCGTATCCTTACGCAGATAACGTTCGGTGAGTCCGGGGGTGCAAGGTCCTCGTGTCTAAGCCATGCCCGCCTCGTGAGCGCCGGCAAGATGCGACCCGAACATGACCGCAGTGGGCAATTACGTCTCGGCCAGCTGCAACCGAGCGGGTTGCTTCGGGAGGCCGAGCGGATCCGCTGAGTGCGGCCCATCTTGCAGCCCAAATTTTTCTTCAATTCTCTACTGTTCATTAAGATGTTGATACAGTGGCGCCAGCTGTCAGGATCGAACTGACGACCTACCGGCCTACAAGGCGGTCGAACAACACGAAACCGGGAGGCTCGCATGACGGATTGGATCCTGCGTGGCGGGACCGTGATCGACGGGACCGGCAGCCCGCGTTTTCATGCCGATGTCGCGGTCGCCGGGGACTGCATCGCGGCGATCGGCCCGGGGGCCCGAGACGTTCCCAAATCGTCCGGGGTGCGCGAGATCGATGTGACGGGAAAGATTGTCGCGCCCGGCTTCATAGACGTGCACACGCACGATGACCGGGCGCTGTTCGCGGCGCCTGACATGGCGGCCAAGGCCAGCCAGGGCGTCACGACCGTGATCACTGGGAATTGCGGCGTCAGCCTCGCACCGCTGACCCTGTCGCAGGCGCCGCCACCGCCGCTCGACCTGATCGGCGATCGCGGCGATTACCTCTATTCGCGCTTTGCCGAGTATCTGGCCGCGCTCGACCGGTCGCCGGCCGCGATCAATGCCGCTTGCCTCGTCGGGCATTCGACATTGCGGGTCGGCGCGATGCGCGAACTCGACCGGCCGGCGCGCGACGACGAAATTGCCGCGATGGCGGGCCGATTGCAGGAGGCGCTCGATGCCGGGGCAATCGGGATGTCAACGGGGCTGTTCTATGCGCCGGCATTTCATGCGCCGCCGGCCGAGATCGAGACGCTGGCGAAGCTGTTGCGGCCGGCCGGTGCGCTGTACACGACGCATATGCGCGACGAGACCGAGCATGTGCAGGACAGTCTCGACGAGAGCTTCCATGTCGGTGAGACGGCCGGCGTGCCGGTCGTGATCTCGCACCACAAGGTGACCGGGGTCGCGAATTTCGGCCGAACGCAAGAGACCCTGCCGAAGATCGCGGAAGCGATGCGGCGACAAGCGGTCGGGCTCGACGCCTATCCGTATATCGCTTCCTCGACAGTGCTGCGCGCAACGCGGATCGAGGACGCGCTGAAGGTGATGATCACCTGGTCGCGGCCGCACCCGGAACAGGCCGGGCGCGATCTGGCCGACATCGCACGCGATTGGGGCGTCGATATTCTTGACGCGGCGGCACGGTTGCAGCCGGCCGGCGCGATCTACTGGATGATGGACGAAGAAGATGTGCGTCGTGTGCTGGCCTTTGACCAGACAATGATCGGCTCGGACGGGTTGCCGCACGACATCCACCCGCACCCCCGGCTGTGGGGCACATTCCCGCGGGTTCTCGGCCATTATTGCCGCGACGTCGGGTTGTTCGGGCTCGAAACCGCCGTGCACAAGATGACCGGGCTGTCGGCGGCGCGGTTCGGCCTTACGTGGCGCGGCGTCGTGCGTGCCGGCGCCTATGCCGATCTGTGCGTATTTGACGCCGAGACCGTGATCGATCGCGCGACCTTTGCCGAGCCGACCCTGCCGGCCGCCGGCATCGCGCATGTCTTCGTGAACGGTAGCCCGGTCTGGTTCGAGGGCAAGCCGACCGGCGAGCGTCCCGGCCGCGCGCTCCGCCGCCAACAGATGCAGGCCGAGGCGCGGGGGTGAACGGTATTGGTGCTCGGAATTATACTCGGCCTGCGAGATTGCCTCGTCCCCGCGGGTCCTCGTGATGACAGCTTCCGTCGTTGTCATTGCGAGCGAAGCGAAGCAACCTCGATGGACCCCGGTCCAAATGCGCCTGTACTTGAAACCGGCGGCTCAAGGGGAGGACACGATGGACATGGATTTCACCGGCAAGGTCGCGCTGATTACCGGGGCGGCGAACGGCATCGGGCGCGCCACGGCGCTGGCTTTCGCGAAATCGGGGGCGAAGGTCGTCGTCGTCGATCGCGACGCGGACGGCGGCGAGGCGACCGCCGGCATCATCCGGCAGCAGGGCGGCGAGGCGATGTTCGTCCAGGCCGACGTGACCAAGGCGGCCGACGTGCAGGCCTATGTGAAGGCGGCGATCGACAAGTACGGGCGGATCGACTGCTTCTTCAACAATGCCGGCATCGAGGGCGCCTGGAAACACACCGCCGACTACGAAGAGGCGATGTTCGACCAGGTGATCGGCGTCAACCTCAAGGGCGTGTTTCTCGGGCTGCGGCACGTCCTGCCCGAAATGCTGCGGCGGAAATCGGGCGCGGTCGTCAATACGGCCTCGGTCGCCGGGCTTGTCGCGACGCCGGGCATGCCGGCCTATGTCGCCTCGAAACACGCCGTCATCGGGCTGACCAAGACCGCCGCCGGCGAGGTCGCGCGCGACGGCATCAGGGTCAACGCGGTCTGCCCGGGGCCGGTCGATACGCGGATGATCCATTCATTGGAACAGCAGATCAATCCGAGCGACCCCGAGAGCGTCGCGCGGCGCTACCAGTCGGCGATGCCGACCGGCCGCTACACGACCCCGGAGGAGATCGCGAACATGGTGCTGTTCCTGTGCTCCGATCTCGCGAGCAACATCACTGGCGGGCAGTTCGTGGTCGATGGCGGGCGCACCGCGACCGGCGGCGCGGTGACGCAGGTTCTCGACCGCTGAGCGCCATCGCGACTGCTTTGGGCCAACGGGTCTATCTTGGAATTCAGCTGAAACGGAGAGCGCCATGCTGTTGCCGCTGCGGGGACGCCGCATTGCCTATGACCTGGTCGGCCCAGGGGACGCATCTGAGGACGCGCCGACCGTCTGCATCACCCATTCGCTGGCCTCCGACGGCGGCAGCTGGGCCGAGCAGGTTCCGGCGTTGTTGCAGGGCGGGTTTCGGGTGCTGCGGCTCGACATGCGCGGGCATGGCGGCAGCGACCCGGTGGCCGGCGACTACACGATGGCCGCGCTGGCCGATGACGTCGCGCAGGTCCTGGCGGCGCTGTCGCTGCCGCGCGTGCATTACATCGGGCTGTCGATCGGCGGCATGATCGGCCAGGCTTTCGCGCTGGCGCATGGCGACCGGCTGATCTCGGCGCTGTGGTGCGACACATTGCCGGCGAGCCCGCAAGGCGCCCGCGACGTCTGGGATCAGCGCATCAACACGGTGCGCGCCGCCAATTCATTGGAACCGCTGGCCGAGCCGACCGTCGAGCGCTGGCTGACCGAGGATTTCAAAGCGAAGCATCCCGGCCGATGGCGGCAGATCCGCGACACCGTGGTCGGCACGACCCCGGCCGGCTATCTCGGCTGCTGCGCCGCGATCCTCGATTTCGACTTCGCGCCGCGCCTGCCGGAGGTGCGGGTGCCGGTGCTAGTCATCTGCGGCGCCGACGACGCCGGCACGCCGCCGGCCGAGAACCGCCGCCTCGCCGGGCTGGTGCCCGGCGCGCGATACGAGGAGATGGCCGGCTGCCGGCATTTCCCGAATGTCGAGCGCCCGGACGCATTCAACCACCTTTTGATGGGATGGCTCGCGGCGCATAAAAACGTGCGGTAGGCCAAAACGGCGATCGGGCGGGGAGCATTTGCTCTCCGCCCGATCGGGCTTTGAAAGGAACAATAGGAAGACCCGCCGAGCCTTGCGGTCGGGCGGCAGTAGGGCTGCTAGTTCAGCTTCGGACCGACATATTCCTCGGACGGCCGGACCGGCTGGGTCTGCTGCTCCTTGGCGGTCCAGGTGCTTCCGGGAGCCGGACCGACATATTCGGCGGACGGCTGGACCGGCTGGGTCTGCTTCTCCTGGGCGCTCCAGGTGATCCCCGGGGCCGGGCCGACATATTCGGGAGACGGCGCGACGACCGCGCGCTGCGGCGCCGGGGTCGCGGCCGCGTTCGGCGGCAGCGCGGCAATGTTATCGGTCTGGGCGTACGCGGAAACTGTGGCGCCGGCCAACAGGCTCAGGCTCAGGACCGCCGATTTAACAAGAGTCGACATGGGACCGCCTTTTTGAGGGTGACAGGCGCGCAATCAGCACCTTCCGGCCAAATACCTAATCGACAGGATAATGGGCTTCAAATGAATTTTCCGCGCCGCACAAATGCACCCGCCGCATAATGCCTGCGCGGATCAGTGCGCGGCAGAGCGCAAGAGTTACCCTCACTCTGCTCAGCAACGGCGGCCGCCATAGCGCCAGTAGCCAAGCAATAGAAGCAGGGCGGAACAGACTGTTCCGCCCTGCTGAACCGATCAACCTCTGGCGAGGGATAAGCGCGGCGAAACCTGCGCCCCTCTGGTAACAGCGCTACTCGTCGATGCCGCCGGATTCGATGGTCAGTGACGGACCGACATATCGTGGCGACGGCTGCACAGACGCGGTGTTCTTCTCGGCCGCGCTCCAAGTAATGCCAGGTGCGGGACCGACATATTGCGGCGACGGCGCGACGACCGCGCCTTGCGGCGACGGGGCGACAGCCGCGTTCGGCGGCAGCGCGGCGATGTTTTCGGACTGTGCGTACGCGGAAACCGCGGCGCCGGCCAGTAGACTCAGGCTCAGAACCGCCGATTTGACGAGAGTGTACATGGAACCGCCTTTCGAGGATTTACAAGGCGCAGACAGCACCTTCCGCCGATAGCCATACCGTAATAGGTTATAGGCAGGCAAATGAATTTGCTGCGCCGCAACAATGCACCATCGGCATAACCTCTAACCGGGCCAGCGAGCGGCACAGAGGGCTAAAAAAGGCATTACTCTGCTCAGCAGCGGTCGCCGCAGACCCGATTGCGAAGCGGCAGAGGCAGAGCGGAACCCGCTGTTCCGCCCTGCTGATTCCGATTGGCCTTCGCCGAGGGACAAGCGTCGCGAAACCTGCGGCCGTCCCCTGGTATGGCGTTACTCGTCGTTGCCCCCGGATCCGATGGTTAGCGACGGGCCAACGTACTCCTGGGACGGCCGGACCGGCTGTGTCTGACGTTCCTGAGCGCCCCATGTCACTCCCGGGTCGGGACCGACATACTGTGGCGACGGCTGCACGGGTCCGGTGTTCTTTTCCGTCGCGCTCCAGGTGATGCCCGGAGCAGGGCCGACATATTCGGGAGACGGGGCAACGACCGCGCGCTGCGGCGCCGGGGTTGCCGCCGCGTTGGGGGGCAGTGCGGCGATATTCTCCGACTGGGCGTAGGCCGAAGCCGCGGCCCCGGCGAGCAGCCCAAGACTCAGGACCGCTGATTTGACGAGAGAGGACATAAGCTACCCTTCCGAAGTGACGGGTGCGGGCGACACACCCCTTCGGGTCATTAGCTAGTCCTAAGATATGCCATTCGGCTACTGCATTTTGTGCACTGCACAAATGCACTATAGACATAACCGTTCGTCACGGCTGCGCCCTAGTGCGATGTCGCTCCGATCAACTGACCTCGCGGCGGGCGGCGAGACGCAGGCGCAGCGCGTTGAGCTTGATGAAACCCTCGGCGTCGCGCTGGTCGTAGACCTGATCCTCCTCGAACGTCACATGCGCCAGGCTGTAGAGGCTGTTCGGCGACTGCCGGCCAACGACCCGCGCCGACCCCTTGTAGAGCTTCAGGCGGACGCGGCCCTCGACGCGCTCCTGGCTCTTGTCGATCAGCGCCTGCAGCATCTCGCGCTCCGGCGAGAACCAGAAGCCGTTGTAGATCAGTTCGGAGTAGCGCGGCATCAGTTCGTCCTTCAGGTGCATCGCGCCGCGGTCGAGGCAGAGGCTCTCGATGCCTCGATGCGCCGCCAACAGGATCGTGCCGCCGGGGGTCTCGTAGACGCCGCGCGACTTCATGCCGACAAAGCGGTTTTCGACCAGATCGAGCCGGCCGATGCCGTGCCGGCCGCCGAGTTCGTTGAGCCGCGTCAACAAAGCTGCCGGCGACAGCGCCTGGCCGTCGACCGCGACCGGATCGCCCCGCGCGAAATCGATCTCGACGTATTGCGGCTCGTCGGGCGCCTGTTCCGGGGCGACGGTGCGGCTGTAGACGATATTCCTCGGGCTCGACCCAGGGGTCTTCCAGCACCTTGCCCTCGGCCGAGATGTGCAGGAGGTTCGCATCGACCGAGAACGGCGCCTCGCCGCGCTTGTCACGGGCGATCGGGATCTGGTGCTTGTCGGCGTACTCGATCAGACGGGTGCGCGAGGTCAGATCCCATTCGCGCCACGGCGCGATGACCTTGATGTCCGGGGCGAGCGCGTAATAGCTCAATTCGAAGCGCACCTGATCGTTGCCCTTGCCGGTGGCGCCGTGTGCGACGGCATCGGCGCCGGTCTGGTGGGCGATCTCGATCTGGCGCTTGGCGATCAGCGGCCGCGCGATCGACGTTCCGAGCAGGTATTGCCCTTCATAGAGCGCGTTGGCGCGGAACATCGGAAAGACGAAATCGCGGACGAATTCCTCGCGCAGATCGTCGATGAAGATTTCGCGCACGCCCATCAATTCGGCCTTGCGGCGCGCCGGCTCCAGTTCCTCGCCCTGGCCGAGATCGGCGGTAAAGGTCACGATTTCGCAGCGGTACGTCTCCTGCAGCCAGCGCAGGATCACCGACGTGTCGAGCCCGCCCGAATAGGCGAGGACGACTTTTTTGATATCAACGCGCGGCATCTTTATTCCCGCTACGATCTTGCGTCCTCGCCAACAGTCCGAGTGACTAGCATAAGGGGATGAACGTGCTTGCCGCAACCTCGCCCGGCTATCTGCCCAGTTGCGGCTCTATAGACGCGGCTCCGATGCTGGCAGCAAGCTCAGCCTCGACCGCCTTCGACGGCACCTATCGAGGAATTTCGCGACAGTTAGAACGCGGGTCATTCGAGGGAACCAGCGGTCACTGCGCCCTTCCGGAGGCAGTTACACATAATACGTGATGGACGAAGCCCAAACTGGGACGGCGGAAAGCCCAATGGAGGGCTCGTGATGTTGCAGGGAGTCCGGCACCATGCGTCGTCGCGAGGCAATGTACTCCAAGGTTCGATCGACTTGCAGGGAGAGGGACGGGCAGGCTCACCGCCGCTTGCAGCTATCAATACGTCTGGCAAAAACAGTAGCTCCGCCCGGCCTCCATTGCGAGTGGAGGCCGAGCGTATTGGCCCCAGCTGCCGAAAATCTTGCGCATGAATTCGGTGCGGGCGGTGGCGGCGGCCATCATGAACTGCGCGTCCTGGCCGGCGAGGACGAAGCGCACGCCCATCTCGATATAGCGCGGCAGCAGATCCTCGGTGTAGACGCCGCCGATGCCGGCGAACTTGCCGTGCTTTTTGCAGGCCGCGATCAGCGCGCGATACGCCTCGACGACGCGGTCGTGGCCGAACTGGCCGTGAATACCCATCTCGGCGCACAGATCGTTGGTGCCCATCAGCAAGACGTCGATGCCGGGCACCGCGGCGATCGCGTCGGCGTTGGCGACCGCGGTTGGCGTCTCGATCATCACGATTGTCAGATTGGCATTGTTGAGCGCCTCGGCGGCCTCGGCGGACTTCACCAGGCGCAGATCGTAATGCGGCCCGATGCCGCCCATCGAGCGATGGCCGACCGGCGGATATTTCAGCCGGTTGACGACTTCGCGCGCCTCGGCGGCGGTATCGACATGCGGCACGACAATGCCGAGCACGCCGTTGTCGAGCGCCCGCGTCGCGATCGAATACTCGCCGTTCGGGACACGCGCGATCGGGGCGATACCGGCGTCGAGCGCGGCGGTCGCGATCTGCGCACAGGATTCCAGCGACATGACGCCGTGTTCCATATCGAGGAACAGCCAATCGAACCCGGCCACCGCCATCGCCTTGGCGATCTCGACGCTGCGCGTCATGCGGATGCCGACGCCGAGCGACAATTTTCCCCCTTCGAGCTTCTCGCGCGCGACATTGCGAATGGCGGCTGGCATCGCTGATCTCCCCGGTGTGACCTGTCTCACTGTCGAGAATGGGTTATTCGGGTCCGATCGTCACCCCCGAAAGCACCCCAGACGGCGGCGCGAACCTGCTCGGATATGGCGGGCGAGTGTTCTACGATGGCTGACATGAATTTCGGTTGGATGGATCGAGAGGGAAGACGTGGACATTCCCGAGCATGATCTGATCGTCATCGGGGCCGGCAACGCGGCGACCTGCACCGCGCTGTCGGCGAAGGAAAACGGCGCCTCGGTGCTGATGCTGGAGGTCGCGCCGGAGCACTGGCGCGGTGGCAATTCGGCCTTTACCGGCGGGGCCTGGCGCATCGTCTATCACGGCTTTGACGACCTCGCGCGGCTGATCCCCGACATCAGCGACCACGAGCTGGAAAATGTCGATGTCGGCACCTACACCGAAGAGCAGTATTACGACGATATCGGCCGGTTGACCGAATATCGCAGCGACCCCGACCTGACCGAAATCCTGATCACGAAGAGCTTCGAGACCGGCGTGTGGATGCGCGATAAGGGCGTGCGCTTTCAGCTCGGGCTTGGGCGTCAGGCGTTTCAAGTCGACGGAAAATTCAAGTTCTGGGGCGGGCTGGCCTGTCACATCTGGGGCGGCGGCAAGGAATTGATGAAGGCGCTGCACGGACGCGCCGAACGCGAGGGCATCCCGATCCTGTACGACACTCCGGCGGTGTCGCTGTTGCAGGGCGACGACGGCATCGCCGGGGTGCGGGTGCGCCGCAACGGGCGCTTTGTCGATTTGCGATCGAAAGCGGTCGTGCTCGCCTGCGGTGGGTTTGAGGCCAATGCCGAGATGCGGGCGCGCTATCTCGGTCCCGGCTGGGACCTCGCGAAGGTCCGCGGCTCGCGCTACAACACCGGCCAGGGGCACAGGATGGCGCTCGATATCGGGGCGGCGCCGGCCGGGCACTGGTCGGGCGCGCATGCCTGCGCCTGGGACTTGAACGCGCCGCCGGTCGGCGATCTCGATGTCGGCGACCGCTTTCAGAAGCACGGCTATCCATTCGGCATTGTCGTCAACGCCAGGGGCCAGCGTTTTCTCGACGAGGGTCTCGATTTCCACTCCTACACCTATGCCAAGTACGGCGGCGAAATCCTGAAGCAGCCCGGCATGTTCGCCTGGCAGGTGTTCGACCAGAAGACCGTGCATCTGCTGCGCGACGAGTACCGGATCCCGCGCACCACAAAGGAGGTGGCCGACACGCTGGAGGCGCTCGCCGAGCGGCTCGAAGGGGTCGACCCGAATGGCTTTCTCGAAACCGTGCGAGCGTTCAACGCAGCGTCCCGGCCGGACGTGCCGTTCAACCCGAACATCCATGACGGGCTGCGCACCTCGGGGCTGCCGATCGACAAAAGCAATTGGGCACAGCGCCTCGATACGCCGCCCTACGAAGCCTACGCCGTGACGACCGGCATCACCTTCACGTTTGGCGGGCTCAAGATCACCAACGACGGCGAGGTTGAGGATGTTACCGGACGAACGATCCCGGGCCTGTTCGCGGCCGGCGAGATCGTCGGCGGGCTTTACTACCACAATTACGCCAGCGGCACCGGGCTGATGGCCGGCTCCGTATTCGGCCGCATCGCCGGCCGCAGCGCGGCGGCTTACGTGAAAACCTAGGGCTATCGCGGTGGACTGCCCGCACATCGTGGCCTCGACGGCGTCTCCTGCCCGGCGCCGCCGCTCTCGTAGGTTGACCCGACCAAAAGGAGCATTGACTTGCGAGCAAAGCCGCCATGTCCTAGTGTCCGTGCAAAGCTGACCGCCCGCGTTCATGTGGCCGGATAGGAGGAACAACGCCATGGCAGGGATGACCCGCCGCTCGCTGATCAACAGCTCCGTAGGACTCGCCGCCGCGGCGACATTGGCGCGGCCCTATATCGCGAACGCGCAAGCCAAGACCGCCACGGTCTGGTGGGTTCAGGGATTCGCGCACGAGGAAGACATCGCCTTCAAGGAGATGGTTGAGAATTATCAGAAGGCGAGCGGCAACAAGATCGAATATACGATCATTCCGTATGCGCCGATGCGCCAAAAGGTCGTTTCGGCGATGACCAGCGGCGTGGTTCCTGATATGTTCCAGAATAGCCTCGCTGAGATGCATGCGCTTTACGCGTGGGACGACAAGCTGGTCGATATCACCGATGTGGTCGATACGCAGAAGAAGAACTATACCGAGGCCGCCCTCGCCACATCACATGCCTACAATAATGTGACAAAGAAGCGCAGCTATTATCTGGCCCCATACACGACATCGACGTTGCCGAACCATGTCTGGAAATCGCTGGTCGAAAAGGCCGGCTATACCATGGAAGACCTGCCGAAAACCTGGGACGCCTATTACAATTTCTTCAAGGACGTGCAAAAGAAGCTTCGAGAGAAGGGGATGCGCAGGGTCTACGGCCTAGGCTTCCAGGTCACGACAAACGGCAATGACCCGAACAACGTCTTCAACTACTTTCTGTCCGCTTATGGCGGCAGCAACATCGTCGACAAGGATGGAAAGCTGAATGTCGACGATCCGCAGGTCAAAGAGGCGATCATCAAGGCGATCGAGTTCCCGGCCCGGGCGTACAAGGAAGGGTTCGTGCCGCCGAGTGCCATCAACTGGAACGACGCCGACGATAACAACGCTCTCCATGCGAAGACGATCGTCATGGATCTCGACGGTACGATCTCGAGCGAGGTGGCGATCTTCAAGAAAACAGACGACTACAACGACCTTACCACAATGGGTCTGCCGCAGGGCAACGACGGCAAGCCGATCCCCAGCGTCGTCAACAATACTGGCGGAATGATCCCGAAGGGGGCGAAGAATGTCGATTTGGCAAAGGATTTTCTGAAGTACTTGATACAGCCCGAGGTCGCTAACGAACTTCTGAAGACCGGCCTTGGGCGAAATCTTCCGGCAATGACATCGATTGTGCAGAACGACCCCTGGTGGTTCGCGGATCCGCATCGCAAGGCCTATGTCGAGCAGGGGCTGCTCGGACCGACCGTCTCGGAGTTCTTCGTGTACAATCCGGCCTGGGCCCAGTGTCGTAATGAGCACACGTTCGCGACCGGTTGGGCCGACGTGATCCTGCACGACATGACGCCAAAAGACGCCGCTGAGAAGGCCATTGCAAGGGTGAAGGAGATCTTCGCCAAGTCCCCGATCCCGAGCTGATCAGACGGCGACCGGCCCAACGCAGCATTGATCTTTGGGCCGGTCTACGCCTTCCTCGTTCCGTTTTCGCGCAGGGCTGATTTGAGCGGTACTGGGCAGACCTGGGCGGCATCGCCGACAGCGGCCACTTGGCCGGGCTGGCCGGCCGGACGACCTTTTCGGGGCTCATCCGACGGCATCTGGACGCTTGCGTTTATCTTTCCTTATCTGGCGGTGCTGCTAGCCTTCGTCCTGGTGCCGCTCGGCTATGGGCTGTGGATGGGGAGCAGCCCGGCGCTGTACACCGCCCTGTGGTCCGACCCGCTCTACACCAGGACGTTGGTCAACACGTTGATCTTTGTCGGGTTGGCGGTGAACGTAAAGATGGTCCTGGCGCTGCTGCTGTCGGGCTTCTTTATGCGCCAACGGCGGTGGATCAAGGCGCTGCTCGTCGTCTTCATGCTGCCCTGGGTGATGTCCGCGATCCCGGCCTTCATCTCGATTCATTGGATGCTGGTCAGCGAACAGGGCTTCATCAACAGCTTCCTGCGCACCGTAATCGGGGTCGAGGGGCCGCTATGGCTCGCCAACCCTAACCTCGCGCTCGGCGCCAACATCGTCGCCTATATCTGGAAATGGCTGCCGTTCTGGACGCTCGTGCTGCTCGCGGCCCGGATGGCGATACCGTCCGACATCTACGAAGCCGCGGAGGTGGACGGCGCCGGCGGGTTTCGCCGGTTTTCCGACATCACCCTGCCGCTGATCGCAAACGTGTTCTTCATTTCGACGCTGTTGTCTGTGATCTGGACGATCGGCGATTTCACAATCGTGTTTCTGGTCTCCGGCGGTGGTCCGTTTCACCTGACCGAGGTCGTTGCGACGCTCGCCAACCGCTATTGGTTCGATTATGGCCGGCCTGAGCTTGGGGTCGCGGCGGCGATCTCGGTGTTGCCGCTGCTGATCCCAATTGCCGTCATGCTGATGCGCCGCGTACAGGCTCGTGGGGTCCAGCTGTGAGCATAATGGCCGTGCCCCGACCGAACCGCTCGCCGTCGCGCCATCGCGGGCGCTTGCGTCGGATCGCGATCGAGGCTGGCTCGATCGCGCTCGCGATCGTCCTGCTCGTCTGGTCGCTGCTGCCGATCTACAACATGGCGCTGATCGCGCTCGATCCGGCCGACGGCAATGTTGAGTTCAACGGCGATTTATGGCCCCGGTCGCCGTCGCTCAACAGCTTTGTCCGGGTGGTCAGCGGCGCGGACGGAGTCTTCGAGGAGTTCTGGCAGGCATTCGGCAACAGCCTTTACATGGGCGTCGCGACGATGGTGCTGACCGTGCTGATCGGTTCGCTGGCTGCGTTCGCGATTGGGCGTCTGCGGTTGCGCCACGGCTCGCTGCTCTCCAGCGCTGCGCTGCTGACCTACCTGATCCCGTCCGCGTTTCTGGCTGTCGCCTTCCACCGGACGATGCAGCTTTACGGCTTCGCCGATAATCTCTGGGCCGTGATCGCCGCCCAAGTTACCTTTGCGACCCCGTACGCGATCCTGGTGCTGCAGCAAAGCGCGAAATTGCTGCCGCTCGAACTTGATGAAGCGGCTCGGGTCGATGGCGCCTCCGCGCTTCAGGTGTACTGGCGCATCTACGTGCCGCTGCTGGCGCCGGCTCTGGCCGCCGTGGGCACGTTCGCGCTGTTGCTCGCCTGGAACGACTACCTCTATCAATATCTGCTTTTGTCCTCCTCGGAGAACGCGACGGTGGCGGTCGGGATCGCCGAGTATCTCGACAGCGACGAGGAGCCCTGGAACGACCTGATGGCCGCCGCGATCCTTTACGCGCTGCCGCCAATCGTGATCTTCTACGGATTGCGCCGCTACATGGCTGCGGGGCTGACACTGGGTGCCCTGAAGGGGTAGCGCGCCTCCGCCTTGGCGCACTGGCGATGGCGGGCAAAGTGTTTGAGCCTGGCGGGCGAGCGGCCTATAATGAGAGTGAGGCGGAACGCGGGCGCGGCATCCCGGGTCTGCGGGTGGGGAAGGAAAAGGCCATGGTGGTCCCGAAGCGGATCGATTCCACAAGGAAGGCGAGGTCGGTGCAGCACCGCCGGCGCGCGTCCTCCGCACCCGCTTGCGGCATTAACACGACGATTTCGTTTATTCAGAGCTGAGAGGCCCTATGACCAGCGCTTCGGTTGTTGAAATCGGCCGTCCAGCGGGTTCGCGCGGACAGTCGTTGTGGCGATATTGGCGGGGAGGTTTGCGGGGCTCGGAGTTCGCCTGGGCGCTTGCGTTTCTTGTCCCGTACATCTTCGTATTCTTCGCATTCGTGGTCTATCCCGTCTTCTTCGGATTGTGGATGGGCAGCAACCCGGCCCTATTCGTCGAAGTGTTCGACGATCCGATCTACCAGAAAACGCTGATCAACACATTTGTATTTCTGGTTTTTGGGGTGAATCTGAAGCTGTTTTTCGCGCTGCTGCTGTCCGGCTTCTTCATGCGCAAGGGCTGGTGGGTCAAGGGCCTGTTGATGCTGTTCGTGCTGCCCTGGGCGGTGCCGGCGCTGCCCTCCTTCATCTCGATCCACTGGATGCTGATCGGCGAATGGGGCTTCATCAATAACGTCCTATACCATGTTTTTGACGTTATCGGCCCGTCCTGGCTTAATGAACGCTGGTCGGCGCTCGGCTCGGCCATCTACGCTCACCTCTGGAAATGGCTGCCGTTCTGGACCGTAATCCTGCTCGCCGGGCGCATGTCGATCTCGCAGGAGATCTATGATGCCGCCGAGGTGGACGGCGCTACCGGGCTCAAGCGATTCACCTATGTGACATTCCCGCTGCTCGCGAACATGTATCTCGTGTTGACGCTGCTGGCCACGATCTTCCTGCTCGGCGACTTCAACTCGGTGTTTTTTGTGACCGGCGGCGGACCGGCCAACTCAACGCATCTGCTTGCGACGCTCGGCATCCGCTATGCCTACGATATGGGCAACCCGGAACTCGGCGTGGCGGCAGTGATGTCCGCGCTGCCGGTCATGATCCCGCTGGTAATAATTCTCATGCGCCGCATGAAGGCTACGCAGGTGAATGCATGACAACCCTGAGCGATTCCTCAAATCTGACGTCTTCGACTGCCGCGTCCGCGGCAGGCGGAATGGGAAGCCTGCGGCGCGCCGCGCAGCGCCGGCGCTATCTGATGAACACCTTTGCCGCCTTTGTCAGCGGATTTCTGATTTTGTGGACGCTGATTCCGCTCTATAACATGGTGCTCGTCGCGCTCAGGGCCGAAAGTGACGTATTCAGCGACCACATTCTCCCGGTGGACCCGAGCCTGGAGAGCTTCGAGGTCGTGGTCACACAGGGCCACTGGTATCTCGAAAATTTCTGGCACCAGTTCCGCAACAGCGTCTTTATCGCGGCGATGGTGACGCTGCTGGTGCTGACGATTGGGACGCTGACGACGTTTTCGGTCGGGCGCATGCGCATCCGCAATGGCTGGCTCATCACCAACGCCGCGCTGTTGACCTACATGATCCCGGCGTCTTTCCTGGCGATCCCGTTCTACCTGATCATGCAGCATTACGGGCTGCAAAATAATCCGTGGTCAGTGATTGCGGCCCTGACGACATTCGCGACCCCCTATGCGATCTTCATCTTCCAGGAATACGGGCGCAGCATTCCGCTTGAACTCGACGAGTTGGCGCGCATCGATGGCGCCTCTCCGCTCCAGATCTATTTCCGCATCTACCTGCCGCTGATGGCTCCAGCCCTTGTCGCGGTTGGCACCTACGCGATGCTGCTGGCTTGGAACGAATACCTTTATCAGTTCCTGCTGCTGTCGAAAAAAGAGGACATGACGGTGCCCGTGGCGCTCGCGCAATTCCTCAACAGCGACATTGCGCCGTGGAACTACATGATGGCGACCGCGATCATCTACGCGCTGCCGCCGATCTGCATCTACTACACGTTCCGCCACCGAATGAGCTCCGGCCTGACGGTGGGCGGCGTCAAAGGATAAGCTTTTGACGCAGAACCCCCCGCCATATGGCGGGGGGTTCTCGATTTTGGGGCCGGCCGCCGAGAGCCGGCCTCCTTTCGTTTGTACTGAACGTTACTCCTGCGGATAGCGCCAGACATTCGACGGCTGCGTCGCGGTCTCGTCGATCGTCCATTGCGGCAAAGACAGACCTTCCGCGACATCGGCGAAGACCATCCGCACGCGCGTACCGATGCCCACCCGCTTGACCATGTCCGGTGGCGCGAGGCGGCCGTCGGGCGTGCACAAATTGCCGATGACGCGCAGCGCCTCATCCGGGGTCGGCTCGCCCTTCTGCGTGTCGAGATCGACCAGCAGGACCATATACGGCGTGTGGTCGCGAAAGGCGGGCTGGATCGCGTGATGCACTTCGGTATAGGAGTGTACCGTCCCCTTGCCCTCGACCCGCTTCCAGATCGATTCCCCCTGCATGGTCCAGGGATCAGCCGTAGTCGGCGGGTAGCGGAGCAAGCCGCTCTCGGTACCGGCCTGCAGGTGGAAATCATGTGCAGCACAGTGTTTGAAATATTCGACGTTCTCGACATCGAGGTCGTCGATACGCAGCGTCATGCCGAGATACTGGCCTTCGATCGCCATCGTCCTGTCTCCTCTACCAGCCCTTGCACATAACCATCGCCGACGCGGTCGCCGGGTTGGCCCAGCCGAGATTGGCGGTCACCTCGATATCCTTGACCTGGCGGCAGCCGCCTTCGCTGTAGTCAAAGGTGTGCTGGTGTTTGCCATCGGGTCCGATCGGGCAGGAATCGTCGGCGGCATGGCGCAATTGCCGCACGTTCTCAATGACCATGTTCATGCCATGCGTGTAGCCCTCGCACAGATGGCCGCCCGAGGTGTTGTTCGGCCGCCTGCCGCCGAGGCCGATCGTGCCGTCCGACACGTAATGGCCGCCCTCGCCCTTTTTGCAGAAGCCGTAATCCTCGAGCTGCAGCATCGTCGTGAACGTGAAGGCGTCGTATGACCCGGTCGCGTCGATATCTTCCGGACCGACGCCAGAATTCGCCCACAGAATGTCCTTCGCGTAATAGCCGGCGACGCGGGAAATCGGCCCGTGCTGATAGTGCATGTCGAGGCGCGGCTTGTTGCAGCGCCCGACGACCCCCCGTATCAGGACGCGCGGCTGCTTCAGGTCCTTCGCCCGGTCGGCGCCGGCGACGATGATGCAGGTCGCGTTGTCGGTCTCGACACAGCAATCCAGCAGGTGAAGCGGTTTGCAGATGAAGCGGCTGTTGATAACGTCCTCGACCGTGAAGCGCTTCTTGTAGTACGCCTTCGGGTTGTTCGAGGCGTGATTGCTGTGGAACATTTTGACATGCGCGACCTGCTCCGGGGTCGTACCGTAATCGTACATATGGCGCATGAAGGTTGGGGCAAAGCTCTGCCCGGCGCTCTGCCACCCATAGGCGCGGTTGTGTACCATGTCGCCGACAATCGGAGCGGCCGAGCGCGCGCCGGTGCCGCCGATGCGGACCTGCGAGAAGCCGTTCATCGCGCGGAAGATCGCGACGGTCTTGCACAAACCCGCCTCGATGATGCCGATCGCGATCCCGACCAGCGCCTCGGTCGACGAGCCGCCGCCGACTACGTCCATATAGAAGTTGAGGCGCATTCCGAGGTCGCCGGAGATGAAGGTGGCGCTCGTCGAATTGCCGCCGGAGTAATCGAGCATGCCGTCGATATCGGAGGCTTGCAGCCCGGCGTCGAGGATGGCGTTGCGCACGGCCCAGGTGCCGAGCGCCCGCGTCGTCTTGCCCGAGCCCCTCGTGTACGTGGTCTCGCCGACCCCGACGATTGCATATTTGTCGCGCAAATATTTCGGCGTCGTCGCATCGACCTCTTGTCTCGGTAATGGCATTGGCGTCTCACTCCTTCCTCGGGCAGCGTAGGTTGATTGGTATTGCCCGGCTCACGCCATCCTACGACACTGGTCGAGCCGCGAGTTAGTAGACTTCCGCATACCGGGCGCAGGTTTCGGCCTCGGTCATACCCTGGACGGCGCGCAACTCGGCTCGCTTGAAAATGAGATAGGCGTCAAAGAACGCCTCCCCGAACCATCCGCGCGCCTCTGCGCTCGCCTCCAGATGCGCCAGCGCCTCGGCCAATGAACAAGGGAGCGGGCGCGCGCCGGCCGCCTCGCGTTCGGCGTCGCTCATCTCCCAGAAGCTGCGCGTCGCCTCGGGCGGCAGCGAGCGTTCGTGACGGATGCCGTCGACCCCGGCCCAGATCACCGCACCGAGCGCCAGGTACGGGCTCGCGGCGGCGTCGGCGACGCGGTACTCGATATTGAATTGCCGCGCCGCGTCGTCGCGCCCGTAGATCGGACAGACCCGAATGCTTGCGCCGCGGTCACGGGAAGCGACATTGGCCCAAGTCGGGGCCCAGCGGTTCGGCCTGAGACGATAGTACGATACCGCCGAAGGGGCGGTGATCGCGGCCAGCGCCGGCAAATGGTGCAGCACCCCGGCGGCGAATTGTTCCCCCACTCGGCTCAGCCCGTACGGGCGTGCCGGATCATACCCCACGGCGCGGTCGGCCGCATCGCGCAGGCTGAAATGGATATGCGTGCCGTTGCCGACTCCATCAGGATCGAGGATCGGCGAGAAGATCGCGCGAAACCCGAGATGCGTTGCGACGGCGCGCGCCATTTCGCGTTGGATCACGGCTTCGTCGGCGGCGCGCACGCCCCGTGTCGGATGCACGGTGACCTCGTATTGCCGCGGACCGTATTCCGGCAGAAAACTGTGCGGCGCCAATCCTGCCGCGCGGAGCGCCGCCATGTAGGCCTCGCCAAAAACGCCCTGCCGGCGATGCGCGTCGAGCGCATAGGTGGCGCTGGCGCGATGTTCGACGCCGGTGTAGACGAATTCCTGTTCGAAACCGGCGAGGATGGTCAGTCCGCCTGGACCCCCGGCCTCGCTCAGCGCGGCGACGGCGCGGCGCAGGAACCCGCGCGGGCAGCACTCCCAGGACTGCCCCTCCGTGGTCATTATGTCGCCGAGATAGAAGCGCTCGGCGTGGTCGCCGAGTTCGACCTCGACTTTTGTGCTGGGGTCCGGCACCAGCATCACCTCGCCCTCGGTGCCGAACGGCGTTTCGAGGATCGGTCCGAACGCAGACATCATGATGTTGCTCGGCGACAGGCCGACCCCGACCCGCATGCGCGACGGCAGATCGGCCGCCGGGAATCCCTTGCCGCGCACCAGGCCGGCGAGATCGCAAGTGCCGAGAAACACGAGTGGTTCGGTTTTCATAAAGCGCCCCCCGAAAAGGGTTTGCCGCAGCGGCGGCGGGAAATCCACCTTAACCGCCTCGCTCGGTCACATAGCCGTGCGGCGATACGAGATCGTCTATCGTGATCCCTCCTTTTCGGAAACATCAGCCAATTATGCCCTGACCGAGACAGAGGATACACAAAGGTGCCGAGAGATGCGAACGTGCCGGGTAAGCTGAGGAGGCATGGGCGTGGTCAGGAGGCGCAGCTGCGCCAGACGGTTCTTTTATGACGAAGCTGCCCGGGCGAGGGCACCGGTTTGGAACTGCCGATCAGCGACGAGACAGTGCAGCAGCAGCATGGCGGCACGATAATCGGTCGACAGCAAGGTCGGGGAGTATACCGATTTCACCGTGCGCCTGCCGCGCAGCGGACAGGGTCGGATCACCGCAAGAGCGGCATAACATTGGAGGTCATGATGCTCGACGAGCGGACCACCGATCCCCGGCGGATCATCGCCGAGCTGCGGCGCGGGCGCGACGAGGCGCTCGAACAGCAGGCCGCGATCGCCGAGGTGCTGAAGGCGATCAGTCGGTCGGCAGGCGATCTCGACGCGATTTTGCGAACCGTCGTGACTTCGGCGGCCCGGCTCTGCCGCGCCGATCAGGCCGTCATCTATCGCAATGTGAACGGCGTGTTCCGCTGGTGCAGTGGGCACTCGCTGGCACACGAATACGAGCGCATCGAGCGTGACATCGTGATCGAGCCCGGCCGCGGTACCTTGGTCGGCCGCGCCGCCGTCGAGGGCCGCACGGTGCAGATCGAGGACGCCTGGACGGACCCGCTCTACGAGGCCAAAGAGGACGCGCGGATCGGCGGCATCCATTCGATGCTTGGCGTGCCGGTGCTGCGCGATGGTACCGTCATTGGCGTCATCGGGCTGGCCCGGCGGCGGATCGAACCGTACAGCGACCGCGAGGTCGAGTTGGTCACGACCTTCGCCGACCAGGCCGTGATCGCGATCGAGAACGCCCGGTTGTTGACCGAGTTGCGCAACCGGAGCGACGAGCTGGCGCGACGCGAGGCCGCCCTGCGCGCGAGTGACGAGCGATATAAACTGGTCACCGAGGCGGCCGCCGAAGGCATCTACGACTGGAATATCA
This sequence comes from uncultured Alphaproteobacteria bacterium, assembly GCA_963847345.1. GTDB lineage: Bacteria > Pseudomonadota > Alphaproteobacteria > ATCC43930 > CGMCC-115725 > DATARH01. Next base: position 52,204 of record CAWJZU010000034.1, on the reverse strand, counting down.
CCGACAACCGGCTGTGGGTGTCGCATCGGCTGATCGAGCTGTTCGGCTGGCAGGATACCGGCGCCGGCGCCGGCGAGCGAGCGAGCCAGGAATGGAACGCCCGCGTCCATCCGGAGGATTTCGAGACCTATCGGGCTGCCCTGCGCGCGGCTCTGAAGGGGGAGACGCCGCGCCTCGTATGCGAATACCGCATCCGCCTCAGCGGCGACGAATTCCGCTGGGTGGTGGACCATGCGGTGCCGGTGCGCGACGAGAGCGGCTGGGCCGTGCGGCTGGTCGGCGCGGTCAGCGACGTGACCGAACGCAAGGAGCGCGAACGGGAGCTGCGGCAAGCCCTGGAGCAGCAGACCGCGACTGCCGAGGTCTTGCAGGTCATCAACTCCTCGCCGGGCGACCTTGCGCCGGTGTTCGATGCGATATTAGAAAAGGCTCATACGCTCTGCGGAGCAACGCACGGACATCTGACCATTTACGATGGAACGAACTTTAGGGCAGTGGCCACGCATGCGATACCTGAGCCATTCGCCCGTTTACTGCGCCAGCCGTTCCAGCCGGGACTCAGCCTTGGTGAACGGCTGACAACTGGGGAGCCGGTGATTCACATCAGCGATCTGGCAGCGCTAACGCCGGCGCCGGATGACAGGATCGGGCGCGCTGTCGTCGAGCTTGGGCATGCCCGCACCCTATTGGCGGTTCCGCTGCGCAGAGATGATCGCCTGCTCGGCTACATCACGGCCCACCGCGAGGAAGTGCGGCCGTTCACCGACAAGCAGATCGCGCTGCTGCAGAACTTCGCCTCGCAGGCGGTCATTGCGATGGAGAATGCGCGGCTGCTCAATGAAATCCGCCAGCGGCAGGCCGAATTGCGGGTCACCTTCGACAACATGGGCGACGGCGTGGCGATGTTCGACGCCGGGCTGCGGCTCGCCGCCTGGAACCGTAATTTCCAGCAGATGCTCGACCTGCCGGACGCATTCCTGGAAACCCGCCCGAGTTTTGCCGAATATTTCGACTATCTCGCGAAGCGCGGCGAATATGGTTCGGTCGAAGTGGAGATGCGGCTGCGCCACCAAATCGAGGAGATCGGTAGGGAGTTGCGCTACGAGCGCACAAGGCCCGATGGGCGCATTGTCGAGATACGCCGCAACCCGGTGCCCGGCGGCGGCTTCGTGCTGATTTACAGCGACGTGACCGAGCAGAAGCGTGCCGAGGCCGAGATCCGCGCGGCCCGCGACGCGGCCGAGACGGCGCTCGCCGATCTGAAAACCGCGCAGGCGAGCCTGCTGCATGCCCAGAAAATGGCGGCGCTCGGCCAACTGACCGCCGGCATCGCACACGAAATCAAGAACCCGCTCAATTTCGTCAACAATTTCGCCAGCCTCTCAAATGACTTGCTCGGCGAGCTGAAGGAAATGGCGGCGCCGGCCCTGGGTTCCCTCGACGCCAACACTCGCACCGAGATCGACGAGACAATCGAGGTGCTGTCTGGCAATCTCGAGAAAATCGCCGAGCACGGCAAGCGGGCCGACAACATCGTGAAATCGATGCTGGCGCATTCGCGCGGGTCGAGCGGCGAGAGGCAAGCGGTTGATATGAACGCGCTGGTCGACGAGGCCCTCAACCTCGCCTATCACGGCGCGCGCGCCCACGACCAGAACTTCAACATCACGATGGAGCGCGATTTCGACAAATCGCTCGCACCTGTCGAGCTGGTGCCGCAGGACGTGATGCGGGTGTTTCTCAATCTGATCGGCAACGGGTTTCATGCCGCCCACCAGCGCCGGCAGGATGCGGCCGACCCCGGCATCCGGCCGGTGCTGAAAGTGGCGACGCGCGATCTTGGCGAGGCCGTCGAGGTGCGGGTGCGCGACAACGGCGTCGGCATCCGCCCCGAATACCGCGACAAGCTGTTTCAGCCGTTCTTTACGACCAAGCCGACCGGCGAGGGCACCGGCCTGGGGCTGTCGATCAGCTACGACATCGTCACGCAGGAGCATGGCGGAACAATCACCGTTGATAGCGAACCCGGCAGGTTCACCGAGTTCACCGTGCGGCTGCCGCGGGCAGGGCAAAGCCGGGCGGCGCCGACACGAGCGACAGATGAGGCAACACGGAGGACGGCGTGAGTGTCAGTATCCTGATTGTCGATGACGAACCGGACGTTGCGGAACTGTTTCGCCAGCGCTTTCGCCGCGAAATGCGCCAGGGCACCTATGTGCTGCATTTCGCCGGCTCGGGCGAGGAGGCGCTCCAGAAGCTCGCCGAGGGGATCGAGCCGCAGCTGATTGTTATCCTGTCCGACATCAACATGCCCGGCATGGACGGGCTGACCCTGCTGCGCAAGATCAAGACCCGGCGTCCGGAGCTGCCGGTCATGATGGTCACCGCCTACGGCGACGACGAACGTCGGCGCGCCGCCGGTGCGCACGGTGCCGCCGAATTCATCAACAAGCCGGTTGATTTCGAGCTGCTGAAGAAACAGCTGGAGACCCTGCCGGGACGGCCAGCGTGAGAACGGCGCGGTGAACGGACCGGCGAAAATTCTCGCGGTCGATGACGAAATCGATTTCGAGCACCTGATCCGGCAGCGCTTTCGCCGCCAGATCCGGGCGAACGAATTCGATTTCCGCTTCGCTCATCACGGCGAGGAAGCGCTTGCGGTGCTCGAACAAGAGCCGGACGTCGAGCTCCTGCTGCTCGACATCAACATGCCGGTGATGGACGGGCTGACCTTGCTTTCCGAGTTGCGGGCGCGCCAATCACCGGTCCGGGCGATCATCGTTTCGGCCTATGGCGACATGGCGAATATCCGCACGGCGATGAACCGCGGCGCCTTCGACTTCGTGACCAAGCCGGTCGATCTCAACGATCTCGAACTCACGATGCGCAAGACGCTCGACGAGATTGCCCGCATTCGCGAGATCGATCGCCGGCGCGCCGCCGCTGAGCGCGCCCGCGCCAATCTCTCCCGTTATTTCTCGCCCAACCTCGTCGAATTGCTGGCCGAACGCGACGAGCCGCTCGGCGCGGTACGGCGTCAGACCGTCTCCGTGCTGTTCGTCGACATCGTCGGCTTCACGCGGATGGCCGAGATGATGCCCCCCGAAGCGGTCGTGACGATGCTGCGCGGCTTTCACGACCGAATGACGGCACAGATTTTTGCGTGCGGCGGCACGGTCGAGAAATATATCGGCGATGCGATCTTCGCGGTGTTTGGATTGCCGAGCGAGTCCACGGCGGACCCGCTCAACGCGCTGCGCTGCGCCGAGGGCATGCTCGCGGCGCTGCGGGACTGGAACGCCGAGCGCGGTCGCGATGGCCAGCCGCCGCTCGACATCGGCATCGGACTCAATCACGGCCCGGCCGTGATCGGCGATGTCGGCAGCGAACACAGCCTTTCGTTTACCGTCATTGGCGACACGGTCAACACCGCGGCCCGCCTGCAGGGTCTGACCCGGGTGCTGCATACGCCGCTGGTCGTCAGCGACGCGCTGGTCTCGGCGATCCGGGCGCTGCCGCGCGCCAACGGCGAAGATCCGCTCGCCCGGTTGCGCGACGGTGGCGAGCAGACGCTGCGCGGCCGCGCCGGCCCTGTCCGAATCTGGACCTGCGAACCCGCCCCGGCGTGACCCTAGGAAAGCCGTCTTGTCGCAGGCCGCGACCGGCGCGGGCCGGAACAGGATCAGCCACGAAGTCATTGCCTCGGGCGCAACGCCAAAGCAATCTGCGGTCGTTCAAGGTCAGGCTGCATCACCTTTCCGGGTCGGCCAATGGATCGTCCTTGCCGCCGATTGGTTTGCTCCGATATGCCGCAGCCGCTTCCGGCAGGAGTTGGCACCGCGACCCGTCGGGTGAACCGGCTGATAATGTCGGTGGGGTGGCTCCGGTGCGCACCTTGTTCAATCGGGCTTGGGACTAACGGGCCGCGAGCCGCAGCGCATCGCCGGTCGGAACCTTACGATGTCGGATAGCGTCCCGCACAGCCAAGCCGCCGAAGCCTCCGGCGCGGGCAGCCTGACGCTGGCGGCGCTCGGCGTCGTTTTCGGCGACATCGGCACCTCACCTCTCTATGCAGCCAGGCAATCGCTGCTCGCCTTCGGAGAGGCGAGCGAGCACGCGATCTTTGGCGCGCTGTCGCTGATTTTCTGGTCGCTGATCCTGGTGGTGACCGTGAAATACATCGTCGTCATCATGCGCGCGGACAATCGCGGCGAAGGCGGCCTGTTGTCGCTGACCGCGCTGGTGCTGCGCACGACGCATCGCGGCCAGCGGCGCTACCTGTGGATCATGGTTGCGGGGTTGATCGGCGCGTCGCTGTTCTACGGCGACGGCGTGATCACGCCGGCGATTTCGGTGTTGAGCGCGGTCGAGGGTCTCAAGGTCGCGACCCGGCTGTTCGAGCCCTATGTCGTGCCGATCGCGCTGGTGCTGCTGATCGGGCTATTCGTGGTTCAGAGCCGCGGGACTGCAGTCGTTGGCCGCATGTTCGGCCCGGTGATGCTGGTGTGGTTCACCGTTCTGGCGGCGCTCGGCGTCTGGGGCATCATCCGCCAGCCGCACATCCTTCTGGCGCTGAACCCGATCTACGGGGTATCGGTGCTCGTCGAACACCCGCAGCGCGGGTTCCTGATGCTCGGAGCGGTGTTTCTGGCCGTGACCGGGACCGAGGCTCTTTATGCCGACATGGGTCATTTCGGGCTCCCGGCGCTGCGCCGCGCCTGGCTCGGGCTGGTTTTTCCCGCACTGATGCTGAATTATCTCGGACAAGGCGCCTTGCTGCTCGGTAACCCGGCGGCGCTGGAAAACCCGTTTTATCTGCTGGCGCCCGAATGGGCCCTCTATCCGCTTGTCGGACTGGCGTCGCTGGCGACGATCATCGCGTCGCAGGCCGTGATCTCCGGGGCTTTCTCGTATACCCGACAAGCGATTCAGCTCGGCTATCTGCCGCGGCTCGAGGTGCGTCACACCTCGGAGACCGAGATCGGCCAAGTCTATGTGCCGCGGATCAACTACATTCTGCTGATCGCGATCATCATCGTCGTGCTGGTCTTTCAATCATCCGACAATCTCGGCGCTGCCTACGGCATCGCGGTCAGCGGCGACATGACGATCACGACGCTGCTCGCCTTCCTGTACATGCGCAGCCAGGGCTGGAGCCTGGCGCTGGCGGTCCCGCTATTCGCGGCTTTCGCGATGCTCGACCTGACATTCCTTTGCGCCAACATGCTGAAATTCGCGGAAGGCGGCTGGTTTCCGATCCTCGTCGCGATCGTCGTCTTCTCGATCATGGGGACATGGTGGCGCGGCCGCCGGATCATGGCCGAGCTGCGCGCCCGCGATGCGCTGCCGATCGAGGATTTTGTCGAGATGCTCAATCCCGAGCGGCCGGTGCGCGTGCCGGGCACCGCGATCTTTATGACCCGCGATCTCGTGCATGTTCCGGTCGCGCTGCTGCACGCGATAAAGCACTACAAGGCGCTGCATGAACGGGTCATCCTGATGCAGGTCGAGACCATCGACGTGCCACATGTCCGCGACGAGCGGCGCCTCGAAATTGCCGAGGTTGGCAAGGGCTTCTATACGATGCGGGTGCGCTACGGCTATCTCGACGAGCCGAACGTCATGCGGGCGTTGGCGCAAGCGCGGATGCAGCAATTCCGTATCAATCTAATGGAGACCTCGTTCTTCATCGGCCGCGAGAAGGTTCGCCCGCAGTCGAGCCGCACCCGGTTCTGGCGCTGGCGCGACCGGCTTTTCATTCTGCTCAACAATCTCTCGCTCGACGCCACCGAGTTCTTCCGAATCCCGCCGAACCGCGTCGTCGAACTCGGCGGCCAGATCGAGATCTGATACCGATCGCCGCTGTGTCGGACGGACGCCTTCTCCCCCGCCGGTCCGGTCTCGGGCGCCGCGCGAGGCGACATTAGCCGCGGCAGTGAATTTTCCCGTTCCGGCGACGGCTTTCGGGCGTCACCCGAATATCGCGATCTGGCGCCAGGATCGAAACGTCAATACGGCAAGGCGCTGTCCCACCCGAAGCCGTTTGCGGGCGTCCGCTTGCCGCCATCAACCTCGCAACTGGTTTGCGAGCTGCCCGCGACCAGCGCAAGGCCAAATACAGCCGCTCGGCCGCCAACGGCGTTTTGAAGCGCTCCGCATCCTGTTTGACTGGGGCACCAAGTGCGATGTGTGCGAGGCGACCGCGGCGGCCAAGGTTGACAACATCCGTCGCCCGAAGGACGCTAAGCTCACCAATCGACGCTGGCGCGACGATGAGCTGGAACCGTGCCGGAGCTGGCGCCGCCCTGGTTGCGCGTGGCAATCGCGATCGCGGCCTACACCGGGATGCGGGAGAGCGACGTGGCCCGTGTCACCTCGAAGAAATACGATGGGCGCGAATTTGAGACGCGACAGGTGAAGACCGGCGAGCCGATTTGGGTGGCGGCGCATTACCGCCTGCGCGAGATCCTCGACACGATGGCGTCGGTGCTCGGACAGCAGACGGCGCAAATGGCCGAACACTATTCCCGGACCGCTCGGCGGCACCATCTCGCGACCGCCGCAATCGAGCGGATCGAGGAACGGGATTGGAACGCGTCTGGAAAATGGTATGGAAAACCTTCCTCTAAGTCATTGGAAAGGCACTGAGCCATGAAGCTGATGTGGTTCCACCTTATGCCGTATACCGAGCTGCCCGACGATTTCCGCGAGAAGCATCCGTCGGTATGGGTCGATATCCATTCCTCGCTATTCGACCCGCGGCGCGCGCATCACATGTACAACGACTTTATGGACGAGCTCGAATACGCCGCCGAATGCGGCTTTGACGCGGTCTGCGTCAACGAGCACCATTCGAACGGCTACGGCCTGATGCCGTCGCCGAACCTGATCGCCTCCTCGCTCGCTCGGCGCACAACCGACACGGCGATCTGCGTCATGGGCAATTCGCTGGCGCTCTACAACCCGCCGACCCGCGTGGCGGAAGAGTTCGCGATGATCGACGTGATCTCGGGCGGGCGGCTGATCGCCGGGTTCCCGGTCGGCACGCCGATGGATACATGTTTCGCCTACGGCCAGAACCCATCGATGCTGCGCGAGCGCTATCTCGAGGCGCACGACCTCGTGATGCGCGCCTGGCAGGAGAGGGACACGTTCGCGTTCAACGGCCGCTTCAACCAGCAGCGCTACGTCAATATCTGGCCGCGCCCGGTGCAGAAGCCGCACCCGCCGGTCTGGATACCCGGCGGCGGCTCGGTCGAGACCTGGCAGTGGTGCGCCAGGATGGACTACGTCTACGCCTACCTCTCCTATTTCGGCTTCAAGGAAGGCCAGGCGACGATGAGCGGCTTCTGGGAGGAGATGAAGCGGCTCGGCAAGGACATGAACCCGTACCGTGCCGGTTTCCTGCAATTCGTCGGCGTCGCCGAGAGCCGCGAGAAAGCGATGGAGCTGTACCGCGAGCCGGCCGAGTATTTCTACGGCCGCTGTCTGCGTGTCGATCCGCGCTGGGCGATGCCGCCCGGCTACATCACCGAAGCGACGCAGCGCGCCGGCATCCAGGGCCAGGTCGGCCGCGCCGCCAGCCTCGACGCGCGGCAGAAGGCGCGCGCGACGACCCAGATGGAGGACATCGTCGAGCGCGGCTATGTGATCATCGGTTCGCCGGACGAGGTGGTCGAGCAGCTCACCAATGTCGCGACCAGCCTCAATGTCGGCCACCTGATGCTGCTCTTGCAATTCGGCAGCATGGGAAAGGAGCTGGCCAAGTACAACACGAAGCTGTTTGCCGAGCAGGTCCTGCCACAGCTGCGGCCGCAATTCTCCGAATGGGAGGACAAATGGTGGCCCGAGCCGATGCGCCACACCGAGCGCGCCGCCCCGGCCCCGTTCCATGCCGGCGCGATGGCGGCGGAATAGGTCTATCGGCAAGCGAGGCGGTGGCGACGCCGTCTCGCTTCAATCGATCGAGCGGTCGTCTTCGATTGCCAGCCGCTGTTCCGCGAACAGGTCCCAGGCGGCAAGAAACATCGCGGCGATGACCGGCCCGATAACGAGACCGTTGACGCCGAATATTGTGATGCCGCCGAGCGTCGCAATCAGCACGAGGTAATCCGGGATCTTGGTTTGGCCGCCGACCAGAATCGGCCGCAGCACATTGTCGATCGTACTGACGACGAGCACGCCGAAGGCGATCAGGACGACGCCTTGCCAGATGTCCCCGGTGGCGATCAGGTAAACCGCAACCGGCAGCCAGACCAACCCGGCGCCGACCGCCGGCAGCAGCGACAGCACCGCCATAACGGCGCCCCAGAGCAGCGCGCCGCCAATCCCGAGCAGCCAGAATATCAGCCCGCCCAGCGCACCCTGCACGATCGCGATGACGATGCTGCCCTTGACTGTGGCGCGAATGACCGTGGTGAACCGCCTGAAAAGCGCATGCTGCTGCGCGGCATGCAGCGGCACCGCGTCCCTGATGCTCCGGGCAAGATCCTCGCCGTCGCGCAGCAGGAAGAACAGCAGATACAGCATGACAAAAAAGCTGATGATCAGGCCGAGCGTGTTCTGCCCGATTGTCAGCGCCTGAGACGCAATAAATTGCCCGGTTTGGCTCAGCACGGCAGAGAACCGCTCCTGCATCGCCGCAAAATCCGTCAGGTCGAAGTAATTCAGCAAGCTCACCGCCCATTCCGGCAACGTCTCGGGAATTTTGCTGAAGAACTTGCCGACATCGAAATTGCCGATTTCGATACGCTGGTAGGTGGCAACGGCTTGCCGGAGCAGCGCCGCGGCGACCCCGATGACCGGCAACACGACAATAAACACGATAATCGCGAGCGTTAGCAGCGCCGCCAGATTCCTTCGCTGCCTCAATCCCTGCAATACTCGCCGGTACAGCGGTTGGAAGACGATCGCGAGAACGGTCCCCCACAGAATCGCACCACTGAACGGCCACAGAATCCACAAAAACGCGACGGTGACCGCGATCACCAGCAGCAAGAAGCTTTTCTCTTCCAGATCGCGCATCGCGATTTCCCCGATGACCGTCCCGCGGATGGTCGCAGCGGTCGCCGGCCAAGGGAAGCCGGCTCGGTAGCACCGGCATCGGCGGGTCGCAGCAAAGCGGAATGGGCCCATCGGCCGGCGCCGCTCTCCGCGGGGTCGGCGCGAACGACTCCACAACGCTGGCGCTGGTGCCGCCGGCTGCGGGTGCCGCAGCCGCCGCTAGCTCACAGCGAACCGGCCGGTGGCCCTTACAGCAATAATAGCGGGCCGGCTCGCCACGCGTGTCACCAAGCGAGGGCCCAGCCATCGCGGCGCGGATCGGAACCGGCCAGCAGCATGCCCCTATCCGCGTCGCGGCGGATGATCTCGACGCTGCACGGGCCTTCGAGATCGCCGACCGTGTCGACCGGATGGCCACGCCGTGCCAGCTCGCGCCGGATATCCTCCGGGAAGCGGCGCTCCATCGTCAGCACGTCCGGCCCGTCATGCGGATAATTCGCGTACTGCCCCGGCACGTTCGAGGTCCAGCGCGGCATCTCGGCGGCCTCTTGCGGATCGAGCCCGAAATCGATCATCGCCGTCGCGATCTGGAAATTGATCTGCACCTGATTGTCGGCGCCGGGCGTCCCGAACACTCCCCACAGCTTCCCATCCTTCAGCACCAGCGGCGGGTTCATCGTGTGGCGCACGCGGCGTCCGGGGCGCAGGTAATTCGGGTGCGCCGGGTCGAGGTGCCAGTAGGCCATGCGGTTGTTGAGCAGGATCCCGGTGTCGCCGGCTGTTACGCCCGAGCCCCAGCCGCTGTTGATGCTTTGAATCCCCGACACCGCGTTGCCGTCGCCGTCGGCGGTGCAGAAATAGGTCGTGTTGCCGGCCGCGTCGGCGATCGCGCGGGTCGGCGCGGCGCGGGTCCGGTCGATCCGGCCCGCCAGTCTGCGCGGCGTAATCGGCGGACAGGATCCTCGTCGAGCGGCGCGTCGATGCTGCGCGGGTCGGCGCCCCAGCGCTCGCGGTCGGCGAAGGCGAGCTTTTTCGCCTCGACCATGACATGCACCAGCTCGGCCGAGCCGAGACCCATGCTCTTGAGGTCGAAATGCTCCGCGATCTTCAGCTCCTGCAGCAGCACGAAGCCGGTCGAATTGGGCGGCGCTTCCAGAACCGTGAGGCCGCGATAATCGACACGGATCGGCTCCTGCCGCTCGGCCGAAAACTCGGCGAGATCCGCTTCGCCGACCGGCACGCCGGCTTCGGCGCAGGCCGCCGCGAGCCGCCGATGAAAGCGACCGCGGTAAAAACCCTCGACTCCCTCGGTAGCGATCTCCTCGAGTGTGTGCGCGAGATCGGGTTGCAGGATCGGCGTGCCGACCGCCGGCGCAATTCCGTCCCGCAGGAACACCGCGGCGCTGCGCCGGTCGGCGCGCAGGCAATCGAGATGCTCCGCGGCGAAGTGGTGGTAGTGCGGCGTCGCGCCGAAGCCATCGCGAGCAAGATGGATCGCCTCAGCGAACAAATCGCGCCACGGCAGCCTGCCGTAATCGCGGTGCATCATGCCGAGCCCGGCGACGAGGCCCGGCACCGACACCGACATCGGCCCGGTGCGCGGGATGCCGGCGGCGTAGCGCTCCGGGGTCGCGGCGCGTGGCGCCGGTCCGGTGCCGTTGACGACGGTGGCGCGCCCGCTCGCCGCGTCGAAGATTGTATAGAACCCGTCGCCGCCGAGGCCCGACATCATCGGTTCGACAACCGCGAGCGTCAGCGCCGTCGCGACCGCCGCGTCGACCGCGTTGCCGCCGGCGCGCAGCGCCATTAGCCCGGCCTGCGCTGCCAGCGGGTGGTTGGCCGCGACGGCGCCGCGCCGCCCGATGATCAGCGGCCTGTAGCAGCGGATATCGTTCATGTCGTCTCCCCGGTCCGTGAGCGCGAAAAAGAACATTTCGGGGCGGCGGACGCAAACGGTTCGCCACGGGCACGCGGTTCCGGCCGCCGGACCACAGCTCGATCCCGGATCGGATCGCCTCCATCTCGTTCCATTTTTGTTCTTACAACGGCCTTCAATATGCTATGCTGTTACGCTGATTGAGAATCGCCCCGGCGTTTGCTGTAGATTCCTTGCAGAAAACAGCAAACCGCTCCGGCGCAACCGTTTCGCTATCGCAACGGCGGGTAGAGTGGCATGTGGACGAGACGTTGCAAATCCGCGATGGCGGGCGTATCTCGAAACAGCGGAATGCCTGCATTTCGGCCAGAACCGAGGCACCGAACCCCGGCGCGGACCGCACGTTTATGGCGCGTCATGGTGGCGCTGTTGGGTGGAATGCTGGTTCTGGCCGGCTGCCAGAACCAGAGTCCCAGCAGCAACGCGGAGCGTCGCGACGGGTTTTACAGCGGGATCAGTGGCGGTTGGACCCGACCCTGAGGCGTACAATATCAGGTACGTGTCCGAGACTCGCGAGGGTTGGGCCGATTACCTGTTCTGGCAGGAGCAGGACAACGCCGTCTTGCGCCGCATCAATGAACTGATCCGGGACGTGCGGCGCGACCCGTTTCGCGGAATTGGCAAGCCGGAACCCCTGCGCTGTGGGCTTCAGGGTTGGTGGTCGCGGCGGATCACCGGCGACCAGCGGCTGGTTTATCGCGTTGTCGGCGCCGGAGACGAGCAGCGGCTGGAGGTCGCTGCATGTCGGTACCACTATTCCCGCTGAGGCTGAGGATTGAGAAGCCGGACTATAAAACCCATCAGCTGCGGCGTTCTTGTCACCGATGGGGAGCTTCTGCTGCTCGGGCACGCGACGCGGTCGCCGCGCTGGGACATTCCGAAGGGGATAGCCGAGCCGGGCGAGACTCTTGTCGCGGCAACGCGGCGCGAACTGTTCGAGGAGACCGGAATCGAGGCGCCCGAAGCCGAGCTGCGCCCGCTCGGCGTTTTCGACTATCTCCCGGCCAAGGACCTCGCGCTGTTCGCCTGGACGCCGCCGGTCATGCCCGACCCCGCCGCGCTGGTCTGCGCCTCGTGTTTTGCATGGAAAGGCCGCCAGCTGCCCGAGTTCGACCGGTTCGGCCTGTTCCCGCGAGACGAGGCCCTGCGGCTGGTCGGCAAGAACATGGCCCGGGTGCTCGCCGCCATTCCGCTCACGCAGCTATGCGGCGCTTCGAAATGAAATGAGGGTCGTGCTAGATTGCCTAATACGACACGGGAGGAGAGGGTCATGCCGAAACTGCGTCACATCGCGATCGCCGCCGAGAACCCGGAGGCGATGGCCGAGTTCTACAAGAAGAGTTTCGATTTCGTCGAGGTCGGCCGTCCCAACGGCGTGCTGGCCGACGGCGTGTTCCTGTCCGACGGCACGCTGAACATGGCGATCCTCAAATTCAAGACCGACCAGCTCGGCAAGGGCATCGATTACCGGGGCATCCACCATTTCGGCATCCTGGTCGAGGACGTCGAGGAATTCTCGCAGAAGCTCGTCAGCCTCGGCGCCGAGCACTACATCGACCAGGGCCAGCAAGGCCATCAGGCGGGATATTTCGAGAAGAAATTCTACGGTCCCGAACGCATCCTGTTCGACATCGCCGAGCATGGCTGGGCCGGCGCCGCGCCGCTGCCCGAGGCAGGCGAGCCCAGCGACCCGGTCGGCGATACGCACCGCGCCAAGCTGCGCCATCTTGCGATCGCCTGCAAAGACCCCGACGCGATGGCCGATTTCTACGTCAAGGCGTTCGGCTTCGAGATCGTCCGGTCGAACGACGGCGCTCTAGCGTACGGCCACCATGTCAGTGACGGGACGTTCGACCTCGCAATCCTGCGCTTCAAGACCGATCAGATCGGGCGCGGCATGGATTTTATGGGGCTGCACCATTTCGGCATTCTGGTCGACGATATCGAGCAGGCCGGCAAGACCGTCACCGCAGGCGGCGGCAAGCACTACATGGATCAGGCCGAGCCCGAGCGGGTCGGCGGCTTCGAGGTCAAGATGTACGGTCCCGAGGGCATATTGTTCGACATCGCCGAACACCCCTGGACCGGCACCGAGGCGCTGCCCGTCCCCGTGAAACAGGCAGCCGAGTAGTTCCGCACCCGGAATGCTCGACACGCGACAGCTCCACCCGACCCTGGCCCGCGAAATCACCGGTCTCAGGCTCTGGGAAAAGCTGGACGAAGCGACCGTCGCGGAACTGCGGACCCTCTACGCGCAACACGGCGTCCTGGTGTTTCGCCGGCAGGCGCTGAGCGAGGCGGAACTCGCTTCGTTCTGCGCCCTGTTCGGGGAGCTGGAGCGCACCGTGCGCAGCGACTGGGCCTCACTCGCCACGCCCGAGGTGACAATCATCTCGAATCTGCGCGACGGAGTTCGGCAATCCGATCGGCGGGCTCGGCGACGGCGAGCTGCAATGGCACTCCGACCAGTCCTATATGCTGGAGCCGGCAACCGGGGCGGCGCTTTACGCGCTCGAACTGCCGCCGTCGGGCGGTGAGACGTTCTGGGTCGATCTGCGCGCCGCCTATGCCGGCCTGCCGCGCCAACTGCGGGCGAAGATCGCCGGCAAGCGCGGCATTTTCGACTACACGAAGCGGCTTGCCGGGTACGGCCGCGAGACCGATCGGCAGATTTCGGAAGAAGCGCAACGCCTGACGCCGCCGGTGACGCATGCACTGGTCCGCGCCCACCCCGAAACCGGCGACCGCTCGCTCTACCTCGATTCGACCACGACAATCGGCATCGACTACATGGATACGACCTCGGGTCTCGCGCTGCTGGACGAGGTCTACGAAGCCGCCACATCAGACGAATTCGTCTACGCCCATAACTGGCAGGTCGGCGATCTCGTGCTGTGGGACAACGGGGTCACGATGCACCGGCGCACGCCCTTCGACCCGAGCGCGCGGCGCCTGATGAAGCGAACGACGATGCGGCTCGACCGGTATCGCCATGTGATCCCCAGTGGCAGGCTCGCCCAATCCGAGGTCGGAATGCCGATCTAGGTCTGCTCGGATGGGCGACTACGAGGCCGCGCGTTCCCAGTTATAGATCTGCCGGAGGGTTTGCCCCATGAGCGCCTCCCGTTCGCTCTGCGAGAGGCGGTCAGTGACGAGGAACGCTTCGACCCCTTGCCGATAGGTCAGCATGCCGACGGCGCGAGTCCAATCCGTGCCCCACATGCAGCGGTCAAAGCCGAACGCGTCGAAAACGCGGGCGAGCGGGTCCCAGATGTCATTGTAAGGGAATGGTTCGTGCGACAGCGTGCAGGCGCCGCTGACCTTGACCGCGACATTGTCGTGGGCCGCCAGCGCGAGCAGCTTCGGGAGCTCCGCGAACGGCTCCGCCGGCGGTGGCGGCTCGTGCGGTTGCGCTAAGCCGAGATGATCGACCACCAGCCGCGTATTGGGGTTTCGCGCCGCCAGCTGTGCCGCCTGATCGAGCCGTCCCCGACAGGCCAAATTGACCGGCAGCGAATGCCGTGCGGCGTTGGCAAGGACGCGGTTGATGGCGGGGTCGGCGGGATCGGTCGAAGCCTCGTCCCGCAGGAAAACGCGGATGCCGACCGTGCCTTTGGTCGCGGCCCAATCGGCGATCGTATCGACCACGGCCGCGTCCGTCGGATCGACCGGCTTGACCAGCCTGAAGCGAGTGGGGTGCGCCGCATAAACTTGAAGCGCGTAGCTGGCGTCGTAGCGGTACATGCTGAACGGAGAAACCAGGATCGCACCGTCGACGCCAGCGGCATCCATCGCCGCGGTCATCTGGTCACCGGTAACCTCCGCCGGCCCGTAGAGGGTGCCGATCCAAGGTCGCCCCGGATGGTTGCGTTCATAGGCGTGAACTTGAGCATCCAATATTGGCATGATTTCCAACCCTCACGAAACCGTGTCGCTATTCAGCAGCGGCATGACCGCTTGTCCGCCGCGCACTCTTCTCGCGGCCATCTATGTGACGGAGCGATGTAGATTTCGGTAATCGTTCACTCCTTGCGTGCTATCCCGTTCTCGAAAGTCATGTCCGCTGAATATCGCCGCAACTGTGGCGCCGGCGGCGCGCCCTTTGAGCAGCCGGCGCCGGGATCAATGTGTCGTTCCCGCGAAAGCGGGAACCCGGGCGGGCGACGTGCAGTGGCCCTGGACCCTCGCTTACGGGGGACAAATGGGTGGCCCGGGCTAAAAATGATCAAACTCTAATCCAATCGCGTCGTAAATGAGGTTCGCCTCCATGTGATGCGGATAGGGCTATGAAACGCCCTCGTGCCCATGCGGCGCTTCATTCGATATCACAAGGCGCGGCGGAAGGTCAGGTTGATGCGCTTGCGGCCGAGAAGCTCGTGCTCGCCATGCTTGAGTTCA
This sequence comes from uncultured Alphaproteobacteria bacterium, assembly GCA_963847345.1. GTDB lineage: Bacteria > Pseudomonadota > Alphaproteobacteria > ATCC43930 > CGMCC-115725 > DATARH01. Next base: position 36,867 of record CAWJZU010000034.1, on the reverse strand, counting down.
GCCACGCCGTGGTAGCAAAGCCGTGAGGGGCCGCCCCACACCGCCACATCGCCGTGCCGCATCGCCAATTTTTGGACGGGATCGCTGCGTTTCGGCCCGCCGAACCGGAAGGTGGCCGGCAGCCCCAGCGATACGGAGACGATGGGATGCGCGTAGTCGCGCTCGTTCTTGTCCTGGTGCAATGTCAGCCTTGTGCCGGGCTCGTAGCGGTTTATCAGGCACGAATCGGGCGCGAAACCGGGATAGCCGGCATCCCGCGCCGCATCGCTCGCCAGCGCCCGGAAGCAGTCTGGCATGGCCGGCCAGGAATGGCCGCTTTCGGGGTCGGTCCGGTCGTAGCGGTATCCGGTCCGGTCGGTCAGCCACCCCGCGGCGCCGCAATTGGTCATCGCAACCGACATCACCGCGCCCCACGGCGTTGTCATGCGCCGGAACGGCGCCTGCGCGCTGATGTCTTCGATCGCCGCGACGATCTCGTTGACGCGTGGCAGCGCGAGGCGCCGCAGCAGCGCGGCGCCCGGTGCGAACGCCTCGCAGGTAGGCCCATCAAGGAAGCTGTCGTGCAAAAAGATCGAGCATCGGCGGTTGCGGGGTGTATGTGGCTTCGAGAGCGAGACCGGGGTGCGGGGCGGGTCGACGACCGGCGCCGACCTACCCGGTGTGAAGGTGGGGTGACCGGCGCGTCGCCGCGAGGGATTTCCGCGGCGGGCCATCGTTTTGCGCAGTGGGATGTAACACCCGCCCCGGGGCGACCATATCGGACCACTGCATCGCGCCGCCGTCGTCGCCCGTGAGCCCGAACGTCCGCAGCTGCAATTTCCTTTCGCGCCGCGCTACTGGGAAGGCCGCGGTCGATTACGTTGCTTCAATTTGCAATCCGCCACTCGAATTCGACTTTGGCGCAACGTCGGGATTGGTTTCTTCACCATGCGCCCGCAGAAATCGACACCGTCGTGGCAACCAATCCGTTACAAAATACAAGCATTGCGTGTTGTGCCGGCTCGCTCACGGGACGCTGCATGATCGTCGGAAAAGCCGTCGCCACTCACCTCAGCAGGGTTGGGGCCGCGCCGCATGTCATGACCGGAACGTCACCGGCCGAGTGAAACGATATCAGCGGTCGCGGCAATTCAGTTCCGATTTTCCACATGCCCGATGTACGAGACGCTTTGCAAAAGTGGGAAATGCGATTACATGCTTCGCGATCAACAACGGAGAGGCATGGATGTCCGACAACGGCAATGGCGGTACAACCGGCGAACAGTTTTCCGACTTCATGGCCCGCGAGCGCGAGCGTTTGCGAGCGGCGCGAGAGCAAATCTTCAATCAGCAGGAAGAGCTGCAGCGAAAGCTCGAAGAGATCAATCGCGAGTTTGCCGCCATCGAAGCCTACGAAACAGCAAAAACCGGGAAGACGGTACGAGCCGGCGCTGTTTCGGGTGGGCGCCAGGCGCGAGCCCGCCGGGGCAGCAGACGCGAACAGCTGCTGAAATTGATTCGCGAGGGGAATGGTCTCTCCCGGGGCGAAATCCTGGAGCGCATGGGACTAAAAGGGGACAAGTCCGGCGAGATGTCGGTTTCGAACGCGCTCACCGCGCTCACAAAGCGGAACGAGGTGCGCCGCGAAGGGGGCAAGTACCACGCTGCATAGGCATTATTGCCCCTGTTTCGCCAGATCGAGATAACGCGGCGGGATGGATTGCCCGCCATGTTTTGTCGATCAACGCCCGCGAAACACCCACGACCGGAAGCGCAGGGCACTGATATTAGAATTTACCGTGGACGAGCTATGCGGAGACCGAGGGCCTGAAGTGGAAGGGGCTTAAACTCGCTTAACCGCCGCTTCGCGTTCCCATAGACGCAGATGACGGCAAGCTTCGAGAAAGCGGCCCGCGTCGGCAGGTCCGCCGAGTTGCACCACGCCGCTGTCGCGTGACGCGGCAATCCCAGCTTTCTCGAGCAGCGTTGTTGCGGCGGCGCTGTGGCCGATAAATTTGCAGTGGGCGAAGGCGTCCGCCACGAAATCCCGCGCAGTCGATTCGTCTGCGAGAAGTTGCGCGCCGGCATCCGACAGCAATATCGCCACGGCATCGAAAACCACCGATGGCCCACCGTCGATCTTTTCGTCGGCCGCGATCCAGGAACCGTCGCTCGCCTCGACGCCGCCGACCATCGGTGCGACCAGCTTGACCACCGCCCCTTCCTGCTGAAAGGCGCTCTGCACCGCTTTCAGCAGATCGGCGTCGACGCCGTCGCTGACCAATACCCCGAGCCTGCGTCCCTTGAAGGTGCCGGGCGGGTTCGCCAGGATGCTCAAGGCCGGCGACGGCTTCAGGCCTGTCACGAGGGGCCGCGCCGGCTCGGCTGCTTTCGGCAGCTCTTTCAAACGCAGCCCATCGGCCACTTTCTTCGCCAGAGCCGCGTCCACGTTCAGCAGATGCGACACCATGCGGGAGCGAATCGCAACCGTTTCGACCTTGCTCAGCTCGAAGATGAAGGCCGATGCGATATGCCGCTGCTCGACCGGGGTTTGGCTGAGATAAAACTGTCGCGCCTGGCTGTAATGATCGGCAAAGGTTTCGGAGCGGACGCGCAGCTTTGTCCCCTCTTCGTCGGCGGGAAACGAAGTGAACCCCTTATCCGGCATCTCCCTGGGGCCGCCGGCGGCGCCGCCCCAAGAATTGGGTTCGTAGTTCGCGCGGCCCTTCGGGTTCACGAACGCCATGTGCCCGTCCTGCTGGAAGTGGTGGAACGGGCATTTCGGCGCGTTGATCGGTAGATAGGTGAAGTTGGGACCGCCGAGGCGCTTCAGCTGCGTGTCGAGATACGAGAAATTCCGGCCCTGCAGCAGCGGATCGTTTGTGAAGTCGATACCGGGCACGATATTCTGCGTGCAGAACGCCACCTGCTCGGTCTCGGCGAAGAAATTGTCGACCACGCGATCCAGAACCAGCCGACCGACGCGGCGTACAGGAACCTCCTCCTCCGGAATGATCTTGGTTGCGTCGAGCACATCGAAGGCGAACTTCTCGGCGAATGCCTCATCGAACAATTGCAGCCCGAGCTCCCATTCCGGGAAGTCGCCCTGCAGGATCGCGTCCCACAAATCGCGGCGGTGAAAATCGGGGTCCATGCCGTTGATCTTCAGTGCCTCGTTCCACACGACGGACTGCATCCCGAGCTTCGGTTTCCAGTGGAATTTTACGAATGTCGATTTTCCCTCCGCATTGACCAGCCGGAAGGTGTGAACGCCGAACCCTTCCATGAAACGGAACGAGCGCGGGATCGTGCGATCGGACATGATCCACAGTGCCATGTTGATGCTTTCCGGGTTCAGCGAAATGAAATCCCAGAAATTGTCGTGGGCGGTTTGCGCCTGCGGAAAGGCGCGATCCGGTTCCTCCTTCGCGGCATGGATTATGTCGGGGAATTTGATCGCGTCCTGAATGAAGAATACCGGAATGTTGTTGCCGACGAGGTCCCAGTTGCCTTCCTTGGTATAGAGCTTGACCGCGAACCCGCGCACGTCGCGCGCCAGGTCGGCCGACCCCTTGCTACCCGCCACGGTCGAGAAGCGGACGAAGACCGGGGTCTTTTCGCCCGGGCGCTGAAACAGATCGGCGCTGGTGATGTCGGCGAGCGATTCGTAGTTCTCGAAATAGCCGTGTGCGCCGTAGCCGCGGGCGTGCACGACGCGCTCGGGAATACGCTCGTGGTCGAAATGGAAGATCTTTTCCCGGAAATGAAAATCCTCGAGCGCGGTCGGCCCGCGCCGGCCGATTTTCAACGAATTCTGGTCGTCGGCGACCGGAACGCCCTGCTGGGTGGTCAGGACCGGAACATCGCCGCCCGCGATCTGATGCGTCTCGCCGCCCTCGCCGCGTGAAACAATGGCGTCGCCGAATACGGCGGGTTTCCCGCCGGTTCCAGTTGATCGCGCCCTCGATGCACTCCTCGCCATACCATTCTCCCAGCGGAACCGGGCCGACAGCCTCGCCCACGGGGAGAAAACGCGACGAGGGAACAAACCGTTGCAAACTGCCTCGCACCACCGAAGATGACCGGCGCGACAGCGATCGAGGAACTGCGGTCGGGTGTTCGGCGGCGGGACCGGTTTTGACGCCGACGGCGGCACGGCATATCGTCGCCGTATGAGCGAGGGCTCCAACTATCTCGATCCGAACCGGCCGGATGCCGTGCGGCTCAGCGTTGGCGAGGCGCGGGCGCTTGGCGAAGCAGCGCTCGCTCGCATCGGCTATGGCGAATACGATGGCCGCATCATCACCGACCAGCTGATCGACAATGCGCTGTGCGGCTACCGGTTCGCCGGGCTGCCGCGCATCCTGGCGATCGCGCGCGAGGCGAAGACCGGAAATACCCGCACCCCGGTCACCATCGTCCACGAAACGCCGGCCTCTGCCCTGGTGGATGGCGGCAACAATGTCGGCTATATCGCTGTCTATCGCGGTGCCGAAATCGCGATCGTCAAGGCGAAACAGAACGGCATGGCGGCGGTCGGCGTCTACAACAGCTATTTCAGCGGGCGCAACGCCTACTACCTCGAACGCATCGTCGAAGCCGGACTTGTCGGGCTGCACACCGCATCAGGCGCGCCGCATATCGTGCCGCCGGGCGCGACCCGACCCGCGCTGGGCACCAACCCGATCGCCTTCGGGTTTCCGTCGGCCAACGGCCCCGTTATCTTCGACATCGGCACCGCATCGCTGATGTGGGGCGAGGTATTGCTCGCCGCCGAGACCGGCGAAGAGCTGCCCCCCGGTCTCGCGTTTGACGGCGACGGCAATCCCACTACAGACGGGCGCGCCGCCGCGAAGGGTGGCGTCTCAGCTTTCGGCGGGCACAAGGGCTACGGCCTCGCGTTCGCGATCCAGGCTCTGGGTCTGCTCGCCGGCGCGGCGATCCCGCGCGGCCTGACGCAGGATTACGGGTTTCTGTTTCTCGTCATCGATCCCGGCGCGCTGCTGCCCGGCAATCCGTTCGCGGCGCAAATGTCCGAACTGGTCACGGCGATCCAGGCGACGCCGCGCCAGCCCGAGGTCGAGGAAATCCGCATCCCGTCACAGCGTGCCTTCCGCGAACGCGAGCGCCGCCGGATGGAAGGGATTCTCGTCGACCGTGCCGTGATTACAGCGCTGGAGGGGCTATAGGCCGATGCCCCAGGAGGAGAACGCATGCCTGTAAAATCGATGAAAGAGAAACTCGCTGCCGGTGAACTCGTGCTGTGCATGAATTTGCGCCTCGCGCGATCCGTCGATATCGCGATGGTCGCGAAGGCGGGCGGTTACGACGCGCTCTACGTCGATATGCAGCACGCGCCCTATTCGATCGAGACAACCGCGACGATCTGCGCGGCCGCGCTCGGCATCGGCATCACCCCGCTGGTACGGGTGCCGAACCATGAGGCGCAGTGGATGAGCCGGGTGCTCGACGGCGGCGCCCAGGGCGTCATTCTTCCGGATGTCAATACCGCCGCTCAGGCCGACGCGATCGTCAAGGCCTGCCGCTTTCCGCCGCTCGGAAAGCGTTCGGTGATGGGGCTGGGCCCGGCGCTCGGCTACCGCGCGGTGCCGCTCTCCGAACTGAACCCGAAGCTCAACGCCGAGACGGCCGTCATTGTCATGCTGGAGACCGCCGAGGGCATCGAGAATTGCGATTCGATCGCCGCGGTCGATGGGATCGACGTCCTGCTGATCGGCTCGGGTGACTTGACGACCGATCTCGGCATTCCCGGACAGGTCGATCATCCGCGGCTGCGCGTTGCCTACGAGCGGGTGGCCGCCGCGTGCCGGACGCACAACAAGGTGCTGGGTGTCGGCGGTATCCGCCACAACACGGTGCTGCAAGGCGAGCTGATCGGGCTCGGAGCGCGATTCGTGATCGCCGGCACCGACACCAATTACGTGCTGGCCGGCGCGCGCCAGGACACCGCAGCGCTGCGCGCGATAATGCTAAACCGACACTGAGAGCGGCGATATTCGCATCGATCATCGCCGCTAGGGGCGCGCGATCGGGCAGGCGATCGGCGAGGTGCAGATGCCGCGAGAGTATTTCCGATGCCTCGGCGTCAGCCTCGCGACCTGGCTGCCGGTCGTCGTCGTGCTGGGAGCGCTTGAGACAGCTGGGTTGCTGGCCGGCTCCAGCATGCTCGCGGCTGCCGCGGCGACCCTGATACTTGCGATGCTGGTCGCGATTCCGTTCGCGGCCTCGCTCGCGACGACGCGAAGGGCGATCGAGAGACTGGGTGAGCGAAACGAACCCGTCATCGCCGCGGCCGCGCCGTTTGTCGCGCGCGCGCTCTGGCCGGGTCTGATGCGGCTGCGCGCGCGAGTATGACACAAGGCTGGCACAGGCTGAGACGCGGCTCGCGGCGGCTGAGGCCATCATCGCCGCGATACCGGATCCGCTGCTGCTGATCGACAGCAGGCGGCGCATCGTGCGCACCAACGCCGCCGCAATGGAGCTAATCGGCAGGCGCGCCGAGCCCGGAGACCTGGCCGGCGCGTTGCGCAGTCCCGTGCTGCTGTCGGCCGTCGATTCGTTGCTGCGCCCCGTACTGCCCTCCGAGGCGGCGCGCGGCCCGGAGCGCAACATTGAATTCACGCTATCGGGATCAACCGATCGGATGTTGCGTGCTCATCTCGCCCGGATCGACGGGCCGGCGCTCGACGGCGCGGTCGGGCTTTTGATCCTCGACGACATCACCGCCCTGAAGCGGACCGAACAGATGCGGGCAGATTTCATCGCAAATGCCGGGCACGAATTGAAGACGCCATTGGCGGCGCTGATCGGCTTCACCGAGACGCTGCTCGGACCGGCCCGCGACGATGCCGCCGCCCGCGAGCGATTTCTGACGATCATGCATGAGCAGGCCAGGCGCATGGCGAGGCTTGTCGACGACCTGCTGTCGCTGTCGCGCATCGAGCTGAACGAACACGTTGCGCCGACCGGTCTGGTTGCGCTCGCGCCGGTCATCGAAGAGGTCGCCCGCAGCCTCGAGTTGCGCGCGGCCGACCGTGGCATTCATATCGTATGCAAACTTGCGCCGAATTTGCCGGAAGTCCATGGCGACCGCGACGAACTGGTTCAGGTCTTTCAGAACCTCATCGACAACGCCATCAAGTACGGCCGACCGAACACCGAGGTCACGGTAACCGGCAGCCTTGGCCCCGGCACTGTGTCCGGCGCCGCGTCTTCCCAGGTGCGCGTGGCCGTCACCGATCAGGGAGAGGGGATCGCCGGCGAGCATTTGCCTCGGCTGACCGAACGGTTCTACCGCGTTGATACGGCGCGTTCGCGCGAGCTCGGCGGCACCGGTCTCGGCCTTGCGATCGTCAAGCATCTCGTGAACCGGCATCGCGGCCGTCTCGAGATTGCGAGCAGGCCGGGCCGCGGCTCTAGCTTCACGGTGTCCCTGCGGGCGGCGGCGGGACCGCCCTTGTTGTCATCAAATCGTAATGCAACTGTCATCGCGGAGCCCTAGCGCCGACGTATAAGAAGGCCGATTGATGACATCGCCGCGTTGAGGCTCGGCGGGGAAGAGTTCCGCACGGCGCGAGGTTGAACGGAAATGAAACCCATTGTCCTTATCGTCGAAGACGAGGCCCCGCTTGTCATGATGCTGCGCTATAATCTGGAGCGCGAGGGTTTCGCGGTCGACGAGGCGGCCGATGGCGAGGAGGCATTGCTGCGGATTGCCGAGCGGCGGCCGGATGCCGTGCTGCTCGATTGGATGCTGCCGCACGTTTCGGGTCTCGAAGTGTGCCGCCAGATCCGGCGGACGCCGTCGACCCGCTCGCTTCCGGTCATCATGCTGACCGCGCGCGTCGAGGAGGGCGACCGCATTCGCGGTTTGGACAGCGGCGCCGACGATTATGTCGTGAAACCGTTCAGCCCGAACGAGCTGATTGCCCGGCTGCGCGCCGTGATCCGGCGCACCCAACCGGAACCGGAAGATGGCGTGCTGCGGTACGCCGATCTCGAAATGGACCTGGTGGCTCACCGCGCCTACCGCGGCGGTAAGGGGATTCATCTCGGTCCAACCGAATTCCGTCTTTTGCGTCATTTTCTGCAGAACCCGCGTCGCGTGTTCTCGCGCGAGCAGCTGCTTGACCGCGTCTGGGGGCACGATGCCGAACTGGAATTGCGCACCGTCGATGTTCACATCCGCCGGCTTCGCCGGGCGCTAAACGCGAATGGCGGCGGCGACCTGCTGCGCACCGTGCGGTCTGTCGGCTACGCGCTCGACAGCTCGGAGAGCTAGCGCCGCAGGAAATCCCAACGGCTCGGCCAAGTGTCACGGATCCATCAAGGTGATCCGCATGCCCGCGGACCGGGCCGCTTGCGGCGTCCCTCTCGTGAGATGTCTAAGAGAAATACCTTCGCCAAAGGCCCTTCGCGATTTCACTCAACACAGCTAACACGATCGTACTGGACACAGCCGCGACACCGCTAAATCTGAGAATCGCCCAAGCGTCGGCCTTCCGCACCTCCTCGAGTTCGGTACTGACGCTTTGCTTCAGCTTATCCAGATATATTAACCAGTCCTTCGCTCCTTTCTCACGCTCATTATCGGTCACGAGGGCCGCCATATAACTCTGTAAACCCGCGGCTAATTCTTCTAGTCGATGCAGCGCATCTATCTGGATAAACCGCGGATCCATAATGCGTGTCGCCTTGAAGTCATCTATCATTTCTTCCGCAGAACGTGATATACCGTCCCGATCGATCGCGTCACCGATCTTGATCATCGGGTCGCTGTTCACAAATTCGTTGATTTCCTCGGTCAAGTTTTGTCGAAACGCATCCAATCTGCGCGAGTACCCGCCCCTCATTGGCTGGTCAAGAATGTTCTTTAACTTCTCTAGCCAAGCGAGCCGCCTTTCCAACAATTCCGACCTCAACCGCCTGCCACGTTGACTACCGGCGAGGTATGGAATAAAGATAACAAACAGGAGAAGCGCGACCAAAAAGCTTAGAAGAAGAGGAGATACCGCGAGCGACAGGCCTCCCACGTTGAATTCCATTCCGTGGCCGTGAACTCCGAGTGACCAAAATGCGAGCGATAGATATAAGGATAGCGGCAGGAGAGTGGCGAACTGATTTATGGCGAGAAGCGTGCGTTCGTTCTGATTGGGGCTCTCAGACAGGAGATAATGCAAAGTGAAAATCCAGTTGGTCGCATTGCCGACGAATACAAGCAGAAGGAGTGATTGGAAAATTCGTGCGGTCATCTCCGCGGGCGAAGACGCAAAATAATTAATCCCGGCCATTGTTGGGACGAAAACGATTACCAATATTGTTGCCGCAAGGAACACAAGGGCTACTGTTTTCGGATTTTTCAAACCTAACTCGAAGTATAATAACCGGGTACGAGAAACGCGGACTCGATGAGGTGTAGAGCTAACGAGCGGAATTAGTAGTATGCTCGCGATCGCTGTGATCTGCTGAACCCCCACGAACGTTAACATCATTGTCCCACTAAAATAGCCAGACAGTAAAAATAGAGAGCCAAAAAAAATCGCGAAGGACAACAGGGTCTTAATTTCGACAAAGGTAAAGCTTGTAGAAGCGTTCTTCTTTTTCTCTAACGAGGTAATCCAACCGGCCGCCATAAGGGATACGGCGTAGAAGGCCAGGAATACGAAAAATATCAAGGTCTTCATTTATGAGGCCCCGCTTGCGCCTCGACCCTAGGTTTGATACCCGCGAAACGCTGCCGCCGCCCCGGGACCTGGAAGTCAGCAAAGGGTCATGCGCGATTTTGGACCAGCGACGACGCCGACGCCAGTAAAAATCTAGGCAAATTGTTCCTTAGTGGTCCAGCATCGGCACATCTGGTGAAAAGCCGGGTGGCTGTTCTGCCGACCTCCCAACGACCTTTTCAGGGCGGTAGTCCGCAAATCCGGGCTGATGTCAAGCGGCGCTCTGACTGTCGAACTAAACTGACGAATAGTGGCAAACCGGCGTGCTACCGGCGCGTCGGTACGGCTCGGCATTTGGGGGGAAACCGGTTTCACGGTTTTCACACCCTTTCATCCGCGTTCGATCCATCGCCGCGAACTAGCTGAGCCTGTACGCGAAGCTTTTGGGCATGCGCGGACGTCGGAGGACTAGCGGTCGGTGACCGATAAAACCGATTTGTCCGCCTCCGAAACCCGGACGATTTTATGACCGCGCCCCTGACGGACCGACGTCAAAGCCTCCCTGGCGTCATCGGAGAGGTCAAACCCGATCGTAAGCGACCAAACCATGAGATGATCGTCATACAGGAAATTCTCCAGCCGGATATCTCGCGGAGCGTCGGCGGCGAATAAATCGCTGATCTGTTGCCTCGCTACAGCCACCGCCTCTTTCAAATCCATGATGATCCCGTGCAAAGCTCTACCGACACGATCCGGGCGCAAACCGGGTCACCGCACTTCGGTCAGGTGGGCCCGCAGCGCCGTCGCTTCGGTCAGCGGCAGCGAGCAGACCGGACCTTCGCAGACATAAGCCGCCGCGCGGCCGCCGACGAGACCTTTTCCAAATGCCGGATGCGCCGGCGGCAGCGCCTCGTCAGGGGCGATCGCGAGCACGACCCGGTTCGGCAGCGACACCTCGCGGACAGCGCGCTGCAACGCCGCGTAACCGGAATCGGCGCTGTCGCCGACCAGGACGATCTGAACCGGCTTGTACGCGAACTCGGCATTGTTGATCAGCGTCGCGAGCGGGAAGAAGTTGCGCCCGAGTTCGCCGGAGAAGGCCGCGATGATCGCCTCGGCGCGCTCGTGGTAGCGATTGTCGCCGGTCAACAGCGCCAGCCGGCTCAGCACCCCGACCATTGTGCCGTTGCCGGACGGCACCGCGGCGTCGGACGCGGTCTTGACGCGCGCGATCAGGTCCTGCGTGTCGTCGGCCGCGAAGAAATACCCGCCGCCCGCCGCGTCGCAATAATGCCGTTCCAGCACCTCGACCCAGCGCCGCGCCTGCTCCAGATAAACGGCGTCCGCGGTCGCCTCGTGCAACGCCAGCGCGGCGCGGCACATATTCGCGTAGTCGTCGACGCTGGCCGGATGCCGCGCCTGCCCCTCGCGCCAGCTGTGCCGCAGCCTTCCGTCGAGTCCGGTCATCTCGTCGCGGATAAAGGCGAAGGCGCGCGCCGCGAGGTCGATCCAGTCGGTGCGGTCGAAGGCGAGACCGGCTTCGGCCAGCGCCGCGATCATCAGCCCGTTCCAGTCGGCAAGAATCTTGTCGTCGAGGCCGGGCCGCACGCGCCCGGCGCGTAACTGCAAGAGCACTTCGCGGCAGCGCGCCAGCTCGGCCTCGGTCACGGCGTCGGCCAGAGCGGGATGCGCCAGCCGGTTGAGGATGTTTTTCCCCTCCCAATTACCGGCCGCGGTCACGTCGTAGAAGCTCTTGAACAACGGTGCCCGGTCGCCGAGCACCGCGTCGATCTCGGCCTCGGACCAGACATAGAATTTGCCTTCCTCGTGCTCGCTGTCGGCGTCGAGGCTGCTGTAGAACCCGCCCTTCGGATGGGTCATCTCGCGCTGGAGCCAGCCGATCGTCTCCTCGACCCGCGTCGCGTAAAGCGGCTCGCGCGTCTCCTGCCAAACCAGCGACATCAGGCCGATCAGCTCCGCGTTGTCGTACAGCATCTTCTCGAAATGCGGCACGAGCCAGCGCGCATCGACCGCGTAGCGAGCCCAGCCGCCGCCGAGATGGTCATAAATGCCGCCCTGGCTGATCGTCGCCAGCGTGCGCGTCACGGCATCCTTGTAGGGTGCCTGCCTGGTACGCTTCCAGGCGCGCCACAGCAGCTCGAAAATGCCGCATTGCGGGAATTTCGGCGCGGTGCCGATGCCGCCGTTGAGCGGATCGACCTCGCGCAGCAGCCGCTCGGCGATGCGGTCGAACAGCTCAACCGGAATTTCCGCTACGCTCCCCGGGGTGGCGGCATCGCCGCTCTCGGGCCGGGCGAGCTTCTGCAATCCCTCGCGCAACGCAGCGACATTCTTGACCACGTCTTCCCGCTTGTCGCGATAGGCCGCGGCGATCGACATAAGGACCTGCGGAAAGCTCGGCCGACCCCAGCGTGGCTCCGGCGGGAAATATGTGCCACCCCAGAACGGCTCGCCGTCCGGGGTGAGAAACATCGTCAACGGCCACCCGCCGTGTTCGCCCATCAGATGCAGCGCGTTCATGTAGATCGCGTCGATATCGGGGCGTTCCTCGCGATCGACCTTGATGTTGATAAAGCGCTCGTTCATTAGCGCGGCGATGTCAGGATTCTCGAAGCTCTCATGCGCCATCACGTGGCACCAGTGGCAGGCGGCGTAGCCGACCGACAGGAGGATCGGCCTATCCCGGGCCTTGGCCTCGGCCAGCGCCTCCGCCCCCCACGGCCGCCAATCGACCGGATTGTCCTTGTGCTGCAGCAAGTAGGGGCTGGTCTCCTGGCCGAGGCGGTTGCCGCTCATGAGCATCTCCGGGCTTCCGCCAGGGGAACTTGCCCACGGGGAAGCATGGCTGAATTGCGCGCACCGGTAGGTTGCCGTCGTCGGTTGCCGGGCGCGGCACGACGGGGTAGGGTCTCCACCCCATCTTGGATCAGAACGGCGGATTGCGAGGGGCGCTCCGCCGCTCTTTACGACAGGAGAGAGCAAATGTCTGACGCGCCTGCCGACCCGCCTCTGTTTTATCAGCGCCATCTCTTCTTCTGTAACAACCAGCGGGCCGAGGGGCATCCCCGCGGTTCCTGCAATGCCCGTGCCGCCGATCTCGGCGGAGTCGAGAAACTGCGCGCATATGCCCGCGCAAAGTCCCAGCAGCTCGGCATCGAGAACATCCGCTGCAACGGCGCAGGCTGTCTCGACCGCTGTGAGTTCGGCCCGAACCTGGTCATTTACCCCGAGGGGGTGTGGTACCGCTACGAAAGCACGTCCGATATCGATGAGATCCTGGAGACGCACGTCAAGAACGGCGGGCGGGTCAAACGGCTGATGCTAACGCCGGATCAGCTGCCGCCGAAGCACTGACCCTGCGTTCACGGGATTGCTTCGCTGTGCTCGCAATGACATTTAAGGCCAATGGCACTTAAGGGCTGTCATTGCGAGGAGCGGAGCGACGAAGCAATCTCGGAATACAAGCCCAGACCCTGAGACAATATACGCCCCGGCCACTGTGCCGGGGCGTGCCGCGATCGCCATCGTCCGCATCTCCGGACCGCAGGCCGGGCCGGCGCTGAAGACGCTTGCCGGCACGTTGCCGCGGCCGCCGCGTATGGCGCGGCATGTCCGGCTGCGCGACCCGGATAGCGGCGAGACGCTCGACGACGGTTTGGTCCTGTGGTTCCCGGGACCGCGCAGCGCCACCGGCGAGGATGTCGCTGAACTGCACCTGCACGGCAGCCGCGCCGTCCTCGCCGCGGTCATGGCGGTGTTGCGGCGGCTCGGGTTGCAGCTTGCCGAGCCGGGCGAATTCACCCGCCGCGCCTTTCTGAACGGCAAGCTCGATCTGACTCAGGCCGAGGCTATCGCCGATCTTGTCGCCTCCGAAACCGAGGCGCAGCGGCGTCAGGCGTTGCGCCAGCTCGACGGTGCGCTCGGGGCGCTGTATCGCGGCTGGGGCGAGCGGCTGCTGCGCCTTCTGGCGCATCTCGAAGCGGCGATCGATTTTCCCGACGAGGATCTGCCGCCCGAGATCGAGGCGCGGGTGGCGGCGGAGACAGCGGCGCTGATGGCAGAAATCGAGGCGCATCTGGCCGATGGCTATCGCGGCGAGCGGTTGCGCGACGGCATCGCGGTCGCGATCGTCGGGCCCGCCAACGCCGGCAAATCGAGCCTCCTGAACCGGCTGGCGCGGCGCGAGGCGGCGATCACGTCGCCGATCGCCGGCACGACGCGCGACGTGATCGAGGTCGCGATCGACCTCGCCGGCTACCCGGTCGTCCTAGCCGACACGGCCGGACTGCGCGAAACGGCCGACGCGATCGAGCAGGAAGGGCTGCGCCGGGCCCTGGCGCGCGCCGAATCGGCCGAACTGCGGCTGTTCGTGTTCGATGCGTCGCGTCCGCGGGATGCGGAGGGCGCTGCAACGTGGCCCGGCGCCGACACCATCCTCGTCGCGAACAAGATCGATCTCTGTCATGACCGCCCCGAAGCCCCTCTCCCGCATCGCGGGAGAGGCGTGGCTCGACCGCGGCGCGGCGCGCTGGGCCGGGTGAGGGTGCCGGCGACACCGCGGCTGCCCGCCCCCTCACCCCGGCCCTCTCCCCCGTGGGGGAGAGGGAGTAAGTGGCAAGGACGCGATCCCCGTCTCGGCGCTGACCGGGCAGGGCATTCGCCGAGCTGATCGCGGCGCTGACGGCGCGCATCGAGAAGAGCTACGACAGCGCCGCGCCGCTGTTGACCCGCGCCCGGCATCGCGAGGCGCTGGAGGAAGCCGCCGCCGCGCTGCGCCGCTCGCTGGCCGCCGGATTGCCGGAACTGCGCGCCGAGGATCTGCGCCTCGCATGGCGCAGCCTCGGGCGGATCACCGGCCGGGCCGATGTCGAGGACCTGCTCGACGTGATTTTCGCCGATTTTTGCCTCGGAAAGTGAAGTGAGCAGATCATCGATTGTGTAGCAAGTGGGCCGGCCTTTCGGGCGAAAGCTGCGCCCCGCCACGATCCGCGCTAGGCTGCGGCAAATCGTGGGAGGAAGTCATGAGACGCAGCACCGACCGTATCCTGACGACGCATGTCGGCAGCCTGCCGCGGCCCGACGATCTGCGGGCAATGATCCTGCGGAAGCAGCGCGGCGAGAAGATCGACGAGGCGGCGCTCGCGGCGCGCGTCAAGAGCGCCGTCGCCGAGACCGTGCGCCGCCAGGCAGATGCCGGCATCGACATCGTCGCCGACGGCGAGATGGGCCGCATCGGCTTTATCCCCTACGTCAACGAACGCCTGACCGGCATCGAGCCGAGCCACGGCGCCGAGCCGGCGAATTACTGGAACCAGTCGCGCGAGTACCGGGCGTTTCCGGAATTCTATGCCTGGGCGACGCAGATGCCCGGCGCGGCCGGCCAGACCGGGCGCACCCGCTGGGTGTGCACCGGGCCGGTTTCGTACAAGGGCATGGCCGCGTTGCAACAGGACATCACGACGTTGAAGGAAGTACTTGCCGGAGTGCGCCACGAGGAGGCGTTCATGCCGGCGGTGTCGCCATCCAATCTCGCGAACTGGAACCGCAACGAATACTACAAGAGCGAGGAAGAGTACCTGTACGCGCTGGCCGACGCGCTGCGCGAGGAATACCGCGCGATCGTCGATGCCGGGCTCGTGTTGCAGGTCGATGACCCGCTCCTGGCGTCGTACTACGTCATGCATCCGGAATCCGGCGTCGAGGAATGCCGGAAGTGGGCGACGGGGCGGGTCGATGCGCTGAACCATGCGCTGCGCGGGCTGCCGGCAGGACCGGATCCGCTATCACACCTGTTATTCGATCAATATCGGACCGCGCGTCCACGACATGGAGCTGAAGCACATCATCGACATCATGCTGCGGGTCAATGCCGGGGCGTATTCGTTCGAGGCGGCCAACCCGCGCCACGAGCACGAATGGAAGGTGTGGCGCGAGGTGAGGCTGCCCGACGGCAAGTCGCTGATCCCGGGGGTCATCACCCATTCCTCGAACATCGTCGAGCACCCCGAGCTGATCGCCGAGCGCATCGGGCGTTTCGCGCAGGCGGTCGGGCGCGAGAACGTGATCGCCGGCGCCGATTGCGGCTTCGCGAGCTTTGCGTCGACCTGCGAGGTCCATCCGAGCGTCGTCTGGGTCAAGCTCAAGGCGCTGGCCGACGGCGCGCGGCTCGCCAGCGCCGAGCTATGGCGGCGGGCGGCGTAGTACGGTTCCAGGGCGGATTACAGCCGGTCGGTGGTGATGACCCGCTCAGGATCCTCGACCTCTTCCTCGGGACGCCAATTGATTACTCGTCGAAGATTTCGCGCAACGTCGCGAGGGTCGTCGCAAGCTTGCCCGGGCTGATGCCGCCCAATCGGCGGATCAGCCTTTGCTTGTCCACGGCCCGAATTTGATCAAGCAGAATGAGCCCGGAGTGCCCCGCGAAGGTGACCTGTATGCGATAGGGAGCGATCCGGCCTCCGGTCGTCATCGGCGCGACGATTACTGTTCTGAGGAAATCGTGTATTTCCGCCGGTGATACGACAAGACAGGGGCGTGTTTTCTGAATTTCGCTGCCGATTGTCGGGTCGAGTCCGGCGAGCCATACGTCGCCGCGCATCATGCCGACCCCCGCCGTGCGTGGCTGTCCGCTCACCATTCCAGCTTGTCATCACCCTCATTGCCGAACTCGGGCCATACCAGGGCGTCCTCGCCGGCATTGGCGATCGCCTGCGACGCCTCGGCCCAGCCATCGCGCGGTCGTCGCTTGGCCGGGGTCACCGCGATGCGCCCGTCCTCCAGCTCAACATCGACCGCGTCGCCGGGTACGAGCCCGATTTCCGCCAGCATTGCCCGGGGAATGACAACTCCCGCGGAATTACCCAGCTTCCGAACCGTCGCGCGCATCACTCGCTCTCCTCTACGGACAACATTGTCGTCGCCGGGGCGTTGTCAACGACGCGGTCGTCGCCTCGACACCGCATCCCTGACAACCTAAATTCGCGCGCCATGGAACAGACGAGGGAAACCTACGACGTCGTTGTGATCGGCGGCGGGCATGCCGGGTGCGAGGCGGCCGCCGCGGCGGCGCGGTTGGGCGCGCGTACGGCGCTGCTGACGCATGCGCGCGAGACGATCGGGGAAATGTCGTGCAACCCGGCGATCGGCGGCTTGGCGAAAGGTCATCTGGTCCGCGAGATCGACGCGCTCGACGGCGTCATGGGGCGCGCGATCGACCGGGCCGGCATCCAGTTTCGCATGCTGAACCGCAGCAAGGGGCCGGCGGTGCGCGGCCCCCGCGCCCAGGCCGACCGCAAGCTGTACCGCCGCGCGATGGCGGAAATACTCGCCGAATTCGATACGCTCGAGATCATCGAGGGGTCGGCCGAGGATTTCGTGCTCGACGCCGTCGGCCGGGTGTGCGGCGTCGTGCTCGGCGACGGGCGTGATATACGGGCCGGCAGGGTCGTGCTGACCACCGGCACATTTCTCGGTGGCCTCATTCATATCGGCGAGGAGAAAATCCCGGCCGGGCGGGTCGGCGAGGCGCCGTCGCTCGGGCTGTCGCGCACGCTGCGCGGCCTCGGTTTCGCGCTTAGGACGGCTGAAGACCGGGACGCCGCCGCGGCTCGACGGAACCACGATTGACTGGCAGGGCCTCAACGCGCAGCCGGGCGACGAGCCGCCGATCCCGTTCTCGTTCCTCACCGAGCGGATCGCGACGCCGCAGGTCGTCTGCCATATCACCGAGACGAACCCGGCGACGCATGCGGTGATCCGCGGCAATCTCGACCGCTCGCCGCTTTACGCCGGCGCGATCACCGGGGTCGGGCCACGCTATTGCCCGTCGATCGAAGATAAGGTCGTGCGCTTCGCCGAGCGCGAGCGGCACCAGATTTTCCTGGAACCGGAAGGTCTCGACGACGACACGATCTACCCGAACGGCATTTCGACATCGCTGCCGCGCGATGTGCAGCAGGCGCTGCTGGCGACAATACCGGGGCTGGAGCGGGCGGTGATGCGCCGGCCCGGCTATGCGATCGAATACGATTACGTCGATCCGCGCGAGCTACACCCGACCTTGGAGACGCGGCGGGTTCCCGGCCTGTATTTCGCCGGCCAGATTAACGGCACGACCGGCTACGAAGAGGCGGCGGCGCAGGGGCTGATCGCCGGATACAACGCGGCGCTGGCGGCGTCAGGCGCGGAACCGTTCATGCTGGACCGTGCCGACGCCTATATCGGCGTCCTGGTCGACGATCTGGTGACGCGCGGCACCAGCGAGCCGTACCGGATGTTCACGTCGCGCGCCGAATACCGGCTGACGCTGCGCGCCGACAACGCCGACCAGCGGCTGACGCCAAGGGGTCTCGCGATCGGCGCGATCGGCGGTGAGCGTACCCGCGCGTTCGCGGCCAAGACCGAAGCGCTCGACGCAGCCCGTCGTCTCGCGGCCGAATTGCGCCTGTCGCCGACCTCGCTGCGCCGGCACGGTCTCGCGGTCAACGCCGACGGCGTGCCACGTTCCGCCGCCGAATTGCTGGCGCATCCCGGCATCGACATGACGCGGCTTGCCGCGATCTGGCCGCAACTCGGCGGGATTCCGGCCGATATTGCCGAGCAGCTCGAAATCGACGCGCGCTATTCCGGCTATCTCGAACGGCAGGCGCGCGACATCGCCGCGTTCCGCCGCGACGAGTTGCTGCTGCTGCCCGATAACTTGGATTACGCCGCGGTCGGCAGCCTGTCCGCGGAGATTCGCGGCAAGCTCGCGGCAGCACGACCGGCAACATTGGGTGCGGCATCACGCATTTCCGGCGTGACCCCGCCGGCACTCGTCGCGCTGCTGCAGCACGTCAAGCGCCGCCCGGAACCGCGCGCCGTTTGACGGAGCCGTTGACCCCGGCCGAATTCGCCGCGCTGACCGGCGTTTCGCGCGACACGTTGGCGCGGCTCGACGCCTATGCCGGACTGTTGCGGGACTGGTCGGCGCGCATCAACCTGGTGTCTTCCAGCACGCTGGCCGATCCGTGGCGCCGCCATTTTCTCGATTCGGCTCAGCTCTATCCGCTGATCCCGACTGGCGCGCAAAGCCTGATCGATTTCGGCAGCGGCGCCGGCTTTCCCGGCTTGGTGCTCGCGATCATCGGGATGCCGGGGGTCGAGCTTGTCGAATCCGACGCGCGCAAATGCGCCTTTCTGCGCGAGGCCGCGCGGATCGCCGCCGCGCCGGTGATGATCCGCAACGCGCGAATCGAAACCGTTGCGGCCCGGCCGGTCGCCGTCGTGACCGCCCGCGGGGTCGCCGCGCTCGATCGACTTCTCTCATATTCTCAAAGGTTTATCGGCCCCGACACGGTATGCCTCTTCCCAAAAGGCGAGCAGGCCGGGCAAGAGGTGGCGGTCGCGCAGCAAGAATGGGACTTCGATGTCACGAGCCATCCGAGCCGCACCGACCCGCGCGGCGTTATTCTGTGCCTGAGCGGATTGCGGCGGCGTGAGCGAGGTGACCGACACGATTGAGCCGCCGTCCGCCGCGTCGCGGCCGATGTCCGAGGACATTTTGGCGAAAAGGTTTACGACACGGTGATCCCGCGCAATGTCCGCGTGTCGGAGGCGCCGTCACACGGCATGCCGGTGCTGATCTACGATC
This sequence comes from uncultured Alphaproteobacteria bacterium, assembly GCA_963847345.1. GTDB lineage: Bacteria > Pseudomonadota > Alphaproteobacteria > ATCC43930 > CGMCC-115725 > DATARH01. Next base: position 17,553 of record CAWJZU010000034.1, on the reverse strand, counting down.
ACCGCTGCCCGGGGTCGCAGGCTTATATGCGGCTCGCGGCCGAAATCATGCGGCGCGGCGCGGCGGCATGAACGACGATATTGCAGAGAACCCGCCGCAGGTCACTGCCCCTGATGTGAGAGAGCGGGGCAAGCGCGCGTCGCTCGGACGCGGTCTCGCGGCGCTGTTCGGCGAGACTGGCGCGCACTTGCCCTCCGAGCCGGGCGGCGTCCCTCCGAGTGCGATTCGCTCGGTGCCGATCGAGGCGATCCGTCCGTCGCCGTTCCAGCCGCGCCGTCATTTCGCCGAGGAGGAATTGGAGGGGCTGGCGCAATCCATCCGCGGCAAGGGGATCGTGCAGCCGCTGCTCGTGCGCCCCGTGGAGGATGGGGCAGGGGACGAGAACGCGAGGGCCGAGTACGAGCTGGTTGCCGGCGAGCGGCGCTGGCGCGCGGCGCAGCGCGTCGGATTGCACGAGGTCCCGATCGTGGTCCGCGGCTTCTCCGATTCGGAAGTGATCGAGATCGCGCTGGTCGAGAATTTGCAGCGCGCGGATCTGTCGGCGCTCGAAGAGGCCGAGGCGTACAGCCGCCTGATGCGCGAATTCGGCCGCAGCCAGGCCAGCCTCGCCGATTCGGTCGGCAAAAGCCGCAGCCATGTCGCGAATACGGTCCGGCTGCTGTCCCTGCCGGCCCCGGTGCGCAAGAGCCTCGAAGAGGGTGCGTTGTCGGCCGGCCACGCTCGCGCCCTGCTAGGCGCCCCTGATCCCGCCGGGCTGGCCGAGGAGGTCATGCGGCGCGGTCTCAACGTGCGCGCCACCGAGACGCTGGTGCGCCGCCGCCTGGCGCAGCCCGCGGCGCGCCCGAAACCGGTGCGCGACGCCGACACGCTCGCGCTCGAACGCGATCTATCGACCGCGCTCGGTCTGCGCGTGACGTTGGCGCCGAAATCGCGCGGCGGCAGCCTGACGCTGCACTACGCGAGCCTGGATCAGCTCGATCAAATTCTCACCTTACTGCGCTGTAGATGACGTCACGGGCTACGCTTGATGGTGAACTCTTAATCTCGTACCCGCCGAGCTCCCAAGCAGTTGGCGGTGATTCGGAGCCCAGCATCAGCATGCGTATTGGCCGTCCTGTTCCATTATCGTTATCGTTTGGAAAGACCATCTCGCCAAAGACCTTTCCTGGAAGCGTTGGAGCGTCTGGTACCTTCAACTCAACCGGACCGCAGTCGAACTCGGCGGTAGCGACGCAAATATTTGATCCGTTCGCTAAGCGGTTGCAATATTCGAGACGTTTTGGGCCAGCATGGAACAAATGGCTTATATCTTCCGAGTTTTCGTTTGTGATGAATACGTCGATTCCAACAGCGCGGTCTGCCGGCGTGGGAGAGCTTCCGCACCGCCCGATCGGCCCCATTGGTCGGATTATCTATTAGTGCCCAACGGCAAACGCCGCTCTGGTGAAAGCTAAACTTGACGCTGCGTGGCTTGTTTCGCTGCAGCACATGAACGTCGTTTTTTGTGACCACAGGCGCCAGCAGCAAGATTGTCGAGCATCGGAAGAACCCACAGCGAACCTAAACGTACGTCAGGTGCCTCGCGTTTCGGATGAGACCCTATATAGGCGTTAAGAGCGCTATGTTGAACAGCACTGCACGGCAGATTGTGGCGGCTGAGAGGAAGGCCTGCTTCATTCGGAATGCCTCGTCGGCGATGAGGTTGAGGGCGCGGTCCGCGCCGGGTTCGGCGCCGCCGGCCTAGGCTCCCCAAAAATTGCCATAATCACATGGCATTATTGCGCCCGTACGCAAAAAAGGCGCGGTGATGCGCTGCTTTAATTCCCTGCTTGGGACCCGGAACTTCCCTGCTCTTCCACTGGACTTCGCTGTTCGGGGCACAGAGATTTCCCTGTTCCAGCGCTGGGAATCCGCCCTGACCGCTCAGCAAGCACTCGAATTGAATAGATGAATCCGACCAGTCCGGCGCTGGACGGAAAAAATTCCCTGCCTCAGGGAATTTGCCGCGCCGGAGCCCCCTCAGCGGCGTGATCTCGGTCAGCCCGCCGACGATCTTTTCCGCCTTCTTATCTTCCAACATCAGCAACAGGTTGGCGTAGCGATACAGATGGTCGATCTCCTCGAGCAGGCCGAATTCGTACACCTGTTTCAGATACGGGTCCGGCTCGTTCTGGGCGACCCACGAAGTCAGGTCGACCGCGACCTGCTCGTAGCCGATCGTCACTTCGAGCGTGCTTTCGTCGCCCGGAATAAGCCAGTTGACCGCGTTTTGCTGCTGCTGCTCGACGCGCCGGACCAGGGCCAGCATCTCCTTTATCTTCGGATCGATCGTGTGCCGATTCATGTTGTGCGAGAACATCGCGGCCTCGACTTCGATACCGCTCATGAGGATGCCGCGGCAGCGGCTGAAGGCGTGTATCTGGTTCTTGTCGTCTTTCAAATTCGTCGGCGATCAGGTTCTCGCCAGCCCACTATCATTATCGGCAAAGAAAGCCGAGCTTGAGCTGCAGGCGCAGGCCGCAGAGCTGGTTTCCTGTACCATCGTGAACCGCGACCGCGACGTCCGCCTCCTCCTCCATCAGTTCCCGCGCGCGGTTTAGCGCCTCGTGCTCGGTGCTGAAGCGCTCCGAGCGGATGCGATCGTCCAGATGCGCATCGCGACGCGCGACAGCGGCGGGATCTCCGTAGCAAACGCGATAAGTCATTACGTCACCCTTCATGCCCCTGGTGAGAGACGACGCAACCGGCGCGCAAGGGTTTGCCGCTCGATTGGCCGTTAAATGCGCTCGCTGGTACTTTCAAGCTGGTGCTTTTAAGAATACGGATACCACGGATGGACCGGATATCCGACCCCGACAGGAGACCGAAGTCTTGCGGCCTTGCTGTGACGATCGCGTTTAGATCTGTAACACGAGCAGCGCCAGCTGCCTTAATCCTGTCTTTAAGGAGTCACGATGCGACAGGTCGGCTGGCTCGCGCCCGGGCGATCTCATCCTCGGTATAGCGAAATGCGCGAAACACCCAATTGTTGAGGCCGGGCCGGCCGCTCTCGTGAGAGAAGTGCGGGCTGACATATTCCCAGACGACCTCTTTGTCCGGCGTCACCTCGAAAATCCGGCCATGCACGCCTTCACAAATCAATGTGTTGCCGTTTGCGACCCGTTGCGCGCCGGAGATGTACGGGCTGAAAAAGTTGAACAGCGACTGGTCGACGTATTCCCACACGATCTCGTTCGTCCGCGGATCGACCTCGATGACGCGCGAGAAGGTCGCCGGATGGTCGCAGCGATGAGTGCCGTTATCGAAGATCAGGATGTTGCCGTTCGGCAGCGGCCGCGGGTCGTGCTGCTGCGCCAGTGGCGGCGGACCGAGTTCCCAAACGATGTTGCCGCTGGCCCGCTCGATCATCACGACGGTCGAGATGTTGCGGAAGCCGACGAGGATATTACCGTCGGCGGTCTCGGCCACCGTGTTGGCGTGCGTCCATTCGGCGCGGTGGTCCTGCGGCGTGATCGGATGCGTCGCCGGGTCCAAATGCTGCCAGCTGCGCCATTCCCAAACAATCTCGCCCGCGGTGGTCATTTCGACGACGTAGTCGGCATAGATCAACCCGTCCGCCTCGGTACCGGGCAGGCCGCCCAGGACCTGTCGCGCGAAATCGGCGGCGAGCGGTTTCAGGCAGAGCAGCAGGACGTTGCCATTGCGCAGCTTGCGCGCGTCGTGGTGGTGATCGGGATGGCGCACCTCCCAGAGAACGCGGCCCTGCCAATCCGCTTCGAGCGCCGCGCCGGCCTTGAAGCGCGGCCAGGCCTCGAACCGGCCGAGATCGTCCATGACCTTGCCGCCGTAGAACAGATTGCCATTGTCGAGCAGATAGCCGTAAAGGCCGGGGCGGTACGGCATCGACCAGCGATGCGCGACCTCACCCGCCATATCGATCAGATAGACCGCGCCGTCACCGAACATCGGCGCAAACAGCGTATAGCCCTGCTGCGCCAGCGCAGGGTCGTGAGCGATCAGGCCGGTGCGGGTGCGCCGTATCTTCTGCTGGTCGACGATAGTCATCGCGGCGCTCCACCCTGCGGAACCGAACCGCGCAATATGCTGCGGGATTCGGACGTCCTCTCGGCGCGAGATGTTCACGTGGCAAGGCTAACACGCCGGGCCGCGATTCGCGCGGACGGATCGCAATCCGCCGGCCGTAGGAGAACGCGTGTTCGATTGGATTACCGGCTTTATCGAGCAGACCGGCTATTTCGGTATCGGTCTAATGATGCTTGCCGAAAACGTCTTTCCACCGATCCCGTCAGAGTTGATAATGCCGCTCGCCGGGTTTACCGCCGCGCGCGGCGAACTCAGCATCGTGGGGGCGGTGCTGGTCGGGTCGGTGGGATCGGTGCTCGGATCAACGTTGTGGTATTTCGTCGGATACTGGCTGGGCGGCGAGCGCCTGATGCGCCTGACGGCGCGTCATGGCCGGTGGTTAACTGTGACGCCCGAGGACATCGACGCAACCTGTGCGTGGTTCGGCCGGCACGGCGGCAAGGCGGTGTTGATCGGTCGGCTCGTTCCGGCCGTGCGTACGCTGATCTCGGTTCCAGCCGGGATTGCCAAAATGCCTCTGCTGCCGTTTTTGGTTTATTCGGGAATTGGCACGCTGGCATGGACGGCGCTGCTCGGCGGCGCCGGGTTCCTTCTCGAAACGCAGTACCGGCGCGTTGTCGATTGGCTGAATCCTGTATCGGATGTTGTCATCGGCATTCTCGTCCTTTGGTACATTTACCGAATGGTAACGTTCGGCAACAGATCACAGCATCCCAACCAAAGCTCGTGAATTGTTCTTGGGGGCTACGGGCGGGAACCGTCGGGTTTACCGTTGGTGTTTACTCGACGGAACACGGATCTCGTCTTGGACGAGTCGATAAAGGAGCGCGTTATGAAGGGGGTTATTGCGGTGGTGCTGGGCACGATGGGGTACATTATGCTCGGGGTGGCGCTGGCCGGTATGGGCTAGGTCAGCCCCCGAATCCCGTAGAATCTTCGGGAGCGCCTCCCAACCGCGACCGTTGCGGCGGCGGTCACCCCGCGGCAACGGGCCCGCCCTTCCAGTGGCGGGCAGACAAATTCAATGATTGCGCCTAGCATGGAAAAATTGCCGCGATCGGGGGATTATCGCGATGCTGAGGGCGCTTGTCGGTCTGCTCGTTACAGGTGGGCTGATCGCCCTTTACCTTCTATGGAGCGGCTCGCCCCTGGAGCGCGCACGGGCCGCCGCCGAAAGCACTTGGCAGCTGCGAGAATTGGCTTTCCTGAAAGCCGCTTACGACCGCATGCAGCAAGAGGCTATGCAGCCGACGGAAGCCAGCGCATCGCTACAGGCCGAGCAGGAACGGATAGTGCGGCAAATAGCCGAGACCGCAAAGCTTCTGCCGGCGGAGACGGTCCCCGCGGAATTGCGGGCGTTGCTGTCTGACACCGAAGTGGTGCCGACGCTCCCGACAACACCGATCGAAACGATATCGGCAGTCGGGCAGAGACCTGATTTGGCCGAGGCGCCGCCGGCTCCCGATTTGCGGGTTGGACTACGTGTCGTGTCCGTGGCCGGATCGCGCCCTGCCGGGCGTGTCGACGGACCCGCGATCGATCCGGAGCTTCGCGAGCCGATCGGACATGAACCGTCCGCCGAGCCGGAAGAGCGGACACCCCGCCGCAAGCCCCGCGACACCGCCCGCCGGAGTCAACCGTAGCAGGCGCGCGCGCGCTGTCGCATCCTCTTCGCGGCCACTTTCCCGCAGCGCCGGCAGGTGCGATTGTGGCGGCATGGTACCGCTCTCCGTTCTCGACCTTTCCCCAATCACCGAGGGCAGCGACGCCGGCCAGGCGCTGCGCAACTCGCTCGACCTCGCGCGACATGTCGAGGCGCTCGGCTACCGGCGCTTCTGGATGGCCGAGCACCACAACCTGCCCGGTATTGCCAGCGCCGCGACCGCGGTCGCGCTCGCCCATGTCGCTTCCGGCACGAGCCGAATCCGCATCGGCGCCGGCGGGATCATGCTGCCGAACCACGCGCCGCTGCTGATCGCCGAGCAATTCGGGACCTTGGCGGCGCTGCATCCGGGCCGGGTCGAATTGGGTCTCGGCCGAGCGCCGGGGTCGGACCAGGTGACGATGCGGGCAGTCCGCCGCGCCCTCAACGCCGATGTCGATCAGTTCCCGCAGGACGTCATCGAGTTGATGCGCTATTTCCGGCCGGAGCCGGGCCAACAGGTGCACGCCGTTCCGGGCGAGGGTCTCGACGTGCCGATCTGGATTTTGGGGTCGAGCACCTACGGCGCACAGCTCGCGGCGATCCTCGGTCTGCCATATGCGTTCGCGTCGCATTTTGCACCGGCGATGCTGCTGCCGGCGATCGAGATCTACCGCCAGCGCTTCCGCCCGTCGGCGCAGCTCGCGGCGCCGCACGTGATGCTCGGGATCACCTGCGTCGCGGCCGAGACTGAGTCGGAGGCACGGTTTCTGTTCTCGTCGCTACAGCAGAACACGCTGCGCAACCGCATCGGAACGCGGGGCCGCGTGCCGCCCCCGATAGAGAATTTCGAGGAATCGCTCGATCATTATGCCCGCGCGATCATCGACGACGCGCTCGGCGCCGCGGTGGTCGGCGGACCCGACAGGGTGCGCGAAGGTCTTGACGAATTCGTGCGCGTCACCGGAGCCAACGAGCTGATGATCACGGCCAACATCTTCGACCACGAAAAGCGCAAGCGCTCATTCGAGATCGTCGCGGCGGTGCATGGCGGGATGCGGCCGTCACGGACCGTGCCCGCGCCGGCGGAAGCGGTCTGACCGGCGGTGGCGGTGCTGTCGGATCTTCGCGTCGTGCAGCTCGGCGGCGGGCTGGCCGCCGCGGTCTGCGGCCGGCTGTTCGCCGATGTCGGGGCGGCGGTGGGTATTATCGACGCCGATGACTCGACGCTGCTCGAGGCGCATCTGAACGGCGGAAAGCCGCTTATCGGGCGAGACGCGCTGCGCGATGCCGACGTGATCGTGTGCGAGGGCGGACCGCGCGACTTGCGCCGGCGGGAATGCGACCCCGATACGCTGCGCCGGATCAACCCGGACGCGGCGCTGGTGCTGATTTCTCCCTACGGACAAACCGGGCCACAAGCCGACGATCCGGCGACCGACCTGACGCTGTTCTTCGCGAGCGGCATCGCCCGCATGCTGACGGGGCAGGTCGATGACCTCGCCGAGCCGCCGATCCGCGCGGTCGGCGAACAATCCGCCTTTGTCGGCGGCATCGCCGCCGCTTGCGCCGGCATGCACGCGGTGATGGCATCGGACAAGGGCGCCGTCATCGACGTGTCGATCCAGGAGGCGCTGGCGACCCTGGCGATCACCGAACTGGCGCGCGCCGGGACGGCCGGGCGGAGCTGGTCGCGCAAGCGGGTCGCCGACGGCAACGGCGCGACGGTCTGCATCTTGCCGGCGCGCGACGGGTTTGCCGCGATCTCGCCGCGCGACGATCACCAATGGGCCGCCTGGCTGCGGGTGATGGGCTCGCCGGAATGGGGCCGGGAGCCGCGCTTTGCGACCAAGCCCAATCGGGTCGCCAACTGGGACGCGCTCCACGCGCTGATGTCGGATTGGAGCCGGCATTACGACAAGCAGCAGATCGCCGACATGGCGCAGCAGGCGCGCGTCCCAAGCTTTCCGCTGCGCGAGGCCGCCGAACAGCTCGCCTCGGCCCAGCTCGCGCATCGCGGATTCTGGCGCCAGGTCGAGATCAATGGGCGGACGGTAAAGGCGCCGGGGTCTCCGTTCGGGATTACTCTGAGCCGCCCAACCCCCTCCCTAACCCTCCCCCGCCTGCGGGGGAGGGAAGGGTGGGGGCAGGCACGCGAGGACGCATCGGATGCTGAGCGCTCCCTCGGCGCCGCCGCCGCTCTCGGGCGTCCGGGTGCTCGATTTCAGCTGGGTCATCGCCGGGCCGACCGCGACGCGCTACCTCGCGGCGATGGGCGCGGAGGTCATCAAGGTCGAGGCGCCGGGTCGCGGCGATCCGGGCCGTGCCTCGGAACTGCACACGGTCTTGGGCCAGGGCAAACGCGGGGTCGTGCTCGACCTCAAAAAGCCGGAGGCGATCGACGCCGCGCGGCGGCTGGCGGCAAGCTGCGATGTTCTGGTCGAGAATTTCGCCACCGGGGTCATGGACCGGCTCGGTCTCGGGGCCGATGCGTTGCGCGAGGTCAATCCGGAGCTGATCTATGTTTCGGCGTCCGGGCTCGGGCGCACCGGGCCGGAGGCGCGGGCGGTCGCCTACGGGACGCTGCTGCAATGCTATTCGGGCTTTGCCGGGCTCAACCGACATCCCGAGATCCCGCCGCGCGTCGGCATGGCATGGCTCGATCCGATGTGCGGGCTGATGCTCGCCTTTGTCACCGCCGCGGCGCTTTGGAGTCGGGACCGGTCCGGCGAGGTGGCGCGGATCGATTTCTCGATGCTCGAGGCGATGCTGTGGACAATGGCTGCTCCACTGGTCGAGGCTCAGCTCGGAAACCAGCCGCTTCCCGTCGGCAATCTCTCACAAACCCATGCGCCGCACTGCGCGGAAAGGAGAGCGCACATGTCGCTGCAGAGCTAAAAGGAAACTCATACTCGCCGTGGTCCTCTCTCCTCCACTCTGAGTATAAGCGTCTAGCGCCACAGGTTTGCTGCCCTTGAAGCCAACTAAGATCTTAAGTCCTGCAGTTTCAATATCTTGAGGATTTGATAGTTGAACTTCACCTGTTGCCAAAGTCTGCCCCATTATGTACTGATATTCTGTGTTAACTCTAACGAGCAGATTCTCCATCACGCTTCTCCATGACAACATTCGAGTTTTGACTTCTCAAGTGTCTTTTGACGGTCTTCAGCTACGAGCTGGGCTTTCTCTTTAAGTTCCGATATAGTTTTGAGTAAGATTCATATTGTCTTTCGATATCTTCTGAAACAGTTGCCAACGCGGCTAAGTGTCCTTCTGTCAAGCGAATTTCATCTTGGATTTCTGAGGCGTTTTTTAATACGGCAATTCGCTCTCCAGTTAGTTCAGCTTTTTGAACGCTCTCTTTTAGGTTATTTTCTGCTTCTTTGAGGAATTTTTGGTCTCTTTAAGGTTAACGATGGCATTTGCTCGTTTAAACTCTAAAAGAGCTACATTGATTCGCTTTTCCAAAACCTCCTCAGTAACTTTGCCAGAGGACTCTTCTAAATTATTCATTTTCTCTTGGTTTTCTTTCACTTGCGTTGAGGCTTTACCGATTTGTTGCCGTGATTCTAACAGCATTTCTTGCAGGTTTTCGTTTCTAAGTAAATTAAAATGACTACTGCTGTTCTTCAATGATTGCTCAAGCATTTGCGCCTCCTCAAGAAGTTTAGTGACAAGTGTTTGAGTCGATTGGTTTTGGGCGATTTCACGTTCCAAAGCTAAACGGTCATCAAAAACGACTTTTGCTTTTTGCTTGAGCGTTTCTTGTTGGCTCTGCTGGCCGCCAAGTTGGATGGCGATAGATTGTTTCTGGCCCTCTATTTTGCTTAGAGCTTCTTGATTTTTGTTAAGGCTGGTTTGTAGAGTTTTAATTGTATCTTCTCGCTTTTCAACTTCTGCCCATATCAATTCGCGTTCTAAGAAACGGCGTTTAAGTTGAAGTTGTTCTTTCTCTTGATATTTGTCATATTGTTCTCGCCAATAATTGAGTGTTTGTTGAGCTTGCTTTAAGAGTTTGCTAACTGATTCTTCTTGGGTTAAAATACGGGTGAGCTTGGTTTTTGCCTGAACCACATTTTCTCTGAATGGTTCAATTCCAACGGCTTCTTCAACCATTCGTAGCTTCTCCGTATTGCTTAGCACACTGAACTGTTCTACCATGTTTTGGTGCATTATGATCAGCATATTGTCTGGATCAACTCCGAACTTGCCAAGCAGACGTTCTACGTCTTGTTTGCCGATCGCTTTGTTTTCTAAATCAAATTGTAATTTCCATCCCTGCGTAGGACTCTGGTTAGAAAAAGCTGGTCTTTGGGGTATTTTTGGACGGGACGTTGGTTGCCTTGTTTACTATTGTCTAAAATTAATGTGACTCTGGCTTGATCGTGTCCCCAGCGAATTAGGTCGCTGAGTTTACGGGAACGTTCTGTGTACGATTGGCCTAATGCGACAGATATTGCAAGAAGTAAAACTAAATTTTCCAGCGCCGTTTGGTCCACCAATGACATTTACTCCTTGTTTAAACGGTACTTAGCATATTCGTAACTCATGAAATTCTCAAGTATAACTTCTTGGATCAACATTGATGATTGATGCCTCTAAATTGAGCTTCCTAACAAAGGAAAAGCCTCTTATTAAAACAATTTGACGCCTATTCGCCGAAATCCCCCTTGATCCTTAAGGCTTGAATCATTTTTCCCAGTAGTATTTTGTTAATGAAAAATGCTTATCTTGAGAATAAGCGCATGCCTGTTTTTCGTGAATTTAAATTGACCTACGCTTTTTGAGCCGGTTTTTTGAAATATAACCATGTCGCCAAAGTGGCAACGGTAATTGCGGTTGAAGCAGCAATAATTTGACCTGACATCGGACTACTAAATTGAGATGCAATAATAAATGATCCAGATAAGAAGATGAAAACTAAGCCTAATGCAAGTCCTTTGTTCATTTGTTTTTTCTCCGTAGCAGTAAACTTGCTCTTTTGTGTGTAAAAGCTTTCTCGTCAAGATTTGAGACCGTGTAAAAAATCACTAAACAACCGATTGAAAGCTTGAAAAATTACTCAATGCTCTTTTGATTTTACTTTTCTCTTATTCTTTTATTTTCTAACAAGCGCATCGATTAGAGCTTCAACTCCAAGAATGTTTAGAGCTCTCCTCAAATTATAAGAAAACAAAAGCAACCCAACCTCTCCACTAACCTTCCTAAGACCTCTAAGCAGCAAATAAGGAGCACCAAACGCCCTCTTCAATGTCCCAAACGTATGCTCAACCACCTTTTTGCGCTCATCCATAACCTCAGGATGCAACTTCATCCGCTTTCTCATATCATCAACAACTTCCTCATGTACCCAACGCCAAATCGTACGTCCTTTCTTATTGCTTGTACATTTAGTCATGAAAAACTGGCATGAAGAACAAACACCCTTTCTGACACTTGTAAACTCGCCTATCCATCCCATCCTGAAATGTGCAGCACTGAAAGTAAAGACGCTGTCCAGCGGGGCAAACATACACATCAGCATCCTTGTCATAGAGGAACTTGTCAGCAGTAAACTCTGGCGATACTATACTGCCACCGCTTCCAGACCTCTTCACCGCAACAAAAGGAGTAACCCCACTATCGGCACATTGCTTGATTTGCATAAAATCAAAATAACCCTTATCCGAAAGGCAATCAATCTGCTCAACATCAAGTGTTTCTTTAGCGCTTATCGCTACGCCGCTGAGTTGATTTAGATCTGAAGCCTCGTTAGTCACCAAATAATTAACGATAAGATGGTTTTTAGAATCCACTGCTGCCTGCATGTTATAGCATGATTCTACTCTGCCATGATTCATCATCTGACGACAATCAGGATCAGTTAAAGCAATCTCCTTTTGACCGCTCTTTTCCATTTTATCAAGAATTTCTTGGCTCTTCTCCTTCTTCTCAAGCAGGGCACGCGAGTTTGTCTACTTCAAAAGCCTTGGTCTCTTGTCTAGCTTCACTTCTGGCTTGCTGCTCATCAAATGCTTCCTGCTTATCCGCTGCATCCAACTCTTCTAGATAGCGTGTTACTGATTTTTCCATAACTTTAATTCTTTTTGCAAGCGCTTTTTTGGTGAAGGCTTTGTAGTTTGAATTAACTGCCAGCAGTTTTGTGCCATCAACGGTTACTTGTTTTGCTCCGTAAAGGCTGAGTTCTTTTAGGAAAGCTACAAAATCTTTGAATAAGGCACCTATAGCCGATGGGTTGTCTTTTCTAAAATCTGCAATGGTCTTAAAATCGGGTGCTAAGCCTTTGAGAAGCCACATGGCTTCTAGGTTTGTTTTGCATTCTCTTTCTAGCTTTCTGCTGGATCGGATGTGGTTTAGGCCTCCGTAGAGGTAGAGTTTGCAGAGGTCTTTTGGGTTGTATGAGGGTCTTCCAAGTTCTTGTGGTGTTGAGTGTGTAAAGCCCAGTTTTTCCATGTCTAGCGTGTTTACGTATGCTGTCTATGAATCTGATGGGGTTGTCTGCTTGCAACGTATTCTTCTATTGTTTTGGGCAGTAGGAATGTTTGTTTTCTGTTTAGGCCTTCTACGTAGTCGTCTGGTGTTTGGCTCATTTTGCTATCCTTCAGTGTAGGGTTCGTCTGTTATGACTAGGTAGGCTGTTTTGCCCAGGTACTCTTTTGGGCAGGTTACTTTGGCGCCTGTTCCGTGGGGGGTGACTTTTCTTTTTACAAAGCCTACTATTCCGTTTAGTTTGAGTTCGTTTGTGGTTTGAAAGTTGACTTTTTTAGGCATGCAAATCACATATAGCTCTATTAGAGCTATAAGCATTTAAGCTTTACCGTACTTCAAGCAAAAAAGAGGCGACTTTTCACACGGTCTCATTTCTTGACTAAAATCTGCTCCATTGTTCTTATGGGTCTTTAATGTTGCTTTTTATGTAAATCTTATAGCCATCATTATCTATATGGTAGAGCAGGGTTTGGCATGGCAGTCTCCAAGGACGAAATTTACTCAATCATGTTTACCTCTCTTAAGCACCCGGTCCGCCGTAAAATTCTCCGAATGCTTTCCCAAAAACCTATGACTTTTATGGAAATAGTTGAAAATCTTGGAGTATCCACTTCCCACTTAACCTATCATCTTGAAAGTCTGGGTGAACTTGTTTCTAAATTTGATGATGGCACATACAAACTATCCACTTTCGGATTAGCCACAGTGAGCGCTATGAATGGAGTTGAAGAAGCTCCTCATATTGAACCAAAAGGACGCTTAAAATTGGCATTGAAGTGGCAGATGGTTCTCGGCGCCTTATTAATTGCTGTTGTGATTTTTGCAGGAATGTTCGCCTTTCAATATAGTGCCTTAAACCAAGTGTCTGCCAGCCAGAAAGCTCTCCTAGAGCAAAACAAACAGTTGCTTTCATGCGGAACTGGACCTGACAAAGTTTACAATTTTCTAGAATACATGACTGCAATTGATGCGAGAAACTACACCGTGACGTTGGACTCTGATGTTATAAATTATCGCTCTGACTTCAATGTTGCTGAGGAAACAATAAAATACACTCTCACAACTGTTACAATTCCCTCAACCAGCATGGACGTGAATTTGCGTTTCAGAAATAATCATTTCTCACGCTACGACCTTAGCCTTGGCGAAAGCTCGCCTATTCTTATTTCAAATCAGCCAAATGACCTATTGCAAAATGTCAACTTTACTCTTTCGAATTATAAGGCCTATTCAGGCGAAGCATACGCAACGCAGATGATTAATCTACTTTCAACTGTAACAAACGCTTCTACTCACACATACATTGACGGAAACATGGCGTTGCAAGTAACTAACTCAGCTGGCTCAGTTACGTTCTACTGGATGTATTATCATGATGGAATTTATTTTCAAAGCAAAGGATTAATGATGACTTTCCAAAATAACCTCTTAACTGTAATGACTGATGGCTACTTCCTCTTCACCCCAGGCGACACCAACCTATCCGTCTCGCAAGAGCAAGCAATCAGCATAGCTAAAACCTATGTCAAAACGATGTCTTATCCAATTCAAGGCAAATCATACTCGGGTTTTGAAGTGATCCAAGGCGCTCCCCTTTCGACTCAATTAGTTCCTCACACTAGAGGCAACTCAGTAGTTTTGATTCCTTATTATTATGTTGAGATGAAGTTAACTGCAATCTATCCAGGCGGCTATAACGAAGTCGGCATTGGCATCTATGCGGACACTGGTCAAGTGGCAGACGCCAATCTCTTAATCTCCAATGCAGAAACATAACACTTTAACGCTTCATCATCCACAAAAGAAATCACCGTAAAACCAGCCGCCTCAAGCAAATCCGAAAAAGCAGGCAACGAAAACGCCTTTTTTAAGGCTGTAACCACAACTTTGCCATTTTTTTTTGCAACCCTTCTCCACTCATCCAAAGCCACGGAAAACTGAGGCATATTTTGAAGCACCGTAAAAGCGAAGACCCCGTCAAATAAACCGTCAACAAAAGGCAAGTGATCCGCGTCAGATTGCACCACAAATACGTTGCCCAAACCACGGGCTTGGTCCTTAGCTAAAAGCAGCAGGTTTCGAGAAAAGTCAATGCCTACCACCAGCTTGGCTTTGTCTGCGACATCTTTGAAGAACAAGCCGCTTCCACAGCCAACATCCAAAACAACGCTGCCAAAAAAATCTACGTTTTTGAGGGTGGTCTGGTACTTTGCATTTTGTTCTTCTCCGTGCAGTTCGTTATAGCCTTTGGCTGTGGCGTCATATTGCTGCATTATATTGCGCTTGTCTTTCCAATCTGCCAACTGGGTTTCCTTCGAGAAATCTTATGTACCTAAGCTCTGACTTAAATGAGTTGGCTGAAAACAATGCCGTACCCAAATAAAATCCTTAACTTAATCCAACCTGCGATGGCTGATGCTGCTACTTTGATTAACAAGGCTTTCGCTCAAAGAAGAACGCTTATCGTCGCTGGAGCATGCACTGTGAATTATGTGGGTAGAGCAAGTTCAAATCTTGAAGTAGGTGAGCGCCTTTTGATCGTTAAGTCAGATGGGTCAATGCTGGTTCACCGTCCTGTCGGTTATGAGCCAGTAAACTGGCAGCCTTCAGGATGCATTTTCCACACAAACGCAACTGAAAGTAAACTTGAAGTTCACGCAGTGCGCCAGAAACCAAGGGAAAACGTCAAAGTAACTTTCAATAGTATCCTTATGGTTTCTGCTTTAAGTCTCGAAGACTCAGGCGATTTCCTGTTGTATGCTTCAGAGGATGATATGCATCGCGCAATTTTGCTTAAGCCTGAATTAATTGAAGAAGGGTTTAAGCCAATTAGCTGGGAGAAAAAGGTTGAGCCAGGATTTGTTGATATTTATGGTGAAGACAAAAACGGCAAACTTGTCATTGTGGAAGTAAAACGCAAAACTGCTTCAAAGGAGGCGGCGTTGCAACTGGCAAAATATGTAGAACCCATAAAGCTCAAGGTTAATCGAGAGGTTCGTGCCTTGCTAGTCGCTCCTAGTCTTGGCAAAGATGTTCAGCGTTTGCTGTTTACCTTAGGCTTGGAGTTTAAGGCTTTAGATCCAAAAACGTGTGCTGAAGTCTTAAAAAAAGCTCAGTCTTCCAAACTAGAAAAGTTCTTTACTTAAAAAATAGACTTCTGCTAGAGAAGGACCTGCGAAAAAGTAGAAAAAGATCGTGACTGTTAAACCAAAAGTTTTTTGTAGTCTTTGAGTCTTCGTTTTCCAAGGTATAATATGGCGAGTCTGCCTAAATCAAAAATGTATTTTTCAAGCTTATAACATGAAAGCATGCAGCCTCAGAACTTTTGAGCTCCAAAATCTTTAAAAACTCTA
Organism: uncultured Alphaproteobacteria bacterium; assembly: GCA_963847345.1. GTDB lineage: Bacteria > Pseudomonadota > Alphaproteobacteria > ATCC43930 > CGMCC-115725 > DATARH01. The sequence continues at coordinate 1,965 of CAWJZU010000034.1, read as the reverse complement.
TCGTCTCGCTGATTTTTTCTTCTCAAATGAATTAATGTTCTAAGAGGATATGAGGTTTGCGCTTTTGGCGATTTTGGCAATTAACGAGAAAGCCTTGAGAATATAGGCTTGTTACCAAGTTCTTTATTCTTTTGATTTGGTATTTTCTGGTACAAACACCGCTGCAGCTACAGTTGTGGTCCACAATCCGTTTTTGTCGCCTGCAGCTGATTGAGTAATGTTGGCGGTTTTGATAATTAACCCTGTAGTTTTGAAGAGTTGTTTGCGTTCATCCCAGGCAGTTTCGGGGTCAAATTGAATGCCCATGGTGGTTGCAAGCATTGTTGCTGCTAAATCTTCCGCGTAGTCTCCTGCAGTTTCGTCTGTTTGTCCAAAAGAATGGTGCTCACTTAGATAGCCATACTGGTTTTTGCCTGATGGAATAGCAACACCGATTGATGAAGCGACGAGTCTGTGAGGTTCGTTAGTTGCATTGCGTGCGATGACTACAAAAGTGATTTCCCCTGGTTGAACCATTTTGAGACCTTTCTCTCGTGTTAGCTGTTCGCAGCCCGGGGGAACTATGCTTGATACGCTCACGAGATTGCACATTTGTATGCCTGCATCGCGAAGGGCTAACTCAAATGATTGGAGTTGCTCCTTATGTTTGCCCACTCCCTTTGTGAAAAAAAATGCTTTTGGTATCATTTGGATTCGGAAAGAATGATTACAGAATGCATTTATTAGCCTTTTGTTTTTAAAAGTAACCAATAAATCGAAAAACAAAAATTGGCGGGCACAAAAATTAAATGCGGAATACATCAAAGCCTCTTTAAAGATGAATCAAAACTTGACATAAATTACGTTCCGCAAAACCTGCCACACAGAGAAAAAGAACTGCGCTTGCTCACAGAATTTTTCAGCTTCATATTACGCTGTCCAGAACGAATGGGTCAGCGAGTGATTTTAACGGGTGATGTGGGCACTGGAAAAACAGCTTTGGCTCAACGTTTCGGAGCAGATCTAACTTCAAACGCAAACAAGAGAAACATAAAATTTCGATATTTGCACATTAACTGCCGTGAGTTCCGCGGCAGTCTCACTCCCATTTTGGCTCAAGCTGTTATTTTTTTCAGCCCAGCCTACCCAGTGCGAGGCTACAGCGCCGAAGAAATTCTAAATGGTTTACTCCAGATTTTAGATGACGAACAAATCTCTTTGATTCTTGTGCTCGACGAATTTGACAGCCTTATCGAGAAAGAAGGTTCAGACGCTGTCTACAAGCTTACTCGTGTACAGGAAATGCGGCAAGGCAAGCCTCAACGTTTGTCTTTTATTTTTATTATGCGTGATCTCAAAGTCATTGAGCAGTTGGACGAAAGCGCCAGAAGCACTCTTCAACGAAGCATTATCCGTTTGGAACGATATGGCAAACCTCAGCTTGCGGATATTTTGAATGACCGTGTTTCTATGGCGTTTGAATTAGGTGCTGTTGAGGAAGATGTTGTGGATTTGATTGCTGAATTGGCATTCAAGGAAACAGGTAATGCCCGCTTTGGTATCGAACTGCTTTGGCGTGCTGGCAAATATGCTGATGCTGAAGAGCTCGAACAGGTAATTGCTGAATGTGTGCGTACAGCGGCATCCAGCATTGTTCCAGGGATGCGCAAAAGCGATTTGTCAACGCTTGGATTGCATGAAAAACTGTTTCTGCTTGCGGTGGCACGTTATTTTAAGGAGAATCAAGAAGCAACCACATCGCTGAACAAAATCGAGACAACTTACAATGTAATATGCGAAGAATTAGGCGAAAAACCAAGCGGTCATACGCAAGTATGGACTTACGCTCAGTTTCTGTCTTCAATGGGTATTTTGAAAACTGAAGTTTCAGCTTCCCCGCATGGTAGATCAACGAAAATTTCGCTTCTTTCAATTTCCTCGGTTGAATTAGAAAAGGAATTGAGTGCTAACATAGAAAGTGAAGAA
>CAWJZU010000033.1:0-37729 GCA_963847345.1 uncultured Alphaproteobacteria bacterium | reverse complement strand
ACGATCGCGATGGTCGGCGCCTCGTCGAACTGGAACCGGCCCAGCTACTTCGTCATGAAGTATCTACAAGGGAAAGGCTATCGCGTTATCCCGGTCAATCCGGCATCGCCGGCCAGCAGTTGCTCGGCGAAACGGTCTACGCCTCGCTGCGCGACATCCCGACCGACCTCGCCGAACAGATCGACATGGTCGACATGTTCCGCCCTGCCGCCGACGCGCCGAAGTTCGTCGAGGACGCGATCGCGATCGGCGCGCCGGTCGTGTGGATGCAGCTCGGCATCCGCAACGACGAGCGGCCGCCACGGCCGAGGCGGCCGGCATCGAAGTCATCATGAACCGCTGCCCGAAGATCGAGTTCGGCCGCCTGGGCGGCGAATTGTCGTGGAGCGGCGTCAATAGCGGCATCATCCAGAACCGCCCGCCGCAAGCCCCGAAACCGCGCCGCGCCCGCGAGACCCCGGCCTCTCCCGCCCCGGCCTCCGGCGGCAATCGCCCCTATGGGTTCGAGACGCTGGCCGTGCATGCCGGCGCCGCCCCCGACCCGACCACCGGCGCCCGCTCGACGCCGATCTATCAGACGACCGCATATGTCTTCGAGGACGTCGATCACGCCGCCTCGCTCTTCAACCTGCACAATTTCGGCTACATCTATTCGCGCCTGACGAACCCGACCGTGTCGTGCTCGAAGAGCGCATCGCCAGCCTCGAAGGCGGGCGCGCCGCGCTCGCCGCCGCCTCGGGCCACGCGGCGCAATTCCTGATATTTTTCACGCTGATGTCACCGGGCGACGAATTCGTCGCGTCGCGCAATCTGTATGGCGGATCGCTGACGCAGTTCGGCCTCTCGTTCAAGAAGCTCGGCTGGACCTGCCATTTTGTCGATCCGACCGATCCCGAGAATTTCCGCCGCGCGCTGACGCCGCGTGTCAAGGCGATCTTTGTCGAGAACCTTGCCAATCCGGGCGGCATCGTCGTCGATATTGAAAGGGTCGCGGCGGTCGCGCATGAGGCCGGCATCCCGCTGATCGTCGACAACACCTTGGCGACGCCGTATCTGTGCCGCCCGTTCGACTGGGGCGCCGACCTGATCGTCCACTCGACAACAAAGTTTCTCGGCGGCCACGGCGCCGCGCTCGGCGGCATGCTGTGCGAAAGCGGACGGTTCGACTGGGGCGCGGGGGACAAGTTCCCCTCGCTGAGCGACCCGGAGCCGGCCTATCACGGGCTCAAATTCTACGAAAACTTCGGCGATTTCGCCTTCACGACCAAGGCGCGCGCCGTGGCATTGCGCGATTTCGGCCCGACCCTGTCGCCGATGAACGCGTTTCTGACGCTAACCGGCATCGAGAGCCTGCATGTCCGGATGGACCGGCATGTCGAGAATGCGAAGAAGGTGGCCGAATTCCTGGCCGACCATCCGCACGTCGCCTGGGTCTCCTATGCCGGGCTGAAGACCAGCCCCTATTACGAGCTGGCCAGGAAATACATGCCGAAGGGGCCGGGCGCGGTGTTCACCTTCGGCGTCATCGGCGGCTACGAGGCGGGCACGCGCCTCGTCGAAAGCGTGCGGCTGTTCTCGCACCTCGCCAATATCGGCGACACGCGCAGCCTCATTCTGCACCCGGCCTCGACAACGCACCGCCAGCTGTCCGACGAGCAGCGTCTCGCGGCCGGCGCTGGCCCGATGTCGTGCGCCTGTCGATCGGCCTCGAAACCGCCGACGACCTGATCCGCGATCTCGACGAGGCGCTCGGCGCGGCATGATCTCGTGTCCCGACACTACGGCGACAGGCGCCGATCCGAGCGCGCACGACCGCAATTCGCGTATCGTGGCGCATGCTGGCGGTACGCGGGGCGGGGGGCCGCGGATATAGTGTCAGTACAGCGGCACGCTGTAGATAAGCAGCAACGACTGCTCTCCAGGGTTACGCTTGGTCAGGCCGGCGTTTGACATGTGACTGAACGCAATGCCGAGCCGGCTCATGTTGTCAAAACGCCAGGCAAGCTCAGCCCCGGTGCGGAATTCCCACCACGACCCCAGATCGGTCCCCGAACCGCGCGCGAAATAGCCGCCGGCCACGTTCGGCGTCAGCACCACGTTCGGACCGAAATTGATATCGATCCCGAACCCGCCATAGCCGTAGAACGCCGCGTCGCTGGTCCCCATGACGCCGATGAACGGCGACACGAACCACAGCACATCCCCGAAGTGGTATTCGGCGCGGAATTCGGCGGCGGTACGGGCGGTGCTGCTGCTGCCGGGCGAAATGTCGAAAGCACCGGCACCGACGGCGACGCGCGGCGGATCGGACGGCGAACCAACGCTCAGTTGCGCCTTTGCGGATGCCGGCTCGGCGACGAACCCACAGATCGCGAGGGCAATCGTCAGCGCCGGAAGCGCAGCCGGCCGTGCCGCTCGCCGTTGATCAACCGTCAACACCATTCTCGCTCCGCACGAACCTACCGGAGCCTGCCCTTGGCGCGGTCGTCGAACGGGCGCGCTGCGCTCCCCGTCGCGCCGGCTTCGGGCCGGTCTCCGCAACGCATCTTAGAGGCGATTACGCCTGCCGCAAGCGTAACCCAGGCGGGAGCATTCATCGCCAGCGCTTTGCCCGTTCGGTCGCGAGGACAAGCTGCTCGCGAATGCCGGGCTCCATCGCCGAATGGCCGGCGTCACGCACAATGACGTACTCGGCCTCAGGCCAGGCCAGGACCAGTTCGTCGGCGCTGCGAATCGGGCACACCATGTCGTAGCGGCCCTGCACGATCACCGCCGGCAAGTGCCGGATGCGCCCCATATTCGCGACGAGGTCGGAATCGGGAGGGAACAGGTGCTCGGTGAAGAAATGCGCCTCGATCCGAGCCAGCCCCAGCGCCAGCCGGTCCTCGCCGAACGCAGCGACCGTTTCGGGGTTGGGCAGCAGCGTTGAACAGCCGCCCTCGTAAATGCTCCAGGCGCGCGCCGCCGGCATGTGCACACGCGGATTCGGGTCGGTCAGGCGGCGGTAGTACCCGGCCAGAAGATCGGCTCGCTCGGCTTCCGGCAGAAACCCGGCAAAGGCGCGCCACGCCTCCGGGTACACGGTGCGCATCCCATACAAAAACCAGTCGATCTCGCTCCGGCGGCAGAGGAAAATCCCGCGCAGGATCAACCCGGCGACCCGCTCGGGATGATCCTGCGCGTAGAGCAGCGCCAGCGTAGAACCCCACGAGCCGCCAAACACAACCCATTCCGCGATCCCAAGCTCGCGGCGCAGCCGCTCGATATCCGCGACGAGATGCGAGGGGGTGTTGTCGCGAAGCTCGCCGAGCGGGGTCGAACGGCCGCTGCCGCGCTGGTCGAATACGACGACGCGCCAAAAGCCCGGATCGAAGAACCGGCGATGCACCGATGTCGCGCCGGCCCCCGGACCACCGTGCAGAAACAGAATCGCCGGACCTTGCCGATTGCCCGACTCCTCCCAGTACATCGTATGGCGCGCGTCGAGCTTGAGCTGGCCGGTGCGGTAAGGCTCGATCGGCGGGAACAGGTCACGGCGGGTGTTCATCGCCACAGTTTATGGGGGAGTGCGGAGTTGCGGTAGCGGCGAGCAATTTTGACCCCGGTGGCGCCCGTGGCGAGGCTGTGAGATCATGCCGCCAGCGCGGGAGGGCGGCCTATGGCATTGACACGAATGGTACTGCAGATCGGCATGGGAACCGACATTCGCGGCCGTGACTACACCAAGGCGGCAGTGCGGGCGTTACGCGACGCCCTCTGGCACAATTCGCTGAGCGTTGCGAACGCGCTTGGGCAACCGGTCGACGCGATGCGGGTCGAGGTCACGGTTGGGGTACCGCACCCGGAGCTGGTGGATAAAGCCGCCGTCCTGGCCGTGCTGCCGCACGGCACCGGAACCGTCACAGTCGTCGAGGGCGGACTTGAAATCGCCAATGACGAGGGAACGAACGCTACGGTCGTCGCCAACGCCGCGGCCGTGGTGAGGCTCGACCTGCCGGAGCCCCGGCCATGACGCTGAAACGGATCATCACCGAATTCGGCACCGGGAACGACCTGCACGGCGGCGATTACACGAAGGCTGCGGTGCGCGCCGTTCAGGACGCGATCCACCACAGCTCGCTGAGCCTGATCCGCAGCCTTGGCATCGATTCGCGAACGATGCAGGTCGCGGTCACGATCGGCGTCCAGCAGCCGGACCGCATTCAATCCGAGGCGATCAAGGCAGCGCTGCCGCACGGGCAGGTCAGCGTTACTGTCGTGAAGGGCGGTCTCGACGTGCCGGACGAGGCGGCCGGCGATGTCGCGATCATCGCCAGCGCGGCCGTAACAGTGCGCCTCGACCTGCCCTGACCGGCGCCGCTACCCGTTCGGGAAATGCTGTATTTCGAGGACATCGCGGCCGGTCAGACATACCGGTCACCAAGCCTGCGCGTCGATGCCGCGTCGATCACCGGATTCGCCGCCGAGTTCGATCCGCAGCCGTTTCACCTCGACGATACGGCGGCGCGCGAACTCGCTGTTCGAGGGGCTGGCGGCGAGCGGCTGGCACACCGCGGCGCTGACCATGAAATTGTGCCTGATGAGCGATTTTCGACCGGTCAGCGGGATTCTGGGGATCGGCGGCGAATTGTTGTGGCCCCGGGCCGTGCGCCCCGGCGACGAGCTGCGCGTCGAAATCGAGGTGCTGGAAACACGGTCGTCGCGCTCGCGCCCAGGCCAGGGTCTCGTCAAACTGCGCATCACGACACTGAACCAGCAAGGTGATGCCGTACAGACATTCACGCCGACCCTGTTCGTCGACCGCCGACCGAACGGCTGAAAGACGGGCTTCGATCGGACCGCCGGCGTCTCGCCGGCATGGCGGCCGGAGGCCGGCGGTCCGCCAGCGCCGGTCCAGTTCAGCCGAACAGCTCGGTGGCGGCGCGCACGACGACCCGGGCATCGCCGACGCGGCGGGTCGCGCCGACACGGTCGAGATGTTCGAGCACCTCGATCGCCAGATTGCGGCCGATGCCGGAGCGGTCCTTGAACGCGGCAGCCGTGAAGCTGCGATCCGGCGACTCGTCTGCCAATGCGGCGGCCAGCGCAGCCAGCTCGCGCAGTGTCTCGGGCAGAAAAAACCGGTTTGGCGCGACCGGGGCGACCCGCCCGAAGCGTTCGACGCGCCGAAAAAACCGGATCAGCTTCTCGGGCTCGATATCCAGCTCGGCGGCCAGCTCGCGGACCCGCGGCGGCCGCAACCCGTCCGCGGCAAGCAACGGCCGCACCCGCTCCCACAGCCGTTCGTCCTCGCGGTTGAGCCGCGCCTCATGCGACGGCAGCCGCAGCATGCTGCCATCGCGCACGATCCGCCCGGCCCCGATTTCCGCCGCCAATGCTGCGTCGAGCGCCGCCTCCGGCGCCTGCCCGCGCAGCCGCGCGAATAATGCCCCCCGCGTCGGGCCGAGCGCGTCCGGCTGAGCTCGGTGCCAATCGGCCAGCATCGCCGCGATCCGCTCGCCGAGTTGCACCAGTCGCTCGGCGCCGAACGCAATCGCGGCATCGCCCGTCCCGAAACGCGCGATGCCGGCGGCATCGGCCAGCGCCTCGATCTCGGGCAGCGGCAGGTTGCGCGCCCAGCCAAACGGCGCCAATGCCACGATCCCGGCAGCCTCGACCAGCTTCTCGAGCGCGTCGCCGGCGTCGGTAGCGGCCAGCGCCGCCAGCGCGCCGAGCCGCTCCTGACGCGAGCGTCCCCGGCGCGGCGCTACGGGATCGAGCACCCGCCCGCCGGCCAGCGTGTGCCGCGCCGCGTGGTCGCGGATGATCGCGCGATCGCCCCACAGCGCCGCGATCTTGTGTTCGAGATCGACCTGTGCGAACCCGGCCTCGCCCGGTGCTATGGCCCGCGCCCCGAGCACGGCGAGCCGGCCGACGACGTCCTCCGTCCCGAGATGAAAATGCACCGGCAGCCCGTCGCGCAGCGGGGCCGGCGCGGCGCGCGACACGGTAATGCCGAGATCGAGGCGCCCGACCGGCTTGTGCAATGCCGGATCGATGACCCAGTCGCCGCGCCTGACCTCGCCTCCTTCCGGAAAGCTGCCAGCCAAATTCAGCGCAACGCGCTCGCCGGCGCGGGCGCGCTCGATCGGGCGGTTGTGCGCATGGATGCCGCGCACCCTGATCTCGACCCCGCGCGGGCTGACCAGCAGCCGATCGCCGACCGCGACCTCGCCGGAAGCCGCCGTACCCGTCACGACCAGCCCGATGCCGGGCAGCAAAAACGCCCGGTCGATCGGCAAGCGAAACAGACCGCTCGCCGGCTGTGCGGCCCGCGCCGCATCCGCAAACCGCGCACTCGCGCTCAGGTGCTCGGACAGCGCGGCGATCCCGTCGCCGGTGATGCTCGACACCGGGAAAATCGGACTGCCGCCGTATCCAGCCCCGTCGAGCAGCGCCGCAAACTCGGTTCCGACCTCGGCGAGCCGCTCCGGTGGCACGCGGTCGATCTTGTTGATGACCCCGGTAATTTCTGCGACGCTGATCAGTTCGAGTACGTCGAGATGTTCGAGCGTCTGTGGGCGGGGACCATCATCGGCGGCGACGATCAGCAGCACACGGTCGATCGATAAGACGCCGGCCAGCATGTTGGGCAGAAACCGCTCGTGCCCTGGGACATCGACAAATCCCAGTTCGGTCCCATCCTGCAGACTGGTATACGCAAAGCCGAGATCGATTGTCAGCCCGCGCCGCTTCTCCTCGGGCAGGCGGTCGGCGTCGACCCCGGTCAGCGCCCGCACCAGCGCCGTCTTGCCGTGATCGATATGGCCGGCGGTCGCCAGGATCATGGCGTCAGCTCCCGCTCGGCGGCCGCGCCGATCAGCAGCGAGCGGAACCAGCTCTGCGCCGGGTCGCTCGCCGTGCGGCGATGCCACGCGATCGACACGGTCGCGGCGAAATCGATCGGCAGCGGCGCGACAACGATCCCCGGCGTCGCGGCGATATGGCGGGCGACCCGCGTTGGCACCGTCGCGACGAGGTCGGACGCCGCCAGCGCCGCCGGCACTGCCAGATAGGTCGCGACCAGCAGCGAGATGCGCCTGCTCAGCCCGAAATCCAACAGCATGCGATCGAGTGCTCCGGTGGTATTGCCGCGCGGCGAGACCAGCAGGTGATCAAGTGCCGCATATTCCTCGATCGAGAGCGGCGTTGCCAGACGCGGGTGGCCGCTTCGCGCCACGACAACGAACGGGTCCTGCAGCAGAACCATCGACTCGAAGCGCGCCGGCAGCGCGCGCAGATGCGCGACGGCGACATCGATCACGCCGCTGTCGAGCTGGTCGGCGGCATCGCCACCGTTGAGTGGGGTTAACCGCAGCCGTGCCCGCGGGGCCTGGGCCGCGAACGCGCCGGCCAGCCGGTCGACCAGCGCGACCTCGGCGTATTCCGCCATTCCGGCGGTGAACAGGGTATTGCTGGCCGCCGGATCGAACCCCGTTCTGAGGTTCAGCGCCGCCTCGATGTGCTCGATCGCCGCCGCCACCAGCGGCGCGATCTCGCGCGCCCGCGACGTCGGTTCCATGCCGGCCGGGTTGCGGACGAACAAATCATCGGCAAACAGCTTTCGCAGGCGGCCCAGGGCGCTGCTCATCGCCGGCTGCGACAATCCGATCCGGGCAGCCGCCCGCGTCACCGCCCGCTCCCGGATCAACGCGTCGAACGCTTTCAGCAGGTTCAGATCGACCGCCCGGATATCCATATCCTGAATGCAGAATATATAAACAATCGATTTGATAAATGATCCTCGAAGCTGTCTGATCGTGCAAGCAGCAAACCGCGAGGGAGAATTCTCGATGCCGAGCGAAATGGCGCCGCGCCTCAGCCATGTCGGGCTGTACGTGCACGACGTGCCGAAGATGATCGATTTCTATACTAAAACCCTTGGGTTCGTCGTCAGCGACGGGGCCGAGGATGGCCGCATCACGTTCCTGTCGCGCAATCCGAGCGACCATCATCAGGTCGTCCTGGTGCGCGGCCGCACGACCGATCCGGCGACCGCGATGGTGCAGCAGGTGTCGTTCAACGTCGGCACCCTGGCAAATGTGCAGCGCGCCTACCGCAAGGTGCGCGACGCCGGCTGCGAAGGGCTCCGGCCGATCTGCCACGGCAACGCCTGGTCGATCTATTTCCAGGATCCGGAGGGCAACCAGATCGAGATGTTCTGCGACACGCCGTGGTACGTGCCGCAGCCGCTGGGCTTCAAGATCGACCTGGAAAAGCCGGAAGACGAACTCTACCGCGAAACCGAAGCCTTTTGCCGCGACCGCGAGGGCTTCAAGCCGATCGAGGAATGGCGCGCCGACATCAGCAAAAAGATCGAGGCGAGCCTCGCCGCGCAAAACTGACAACCATACCATCTGCTCGTTCGCCGCCCAAGCGGGCATCCACGGCAAACCGATCTCGCAGGCGGCTCGTGGATGCCCACATTCGCGGGCGGTGAACGGAGCTATTTACTGGAGCAGAAACGATGACCGAAAACAAAGGCTACCACGCGCACGTCTACTACAATGCCGAAAGCAAACCGGCCGCGGCCAAGCTGCGCGAGACGCTCGCCAGCAAGTTCAAGGTCGAGCCGGGGGTGATGAGCGACGAGCCGCGCGGGCCGCACCCGATCTCGCAATTCGCCGTGATCTTCGAGACGCCTGAGTTCGACAGTGTCGTGCCCTGGCTGATGCTGAACCGCGACGGACTTGACGTGCTGGTCCATCCGCTGACCGACAGCTCATACAACGATCACACCGCCTACGCGATGTGGCTCGGCGCCCCGGTGCCGCTGAAGACCGAGATCCTCCGTCACGCACCGGTAGGGGACCACCTGATGCCAAGCAGCCAGCGCGGCTGACGATGAGGCGCGCCGCCTAGCTAGGAAAGCCTGCCACAAAGGACGCACAAGGACGCGGAGGAGAATTTTTTACAATGAGGCTGTGAGGCGGCGCAGCTTGCTGCTGCTCTTAGTGCCTCACCGCCTCATTGTTCGAAATTATCACCGGGATTCTTCGCCCTTTTTGCTGCGGTCGTGATCACCGGCTTCGACGGCGATTTCCGTGTGGCGCTCCTTGCTTTCGTCAGGGACGTCGCGGCCGACGATCGGCTGGCGCTGTTCTTTCGGCTTGATCCCGGTCTTCGGGTCGCGTTCGCGGTCCGACATGACGAACCTCCGTCTGGTGGCTGCGTTTGCCGCGTGCCCGGTCGGCAGCGGTTTCACATAGGTGAACCCGGCTCGGCTCACCATGGTTCCGCAGCCTGCTGCGGCGGCAAGCGACCCATTGGATGTGGAGTGCTTTGGATCATTGGTAGTAAATTCCACATCTGCCAAGGGAGGATACGATGGCTGAGATCCTGGGAGTAGGCTGCACGCATCGGCCGCTGATGCTGCGGCCGAACGAGGACTGGACATTCATGATGCGGGCTGCGCTCGATGACCCGGCCATGCCGGCCGAGATGAAAAGCCCGGCGAACTGGCCGGAGCCGCTGCGCGAGGAACTCGGCAACGACTGGGGCGCCGCTTCCGCCGCGCGCGGCCGCGAGGTCTACCGCGCGCATTTCGCCGAGGCGCGCCGCGCGATCGACGATTTCAAACCCGACCTCATTGTGATGTGGGGCGACGACCAGTACGAAAACTTCAAGGAAGACATCGTCCCACCGTTCGCCGTGCTGGCCTATGACGACCAGGATCTGCAGCCCTGGAAGCACCGCCGCTCACCGTGGAACCCGTGGAACGAGCCGGCCGACCATACGATACGCGTGCGCGGCCATCGCGAGGCCGGCAAGTACCTGGCATCGGGTCTGATCGAAGCCGGGATCGATGTCGGATATGCCTATAAGCCGCTGCATCACCCGATGGGACACGCTTTCCTCAACACGGTGCTGCTGCTCGACGACGACCGGCGCGGCTTCGACTATCCCCTCGTGCAGTTCGCGGTGAATTGCTACGGGCGCCGGGTCAACGCCGCGCGCGGGCTGCGCCTGCCGCTGGCGATGCGCGACGCTGTCCAGAACCTCGACCCCAAGCTTCTCGATCCACCTGGGCCGAACCCGCATCGCTGCATGCAGGTCGGCGCCGCCGCGGCTCGGATCATGGCGAACAGCCCCTGGCGGGTCGCGTTCGTCGCCTCCTCGTCGTGGTCGCACTCGTTCCTGACCGAGAAGAACTGGCAGCTCTGGCCCGACGTCGCCGCCGACCGCCGCCTCTACGACGCGCTCGCTGCGGGCGACTACGCGGAATGGCACCGCTATACGACCGATCAGATCGAGGACAGTGGTCAGCACGAGGTGCTGAACTGGTTCTGCCTGTTGGGCGCGATGGAGGAACTCGGCCGCAAGCCCGACAAATCCACCTTCATCGAAACTTGGGCCTTCGTCTCCCCGGTCGTGTTCGCGTATTACCGGGCCTGACCGGGTCTGTGGTGTCGAACCTTTCCTCCCCCCGAGAGGGGAAGGGAGGGCACTCAGGAAGCGTTCCACGCGATCAACTTGATCTTAAGGCCGCCATCCGCGGGCTTGACCGGCAGATCTCGGAGATGCCCACGGATCAAGTCCGTGGGCTGAAGGCCTACGGGTTAGCCGGCCATAACGTTGGCTGGTACCGGACGCTCACCAGCCCGGCCTTTGCTTTAGAACGGTACTGTCTATTCGAGCGTCGTTTCTGCGAAAGCGGGAGCCAGGGCAACCAGCAACTCGCCTAGCCTGGACCCCCTCCCCGGACTTGGTCCGGGAGGCACGCGGGGGTGACAAGGTCATTTTATACAGGGGGTGCGCCGGAGATCGCCGGCAATTCCGCCGCATTCGCCGACTACAATGTGTGCTCTGAAGATGCGTTTCGGCTGACCGGATGCCGGGCACTCGGCGATCGCGACGCAATCAATGCGTGCATTCTGCTGGGTTTCTTGTCCTATCAGCAAACCGCGCCAAACGGCACCAACCGTCGGTTGCGAGCTGGAGGGCCGCAGGCTATTCTGGACCCGGAAGCCGTCCCGCGATAATCCCGCTTTTTCAGGACAATAGGCCGAAATCTCGGTGAATTCGGACCGATCGCTACGAGGCCACGTGCAAACACCGAATCGAGGCAGTTGCCCTTCCGTGATGCTGCTATTAGCTGCTTTGGCGCTGTTTTCATTCGCGGCCCCGAGTCCCGCAGCGGAGCAGTTTCAAGCCGATGAGTGGCGTGCCGAGTGCGAGGGAGCGGTGCCGGGCACCGACTGCTCGATCATCGTGAAATTCCGGCCGATGCGGGGCGAGGGTTCCTTTGCGCTCGCTCTCAACCTGCGGAGCGGCGTGATCGCGATTGTCGGGGATCCGCCGCCGCTCGCGGCAACGCTGCAAATCGACGACTTTCCCAAAATCCGGTGCTCGGGCCCGCAATACTGCCTGTTCCCGATCGCCGATTCCGCCGCGGCAGCGGCTCAACTCGCCTTCGGTGCCGTTGCACTGGTCGATGTCGAGACGAAGAACGGGGTTCTCCATTCCAGTCTAAGCATGCAGGGATACCGCATCGCGCTTGCTAAGATCTGGAGTTGGCGAAATTCGCCGCCGCCGCGTGGGCCATGAACGCTCTACCGGTACTCGGGCTGGCGCGTCTCCGAAAACGCCGCAACGCCCGTGACTTCATCCGGGTTTCCGGCTCTGGGCCCCCGGTCATGGCACTGCGCCCGTAACCGATCGCGTTCGTGTCTCTCCATCATCAAGGCAAAAATTCGGCCCCCCGGCATTGCGCTTCGCGGCGATTAAGCCGAGCGCTGTCTGCTGTTGGTCGGGCGACAGGCTCGCAAACCAGCGCTGGGTCAGCGGTCCGACGGGATCACTCCGACCGTGCGGGCCCCAGGGACCCGTGCCCTCGGCGCCGCGCCGTCCCCAAAATTCCGCCCAGAAGTCGTAGATCATGCCACCCACGGCCGGTTTGCCGATCACGAGGGGTTTTCCGCGCCCAAAAAAGGCGAGCGCAAACCCGCTGTGCTTCGCAGAGCAAAGGTTGTTGGAATCGTCCTCGTTGGGACCGCCCCATAAAATGGTACGAAAATCGATGTGAACGATCGCATTCACGCCTCCCCAATGCACGGCGCGAATCATGCGCGACTTATGTTTAATGTATGGTTAATTTTCTCGGTAGGATGCTTCTGCGGATCCGCTATGAATAGTCCGGCTTGCGCTTCTCCAGAAACGCCGCGACCCCCTCCTTGAAATGCGCTCCCGAACGGACCCGGTCGCCGAGTTCTTGTTCCAACGCCTCGCGGCTCCGCGCATAATCGGCGATCGATGCGCTGATCTGGGTCCGCACGGCCTGCACCGCCGACGGGCTGTTGGCGGCAATCGTCGCCGCGGTCTCGAAGGCCCACGCCAACAGCCGTTCGCGCTCGATGACCTCGTTGATCAGGCCAACCCGCGCGGCAAATGCGGCATCGACAAGCCGGCCCGTCAGCAGCAGGTCCATCGCATGCACATGCCCGATCTGTTGCGCCAGCTTCACCGTGGCGCCACCGAATGGATAGATCGACCATTTGACCTCGGGCAATCCGAACCGTGCCTGCGGGGCGGCGGCGCGGATGTCGGTCGAGAGCAACAATTCCACGCCACCGGCGACGCAATCGCCGTTGACCGCCGCGACGATCGGCTTCGAGAACGGCGTGTTCTTCAGCAGGGAGCGGTTAATGATTTGCGTCAGTTCCGGGCTGGCGCTCAGATCGCCCCCGAGATCGGCGCCCGATGAAAACGCCTTGTCGCCCGCCCCGGTCAGGACGACGACGCGGCACTCCGCGTCGCCGTCGAGCCGGTCCCACAATGCCGCCAAATCGGCCATCATCGCCCGCGTCATCGCGTTGCGCCTGATTTCGTTGGCGATCGTCACGAAGACAATATGCCGCTCGCGCGTCTCGACCCGGATTCCCATACCACTGACTCGCGGATCCTGCATTGGCGGGACAATGCTACAACTTACCGGAAACGAAAATGCGCGCCGGCAGAACTTGCCGGCGCGCATTCGCGTCAGAACGCCGATATTCGATCAGTGTCCGCTTGGCCGCGGTCCGGGATACGTCGGCAACCAGGTTGGATCATAACGATAGTCCCGGTAGTCGTAAGCATTCCAGGCCGCGTAGGGGGTCCCCCAACGGGCAGGTGGCGTGTAATAAGGTTCGTAGTACGGCTGGTAGTACGTGACCGGCGGTGTTGCGCAGTTGTAGTATCCAAAGCCGTCTCTCCAGCACTGCGCCTGGGCATGGCCGGAGAATGCGACGGCCGCGACGATGAATGCGACGGCCGCGCCTGGCAGAACCCTTCTCATCTTGTGACCTCCTGTTGACGCTTTTCTGCTCAACAGGAGCCTCCTGAAAATCGATCCAGACACAGTCGAGGATTTCAGAACCGGCGGGACTTATCGACCATGTTGCACAGCATTGGGCGTCAGGGCCGCGCCTGCTAGTTGCCGCCGCCGGTCAGCGGGGGTCCGGGATACTGAGAGCCGCCGAAATCGCCGCGGTAATCACGCCCGAAATCCGCTCCCGCCGTACCGGCCCGGTTTGCGGATTCCGTCGTCGTTCCGCAACCGCCCATCGTCAGCGCGATGAGAATGAGAATTACCGCGGCGGCGACCGATTTAGTTCTCATCTTCCACACAATTGCGAACCGGCGACTCAGCCGCTCAGAACCAGCGCGACTTGTCGACGACGTTGCGCAGCTCGCGCCCTTCGGCGAAGCGCCGCGCATTGTCCTGCAGCACCTGATAACGGCGCTCGTCGAGATAGGGGCCGTGCCCGGCCGTGTGCGGCGTGATCAGCACCCCCGGCGTCGTCCACAGCGGATGTTCGGCGGGCAGCGGCTCCTGCTCGAACACGTCGAGCGCGGCGCCAGCGATCTCGCCGTCCCGCAGCGCCGCAACGAGGTCGTCGAGCCTGGTTGTCATGCCGCGCCCGATATTGATGAAGAAAGCACCGCGCTTCATGCGCCGGAACCTGCCGCGGTTCATAAAGCCCTCGGTCTCCGGCGTGTGCGGTACGGTCAGGATCACGAAATCGGCGCGCGGCAAGAGGTCGTCGAGCGCGGCGGCGCGGTGCAGTTCGGCGACGCCTTCGGGCTTGTCGGCACGGCGCTCGTCGACGCCGATCACGGTCATTCCGAACGCCGCCGCGAGCCGCGCCGCCTCGCCGCCGATCCCGCCGACCCCGACGATCAGCGCGGTCGCCTCCGGCAGATGCGTGACGATGTCGTCGCTCTCGCGTCCCATCGGCCGCCATTCGCGGCGCAGCTGCTGCGGGATATAGACGTGCAGTCCGCGCGCGAAAGCGAGCACAAAGCTCATGATATGCGCCGCGATATGGTCGTTGTAGATCTCGCGGAAGTTGGTGATCGCGACCGGATGGGCAACCAGCTCGGGGATAATAGTACCCGGCCGGCGGCGCCGCCTGCGGCGCCTGCAGCCAGCGCAGATTCTCGGCCCGTGCCAACAGGTTCGGCGGGATTGTGCCGTAGGCGCCCTCGGCCATCGCGATCGCCTGCTCGGCCCCTTCCATCGTCTCAGGGGCGATGATCTCAAGTTCCGGCACGGAATCGCCGAGCCGCCTCGCCCAGTCGCGCGTCTTGTCCCCTTGCGGCGGCAGAAACAGAAATGGCATCGGCATGGTGGTCCTCCGGCATCGACTCCTTCGTAAGCCTAGCCGGGCACTTAACCAGGAAGCAATCGTCCGGCTTCATAAGAGCGCCCGGGGCAGCCCGCGTTGCGCAAAACCCTCTCGTGCGACGTCCGGCCAAGCGATAGCTTGCCCCGCAGACACGGGCTGCGCTTGCGGCCGTTGGAAGGGTTGGGATGGAACCGGAACTCAACGAATTCGGTCAGCCGGTCGGAGCGCAGGTGCCGGGGTGGACCCCGCGGCCCACGCCGCCGCGCACGACGATGGCTGGCCACTTTTGCGCCGTCGAACCGCTCGATCCTGAGCGGCACTCGGCGCAGCTCTTCACGGCATTTTCCCACGATGACGGGCGGATGTGGACCTATCTGCCGCGCGGTCCCTTTGCGTCTACCGACGCGTATCGGCAATGGGCCGAGGACGCGGCGCGGCTCGATGACCCGCTGACGCATGCGATCATCGACAACGCGACCGGCGCGGCAGCCGGCACCGCCGCCTTCATGCGCATCGACCGCGCCTTCGGCGTCATCGAGGTCGGTAGCATCACCTATAGCCCGCTGCTGCAGCGCCGGCCCGCCGCTACTGAGGCGATGTATCTGATGATGCGCCGCGTGTTCGACGAGCTCGGTTACCGGCGCTACGAGTGGAAGTGCAATTCGCTGAACATGCCGAGTCGATCGGCCGCGCTACGCCTCGGCTTTCAATACGAAGGGCTGTTCCGACAGGCGACGATCACGCGCGAGCGCAACCGCGACACGATGTGGTTCTCGGTCATCGACCGCGACTGGCCGTCGTTGCGCGTTGCATTCGAGCGCTGGCTCGATCCGGCGAATTTCGACGCCGCGGGACAACAGCGGCAAAGCCTAGTGAGTTTCCGATCGCCAGCCCCATGATACATCCGCCGGAAGGCAAGCCGTCGCTGGTGCTGCTCGCGGCGATGACGGCGCTCGCTTTCAGCGCGCTGCACATTGTTCTCCCGGCGCTGCCGATCCTGACAGCCGCGTTCGACGACGGCCCGGCTCGGGTGCAACTTGTCGTGACGCTGTTTCTCGCGGGCATCGCGGCGGGTCAACTGTTCTACGGGCCGCTATCGGACCACTTCGGTCGGCGCCCGGTGCTGCTCGCCGGGCTGACGCTGTTTCTCGCCGGCACGCTACTGTGCGGCGCGGCGTGGTCGCTGCCGGCCTTGATCGTCGGCCGGGTGTTGCAGGCGCTCGGCGCCTGCGCCGGCATCGTGCTCGGGCGCGCCATTATCCGCGACGTCTACGAGCGCGAGGCGGCGGCCCGCGGCCTGGCGATCGTCATGATGACAATGACGCTGGTCCCGGGCGTGTCCCCGGCACTCGGCGCCTATCTCGCCGAATGGATCGACTGGCGAGCGATCTTCGCGGTGCTCGGCGCGCTCGGCGCCGTCGTGCTCGCCTTTGTCGTGATCCGCCTGCCCGAGACCAACCCGGCCCCGGCGCGGCTCGACATCCTCGGGATGGCGCGATCCTATGTGACGCTGGCGCGCTCGCCCGAGTATGTCGCATTCGCGCTGTGCGGCGCATGCAGTAGCGCCTCCTGGTTCACCTTCTGCGCCAGCGCCCCTTACGTGCTGTCAGACCTGCTGCATGAACCGGCGAGCACTTACGGCGTGATGATCCTGCTGCCGATGGCGACCTATATGCTCGGCAACGGCTTGGCCGCCCGCCTCGCGGCTCGCATCGGCAGCCTGCGGCTCGTGCTGTGCGGCCGCGCGCTCGCCTTCACCGCCGCTATCGGCATGGGAGCGTGGTGGTTCTTTGGTGGGCTCGGCGTGTGGATGCTGTTCGTGCCGATCACATTCACCTCGATCGGCGACGGGCTGAGCCAGCCGGCGGCGATGGCCTCGGGGCTCAGCGTCTACCCGCGGCTGGCCGGAACCGCCTCCGGGATGATAGGATTTCTGCAGATGGCGGTGGCCGCATCAGGCACGATAGCGGTCGCCGAGCTGCCGCATGACAGCGCGCTCGGTTTGATCGCGGTGGTCGGCGGCTTTATCGCCGTGGCGCTCGCTACGGGCATCGTTGGCGTGTCGCTGGCCGCCGGCGGCCAGCGCCGCACTGCGTCGGCGCGGCTGCGCGCCGACGCCGCACTGGGACCCGCGTTGAAGCGTTCACCGCGCGCTTAACGACGTAAGTCATTGCCAAACACGCGGTAATGCAACATTCTCATTCGTAATATAACCAAAAAGGCAGGGAGTGACTCGCCCCACTCGCTTTGACACGCGCTACAGGCCGTCGCTGGTTCTGCTCGCGGCGGTGACGGCGCTTGCGTTCGGCGCGCTGCACATGCTCCTGCCGGTAATGCCGCTCCTGATGCGTGCGTTCGACGAGGGCGCGGTTCGAGTGCAGCTGATTGCGACGCTGTTTTTTGCCGGAATTGCGGTGGGTCAACTCGTCTATGGCCCGCTCTCCGACTGTTTCGGCCGCCGTCCGGTGTTGATCGTCGGCCTCGTGCTGTTTCTCGCCGGTACGCTGTTGTGCGGCGCGGCGTGGTCGCTGCCGGTGCTGACCGTCGGACGTGTTCTGGAGGCGGTGGGAGCCTGCGCCGGGCTCGTGCTCGGGCGCGCCATCCTGATTGACGTCTATGATCGCGATGCTGCCGCCCGCAGGGTCGCGATCCTGCTGATGACGACGACCGTCGTGCCGGCAGCCGCGCCGATGATCGGCGCCCACCTTACGGAGTGGTTTGATTGGCGGGCGATTTTTGCCGTGCTCGGTGCACTCGGCATCGTAACGCTCGCGGCTGTTGTCCTGCGGCTGCCCGAAACGCTCGTAACCCCCGCGCCATTCGTGTTGACCGGGATAATACGGGCATTCCGAGCGTTGCTGCGCTCGTCGGAATATCTCGCCTTCACGCTGAGCGGGACCTGCCGTACGACCGCCTGGTTCACCTTCGCCGCCAGCGTCCCCCTAGTTTTGTTCGACCTGCTGGATCAGCCGCCGAGCACCTATGGGGTGATGATCCTGCTGTCGGTGTCGTGCTACGTACTGGGCACCGGGCTCGCGGCCCGCCTTGCGACGCGCGCCGGCAGCCTTCGCCTCGTGCTCTGCGGCCGCGCCCTCGCCCTCGGGGCCGCGATCGGGATGTTGTTGTGGTGGTGGTTGGACGGCCTGAGTGTCTTGATGCTGTTTGTGCCGATGGCGCTCGTGTCCTTTGCCGACGGGCTGAGCCATCCGGCGATCATGGCCTCGGCCGTCAGTGTGTATCCGGAGCTGACCGGCACGGCGTCGGGGCTGTTGGGTTTTTTGCAGATGGGAGGAGCGGCGCTCGGAACAATGGTCGTCGCCGCGATGCCGCATGAGGGCGCGCTCGGGCTTGTCGCTGTCATCTGCGGGTTTATCGTGGCGTCGTTCGGCTTTGGAGTTTTCGGCGTAAGGCTTGCCGCCGCCCGTCAGCAACTCCTGCCCGCGGACGGCGGCGTCGCGCTGTGGGCCGCCGTTTTGCCGCAACTCGGGAGGATCAGGCATGATTGATGAAACCCATGATCGCGCGCGGCGAAGCTGGGTCGCTTCCGCCGATGGCCACCCGGAATTCCCGCTGCAAAACCTGCCGCTGGCCGTGTTCAGCCCAACCGGCGGTGGCTCGCACGCAAGCCCGAGCAACGAAGGCCCACGCGGCGGCGTCGCGATCGGCGATCGGATTCTCGACTTGCGCGCCGCGCTGGATACCGGCTTGTTCTCGGGTGATGCGGCTCGCGCCGCCGAGGCGGCCTCCGGCGACACGCTGAACCCGCTGATGGCGCTCGGCACCGAGCCTCGTCGCGCCTTGCGGCGGCAGGTCTTTTCCCTTCTGGACGCCGACGGCCCCAGCCGCGCGAAGGCAGAGCAGCTCGCCGATCGGCTGCTGCACCGCGCCGCCGAGTGCCGGCTGCATCTGCCGGCGGCGATCGGCAACTTCACCGACTTCTTCGCCGGCATCCATCACGCCGCAAATGGCGGGCGCCGCCGCGACCCGAACAATCCGCTCGCCCCGAACTACAAATACGTCCCGGTCGCCTATCACAGCCGCGCCTCGTCGGTGCGCGAATCGGACATTCCGGTGCGCCGCCCGAACGGACAGCGCAAATTGCCGAACGAGGACGCCCCGACTTACGGCCCGTGCCGCAATCTCGATTACGAACTCGAACTCGCGGTGTGGATTGGCCCCGGCAACACCCAGGGTGAGCCGATCCCGATCGGGCAGGCGGGCAAACACATCTTCGGCCTCGGGCTGATCAACGACTGGTCGGCGCGCGATATCCAGTATTGGGAAATGCCGCCGCTGGGCCCCTTCCTTGGCAAGAATTTCGGCAGCACCGTATCGCCGTGGATCGTCACTACTGAGGCGCTCGAACCGTTCCGCGTCGCGCAGCCACCGCGGCCGGAAGGCGACCCGCGCCCCCTGCCCTATTTGTGGGACGACGAGGACCAGCGGAGCGGACAGTATGACATCGCGCTCGAAGCGTTGCTGCTGACGGCGCAGATGCGCGAGAAAGGGCAGGAGCCGCACCGGATGTCGCGCAGCAACACGACCGATCTTTATTGGACCGTGGCGCAGCTCGTCGCGCATCACACCTGCAACGGCTGCAATCTGCTGCCGGGCGACATTTTCGGCAGCGGCACGATCTCCGGCCCGACCGCGGAGGGCTACGGCAGCCTCAGTGAATTGAGCAATGCTGGAATGCAGACGATCATCCTGCACAACGGCGAGAGCCGCACCTTTCTCGAGAACGGCGACGAGGTGATCTTCCGGGCGCATTGCCGGCGCGACGGCTATGCCCCGATCGGCTTCGGCGAGTGCCGCGCTCGCATCATCGCCTGACCCTGTCATGGCCAAGGGCGTCGCGCGAAACCCATTCCGGCTCGACGGCAAGCTCGCGCTGGTGACGGGCGCGGGACGCGGCATCGGGCGGGCCGTGGCGTTGGCCCTGGCCGATGCCGGCGCCGAATTGCTGCTGAACAGCCGTACCCCGAGCGAACTGGAGACCGTGGCTGCGGAAATCGCCCGAACCGGCGGCCGGGCGCGCCCGGTGCCGTTCGATGTGACCGACAGCGCGTCGGCGCGCGACGCGATCGCCGCGCTGCCGCGGCTCGACATTCTGGTCAACAATGCCGGGATCAACCGGCCGCAAGACTTTCTCGACGTCGACGAGCCGACCCTCGACAACATGCTCGCGCTCAACGTCAAGGCGCCGTTTGTCGTCGCACAAGCGGCGGCCCGGCACATGGTCCGCGACGGCGGCGGGGTCGTCATCAACGTGAGCTCGCAAATGGGCCACGTCGGCTCCGAGCGCGACCGCACCGTATACGTGATGTCCAAGCACGCAATCGAGGGTTTGACCAAAGCAATGGGCGCCGAGCTGGCCCCGAAGGGCGTGCGCGTCGTCTCGATCGCGCCGACCTTTATCGACACGCCGCTGACCGCACCGTTTTTCGCGAACCCCGAATTCCGCGAATGGGTGCTGCGGCGTCTGCCGATCGGCCGGGTCGGCACGGTCGAGGAGGTCGCCTACGCGGTCGTGTTCCTCGCCTCGCCGGCGGCCGGTCTCGTCACCGGCTCCTCGCTGCTGGTCGATGGCGGCTGGACGGCCTGGTAGGAAGCCGGGGCCGGCCGCGAGCGCAGCAGCGTGATGCCGACCCACAGCGCCGGAGCCGCGCAAACCGCCCAGCCCGCGCCGTAGCCGCCAGTCACATACAGCAGCAGCGAAAAGACGAACGGCCCGCACAGCGCGCCGATCTGACCGAACGAGAGGACCCCACCGGTCACCGCGCCGACCCGGCCCGCCGGCGCGAGCCGCGCGGTCTCGGACAAAAGGATCCCATGCCACGAAACCGCCGTCGCGCTGACGACGGCGCCGACCAGCCCGATCGCGATAACCGGCCATCCCGGACCGAACGTCCCGGTCGCCGCGACGCTCGCCGCCATACCGAACGCGAGCCCAGCCATGACGAAACGGGGCGCGACATGAAAACTGCCGAGCCACCCCCAGAGGACGCGGCACGGCATGGCGAGCGCGACGACGACAGCAAACACCGAACCGGCCGCGGCGAGGTCGTAACCGACCGCGACGAGGTACGTCACGAAATACGCGGTGAATACCGACTGGATGCCGTTGAAGGCGAAACAGGCGAAGGATAGGTTGCGCAAATCTTGTGTGGTTACGACCGCCGCGATCGTCGCCGGGAAATCCGATAAGCGGAAGCGCCGCGACGGCACCCGGTCGTCATCGAATCGGGCGCGCAGCGGCTGCAACATCACCGCTCCTAAAACGCAAGCGACCCCAGTCGCCAACATCGCGCCGCGCCAGCCCCACGCCGCCGCCATCGCCGGACCGAGAAAACCGGCGATCAGCAGCCCGGCCGGCACGGCGGTCTGCTTGATCGAAAACACCAGCGGCGCAAGGCGCGGCGGCGACACCCGGCCGAGCAGTTGCGAACTGGTCGGCGTCGAGACCGCCGCGCCTCCGCCGCCAATCACAGCCGACGCACCAAACCCCAACAGCCCGCCCTCGGCGGCCGCGGCCATGCCCCCACCGAGCAGCACCAGCGCGACCTGACTCATCCGCAAGGCTCCATAGCGAATGATAAAGCTGCCGCAGCCCATCTGCGCCACCAGCGAGGCGGCCGCGGAAAGGCCGAAATAGACGCCGACCCAAGCGGCATCGGCGCCCAGCTCGGCCAGAACCAACGGCGCCACGATCGCCGGCAGCGTCTTGCCCACGGAGGCAAATGTCTGCTGCCCGAACATCGCCGCCAGCGCGACCAGCATCGCGGACCGCGCGCCTTGGATTGTCTTCTGTCGTTGAACTGCCAAACGGGTGCTGCCTCGGTTTGAATTCCTGGGCGCGACTGGCCACTTTTTCCCTGTTCCGGCGACGGTTTGCTGCTTCTGCAGGAAATGAGCAGCAAACGCGCGCAGAACCCCTTGCGCCGCGCAGGTTTCCCGGCGGCGGAGGGTTCATTCTGCAGCAAAAGAACAGCAAACGCCCTGCCCTCCATCGCCCCGACCCACGGCGCCTGTCATTGGTACTCCCGCAATGTGGCGGATTTCGAGTCGCCGCTGGGCAGATGGCGGTGTCACGCCGTGCGAAACGTCGAGACAGTCGCCCATGATGGATTTTTCCCATTGCCTCATTTCCATTTCGGGATTTTCGTTATGGCCGACGAGCGCTCCGCCACGTGGGCCGTCTCGAAGCATGCTTGATAGCGATGTGAATTCAAGCCGAGGCGGTACCACACAGCGGCACAATTTGAAGAGACTAGCTGTTTGGCCCACTCTACCGCATCCCGCTCGGCACGCTGCGCGACTGGGAACAGGCCCACTCCATGCCCGACCAGTTGATTGCAGACGACCCAGACGGGGCGCACAAAGCGCTTGCAAGCTTCGGAACTTGACAGGATGTTCTGAGCGTATGCGAAGCCATCATCTCGACACTCGACGGCAGCATGGGCTTCGCGTTGCTCAGCCCATCCTACGACTACTTACGCGAACAGCATAGGCGCTAGAACGATTCTCCATATGGATGCGAAAGATTGCGGACCTCGAAGCTCGTTATGATCAGCTGTTGTCTGCCAAAGTGGAAAGGCGATAGCTCAGCTTCGGCCTTCTTGGGTCAGGATCCATAACGCTTTCCTTTGAGACGAACTGGGAATAGGTTAGAGGGATTGCAGGCAGCCGGAGAGAGACGATGCCAGATGCAGAAATCATAGCCCTGCGGCAAAAATTGGCGGCGCGGCCGCGGTCGCCAGATTACCGGCAGCGGCGGCTCGATCTCGACGCGCTTGGGCGCGCCTATGGCGTCGCGTCCGATGTTTCGGCGGAGCCTGTCAGCGCCAACGGTGTGCGGGCCGAGTGGCTTTCGACGCCGGGCGCCAGCCACGACGCCGCTATCCTTTACCTACATGGCGGCGGTTATGTGATCGGGTCGCTCGACAGCCATCGGCACCTGGTCGCCGAGGCCGGGCGGGAAGCCGGCTGCTGGGCTCTGGCGCTCGACTACCGGCTGGCGCCGGAGCATCCGTTCCCGGCGGCGGTCGATGACGCGCTTGCCGGATACCGCTATCTGCTGGGCCGCGGCATCAGGCCAGGACGGATCACGATCGCCGGCGATAGTGCCGGCGGGGGGCTTGTCGTCGCGGCGATGGTGGCGATCCGCGATGCCGGGCTGCCGCAACCGGGATGCGGTTGGTGCATCTCGCCGTGGGTCGATATGGAGGCGGTCGGCGACACGATGACAAGCAAGGCGGAAGCCGATCCGACCGTTCAGAAGGCCGGGATCCTCGATATGGCGCGGCTGTATCTGAACGGCGCCGATCCGCGCTCGCCATTGGCTGCGCCGCTCTATGCCGATCTTGCCGGTTTGGCGCCGCTGTTGATCCAGGTCGGCGCCTGCGAGACGCTGCTCGACGACGCGCTCCGTTTGGCAAAGGTCGCTGGTGCCGCGGATGTCTATGTCGATATGCAGATATGGCCGGAAATGATCCATGTCTGGCACCTGTTCCATCCGGAGTTGAGCGCCGGAAAGAAGGCGATTTCGGCGGGCAGCGCCTTTGTACGCCAGCACAGGGCTGCGTAATTTGATAAGTTTCCGCCCGTTATCCACGGACACCATCCGTGGGCATCTCCGGGATCCGCGGGTCAAGCCCGCGGACGACGGATGTGTTGGAACTAAATCCGACCCAAAACTGCTCCAAGCAAAGGTCTTACGCTATGAGCGATCTGCCTGATCACGTCGAAATCCACGAGGAAGGCCCGCGCGAGGGGTTTCAGATCGAGCCCGGCCCGATCAGCACGCAGGACAAGATCAAGGTGATCGAGGCGCTGGCCGAGACCGGGCTGAGGCATATCCAGGCCTGCTCGTTCGTCAGCCCGCGGATCGTGCCAGGCTGGGCCGACGCCGAGGATGTCGTCGCCGGCTTCACGCCGAAGGACGGGGTCGAGTACACGGCGCTGTGGTTCAACGCGGCCGGGCTCGGCCGGGCGCTCGTGTTCCGCAACAAGCTGTCGATCACCGGCTCGATTTCGCTGTGCGCGTCGGACGCGTTCACGCAGAAGAACCTGCACCGCAGCCATGTCGATAACGTCGCGGCAATGCGCAAACAAACCGTGCTGCATCTCGAAAACAATGTGCCGGTGCCGCGCATCGGCGTGATGGCGGCGTTCGGCTGCAACTATCAAGGCGACATCGCGCCGGCGCAGGTCGTCAGCACCTTGGAGGACGGACTCGACATCGCGCGGGTGGCCGGCGCCGAGATCGAATATTTCTCGCTTGCCGACACGATGGGCTGGGCGACGCCCTTGCGTATCGAGCGGGTGATCGGCGAGGTGCGCAGCCGCTGGCCCGAGATGAAGATCGCGCTGCACCTGCATGATACGCGGGGGCTGGCGGTCGCCAACGCGCACGCCGCGCTGAAGCTCGGGGTGACGCAGTTCGATTCGACGGTCGGCGGGCTCGGCGGCTGTCCGTTCGCCGGTCAGCCGAAGGCTGCCGGCAATATCTGCACCGAGGAACTGGTGCTGCTGTGCGAGGAGATGGGGATCGACACCGGGGTCGATCTCGACGAGCTGATCGAGGTTGGCCGCATGGCCGAGGACATCGTCGGGCACACGCTGCCGAGTGAACTGGTGCACGCCGGCAGCCTCGACGCATTCCGCCGCCGCGCCGCAGCTTGAGAGGACGGGGCCTCGGCGGCGGCCCGCGAACTGCCGAGCCCTTCGCCAAGCTTGCAAGATGATCCGTCGACTATTGAACATCGCGAGGAGCACCCGACGCGACTTCCTGTCCAGTCAGGAACTCATCCAAAGGCGCCTTCACCGAATACAACGGCACCTACTCCAACTTGCCGTCATGGAGCGAGAGCGGTATCTGAAAGACGTACTTTCGGATCCCAAATACAATGACAACAAGCGTCTGGAGCGATACGGGTTCAAAATTTATTCGCAGAATGACGAAGATGGCATCATTCAGGAGATATTCACTCGAATTGGCGCAACCTCGCGGACATTCGTCGAATTCGGTGTCGGGAATGGCTTGGAAAACAACTCTCTTGCATTACTGCTCAAAGGCTGGAATGGATTGTGGATCGAGGGCAATGTAAAACATTTAGAACAAATAAAATCGAAGTTTCACGAGCCGATAACGACTGGCCGATTACGGTTGAAGGCCGCCTTCATCGACCGCGACAACATCAATAGCCTGATCGGTGAACATTTTACCGGAGAAGTTGATCTTTTATCGATTGACATCGACGGCAATGACATTCACGTCCTTGAGGCGATTGACGTTGTGCAGCCGAGAGTCATCGCTATCGAATATAACGCGAAATTTCCTCCACCTATCAGCATCGCGCAGCAATACAACCCCGGCTTCAGATGGGGTGGTACTGATTACATGGGCGCTTCCCTGGCGGCTATTGCGAAAGTGGGGAGCGCAAAGGGCTATAGCCTTGTCGGCTGCAGCCTTGCTGGCGTGAATGCGTTCTTTTTAAGAAGTGATCTGTTGAACGACAAGTTTCAGGCGCCGTTTACCGCCGAGAATCATTATCAGCCGCCTCGCTATTTTCTCGAAGGCACGTTTGTCGCCGGGCATCCGCCGGATTGGGGACCATACGAGGCCGTTTGAGGGTTTCTGCGGGGTCAGGCGGTTGCGGCGCCTGGTCTTGCGCTAATAACGGCCGCCGAGCTTGCTGTGGTCCCAGGTGAAAATCTTGTGCGGCGTGATCTTGAGAACGACGCGCTTCGGAGCGCTGCGGACGGCACCCGCCGGGCGCTCGGTGGTGCGGCCCTCGCCGAGCCAGGCCATGATTTCGGCGACCATTGCCGGATCTTCGACGATCTCGCATTCGCCGCGCACCATGACGCCTTTCAGCTCGGCATAAGCGCCGCCGCTCTCGACCATGATCCCGACCTTCGGGTTGCGGCGAATGTTTACGACCTTCTGCGCCTTGCCGTAGGAGGACATGTAATAGACGCCGTCCCGCTCACGGTAATTCATCGCGACGATATGCGGGAAGCCGTGCTGGTCGACCGTGGCCAGCGCGGATTTGCGATTGTCGCGCAGGAAGGCGGCCTGTTCGTCCGGGGTGAGACGGATGTCGGGACGCGGCATGACGTTTTCTCCTAATTGCGGCTAATTGCCGGGCTGGATACGCTTCCATCCATCATTGTCTCGCGTCAGGCGGCTCTGATCTTCATGATAAGAGTAATATCAATTCTTTGAAAGGGGTTTTGCAGGCAATAGTTGAGCTTATACTGCACCGGCAAGCGCCCGCGTCGGTGCGTGGAATGATGCCGGATAGAGTTACCCCCAAGGCGCGGACCGAATCCACCCAGAGCTACAGGCCGCCGATGATTCTGTCCGCGTACTCGGATCCCTCGCGCATTTCGGCGGCAATGCCGCACATCGCATCGGCGGCGCGCTGCCAGATCGTGCGTACCAAAAGCTGCTCGATCCTGCCGGAGAGCCCGGCGAACGTGACCAAGTCGCCGCCCTGGATCGCGTTCTCGAACAGCATGAACATGCCGGACACGACGTCCTGAACCTGCTTTTGCGAGCCCGTATCCGATCGCGAAACCGACGCAGCAGCCGCGAACCGCTCGCCCCGGGCGCCAGTAGCATATGACCGGTCGAGAGGATCACTCGGATCGCTGTGTAAGCGTTGACGGTGATCAGGATCACCGTCCGGATCACCTCACCGGCACAAAGCTGGAGAGCAGCATCGCTGCCGTCTTGAAAATCGCGATCGGGACGAGTTCCAGCCTAAGATGAGAAGCGGCGGCGGGCAGGCGGTGCAGGCGATGCCAGGCTCGGTTTGCCCGCCGGTGCGGCGTTCGTCGGTTTCGGGACTGCCCCGGGCGACGGCGAAGCAGGCCAAGGCGAAACAGGCCGGCAACAGAAAACGCAGGCTCATGCGGCGGATTTCGCTTGGCATTGGGGCGGGCGGTCCGGTGTTCTGCGGTTATGCCCGATGCGCGCCCGAACATCGACACCGCGGTTATCGAGACCGACGTTCCGGCACGGCTCGATCGGCTGCCGTGGACCCGGTTTCATACGCTGGTCGTGATCGCGCTCGGGATCACCTGGGTGCTCGACGGGCTGGAGGTCACGATCGCCGGGTCGATCGCGATCGCGCTCAAGGAGAGCCCGGTGCTGCGTTTCACCGAAGCCGAGATCGGGCTGGTGTCGAGCGCCTATCTCGCCGGCGCGGTCACCGGCGCGCTGCTGTTCGGCTATCTGACCGATCGCTTCGGCCGCCGCAGGCTGTTCATGGTGACATTGGGAATGTATCTCGTCGCCACGGCGGCGACAGCATTCGCGTGGGATTTCTGGAGTTTCGTGCTGTTCCGGGCGCTGACCGGGGCCGGGATCGGCGGCGAGTACGCGGCGATCAACTCGGCGATCCAGGAGCTGATCCCGGCGCGCTATCGCGGCCGCACCGATCTCGCGGTCAATGGCAGCTTCTGGGTCGGCGCGGCGCTCGGCGCCGTCGGCGCGGTCGTGCTGCTGCAGCCGGGGCTGCTGCCGCCGGACTGGGGCTGGCGCGCGGCGTTCGGGATCGGCGCGGTCCTGGGGCTCGCGATCCTGGTGCTGCGGCAGTGGATCCCGGAGAGCCCGCGCTGGCTGATGCTGCATGGCCGCATCGCCGAATGCGACACCGTGATCGCCGGCATCGAGCAGCGCGTTCTGAAGACGGCAGACATCGAAATGCTGCGGCTCGACTGCGCCCGCATCCGCATCGTCACCGGCGAGCGCACGCCGGTTGTGCGGATGATCCGCGCGATCCTGCACGATTACCCGCGACGGGCCGTGCTCGGCCTCGTGCTGATGTCGGCGCAGGCGTTTTTCTACAACGCGATCTTCTTTTCCTATGCGCTGGTGCTGGGCCGGTTCTACGACGTGCCGTCGCAGGCGATCGGCTGGTACATGCTGCCGTTCGCGCTCGGCAATTTTCATCGGGCCGCTGATCCTGGGGCCGCTATTCGACACGGTCGGGCGCAAGAAGATGATCGCGTTCACCTACGCGATCTCGGGGGTGCTTCTGGCGATCGTCGGGTTCCTGTTTCGCGAGGAGGTACTCGACGCGGTGCAGCTGACCGTGGGTTGGAGCGTCATCTTCTTTTTTGCTTCGGCAGCGGCGAGTTCGGCCTATCTGACGGTCAGCGAGAGCTTTCCGCTCGAAGCGCGGGCGCTGGCGATCGCGTTTTTCTATGCGGTCGGCACCGGGATCGGCGGGGTCGCCTCGCCCTGGCTGTTCGGGCTGCTGGTCGGCAGCGGCGAACGCGGCGCGGTGCTGCTCGGCTATCTGTTCGGCGCGGTGCTGATGGTCGGCGCCGCGATCGTCGAGCTGGCGATCGGCATCAACGCGGAGCGCCGGCCGCTCGAACACGTGGCCCGGCCGCTGTCGCAGGTCGAGCGCTGAGCCGATTACTCTCTTTTCCAAGAGATGCCGGTCTTCGGGCGGCATGCCGGCGAGACGCCTGCGGTCCAAACGGTCAATGGCGGCCGGCGGCGGTTTGCGTTGCGGTCATTTTCGCGAGCACCTGGTCGGGGCGGGTGAAGGCGAGGTACTCGGCGGCGAAATCCGGCGGGAGAATCTCGACCATCGTTTCGTTCTCGACCCAGATTTCGATAACATGAAACGGGCCGCGATTGCAGACAAAGCACTTCCAGCCGGCATCGCGAGCGATTTCCTCGACCTCGACCCGGTCAGTCGGGACGCTAAGCGCGAAATGTGTCGAGCCGTAGCCGCGATGCTCCGGACGCTTGACGAAGGAGCCGCCGACCTCACCGTTCGGCTCGAGTTCGGTGCCGGCCGGGTAGACCTCGACGCCGGAACCGTGCTGGTCGAGCTGCAGGGCGAAAAAGCTGCCGGGATTGGGCGGAAACGGCACGGACTTGCCGCCCATCAATTCGGCCAGCACGGAGGCGGCGCGCTGCGGGTCGCGCGCGGCGATCGACAGATGGTGGATCATCATACCTCTCCCTAATTGTCGCTGACCCATATCACGCGGCCGGTTCGGAGGCGAGCGCCAGGGCCTCGGCCGAAACCTTTTCCGGCCGGCGTGTCGGGGAGCCGTCGCACGCCAGCCGGTGCCGTCCGTATGCTGGACGCCGGCGATGGGGTCAGCTGGCGACGGCGTTCAGGTCGCTTTCGAGCTGGGCGAGGTCGAAGCCGCTGAACCGGTGATCCTTCGCTTCCGGCGGCACGATGGCGTATGCCTCGTCGACGCACTCGTCCCACCAGGCCCAGGTGCCTTGCTGGGTGTTGCCCCAGGTCAGCACGGTGACGGCGTTCTGGTCGTACCCGACAGCGAAAACCGCGTGTCCGTCCTGGGTCAGCCGGCCCGGGGTCCAGGGCTGGTGGGCGTTGAACTCCTCGACGCAGTTCTGCTGCACCTGAAAGCCGATATAAACGCCGCCGAAGAGCTGGACAGCCTGCTGGATATGAATATGGTTTTTCGGGTCGATCCTGGCGAATGCAAGAATCTTGTCGCCGGTGACAGAGTGCTGGCGCCAGTAGTTCAGCACGTCGAGTTCGTTGAGCCCGCTGTCGATGCCGCCGGTCAGGTGCATGTACAGCTTTGTCACCGAATGTTCGGCCATGATATGCCGTTTCTGGATCAGCCCGCGATAGACCGTAACCGCATGCGCCAGCGCCGCAATCGTGCAGTCGCCGAGCCGGTCGTTGCCGTCCATCGGAAACAGCGCCGCGGGATCGGTCGAGTGGAGGTTGCCGTAGACCCGATCGAGGATGTTCAACGCATCGGGGGGCGGCGCGAGATCGGCGGTGACATAGTCCCGGAACAGCAAGGTGCGGTAGTCGGTTTTCGGCGGGTGTTTGCCAAACCGGTAGCCCTGCATGTGACTTCCTCCTCCAAGTGCACCGCGCCGGATCCCCGGCAGCTCCCGCGACCTGGTGGCGCGACATCGCCAGGATATCGCATAACAGACTTTAGTTTAAGAGAAATACGCCCTATGAGACATAGAACCGTGGGCTATCTCGCCAAACTGCTTCATGCGCCGCTGTTCACGCCGGCGCGCGACGGCAAATTGCAGCTTAGCGCTGATGCTGACGACGTTCCTCGAAGAGGGCGATCTCTGGGAGATCGATCCCCGTGATGATGCCGCCGGATGGGGCAATGGGATGGAATTCCGGTGCAGCTCGTGCGGCGCGACGGCAAGCAGCGCGTCTATTCACGCTCCGGCGATCCCGGGCGCCTCGCATCCGCCCCGACAAGCCACCCGGTGAGCCCGACGCGCTGGAGACCCTCGAAGAGTTGATCACGAAGTGACGATCGCCTCTCCGATACGACCCGCTGTCGTGACCCGGTTTGCGCCGAGCCCGACGGGATATCTGCATCTGGGGCACGTGCGTTCGGCGCTCGAAGGATGGCGGGTGGCGCGCGCGGCCGGCGGCGCGTTTCTGCTGCGGCTTGAAGACATCGACCCGACGCGCTGCCGTCCCGAATACGCCGATGCGATCATCGAGGATCTGGCCTGGCTCGGGCTGGATTGGGACGGGCCCATCCGGCGGCAGTCCGAGCATTTCGCCGATTATCGTGCGGCGCTGACGCGACTGGACGGGCTCGGGCTGCTCTATCCGTGCTTCTGCACGCGGCGGGAGATCCGCGACGAGATCGCGCGGGCCGGCGGGGCGCCCCATGGAACGTCACTGGGCGAACTGGGGGCGCTCTACCCCGGCACCTGCCGCCGTCTCGATCCGGCGGAGCGGGCGGTGCGGCGGGAGGAGGCTATCGATTACGCGCTGCGCCTGGACGTCGGCGCGGCGCTCGCGCGCATTGGGCCGCTGGCCTGGGAGGAGGACGGCCAGCGCGTCGCGGCGGTCCCGGCGGCACTTGGGGATGTCGTGCTGGCGCGCAAGGAGGCGCCGACCAGCTACCATCTCGCGGTCACGGTCGACGACGCGCTGCAAGGGGTGACGCTGGTGACCCGCGGGGTCGATCTGTTCGCCGCGACGCACATTCAACGGCTTCTGCAGGCGCTGCTGGGGCTGCCGACGCCGCGCTACCGGCACCACAATCTGCTGACCGACACGCAGGGGCGCCGCCTCGCGAAGCGCGACAAGGCACTGACGGTCCGGGCGATGCGCGAGGGCGGGATGAGCGCGGGCGAGGTGCTGGCGGCGGCCGCACGCGACTAGACCCGATCGCGATGCGAAGGGGATCAGTCGAGCGGGCGGTGAAGGCCGGTCGCGACGTCAAGGTATTCCGGGTCATCGACCGGGAGCAGCCCGTGGCGCATCGCGAAATCGAGGATCACGAGATTGACATTGAACTTGAAGTCGTCGGTCGCGCGCACCCGCTCGATGACCTTCCCGGCCGGCATCAGCTCGAAATGCGCGATCTCGCCGTCACTGTTTTGCGGCGTGAAATCGACCGGCAGTTCGAGGTCGTAGACGAACAACACGTCGTCGCGGATGCCGATGTCCGTTCGCATCAGATAGCTGACCGCGCCCGCCGGCCGCGCCTGCGCGACGAGCGGAGCCGGCACCCCGCCCTCCTCCTCGGATTCCTTGAACAGCGTCGCGACGACGCCGTGGCCGTTGCCAATGCCGCCTGCGACGATGTTGTCGAGTTTGTCGGGCGCGACGCGCTTGTCCGGCGCGCGGCGGCCGATCCACAGATGCAGTTCTCCGTCGATGGACCGGTAGCCGTTCAGATGCACGCCATAGGCGCGCACACCGAAAAACGGTACTGCGCCGCGGTCAAGCCGGAATAGCGGCGCCTCGCCCCAGCGGGCCATGACATCGAAGGTCTCGCTGCGCCACTTTGGGACCTGTTTCTCGGCGACGAGCGCCTCGACTACCTCGTCCACCGCGGCGCTGACCGTGTCGACATCGCCTTCGGCGACGAGCTGGACACGTTCCGGCTGGGCCGCGAACACGCGGCGAAAACGGGAGAGCGTGGCGGCATTGTCAGGCGGCAGCCAGCCGATCCGCCGATCGTCGCGCGCCAGCAGCGGTATCAGGTGGGCCGGGTCGGCGTTATTGCAGGCGCGGATGTGATCGGCGAAGGACATTGCTGCGGCCTTAGCGGCTACGGGTTCACGCGGCGTCGCTCTCGATCATAAACACCGTTTCGACACCGTGGATCTGTCGCATGCAGCGAGCAATGTAGTCGGTCACCTCGCGATCGAGGCCCGTCATGCGGATATCGATGCTGAGCCCGGTATCAGAGGCGGCGCTGAGCCAGCGTTGGGGGACAAAACCGCGCTTCGCAAACAACTCGAGAACGCGCGGCATGACCCCCGGCTCGACGAGTGCGCGGATCGAGAACGAGATGGAGAGCGGGGCGGAAGAATGCTCAGAAACCGCCGCGGCGGTGGGCGAAAACGGCGAGGGCATATCCAAAATCCTCGGCAAGTGATCGGCAAATCGGCGTGACCCGGGCTCGAACGGAACCCGGGACGCTAATTCGTCGCCAGCCGGCGCGATTGATCGCCCTGCTCATATCCGCAATGTGAGCCGGCGACCGACTTGCGTCAAGTGCGGCATCCATCCGGTGGCGCGTCCGAAGAAGCACTGCCCGCGATCCAAACTCGATTTCATCGAGACGATCGCGGACGCGATGCGTTGCCGGTCAGTCGAACTGGAGATGTCGGCGCACGCCGTGCATCAGCCAAAGCCCAAGGAGGGTAAGCACAGCCAGCAGAAAACTGACATAGGAAATGTCATAAAAGACCTGAATACGATGCCCGAACAGGCCGCCTCGGATCATCTCGTAGGCGTGCAGCGACGGCAGCACTGTCAACGCGACATTGCGCAGCGAAACGGGGAGCCACGCAGCGAGGAAAAAGAAGCCGCAAATCGGTAAATACATATACGATATCGGTTGCCAGACGTGTGCTACAATCTCGCTGCGCTCACTCAACGGTGCGATGATCAACGCTACGGCAATCGACCACCATGTCATGTAGAACAGCCCGAGCATGAACAGGCTCACGTCATGCGGCCACTCAACCACACCAATGATGTAAAATACTAGAAAAGACAGCGCGGTCGCCGCCAAATTTCCGATCACCTCAAGACCGATGCGCGCGACAAGCAGGTCGAGGGGCGTGATGGCGCGATGATAAAAAAGCGGTCCGCCGGCTCGTATCACATGAAGACAATGGCCGCTGACATGGCGGAACATCAGCAGCGGCAGATATCCGCTCCAAAGGAACGCCATGATCGGCATCCCGTGCTCAATCTTGCCGCCGCGCATGGCCGACCACATCGCAAGCACCGGAAAAGCAAAGACGAGCGGTTCGATGAACAGCCACGCGAAGCCCAGATTACGGCGACCCCAGCGCTGCTGTATGTCGCGCATCAGAAGGGCCCCGATCACCCGGTTCTGCACGGCCAAAGCCCTTAAGTACCTCGTCAACCCGCGCCTCCAGCTTGTCCTCTCGTTGCCCCTATCCGCTCGGGGCCGATCCGGACGATAGCAAGCCGTGACGGCTTGCGCAAAAATGTCCGGCACGCTGCTGGGGTGCATGCGGCTTTACGGACGCTCGCGATTGAGATCGGCCGCCTCGAGCGGCGTCCGCATCGGCCGGAGGTCACCACGTCACCGAGCGGGGACCCGGATATGGCGCCTGGGGGGCTCGTACCAATAACACAAATCGAAGCTGCGGTTTCAGCGAGGGCGGTCGACCGTAACCGCTATCAGCACTTGAAATTTCCTACCGCGCCCCGCCACGCCTTCGCTTGGATGCAGGCTGCGTTTTCACATCAGCAGCCGCGGCAACAGGGATCGGATTTACGTCGTCGATGAAATCCCAGGTCGCGGAAACTGACATGCATACCCCGGCCGATAATAATGTGGTCATGCACAGCGATATTCACGGTCTTTGCAGCAGCTACCAGCTGGAACGTAACCGCAATATCTTCGCGGGACGGCGTCGGATCACCCGACGGATGGTTATGCACCAGGATCATGGCGGATGCGGCAAGCTCCAAAGCGCGCTTTATCACTTCGCGAATATATACGGGTGTGTGATTGACCGTTCCCTTGCCCAACCGCTCGTCTTTCAGCAAGGCGTTCTGGCGGTCGAGAAACAGGACGTGGAACTCCTCGATCTTCCTGTTGGCGATACGGACGGAACAATAGTCGATCAACTTGTCCCATGAACCCAGAAGCGGCGCCGATCCCAATTCCGATTTTGCCAGCCGCACGGAGGCTTCGCGGACCATCCGCAGACACGCCGCCCCGGCGTGGCTTACCCCGGCATCGACCAGATCTTCCCGCGACGCCTCGAAGACCGCGGCAAAGCCGCCGAACCGTTCGATCAGATCCTTCGCGAGCGGCTTCGTATCCCGGCGGGTGTCATGGGTGAACAGCAATCCTTCGAGCAACTCGTAATCAGGCAATGTATCGGGGCCAGCTTCCAGAACTCGTTCCCTCAGCCGCTGCCGATGCCCATGGTAATGCGGCGTGGCGGACTCCTTGAAGCCGGGCGGCCCGTAAATCTCGTCGCACAGCGCTGCGACCTGTTCTTCCTTGGTTAATTCGAACCACCAGACCTGCCGTCCGGCATCCCAGGTGCCACCCAACTCACGCGCCCGGCGCGGAAAACTCGGATTGTAAGGTGTTTCCTGCTTCGACGAACTGCTATATATATCTAGCACAGATGAATTTGTTGATAAGGAATATCGTATACTTGTTCTTCTTTACATAAGAAACGCCGGCGTGGCCGATAATTGGGTACAGGCGCAGTTACAGCTCATTAAAAGTCAGCAACCACCGATACCGATCGTCATGATTTCTGATAGGGATGATGCCGATGACGTTGTTTGCGCGCTCAACTGTGGGGCACGAGGCTATATTCCTACTTCGATAGCAGCGGAAGTCGCAATCGCTGCTCTCACTTTTGTTGAGGCAGGGGGAACATATTTCCCAGCAGGCGCGCTGCTTTCGGCGTGGCGCGGAGCCCAGGAAGATGGTCCCGAGAAGGATGAGCAACTTCAGCTGGTAGGGGAGGAACTGAAAAACCTCACATCGCGTGAGTTCGCTGTAATCGATCTTCTGCGAGAAGGGAACGCGAATAAGATAATTGCAAACCGCTTAAACATGAGTGAAAGCACAGTAAAAGTACACGTACGAAATATCCTCAGAAAATTGCGAGCAACGAACCGCACGCACGCTGCATCCGTCGCAAACCGCTTACTCGCTAAACCGAATTACGCAGCGCCCGGCGAACGATCTCACTGAGCTGTGACACCAAAGCGATATGTGGATGACAAAATGACCTGATATTTGGGCGCATCACTAGTCTTACTGCGTCAGTAACTCGCAATCTCTGGGGTGGCTGTCCGGGATACCCTTAAAAAGCGTTGTCTTGAGGGAACAGGGCATGAGCGAGGACCGGCAAGAACGGTTTGCGGCCTATGTCGCTGCGCTCGCCGAGGTGATCGGGCATGCGGATCGGATGCAGCCGTTGCATGATTATTGCCGGGGCTTGCTGCTGCCGGGAGAGTGCAAGAGCGTCGAGCCGATCGCGGCGATAACGGCGCCGGCGCGGGTCTCGGCCAAGCACCAGTCGCTGCTGCATTTCGTCGCCAACGCGCCGTGGTCGAACGAGCGGGTTCTCGGCCGGATCCAGGAGCTGACCGTGCCGAAGGCAGCAGTGCGATCGAGGCCTGGATCATTGACGACACCGGATTTCCGAAAACGC
This sequence comes from uncultured Alphaproteobacteria bacterium, assembly GCA_963847345.1. GTDB lineage: Bacteria > Pseudomonadota > Alphaproteobacteria > ATCC43930 > CGMCC-115725 > DATARH01. Next base: position 2,392 of record CAWJZU010000033.1, on the reverse strand, counting down.
TCTTATCGGGTTTCGGGGTGATGAGGTTGGGACCGGGTCGTGGAGCAAAAGAGGCCTGGTGCGTGGGCGCGAGTGGGGATAGCTGACCTCGCTCATGCAAGGAGTCCGCGCCACCATGGCTGCATCCGACCTGGTCGACCTCTCTGGCCTGATGGACGACGCCAAGTGCTTCGCCTTGGTGCGCCAGCGCCGCTGGCCGGAGGGCATACGCTGCCCTGGTTGCGGCAGTGACGCGGTGATCCGGGACGGGCGCGACGACGCTCAACCCGATCGGCGCAGCAGTATCGCTGCAAGGCGTGCGCGTCGCGCTTCGACAACCTCACCGGCACGGCGTTGGCCGGACACCATCAGCCGCTACGGGTCTGGGTGTTGTGCCTCTACTTCATGGGCCTGAACCTGTCCAACCGACAGATCGCCTTGGAGCTAAGCAGACGGCCGGAGAATGGGCGATGGGATGGATTGTTTGTCTGAGATGAGGGTGTGGAGGTCAAGCATGCCGGGAAAATCGAAGCTCACGGCTGATGCTGCGGAACGGGCCGCGTTGCGCGCCCTGTCGAAATCGGGGCAGCGCGGCGAAGCGGACCGGGCGCGGGCGATCCTGTTGATGCTGGAGGGGCGGCACGCCGGGGAGATCGCCGCGGTTCTTGGGGTGCATGTCAGCACGGTGCGCAACTGGCGGGGTTACTTCGCGCATGGCGGGGTGGCGGGGCTGCGGCGGCGCCAGAGGCCGGGACGGCAATCCGCGATTGGGCCGCATGCCGGAGCGATCGCTGCGGCGATCCTGAACGAAGACACGCGCCACGACGGCGGTTGGACGCTGCCGCGCTTGTGTGCCGAGATCGCCCGGCGCGGTGGGCCGGCGATCTCGCCGCGGTGGCTGGCGCACCAATTGCGCCAAAGGGGTTTGCCTGGCGGCGGCCGCGCCACACCCTCAAAGGGCGCCAGGACGCAGCCGCGGTCGAGGCCAGCCGAGAGCGGCTCGCCGATCTGAAAACCCAGGCCGCGGCGGGCGCGATCGATCTGGTGTTCCTCGACGAATCGGAAGCGCTCACGCATCCCTATCTGGCGCGCTGTTGGGCTCGGCGCGGCACCCAGTTGCGCATCGAAGCGCCCGGCCAAGCGAAGAAACAGGCCATGCTCGGGGCCTTCGATCTGAGCTGGACCCCGAAAATGAGACAGTTGGTTAAGGTGGAGCCCTGCCCCTAGGAAGCGCCGATGGCGCGGGAGCAGGAAATGAAGCAGACACGCAGGAAGCACGGGGCAGCGTTCAAGGCGAAGGTAGCGCTAGCGGCGATCAAGGGCGACCGAACGGTCGCCGAGCTGGCGAGCGCGTATGGGGTTCACCCGAACCAGATATACGCCTGGAAGAAGCAGCTCCTGGATGGCGCGGTGAGCGTCTTCGAAGTCGGCGGCGCGGTATCGGAGGACGCGGCCAGCACGGCGCAGGTCGATCTTCTGTACCGGCAGATCGGCCAGCTGAAGGTCGAAAACGATTTTTTGTCACGCAAGCTCGGCAAATGAGCCGGGCGGAACGGCGCGCTCTGGTCGATCGCGAGGCTCCGGCGCTGCCGGTATCGCGGCAATGTCGGCTGCTGTCGGTATCGCGGGCATCGGTCTACCGCCGGCCGGCCGAGATCAGCGAGGAAGACTGCACGATCATGGCGCTGATCGATCGGCAGTACCTGGCGCGGCCGTATTACGGCTCGCGGCGGATGGCGGCGTGGCTGGCGACCCAGGGCCATGTCGTCAACCGCAAACGGGTGCAGCGCCTGATGCGGCTCGCCGGCCTGGTGGCGATCTACCAGCGGCCGAACACGAGCAAGCCGGCACCGGCCCACAAGATCTACCCCTACCTGCTCGGCGGGATCCCGATCGAGCGGGTCAATCAGGTGTGGTGCGCGGACGTCACCTACATCCCGATGGCCCGGGGCTTTCTCTACCTGGTGGTAATCATGGACTGGGTGAGCCGTGCCGTGCTGGCGTGGCGGCTGTCGAACACGCTCGGCGCGGAGTTCTGCGTCGAGGCCCTCGAAGAAGCGCTCTCTGCACGGCCGCCCCGAGATCTTCAATACCGACCAGGGCAGCCAATTCACCAGCGATGACTTCACCGGCACCCTGCAGCGCGACGGGGTCACGATCAGCATGGACGGCAAGGGCCGCTACATGGACAACATCTTCGTCGAGCGGCTGTGGCGCAGCCTCAAATACGAGGAGGTCTACCTCAACGCCTACGCCAGTGTCGCTGAGGCCAAGGCCGGCATCGGCTCCTGGCTCGGCTTCTATAATGAGGAGCGCCAGCACCAGAGCCTGGCCTACCGCACGCCGCGCCAAGTCTACGAAGCAGAATGCCGGTGTGTGCAACGACAATTTTGGTAACGAGTTGGCGATGCGT